>NZ_FCOF02000008.1 GCF_001544755.2 Caballeronia catudaia | reverse complement strand
GCGTGGGCGTGGGCGTGGGCGTGGGCGTCGGCGTGGGCGTGGGCGTGGGCGTGGGCGTGGGCGTCGGCGTGGGCGTGGGCGTGGGCGTGGGCGTGGGCGTCGGCGTGGGCGTCGGCGTCGGCGTCGGCGTCGGCGTTGGCGTCGGCGTTGGGGCAGCAGGCGCCGGTGGCACGCTCGAACGCAGATACCAGTTGTCCGCCGTTCCCGCGCTCACGCCGCCCTTGAACAGGTAATAGGTGTACGCACCGGCCTCCATCGGACGCGCAAGCGTGAACGCGCCCGCCGATGTCGTCGCGCCATTCGTCGCCTGAACGACCATAATGCCGTCGTTCACCGTCAGCCCGCCCGTTCCGCCGACGTTCGTTACGCCGATCGACGTCGTGCCTCCGCCCGCGCCCTGCGCAATCACGAGCTTGTCGCTCGGCGCGCCGTCGGCCGCGAGCACGCTCTGCACCAGAAGCCGTCCCGCCGTGCCGGTGTAATTGCCGTTCACGACGAATTCGTCGCTCGTGCTCGTGCCGCCGTTCGTCAAATCGATCGTTCCCGCGTTGTTCAACGTGACGAGTTGCCCCGCGATCGCCGGCCGCATCGAAGTGCGTCCGATGCCGCCCGCGAGAATCGTGCTCGTCGCATCGAGATTGAGCGTGCCCGTGCCTGTCGCGGCATCGCCGAGCGTCAGTCCGTTCGCATCGAAAGTCAATTGCGTATTGTTAGACGCGTTCACCGTCTCCCAATTGGAAAAGCGCGAGAGACCGCTTGCCTGCACGTTGTCGAGCGTGAGCGAATCCGAGCCCGGGCCGCCGTCGAACTGCGTGATCGCGGCGAGCGCGGGATCGTTCAGGTTGCGGAGCACGGCCGTGTCGTCGCCCGCGCCGAGTGTTACCGGTCCCGCGATCGTGCCGCCGCTCCATGTCAGCGCGTCCGCGCCGGAGGAGGTCGAGACGCCCTGCCCGATGGCCCCGCCCGTGATCGTCAACGCGTTGTTGCCGCTGCCGAGATCCACGCGCCCGCCGATCGTGCCGCCAGAAAGCGTGAACGTATCGTCGTTCTGCGCGGCGGTGACGTTGCCGTCGACCTGCCCGCCCGACATGTCATAGATATTGGAGCCGACGTTCAGATCGACGCTGCCGATGCGCCCGCCCGTGACCAGCGCGACATCGCCGTTCGCAAAGACGCCGACGATGCGCCCGCCCGACATGGTGAACGTGTCGCGCCCGTCGCCCTGATCGAGCGAGTCGAGCTGGCCGGCGGTCATCGTGAATGCGTCGACGCCATCGCCCTGCCGAATCTGTCCGGTGACCACGCCGCCGTTCATCGTGAACGTATCGCGGCCAGTATCGGTGCGCACCGCGACGCCCGCGCCGCCCGCGATCGTTCCGGTGTTCGTGACGGACACGTTGATGTTTCCCCTTGCCGCAATCGCCTCCGCGCCCGTGCCGCGAATCGTGCCCGTGTTGTCGATCGTCTCGCCGCCGTTGGCGATCGTCACGCCCGTCGTGCCTTGAATCGTGCCCGCGTTGTCGAGCGTGCCGCCGCCATTCGCGACGATCGCGCTTGCCTTCTGACTCGTGATGCTCGCGTTCTCCGCATTCACGATCGCCGCGCGACTCGCGATGGACATGCCCAGGCCGCCCGTGCCGCGCGCGATGATCGTGCCGGTGTTGGTGATCGTGCCCGGCGATGCATCGAGCGAGACGATGCCGTGCGCGTTGCCGCCGGACACGTCGATCGTTCCGTTGTTCGTGATGACGTTGTTGCCGGGACCGTTCACGATACCGCCATTGGCGAGCATGCCGTGCGCCGATGTGCCGGTCGTCGCGATAGAGCCGTTATTGATGAGTGTGTCGCCGCCGGTACGCGCGCCCATTCCGCTCGAATTCGAGCCGCTCGTGACGATCGTGCCGTCGTTGGTGAGCGCGCCGCCGCCTGGACTGCTGAAATCGTTCATCGCGGTGGCGTTCGCGCCGCTCGTCGTGAGCGAGCCACCGGCCTCGTTGCGCATGATGACGGCCGCCGCGCTGTTGAACATCGCTTCCGAGCTAAAGCCTGCTGTTGACACGACGCCGCGGTTCACCAGCGTGTTGCGTCCCAACGCGGTGCTTTGTGAGGTCATTCCGTCAAAGCTGTCGCCGGTCACGTGCAGCGTTCCACTGTTCGTCGCGGTGCTCGTATCGCGCACGAATAGTCCGTTGCGATTGATGATGTCGAGCTCGGCGCCGGGCAGAACGTTGATCGTCACGTTGACGCTGCCCGGCACCGCGATGACCGACAAGGTCGACGGATTGGGCAAGCGCGTGTCGCACGTGGCCGTCACGCCGGACTGGGGCGCGTTGTTGTCGCACGCGCCGAACGTGGGCAGTGCGCGGAAGAGACAAGAAACGCCGAACGCGAGCGAAAGCGCATGCGCGAGCGGCGTCGATCGGACTGGAAGGAACGAGCGGCGCATGACTTCTCCGGCCATGCGGACGGTTTCGATTTGATCAGCAGCCCCGTATATCGTTACGGCCCGCGTGCACGGCTCGCCCGCAATGCTGTGCACAGATTAGTGCACGCATTGGGCTTTGCAAAGAAAGCTCGATCGCCCGTCAGATCGGCTTGCCCGCGCTCGATGCCCAGCCGGGCATGAGTTCATTGCTCGGCAATGTTTCATCGATCAGCTTGCGCGCAGTTTGCCTTCCCGCAACCGGCAGGCCTTCGGGATTCAGCGCGCCGATCTGCACGAGCACCGAAGCCTGATCCCAGTAGATATGCTCGTTATAGAGCTTGTCGCCGCGAAAGCGGATCACCGCGAGCATCGGCACTTCGAAGTATCGGCCGGTCGGCGCGAGCCCCGGCAATAGCCAGTCGATCTCGCGATCATGCGTCGCACAGAATACGAACTCATCGACGACGCGGTCCGCGCCGATCGTGCGCGACACCGGAATCAGCTTCGTGTCGGCCGGATTCGAATGGATGAAGTGATATCGGTAGAAACGCTTGAGCTGATCGTGACCGACACCGCCGGTCATCGTCGGCACGTGATTCACGTATGGCTGATCGACCATCGTCGGCATCACGGCGTCGACATCGCGCGTGCCGAACTCGAAGTAACAGTGCCGTTCCCACAACGAATCGAGATCGAAGAGCGGCCCGAGCACTTTACGCAGCATCGACAGCGTGCGTGAATAAGCCATCAGCGCGGCGGGCTTGTCGAAATGTTCGCTTTCCGAAACGATGAAGCCATTCGATGTGCCCGGATAAACGTAGCGCTCGATGTGCGGCTTGTTCGCGAGCGCGGCCTCGACTTCGCTCGGATCGTGCGAGCCGCTTTCGGCGAAGTGGAAGACCATCGGGCAGCGGATCGTCGGGATATCGGCGAGCAAGGCGGCGAAGTCATCGGGGCAGTAGCAGGCGGCGCAATCGACGTCCGCCTGCGCGGCGATGCGCGTCGCGAGTTGCCCGCCGCGCCCGAAACCCACCACGCCGATTTTCCCAGCGTGTTGCGGCAACGCGCGCAGGCCATCGACGAGCGCCGCGAAATTTTTCGCCGCGACGCCGCCGGGCTTGGGGTCGCGCGGTGGAAGTTGCGGCGCGAGCACCACATAGCCCTCTTCGGCGTACAGATCGGCAGTGCGCCGGACGAAGTCGTCGAGGCCCGCCGTATCGTGCAGCAGAACGATGCCCGGACCCGAGCCTTTCGCGGGCTGCGTCACGTAAGCGGGAATTGCCGCGCCGTCGCGAAGCCTGATGTCGATGAACGTGCCGCTCATTGTCCGGGTCTCCTCATATATATAGAGCGAGTTTTTTGGCGGCGCGCGCCGTGCGTTCAGGACAGCAGCGTGTCGGCAAGCAGCTTCACGTTCAGCACGACGATCACGCCCGCGACCAGCCACGCCAGCGCGGCCGTCCAGCGCGAGATCGCGAAGACGCCCATCGTGCGGCGGTCCGACACGAAGCGCACCAGCGGAATGACGGCGAACGGCAGTTGCATCGACAGAATCACTTGGCTCAGCACGAGCAGTTGGCCCGTGCCCTTTTCGCCGTAGATCGCGGTCACGATGATCACTGGCACGATCGCGATTGCGCGCGTGATCAGCCGCCGCGCCCAGTTCGGAATGCGCAGGCGCAGGAAACCTTCCATCACGATCTGGCCGGCGAGCGTCGCGGTGACGGTCGAGTTCAGACCGGACGCGAGCAAGGCAACCGCGAAGAGCGTCGATGCGATGCTCAGGCCCAGCAGCGGTGAAAGCAATCGGAAAGCATCACCGATTTCCGCGACGTCGTCGTGCCCGCTCGCATGAAACACGGCGGCGGCGACGATCAGGATGGCCGCGTTGATGAACAACGCGAGTGTCAGCGCGATGGTGCTGTCGATGGTCGCCCAGCGGATTGCATCGCGCCGGGCCGCGACCGATTTTCCGTAGGCGCGCGTCTGGACGACCGACGAATGCAGATAAAGGTTGTGCGGCATGACCGTCGCACCGAGAATGCCGATCGCAACATAGAGCATTTCGCGGTCGGCGACGATGCGCGGCGACGGCACGAAGCCGCGCAGCACATCCGCGAACGGCGGCGAGGCGGCGGCGATCTGCAACGTGAAGCAGCCCGCGATCACGATGAGCAGCGCGATGACGAACGCTTCCAGCAATCGAAAGCCTTTGTTCATCAGCAGCAGCAAGAGGAAAGCGTCGAGCGCGGTCAGCAGCGCGCCCGCGATCAGCGGAATGCCGAACAGCAGATTCAGTGCGATGGCGGTGCCGATTACCTCGGCGAGATCGCATGCGACGATCGCCGTCTCGCACGCGAGCCAGAGCGCGGAGTTCACGGGTTTCGAATAGTGATCGCGGCATGCCTGCGCGAGATCGCGGCCGGTCGCGACGCCCAGCCGCACCGCGAGCGCCTGTAGCAGAATCGCCATCAGGTTGGAGAGCAGGATGACCGCAAGCAGCGTATAGCCGAAGCGCGAGCCGCCGGCGAGATCGGTCGCCCAGTTGCCGGGGTCCATGTAGCCGACGGAAATCATGTAGCCGGGACCGGCGAAGGCGAGGAAGCGTCGAATCCATCGCCCGTCCGACGGCACGTGCACCGACGCGTACACCTCCGGCAAACTCGGGCGGAACGCGTCGTCCTGCTCGGGCGGTTTCGAAGCGGGGCGTACAGGATCAAGCACGGCTCGTTTCTCCTGCGGAGTACCGTCTGTCGGCGTGCTGGAAATATGCGCCGCGCCGGATGAACATTCAAGCGCGCGAGTCAATCACGCGTCGATAATGAATCGTGACGCTGATAAATCGACTTATCAGATGTAGCGATTTTTCTTGTCAGATTCGAAGGTGGTTGATAATCTTCCCGCAAATCGTTGATAAGAAAGGATAAATGGAAGCGCCTGCACGTCGTTCGACAGACGATAGCCTGAATCAGACGCGTCTGCGCGGCCCTAGCCGACTCACGCGTCAGCACTTCGCGCTGTATCGGGGTTATCTCGACGGCGTGTCGGAAGCGCAACTGCACACCTCGTATGGCGACGCCAGTACCGACGTGCGCACCACCCGGCGGCTGATCGACGCCCTGCGCGACACGCTCTCGGTCCTTGCCCGGCGCGCCCGCGATACCGAGGCGGCGCATCTGCTGCGGCTTCGCCCTGGCAGCATTCCGCTTTTCGAGCCGCCGCCGGCCGCTGCGGTGCCCACGCTCGACGACTTTCGCGAGAACATCGACCCGGACGGCGTTTACGGCGAGTCGGAATTGCTCGCGCTGTATGAGGAAGCCTATCCGCCGCAAAGCTCGCCAACCTTGGATCGGCGCGCCACACGCAATGCGCGACTGCGACGACGGCAGGCCGAAGCGCTCGCGCGCATGGAGGCGTCGCTCGCCCAGGATCCGAGTCCGGATCATCCTGTCGACGGTTGGTTCGAGCCTGCGATTACGGCGCGATTAACGTCGGCTGGACTGACGACACTGTCCGATGTCATCGAACTGATCGAACGGCGGCGGCATCGCTGGTACGCGGCGGTGCCCCGGCTCGGGCCGAAAGGCGCGCAACGCGTCGTCGACTGGCTGCAACTGCACAGCCAGGCGCTTCGGCATACGCTGTCGCCGCTTGCACTGCGGCCGAGGCGGCAGTGGCGAACCGACGACATCGCGGCAGCGCAGCCGTCGGAGATCGAACCGAGCGATACGGTCGCCATCGCGCCGCTCGAAGCGTTGCGCGTTCCCGATGCGTTCGACGGTTCGAAAGGGTCGAATCGCGTGAGTGCGGCGTCCCGCTTCGACACCGATATCCGGGCAATTACGGCCTGGCTCGACGCGCGGTCGAGCAGCGCGCATACGCGGCGTGCGTATCGGCGGGAGGCGGAGCGCCTGTTGCTGTGGGCATTGGTGGAGAAGAGCAAGCCGCTCTCATCGCTCGATGCGAGCGATTGCGCCGAATACATCGGTGCGTTTCTTTCGAATCCGGCGCCAGCGGCGCGCTGGATCGCGACTCAGCGCGGCGAGCGATGCTTCGCGAGCTGGCGGCCGTTTGCGGGGCCGCTTTCAGAACGAAGCCGTGAAACGGCGCGTTCGATCTTGAGCGCGATGGGCGAATGGCTGGTCGACCAGCGATATTTGGGGGTCAATCCGTTCGCGGGGCTCGCGCGCGTCGTGGCGCCACCAGTCTTCGATTCGGTCAGCCGCACACTCGGCCGGGACGAGTGGGCATGCGTGCTGCGGTCGGTCGAGCGAACGGAGTATTCGTTTGCCGAGCACCGCGACCGATTGGCGCTCCTGCTGGCTTACGCCACGGGCCTGCGCCGCGCCGAACTCGCCGCCGCGACAACTTGCGCGTTGAGCGTGGGGCGGCTGTCCGGCCTTGACGGCGTGGTCTGGCGTCTTGCCGTGGACCGGGGCCGGAGATCGTCGCGTACGGTGCTGTTGCCGCCTGCGGTCGTGGAAGCGCTTTCCGAAAATCTCGCGTTGCGCGGCCTTCCGAGCCCGTTGGACTGTGCCGAAGGCACGCCAATTCTGGCGCAAGCGCGCGGCGGCCAGCCGGTGACGCCTGACGGTATCGGAAAGATATTCAAGAGCATCTTTTCGAACGCGGCGGCGTTCATGGACGCGCGGGCACCCGGAAGCGGGCGGCAGTTGCAGTGCGCCAGCACGCACTGGCTTCGTCACACTCACTCTACCCACGCGCTTGGGCACGGCGCGGAACTGCGCGAAGTCAGCGTCGGACTCGGTCATGCCGATGTCTCGACTACCTCGCTGTATCTCAAAACTGAGGATGTTGGGCGCTTTCTCGGCGTCGAGAAGCTGATCCGCAGCGCCTCGATGGCCTCGAAAATCGCAGAATCCTCTTAGTTTCGCGTTTACACGAGCGGAAAGCGTTGTAAAAATGCCCGGCAAGGGCGCTCAAGTACTTCAGAGTTTACTTGAGGTTTACCGGTTCGCCGTTTATTCTTCGGTTTGCAGCTTGTTTTCCACAAACCGAATAATTTATTGCTTACCCAGGCCCGCCAGTGACTGCGAATTCCATGCTAAGCGCTCGGCTTCCCGAAGTCGATCAATCCGTTTCGATCGAAACGCTATTGGGAGTGGCCGCGCAAGCCACTGATATTCTCAATCAGATCCGCGATGCAATGTTGGAGCCGTATCCGCGCAAAAGCGCGCCAACATTCACGAGCGCGCAGGTTGCGTCGCTCTGCGGAATCGACAAGCAGCGATTCCAGTACCTGACGACCAAGGGCGATTTGCCTGCGGGAACGTCGAAGGGCGCGGGCCGCAGCAAGGAGTTCGCGCTCGAAGAAGCGCTGACCTGGATCCGGGCAACGAAAGAGCGCCCCCGCCGACCGGAAGGCAAACGCGGGCGGATCGTGACCATTGCGAATTTCAAAGGCGGCGTCGCCAAGACGACCACGGCCGTCTCTGCCGCGCAGGCGTTGACGCTGCTCGGCCGCAGAGTGCTCGTCATCGATTGCGATCCGCAGGGCACGACCACCCAGCTATGCGGATGGGCGCCCGACGCGGAAATCTCCGACGATCAGACGCTTCTTCCGCTGATCTACGGCGACCAGACGACACTGCACTATGCGGTGCAGGAAACCTACTGGCACAACCTCGATCTCATTCCCGCATCGTCGTCCCTTTTCGACGCCGAATTCGAGATTCCCGCGAAGGTTTTGAACGACAGCACGTTCGAATTCTGGGAAATCGTTCGCAAGGGACTGATGCCGCTCA
Source organism: Caballeronia catudaia (assembly GCF_001544755.2). GTDB lineage: Bacteria > Pseudomonadota > Gammaproteobacteria > Burkholderiales > Burkholderiaceae > Caballeronia > Caballeronia catudaia. The sequence goes on along the minus strand of NZ_FCOF02000008.1, from coordinate 243,558 downwards.
CCGATGAATACGACGCGATCGTCATCGACACCCCTCCTGCACTCAGCTACCTGACCATCAACGCGCTGCTCGCGTCGGATGCGATTTTGCTGCCCTGCCCGCCCGAGGCGCTCGACTTCGCAAGTTCGACGCAGTTCTGGCATCTCTTCGCCGATATCGCGAAGAAACTGCCGGGCGTGCTCGAGCAAAAGCGATTCGATTTCGTGAACGTAATCATGACGAAAGCAAAGTCGGACGATGTTTCGCGCGTTGTGCGCGGTTGGCTTCAGAAAGCCTATGGCGACCGTGTGCTGCCCTTCGAGATTCCGGAGTCGACCGTACCGAAGGGCGCGTCGGCACAGCTGTCGACGGTCTACGACCTGTCGAAACCGGACGGCAGCACGGCAGCATACAACCGATTCAAAGAGCCGCTCGACCGGCTCGCTGAACATCTCGACGCGCAGTTCGCGCGCGCGTGGAATCAGACGGAGGCGTAAATGGGCATCGGGGACAGACTACTCGCCAAGACAGCGAACATCGGCAGCAAGCCAACCGAGCCAGCGCAAGCGCGTCCGGTGAACAACGAACCGCGCACGTCGCCGGGGCGGCTGATGGATGCGCAACATCGCATCAACACGGCTCAGGCGCGGATAAAGGAGCTCGAATCTCAACTCGAGGAGCGCGCGGCACTTGAAGTTCCGCTCGACGTACTCGTCGAAGTGAGCGGACGTCGTCGGAAGCTGACGGCAGAACAGTTTCAAGAGCTGAAAAGCAATCTCGCACAGCATGCGCTCGCCACGCCCATTTTGGTGCGCGTACTGCCAGAGGGCCGCTACGAGATCATCGCGGGACATAACCGCGTGGCCGCCTACCGCGAGCTCGGACGAACCACGATTCGCGCGAACGTCGCGTCGATCGAAGAAGGTGAGATCGAATTCGCGGCGTTTTTTTCGAATCTTCTGTCGCCGTCGCTGACCGACTTCGAGAAGTACTGGAACTTCAAGCGACTGCAAGAGTTGAGCGGCCTGTCACGGAGTCAGATTTCCGAGAGTGCCGGCCTGAGCAAGAGTCACGTCACACGAATCTTCTCGTTCGATGCGTTACCTGAGGCAGCCAAAGTTGCGCTGGCCGAAAAGCCCGAGCGACTTGGAAGCAATGCGGCGCAGAAGCTGGCGGCACTCACCGAGGCTGGCAAATCGGAGAAAGTGATCGAAGCTGTTCGCAAGTTGATTGACGACGAAAACTTTACGCAAGACAGGGCGGTCGCGCTGGCAGCTGAAAAACCGAAGTCAACAGCGCCCAGCGCAACGGTAGTCAGATCGGGAAGAAGGAAGGTCTGCGAGATTTCTACCCGCAACGGCGTGGTAGGCGTCCGTTTCTTCGAAAGGGATGCGACGGATGCAGAACAGTGGGGACAACGCATTGCCGACTTCATCAACAAAACGTTGAGCGAGTCGGAGCAAGACTGAGGTTCTAGTAGGTTTTCGTTTTAAATCAACCACTTAACGAAATCAACCGTAGTTGTAACGCACTGAGCCTAGTAGAACTTCTTTGAAAATCAATGACTTGCCGAAAACGCACTGATGAGGCTGCCATGTAACGAGCAAGCTGCATAAAAGACAAAAGCCTTCGGCGCCAACCGAAGGCTTTTGAATATCGGGCTTAACTGCATATTGCCCGTTCCGCTTCCCGACGCCAATCGGGTCACGAGTACACACCTCGAAGTTTAGCGGAACGCGATCGGCAGTCAAGCGTTTGTCTTCCATTTTTCGAAATGGACGTACTTGACATGCGTATCGCGCAACATTCCGTTGCAGGCGAGGCTGTTTCTCGCCCTCAAACATCCAAAGCTTCGCCCACTGTTGAAGATCAACAGGCTCTCGACGAATATGCCTGCGACCGATCGAACCTACCTTGGGTGATCTTCCGCGCAGCGCATCGCGCGACCCACACCGCCGCCCTACCCGCACGCGCGCGCGCACTGCTCGCAGCTTTGGCGCGCACCGTCGATGCAACTCGACCCTATGCCCCGATCTTCGCGCGCCGAGAATTGCTCACTGGACGTGCTCAGCAATCCATGCGCACGTTCTATCGCGGTCTGGACGACCTCGAAGTTGCCGGACTCATCACTCGCCCGCCCCAGACAAGATATGGTCAAGCCGGCTTGTTCGGTCGCGCATATCTCCACCTCACGCCCAAGGCAGCCACCCTGCTCGGCTTGGTCGAACCCGAAAGCGAGGCCAAGAAGCCGTCCCCCGCGCATAGGGAAGACGCGTCGAAAACCGAAGCCGCTATTTCTTACGCGTGTCCGTCTGTCACCGTGGCAGACGGCGCTATATATAAGGATCTAATCCCAACTACTCAAAAGAGACAACCAGGACGCCTTCCCGCTGACCTCGAGCGCCTGTTGCCGCTGGGTTTTCGAGAATTTCTGATCTTCAAGCTGATGCGCGAAGCCAAACTTCACGGCAAGCTGCTTTCCGATGTCGTCGAAGCCGCCTGGAATCCGCTAAGTCGCGCCAAGCATCCGATCAGCTATCTCCGCACGCTTTTGCGCGCCCCGGTCGATTTCGCCTATCGCATCCGAACCCAACGCGACGCTCGCGCCGAGGAAGTACAGAACCGACTCCGCTCACAACGTGCCGACGACGTCATCGCTAAGTACGCTGGGCAAGTCTTCGTCAGCCACGACGGACTTCGGCGATATCGCATCTCGGACGACCTGCGGTCCATCACGATCCGTCACCGCGACGAGCCCCAACCGCGTGTTCACGCCGGCACGTGGGCACAGGACTTCGTCGCAGCACTCGATGCCGGGCGCATTGTGCCGGGGGATACGGACAGTGCCAGCAACGCGTTCACGCATGACGATATAAACGGACAGACGCGTCCTCCCGAGCCGTCAGGTGCTGCCGCACGCACTACCAGCGCAAGGGGCCGCGTCGAAGCGCACCTGAGCGATCTAAAGCACATTCTTCGCTTGAAACGCGCCGGAGTCGTCCCAACTATGAAGCCAAGGGATGCCGACACGCGGCCAGGTCAGAATCCCGCAGATTCGTTCCGTCTGAGCTCTCTGTTAAAGGCGCTCTCGTCTGCCGCATCGACGCCTTCTTAAGAGATGCGTTGATCGTTTGTTAATCCTTAGACAAATCATGAACGCTCGCGTCGCACAGGAGATCGGAAATAGCCGTATCACGGAAACTTTTTGAAAAACCTGCTGCGTCGCAGTAAACGCTGGTATACTCTAAGGTTGCGCCTTAATGGGCGATTGGAAAACGCAAACCGCGTCCGAACGCGCGGTCTGTGTGCTTTGCTCGATGCGATTTTCAGCAAGCCGTCCGTGGTCGAAGCTGTCATCGAAATCATTGCGAGCCGTCACGCTCGCTTCCGGGGATCTGTCGTCGCCGAGCAAACCTGTCGAGGAGAAAGTATGGCAAGTTTTGATCGGGAAGATTCGGAGCTGGATATCGTCGCGCCGGCGCGCAAATCGCCGGGCCGACGGGCGAACAAAGGGAAGGGCCAGGCCGGCACGATGCAGCCCGATGTCGCAATGACCGCGGAGCAGAATGAAGAGCGTCAGCGCCAGATGCGCGCGCTCATCCAGTTGGGCAAGGAACGTGGATACCTGACGCACGCCGAGATCAACGACCACCTGCCGGATAACTTCGCCGAAACCGCGGCGATGGAAACGGTCGTCGCCACGTTCAACGACATGGGCGTGGCGGTCTACGAGCAGGCGCCGGATGCCGAAACGCTGCTTCTGAGCGATAGCGCCCCGAGCGTGGTTACCGACGAGCAATCGGACGAAGAAGCGGAAAACGCGCTGTCGACCGTGGATTCCGAATTCGGCCGCACGACCGACCCGGTGCGCATGTATATGCGCGAAATGGGCGCGACCGAACTGCTGACACGTGCCGGCGAAATCGCTATCGCGAAGCGCATCGAAGATGGTCTGCACGAGATGATTCAGGCGATCGCGGCATGCCCGTCGACCGTCGCGACCATTCTCGCGGACGCGGCGCACGTTGAATCGGGCGAGCTCAAGATCGACGAACTGGTCGACGGTCTGAAAGAAGACGACACGGAAGAGGCTGCCGATATTTCGGCACCCGAAACAAATGACTCGACCGATGTCGATACGGACACCGATGAATCCGACAGCGTCGAAGATGACGACGACGATCTCGACGGCGCCGATTCGGCCGCTTCGAACGAAGCACGCCTGAAGCAGCTCAAGGCGGATTGCCTCGAAATCTTCGCGCGCGTGCGCGAACTCGCGGAACATGCAAGCAATCCTAAGGGATCGGGCGTGGTCGCGACGAAGGCCGTCGAAAAGGCGCGCGCCGAAATCCAGCGCGAGCTCGGTTCGATCCGTTTCACGGCGAAGACCATCGACCGTCTGTGTGCCGACGTCCAACAGCAAGTCGCGCAAGTGCGCGATTTCGAGCGTCGCGTGTTGCAGATCGCAGTGGATCGTTGCGGGATGCCGCGTGAGAAGTTCGTCGAATCCTTCGTAGGTCACGAAACCGACCTCGAATGGACGACGCGCGCGGCCGCCAGTGGGAAGCAATACGGCGCGTCGCTCGAGCGCAGCCTGCCGGCGATTCAGGCCGAGCAGCAAAAGCTCATCGACATCGAAGGCGTGGTTCAGATGCCGCTCAAGCAACTCAAGCAGATCAACCGTCAGATGACGGCTGCCGAGTTGAAGATGCGTCAGGCCAAGCGCGAGATGATCGAAGCGAACCTGCGTCTCGTGATCTCGATTGCGAAGAAGTACGTCAATCGCGGCATGCAATTCCTGGATTTGATTCAGGAAGGCAACATCGGTCTGATGAAGGCGGTGGACAAGTTCGAATATCGCCGTGGCTGGAAGTTCTCGACGTACGCCACGTGGTGGGTGCGTCAGGCCGTGACGCGTTCGCTCGCCGATCAGGCGCGCACGATCCGCGTGCCGGTTCACATGATCGAAACGATCAACAAGCTGAACCGCATTTCGCGCGAGATCCTGCAGCAGACCGGTCAGGAAGCGCATCCGTCGGTGCTCGCCGAGCGCATGGAAATGCCCGAGGAGAAGATCCGCGGCATTCTCAAGATCGCGAAGCAGCCTGTCTCGCTCGAAACGCCGGTCGGCGAAGATGCCGATGCGACGCTCGGCGACATGATCGAAGACCAGGGCGCCGCATCGCCGGCCGACGCCGCCGTGCATGCGAACATGCGCGCCGCAATCGACGACGCGTTGAACGCGCTGTCGCCGCGCGAGGCTAAGGTGCTGCGCATGCGCTTTGGTATCGACACGGCTTCGGACTACACGCTCGAAGAACTCGGCAAGCAGTTCGATGTGACGCGCGAGCGTATTCGTCAGATCGAGAGCAAGGCAATGCGCAAGCTCATGCATCCGAGCCGCGCCGACAAGCTGCGTCCGTTCCTGGATCGCTGATCCTACGATTCGCCCGAATCCACGTTCGGGTGAATTCGAAAAGCGCGTGCCGCCGAATAGGTGGCACGCGCTTTTTTACGTCTGCGGGAAGCGCTAGCCGTGCCTCGCGCCCGTCGACGCGCACGCTTGCAGCGCCGCGATCGCCTTGTTCGCGAGCGTAAGCGTTTCCTCGCAGGCGAGACGGTCGCGGAAGATGGAGCATCCGCCGCCTGCATTGACGCGCGCCACCGCGCCACGAACCTTGTCCAGCGCGGATTGCGGCGACCCGGTATCTCTGATGATCGACGCAATGTCGAATGCGCTGCCGGCATCGGTTTCCACATAGCCAGGACATTGGGTTTGCGCATGCGCCGCCGCGCAGATCAGCCCGATCGCCGCGATGGCAGGGAACCTTCGTGGCGGGGAATAGCGAAAAGAACAAAAGCGGGAAAGGGCATTCATGGCGTCACCACGGTCGAGCATCGCATCGAAGAACGCGAGCGACGGGCGAATTCGGATCGGCTGAAATGAACGCGCGCTTGTCCACAGATTTCGTGCACAAGCATGTGGATATCCTGAGCATCGTAGCGTCAACGCGTTGATGCATAACGCATTTCACCCGGCGTGCGAAATTCGCGCGCTGCTTCGCCTTTCATTCTGAACCGGTTCTGCGATTCGCGTCGGGCGGACGAGAAATCGTCTTCGGCAGACGCATCAAGCGCCTGCCGACAACTGAACGCGTATATCACCCGCGCTTCGGAATATCCAACCCGCGCTGCACGGCGGGGCGCGCGAGAAACGCGCCGAGCGCGCGCTCCACGTTCGCGAACTCATGAAAATCGACGAGTTCCCGCGCTTCATAAAAGCCGACCAGATTACGCACCCACGGAAACACCGAAATATCCGCGATGCTGTACTCGTCGCCCATGATCCAGTCGCGCCCGTCGAGGCGCTTGTCGAGCACGGCCAGCAGACGCTTCGACTCGGCGACATAACGCGCGCGCGGCCGCTTGTCCTCGTAGTCCTTTCCGGCGAACTTATGGAAGAAGCCGACTTGGCCGAACATCGGGCCGATGCCGCCCATCTGGAACATCAGCCATTGCAGCGTTTCATAGCGCTTCGCGACATCGTCGGGCATGAGTTGGCCGCTCTTCGCCGCGAGGTAGATGAGAATCGCGCCGGATTCGAACAGCGGCAGCGGCTCGCCGTTGGGCCCGTTCGGATCGATGATCGCGGGAATCTTGTTGTTCGGATTGAGCGACAAAAACTCGTCCGACATCTGGTCGTTCGCATCGAAGCGAACGAGATGCGGCTCGTAAGGCAAGCCGGTTTCTTCGAGCGTGATCGAGACTTTCACGCCATTGGGCGTCGGCAGCGAGTAAAGCTGGATCCGCTCGGGATGCTGTGCGGGCCACTTTTTGGTGATCGGAAAATCAGAGAGAACAGTCATGTAAGGTCCTCGAGGGTCGAATCGCCGAATATAACGATTTCATCGACTTCGTGCCCTGATGGCACCACGGCGCGCGGTGTCATCGGGCGGACACGTCGGAAAGAAAAGATTGCGGGATCTCGTACAGACGCCGCGTGTCGAAGCGCAGAACCTGTCATTGCCTCGACTACAAAGTGTTTGCAGGAATCGCCGGACACGTACGAGGAATGCGCGAAGCGCCAAGGTCAAGAATTCGACCAACACACAAGAAACCACCCCATTGCGGGAATAATGCAGCGCCTGCGCGACGTGCGGGCCGGTTCGCTGGCTCGCTTATTGCATCGACGGAGATGCCCGAGCATCCCTGTCGGTCTTACGAACCGTTGGTTTAACGCTGCCATGAAAACCGTTCCTCTCGCAACGCTTACCGCATTCGCTGCCGTGGTCGGGGGACTGCTGCCCAGCCTGTGCGAAGCGACACCGCTCGAAAGTCAACTCGACTGCAAATCCAGTGCGCACCGATTCATTGCGCCGCTCGTCGCCGACAAGTCCATCAATGCGCAGCCGATGCGCGTCGAGGCCAACTCCGTCAACGCTTTCAGGCCGACGCACGGCAGCGAACTCACGGCGTACGGCTTTCGCGTCTACGCCGTGCTGGGCTACGAGCAGGGCGACGACATGTTCAAGCGCGGCAGCGGCCAGCCGATCAACGATTCGGCATATGGCGTGGTGGTGCTCGGTGCGTCGGAGACGGTGGAGGCGAAGGTGCGCGAATCGGGCAGCACGGCGGTCGTGAAGCAGGTCGTGCCGATGGTGATGACCGCCGTTTTCTGCGACGGCAGCGCCGCGCAGAACACGACGACCGCGACAGCAACGGCCGGAGCGGTCACGACGGAAGCGTCGCGCAATCGCTGAATCGTCGCAAACGCGGCGATAATGTTCTCCCAAATTCCGCGCGCGTGCCTGCAAGAGTGTCGCGCGCACGACAACAGGAGAACGCCGATATGTCCGACGCAGCCAACCAGTCTCAACGAATCGCCATCGTCACCGGAGCGGGCAGCGGCATCGGCCGTGCGGCGGCGCTGGCCCTGCTCGGCGACGGCTGGTCGGTCGTGCTGGCGGGACGGCGTCCCGCGCCGCTCGAAGCGGTCGTCGCTGAATCGAAAGCGGCCGATCGCGCGCTCGCCGTGCCGACCGATGTCTCCGATCCGCAATCGGTCGAAAAACTCTTCAACGCAGCGGTCGAGCGCTTCGGCCGCGTCGATCTGCTGTTCAACAACGCAGGCGTGACGAACCCGCCGGGACCGTTCGAAGACTGGACGCCGGAGCAATGGCGCAATGTCGTCGACATCAACCTCAACGGCATGTTCTATTGCCTGCAACAGGCGTTTCGCACGATGAAGGCGCAAACGCCGATGGGCGGACGCATCATCAACAACGGCTCGATCTCCGCGAGCGCGCCGCGCCCGAACTCGGCGGCTTACACCGCGACGAAACACGCAGTCGGCGGGCTGACGAAATCGGCATCGCTCGATGGCCGCAAGTACGACATTGCGGTCGGTCAGATCGATATCGGCAATGCGTTCACCGAGCTTTCCGAGCGCATGTCGAAGGGCGTGCCGCAGGCGAACGGCGAGATCGCCATCGAGCCGATGATGGACGTGAAAATCGTCGGTCAGTCGGTGCTGTACATGGCGAATCTGCCGCTCGACGCGAACGTGCTGTTCCACACCGTGATGGCAACGAAGATGCCATTCGTTGGCCGCGGCTAAGCGGCCCTTACTCCGTCCGATACCAGACGCGAATGCCCGAATACCAGTGGCTGACGCTGGTATCGTCGCCGGCGCCGAACGTCGAGAGGCTCTCGACGTTCAGCACGTCGATCCCATTCTCCGCAATCCACCTGTTCGCGCGCTCGACGAGCGCCGCGCCGTTCTCGTACACGTTGCCCTTGATGATGTGATGCTGCACGATCTGTCGCTCGAAATCTTCGTAAGCGATTTTCGTCATCGGTCGTCTCCATTTTTTGATTGAATTCGGCGACGCGTTCTTGCTGCGGCGCAGCGATGCCGCCGCATGACGCGTTCGTCCGATTCGCGCATCATATGGCCTAAGACAGCGCGCGTGAAAGAAGGGCGCGTCATGGAGACAAGGAGAGCGCGCATGGACATGCGGCAACGCGAGCACATCGAGGCAGTCGTCGCGGCGATCACGCGGGAGGACGCGCTCGGTTCGCCGCGCACGCACGACGGCATCATCGAGTCTTCGTGGCGGCGTTGCGTGCATCAGTACGGGCTCGATCCGTCGCGCATGCAGGAAGCGCGCATCCTGCCGCAGACGCGGCTGCGCGAGCATCAGCAACGCATCGACGATTTCGCGCGCATCGCGCGGCACGGGCTTGAAACGCTGTACGAGCAAGTCGCGGGCATGGGCTACGTCGTGCTGCTGACGGATGCGCTCGGCGTGACGGTCGATTACATCGGCGACGCGAATACCGATTCAGCATTGCGCCGCGCCGGGCTGTATCTCGGCGCGCAGTGGAGCGAAGCGGGCGCGGGCACCTGCGCGGTCGGCACGGCGCTGACGACGGGCCAGGCGTTGACGGTGCATCAGATCGACCATTTCGACGCAACCCACATTCCACTCACCTGCACGGCCGCGCCGCTCTACGATTCGCGCGGCGCGCTGTCCGCCATTCTCGATATCTCCGCGCTCACGTCGCCGCAAGCGCGCGACAGCCAGAACCTCGCGCTGCAGCTCGTACGCATCTACGCCGGGCATATCGAAAACGCGAATTTCCTGCGCACGCATCGGCAGGACTGGATTCTGAAGCTGAACGCATCGCCCGAATTCGTCGATGTCAACCCGGAATATCTGATCGCGCTCGATGCGAGCGGGCGCATCGTCGGCCATAACCGGCGCGCGCACGCGATGCTCGCTGCGGAAATCGGCCGGCCGATCGCGCCGGGCGCGGTGTCGGCCGATGCGGCGGCGTCGCTGATCGGCACGCGCTTCGACACGCTGTTCGATGCGCGCATCGAAGAACTGGGACGCTTCGTGTATTCGCGGCCGAGCGAGTTGCGCGCGGTGCCGCTCGCGAAGTCCGGCGCGCTGCTGTATTTGAGCGTGATGCCGCCCGCGCCGTGCTTCACGCCTTCTTCCGCGACGACGAAGCAGCGCGACATCGAGATTCCCGCTCCGCTTGCCGCGCTTTCCGGCGGCGACGCCGCGCTCACGCGTCAACTCGAACGCGCGGCGAAGCTCGTCGATTCGCCGATCAATCTGCTCGTCAACGGGGAAACCGGCAGCGGCAAGGAGTTTTTTGCGAAGGCGCTGCATCGCGCGAGCGCGCGTCGCGCGGGGCCGTTCGTCGCGGTGAATTGCGCGGCGATTCCGGAGACGCTCATCGAAAGCGAATTGTTCGGGCATCTGCCGAACAGCTTTTCCGGCGCGGGCGCGCGAGCCAAGCGCGGACTGATTCAGGAAGCGGACGGCGGCACGCTCTTTCTCGATGAAATCGGCGACATGCCGCGCGAACTGCAATCGCGTCTGCTGCGTGTGCTAGCCGAAGGCGAAGTGCTCGCGATCGGCGCATCGCGGCCCGTGTCCGTCGATGTGCGCGTGATTTCCGCGACCCATCATTCGCTCGACGCGCTCATGCAGGACGGACGTTTCCGCGAAGACCTGTACTACCGACTGAACGGCGCGCGCTTCACGCTGCCGCCGCTGCGCGAGCGGACCGATCTCGACTGGCTGATCGCCAGGTTTCTCGGCGACGACAGAGTCACGCTGTCGCCGGCAGCGCGTGAGCGGCTGCATCGGCATGACTGGCCGGGAAACTTGCGCGAGCTTTCGAACGCGCTGCGTTATGCGCGCGCGGTTTGTGTGAACGGCCTGATCGACGTCGATGACCTGCCCGAAGGATTCGGCGTCGCGGAAACACTGCCGCCGCCGCGAGTCATCGAAGAGTTCGATCCGCATCGTCTGCCGCCCGAAGGCATGCTGCTGATGCAATACCTGCGTGCCGCGAGCTGGAACCTGAGCGCGGTCGCGCGGCAGATCGGCGTGAGCCGCATGACGCTGTATCGGCGCATGGCGCGCTACGGCATCAAGTCGCCGAATCAGCGCGACGCGAACGGTCACTGAACACGCCGACACACCGATACGCCTGTACTCGTCGATACACCTGCCGCTGTGACACCTGTCACGGCGACGTGCGTTACATCGCATCGAAACGCCCGTTTTCTACGGGAAATCCCGCGCTTTTTCGATTGGCATAGGCCTTGCCTTTATCCGCCGCACAAAAGAACGACGGAGACAAGGAATGCCACAGCCGCTCGTCGGCATCATCGCCAATCCTGTTTCGGCGCGCGACATCCGGCGCGTCATCGCGAACGCGAACAGCCTGCAGCTCGCGGACCGCGTGAATATCGTGTTGCGGCTGCTTTCGTCGCTGGCGTCCTGCGGCGTCGATCGCGTTCTGATGATGCCGGATCGCGAAGGCCTCAAAGTCATGCTCCAGCGCCATCTCGCGCGCAAACAAGGTCCGGACGCCGCGCTCGCCGCCGTCGAATTTCTCGATATGCCCGTCACGGCGCGCGTCGACGACACGTTCCGCGCCGCGCGCACGATGCGCGAAGCGGGCGCCGATGCGCTCATCGTGCTCGGAGGCGACGGCACGCATCGCGCGGTCGTGCGCGAATGCGGGCAAGTGCCGATCGCCGGCATCTCCACGGGCACGAACAACGCGTATCCGGAAATGCGCGAGCCGACCATCGCGGGCCTCGCGACCGGACTTTATGCAACCGGCCGCGTGCCGTCGCGCGAAGCGCTTGCGTCGAACAAGCGGCTCGACATCGAGATACGAGATCGCAAGGGCGCGGTGCGTCGCGATATCGCGCTCGTCGATGCCGTCATCTCGCACGAGCATTTCATCGGCGCGCGGGCGCTTTGGAAGATCGATACGCTCGCCGCCGTCTACGTTTCTTACGCCGACCCGCAGGCGATCGGCATGTCGGCGATCGCCGGTCTGCTCGAACCGCTCGGTCGGCATGAAGCGGGTGGCCTCGCGATCGAACTCGCCGCGCCCGGCAAGGGCGAATTCGACCTGCACGCGCCGATCGCGCCGGGACTCGTCGAACCGGTGCCGATCGCGAACTGGACGCGCTTAGCCGATGGCGTGCCGCATCGCGTGAAGCAGCGCACGGGCATCGTCGCGCTCGACGGCGAACGCGAGCTCGCCTTCGGCCCCGACGACGACGTGACCATCACCTTGCATGAAAACGCCTTTCGCAGCATCGATGTCGCCGCCTGCATGCGCTACGCGGCGTCGTCCGGGCTGATGCGTCAGCTCAAGAGCAATCCCCGCTAGACCACCTCAACGAAGGAGACAGAGATGACAGCTACGCAACATGCGGGCGGCTTGCCGCTCTCCAAGGACGAACTGCTGACCGTCTATCGCAAGATGCGGACGATCCGCGATTTCGAGGAACGCCTGCACGTCGATTTCGGACGCGGCGACATTCCCGGCTTCGTGCATCTCTACGCGGGCGAGGAAGCGGCGGGCGTCGGCATCATGAGCCATCTGAACGACGGCGACCGCATCGCGAGCACGCACCGCGGACATGGGCACTGCATCGCGAAGGGCGTCGATCCGGTCGAGATGATGAAGGAGATCTACGGCAAGAAAGGCGGCTCGTGCAATGGCAAGGGCGGCTCGATGCATATCGCCGATTTGTCCAAAGGCATGATGGGCGCGAACGGCATTCTCGGCGCAGGCGCGCCGTTGATCTGCGGCGCGGCGCTCGCGGCGAAGTTCCGCGGCAAGGGCGAAGTCGGCATCACGTTCGCGGGCGATGGCGCATCGAATCAGGGCACGTTTCTCGAAAGCCTGAATCTCGCCGCCGTGTGGAATCTGCCGGTGATCTTCGTGATCGAGAACAACGGCTACGCGGAATCGACGGGGCGCGATTACGGCACCGCCGTCGACAGCTACGTGGATCGCGCGGCGGGCTTCGGCATTCCGGGCGTGACCGTCGACGGCACCGATTTCTTCGCGGTGTACGAAGCGGCGGGCGAAGTCATCCGGCGCGCGCGCGAAGGCGGCGGCCCGGCGCTGCTCGAATGCAAGATGATCCGCTTCTACGGCCACTTCGAAGGCGACGCACAGACGTATCGCGCGCCGGGCGAACTCGACGATATCCGCTCGAACAAGGATTGCCTCAAGAAATTCGCGCACGCCGTGACGCAGGCCGACGTGATCGCGCCCGCGGAGCTCGACGCCATCGACAAGGAAGTCGCCGCGCTGATCGACCGCGCGGTGCAGGAAGCGAAGGACGCGCCTTTGCCGAGCGCCGCCGATCTGCTCACCGATGTCTACGTCAAATATTAAATTCTGGAGACGACAATCATGGCCCGCAAACTAAGCATGAAGATGGCGATCAACGAAGCGCTCGATCAGGAAATGCAGCGCGATCCGAGCGTGATCGTGCTGGGTGAGGATATCGTCGGCGGCGCAGGCGCGGACGGCGAGAAGGACGCGTGGGGCGGCGTGCTCGGCGTGACGAAAGGTCTGTACGCGAAGCACGGCGATCGTCTTCTGGACACGCCATTGTCGGAAAGCGCGTATGTAGGCGCTGCGATCGGCGCTGCGGCGTGCGGCATGCGGCCCGTCGCGGAACTGATGTTCATCGACTTCATGGGCGTGTGCTTCGACCAGATCTTCAATCAGGCGGCGAAGTTCCGCTACATGTTCGGCGGCAAGGCGGAAACGCCCGTTGTGATCCGCGCGATGGTCGGCGCGGGTTTTCGCGCGGCGGCTCAACACAGTCAAATGCTGACGTCGCTCTTTACGCACATTCCGGGTCTGAAGGTCGTGTGCCCGTCGACGCCTTACGACACCAAGGGATTGCTGATCCAGGCGATCCGCGACAACGATCCCGTCATCTTCTGCGAGCACAAGAACCTCTACGGCTTCGAAGGCGAAGTGCCCGAGAACTCGTATGCGATTCCGTTCGGCGAGGCGAACATCGTGCGCGACGGCAAGGACGTGTCGATCGTCACGTATGGCCTGATGGTGCATCGCGCGCTCGAAGCGGCATCGACGCTCGCGAAGGAGGGCATCGAAGCGGAAGTGGTCGATCTGCGCACGTTGTCGCCGCTCGACCTCGATACGGTGCTCGAGACCGTCGAGAACACGGGGCGGCTCGTCGTCGTCGATGAAGCGAATCCGCGCTGCAACATCGCCACGGATATTTCCGCGCAGGTCGCGCAGCACGCGTTCGGCGCGTTGAAGGCGGGCATCGAGATGGTCTGCGCGCCGCATACGCCGGTGCCGTTCTCGCCGACGCTCGAAGATTTGTACATTCCGAGCGCCGCGCAGATCGCCGACGCCGCACGAAAAACCATGAAGGGAGGAAAGCACTGATGGCCGCAATCACACCGATCGTGATGCCCAAATGGGGCTTGTCGATGAAGGAAGGCACGGTCAACGAATGGCTCGTGGAGGAGGGCACGGAGATCACCGTCGGCATGCCGATTCTCGATGTCGAAACCGACAAGATCGCCAACGCGGTCGAAGCGCCCGACGCGGGTCTGCTACGGCGCCGTGTGGCGGCGGCGGGCGATGTGCTGCCGGTGAAAGCGCTGCTCGGCGTGCTCGCGCCCGCCGAGGTGAGCGACGCGGATATCGACGCTTACATTTCCTCTTACGTGACGCCCGCGGAAGATGAAGAGGAAGGCGAGGAAGCGGCGGCGTATCACTTCGTCGATGTCGACGGCTTGCGCGTGCGCTATGCATCGCGCGGCGGCGACGACGCCAGCCGCCCCGCAGTGCTGTTCCTCCACGGCTTCGGTGGCGATCTCGACAACTGGCTCTTCAATCTCGATCCACTCGCCGAGAAGCATCGCGTGTTCGCGCTCGATCTGCCGGGCCACGGGCAATCGACGCCGAAAGTGCCGGGGACTTCGCTTGAAGCGTTGGCTTCGTTCGTCGCGAAATTCATGGATGCCGTCGGCCTGCAAAAAGCGCATCTCGTCGGCCATTCGATGGGCGGCGGCATCGCGGCGCAACTGGCCGTCGACCGGCCGGAGCGCGTGCAGTCGGTAGCGCTGATATCGCCCGCCGGTTTCGGCGATGAAGTGAACAACGCGTACACCGAAGGCTTCGTCACGGCGGAGTCGCGTCGCGAGTTGAAGCCGGTGGTCGAACTGCTGTTCGCGAATCCGGAACTCGTGAGCCGCCAGATGCTCGACGATCTGCTGAAGTACAAGCGGCTCGACGGCGTGAGCGACGCGCTGACCTCGCTCAACGGCGGATTGTTCGCGGGCGGAAAGCAGAGCGCGCAGCCGGGCGGCAAGCTCGCCGCGACGGGCAAGCCGGTGCTCGTGATCTGGGGCGGGAAGGACCAGATCATTCCCGCCGCGCACGCGAAAAATGCGCCGGAAGGTGCGACCGTGCGCGTGTTCGACGATGCCGGGCACATGAGCCAGATGGAGAAGGCGAACGAGGTGAACGCGCTGTTGAAGGAGCACGTGGGAAAGAGCGCCTGACCGCCTGACGCGCCCGTCGGAGCGGGACACCGACGCGGCGCGCCGGCGCTTTCTTGACTAACATGTCGGGATCGCGCCGGCGTCGGCGCGTCTTTCCTTTCGATTCCATGCCCTTCGACCTGATCGATCCCACAGCCCTTCCCGCCGATCCGATGCAGGCGGAGGAAACGCTGCTCGCGCGCGCCGCCGCCGGCGACGCCGTCGCGCATATCTGGGAAGCGCCCTTGTCGCTGGTCGTGCCGCGCAGCTATCAGCGTTACGCGGCGCTCGCCGATGCACGCGAGGCTTTCGCGCGGCGCGGCTGTCCGGTGTGGCTGCGTCTGTCGGGCGGCGGCCTCGTGCCGCAAGGGCCGGGCATTCTGAATCTGAGCCTCGCGTATCCGGTGCGCGCGCCGATGGGCACGCTGTCGGAATCCATCTACGTGCATCTGTGCAGAATTCTCGCGGACGCGCTCAACTCGCTCGGCGTGCTGACGCACTGGCAGGCTGTCGAAGGCTCGTTCTGCGATGGCCGCTTCAATCTCGCGTGGGGCCCCGGCGACGATGCGCGCAAGATCGCGGGCACGGCGCAGTACTGGCGGCGCGTGCCTCACGGCGACCGCGACGCGCCGCTCTATGCGGTGCTCGCGCACGCCGTGCTGCTCGTCGACGCCGATCCCATCGAAATCAATGAGCGTGCGAACGCGTTCGAAGCCATGATCGAGAGCGGCCGCCGCTACGAGGAAATGCGCGTCGTGACCGTCGCGCAGGCGCTCGCCTACGAATGTTTTTCGATGCCCGCCGACGTGCGCGATCGCGTGCGCGCGGCGCTGATCGCTCGCGTGAAGGACGCGTCGCTGCCTGAGCAATAAAAACGCATCGAGGTGGCCATGCCGCTCAGAAGTGCTTCGAACGGGTTCTTCTTCGCGATGTGGGTCGCCGTCTGCGCGGCCGCGCCCGAGTTTTTGTGGCAAGGCCTGTTTTCACTCTTCGGGCATTTCTCGCTGACGGACGCCGCCGCCGCGCTCTTCATCGGCGCGATTCTGGCGTTTTTCGTCGAACCCGTTCTGGAACGCTTGCGCAGTCTTGGCGATGCGCCCGAGCACGAGCAGAAATCGCCCGCCTTCGCCGCGTGCGAGGCGTTGAGCTTCGCGGTCGTCGCGGTCTGTGTGCACGAGGCGATCACCGTGTATGTCGCGGCGAGCCATTCCAACGAGCAGGCGAGCGAAAACCTGGTGAAAGCCGTCGCGACGGCGCTGCAATGGGCGATCACGCCGTTTTTCATCACGATTGCGTGGATCGCCGCGCGCGGGCCATCGTGGATCGCGTGGTCCGTCGCGGCGCTCGCCGTGATTGCCGGCTTGCTGGCGGGCGTCGTCTTCGGCTGGCCGGTGCACGTGCTCGTGACGAGCGCGATCCCGTCGATCTGCGTGCTGATCGCGGGATGCGTGATCGTGCGGGAACAGTGGGATGCGTCGACGTTCCGGCGCTGCGCACGCGCGACCGGTGTGATCGCACTGGCGTGGCTCGTGCTGACGGGCGCGCTGCAACTCGTGCTGTGGCTCGCGCACGTGCAGGCGTTTCGCGTCTACGAGCGCTCGGAATTCTGGAGCGACTTGCGGTTCTATATCGGCTGGGTGACGGGCCTGCTCGTTGCACCGTCGTTCGTGCGCGATGCGCCGCTCGCGCGGCGCTAGGGTTTCAGCTATTGGGCGGAGGCGGCGGCTGCCAGCCCGGCGGCGGCGGGGGCGGCGGCGGCGTGGTGTAGGACGAGCCGGTGGGCTGAACGCTCCGGACGCTGCTGCGCACGGGTACTTTGTCGCCCGCGGCGTACATGCATTGCAGATACGCGTAGTCGTAGCGCTGCTGCACGTTGTAACCCGACATCTGCGATGCCCCGGCGCCGTATGCGCTGCCGGTCAGCAAGCCCGCGCCCGCGCCGATGGCCGCGCCCGAGCCGCCGCCGAACGCCGCGCCCGCGGCAGCCCCGAGCGCCGTGCCGACGACCGCACTGCCGACCGCGCTGTTGGTGGCCGCCTGATTGGCGTCCACGCCGCCGACTTGCTGAAGGGCGAACTGGCGGCAGGAGTTGTCGTCGGCGCGGAACTGGTCGAACGTCTTGGTGCTGCCGGGCAGCGCCATCACGCTGGGGCCGGTGGGCATCACGGTGCAGGCCGAAAGGCCGGTTGCGCCGATTGCCGCAAGCAGCAGGGCAAGCCTTGAGGTGTTCATGGAATCTTGCGAATAGCTTCGTGGTCGATGTTCGGAATGCCGGAAAGCATCAGTTCGATGGCGGCGGTGTCGCCGGAACCGGGCGCCACGCGCCGGCGCATGCCTTCACGTAGGGGTAATAGGCCTTGGCGGAGTCGCAGTAGTACCACATGCCGGGCTGCTGCATGGGCGCGCCCGGTTCGGCGGCGGGCTGACCTTGCTCGACGTATTGCACCGGCGCCTGCGGCGCGACCACCACGGGCGGCGGCGAATAGTAGTAGTACGGCGCGGGCGCGACCGGATACGGGTAATACACGGGTCCGCCGACCCATACACCGACGCGCGCCCACGCATGAGCGTTGGCGGCGAAGCCCGCGCTCGCCACGAGCGACAGCGCGATAAAAGCCTTCAGGCGATTCACGACGTTCTCCAGAAAAATGTTCGCTGAGTCGAGGTCACTAACGAAAATGCGGACTTCGCAGTTGACCGCTCGCGGCACATCTTTGAACGCTATGCCACTTGCCGGAGAAATTCAATTACACGGGCTGGCGCGTATTTTTCGGCGCGTTACCCGGTAATAAATTGCCGCAATTTCATGCGCGCAGCACGGTGATGCCGGCGCGTTCGATCGGCTCGATGAGCTTCGCGTCAGTCCCTTCTTCGACGATGATCGTCTGCGCCAGTTCGATCCCGCCGATGCGATACGCCGACGCCGCATTGAGCTTCGCCGCCGACGCGAGCACGACCGTTTCCGCCGCGCGCGCCGCGAGCGCCCGCTTGACATGCGCTTCCTCGAAATCGCCGGTGGTGAGCCCGGCGCCCGGATGCACGCCGGTGACGCCCATGAAATAGATGTCGGCGTGAATATGCGACATGGCTTCGACGGCCGCCGCGCCCACGGTGACGATCGAGTGCTTGTAGAGCTTGCCGCCGATCAGCACGACTTCCACCGACGCGTGCTGCGCCAGCGCCACGGCGACGCTCGGACTATGCGTGACGATCGTCGCGGAAAGCGTCTCCGGCAGATGCCGCACGAGCAGCGCGGACGTCGTGCCGCCATCGACGATGACGACCTGCCCCGGCGCGATCATCTGCGCCGCTTTCCGCGCGATGCGCCGCTTCGCATCCGACTCCATTTCCTCGCGACGCGCGAACGGCGCCACCGCGGGCGACGCCGGCAACGCGCCGCCATGCACGCGCTGCAGAAGCCCATCGGCGGCGAGTTCGCGCAGATCGCGCCGCACCGTGTCCTCGGAGATATTGAAGCGCGCGCTCAGCTCGCTGGCGAGCACTTGCCCGTCCCGCTTGAGCGTATCGAGAATGGCTTTCTTGCGTTGACTGGTCAACATTGATTTGCACGGATTTGCTTGATATTGCACGAAACTGCACGCTACCATGAGCGCGATTGATTGTCGAACAGGGGAATCCGATGGAAACGAATGAGCGCGTGCGCATCCTCAAAACCGAAGTGCTGTCGGACGACTGGTACGTCCTCAGAAAAGTCACCTTCGATTTCCTGCGCCGCGACGGAACCTGGCAGCGTCAGAGTCGCGAGACGTACGACCGCGGCAACGGCGCGACCATCCTGCTGCACGACCGCAAGACCGGCAACGTCTTGCTGACGCGCCAGTTCCGCATGCCCGCGTTCGTCAACGGGCATCACGGCATGCTGGTCGAGACGCCCGGCGGCCTGCTCGACGACGCGTCGCCGGAAGAGCGCATCCGCGCCGAAGTGGAAGAGGAAACGGGGTATCGCGTGCATCACGTCGAAAAGATCTTCGAGGCGTTCATGAGCCCGGGATCGGTGACGGAGAAGCTCTATTTCTATCTCGGCGACTACGACAGCTCCATGCGCGTGTCCGACGGCGGCGGCGTGCTGGAAGAGGGCGAGGAAATCGAGACGCTCGAAGTGCCGCTGCAAACAGCGCTGCGGATGATCGAGCGCGGTGAAATCATGGACGGCAAGACGATCATGCTGTTGCAATACGCCGCGTTGAAGGCGCGCTCAAGCCAGTAGCGACACCGCCTTCACCTGCGCCCACACGCGCATGCCTTCGACGATCCCGAGCCGGTCGAGCGAATAGCGCGTCACGCGGGCGAGCAGCGGCGAGCCGTCGACATCGAGCCGCACCACGGCCTGCGACGGGTTGGCGTCGTCCGCGATGCCGATCACCGTCGCGGCCAGCACGTTCAGCACGCTGCTGCGGTCCTGCTCGTGCGCGCCGGTGATGAGGCTCACGTCGCGCGCCTTCACCGTCACGCGCATCGCACGGCCTGCGGGCGACGGCGCATGCACGACCGTCAGCTTCGCGCGCGAGCCTGGCAACGCGAGCGTGAGCAGGCCATAACGGCTGTCGTATCCATCGACGATGCCGTCGAACACGACCGATGCGTCGTCGGCGAGCGCGAGCGGCAAGTCGAGGCGCGCAAGCGTATCGGCGATCGGGCCGCTCGCGAGTGCGCGCCCGCCTTCGAGCAGCACGAGATGATCCGCGAGGCGCGCGACTTCTTCCGGCGCGTGACTCACGTAGAGCACGGGAATATCGAGTTCGTCGTGCAGACGTTCGAGATACGGCAGGATTTCGAGCTTGCGCTTCTGATCGAGCGATGCGAGCGGCTCGTCGAGCAACAACAGACGCGGGCTCGTCAACAGCGCCCGCGCGATGCCCGCGCGCTGCCGCTCGCCGCCCGACAAACCGGCGGGCGAGCGCTCCAGCAAATGCCCGATGCCGAGCAACTCCGCCGCCTGCGCCAGATCCACACGCCGCTCCGCCGCCCGCACGCGCTCCAGCCCGAAGCGCAGATTCTGCTTCACGCTCAAGTGCGGAAAAAGGCTGGCTTCCTGAAAGACATAGCCGAGCGGGCGCTTGTGCGTCGGCAGGAAAATGTTGCGTTCGGTGTCGAGCCAGATTTCGCCGTTGACGACGAGCTTTCCGACGCGCGGCCGCGCGAGTCCCGCGAGACAGCGCAGCAGCGTGGTCTTGCCGGAGCCGGAATGGCCGAAGATCGCGGTGACGCCGCGCCCGGGGAGCGTGAGATCGAGATCGAGCGTGAAGTCGCCGTGCTCCACGATAAAGCGCGCCTCGATGGCCTCGGTGGCACTTCTGCGCGCGCGGTCGAGCGTCAGGGATGAAGTGAGTTCAGACATGAGCCGCAAGGGAGCGCCGGCTGGAATAGAGCAGCAGAAGAACGATGAACGAGAATACCACCATGCCCCCCGCGAGCCAGTGCGCCTGAGCGTATTCGAGCGCTTCGACGTGATCGAAGATCTGCACGGAAACCACGCGCGTGCGCCCCGGAATATTGCCGCCGATCATGAGCACGACGCCGAATTCGCCGACGGTATGCGCGAAGCCGAGAATCGTCGCGGTGACGATGCCAGGCCGCGCGAGCGGCAGCGCGATCGTGAAGAACGTGTCCCACGGGCCCGCGCGCAGCGTCGCGGCGGCTTCGAGCGGGCGCCGGCCGATCGCTTCGAACGCGTTCTGCAACGGCTGGACGACGAACGGCAGCGAGTAAATCACCGAGCCGACGACGAGCCCCGCGAACGTGAACGGCAGCAGGCCAATGCCGAGCGCCTGCGTGATCTTGCCGACAGAGCCGTTCGGCCCCATCAGCACGAGCAGATAGAAGCCGATGACCGTCGGCGGCAGCACGAGCGGCAGCGCCACCACAGCGCCGACGATGCCCTTCGCCTTCGAGCGCGTATGCGTGAGCCACCACGCGATCGGCGTGCCGATGACGAGCAGGAGCGCCGTCGCCAGCGACGCGAGTTCGAGCGTCAGGGTGATGGCCTGGAGATCGGCGCTATCGAGCGGCATATTTACAGTTGATATCCGTACGACTTGATGATGGCGGCGGCCTTCGGGCCTTTCAGGTAATCGACGAACTGCTTCGCCACCGGATTGTCCTTGCCCTTGCTCAGAATGACGGCGTCCTGTTTGATCGGCTCATGCAGGTCGGCGGGCACGATCCACGCCGATCCGCTCGTGATCTTGCCATTCTTGTATATCTGCGACAGCGCGACGAAGCCGAGTTCGGCGTTTCCCGTTGCGACGAACTGCTGCGTCTGCGAAATGTTCTGGCCTTCGACGACCTTCGGCTTGAGCTCGGCGGTCAGGCCGAGCTTGTCGAGCGTCTGATATCCGGCGAGTCCGTACGGCGCGGCTTTGGGATGCGCGATCGCAATGTGATTGAACGCGTTCTTCTTCAGCACGTCCCCTTTATCGTCGACGTAGCCGTCTTTCGCCGACCACAGCGCGAGCGCGCCCGTCGCGTAGGTGAAGCGGCTGCCGGGCACGGTCGCGCCTTCGGTTTCGAGCTTGGCGGGCGTGGTGTCGTCGGCGGCCAGGAACACTTCGAAGGGCGCGCCGTTCTTGATCTGCGCGTAGAACTGACCCGTGGCGCCGAAGGACGCGACGACCTTGTTGCCCGTGTCCTTCTCGAAATCGGCGGCGATCGCCTGCACGGGCGCCGTGAAGTTGGCCGCGACCGCGACCTGCACTTCACCGGCAAGCGCCGACGACGCGGCGATGCCTGCGGCAAACGGGACGAATGCGCAAAGCAAAGCGCGCAAAATACGGGTCTTCACGTCAGGCTCCTTGAATCGAGTTGACATTATGGTTATGGATCGACTTCGGGCGGCACGTTGGGGGTCGCGGGCGCGTGGCCGAGCTGGGGTCGCGCTGTCCGGCAAGAACCGTAATATATACAAGTATATTGCGGCTGCGCATGCTCGTCTTGCGGCATGCCGGTCCGGTCTCATCGGATGATTGTTCTGCGGCGCATTTGTGAGTAAAGCTCAAAAAACGAGTTGACCGCTCGCGGCTTTTTCGAAGAAACTGATCGGACGGCGCAAAGTGCCAGTCGAAATAAATTGAGCAACGCTCAATTCGCGGATATCAGGGAGACGGAAACATGACCGACGCAGCGAATCTGCAACGCCTGAAGCTCGGCATCGAAGGACACGTCGCGCGCGTGACGCTCGATCGGCCCGACGTGCGCAACGCCTTCGACGATGCGACCATCGTCGAGCTGACCGCTGCATTCCGCGCGCTCGACGAGGACCCCAACGTGCGCGTCATCATCCTCGCCGCGAGTGGTCCGGCGTTCTGCGCGGGCGCGGATCTCAACTGGATGAAGCGCATGGCGGATTATTCGGAAGCGGAGAACCGCGCCGATGCGCTCGGCCTCGCCACGATGCTCAACACCATCTACGCGTGCAAAAAGCCCGTGATCGCGCGCGTTCAAGGCGATGCCTACGCGGGCGGCATGGGCCTCGTCGCTGTGTGCGACATCGCGGTAGCGGCGGACACCGCGCACTTCTGCCTGTCCGAAGCCAAACTCGGCCTCATGCCCGCGACGATCGCGCCCTACGTGATCCGCGCGATGGGCGCGCGCGCGGCACATCGCTATTTCGTCACGGCCGAGCGCTTCGACGCCGCCGAAGCGCAGCGCCTGAACTTCGTGCATGAAGCCGTCGCCGCCGATCAGCTCGACGCGCGTGTCGACGCGATCGCCGCCAGCATCGTCGCGAACAGTCCGAACGGCGTGCGCGAGTGCAAGCAACTCGTCGCGGATTTCGCGGGCAAGGACATCGACGAAGCGTTGATCGCGGAGACGGCCGAGCGCATTGCGCGCATCCGCGCATCCGATGAAGGGCGCGAAGGCGTGCGCAGCTTCCTCGAGAAGCGCAAGCCGTCGTGGCTCGCCTGACACACACAGGAGTCGACGTGATTACGCTGCATCACTGTGTGAGCGCGCGTTCGTTCCGGCCGCTGTGGGCGCTGGAAGAAATCGGCGTGCCGTATGAACTCAAGATGCTGCCGTTTCCGCCGCGCGTGCTCGCTCACGCGTTCAGGGAAGTCAATCCGCTCGGCACGATTCCGGCGCTGACCGACGATGCGAACGGCGCGCTCTTCATGACCGAATCGGCGGCGATCTGCCAGTATCTGGCGGCGCGCTATTCGCCGGGCGTGCTCGATGTCGCCTTGCAAGAGCCCGATTTCGGCCGCTACCTCAACTTCCTGCATTTCGGCGAAGCGACGCTCACGTTCCCCCAAACGCTCGTGCTGCGCTACACGCATCTGGAGCCGCCGGAGCGCCGGCAGCCGCAGATCGTCGAGGATTACGCGCGATGGTTCCACGCGCGCTTGCGCACGCTCGCGCCGCTGCTGGAAGCGCAGCCGTACCTGTGCGCGGGACGCTTCACGGCGGCGGATATTTCCGTCGGCTATGCGTTGATGCTCGCGGAGCTCATCGGGCTGAGCGGGCGCTTTGCGCCATCGATCGCCGACTACTGGAGCCGCTTGCGCGAGCGCGACGGTTTTATCCGCGCGATGCGCGCGCAGGAAGCGGCGGCGCTGGCTCAGGAGGTGTCGACCGTCCCCGCGCCGCAACTGCGTCCGTAAATCTCCCCCCTTCAAGTCCCCCCGTCAGTAGGGCTGTGCGCGGCGCCGCACAGTTCTACTCTTCACATCACGCGCTGACGTTCATGCGCGCCGATTCCGAGAGATCTACTTGACGAGGTTGGCGATGGTCGTCTTTTCCTGGTTCCTGTCGATGATCGTCGCGCTGTTCGCGACGGCCACCATCGCGATGGCGCTGCCGAGCTCCGCCGCCGACGAGCTGAACGCCACCGCGCCGCAGTCGCTTTTCAGCATCGAGATGAATCGCGTCGACGCGATGCTCGCGTCCTGCCTGCCGAAAGGCGACTGAGCCGGCGGCGCGCGGGGGCGCATCGCTGGGCGTCGGATGTAAGCAGTGTCGAATCAACACGTTGCGGCAATAGCCGGGACGATATCCACAGGCTTGTGCACCTTTTCTGTGGAAAACATCGGGCATCGAGGCCGAAGAGCCTGGGAACGAAACCCCTAGCCAGTCGCGAGGGGCGCGTCGGGAGACCAACACAAAACAGGAAGATCGACGTTCCGTGCGGATGGCGCGCCTCGACGGGGAGGCGAATCCGCTATATTCGAGCGCTGACGCGACCTGCGGGCCGCACCGCACGGAGACGATCGACGGATGACGAAGCACGCGATAGCCACCCACGACTATGACGAATTCCGCTCGGGCATCGTCGAGGTGCTCGAGCGCGCGCGGAGCGCCGCTGCCCGCAGCGTCAACGCGATCATGACGGCGTCGTACTGGGAAATCGGGCGGCGGATCGTCGATTCGGAGCAGGGCGGGGCCGATCGGGCGGCGTACGGCGAGGCGCTCATCGCGCGACTGGCCGCCGATCTGACGAAGCGTTTCGGCAGGGGATTCGGCCGGGCGAATCTCGCCAACATGCGCGCGTTCTACCAGCAATGGCCGCCAGAGCGGATTTTCCAGACAGCGTCTGGAGAATCGTCGGCGGCTTCGCAAACGCTCCAGACGGCGTCTGGAGAATCCCCGCTTTCCGTTCCCGCCGACGCGCGCCTCGCGGCGCTCGCCGCGCGTTTCACGCTGCCGTGGTCCGCCTATGTGCGCCTGCTTTCCGTGAAGAACGACGCGGCGCGCGCTTTCTACGAAACCGAAACACTGCGCGAAGGCTGGTCGGTGCGCCAGCTCGACCGGCAAGTGAACAGCCAGCTCTACGAGCGGCTCGCGCTGTCGCGCAACAAGGCGGCGCTGCTGCAAAAAGCCGCCGAGCACGCTCCCGGCGACGCGATCACGCCCGAGGAAGCGATCAAAGACCCGTTCGTCCTCGAATTTCTCGACATCAAGGACGAATATTCCGAGTCGGATCTGGAGAATGCGCTGATCCAGCGCCTTGCGGATTTCCTGCTCGAACTGGGCGACGATTTCGCGTTCATCGGACGGCAGCGACGGCTGCGCATCGACGACACGTGGTTTCGCGTCGATCTGCTGTTCTTCCATCGGCGTCTGAAATGCCTCGTCGTCGTCGATCTGAAGGTCGGGCGATTCAGCTACGCGGACGCCGGTCAGATGCATCTCTACCTGAATTACGCGCGCGAGCACTGGATGAAGCCGGGGGAAAACCCGCCGGTCGGACTGATTCTCTGTGCGGGAAAGGGCAGCGCGGAGGCGCGCTACGCGCTCGACAACCTGCCAAACAAGATTCTGGCCGCCGAATATCAGACGGTGCTGCCCGATGAACGGCTGATCGCCGAAGAACTGGAGCGCTCGCGAAAGGCACTCGATGCGCGGCGCGGTCACGCCGTCTAGTGCCGGAAACACGCCACCGAACGGGCAAAAACGCGGACAAAAAAAAGCCCGCTTCGATGAGCGGGCTTGAATCCACATCGGTTGAGACATGGAGGAGACAGGAGTTAGTATAAACCCTTAAGCTTCCACGTCAATACCTGAATCAAAAAAAATCGCAATCGGGTTTCGTCCGCAGCAAATTTGCAACACTTCCGGCGGTGTCACTGCTTGCCGAGGCTGTGGTAATACGCCGCCAGATTGGCGGCATCCGCGTCGTCGATGCCGCGACACGCCGCGCATTGCGCGGCCTTCGCCAGCACGCCCGCCAGAAGCGCCGGGCGTCATCGCATGTCTCGCATGTCTCATTTGGCGCCCGCATACGAGATGCGGTAAATCGCGCCCGCGTAGTCGTCGGAGACGAGGAGGGAGCCGTCCTGCAGCACCTGCACGTCGACCGGACGGCCCATGTACTCGCCGCTATCCGTGAGCCAGCCTTGCGCGAAGACTTCCGGCTCGCCCGCGGTGCCGTCGTCCTTGATAGGGACGAACATGATGCGCGCGCCGATGGGCTTCGTGCGGTTCCACGAACCGTGCTCCGCATCGAAGATGCCGCCCTGATACTTCTGCGGGAACATTTTGCCGTTGTAGAACGACATGCCGAGGTCCGCGGCGTGCGCGGCGAACTCGACCTCCGGGAACACGACGCCCGCCGGCGGATTCTGGTCCTTGTACTCGGCCGTGCGCACCTTGCCGCCGCCGTACCACGGAAAGCCGAAGTGCTCGCCGGCCCTGGTCGCATGATCCAGCTCGCCGGGAGGGGTGTCGTCGCCCATGCCGTCGACCTGGTTATCCGTGAACCACAGCGTCTTGTCCTTCGGATTGAAATCGAGGCCGACCGAATTGCGCACGCCGTGCGCATAGACTTCGCGATTCTTGCCGTCCTGATCCATGCGGATGATGCCCGCGAGCCCGTGCTTGTCGAGCTCGGCGAGCTTGTCTTTGGGCGGCACGTTCCACGGCTGGCCGAGCGCGATGTACAGCTTCTTGTCCGGTCCGACGCGGCATGCGCGCGCGCCGTGGTTGAAGCTTTCGAACTGTGTGGGAATCAGCTTGCCCTGCGGCACGACCACCGCCGCGGCCACGTCCGGGCCGCCTTCACCGAAAAAGTGCGCGGCGGGAAAGCCGAGCACCCGGTTCTGCTCGACGACGTAAAGGACGCCGTCCGGCGAGAAGCACACGCCGTTGGGCACCTTGAACGGCACGGAGGACGCGAACTGCACGACATCGCTCGCGACGCGCTGTTTCGTGCGATCCGTCACCTGCCACACGCGATTCTTGCGCGTACCGACAAACACGACGCCCGTCGACGGCTCGATCGCCATGTGCCGCGCCTCGGGAACCACGGCGTACAGCTCGATTTTGAAGCCCGGCGGCAGCTTGATCTGGTCCAGGTTTTTGCGCAGCGCGTCGGCGGTCGATCCGCTCTGCGGGATCTTTTCTGGCGGCGTGGCGTTGCCGGTCTGACGGAAGTTCGATAGCGCATTGACGTTGTCCTGCGCGGCGTTCGCCATGTTCGCGAGCGACAGCCAGGCGAACATGGCGCCTGCGGCCAACGGCAAAAGCTTGAGCGTTGCCTTCATCTGGGTTGTCTCCTGTTGTTATCGACGAAATGCGCTGACCAAACAACGGCCACGCTCGGCGGAGCGCGCGGCCCGAGAAGCAACCGGACGGAACGCCGACGCCGCGTGCGGTGAAACAATCTTAGGATAGAGATCGCGCTTTTAATCAAAACGCGATTCATTTCGCGGCGGCGTCTACTTCCGCCCGTCGAAGAGAAATACGTTTGCCCGATCCGGACTCGGCAACGCAACGAGAAGACGCGCGCCGTCGAGCACCGCGTTACCGGTCACGGTCGAGTCCGGGACAGGGCAAGGCGCGGGGCCGAACGTAACCGAGACGTCGTAGGCGTTCGCCCCTTCATGCGGCGCCACCGTTCCCCTGAAGATGCAGCCGGATGCGGTCGTACCGGCCAGATAGCCGTCGGCGGCGACGGTGATGCGCGTTGGCGTCGCCCCGGCGAGCGACATGCCGCGTCCGGTGTAGAGTCCGCCCGCGTTGGCTTTGCTCGGTGCGATATCGAGCATCGGCGCGGCGCGGCCGGAAAACGCGAGGTCCGCGCCGCCGTCCCTGATTGCGACGGTCGCATCGACGGCCGGCGCGTGCGAGAAGTCGACGCTGAACGCGGCCGGCGATGCGCTCGCCGTCCCCACGCGATAGTCGAGCGCCGAATCGCTGGTGAAGCGCCCGTCGCGCGCCTGCGCGCCGTTGGCCGCGATCGCGACACCCGCGAGACCCGTGCCGCCCGCGCCGCCATAGAAGAGATACGCGGTGCCATTGAAGAGCATGAGCAGCGTGGCGTCGGCGGTGCTGTTTTTGAGCGCGCCTTTGTAGACGCCGCCAGAGGGAAGTGCCGCGATGACGGAACCGGGAGGCGGCGCAACGGCGGTGTTCGTGCCGTCCGTCGAACACGCAGCGAGAGCGATGGCGCAAACCACAAAGGGAATCGCGTTTCTTGTCATTCAGCACTCCGGTCGTGAGCGGTGAGCGTTCTGTATAAGCGCTTCAATCATCCAGGTCAAGCGCGCCGCGACGCCTCATTCGGCGCTCATTCAGCCTCCTTACGATGCTCTTCCGGAAGTGCGTGCTGTAGCGCTCGCCCGCGCGCGGCTCGTGCGTCGGAATTCCCATGTGATGAAACGCGTAGGTGACGCCGTCTCGTATGAACATCGGCTGCTCCGGCGGATCGTGATTCAGTACGCGCCGGCCATCGGCAGAAGCAGGCAGGGCAGAAGGTCGTCGTAGGGCATCGGCTCGGAAGACGAGGATGCGCCGACGGTCTCCTCAACCGGCGATGCGTCGCGCCTCGCGTCTTCGGCAATCAGCGATGCCGCGGCGATCTGCGTCGATTCGATCTTCATCCTTCCCTCCCGCGTTGCAGCGTGTGAAGGAAGTGTGACCGGGCAGAATTAGACGATTGTGAGGGCTCGCTCCGGCGAGCGCCGCCGCACGCGGGACCACTTCATCACGCGCCGTCGTCGAGCCAGTTCTCGACGGTGACGCCGGGGTAATTCTCGAAGTCCTTGAGGTTGTTCGTTACGACCGGCACGCCGAGCGCGACCGAGTGAGCCGCGATCAGCTTGTCGAGCGCGCCCTTGTTACGCTCGCGCGAGGTCTGGCGGATCGGCCCGTAGGCCGCCGCTGCATCTTCGCCGAACGGCGCGACTTCGATCAGCTCGACGAGCGACGCCAGATTGACGCGCTCGCGCTCGGGCCGCGCGCTCATCGCGACGCCGAACTGCAATTCGGCGTATGTGATCGCGGACATGACCACGTCGCCGACGTAGCATTGCGCAAAGCGCCGGGCGACCTGCTCGGGCTGATGTTTCATCAGATAGATGCACATGTTGGTGTCGAGCAGATAACGCGGCATCAGAAGAACTCCCGATCGTCTTGTTCCGGCTCGCTGCGCCCGGACGCCATGAAATCGGAATCGAAGCGCTTGAAGCGGTCGAGCGCGCCCGCCAGCGGCCGACGCACGGGATGAATACGAAGCTCATCGCCGATGCGTTCGATCTCGACCTCCGTTTCGTTTTCCGGATAGGCGAGTTCGGCAGGAATGCGGATGGCTTGCGAATTGCCGTTCCGAAAAATTCGAGTGATAGGCATGACGGACTCCTGTGTGTACTCACGTGTGTACTTTAGCAGAACTCCGCCTGCAGCGTGCATGGACATATTCTTCCTCCAGGACTTCTGAACCTCAGCGTTCCTTACGGTCGACGTGGCCCATGCTGCCCGTCGGGCGCTCTTTTGAACAGGTGGCCATTTGGCTAATCCGCAAGCGGCGCCGAACCGCCCGGTCATCATCTTCGGCGCGTTCGACCGACACAATTTCGGCGATATGCTCTTCGCGCATGTCGTCGCGCGTTTGCTTGTGCAACGGTTTCCGGACATCGAACCGGTGTTTGCCGGATGCGCGCAACGCGACTTGCGCGCGTTCGGCGGCCACGATGTCGCCGCGCTCCCGCGGCTCGCGCAACGCTGGCGCGACGAACCCCTCACGCTGATTCACGCGGGCGGCGAGTTGCTGACGTGCGACGCATGGGAAGCCGCCGTAATGCTGACGAGGCCCGAAGACACGCAGTCCTGCATCGCCCGATACGGCTCGAGCGCAACGGATCGCCGCGCGTGGGCGCGCACGGAACTCGGAATCGACGCGCACGCCCCCTACGTGATCGGCCGCGAGACGTTTCCACGGGCGGCGTGGATCTGCTTCGACGCGATCGGCGGCGCGACGCTCGATGCCCGCGATACCGCGCTGCGCGACGAAGTGCTGACGAAGCTCCGAACCGCCGACCACATCGGCGTACGGGACGCCGCGACGCAAGCCACGTTACGAGGCGCGGGCATCGACGCACGATTGGTCCCGGACCCCGCGGCACTGGTGGCGGAACTCTTCGACGACCGCATCCAGGCCGCGCGCCCCACATTGCCTTGCGGCTATCTGGCCGTCCAGTTCAGCGCGGATTTCGGCGACGACGCCATGCTCGCGCGCATCGCGCATCAACTGGATTTGCTCGGTGAATCGACCGGTCTCGGCATTACGCTCTTTCGCGCGGGCGCGGCGCCGTGGCACGACGACATCGCGGTCTACGAGCGCATGGCGGCGCGCATGCGTCATCCCGCCGTGAAGATTTTCGATTCGCTGAACGTCTGGGATATCTGCGCGCTGATCGCCGGCAGCGCGGGTTTTGCGGGCAGCAGCCTGCATGGCCGGATCGTCGCGATGGCGTACGGTTTGCCGCGCGTGAATCTCGAGCACGGAGATGCGCGCAAGCAGCACGCGTATGCATCGACGTGGGAGGTCGCCAATGCGCCGGGCGTCGTGCGCGTCGACGAATTGCACGCAGCCATGCTCGACGCGATGACGATCGACCGCCAAGCGCTCCGTCATCACGGCGCGATGCTCGCGAACGCGCACCGGTCAGGATTCGAGGCGCTAGATCTTTGAAGCCGCGAAGTCGAGATAAGCCCGCACCGCCGGCGCGCGCTCGAAACGCCGATACGCCATCGCCACTTCCGAAGGCACGGCTTTGCCCGCGATCTCGCGATATTCCACGTCCGGCACCGTCACGCAGCGCGCGAGCGAACGCGGCACGATGGCGACATCGCCGCCGAGCGACACATGCGCGAGCACGGCCGCGAGCACGGCCGCGAGCGTGCCCGGCCGCGCGACGATGTTCGCTCTGAAGCGCCCGCGCCGCGCCACTTCGAGCGTGCCTTGGTGAGCGCGGGCCGATCATGGCGTGTGTGCCGGCGAACCGCACCGGCATGGCGTCGGGCATCAGCACGACGACGCGCTTCACCGCGATCGTCACGTCGGTCGGCGTGCTGGGCGCGGTGCTCGCGAGCCGCACGCACGCCGCGCTCGACATGCACGCAGGCAGCCTCGCCGATCCGGACGCCATTCTCGATGCGACGTTCCTCTCGCGCCTGCTCGCCGGCGATCTGGCGCATGCGGGCGCGGGCAGCGACACGATCCTGCGCATCGCGCGGGAAAGTTTCGCGAGCGGTTTCGCGGCGTCGCTCGCCGTCGCGGGCGCGTGCGCGTTGATCGTCGCGGCGGCGGTGTGGCTGCTCGGCCGGATGGCGCCGACGGGCGAAAACGTAAAAATAGGTGTATCCGGCACGTTGGACGACATCGTCCGATAGCGCCGGTTTGCAGTGCGGGGCTACGATGGCGGGCTGATGAATTTTCGCCGTCGAAAGATCGCCCACCATGCAAAGCACTGCCAGCAAGCGTCGCACGCGTCCGAAAGTCAGCCCGGGCCGGACCATCATCGAGATGATCAGAGTGGTGTGGCATCTGTCGCCGCTCTTTCTCATCAACATTGCGACGTTCATGGCGATCGCGGTGACGATGTACTACTTCGGCGGTCCCGTCGACACGGTCACGCACGCGCCTGTAACGTTCGGCGAGACGCTATACATGTGTGGCGTGACCGGCCTGACGATCGGTTATGGCGACATCGTGCCGACCACGCCGATCGGCCGCGCGGCCGCGGTTTCCCTCGCGTTCCTCGGCGTCCTGCTGACGGGCCTGATCACATCGGCGGCGGTGCTGGCCGTGCAACGGGCGTCCGGCTACGCCGAATCAGGCGGACAATAGCGTTCCGGGCGTCGCGCCGAAAGGCGCCGTCCTCTCGACCTTCGGTCTGGCGGAGAACGCGATGAACACTCTGGAAGGAAGGATCGTCGCCATCACGGGCGGCTTTGGCAGTCTGGGACTCGCGACGGCGCGCGTGCTCGCCGGGCGCGGCGCGCGCATCGCGCTCATTGGCCACGGCGGCCACGGCGGTCAGCCGGACGCATTGCCCGCGCCGCTCGCCGATGCGTGCATCGTGACCGGCATCGATCTGGCGGACGCGAGGTCGGCGCAAACGGCGATCGACGCCATCGTCGAACAGACGGGCGGCCTGCACGCGCTCGTGAACGTTGCGGGCGCGTTCAGCTGGCAGACGATCGCGGATGGCAGCGCCGACACCTGGCAATCCCTGTTCGACGTGAACGTGAAGACCGCGCTCAACGCGTCGAAGGCCGCGCTCGCGGCGTTGAGCGCGAGCGAAGGCGGGCGCATCGTCAATATCGGCGCGCTGGCCGCGATGAAAGCGGGCATGGGCATGGGCGCCTACGCGGCGTCGAAGGCCGCGCTGCTGCGCCTGACCGAAGCCCTCGCCGAAGAACTGAAGGACAAGGGCGTGACGGTGAACGCGGTATTGCCGTCGATCATCGATACGGCGCCCAATCGCCGCGACATGCCCGACGCCGATTTCTCCCGCTGGGTGAAAGCCGAGGAACTCGGCGCGGTGATCGCGTTCCTGCTTTCGCCGGATGCGCAATGCATCACGGGCGCGGCGATTCCGGTGACGGGCCGCGTCTGAATTTCCGCGCGATCAGCGGCTTTGGGCTTTGAAACCTTCGCCCCGAATTCCCGCGCGATCCACGGCCGCGATGCGATTGCGGCCGTTGTCCTTTGCCTGATAGAGCTGCGCGTCGGTGAGGTTGATGAAGGCCGTCACGTCCATGCGCTCGCCGGGCACGACGGTGCCTACGCCGAAGCTCGCGGTCACTTGCTGATCGTGCGGCGAGCGCACGTGCGCGATCGCTTCATGCGCGATCAGCGCGCGGCAACGCTCCGCGATGCGCATCGCGGCTTCGGCATCGGCATCGGCATCGGCGAGAATCAGCACAAATTCCTCGCCGCCGAAGCGCCCGAGAAAATGCCGTTCGCCGGCCGCCTCGCCGAGCACGCGCGCGATGCGCTTCAGGCATTCGTCGCCCTGAACGTGACCGTAGTAATCGTTGTACGACTTGAAGAAGTCGATATCGATCATGACGAGCGACAGCGGTCTGCCCGATGACTTCGCGGCGTCCCACTCGCGCGCCAGCACGTCGTCGAAGCGGCGGCGGTTGCCGACGCCCGTGAGGCTGTCGCTGAACGACAGACGCTCCAGTTCCTGCTGCAACTGCGTGAGTTCTTCCTCGATGCGCTTGCGCTCGCTGATGTCGAACATGAAGCCGATAAGCGCCTCGACTTCGCCCTGGTCGTTGCGCTCGACATGCACGACGTCGCGCAGCCACACATAGCCGCCGTCGCGGGTGAGCGCGCGGTAATCGGCTTCGTGATCCGTGCCTGCCTTCGATTGCGCGACGCAGAAGCTGACCACCGCTTCGCGATCGTCCGGATGCATGCGCTCGGCCCAGTCGTTCACCGTCTTCCACGACGACGGCGCCCAGCCGAGCAGCGCCTCGATCTGCGGACCGATGTAGGCGAATTCCATCGTCGCCCAGTCGATCTTCCAGGGAATCGCCTTGGTCGATTCGAGCAGCGTGCGATAGACCGCGTGATCGTCCTCGCCTAACGCGCGCTCCGGCGGCGCGAGGGTGTCGTCGTGTCGCAGGAAGGCGGCCTGGAGCGGGCTTTCGGAAGGGGCGCGGTTCATCGTATCGGGTGGCGTCAGCCTGAATAACGGGTTGCGTGTGTTATCGGCAGCGCGCGGGATATTCTGAAGGGGGGCATCGGTCAAGGATGATCGATGCGCGGGGCAGCGTTTCGGACTTTACTGGTGGGAAGCGGCCCTGCATCTGCCTATTCTCGCCGGGTAGCTTCAACGCTACACAAGGTGGTCTCGTACCTTTGCCCCGACTTGCTCGGGGCTTTTTTTGTTTCTTGCGGACATAACCGGTTATTTCGGAATGCTCATTTCGAACCGGACGTTGTGCCGTTGAACGCGCTACTTCCCGTTTACCAGGTCCTTCGTCTGCAGAGTAATCGCCGACAGCCCTTTTTCCACGATTTCTCGCCAGTCGCTGGAAACCACGACTTGTTTCGATTCGCTCACGCGCGTCTTTACGGTCTGAGCGCCGTGAAGCGCGCCGACATTGCCGGACAACTGCAATTCCGATTTATGGTTGGTGGTAACCGACCAGAAGCCGGGCTGAAACCATGCCCAAAAATCGATCACTTGGGCAGTCACCGGCGTGGCGGCGGCAAAGTTGGGGTCGCCTTGCTTCACGACAACGTAACCGGCTTGCTGAAAGCCGGTGGCCAGCGCGCTTTCGACGAGGCCGGAGACGGTCTTGCCTTCGGGAAGCACCACATCGCCGAGGGCCTTGCCGAAGCCGCCTCTTTTTCGACCGATTGCGCGAGCCTTCGACGCATCGCTCGAATCTTCACTGGGGTCCAGTGACGCCATGTCGGCGCTAGGGGGCGCGACGGTGAACGTGCGCTTATCCTGGACGGAATCGAAGCGCACATACTTTCCCGTCGCAGGGTTCGTCCCTTGAGGCGCGGAGACATCGACCGTTCCGCGGCCTACCGCGCATCCGGTGACTGCAGCGACGGCGCAGATATAAAAAGCAATTCGACCCAACATCATGAACGTTTCTCCTGGTTGATTATTCCGATCAGCGGAGCTGAAGCCCAAGCGCCTGGCAATACAGCCGCTCGGTCAATCGATTACGGCAGAAACGATGAAAAGTTGAGCCCGTTGTGATCGAGCACGTCGCTACCCGTTCGACGATGCCGAATTGGCCGCGCGCGATTATATGAAGCCGCGACTCGCATGCAGTCGCAGTGTCGCGGCGATGAGACGAACGGAAAGCAATCATCATTTTTGATGATTTTCATTCGCGAGGCTCGGTAGAATCCCGCCGGATAAAAAAGGGTCCGCAGGCGTCCCCTATTTCAAGCGCTGAATCGCTAAATTCTTTCCCCTTCGCGCCGTTAACTCGCTTGCAAACGAATTAATCAACACATAAGCACCGGGTGGCTCCGCCAGTCGGACGGAGCACATCTCATCGTGCGGCCGCCGGACGTCGCTGCCCGGGTACCACGAGTTTCGAACGCGAACACCGACATGCCCGATCCGCACTGGACCATTCCAGTCGCTCGCTGGTCCTTCTGGCCCGCGGCCGCGTCCGCCGCACCCGATATCGGCTTCATCGAGCCGATGACGCGGCGCCGGCTCAGCACGTTGTCGCGGGCCGCGCTGAAGGTCGCGCACGACTGCTCCGCATCCGTGCCCGCCGTGCGCGTCGTGTTCGCCTCGCGTCACGGCGAGCTGCATCGCACGACCGATATCCTGCACACCATCGATGCGGGCAAAACCGTCTCGCCCACCTCCTTCAGTCTGTCCGTCCTCAACACGATGACCGGCGTCTTCGGCATCGTGCGCGGCGACCGCACCGCCGCCACCGCGTTGTCGGCGGGCAACGAAACCCTCGGCTACGCATTGCTCGAAGCGCATGCGCAATACGCGACGGACGCATCCACCCCGGTGCTGCTCGTCTATGCCGACGAACCGGCCGATCCCGCCTACGGCCCGGTCGAAGACGACGCGGAAGGCGGCGCGCTCGCGATTCTGCTCGACGCTTCCACGCAAACCGGGCGGCTGCAATGCGCGCGCGTGACCGATTCCGCTGCGGCGCGCCCGGCGTTCGCCTCGCAATGTCAGGCCGTGCAGCATTGTCTCGACACGCATGCCGCCAGCGAATGGCGCGGCGAGCATTCCCATTCCATGTGGCGCTGGTGCTGGCATGAAGGCGCTTGATCACCACTGGCGCCTCGCTGCGACGGCCCTCGCATTCGCCGCGTTCGGCGTCTGCGGGATCGGCTTCTCGCTGATCCTGTTTCCGCTCGCTTCGGTCTGGCCGCACCGCGATTCGAAGCAGCGCATCATCGTCGGCGTCATTCACGTGTTCTTTCGCGCGCTCGTCGCCGTGCTCGTGCGCGTCGGCGTGATGAAGCTCGACGTGCACGGCGCCCGCGCGCTCAGGCGAGGCACGCAGCGCGCGGCCATCGTCGTGGCGAATCACCCGACCTGGCTCGACGTGATGGTGCTGCTGTCGCTCACGCCGCGCGCATGCTGCGTCGTGAAGAGCGCGCACTGGAGCAATCCGTTCTTCTGGGGCGTGATGCGCGCAGCGGAATACGTCAGCAACGCGGACCCCGTCGCGCTCGTCGAAGCGGGCGCGCGGCAGCTCGCGCGCGGCTACACGATGATCATTTTCCCCGAGGGCACGCGCAGCCCGGCAAGCAACCGGCTGCACGCGTTTTCACGCGGTTTTGCGCACATGGCGTTGCAATCCGGCGCGCCGATCCTGCCCGTGCTGATGGACTGCGATCCGCCCGCGTTCACCAAGGACATGCGCTGGCACGACGTGCCCGATCGCGCCTTCCACATGCAAGTGAACGTGCTCGACCCTCTGCGCGCCGACGAACTCGCCGCCCGCGACGAGCCGCCCGCGCTCGCCGCCCGCTCGGTGACGAGCGCGATCGAGGCCCACATTACCCAGCATCTGATCGACTATGGATTCCTTAAAACTTGAAATCAAACGGCTTCTGATCGAAGCGCTCGATCTCGAAGACATGCAGCCCGACGATATCGACGACGACGCGCCGCTCTTCGACACCGACGGCGTCGGTCTGGATTCGATCGACGCGCTCGAAATCGGCATCGTGCTGCGCGAACACTATCAACTGAATATCGCGTCCAACGACGAGCGCACGCGAGAGCATTTCCGTTCGATCAACACGCTCGTCGCGCTGGTCGCGAGCCAGCGCGAGCTTGCGCACGTCGCGGACGGCACTACGAAAGAAGGGGAATGAGCGTGACCGAGAACGAAATCCTTGAGCGCATCCGCGCCATCTTTCACGAGAACTTCGCGATCGAGCCGGAGCGCGTGACGCCCGAAGCGCACCTGTACGAAGAGCTCGATCTGGACAGCATCGACGCCGTCGATCTCGCCATCAAACTGCAGGAGATGACGGGCCGCCGCATCAAGCCGGAAGAGTTCAGGTCGGTGCGCACGGTCGCGGACGTGGTCGCCGCCGTCCAATCGCTGCTCGTCGAACAGGAATGATGCCAGCGCCGATCGCGCAGTCGCCCGACACGCCCGGCACGCAGTCGGCCGCTGCGCACGCGCGCGGCCGCTTCGGCTTCGCGCTGAACGCGGCGCTCAAGCTCGCCTATCCCGCGGTCATTCTCGGGGCGTGGGTCTGGAACGCCCCGCGCTATGCCGGCTGCCTGCTGTTCGCGTTGATCTGGCTGCAACGCTGCATCGGCACGGGTGTGGTGAGCGTGTCGCTGCGCAGGCTCTCGCGCGTCGACTGGGCCGTGGCGTTCATGCTGAGCGCCGCGTCCGCCGCGATCGTGTGGACCGACAGCGAACGCCTGCTGCATATCTATCCGTCGCTCGTGAACCTCGGCTTGCTGATCGCGTTCGGCGCGACGCTCGTGCGCGGCCCGTCGATGATCGAAAAGTTCGCGCGCATCGGCACGCCCGATCTGAGCGAGCCCGCCGTGCGCCACACGCGCCGCGTCACGCGGATCTGGTGCGGGTTCTTTGCCGCGAACGGCCTGTTCTCGCTGTACACCGCGCTGTATTGGCCGCGCGAGGCCTGGTCGCTGTATAACGGCGCGATCTCGTACGGGCTCGTCGGCGTGTTGATCGCGGGCGAGATCGTCTGGCGCTATCTCGTGATCCTGCCGCGCGCGCGGCGTGCGGGGGCGGCATGATCGCGCTGCACGATGTGCTGTGCGCGCCGCGCGCCGCGCTGACGCCCGTTTGCCGCGACGGCGGCGCCGGGACCACGCACGCCGTCATCACGCACGCGGCGTTCCGCGCACGCACGGCGGCGCTCGCGTGGTGGCTGCGCGAGCAGAACGATCGCCGCTATGCGTTGTGCATCGACGATCCGTTCGACTTCGCCTGCGCGCTCTTCGCGCTGTTCGCATGCGGCAAGGAGCCGGTGATTCCCGCGAGTTCCGCGCCCGGCTATCTCGACGGTCTCGACCACGCGTACGACGCCATGCTGACGGACGACGACGTCCGCGCGCTGAGTGCGACGCAGGCAATCCGAAGCGCCGTGCCGCCGCTGCCGATCGACCCGCACGCGCCGCTCACGCTCTACACGTCGGGCAGCAGCGGCAGTCCGAAGCCGATCCACAAGACGCTCGCGCAGTTCGACGCCGAAGTGCGCACGCTCGAACGCGAGTGGGGGGCGCTCGTCGGCGACGCGACGATGCTATCGAGCGTCCCGCATCGCCATATCTATGGGCTGCTGTTCCGCGTGCTGTGGCCGCTCGCCGCCGGCC
This sequence comes from Caballeronia catudaia, assembly GCF_001544755.2. Classification (GTDB taxonomy): domain Bacteria; phylum Pseudomonadota; class Gammaproteobacteria; order Burkholderiales; family Burkholderiaceae; genus Caballeronia; species Caballeronia catudaia. Next base: position 205,130 of record NZ_FCOF02000008.1, on the reverse strand, counting down.
GCGCGTTCGATCGCGTGCTGTGCGCCGATCCGCAGCAGCTGCGCTCGCGCATCGCGCATGGCGGCGCGACCGCGATGGTGTCGTCGCCGGCGCAACTCGTTCGCTGGCCCGCGCTCGCCGGTTTCACCGATTTGACGCCCGCGCCGCGCGTGTTCTTTTCATCGGGCGGACCGCTCGCGGCGGACCCGGCGCGCGACTACGCGAGCGTGTTCGGCGATGCGCCCGTCGAAATCTACGGCAGCACGGAAACCGGCGGCATCGCGTGGCGCAGACAGAGCGCGACGTCGGCATGGCGGCCGCTCGCCGGCGTCGACGTGCGCCGCGCGGATGACGGCGCGCTCGAAGTGCGCTCGCCGCATCTGGGCCACGACGACTGGCATCGGACCGACGACGCGATCCTCCTCGACGACGACGGCCGCTTTCGCCTGCAAGGCCGCCTCGACCGCGTGATCAAGCTCGACGGCAAGCGCCTGTCGCTGCCCGAAATGGAAGCGCGGCTCGCGCTGCATCCGTATGTGGCGCAGGCGTGCGTCGTGCCGCTCGCGGGTGCGTCGCGCGAGCGCGCGGGCGCCGTCGTCGCACTGAGCGATGCCGGCAGCGCGGCGCTGCGCGACGAAGGCCGCCTCGCGCTGGCGAAAGCGCTGCGCCGTCATCTCGCCGCCTATTTCGATGTCGTGCTGCTGCCGCGCCGCTGGCGCTTTCGCATCGCGCTGCCGTTCGATGCGCGCGGCAAGCTGCCCGTCGCGGCGGTCGCGGCGGCGTTCGGCGCCCGCGCCGAAGGTTTCGAAGTGCTCTCTGAAGCGCGCGACGGCGAGAGCCTCCGCTACGAGTTGCGCGTGCCGCCCACGCTTGCGCACTTCAACGGGCATTTCCCGAATCTGCCGATTTTGCCCGGCGTCGTGCAGGTCGACTGGGCGATCCGTCTCGCGGCGGAGCACGTCGCGGGCGCGCGCGACACGGCATCGGTCGATCGTCTCAAGTTCATGGCGCCCGTGCCGCCCGGCGCGGTGCTCGACTTGCGGCTCGCGCACGACGCCGCGCGCCGCCGCGTGCAGTTCGCGTATCGCCTGAACGGGCGCGAGTGCGCGTCGGGCGTGGTGGTCTATCGGGAGCGCGCATGAGCGGCGCGAACCTGCGTACGTGCATCGTCATTCCGATCTACAACCACAAGGACGCGATCGGCGGCACGCTCGCGCGTCTCGCCGTGCATGGCCTGCCGATGTTCGTCGTCGATGACGGCAGCGACGAGGCCACGCAGGCGGTCCTCGCGGCGCTCGCCGCGCAGTATCGCGAGCAGATGACGCTGCTGCGCCTGCCCGTCAATGGCGGCAAGGGCGCAGCCGTGATGGCGGGATTGCGCGCGGCGCGCCGCGCGGATTACACGCACGCGTTGCAGATCGACGCCGACGGGCAGCACGACGCGAACGACGTGCCGCGCTTTCTCGCGGCGGCGCGCGCCGAGCCGGGCGCGGTGATTCTCGGTCGCCCCGTCTACGACGAAAGCGTGCCGAAGTCGCGTCTCTACGGCCGCTATGCGACGCATGTGTGGGTGTGGATCGAAACGCTGTCGTTCACGATCCGCGATTCGATGTGCGGCTTTCGCCTGTATCCGCTCGACGCGGTCTGCGCGCTCATCGACAGCGTGCGAATCGGCACGCGCATGGACTTCGACATCGAAATTCTCGTGCGCCTGCACTGGCGGCGGCTCGCCTTCCGCACCGTGCCGACGCGCGTCACCTACGCGACGGATGGCGTGTCGCACTTCGACGTGCTGTGGGACAACGTGCGCATCAGCGCGAGCCACACGCGCCTCGTGTGCGGCATGCTGCTGCGTCTGCCGATGCTGCTCGCGCACAAGGCGATGCCGCGCAGGACGTGCGCCGCAGCGGGCGCGGACACAGGCTGGTGGCGCGTCGCGGAACGCGGCAGCCGGGTCGGCATGGCGCTTCTCGCGCTCAGTTGCCGTCTGTTCGGGCTGCGCTTCACGGGGCTTTGGCTGCATCCGATCGTCGGCTATTTCCTGCTGACGGGACGCGCCGCGCGCGCCGCTTCGCATCGCTATTTTGCGCATCTCGAAGATGCCGCAGCGGGTGAGCGCACGCCGCGCCCCGGCTGGCGTTCCGCGTACCGGCAGATGCTCGCGTTCGCGCAGTCGGGGCTCGACAAGCTGGCCGCGTGGTCGGGCCGCATCGGTGAAAGCGATGTCGTGTTCGACGATCCCGCCGCGTTCGAAGCGCTCGTCGCAAGCGGACGCGGCGCGCTCGTGATCGGCGCGCATCTCGGCAACCTCGAAATGACGCGCGCGCTCGCGGTGCGCAACGGCCGCGCGAAAGTGACGGCCATCGTCTACACGGAGCACGCGAAGCGCTTCAACAGCGTGCTGTCGTCGGCGCATGGCGACTTCGCCAGACACCTCGTCCCGGTGAGCGATTTCGGCCCCGAGACGGCGATGATGATGAAGGCGCGCATCGACGCGGGCGAGTTGCTCGTGATCGTCGGCGACCGTGTGCCGGCGCGCGAATCGGGCCGCACGACGCACGCGCGCTTCCTCGGTGCGACCGCGCCGTTCGCGCAAGGGCCGTATGTGCTCGCGCATGCGCTCGGCTGCCCCGTGTACCTGTTCTTCTGCCTGAAGGAACGCGACGCCCGCCATCGGCTGTATTTCGAGCCGTTCGCGGAACGCATCGCCTTGCCGCGCCGCGAACGCGCGCAGCACATCGCGGCGTGGGCGCAGCGCTATGCGTCGCGTCTCGAACACTATTGCCGCAAGGCGCCTTATCAATGGTTCAATTTTTTCGATTTCTGGACGCGTCCCGGCAAATCGACGACGGACGCCGCAGCGTCCGGAGGAAACGATGTCCGAGCATGATCTGATCGACTCAACTCGCGCACGGACCGTGACATTCGGCGGCCGGCGCGTGACGATCGAAGAAGTTGTGTCGATCGCGACGAAGCGCGCGCCGGTCGCGCTGAATCGCGACGCCGCCTGGCGCGCGCGCATCGGGCGCGGCGCGGACTTCCTGCGCCGCCATCTCGCGGCGGGCAAGACCGTGTACGGCGTGAACACCGGCTACGGCGACGCGTGCGTCGTCGATGTGCCGATGGCGCTCGTCGAAGCGCTGCCGCTGCAACTCACGCGCTATCACGGCTGCGGCATGGGCGCGTATCTCGACGACGAAGCGACGCTCGCCGTCATCGCCGCGCGTCTGAACTCGCTGGCGTACGGATTTTCCGGCGTGCGTCTCGTGCTGCTCGAACGGCTCGCGGACCTGATCAATCATCGCGTGTTGCCGCGCATTCCGTCGGAAGGCTCGGTCGGCGCGAGCGGCGATCTGACGCCGTTGTCCTACGTGGCGGCGGCGCTCGTCGGCGAGCGCGACGTGATGTTCGGCGGGACGCTGCGCGATGCCGCCGGCGTGTGGTCGGCGCTCGGCGTGAGCCCGCTCACGCTCGCGCCGAAGGAAGGACTCGCGCTGATGAACGGCACGGCGGTGATGACCGGCCTCGCGTGTCTCGCGTTCGCGCGCGCGCGTCATCTGACGCGTCTCGCCGCGCGCCTCACGGCGCTCTCGACGCTGGCGCTCGATGGCCGCGCCGCGCATTTCGACGCGACGATCTTCGCGGTGAAGCCGCACGCGGGCCAGGCCGAAGCCGCCGCCTGGATCCGCGACGATCTCGCGGGCCGCGACGACACGCCGGGACATCGGCTGCAGGACCGCTATTCGATTCGCTGCGCGCCGCACGTGATCGGCGTGACGGTGGACGCGCTCACGTGGATGCGCCGCGACATCGAAAACGAACTGAACAGCGCGAACGACAATCCGCTGATCGACCCGGACGCCGAGCGTGTGCTGCACGGCGGCAACTTCTACGGCGGCCATATCGCGTTCGCGATGGACGCGCTCAAGACGGCCGTCGCCAATCTCGCGGACTTGATGGATCGCCAGCTCGCGCTGATCGTCGACGACAAGTTCAACAACGGCCTGCCGCGCAATCTGACGGGCGCGACGCCCGCGCGCGCGCCGATCAATCACGGTTTCAAGGCAGTGCAGATTTCGGCGTCCGCGTGGACCGCCGAGGCGCTCAAGCACACGATGCCCGCGAGCGTGTTCTCGCGCTCGACGGAAGCGCACAACCAGGACAAGGTCAGCATGGGCACGATCGCCGCGCGCGACTGCCTGCGCGTGCTCGAACTGACGGAGCAAGTCGCGGCCGCGCATACGCTCGCCGCGGTGCAGGCGCTGAACCTGCGCCTGCGTCTCGCTCCGGACACGCCCGTGCCCGCGACCCTGCGGGACTTCGCGGCAACGATCGCATCGGTTTCGCCGTTCGTCGCGGAGGATCGTGCGCTCGAACGCGATCTGCGCGCGCTGACGGCACGCATCGCGCAATGTGCGCTGGTCGATGCGGACGCAAAGGAGCCGCGTCATGGCTGACGTCCTGCAAACGCGAACGCTGAAGGCGAGCGCGATCGTCGAAGTGCCGTTCCACGATGTCGATGCGATGAACGTGTGCTGGCACGGCCACTATCTGAAGTATTTCGAGGCGGCGCGCTCGGCGCTGCAACGCGCGTTCGATTACGACTATCGCGAGATGCAGGCGTCCGGCTATCTGTGGCCGGTCGTCGAGGCGCATCTGAAGTACGTGCGTCCCGCGACCTACGGACAGCGCATCGAAGTGCGCGCGGAACTGCTCGAATACGAGAATCGCCTGAAGATCGGCTATGAGCTCGTCGATTGCACAACGGGCGAGCGGCTGACCAGGGGCTACACGATCCAGGTCGCCGTCGATGCGGCGACGCAGGAGTTGCAGTTCCTGTCGCCGCCGGTGGTGTTCGAGAAGCTGGAGCGCGTATGGGCGCGATGACGATATTCCGCGCACTGATCGCCGCAGCGCTGTTTCTTTCGGCATCGGCACAAGCCGCAAACGCCGATCCGGCGCTCGTCTCGCAAGTGACGTCGCGGCTCGCGCAGATGAAGGGCGTGCGCGCGCGCTTCACGCAGACGCAGACGCTTTCCGCGATGAAGCAGCCGCTCGTCAGCACGGGCATGCTCGTGTTCCAGCGCGATCGCGGCGTGATCTGGCGCGTGGACACGCCTTACGCGGCGACCTACGTCATCACCGATGCGGGCGTCGCCGAGGTCGATGCGAACGGCCGCCGCGTCCGCACGAAAAGCGCGCAAGGCGTGCGCGGTGTCGCGCAGGTATCGAAGATGATGCGCGCGATGCTCGGCGGCGATCTGTCCGCGCTGTATTCGCAATTCGATGTCGATGCACGCGGCTCCGCGTCGGACTGGACGCTCGATCTGAAGCCGAACCAGCCGCAGCTCGCGCAGGCGATGGCGGGCCTGCACATGACGGGCGGCGCATTCCTGAAGAGCCTGCGGATCGATCTCGCCAGCGGCGACGTCACGCGCATCGAGTTCACGAAAAGCGAAGCAGCCGATGAGCTTCCGTCCGCCGAGCGCACCTTGCTGAGCGCGCCATGACGCCGTGGCGCTGGCAACGCACGACGACATCGCTGTGGCGCATCCGCGCCGCGTGGGTCGCGCTCGCGCTCGTCGCGGTGCTGTATTGCGTGCATCGTTTTTCCGGGCCGTCGCCGCTGGAGACGAACCTGCTCGCGCTGCTGCCCGCGACGGAAGCGGACCCCGTCGCCGAACAGGCCGTGGAGCGGCTCGCCGGCGCGCTCGGCGACCGCACGGTGTTCCTCGTGACGAGCCGCGACGCGGATCACGCGAAAGCCGCCGCCCGCCAGTTCGGGGCGGCGCTGAAGGAGAGCGGCGCGTTCGCGTCGGTGACGGCGGAATTGCCGCCGTTCGATATCGCGCAAATCGGTGCGTTCTACGCGCCGTATCGCTTCGGCCTCCTGACACGCGATGACCGCGACGCTCTCAAGCATGCGTCCGTCGGCGCGGCGTCGCTGCATGACGCGCTGATGCAGCGCATCCACAACCCGGTGCGCGGCCCGCTCGCGACGCCGCTCGCCGTCGATCCGTTCGGCTGGCTCGAACACTGGCTCTCCGCGCTGCCGCTCGCGACGTCGAATCTGGATCTCGAAGACAACATGCTCGTCGCGCATCGCGGCGATTCGACCAGCGTGCTCGTCGTCACGACGCTGCATGGCTCGGCGTACGAATCGCAGGTGCAGCGCGCGGTGCTGTCGGCGGCGTCTCAGGCGCAGGCGTCGATACGCTCCGCATGGCCCGATGCGTCGGTTGCGCGGGCGGGCGCCGTGTTCTACGCGGAGTCGGCGCGGCGCGCATCGGAGCAAGAGGTGCATCGGATCGGCATCGCGTCCGCGTGCGGCATCGCGCTCCTGATGCTGTGGGTGTTCCGCTCGCCGCGTCTCTTGCTGCTCGGCTTTCTGTCGACGGCGCTCGGCATCGCCGGCGCGCTGTCTGTCACGATGGCCGTGTTCGGCAAGCTGCATCTGCTGACGCTCGTGTTCGGCGCGAGCCTGATCGGCGAGGCCGTCGATTATTCGATTCAGTATTTCGTCGTCTATCTCGGCGCGCCGCGCGACTGGGACGCGAAGCAGGGCGCGCGCGCGGTGCGTCCTGCGCTCTGCGTGGCGCTCGCCACCAGCCTGCTGGGCTATGCGATCCTCGCATGGGCGCCGTTCCCCGCGCTCAAGCAGATCGCCTGTTTCGCGATGACGGGCATCTGCGTCGCGTTCGCTTCGGTCATGTGGCTGCTGCCCGCGGTGTTGCCCGCGTCGCCCAGTAAAGGGCCGAAGGCCACGCAGCGGCGTCTCTTCGCGCGCGCGGCCGTGCTGCTTGTCCACTGGCAACGCGCGATCGGCGCGAAGCGTTCGTGGGCCGTGGCGATCGTGCTCGCCGTCGTTTGCGCGCCGGGCTGGCTGCTGCTCCAAAGCGACGACGACATCCATCTGCTGATCCAGCGCGATCCGGCGCTCGTCGCGCAGGAGAATCAGGTCCGCGATGCAGTTGGCATCGACAACACCGCGCAGTTTTTCGTGGTGCAGGGCGCGACGCAGGACATCGTGCTGCAACGCGCGGAAGCGCTCGGCGCGAAGCTCGATGCGCTGCCGGGCAGGCAAACGGTGGACGGCTGGCGCGCGGTCACGCAGTTCGTGCCGTCGGCGCGGCGTCAGGCCGAAGACCGCGCGTTCTTCGCGCAACACGTCTTCGCCGATCCCGCCGCCTTGCGCGCGACGCTGCTGCAAGCGGGCTTCCGCGACGATATCGCCGACGCGTGGATCGGCGCGTTCGCGCAGAGCGGCACGCCGCCGCTGACCGTCGAGCGCTGGCTCGCGGCGAACTGGTCGAAGCCGTTCGCGCATCTGTGGCTCGGCGCGGTGGAGGCGCACGGTCAGCGCGGCTACGCGGCCATCGTGATGCCGCGCCGCGTCACGCCGCGGAATCTGCCCGCGCTGATCGACACGGCGCGCGCCACCGATGGCGTCACGTTCGTCGACAAGGCGGCCGGCGTGTCGAAGCTCTTCGGCGAATATCGCGTCGACAGCGGCATGTGGCTCGGCGGCGCGCTGCTGCTCGTGTTCGCGCTGATGATCGCGCGCTATCGCCTGCGCGGCGGCATCGCGACGACGTTGCCCGTGCTGCTCGCCGTCGGCGTGACGCTGGCCGTGTTCGGTTACGCGCGCGTGCCGCTCAATCTGTTCAACTGCCTCGCGCTGATGCTGGTGCTCGGCGTCGGCGCGAATTACGCGGTGTTCCTGCGCGAAGGCTGCCTGCGCGACGGCGCGGATCTCGGCGCGGTCTGGACGGGCGTGCTGCTGTCGGCAGCGACGACGCTGCTGTCGTTCGGCATGCTCGGCATGAGCGCCATGCCCGCGCTGAAGAGCTTCGGCGCCACACTCACGCTCGGCATCCTCGTTGCCGTGCTGCTCGCGCCGATGGGCATGCCAACCCAAGGGAGAAAACCCGCATGACGCCGCCGCCTGTCTATCTGAATGCGCTCGGCATGATCAACGCGCTCGGCAGCGACGCCGATGCGATCGCGTCCGCGCTGGCGGCGTCGGAATCGCCGGGCATGGGCCCGATGGCGATGAAGAACGGCGACGCGTTCGTCGGCCGCGTGCTCGCGCCGCTCGACATCGCGCCGCCCGCCGCACTCGAACGCTTCGCTTGCCGCAACAACCGCCTGCTGCTCGCGGCGCTCGAACTCATCCGTCCCGAGATCGAAGCGGCGCGCGCGCGTTACGGCTCCACGCGCCTCGGCGTGGTGCTCGGCACGAGCACGTCGGGCGTCGGCGCAGCGGAGGCCGCGTTTGCGCATCGCACGAAAACGGGTGCGCTGCCGCAAAGCTTCGACTATCGGCAGATGGAAATCGGCACGGCCGCGCCGTTCGCCGCCGCCGCGCTGAACCTGCAAGGCCCGGCGTTCACGGTGTCGACCGCGTGCACGTCGAGCGCGAAGGCGTTCGCGGCCGCGCGCCGTCTGCTGCAACTGAACCTGTGCGATGCGCTGATCGTCGGCGGCGTCGACACGCTGTGCGAGCTGACCGTGCAGGGCTTCGCCTCGCTCGATTCGGTCAGCGCCACGCGCACCAATCCGATGAGCCGCAACCGGAGCGGCATCAACATCGGCGAGGGCGCGGCCGTGTTCCTGATGACGCGCGACGAAGGCGCCGTGCGTCTCGCCGGCGTGGGCGAGTCGAGCGACGCGCATCACGTGTCGGCGCCCGATCCGCAAGGCGTCGGCGGCGAAATGGCGCTGCGCGCGGCGCTCGCGGATGCGGGCGTTGCGCCCGGCGTCATCGGCTACGTGAACATGCACGCGACGGCCACGCGCAAGAACGACGAAATGGAAGCGCATCTGATGGCGCGCGTGTTTCCGGACGGCGTGCCCGCGAGCGGCACCAAGCCTTTCACGGGCCATCTGCTCGGTGCGGCGGGCGCGACGGAACTCGGTTTCGCGTGGCTCACGCTCGCGCGCGACGACATGGCCTTGCCGCTGCATGTCTGGGACGGCGCAGCCGACGCCGCGTTGCCCGCTCTCGATCTCGTCGGGACGGAGCGCCGCCTGGCGCGCGCGGCGGGCGCGCGCCATGTCATGAGCAATTCGTTCGCGTTCGGCGGCAGCAATGTCAGCCTGATTCTCGCGGATTGAGGACGAACAGCACGATGCATAGCAACGAAGTCTTTCCGCCGATCGAATCGATCATTCCTCATCGCGGCACGATGCTGCTCGTGGACGCCGTCACGTCGTGCGGCGACGAGACGCTGACGGCGCGCGCCAGCGTGCGCGCCGACGCCTGGTACGCGGACGAGCGCGGCGCGATGCCCGCGTGGATCGGCATCGAGCTGATGGCGCAGAGCGTGGCCGCGCACGTTTCGCTGCTCGCGATGCGCGGGGGCGAACGCGCCCGCCCCGGCGTGCTGCTCGGCACGCGCAGCTATCACGCGCACGCCAGCGCGTTCGCGTGCGGCGCGCGGCTGGTCATCGGCGTGCGTCAGGTGCTGCGCAGCGAGGAAGGCCACGGCGCTTACGAATGCACCATCGAACATGATGGTCGTCGATATGCCGACGCCGTCATCAAGGTATTTCAGCCCCATGATTTTCAGACGTTCATCGAAGGGAGTGTGAGCGCATGAGCCGTCGAGTTTTAGTAACGGGCGCAAGCCGCGGCATCGGCCGCGCCATTGCCTATCAACTGGCCGCCGACGGCTTCGCCGTCTCCGTGCATTGCCGTACCGGCCGCGCCGAAGCGCAAGCCGTGACCGCGGGTATCGCCGCGCAGGGCGGTTCGGCGCGCGTCGTGCAGTTCGACGTGCGCGACCGCGCCGCGTGCCGCGAGGTGCTCGAAGCCGATCTCGCCGCGCACGGTCCGTATTACGGCATCGTGTGCAGCGCGGGCGTGACGCGCGATGCCGCGTTTCCCGCGCTCACCGAAGACGACTGGGACATCGTGATCGAAACCGGCCTCGACGCGTTCTACAACGTGATCCATCCGCTGACGATGCCAATGGTCCGCGCGAAGCAGGGCGGCCGCATCGTGACGATCGCGTCGGTGTCGGGCGTGATCGGCAATCGCGGGCAGGTGAACTACAGCGCCGCGAAGGCCGGGCTGATCGGCGCGACCAAGGCGCTCGCGGTCGAGCTCGCGTCGCGCAATATCACGGCCAATTGCGTCGCGCCGGGGTTGATCGAAACCGGCATGCTCGCCGATGCGCCCGTCGAACACGCGCTGAAAACGGTGCCGATGAACCGCGTCGGCCAGCCGGGCGAAGTGGCCGCCGTCGTCGGCTTCCTGATGTCCGATGCCGCGTCGTATGTGACACGTCAGGTGATCGGCGTGAATGGCGGGATGATCTGATGAAGCGCGTCGTCATCACGGGCATGGGCGGCGTCACGGCGCTGGGCGATCGCTGGAGCGATGTCGAAGCCGCGCTGAAGACGGGCCGCAATGCGGTGCGCCGCATCCACGAATGGGATTTCTTCGAAGCGCTGCATACGCGTCTCGCCTGTCCGCTGCCCGCGTTCGCGCAGCCCGCCGAATGGCCGCGCAAGAAGACGCGCTCGATGGGCCTCGTGTCGATGTACGCGGTGCGCGCGAGCGAACTCGCGCTCGCGGATGCGGGTCTCGCGGGCGACACGTCGATCAGCGACGGCCGCATGGGCGTGGCGTACGGTTCGTCGTCCGGCTCGGTCGCGCCGATCCGCGCATTCGGCACGATGCTCAACACCGGCTCGATGACCGATGTCACCTCGAACAGCTACGTGCAGATGATGCCGCACACGACCGCCGTGAACGTGAGCCTCTTCTGGGATCTGAAGGGGCGCGTGATCCCGGCGTCCTCGGCGTGCGCGTCGGGCAGCCAGGCGATCGGCTTCGCCTATGAAGCCATCGCGACGGGCAGGCAGGCGATGATGCTCGCGGGCGGCGCGGAAGAACTGTCGGGGCCGGCGGTCGCCGTGTTCGACACGCTCTACGCGACCAGCACGCGCAACGACGAGCCAGCGCTCACGCCCTGCCCGTTCGACGCGAAGCGCGACGGTCTCGTGGTCGGCGAAGGCGCGGCCACGCTCGTGCTCGAAGAGTACGAACACGCGAAGGCGCGCGGCGCGACGATCCATGCGGAGATCGTCGGCTTCGGCTGCAACTCGGACGGCGCGCATATCACGCAGCCGACCGCCAGCACGATGGCGCGCGCGATGCAGCTCGCTCTGGACGACGCGAAGCTCGAAGCGCAAGCGATCGCCTATGTGAACGCGCACGGAACGTCCACGGATCGCGGCGATATCGCGGAAAGCCACGCGACCGCGCAGACCTTCGGCGAGCGCATGCCGATCAGTTCTCTCAAAAGCTATGTCGGGCATACGCTCGGTGCGTGCGGCGCGATCGAGGCATGGTGGACCATCGAGATGATGAAGCGCAACTGGTATGCGCCGACGCTCAATCTCACCGAAGTCGATCCCGCGTGCGCGCCGCTCGACTACATCATGGGCGAAGCGCGCGCCATCGACGCCGAATACGTGATGAGCAACAACTTCGCATTCGGCGGCATCAATACGTCGCTGATTTTCCGGCGCGTTCGATGAGCAGCACGCGGGTCATGCAGCGCGTCGTCGTGACGGGCATGGGCATCGTCTCGTGTCTCGGCAATTCGCTCGACACGGTGAGCCAGGCCTTGCGCGATGGCCGCAGCGGCGTGACGCGCATCGATGCGTGGCGCGCGCGCGGCTTTAATTCGCAGGTCGCGGCGGCTGCGTCGGTCGCGGGCGAAGCGCCGTTTGACCGCAAGCTGGAGCGCTTCATGGGCGACACGGCGCGCTTCGCGTGTCACGCGGCGAAAAAAGCGATCGACGATGCACGGCTCGACGACGCCACGCTGCGCTCGCCGAAGACGGGCGCGGTGATCGGTTCCGGCGTCGGCGCGATGGCGGAATACGACGTGGCGCTTGGCGTCGTCGAGGCGCACGGCATCGACAGAACGCCGCCGTACACCGTGCCGCGCGCGATGAGCAGCACGGCGTCGGCGAATGTCGTGCAGGTATTCGGCGTCGAGGGCGTCGCGTATTCGCCTTCGTCGGCGTGTACGACATCCGCGCTCGCGATCGGGCAGGCGATGCAGCTCATCCAGACGGGACGCCAGCAGGTCGTGCTCGCGGGCGGCAGCGAAGCGCTGCACGACAACATGACGCTGATGTTCGATGCGATGCACGCGCTCTCGCGCGGCTTCAACGACACGCCGGCGCGCGCCTCGCGTCCGTACGACACCGCGCGCGATGGCTTTGTGATCGGCTCCGGCGCGGGCGTGCTGGTGCTCGAATCGCTCGGTCACGCGCTCGCGCGCGGCGCGCGCATCCACGCCGAGCTGACGGGCTTCGGCGAGAGCACCGATGGCGCGGGCATGGTCACGCCGCACAGCGACGGCATCGCGCGCGCGGTGCGCATGGCGCTCGACGAAGCTGATGGATGGCCCGAATACATCAACACACAAGCGCCGTCCACACTGCTTGGCGACGCGGAAGAACTGCACGCGTTGCGCGACGTGTTCGGTGCGCGCGTGCCTTTGTTCTCGTCGACCAAGGGCATGACGGGACACCCGCTCGGCGCTTGCGGCGCGCACGAAGCGATCTACACGCTGCTGATGATGCGCGACGGGTTCATCGCGGGGACGGGTCGCATCGAATCGCCGGACCCGCTCGTGCATGGCATGCCGCTCGTGCAGGTCACGCGTGAAGCGCGCATCGGCCGCGCGCTGTCGGTGTCGTTCGGCTTCGGCGGAAGCTGCGCGGCGCTGATGTTCGAAAAGCTGGACCGTTGCCCGTCGGCGCAGTTACGGGCGTGAATCGATTAACGAAAGAGAGTTACCTGAAATGAAAGTCAAATTCGCGCTGGGGATCGTCGCCGGCATCGTCATTTTGCAATCCGGATGCACGACACAGAGCCAATCGCTGCCGATGCCCGCTGAAGCCCAGAACCAGAACAAGGACGGCGTCGCGCTGTACTTCAGCGATCAACCGCACGCGAAGGTGAAGACGCTGATCGAATCAAAGGAAGTGCGCGTGCGCGTCGGGCGCGATCCGAACAGTAAGGAACCGATGTGCAACGTCGCGCTCGGCAAGGCGCTTCAGGATTTGCGCGGCTATGCGCGCACGAAGAACGCGAACGCCGTCGTCAACGTGACGACGCGCTTCCAGGGCAAGGAAATCTCGTCTTCGACGGAGTTCAAGTGTGGCTCGAGCGTGACCGGCGCGACCCTCGCCGTGCGCGGCGATGTCGTTCAGCTCGCCACCGAATGAACCCCGCTACGAGGATCGGCAATATGAAGCTTCAGATGATCTGCGCGGCGTTGGCCGTGGGCTTGCTGTCGTCGCACGCGTTCGCGCGCGACACGGTGGCGAACTATTCGATCCAATCCGCGCTGAAGAGCGAGGACGGCAAGGTCGATCAAGGCATTGCGCTGTATTTCGCCGGACAGACGCATCCGGGCGTGGCGAAGTCGTTCGGCGAATTCGCGACCAACAAGAAGACCAACGCATTCGGCAAGAGCGATGAAGCAGCGTGCCAGCACGTGTTCCTGTCGGCGGTGCTGGAGATGCAGGAACGTGTGCGCAAGGAAGGCGGCGACGCGGTCATCAACATCACGAGCAACTACCGGAACGTCGAGCGCGAAAGCGCGACGGAATTCACTTGCGGCGCGGGCGCGATGGTCGCGGGCGTGGCGTTGAAAGGCGAAGTGGTGACGCTGAAGAAGTAAAGCAGCGGGACGCGCGGCGCGTGATTCACATGCACGCCGCGCTGTAGGTCAAATAGTCTTGACGGCCGCGACGTTGACGAGCGTCTCGCGCCGCTTGCCGGGCTTCGGCGTGTAGAGGCCGACGCGCTCCAGCAGGCCGAAGTCTTTCGCGCGGCTCCACCACAGGTAGGGCAGCGATACGTTATGGGCTCCGAAACTGAAGCCGCCGTTGCGGATCATGTCGAGATAGCCGTCCGCGCTTTTTTGCACATCCATCGGATGACGAAACAGTAGGCGGATGACCCACGACTTGATATACGCGTCCGTCGATTCGGCGAACAGCAGCACGCCGCCCGGCTTGAGCACGCGGCGGAACTCGGCGAGCGCGCGTTCCTGCTCGACGAGATGATGGAAAGTCTGATGACAGAAGACGATATCGGCGCATGCGTCGCCCAGCGGCAGATTGGCGCAGTCTCCATGCAGCACGTCGATGTGCGTCGCGGCTGTGTCAGCATCCTGCCCGCAGGCGTGCGCGGCTTGCGTGGCGAGCGTCAGCGAAGGCTCGTGAAAGTCGATGCCGACGATGCGGCGCGGCGTGAACGCTTGCGCAAGCAGCCGAAACGAAATGCCCTGGCCGCAACCGACATCGACGATGGTGGGACGAACGGGCAACGGTCCGTCGATCAGGCGTTTGAGGTCGTTGATGGCGACGCGCAGCACGTGGTGTTCCCACGTGTGCGTGCGCAGGAACCAGACGCCGAACCTCGTTTCGGAAACGAACGGCACGCTGGATGATTCGGTGTTCTGCACGATGAATCCGGTAAAGAAGTATTGATTGAATCTTTGAAACACGGTGGCCGGATTGTAATCGCTGATGCGGCATGCAAGCGTCGCATTTGCCCTACGGTTCCAGACCGCCTTCACCAGAAATAGCAATGAACAAGGATTGTTCGATGAATGTCTCTGTCGATGTCGCCATCATCGGAGCCGGTCCCTCGGGTGCGGTCGCAGCGGCGCTGCTGCGAAAAGGGGGCCACTCGGTGCTCGTGCTCGAACGGCAGCACTTTCCGCGCTTCTCGATCGGCGAAAGTCTGTTGCCGCAGAGCATGGCGTATCTCGAAGAAGCCGGCATGCTGCAAGACGTCGTGGAAGCGGGCTTCCAGTACAAGAACGGCGCGCAGTTCGTCCATCGCGAGCGGGCGGCGGCCTTCGATTTTCGCGACAAGCATTCCGACGGCTGGGGCACGACATTCCAGGTCGAGCGCGCAGTGTTCGACGATCTGCTGATTCGCCGCGCGGCGAAGCAGGGCGCCGAAGTGCGTTTTGGACATGCGGTGCTCGACATGAAAACCGGCGACGCGCCGGTGCTCGAAGTCGCCGACGAAGCGGGCGCGCGATATCAGGTGCATGCGCGCTTCGTGCTCGACGCGAGCGGCTTCGGACGCGTGCTGCCGCGTTTGCTGAACCTCGAAGCGCCGACGCGCCTGCCGACGCGCGCCGCGATCTTCACGCACGTGCGCGACGGCATTGCGCCCGAGACGCATGATCGCAACAAGATCACGGTCGCGGTGCATCCCGAACATGGCGATGTCTGGTACTGGATGATTCCGCTGGCCAATGGGCGCTCGTCGGTCGGATGCGTCGCGCAGGCGGCGTTTCTCGACGTGCCGGAAGCAGAGCGCGAGGCGAAGCTCCGTGCGCTGATCCGATGCGAGCCGACGCTGAACCGGCTGATCGGAGATGCGCCGTTTCTGATGCCGGTGCGGCATATCGGCGGATATTCGGCGAATGTCGAACGGCTGCACGGGCCGGGCTACGCCCTGCTCGGTAACGCGGGTGAGTTCCTCGATCCCGTGTTTTCGTCAGGCGTGACGATCGCGTTCCGTTCGGCGCATCTCGCGGTGCAGACGCTCAAGCGGCACTTGAACGGCGAGACCGTTGACTGGCACGCGCACTACGACGCGCCATTGCGCCGGGGCATCGATACGTTCCGCGCGTTCGTCGAGAACTGGTACACCGGGAAGCTTCAGGACATCATCTTTTCGCGTGACCAGACGCCCGTGATCCGCCGCATGATCAGCGCGGTGCTGGCGGGGTATGCGTGGGACGAGACCAATCCTTATGTCGTCGATCCGGTGCGGCGGTTGAATGCGCTGCACGAGGTGTGCAAGCAGCAGAACTGAGTTCGTTTCGCCGACGAAGCGCGCGTAATGCGCTTCGTCGGCCACGTCGCTCAATCGTAGTGATGATGCTTGTGATGCCCCTTGCCCGATCGACGGCCACGCGAGTAGTCGTCCGCGTACGAGTTCGACCGCGAGACATTGCCGCCGAGCGATGCACCCGCGCCGCCGCCCAGCGCCGCGCCGATGAGGCCGCCGGTGCGGCCGCCCATCGCATTGCCAGCCGCCGTGCCGGCGCCGCCGCCGAGCGCGCCGCCGATGATCGCGCCCGTGCGTTCCCTGCGGTTCGACGTCACTGCGCCGCCCGCGCCGCCGCCCACCGCGCCGCCAATGACGGAACCCGTGCTGCCGCCCACCGCGCCACCGAGGGCCGCGCCCGCTACGCCGCCGAGGGCGCCGCCAAGCGCGTTGTTCATATCGCCGGCCATCGCGGGCATCGACGCCGCAGCGGTGAGTGCCGTGAAGCCAAGGATCAAGACGATTCTTTTCGACATAGAGAGCTGTTCGTTTTTTTGAGACGGGGCTGAGTATAACTGCCCGCCGAAAGCCCTCTGTAACTTGTTGGCCTCACCACCGTAAGAGGTGTAACAAAATCATCCGTCTATTTGCCTGCCGACAACATCGTGCCACGGCAGCCGGGCGCAAGGCATCGGCACGCATATAGCCGCTTGAGCGCGGCGGTGCGCCGGCCTTCCACGGTCAGGCAATAGTCGATGAACAACTCCTGTCCCTTCGCGATCGGCCTGAGCGCGCGGATGAACACGCGCTCGCCGTCCTGTTCCGCTTCGCAGTTCGGCGCGCAACTGTGATTGAGCCAGCGCGCGGAATTGCCGCCGCGCGCGCCGTCGATGACGCTGCCGTCGTCGAGGCCGAAGAGGAACGTGTGGCCGTCCTCCGCGTTCGATTTTTCGTGCATGCGCTGCGCTTCCTTCCACGAGAGGCGCTGACCTTTGTATTCGAGCAGCAGCGCCCCCTTGGGAAGGTCGGCGAGAGCGAAGACGCCCCGGCCATGAACGGGCGAAGTGCGGACGGTGATTCGACGCATGGTGTGGCGGGTCACAGTGAGAATGTCGGAAGTTTGAGGGAAAGCGTGCGCATCGTTATGATGTGGCCGTCATAAATCGTTGTCACGTCCATGCCCGCAGTTTCTCCCCGCAAGAGCAGGAAGCGCAAGCCGTTACGCGGCTCGCTTGCACGATATCGAAACCGGATCGTCGAAGTGCTCGGAGAGGCGCGCGGCAGGCGCGTGATGATACGGTCGATCCATGACGATGGCGTCGAGCGGCGCACGGCGGTGAAGTGGATCAACTTGCTGCCGCTGGACACGGAGCTGTTCTAGTTAGCTACCCAGCAACGCCCGCGCCTGCTCCAGCAACGCGGCCGCTGCGAGAAATTCGTTGCGTCCCGCCATCGTGAGCGCGGCGTACGCGGTGTCCTTGAATAGCTCATCGTTCGATGTCACCGCCGCGCGCCCTCGATGCAGCCGAAAGAACGCCAGCATCTCGAACGCCTGCGCGCGCAGATCTTCGCTCGCGCCAGCCGCCACCAGTTCCGCCGCGCCGGTGAGCTGAGCCAGCGCGCTTTCGAAGTCGGTCCGTTCCATCGTCGTAATCCCCGAAGAATCCTGCCGATAATTCTCGCGCGTTTTGGTTCAAACTATCGCATCTGACCTCAATGCGAAACAACGAACGGAGACGACGCATGACGGCAAGCGAAGCAGTAGTGGTATTGCGTGAGGCGCTCGGCGCCCAGGTCGTGGCGCTGCCCGACGAATTCGGCGAGAGGCGCGTCGCGGACTGGAGCGGCATGCCCGGCGCGACGCCGCTCGCGATCATTCGCCCGCGCACGACGCAAGAGGTTGCACAAGCGCTTGCGATTTGCACCGGACACAAACAACCGGTCGTCACGCAAGGCGGCCTGACAGGTCTCGTCGGCGGTGCGAATCTGCTCGGCGGCGAAGTGGCGCTGAGCCTCGAACGCATGAATCGCATCGTCGAGATCGATGAAGTTTCCGCGACCATGACCGTCGAAGCCGGCACGCCGCTGCAAGTCGTTCAGGAAGCGGCGAGCGCGGCGGGCTTCTACTTTCCGCTGGATCTCGGCGCGCGCGGAAGCTGCACGATCGGCGGCAATCTCGCGACGAACGCGGGCGGCAACCGCGTCATCAAGTACGGCATGATGCGCGATCAGGTGCTCGGCGTCGAAGCGGTGCTCGCGAGCGGCGAGATCGTCGGCGGGCTGAACAAGATGATCAAGAACAACAGCGGCTATGACCTGCGGCATCTGTTGATCGGCAGCGAAGGCACGCTAGCGGTCATCACGCGCGTCGTGCTGCGGCTGCGCCCGAAGCCCACCGCGACCGCCACCGCCTGGTGCGGCCTGCCGGATTTCGCCGCCGTCACCACGCTGCTCGCGCGCGCGCAGGCGAATCTCGCGCCGGGCGTGTCCGCGTTCGAAGTGATGTGGGCGGGCTATCACGATACGGTCATCGCCAATCTGAAGAATCTGCGCGCGCCGCTCGCCGATGCCCACCCGTTCTACGTGCTGCTCGAAAGCGTCGGCACCGATCCCGCGCGGCACGGCGAAGCGTTCGAGGAGTTTCTCGGCGGCATGCTCGAAGCGGGCATCGTGAGCGATGCGGCGATCGCATCGAACGAGGCGCACGCGCGCGATTTCTGGGCGATCCGCGACGCGCCCGGCGAATACGACCGCTTCATCCCGAACTGCGCGGCCTACGACGTGAGCTTTTCGATCGCGCAGGTCGGCGACGCCGCCGCGCAATGCGAGGCGCGTCTGCGCGCGCGCTGGCCCGATGCGATCGTGATGACCTACGGCCATCTCGGCGACGGCAACATTCACATCGTCGTGGACGTGCCCGGCCGCGGCAAGCAGGATCACGACGATCTCGATGCCGTCATCTACGACGTCACGCGCGAGTTCGAGGGATCGATCTCTGCGGAGCACGGCATCGGCACGAAGAAGCGCGACTATCTGCATCTCGCGCGCCGCGAAGCCGATATCGCGTCGATGCGCGCGATCAAGGCGGCCCTCGATCCGAACGGTCTGCTCAATCCGGGCAAGGTGTTCTAGCCGCGCTTGTGCGAATGCCGGTGATGCACGTCGGGGAAATGCGCGTGCGTGTGCGTGATCGGCAGATGCACGTGCGCATGCGTGTGCGGTTCGTCGACGGACCAGGGAAAGGCGTGATCGTGCCGATGATGCGCGTCATGCACATGCCGATGCGTATGTTCGAGCCGCTCGTGCGTGTGCTCGTGTTCGTGCCGCTCGCGCACGTGCAGCCACACGCCGAGCATCATCAGCGCGGCGGCGATCCAGAACGCCGCGCCGGGCGCCTGCGGCCAGATCGCGAGCGAGAGCGCGACGCCGAACACCGGCGCGACCGAGAAGTACGCGCCGGTGCGCGCCGTCCCGAGATGGCGCAGCGCGATCACGAATAGCACGAGACTCACGCCGTAGCCGCCGAAGCCCGTCGTCATCGCGGCGAGGGCGATGCGCGGCGCGGGCAGGGGCGCGCCCATCGCGAGCGCGATGCCGAGATTCGTCGCGCCCGCGACGAGCCCTTTCGCGCACGCGATCACCATTGCGTCGGCGGTGGCGATCTTGCGCGTCAGATTGTTGTCGATGGCCCAGCAGAGGCACGCGAGCGCGATCAGCAGCGCACCCGACGACATGCCGCCCGCGTTCGCCGCCGATGGCTCCCACGCGAGCACGACGCCGCCCGCGACGATCGCGGCCATGCCGAGGAACACAGGCATGTCGACGTTCTCGCGAAACACGATCCACGCGATCGCCGCCGTCAGCACGCCTTCGAGGTTGAGCAAGAGGGAACTCGTCGCGGCGGGCGTGCTCGCCAGCCCGAGCATCAGCAATGCCGGGCCGGCGATGCCGCCGAACGCGATCGCGCCGGCGAGCCACGCGAGTTCCCGCCCGCCGATGCCTTTGCTTTGCACGCGCCAGAACGAGCGCCCGAGCAGCACGGCGCCCAGCCCGATGCCGCTGCCGAGATAGAACAGGCCCGCGACCATGAACGGCGGCATCGGGCCGAGGAGCGCTTTGGCGATCGGCGTCGTCGCGCCGAAAAGCGCGGCGGCGGTCAGTGCGGTGAGGATCGATGCGAATCGGCTGTACATGACGAAAGTCTAGTCGATGCCGTTTTTCTCCGCCGCGCGCTCATTTTTCTCTCATTTTCCCGCCGCAGAATCCACCCATCGACAAACCGGCATGGAGGAGACGAGAAATGAGAGCGATCAGACACGCAATCCTGGCGAGCAAACTCACTTTCGGTCTGGTGACGGCCGCCCAGGCGCACGCGTTCATCGGCGTGGGCATCATGGGCGGTCCGGTGTTCCCGATCGGATCGAGCGCGCAGAGTGCGCCGCCGCTGCCGGTCTATGCGCGCGCGACGAACTCCGGCCCCGCGCCGCTGCCGCTCGACGCGCCGCCGGTGCACTTCGCGCAGCCGGCCATCGGCAATATCGCGGCGATCATGGGGCGCGCGAATGCGTCGACGCTTCAGAGCGGCGTCTGACGATCAACCGTTCGTTTCGCGATCGATCTCGTCCAGCGACAACCCCTTGGTCTCGCGCACGAATCGGATCACGACCATGCCGGCGATCGCCGCGACGATCGTGAAGCCGATGATCGCGTCGGGCATCGTGAAACCGAATCGATGCATCGTCGAGAGCACGATGAAGGGCGCGATGCCGCCGCCGATCACGCCGAAGTTGTAGAGAAAGCCGACGCCCGACGCGCGCACATCGCGCGGCAGGTTTTCGGTGAGCACCGTGCCCCAGATGCCCGACGAGCCGATCAGAAAGAAGCCGCTCACGAACGCACAGGCCGCCGCGAGCGCGATATTGCCCGTCGACAGAATCACGCCCGCGACGAACAGCGCGCCGATGCCGATCATCACCGAAATCGCCATGCGCCGCCCGAGCCGCTCGGCGATGAACCCCGACGCGACGAAGCCGAGAATCTGCCCGATCGCGGACGCCATCGTGATCTGGCTGACGGCGGCGGGCGCGAGGCCGGCCGCGCGCAGATAAGTCGGCAGAAGCGCTTGAAACGGCCACGAGCCGAAGCACAGCACGAAGATCAGGAGCGCGAGATAGGACACGCGCTTCGGATACTTCGAGAACAGATCGACGACCGGATTGCTGCGCCACGTGACAGCCGCAGCGGGCCGCGCCTTCTTCCACGCCTGCGATTCCGGCACGCAGAAAATGATGAACAGCGCGAGCACGATGGACGGCGGCAAGCCGATGAAGAACATCCCGCGCCAGCCGAAGTGCGGATAGATGAACTCGTACGCGAGCGCCGCGCCGATCGCGCCGACGCCCCAGCCCGTATCCAGAATGCCGATGCCGATCGCGCGATGCTTCTCGGGCCACGATTCCGCGACCATCGCCGCGCCGAGCGAAAAACCGGGCGCCATGCCGAAGCCGAGCAGAAGACGGAACACCACGAGCGCCGCGAAACTCCACGACAGCCCCGTTGCGACCGCGCCGAGCGTGAACCATGTCAGCGTGATGAGCAGCGGTATCTTGCGCCCTATGCGGTCGCTCAGGCCGCCGAAGAGCAGCCCGCCGATCCAGCGCACGCCGTAGGTGGCGAGCAACAGCAGCGAGGCAGTGTCGAGCGATACGTTGAAGGCGGTCGCGATATCGCGCAACACGAAGGTGATGGCGAGGAAGTCGAGCGCGTCGTTGACCCACACGCCCCAGGCGGCGATCAGCACGCGCCATTGCGTCCAGCTAATGTCGCGATACCAGCGGCGCGCGCCTTCCTGCGCGATGGCGATGTCTCTTTGCATCGGGTGTCTCCGTGTTCGGCTAGCGCTTGAATGTAACCGGTATCATTATAGTCATTTGCCGTCGCATTCAAACACCGTAAACCCCAATACAATTTGATTTGTAACCGTTTTCAGATCATGACGACATCCTCCATCGAAACCAAGCTCTCGCGCGTGGTCGCGGGCATGTGGCGCGTGATGCGCTGGAACACGACGCGCGCGGAGCTCGCCGCGTTCATCGGCGAATGCGTCGAGCTCGGCGTGACGAGCTTCGATCACGCCGATATCTACGGCGGATATGAAGCCGAAACCTTCTTCGGCGAAGCGCTCGCATTGCGCCCCGGATTGCGCGAGCGCATCCAGATCGTCACGAAGGCGGGCATCAGACTCGTGTCGCCTGCGCGCCCGCAGCATCGCGTGAAGCATTACGACAACAGCGCCGCGCATGTGCGCGAGAGCGTCGAGCGTTCGTTGCGGGCGTTCCGGTGCGAGCGCATCGAGCTGTTCCTGCTGCATCGCCCCGATCCGCTCATCGACGAGGACGAGCTCGCGCGCGAAGTCGAGCGGCTGCTGGCGGCGGGAAAGATCGGCGCGTTCGGCGTATCGAACTTTTCGGCGCGCGCATTCGAATCGCTGAATACGCGCATTGCGCTCGCGACGAATCAGATCGAGGTGTCGCCGTTTCATTCGACGCCGATCGACGACGGCACGATGAGCGCATTGAAAACGGCGCGCGTCACGCCGATGATCTGGTCGCCGCTCGGTGGCGGCCGTCTGTTCGATGAAGCCGATGCCGCCGCCGCGCGCGTGCGCGGCACGCTCCAGGCGATTCAGCGCGAGCGCGGCGTGGCGAGCTGGGTGTCGATCGCGTATGCGTGGATTTTCAGGCTGCCGTCGCGGCCGATCGCGATTGCGGGCACGCGGCGCATCGAAGGTCTGCGCGATGCCGTCGATGCGCTCGATATCGAATTAACGCGCGAGGAATGGTTCGCGATTCTGGAAGCGGCGCGGGGAAGGGCGGTGGATTAGCCGCGCGTCTTGCGGGCTTTGGATGCTTTCGGCGGCGGCCCCGACGAAGCCCGCACGATGATTTCCGCCTCGCACTTCACGCTCACCGCGCTGCCTTTCTCGGCAAGCTCGGCGAGAATCATCTTCGCGGCCATCGCGCCGATTTCCGCGCTCGGCACGCGCACGGTGGTGATCGGAATCGGCAACTCGGACATCAGTTCGAAATCGTCGAAACCGACGAGGCTCAGTTCGTTCGGAATGTCGTAGCCCTTTTGCATCGCTTCGAGCATCGCGCCCATCGCGAAGGAACCGTTGCCGCAGATCACGACCGTCGGCGGCTGCGGCGTATCCATCACCTTCGAGAAAAGCTCCCTGCCTTCGTGCGCGCCCCAGAAGCCTTCGACCATATGCGCCGCCGAAATGCCGAGCCCATGCTCGGCGAGCGCATCGCGCACGCCTTCGCGACGCGCGCGGGCGCGATCGTTCGAATCGGCGTTCTGCGAGAGCATCGCGAAACGACGATGCCCGAGGCCGATCAGATACGTCGTGAAATCGAAGAACGCCTGATGATTGTCGACGCCGACGCACAGCGTATCCACGCCATCGCGATACGCGAACGTGTTCACGAACGGCACCTGGCGCTGTCCGAGCAGCGTATAGAGGTCGGGATGATGCGCTTCGCCAACGAGCACGACCGCATCGACGCCGCGTTCCAGCATCGTGCGCACCTGGCGATATTCGCGCTCCGGATCGTACTGCGAGCAGCCGAGGAGCAACGTATAGCCGGCTTGTTCGAGCGCTTCCTGCAAGGTCTGAATGGCGGTGGCGAAGTGCTCGTTCGCGAGCGTCGGGAACACCGCGCCGATGGTGCCCGTGCGCTGCGTCGCGAGCGCGCGCGCGGCGGCGTGCGGCACCCAGCCGAGATGCTCGATCGCGACCATGATGCGCGAGCGCAATTCGTCGGACACGACTTCGGGATTGTTCATCACACGCGAAACCGTGGCCGACGACACGCCCGCGAATCGCGCGACATCGCGCAGCGTCACGGCGGACGAGCGCGTCTTTCTGCTCGCGGTGCTGGCGGCATCGGCGTCTTCGGTCGTGCTCTTTTTGCTCTTGGCCATGCCTGATCGGGGTTCGCGCGGGGTGCGCCGATTATAGCAATCCACCTGCGCCGCAATATTCGTGCAGCACCGCGCGAAGGCCCGCCGTCAGTCCACGTTCGACAATTTCTTCGCCCATTTCATCAGATGACGTCCGGCCGCGACGACTTCGCCATGCTGGTTGATGACTTCCATGTCGGCGGTGCTGCGGCGCTTTTCTTCGTCGATTTCCGCGACGCGATAGATCACCGTGACCGTATCGCCGAGCAGCACCGGCTTGATGAAACGAATGCGGTCGTAGCCCGCGGAAACAGGGAATTCATCGAGATCCGTGCGATGAATGATGTGCGCGATCGAGATCGTCGATGCCGTCGACATATAGCCGACCAGCAACGCGCCGTGCGCGATGCGCCGGCCGATCGCCGACTTCTCCTGCATGTATTGCTCGTTGATGTGCGTGTCGCTGAAGTCGCCCGTGAGGCCGGCGAACAACGTCACGTCGACTTCGCCGACGGTCTTCGCGAAACGATATTCGTCGCCAATCTCGACGCCCTTGATAGCCATGCTCTGTCTCCTGATGCGTTGAAGTCGCGGCGCGTGGCATGCGTCGCGGGAACTCGAAGAGATGCTTCGATTGCAATTTATGATACCGGTTACATAGTGCCGTGTAAATGACGGACATACCGGTTGAAACCAAGACCGATGGTGCCATTAATGGTATTCCCTAGCGCGAGTCCATTCTGTGAGATTGTCCTTGAAAGCTCTTATGAGACCGGTTACATTAGATCCGTGGGCTAGGTCGATGGCCGGGCAAAGATACGGAGAAGAGTGACAAATGGAACGAATTTCCAGCGACGACGCGGCCGCACTGGTGCGCTCGGGCGATTCCGTCGTGATCAGCGGTTCAGGCGGCGGACATGCGGTGCCCGAGGCGCTGCTCGCGGCGGTGGAACGGCGTTTTATCGCTGAGCGGCAGCCGCAAGGCATCACGTCGATCAGCGTGGTCGGCATCGGCGACCGCGCCGCGCTCGGTGCGAGCCATCTCGCGCACGAAGGATTGCTGAAGCGCGCGATCACGAGTGCGCTCGTCGATTCGCCCGGCCTCGTCACGATGGCCGCGAACGACAGCATCGAGGCCTACACGTTGCCGCAAGGCGTGCTGTCGCAACTGATGCGCGAGATGGCGGGCGGCCGTCCCGGCCTCATCACGAAAACGGGTCTCGGCACGTTCGTCGATCCGCGTCAGCAGGGCGCGCGCCAGAGTCCGTCTACGGAAGAGATGCTCGTCGAGCTGATGCATATCGACGGCGAAGAATGGCTGCGCTTCAAGCCGTTCCCGGTCGATATCGCGTTCCTGCGCGGCACTACCGCCGACGAAGACGGCAACGTGACGATGGAACAGGAAGCCGTGCTCGGCGAAATGCTCGCGATGGCGCAGGCGACGCGGCGCGCGGGCGGCATCGCCGTCGTACAGGTGAAGCGCATGGCGCGGCGCGGCACGCTGCCGCCGAAGCAGGTGAAGATTCCGGGCATTCTCGTGGACTTCGTGGTCGTCGAGGCGGAGCAGCGTCAGACCTACGCGACCGACTACGACCCGAGCTATGCGGGTGAATTGCGCGTGCCGCTTTCGGAGATTCGTCCGCTGCCGTTCGGTCCGCGCAAGGTCATCGTGCGGCGCGCGGCGATGGAACTGTTTCCGCATGCCGTGTGCAATCTCGGCGCGGGCATTTCGACGGGGCTTTCGACAGTCGCGGCGGAAGAAGACCTCCTCGATTCGGTCATTCTCACGAATGAGCAAGGTTTGATCGGCGGCGCGCCGATCACGGGCCGCGATTCCGGCGGCGCGCAGAATTTCGCCGCGATGATCGAGCAGCCGTCGCAATTCGATTTCTACGATGGCGGCGGTCTCGATCTCGCGTTTCTCTCGTTCGCCGAAGTCGACGCGCACGGCAACGTGAACATCAGCCGCTTCGGCGACAAGATCGTCGGCGTGGGCGGTTTCATCAATATCAGCCAGAACGCGAAGCGCGTGATCTTCAGCGGCACGCTCACGGCGGGCGGACTCGAGGTGCAGTGGGAAAACGGCAAGACGCGCATCGTGCAGGAAGGCAGGCATCGCAAGTTCGTGCGTTCACTCGAACAGATCTGCTATAGCGCGCCGCTTGCGCATGAGCGCGGCAATACGGCGTTGTTCGTCACGGAGCGCGCGGTGTTTCGCGTCGGCGACAAGGGACTCGAATTGATCGAAGTCGCACCGGGCGTCGATATCGAACGCGATGTTTTCGCACTCATGGATTTCCGTCCCGCCGTCGCCACCGATATGCACGAGATGGACGCGCGCATCTTCGCGCCGGGCGTCATGGGCATCAGGGAAGAAACGATGGCGCGCGAGCGGAAGCACCGTTCGCGCCGCATCGCCGAATGGTACGGGAGCCGCGCATGAGCACGACGTCGATCACGGGGCGCACGCGCCTTTACGGAATCATCGGCGATCCGATCGCGCAAGTCCGCTCGCCCGAAGTCTATACGCGCAAGTTCGCCGAAGCGGGCATAGATGCGGTGCTCGTGCCGATGCAAATCGATGCGAGCGAGATCGATGCCGTTCTGCCGACGCTCCTGCGCCTGAAGAATCTCGACGGCCTGCTCGTCACATCGCCATTCAAGACGAATGCGCTCGAAGTCGCCGATGAAGTGCGATCGAAAGGACGGCGCGTCGGGGCGGTGAACGCGTTGCGTCGCGACGAACGAGGCCGCTGGCACGCCGATATGTTCGATGGCGAAGGCTTCGTGCGCGGCCTGCTCGCGAAAGGACACACGGTGAAGGACAAGCGCGCGCTCGTGCTCGGCTGCGGCGGCGCGGGCGCGGCGATCGCGGTATCGCTCGCCGATGCGGGCGTCGCGCATATCACGCTGTGCGATATCGATCGCGCGAAGGCGAGCGCGCTTGCCGCGCAACTGTCGGCATCGTGCGAAGGCTGCGCGATCGCCGCCGGCGATGCGGATGCGAACGACGCCGACATCATCGTGAATGCGTCGGTCGTCGGTATGAAAGCGGGCGATGGCATGCCCGCGCCGTTCGCGTCGTTCGGAAGCGGGCAGATCGTCGGCGATGTGGTCTTGCGGCCGCCCGGCGAACCGACCGCACTCATCGCGAAGGCGATCGAATGCGGATGTCCGGTCGTGACGGGCATCGACATGCACAGCGGCCAGATCGACGCGATCTTCGAATTCTTCAACGCAGCCTGACGCGAGAAAAACAACATGTCTTTGCTGGGCAACGCGGTCGTGCTGGTCTGGAACGACGTCGTCGACGAAGGACGCGACGGTTTCTACGCATGGCACGACAAGGAGCACATTCCCGAGCGCCTTTCCATCGACGGCTTTCTGCGCGGCCGGCGCTATCGCGGCGACGATGCATCGCCGGAGTGGCTGACGGTCTACGAAGCGCGCGATATGCGCGTGCTCACCGGCGACGCGTATCTCGAACGCCTCGACAACCCGACGCCGCTCACGCGCGCATCCGTCGCGGACTTCCGCAACACGGCGCGCTCGATATGCCGCATCGCCGAAACGCAAGGCGAAAGCACGGGCGGCTACGTGCTGACGATGCAACTGCGCGTCGATGGAAGCGTGCCCGGCCTCGCATGCTTCGAGTCATTGCTCGTGCGCGGCGATGTGCTCGCGGCACATGCGTTCATCGCCGACGACACCGCAAGCAACGCGCAAACCGCCGAAGCAAAGGCGCGCGCGTTCACGGTGCCGAGCCACATCGTGATGTTCGAAGCCGCCACGCGAGACGGTATCGAAGCATGCCGCTCGACGCTCGATGCCTACGACTGGCCGAGCCACGGCGCGACGGCCGAACCGTGCAACGTCTATGTGCTGGAGATCAGCCGACTCTCCGCGAACCTGAAGGAAACCACCTCATGAAACTTCTGCGCTACGGCAATGCGGGCCAGGAAATGCCCGGCATTCTCGACAACGAAGGCCGCATCCGCGATGCCTTCGCGGTCACCGACGACTTCGATGCCGCGTTCTTCGCCAAGGGCGGCATGAAGCGTCTCGAAGGGCTCGACATCGGCGCGCTGCCGATCGTCGAAGGCAATCCCCGCATCGGCGCGTGCATCGCGCGGCCGGGCAACTTCATCGCGGTCGGCCTGAACTACGTGCAGCACGCGATCGAAACGAACGCGCCCATTCCGAAGGAGCCGATTCTCTTCAACAAGGCGCCGTCGTGCATCAGCGGGCCGAACGATCGCGTGCTGCTGCCGCGCAATTCGACCAAGGCGGATTGGGAAGTGGAGATCGCGCTCGTCATCGGCAAGCGGGCGCATTACGTGAGCGAAGACCACGCGCTCGATTACGTCGCCGGATATTGCGTCTGCAACGATGTTTCCGAGCGCGCGTTCCAGCTCGAACAGGGCGGCCAATGGGTGAAGGGCAAGATGGCGCCGACCTTCGGTCCGCTCGGTCCGTGGCTCGTCACGCCCGATGAACTCGGCGACGTGCAGAACCTTCCGCTGTGGCTCGAACTGAACGGCAAGCGCATCCAGGACTCGTCGACATCGGACATGATCTTCCCGATCAAGACGCTCGTTTCGTACATCAGCCAGTTCGTCGTGCTCGAAGCGGGCGATGTCATCACCACGGGCACGCCGCCGGGCGTCGGCCTCGGCATGAAGCCCGAGCAATACCTGAAGCCGGGCGACGTGATGAAGCTGTCAGTCGCCGGACTCGGCGTGCAGGAACAAATCGTCGCGCGCTGGGACGATCAATAAGCCATCGCAATCGGAAGAGAGAAGCGAGGAGACACATCATGAAGCGGAACGTATGGATAGCGTTGGCGGTGGCGGGCGCGCTCAACACGGCGCAGGCGGCCGATCAGATCGAAGTGCTGCACTGGTGGACGTCGGGCGGCGAATCGAAGGCGGTCGGCGTGCTCAAGCAGGACGTCGAGAAACAGGGCGTCACGTGGAAGGATTTCGCGGTTGCGGGCGGCAGCGGCACGAACGCGCTGACCGTGCTGAAGACGAACGTCGTGTCGGGGCATCCGCCTTCGGCCGCGCAGCTGAAAGGGCCGTCGATACACGACTGGGCCGAACAGGGCGTGCTCGTCGATATCGACTCGGCGACGCAAGGCTGGGACAAGCTCATTCCGCCGCAGGTCGGCAAGTTCCTGAAGTACGACGGGCACTACGTCGCGGTGCCGGTCGAGATTCATCGCATGAACTGGCTTTGGATCAACAAGGAGATTCTCGACAAGGTCGGCGGCGCGGCGCCCAATACGTGGCCCGAGTTCTTCGCGCTCGCCGACAAGATGAAGGCCGCGGGCTACACGGCGGTCGCTCATGGCGGGCAGCCGTGGCAGGACGTGAACCTGTGGGAAGGCGTGGTGCTGTCGCAGGGCGCGGATTTCTATCGCAAGGCGATCGTCGAGCTGGACCCGAAGACGCTCACATCGGACAAGATGGTTCAGGTGTTCGACATCGTGCGCAAGATCGGCTCGTACTACGACAACGGCACGACCGGCCGCGACTGGAATCTCGCGACGATGATGGTCATTAACGGCAAGGCCGGCATGCAGTTCATGGCGGACTGGGCGAAGGGCGAATTCGCGCGCGCGGGCAAGGTGCCGGGCAAGGACTACATCTGCGCGCCGCGTCCGGGCACGGCGGGCAGCTACATGTTCAACTCGGATTCGCTCGCGTTCTTCAGCCAGAACGGTTCGAAGACCGCGACGCCCGGACAGCTCGTGCTGGCGAAGGCGGTGATGTCGCCGGACTTCCAGGAACAGTTCAGCCTGTACAAAGGCTCGATTCCGGCGCGCATCGGCATTCCGATGGACAAGTTCGACGACTGCGCGAAGCGCTCTTACGCCGACGAACAATCGGCGATCAAGGCGAACACGATCGTGCCGTCGCTCGCGCAAGGCATGGCGCAGACCGAAGCCGTCGCGGGCGCGATGACGGACGTCGTCACGAAGTTCATGCATTCGCAGCAGGACAGCAAGAGCGCGGTCCAGGCGCTGGCGGCGGCGGCGAAGGTGAACTGAGTTCACATACGCGTCAGAAATATTCGTTTGTACCGTCACGCTCGCTGCGCTAGCCTGAACGAATGACCCAAATCATCGACTACGCGGCGATCGCCGACGCCGCGCGCGACGGCTACATGAATCGTGTCATCTCCACCGTCAACAATCACGACGTGCATATCAGCGTGATGGACGCGCCTTTTCGATGGCACGTTCATCCGAACTCCGACGAAACCTTCGTCTCGGTGGAAGGCACGTTGATCATCGAGTTCGACGAAGGCGCCGTCGAACTGCACGCCGGTGAATTGCTGACGGTGCCCGCGGGCAAGCGGCATTGCACGCGGCCGGGCGGGGCGCGATCGGTCAATCTGACCGTGGAAAAGACAGACACGCAAACCGTGTTCTGCGACGCGCCTGACTAGCGCGCAGCACGCGCTTCCAGATGCTCGACCAAACGTTGCGCAGCAGGCTGCAACGCGTCGAAGTCCCGAAAGCACACGACGAAGCGGCGCTTCGCGAACGCATCGGAGAGCGGCACCGCTTCGATGCCGAGCGCCTGCCGATACGTTCCGGCCACTTCCATCGGCACGACGCTGATGCCCAATCCTGCCGCGACGACGCGAAACGCCGCGTCGAAGCTCGACACGATCACGCGATACGACATCGTCTTGCCCGCCTGCGCCGCCGCGCGCTGGAGCATCGTGTGCACGGCGGTCGCGGGCGGCAGGCCGACGTGCTCGAATTCGAGCGACTCCTCGAACGCCACGGAACGCCGCTTCGCGAACGGATGATCCCCAGGCACCGCCAGCGCAAGCCGATCATGCCGGTACGCGCGATGCTGCAATCCGCGCAGATCGACGCTGTCCCAGCACACGCCGACCGACGCCACGCCTTCGCGCAACTGCCGCACGAGATCGTTCGAGAGGCGCTCTTCCACATCGACCTTGATGTTCTGATTCGCGGGCTCGCGCATGAACGACGCGATATCGTCGAGCAACGCCTCCGCAATCGCCGATGCCGATGCGCAAATGCTCACGCGCCCCTTGAGGCCGCCGCCGAACGCGGCGACATCGTTGGCGATGCGCTCCATCGTAAAGAGCACGCTGCGCGCATGTTCGAGCAGCGCGATGCCCGCGGGCGTCGGCTCGACGCCGCGCCGCGAGCGCGACAGAAGCGGCACGCCGAGCGACGTCTCGAGTTGCGCGATGCGCTTGCTGATCGCGGAAGGCTCGATATGCGATTCCTGCGCTGCACGCGCGATGTTCTGGTGCTCACACACGGTGACGAAGAGGCGCAGCGTTTTCAGGTCGATATCGCGCATGCCGGTTTGTTTCCTCTAACGTTCCGAACGGGAAGCACAGGCCTTCCAAAATACCGCTTTTAGGGCATTTGCGGAATGTCTAAAGTCGAGTCCACACACACAAAAGACTCGGAGACAAAGCCATGCCCGCGTTCCCGCAACGCGCCGTGATCCGCGAAGTCGGCCTGCGCGACGGCCTGCAAAGCATTCGCACGATCGTGCCGACCGAACGAAAGATCGAATGGATCGGCGATGCCT
The DNA here is from genome assembly GCF_001544755.2 of Caballeronia catudaia. GTDB lineage: Bacteria > Pseudomonadota > Gammaproteobacteria > Burkholderiales > Burkholderiaceae > Caballeronia > Caballeronia catudaia. The sequence continues at coordinate 173,765 of NZ_FCOF02000008.1, read as the reverse complement.
ACGCCGCCGGCCAGCGCGAAATCGAAGCCGGTTCGTTCGTGCCCGCACGCCTCCTGCCGCAACTCGCCGATACGGCCGAACTCGTCGCGTATGCGAAGACGCTGCCCGGCCTGTTCGTATCCGTGCTCGTGCCGAATCTGAAGGGCGCGGAGCGCGCCATCGAAACCCAGGCCGACCTGATGCTCGTGCCGCTTTCCGCGAGCCGCGCGCACAGCCTCGCGAATCTGCGCAAGACGCCGGAAGAAGTCGTCGATGAAGTCGCGCGCATGCGTGCCGCCCGCGACGCGGCCGGTTCGAAGACGATGATCGAAGGCGGCATCGGCACGGCGTTCGGCTGCACGATCCAGGGCCGCGTCGATCACGCCGATGTGCTGCGCTACATGCAAGCCTTGCTCGATGCGGGCGCGGATCGCGTCTCCATCGCCGATACGGTCGGCTATGCCGGTCCCGCCGCCGTGCGCGCGCTCTTCGAGAAGGCGCGCGATATCGCGGGCGAGCGTTTCTGGTGCGGCCACTTTCACGATACGCGCGGCCTCGCGCTCGCCAACGTCTACGCCGCGCTCGAAACCGGCGTCGCGCGCTTCGATGCGACGCTCGCGGGCATCGGCGGCTGTCCGCATGCGCCGGGCGCGAGCGGCAACGCGTCGAGCGAGGATCTCGCGTTCATGCTCGCCGATATGGGCATCGACACCGGCATCGACATTCCCGCGTTGCTGACGCTGCGCGCCAAGCTCGCGCAATGGCTCGACGGCGAAACGCTCCACGGCGCGCTCGCGCTCGCGGGCCTGCCGGTCACCTACGAAACGATTACCGCAATTGAAGCCTGAGGACGATATGAGTCATTCAACCCTGCCGCTCGAAGGCGTGCGCGTGATCGAGTTCACGCATATGGTGATGGGACCGACCTGCGGCATGATCCTCGCCGATCTCGGCGCGGAGGTCATCAAGATCGAGCCGCCCGGCGGCGACAAGACGCGCAATCTGCCGGGCCTGGGCATCGGCTTCTTTCGCTCGTTCAATCGCAACAAGAAGAGCGTCGTCATCGATATCAATACGGACGAAGGCCGCGATGCCGCCATCGAACTGATCGGCGAATGCGACGTGCTGCTCGAAAACTTCCGCCCCGGCCTGATGGCGAAGCTCGGCCTCGATTACGCAAGCTTGTCGAAGACGCATCCGAAGCTCATCTACGTGTCGCACAAAGGCTTTCTGCCAGGCCCGTACGAAAAGCGTCTCGCGCTCGATGAAGTCGTGCAGATGATGGGCGGCCTCGCGTACATGACCGGTCCGGCGGGCAGGCCGCTGCGCGCGGGGACATCGGTGAACGACATCATGGGCGGCATGTTCGGCGCGATCGGCGTGCTGGCCGCGCTGCGCGAACGCGATCTCACCGGACGCGGCCAGGAAGTGCAGAGCGCGCTCTTCGAGAACTGCGTGTTCCTCTCGGCGCAGCACATGCAGCAATATGCGATGACGCATGAAGCGCCGCCGCCGATGCCCTCGCGCGTGTCGGCGTGGAGCGTCTATGACGTGTTCACGCTGGCCGAAGGCGAGCAGTTGTTCATCGGCGCGGTCAGCGACAAGCAGTTCGTCACGCTGTGCGATGTGCTCGAACGTCCGGATCTCGCGCAGGAACCCGGCTTCGCGACGAATGCGATGCGCGTCGCGGTGCGGCCGCATCTTCTGGAACGGCTCGGCGAGATTCTCGCGCATCATCGCGCGGACGAACTCGCGCCGAAGCTCGAAGCGGCCGGCATTCCGTACGCGCCGATCATGCGGCCCGAACAACTGCTCGACGATCCGCATCTGAAAGCGAGCGGCGGCCTCGTGCCGATGCAGACCGACGACGGCGGCACCACCGATGTCGTGCTGCTTCCGCTCACGATGGGCGGACGTCGCCCCGGCGTGCGTCAGCCGCTCGCGCGTGTGGGCGAGCATACGGACGAAGTGCTGGGCCGGCTTGCCAAACGCGTTATCGCATGATGCAAAGCGAAAGGCGCACATGAAAACAAGCGCCATCGCAATACAGGAGACAAGACTATGCAACCTACCCTCAGCGCGGTCGCCGAGCCGCTCGCCTCGCCCGACGTTCGCGTCGCCACGACGCCCGGCGCGCAAATTTCAGCGCGCATGGACCGCCTGCCGATCACGCGGCATCTCTGGATGCTCGTGTTTCTCATCTCGCTCGGCGGCTTCTTCGAAATCTACGATCTGATCTTCACCGGCTATATCGCGCCGGGGATGGCGAAAAGCGGTCTCTTGCAGACGACCACGCATGCGTTCTTCGGCTTCACGGGCATCGCCGGTTTCATCGCGGCGACGTTCGCGGGGCTGTTCATCGGCACGTTCTGCTTCGGCTGGCTGCCCGACCGTTACGGCCGGCGCAGCGTGTTCACCGTCTCGCTGCTGTGGTACTCGATCGGCTCCGCGATCATGGCGTTCCAGACGACGCCCGAAGGCGTGATCTTCTGGCGCTTCGTGACGGGCATCGGCGTGGGCGTGGAGATCATCACCATCGACAGCTATGTGACCGAGCTCGTGCCGCAGCACATGCGCGGCCGCGCGATGGCGTTCAATCAGATGGTGATGTTCGCCGCCGCGCCCGTCGCCGCGATTCTCTCGTACTGGCTCGTGCCCGCGACCGTGTTCGGGCTGGACGGGTGGCGCGTCGTGGTGCTCGCCGGATCGGCCGGCGCGGTGATCGTATGGTTCATCCGGCGCGCGGTGCCCGAAAGCCCGCGCTGGCTCGCGATGCACGGCCGTCACGAAGAAAGCGAGCGCGTGGTGGGCGAGATCGAACGCGTCGTCGAGCGCCAGTCGGGCGCAGCATTGCCGCCGCCCGCGCCTGTCGTCGAGCAGCCGGCGCATCGACGCGCGTCGCTTTCCGAGCTGTTTCACGCGCCGTATCGCTCGCGTCTCATCATGCTCATCGTCTTCAACTTCTGCCAGGCGATCGGCTATTACGGCTTCGCCAACTGGGTGCCGACGCTGCTGATCGGGCAAGGCATCAACGTGACGAAGAGTCTGCTGTATTCGTTCATCATCGCGTTCGCGCTGCCCATTGGTCCGATGCTCGCGATGTTTTACGCCGACCGCATCCAGCGCAAGTGGCTGATCGTCGGCGGTGCGCTCGTCGTGATCGCGAGCGGCATCGCGTTCGGACAGATGAAATCGCCTGCCGCGCTCATCGCGCTCGGCGTGTTGATCTCGCTGGCGGGGCAAACCATCTCGGTCTGCTATCACGCGTATCAGACCGAGCTTTTTCCGACGGCCGTGCGTTGCCGTGCCAGCGGCATCGTGTATTCGGCGAGCCGCGCCGGCGCGATGATGTCGGGTTTCATCATCGCGTTCCTGCTGAAGGACTTCGGCGTGCCGGGCGTGTTCACGGGCATTACCGTGTTCATGTTGATCGTCGCGCTCGCGATCGGCCTGTTCGGACCGAGGACCAACGGGCTGCGCCTCGAAGAGCTGAATCACTGAGCTTGACCACAGCGGCTTGCAGGTATGGTCCATGCTCCAGCGGCAAGGTCAGACGCCGTGTTTCATCGCCCATGTACACGGCGCGTACCTGGATAGCGGCGGAGTGATCCGATGATACGGTCGTACAACCACAAGGGCTTCGTGCTCGAAGTCGCGGTCGCGACAAGTGGCAGGCTCGTGCCGCCGCCCGGCGCGGTCCACTATCTGGCGAGCGTGACCATCAGCCGGTCAGGAAGGCCCGTCACCGCGTTTTCGCCGCTGTGCATGGACGGCAAGCACGCTTCGAGTTTCAACTCCGCCGAAGACGCGCTGATGTGCGCGCATACGGCGGCACGCGCGCTCGTCGACGATTGGATGCGAGCCGCGTCGTAACGGCCTGAGGATTCGGGGTCGAGCTAGGCGGCGGCGCGTCGGCTCTGTTGTCCTTCCTGAACATCCGCGGCGGACGAGGCCGTATTCAGCGCGTTGTCCAGCAACGCGAGCCTGCGTTGAAGCGAAGCGACGCGCTGGCTTTGCGACGGTACCAGATCGTATTCCGCATCCAGTTGCGCGACGCGCATGTCCCAATATCGGGTCGGCAAGCGGTCTGAAGTCGCGCTGCGTTCGACGAAATTCGCCAAGATCATTTCCAGATGTTGAAGCTCGCGCTCCGCGAGTTGAGCGGGGCGTCGCTGTCGAAATGCTGGGACGGTGGTTGCATTGGCGCTTCTCTTCATATCGCGATTTCCGGCTAGATTTACACAGACCTCTATTTAAGCAATTCATGTTCCGGACAGGCGATTCAAACCAATTCAAGATGTTTCGAATTGAAACGATGGTGTTCAAATTCGCGAAGTGCCCGTCCGCAAAGGTTCACAGGCCGGTAACATATTTTTGGTGCAGTGTCCGGCTGCGCGCTGAACGTTGGTGGATTCCGTGCGCGGCGCGCGTGAATACTGCGCAAACTTTTCAAATACATCGGGATATTCCGCGAAACATATCGCGTATCATGGCCATTTTAGCCTAAATGCGAATCGTTCCTACGCGAAAGACCTGCCTGCCGAAAGCAATTCGACAGCAGAGCGGGACGCCCTTTAATCGTTCGGAAAACTGAATGTCTTTCTGACGGGAGATGCGCGGCTTCATGGCGACGCGATCATAAAAACTCGGCATCGCTTATGAAAAGCGAATTGAAACGGAGCGGCCTCCTCTCGCGAAACCGCTCCGTGTCCTCAGAATAACTTCTCGGAGTTCTGTTGACGCGGGAAGCTTAACAACCACCTCGGCGGATATAAACCGCACGCCGCGCAATGGACTAATCCGCTATGCGCACTAATGACGTCGTCGATCCGCAACAGGCGAGACGCCATTAGCTATATGGAATTGCCGCTAAGCGATTGACCTTAAAAGACTATGAAGCGCTGAGCCCGCCGCTTCGCGGAATCAGCAAAAGATTATTGCGTGCGATACGCGGACACATTCGCATGCTCGTCGCATAAAGTGTGTCCCAGTTTCCAGAGGGTGAGCGCAGACCAGGATGGCCCGCCAAAACCCGGACGCTTTCGCATTAAACAGGACACTCAGAGAACCATGAAAAAAACTCTTCTCATCGCGGGCATTTTCGGCACGTTCGCAGCGGCAGCCCACGCACAGAGCAGCGTCACGCTGTACGGCACGCTGGACGCGGGTCTCGTCTATACGAACAATTCCGGCGGCCATAACAACTGGCAGCAAGGCAGCGGCGCGCTTTCCGATACTTACTTCGGACTGAAAGGCACCGAAGATCTGGGCGGCGGGTTGCACGCGCTCTTCAAACTGGAGAGCGGCTTCAACCTCAATAACGGCCGATATACCGAAAGCAATACGATGTTCAACCGCCAGGCTTATGTCGGTTTGCAACACGACCAATACGGCACGGTGACGCTCGGCCGTCAATATGATTCGATGGTCGATTATCTCGCGCCGCTCTCGGACACGGGCTCGGGCTACGGCAATAATCTCGCCGCGCATCCGTTCGATAACGATAACCTCGATCATTCGCTCTCGATCAAGAACTCGGTCAAATATCAAAGCGCGAATTTCGCGGGCTTCAAGTTCGGCGGCCTGTATGGTTTCTCGAACGACGCCGGCCAGTTCGCGAATAACCGCGCGTGGAGCGCGGGCGCTTCTTACGGCAACGGCCCGCTGAATTTCGCCGCCGCTTATCTGCAGACGAATAACTCGCGCAATAGCGCGAACGCGAATGGCGCGGTGTCGGCCGGTCAGGGCAACAACGCCAATCTGACGGCCGAGTTGCAACGCACGTTCGGCGCGGGCGTGAACTACACCTACGGCCCGGCGCAAGTCGGGTTCGTGTGGACCAACACGCACTACGACCAACTGCTGGCTGCGTCGCAAGGCGGCACGTCGATCGCGATTCCCGGCAACACCAACCTGCATCTGAACAACTTCGAGCTGAATGGCCGCTACGCGCTGACGCCGGCGCTCGCGCTGGACGCCGCGTACACGTACACGGACGGCAAGGTCACGGGCAGCAACGGCTCGGGCGATCCGAAGTGGCACACGGTTTCGCTGCAAGCCGATTACTCGCTCTCGAAGCGCACCGACGTGTACGTCGAAGGCGTGTATCAGCACGCGTCGGGCGATCTGGGCAACGCGGGCGCCAACGTCGCGATGATCAACACGCTGTCGCCGTCGTCGACGCAGAATCAGGTCGCAGCGACGGTCGGTCTGCGTCACCGCTTCTAAGCGCGGCGCTGTCCGCAAGCCACGCGAAACGGCCGCGATCGACGAGATCGCGGCCGTTTTTTTGCGTCTGCTTGCGTCTATTTCTTCTCCTGCTCCACGCGCTTCAAAAGCTGTCCGATATCGTGCCCCGCGCCGCCCGTGCCCGCGGCGAGACGCGCGAGCGCGGTCGCAGCCGTATCGCGCCGGACGCCGCTCTCAGGACGAAACTGCTTCGGCAGCGCCATATAGAAGGTCGCGCCGCTATCGGGCGTGCCTTCTGCCCACGCCTTGCCGCCATGCCGCTCGATGATGCGCCGCACGTTCGCGAGCCCGATGCCGGTGCCGTCGAACTGGTCGTTCACGTGCAGCCGCTGGAACACGCCGAACAGCTTGTCGACATAACGCATGTCGAAACCGACACCGTTGTCGCGCACCAGATACACGACGTGGCCGATCAGCTCGCCCGTGCCGTCATGCGCCGCGACTTCGATCATCGGCTGCTCGCGCTTGGCGCTGAACTTCACCGCGTTGGCCATGAGGTTCGCGAACGCCACGTGAAGAAAGACATGATCGGCTTCGATGGGCGGCAACGCGTCCACCTTCCAGTGAACGCGCGCCGACGCGTGTTCATCCATATCGTTCTGAATGACCGCGTGCACGAGCGCGTGGACGTCGACCTTGTGCGGACGCAGCGCCGCGCGGCCGAGTTGCGCGAACGAAAGCAGATCGTCGACGAGACGGCCGCCGAAACGCGCCGACGTGACGATGCGCTCCAGATAGCCGCGTCCGCGCTCCGATAACTTGTCGCCGTCGATCTGCTTCAACAGATCCGCGAAGCTCACGATATGGCGTAACGGCGCGCGCAAGTCATGCGACACCGTGTACGAAAAGCCCTCCAGCTCGTGATTCGCGCGGCCGAGTTCGGTCGCGAGCTGCGCGATTTCTTCCGCGCGCCGCAGCACGATGCCGAGCACCGCCGCGCGGAATTCGAGCGCGATCTCGCGTTCGGCGGCGCGCCACGGCAGCGAGCGGCCGCGCACGACATCGGTCCAGGTATCGAAGCTCTCGCGCGGCGAAAGCGAGGAAGCGAGTCCCGTCAGCTTCGCGCGCGGATCGCCGGCCCATTCGATCGTCTGCACGACTTCGCGGCGAAACCAGATCACGTAATTGCGATAGATCTTCGAGATCGACACCGCGAGAAAGCCCGCCACGTCCGGCGAGCCGGCGAGCGCGGGGCAATCTTGCGACGCGCGGTCGGACATCACGACGTCTTCGCTCTGATCGTCGAGCCAGTCGACGAGCGCGGTGACGCCGTGCTCGCCGGGCGTCATGCCGACGAGCGACGTGCGGCCTTCGAAGATCACCGCCGCGCCCGACGAGCGGGTGAAGCCGAGCAGATCCGAGGCATCGCCGACGAGCGCTTCGACGAAGCTGTCGGAATTCGCCATCGACGAAAGCAGTTTCGAAAGCATGCGGCGCAGTTCGAGCCGGTAATGCGATTCCGCCTGCGTCTCGCGCGCCTCGATTTGCAGCGACACGATCTGCGCGACATGCTCGCAAGCCGTGCGCACTTCGAACGGCGGCAGGCGCGGCGTCGCGTGATGACAGGAAATGAGGCCCCACAGCTTGTCGTCGACGATGAGCGACATCGACATGGATGCGAGCGTGCCCATGTTGCGCATGTATTGCAGATGCACCCCCGACACGCTGCGCAAGGACGCGTAAGTGAGATCGGTCGGGCGGCCGGTCGCCGGATGCAGCGCGGGAACGAGCGGCGCGGCTTCGTAGTCCGCGTTCGAGATGAGGCGGATGCGGTTCCTGCGATACAGCTCGCGCGCCTGCGCCGGAATGTCCGACGCCGGAAAGTGCTGATGCAGATACGACGGATAACCCGGCTCGACGGCTTCGGCGAGCACGTTGCCGTGACCTTCGTCATCGAACCGGTAGACGAGCGTGCGTCCGAATCCCGTGATGCGCGCGATCTCGGTCGCGGCGAACTGGCAAAGCTGCTCGACGGTGCGCATGGATTGCACTTCGGTGACGAAGGAGCGCACGAGCGGGTACATCGTCGAGAAGACGTCGGCGGTGTCCTGGGCGGGCTCGACTTCGACGAACAATAGCCCCTCATGCCGATGCACGACGATCGCGACCGGACCGCGCGGCGTCCATCCATCGAGCACGAGATTGCCGACGTGGATCGCGGCACCGTCACGCGTGAGCTGCTTCAGGCCCGCGCTCGCGCGTTCGGCCGCATGCTCGCCGAGCACGTCGGACAACGCGCGGCCGAGGCACGCGTCGGCCGCGATAGGCGCGAACTGCGCGACGTTCGCGCTCGCCTGCGCGATGTGGCAGTGCGCGTCCACGCTGAAGAGCACGCCGTGAGGCTGAATGCCGCCTGGAATGTGAATCGGCTCGCGTGCGCATGATGCATGCGCCGATGCCTCGGGCGTTGCAGTGTCCGCGATGTCTGCGGTTGAGGATTTGTCCATCTTCGTCCTGGCAATGCGGTTGCGGCTGCTCGTCGCGCCGGTCATCTTCGAATCATAGATGCGTTGAGCGTTCGGAAGGAAGGCTGGCGGCACGTCGTGACAAGCATCGTGCGCGAGCGGTGATTTCTACTGACTCGTGTGCTTGCGCCGGGTCATTTCTACGCGCGATAGAGAAGCGGCGGCGCGTCACGCGCACGTCTGCTGCATGAAGCGTTCCGCGGCGCGCGACGCGCTGATACCATGCGAAGCCCGACCACGCGAGACAACGCCGGAGCAGACATGGAACATGTTCGCCGCGCGCGCCTGAGCGATTGACACGCGCCCGACTCGCCGCGACGTTGTTGTCCGCGATCGTCGGCATCGTCGATGCACGCGATGCCGACGCGCAGTCGTATCGCGATGTCGCGCCGATCGCGCCGCCCGCACCCGGCGGACCGCGCGCGTCGCCATCGCCGCCGGAGCCGGGTGAGGGCTCGCAGGATATCGCGATTCGCGATCTGCGCGGCATCGCGTTCGTGCGGCCCGATGCTTCTTCTCCGATGCAGTCGGGCGCGAATGGCGCGATCACATCGAGCGGCGTTCCCTTGCTCACGCCGGAGTTTCTCGACGGCTTCTCGCAGGATCTTCACAAGCTGCTGACATTCGCGCGTCTCGCCGGGATTCGCCGCGCGGTCGTGCAGCGCTATCGCGATGCGGGCCAGCCGCTCGTCGATGTGTATGTGCCCGAGCAGGACGTGAGCAATGGGGTCGTGACTATCGCCGTCGCGGAGTTTCGCGCGGGGCGTGTGATGCCGAAGGGCAATCGCTATTTCTCCGACGCGCTGCTGATGCGCGAGATGCCGCTTGCGAGCGGCGAGCCGATCCGCGAAGCCGATGTTGCTTCAGGGCTCGCGCTGCTCAACGCGAACCCGTACCGGCGTGTCGATGTTGTCTACGCGCCCGGCGCCGCGCTCAATACGACCGATGTGGTGCTGCAAACCGAAGACCGCTTTCCGTTTCGCATTTACGGCGGCTATAACAACGATGGCGTGCGCGATCTCGGCCGCGATCGCATTCTCGCGGGCTTCGACTACGGCAATCTGTTCGGCATCGATGCGCGCATCGGCTATCAGATGACCGCGAGTAACGATCTGCTGAGCGGCAATCCGGATATCGAAGGGCGGCCGGATCGTCCGCGCTACATCGCGCACGCGTTCAATGTGGTCGCGCCGCTGCCGTGGCTCGATCGCGTCGAACTGTTCGGCGTGTTTGCCGAAAGCACGCCGCGTTTGCCGGACAGTTACGGGCAGACCGGTTTGAGTTCGCAGATCAGCTTTCGCTATGACTGGCGCTTGCCACCGCTCGACAACGCGGGCGCGTGGCAACAGCAAGTGCAGATCGGCTACGACTTCAAGCGCTCGAACAACGACCTCGAATTCGGCGGCTTTCAGGTGTTCAATGCGAACACGCATATTCATCAGTTCGTTTTCGCCTACGATCTCCTGCGCAGCGATGCCTCGGGCGATACGCATCTGAATGCGTCGCTCTTCGTGAGCCCCGGCTATTTCGACAGCAACAGCAACGACGCTGCCTACGATGCCGCGCGCCTCGGCGCGACGCCGCGTTATCAGTACATGCAGTTGTCGGCGCAGCGCGATATGCCGCTCGGGAAGTCGGGCTTTTCGGTGTCGGCGCGCGGGCTCGTGCAATGGACGGGCAGCACGCTTTTGCCCAGCGAAGAACTCGGCCTGGGCGGCGATGCCACCGTGCGCGGTTACGAGCCGTACTCCGCGCAAGGCGATCGCGGATGGAACGTGCAGACGGAACTGCGTGCGCCGGCGATATCGGCGGGCATCGCGGCGATGCAGCCGTTCATGTTCTTCGATGCGGGGCACGTGTGGAACCGGATCCCCGAATTCGGTGAGGTGAACAATGCTTCGCTGGCGGGTGTCGGAGTGGGGATTCGCGTGCAGGTGGGGCGGTTCGTCAGCTTTCGCGGGACGTATGGGTTTCCGTTGAAGGCGGTGGTGCCGAATGGATCGAAGGCGCCGGTGGGGGAGGTGTTTCTGGTGATTGGGAGTTAGGCGTGAGACGGCGCGTATCTCGCCGTCTCACGATCCGCTTTACGGCTGCGCCTGCTGCCACTGCAGCACCGGATGCGTCGCTCCCGCCGGCATCGCCCAGACCCCGCCCGCCGGGATATTCCAGTCGAGGTAATTCGACACGTTGCTCATCTGCGCGGTGGTCATCCCGTTCGCATCCGGCGGCACGGTCCCCGAGTTCGATCCCGCGGCGCTCGTGCGTATCGTTGTGTCCTTGTTCCAGTAGACGTTGTTATGAATCGCGCCCTGGTTGTACGCCGCAATGCCGCCGTACGCATCGCCCGGAGGCCCGCCGCCGCCGACCTGGCCGACCGCGAACGATTCGTTGATGACGCCCGTCGCGCCGTTGACGTACACGAGCCCGCCGCCGCCGAATCCGCCGACGCCGCCCGTCGCGTACGACTGCGTGATGAGGCCCGTGTTGAACGCGACGAGCCCGCCCGTCTCGCCATGCGTGCCGGCGAACGTCGTGCCGGTCGCATACGACTGCGCGATGGTGCCGTTGTTCACGCCGACGAGCCCGCCCGCCGGCGTCTGATAGCCGACATCCGCCGTGCTCGACGAGCGCTCGATGATCCCGTTGTTCACGCCCGCGACTCCGCCCGCGCCGCGGCCGCCGAAGCCGTTCTGACTGACTGAGCCCGTCGTATTGACGTAGGTGATCAGACCGTCGTTCTGCCCCGCGAGCAAGCCGAGCCCGCCCGATGAATAGCCGCTCGTCCTCGCGTTCGTGAGATTCATGTTGCGCACGACGCCGCTCGCGCCGATCACGCCGAACATGCCGTAGTAATCATCGTTGAGATTCGAAGTCGACGTGAGCTTGTCGATCGTGTGGCCGAAGCCGTCGAACTGGCCGGTGAACGGCGTCGACGTCGCGCCGATCGCCGTGAAGGAGTTCGGATACGCGGTCACGCTCGCATCGATATCCTTGCCGAGCGCATAGTTGCCCGCGAGGTCCTGCGGCACCTTTTGCAGATCGCCGAGCGTGTTCACGAGCCTGTACCCGATCGCCTGCGTGACGAGCCCGCTATACGGCGCGGCCGTCCATCCGCTGTTCGTGAGCAGCGTGCCGGGCGCGTACGTGCCGTTCATGTCGTAGAGCGCGCTCACGATGCCGCCGCTCTTCGACCAGTCGATCGTGCCGCCGTTCGTCACGCTGCCGCCGTTGTCGATGCCACCGGCATCCGCGCGCAACGTGAGATTGCCGTTGCCGGTGTTGGCGATGGTCGCGCCGGGAACGATGGTCACGCCATGCGCCGCGCCGAGCGTCAGCGATCCACTGCCGTTCCATTGGACGTTGCCGGTCACGGTGACATCGCCGCTGGCGGATTCGACATCGACCGATGTGCCGTTCGCCAGGCTGCGCGCGAGCGTGTCGCCGCTCGTCTGATCGACGGTGAAGGTCTGCGCGCCGAGCTTCCACGCGCGCGCCTGAACGTCCGCGCCCGCGATGTCGAGCGTGTTGCCGCGCGTCTCGACCGTGCCGCCGCTGCCGTCCGCGTTGGCCGCCACGATCGCGCCGTTCGCGTGCACCGTGCCCTTGTCGGCGACGAGCCACACGTGGCCGTCGCGCGTCGCGGTGCCGGTCGCGCGGATCGCGGCGCTGTTGCCCGCGAGCGCGTAGACGTTGCCGTCGGCGGCTTGCAGATTCGCCTGCGCCGCCTCGATCGCGCCGCCGTTCATCGCCGTGCCGCCGCTGCCCGCCTGCACGAAAACCTGCTGTCCACCCGAGGCGTCCCGCAGCAATACCTGATTGCCCGTCGCGATCTCGACCGTGCCGTTCGGCGCGCTGATGCTGCCGCCGTTCACCGCCGCCGTGCGCGACACGAGAAACACGTCGCCGCCGCTCGATCCGATCTTGCCGAGATTGATGACCATGCCGTCGCCGCCGCCCGAGAGCGTCAGCGGGCCGCCCTGCATGAACGCATCGCTGTCGATGTTCAACGCCGACGCGACGAAGCGCCCGCCCGTCGCGACGACACCGCCCGGCCCGACCAGCACGCCCTGCGGATTGACGAGATACACGCTGCCCGTCGCGTTGAGCTGGCCGAGGATGACGGAGGCTTCGCCGCCCGTCACGCGATTGAGCGTCGCGCCGTTGCCGTTGTTGAACGTGACCTGCCGCCCGCCGCCGATCGAGAAGCTGCTCCAGTCGATGACCCCGCGCGATGTCGTCTGATTGATGGTGAGCGACGCCGTGTCGCCGCCGATCGCACCGCTGCCCGCGACGAACTGGCCGCCGCTCGGCAAGGGCGGCGCGGCATCGGCGAGGCTCGCGCACGACAGGCCCGCGACGAGCGGCACGAGCATCGCGAGCGGACGCAGGCGCGCGCGGCGACGAATGCGGATTCGGGAAAGAAGCGGACGAATGTTGCGCTGCATGGGCCTTTCTCCGGTCAGTGTCGATCGTTCTGGTCGTTCTGGTCGTTCTGGTCGATTTGGCCGCTGACGGTGTAGCCGCTTGTCGCCCCGGCGATTCTGGAGTCACGGCCGGGAGGCGCGAACATCGACGTGCGAGCAGGCGCGCCGATGGTAGCGCCCGGCGTTACGCGTCAATGTGGGGTTCCGCACATTCATGCGGCTCAAAAAAATGCCAGTACGCGGACGCGAGACGTGCCGGGCCTCAAGCGCGGCGCGGCATGGAAATTGAGCGCGGCGGCGGGAGAACCTGAAGGGGAATTGAAAGCGCTGTCAATGCGAAGGCTTGCGCCGGCTGGATAGCTCGATCCAGCATTCGTGATAGATGCGCTGCACGAGCGCGCTTTCGTAGTCGAGGTCTTCGCCTTCGAGAATGCGCTCGATGTCGCCGCGCGAGGCGTCGGCGTCGAGCATCGCGGAGAAGCGTGCGGCGAGCGCCTGCGCTGCAACGGAAAGCCGCGCGGTTTCGATCCACTCCGCCGCGCGATGATGCCGGTCGAGCCAGCGATGCGCGGTGCGTACCTGAAACGACGCATCGGGCCAGTCGCCTTCGATGTAGTACGCGCCGAGCAATCCGCACGTGAGCCAGCACAGCAGATGAACCCGGTCGTCGGGCCCGAGGGGATAGCGCACTTGACTCATGATGGCGGCATCGAAATGACCCATCGGAATGACGCATCGACGATAGCATGCCGCGCGCGAGCGCGGCATGCGGCCCGCGTATGGTGCGGCGCGGCCGCCATGCGCGCTCGGGCAGCTCAAGACGAGCCGCCCGATTCGACAGCGGAAAGCGTCAGAACGCGTGCCGCAGCGCGACGCGCGCGACGAACTGCTTCGAGTTCGACGACAAACCCTGCGTGCCCGGAATGAAGGCCTGATCCATCACGGAATCCGTCGAGCTCCCCGCGATCTTCTGATAGGCGCCCTGCACGTACACGTCGGTGCGCTTCGACAGGAAGTAATCCGCCATCAGCCCCGCCGAGTGGATGTGCGGCTTCACGGTGCCGGCCGTCGAGTCGTAGGTTTCCATCGAATAGACATACTGCGCGCCGACGAAGAACGCCGGCGTGAACTGATATTTCCCGTTCACTTCGAAGTTCTGATATTTGAGGTTCTTGAGCGTGTTGCCCGGCGATGCGAGCGGCACGCCGATATACCCGTTCGTCACCGGATCGCGATAACTCGAATTCGTGTACGCGAATCCCGCGGTCGCGTTGCCGAACGTGTAGTTCACGCCCGCGCCGAAAATCTGCATGCGCGCCGCGATGAAGCTCGCGTCGTTCGTCGCGATCGCGCCGTTCGCGGTCAGCCCCGTGCCATCGGCGCGCAGATAAGCCGCGCCCGCCAGCAATCCGCCATTCGCATACGACGCGCCGACGCTGTACTGCCGGTTGTTCGCGAAGCCCGTGTCGTTGCTGAAACTATACGTGCCGCCGAACTGGAACCCGCCGATGGACGGGCTCGTGTACTTCACCGTGTTGTTCACGCGGAACGAGTTGTCGGTGTTGTCGTTGTCGAACGGATGCGCGAAGAGATAACCGGCCCAGTTGCCGTTGGCGGTCGTCGGCGCGAGATAGTCGACGACGGAATCGTACTGGCGTCCGAACTTGACCGATCCGAAGCGCTCGTTGCTCACGCCGACATAAGCCTGCCGCCCGAACATGCGCCCGCCCTGACCGGCCGCGCCGTTGCTCAGATTCACGCCGCTTTCGAGTTGAAACAGGGCCTTCGTTCCGCCGCCCAGATCTTCGACGCCGCGCAGGCCCCAGCGGCTGCCTGCCGCATAACCGCTCGTCAGTTCATACACGTGATTGCCGCCGACGTTGCTCGTGTAATCGAACCCTTCGTCGAGGATGCCGTACAGCGTGACGCTGCTTTGGGCATGAACGGACGTGGCGATGCACGCGAGCGCAGCCAGCGAGATTGCTTTGATTCTCATGAAAGTCTCGAATCTTTTACTTTTTGATTAAGAAGTCCAAACCGTCGATAAGGCGGGACCGCGAGCGACGGATTGTGAGCGATGCAAGGTGGACTGCAAAAGGATTTAGTCGAACAGCAATCGTGAGTTTTTTGAATGTTCATCCAGCGAATTCTTCGCTTGTCGTTGCAGCGCGACGCGCGGAAGAATGCGTCGCAAATGCGTTGCATTGTCGCGGCGCTGCCCGGTATGCGGGAGCCCGACGGAAACCCGCACTGCGATCAAGGAACCGCCAGACATGAAGCTAGAACGGAATTTTGTGAACGGACGTTTCATCGAGCCCGTGAACGATCAGGTCACCGCCATCCTGAATCCCGCGACCGAAGAGGTGCTCGGCCATGTTCACAACGCCTCGCGCGAAGAGGCGCTTCGCGCCGTCGATCAGGCCGCCGCCGCGCAACGCCTGTGGCGCGTGATGCCCGCCGCCGAGCGTGGCGCGCACATGCAGCGTCTCGCGGACGCCATCGTCGAAGCGTCCGCCGAAATCGGCGCCGCGCTCGCGATGGAATCCGGCAAAAGCCTGCTCGATGCGACCAACGAAGCCGTCTACGCCGCGCAGATCACGCGCTATCACGCGGAATGGGCGCGCCGTATCGAAGGCGAAGTCATTCCGAGCGATACGTCCGACGAGAACCTCGTCCTGCATCGCGAGCCGATCGGCGTCGTTGCGTGCCTGATCCCGTTCAACTTTCCGATCTACACGCTGATGCGCAAGATCGCGCCCGCGCTGATCGCGGGCAACACGGTCGTCGTGCGCCCGAGCAACAACACGCCGACGTCGGCGTTCGAGCTGGCGCGGGCGGTCGAACGCGCGGCGCTGCCCGCGGGCGTCGTCAATATTCTTTCGATGGATCACGCGACGGCCGAAGCCGTCTGCACGCATCCGAAGATCGGCATGATCACGCTGACGGGCAGCGTCAACGCGGGCCGCAAGGTGCTCGAATATTGCAAGGCGAACATCGCGAAACCTTCGCTGGAACTTGGCGGCAAGACGCCCGCGATCGTCGAGCCGGACGCCGACTTGCAGAAGGCCGCGCGCGAGCTCGTCGCGTCGAAGCTCACGCATAGCGGCCAGCTTTGCACGGCCATCGAACGCGTGTATGTGCACGAGAGCATCCACGATGAATTCGTCGGCTTGCTGCGCGAGCAGATGAAAGCGAAGCAAATCGGCAATCGCGATGAAGACGCGAGCCACATGGGTCCGCTCGTGAACAAGGCGTCGCGCGACGGCGTTCACGCGATGGTCCGGCGCGCGATCGAAGCGGGCGCCACGCTCGAAACGGGCGGCGAGGTGCCGAACCGCAAGGGCTTTTTCTATCCGCCGACGCTGCTGTCGAACTGCCGTCAGGACATGGAGATCGTGCAGGAAGAAACCTTCGGTCCCGTGCTCGCGGTGCTGAAGTACGCGACGATCGACGAAGCGCTCGCGATGGCCAACGATCATCAGTTCGGCCTTTCGTCGGTGCTCTACACCGAGAACTATCGCACGGCGATGAAGGTCGCCAATGCCATCGAAGCAGGCGAGCTCTATATCAACCGCACGCCTGCGGATCCGTATCAGGGTTTCCATGCCGGCTGGAAGCGCTCCGGCATCGGCGGCGACGACGGCAAGCACGGCATGCTCGAATTCACGCAAACGCGTCTCGTCGTCATGAAGTACTGATTCTCGCGGCCGGCGCGCGCCGGTCCGCACTCGATCCATCATCTAACAAAAAACACAGTGAAGGCGCGTCGTCGCGGCATGCGTTTGCCGTGACGCGGCCCTTTAAGGAGAGCACGTCCGTGTCATCGAATCCCGCTCAATCCGCTCAGAGCGTCGCCGCGCCGCGCGAAGCCTCGCGCACCGACCGCTATATCCAGCTCGCGCTGCTCGTGATCGCCGCTGGCGCCATCTATCCGATTCTGTATCTGCGGCAGGTCTACCAGCCGACGATGCTCGAAGTCTTCCATATCTCCGAAGCGCAGCTCGGCTATCTCTACTCCGCGCTCGGCACGATCTTTCTGGTGTGCTATCTGCCGAGCGGCTGGCTCGCGGACCGCGTCAGGCCGCGCGTGCTCATCAGCTTTTCGCTGATCGCGACGGGCGCGCTCGGGCTGTGGTACTCCACGGCGCCGTCGTTCGGTTCGCTGATCGTGATCTTCGGCGGCTGGGGCCTGACGACGGGCCTCACGTTCTGGGCCGCGATCATCAAGCGCGTGCAGATGATCGCCGCCGCCGACGAGCAAGGCCGCTTTTTCGGCTTCCTCGACGGTGGGCGCGGCCTGATCGAAGCGCTGCTCGCGACCATCGCGATTTCGCTCTTCGCGTGGATGACGCAGACGCGCGGCGCATCGACGGAAGCGGGCTTCCGGCTTGTCGTCTATATGTACGCGTTCCTGTGCATCGGGCTGGGCGTGGTGCTTGGTCTCGTGCGTGATCCGCAAGCCGGCCAGGCCGCCGCGACGGCGAAGCGCGAGAAGCGCAACGTGCTGCGCGACCTCGTTTCGCTGATGAAGAATCCGCAACTCGCGCTGCTCTCGGCGATCGTGTTCTGCGGCTATCAAGTGTTCTGGTCGACGTACAGCTTCTCCGCTTATCTGCACGAAAAGGAAATCGGCCTGACGGTGGTCGCGGCAGGTTTCATCACGACCCTCAAGCTGTGGATGCGGCCGATCGGCGGCATCGGCGGCGGCTTTCTCGGCGACCGCTTTTCGAAGACTTCCGTGCTGATCGTCGCGCTGTTCTCGGCTTCCGCCGCGCTGCTCGTGCTGATGGCCGCGCCGGGCATTTCGAGTCATGCGGTCGTTGCGGTGCTCGTGCTGTTCATCGGCGTGATGACGTATGCGATTCGCGGGCTCTACTGGTCGTTGCTCGATCAATGCAAGGTGCCGCCCGAAACGATGGGTCTCGCCATCGGTCTCGTATCCGTCGTCGGCTATTCGCCCGATGCGGTGCTGCCGCTCATCAACGGTTATCTCACGCAGAACTATCCGGGCGTGTACGGCTATCAGCTTTACTTCGGCTACATCGCCTTCATGTCCGCGCTCGGCGGCGTGGCGGCCATCATGTTCAAACTTCGACTCGGGAAGCAGGGAGCACAACAATGAAGATCGCCGCGCTGGAAACGCATATCGTCGCTGTGCCGCCGCCTCATATCGGCGGGATGTACTGGATCTTCGTGAAGCTGCGCACGGCGTGCGGCATCGAAGGCGTCGGCGAAATCTATTCCGCGACGTTCCATCCGAAAGCGATGACGCCGATCATCGAAGATGTCTTTCAGCGCTATCTGGAAGGCCACGATCCGCATCATGTCGAGCGCTTTTATCGCGAAGCGTATTCGAGCGGCTTCACGCAGCGCCCCGATCTCACGATGATGGGCGTCGTCAGCGGTCTCGAAATGGCGTGCTGGGACATCATCGGCAAGGCGGCGGGCAAGCCCGTCCATGAACTGCTCGGCGGCCGCGTGCATGAGCGCCTGCGTTCGTACACGTATCTGTATCCGAAGAATAGCCGCGGCGAGTACGACTACGACGATCCCGATCTCGCCGCCGAATGCGCCGCGCATAACGTCGCGAAGGGTTTCACGGCCGTCAAGTTCGATCCGGCCGGCCCGTACACCGCGTATTCGGGCCATCAGATTTCGCTCGAAGTCATGGACCGTTGCGAAACGTTCTGCCGCAAGGTGCGCGAAGCGGTCGGCAGCAAGGCCGATCTCCTGTTTGGCACGCACGGCCAGATGGTGCCGTCGTCGGCCATTCGACTCGCGCAGCGCCTCGCAAAGTTCGATCCGCTGTGGTTCGAAGAGCCGGTGCCGCCGGGACAGGAAGGCGCGATGGCGCAAGTCGCCGAGAAGACCAGCATTCCGATCGCGGCGGGCGAGCGCCTCACGACAAAATACGAGTTCTTCAAGCTGCTCGACGCGAAAGCCGCATCGATTCTGCAATTCAACGTCGGGCGCGTGGGCGGCTTGCTCGAAGCGAAGAAAATCGCGAGTCTCGCCGAGGTCTATTACGCGCAGATCGCGCCGCATCTCTACAACGGACCCGTCGGCGCGGCAGCGAGCATTCAGGTCGCCGCGTGCTCGCCGAACTTCCTGATCCAGGAAAGCATCGAGACGTGGGGCGGTTTCCACGCCGAAGTGCTCAAGACGCCGATCCGCTGGGAAGACGGTTACATCGTTCCGTCGACGGAGCCGGGTCTCGGCGTCGAACTGAACATGGACGTCGTGCGCGCGCATACGCCGTACACGGGCGAGCGGCTGCACTTGCAGATGGCGGCGAAACCCGCCGACGTGAAGGATCTCGCGCCCGCGAAGGGCTGAGCGCAAAAGGCGAACAGACACATCATGGAATTCGATTACATCATCGTTGGCGCGGGATCGGCGGGCTGCATCCTCGCGAACCGGCTGACCGAGTCGGGCGAGCATTCGGTGCTGCTGCTCGAAGCGGGCGGCGCGGACGATTCGTTCTGGTTCAAGATTCCGGTCGGCTTCACGAAGACCTACTACAACCCGGAATACAACTGGATGTATTACAGCGAGCCGGAAGCGCAATTGAAGGACCGCTCGCTGTATTGTCCGCGCGGCAAGGTGCAGGGCGGTTCCGGTTCGATCAACGCGATGATCTACGTGCGCGGCCAGCCGCATGATTTCGATGACTGGGCGCGCGCGGGCAACGCGGGCTGGAGCTATCGCGACGTGCTGCCGTATTTCCGCCGCCTCGAATCGCACTGGGCCGGCGACACCGAGTATCACGGCGCGCACGGCAAGATCGGCATATCGTCGATGAAGGAAGAAGCGCACCCGATTTGCGGAACCTTCCTCGAAGGCGCGCGGCAGGCGGGCTATCCGGTGACCGGCGACATCAACGGCGCGGATTACGAAGGCGCGACCGTCTACGATCTCAACGCACGCAAGGGCGAACGTTCGTCGAGCAGCTTCGAATATCTGCATCCGGTGCTCGGGCGCAAGAACCTGCGCGTGGAGCGCAAGGTCAGCGTGAGCCGCGTGCTGTTCGACGGCAAGCGCGCGATGGGCGTGATGGCGACGCGCAACGGCGAGTCGATGCAGTTCCGCGCGAAGCGTGAAGTGATCTTGTCGGCGGGCGCGGTCGATACACCGAAGCTGATGCAGCTTTCCGGCCTGGGCGATAGCGCGCTGCTCGCCAAGCACGGCATTCCTGTCGTGCATGAGTTGCCGGCGGTCGGCAAGAATCTGCAGGATCACCTGTGCGTGAGCTTTTACTATCGCGCGACGGTGAAGACGCTGAACGACGAGCTCGGTTCCCTCTTCGGCAAGGCCAAGGCCGCGATGCGTTATCTCATCTCGCGCAAGGGGCCGCTCTCGATGAGCGTCAACCAGTCGGGCGGTTTCTTCAAGGGCGATGACGACGAGACCGAGCCGAACCTGCAACTGTATTTCAATCCGCTGTCGTATCGCATTCCGAAGAGCAGCAAGGCGCAACTGGAGCCGGAGCCGTATTCGGGCTTCTTGCTGTGCTTCAACCCGTGCCGGCCGACGAGCCGTGGATCGGTCGAGATCGCATCGGACCGCGTGGAAGATGCCGCGAAAATCCGCATCAACGCGCTGACGACGCCGAAGGACATCCGCGAAGCCGTGCAGGGCAGCAAGCTCGTGCGCAAGATCATGAATTCGAAGGCGTTGCGCGCGATCACGGCGGAGGAAATTTCGCCGGGGCCGGACGTGAAGAGCGACGAAGCCATGCTCGATTACTTCCGCGAGCAATCCGGCTCGATCTACCACCTGTGCGGCTCCTGCGCGATGGGGCCGGACGCGGGCACGGCGGTCGTCGACGAGCGTCTGCGCGTGCACGGCATGCAGGGCTTGCGGATCGTGGACGCATCGGTGTTTCCGAACATCACGTCGGGCAATCTGAATGCGCCGGTGATGATGGTCGCCGAGAAAGCGTCCGACATGATCCTCGACGAAGCGCGCGCGATCGTCTCCCAGGTTTCCGCGCCGGCCGAGTCCGAAGCGATCGCCTGATCCGCGCGGGGCGTGAGGGCATCGCGCCGCTTTCGCGCCCCAAAGCGGCATAATTTGGCTCGATTCGTAAAATGCTGCCCGAGAGCGGCATGTTCCGGCGTCGATGCGTGCTAAAAGCGCGCGTCGAACGCGAGGAAAGGAGATCGACTTGAAGCGAAAGATGCCCGCCCTGAATGCGCTGAGGGCCTTCGAGGTGGCCGGACACACCGGCAGCTTCACGCGCGCGGCCGAGATGCTGCATGTGACGCAAAGCGCGGTGAGCCGGCAGGTGCGCCAGCTCGAAACGCAGCTCGGCGAGCCGCTTCTTTTGCGGCGGCATCATCACCTCGAACTGTCGGCGACGGGACGACTGCTGCTCCAGGCGCTCAAGATGTCGTTCGACCGCATCGAACTCACGGTGCGCAGCATTCAGGAAAAGACGCATCTGAAGCGCTTGCGCATCAACGCGCCGCCTACCTTTTCCAGCCGCTGGCTGATGCCGCGGCTCCAATCCCTGCGCGCCGCCGCGCCCGAACTCGAAATCACGCTGACCACGCGCCTGAGGGACGATCTCGTCGAATCGGGCGCGCTCGATTGCGCGATCCGCTTCGGCAACGGCGAGTGGGACAGTCTCGACAATCAATTGCTGATGAACGAGCGGCACATCGCCGTGTGCGCGCCTTCGCTCATCGGCGAGCGTGATACATCCGATATCGACCTGAACGCATTCACGCTGCTGCACGTGCTCGCGGCCAGCGACCAGCGTTATCTCACGTGGCAGCACTGGCTCAAGGCCGCGAATCTCGACAATGTCGATACGCGCGGCGGCTACGAGTTCGATCTGCTCGATCATGCGATCCGCGCGGCCGTCGACGGATTGGGCGTCACCATCGCGGATCGTCACATGATCTCGCACGAGTTGCGGCAGGGCACGCTCGTGCCGATCGTTGATGTCGAAGTGGACGGGCATCAGTCGTACTGGCTCGTCACGCGGACCGGTCAGGACGATTCGCCGCAAGTCGCGCTCTTTCGCGATTGGCTGCGCGAGGAGATCGAGAAGCAGACGCGCGGTCGTGGCGGGAAGCGAGCACGCGTCTAGAAGGAAAAGATCATGCGGCGACTGCCATCTCTGACCGCGCTGCGCTTCTTCGAAGAGAGCGCGCGCCATATGAGCTTCAATAAGTCCGCCGCCGCGTTGTGCGTGACGCCGGGCGCGGTGAGCCGCCAGATTCGGCTGCTGGAAGATGCGCTCGGCGCGAAGCTTTTCGATCGCGATCACAAGGGCATACGTCTCACGAAGCAGGGCGCGGAACTGCTCGCGTGCTTGTCGCAGGCGTTCGATTCGATCGAGCGCGTGACGCGTTCGCTCTCGACCGCGCAACGCGGCGCGCGCAGGC
Source organism: Caballeronia catudaia (assembly GCF_001544755.2). GTDB lineage: Bacteria > Pseudomonadota > Gammaproteobacteria > Burkholderiales > Burkholderiaceae > Caballeronia > Caballeronia catudaia. Next base: position 151,253 of record NZ_FCOF02000008.1, on the reverse strand, counting down.
GTCTGACCGTGAGCGCGCCGCCGACGTTCGCGACGCGCTGGCTTTCGCCACGGCTCGGCTCGCTGATGGACGCGGTCCCCGACATCGATCTTTCCGTTCGCACCGATGCCACCGATGATCGTCAGTGCAGCATTCGCTTCGGTTACGAGGCGCGGGCGGATCATCGGTCGGAGTTGCTGTTCATCGAGCGGCATGTGCTCGTGGGCGCGATGAAGTTCGCGGGGCAATCGGTCGAAGCGCTGCTGGAGCGGTTGCCGGCGCTGCATGTGCTGCATAACGATGCGCGGCTTACGCTGTGGCCCAACTGGCTCGATGCGGCCGGCTTGCCGCGCGCGTTCGGCGAGGATGGCATCGAATTCTCGACGCTCGATCAGGCGATTCACGCGGCGCGCGCGGGATCGGGGCTGGCGGTGGTGGACCGGAACATGATCGCCGATGAGTTGCACGATGGGTCTCTCATGCTGCTGTCGGCGGTGGAATCGGCGGGGCCTTATGGGTACTGGCTGGATATCGCGGCTGAGTATGCGGGTTCGGATTGTGTGCAGGCGTTTGGGGAGTGGTTGCGCAGCGAAGGGGCGGAGTGAAGGCCTTCGCCGTGCGCCGCTTATCTGCAATTGATCTTCGTTGTGCCGGATGCGTCGACGCGATAGAGATATTCATCGGCCCTTTGAGAAAGTTCGAAGTCACGCGTCGTCCTGTCGGGAACTAACTGAGAGCGTCGCCATAGCTCATCCATACGCATAGCATGCCTGATCATTGAAAAAGCACAAGAGCGGGTGTGATTTTGTCCGAGTTGGGGCGCAATGGTCTTGTCAGGTCGGATGCGATTCGCTATCTTCGTTTCCCGAATAGATGGATCGAATCGCGGATGCCGCCAACGCTTGCTCTTTAGCAAGCTTCGATGGCACTGCTTAGGAAAGCGAGGTTATCAATGGCCGACGTGCTGGATAAAGCCCTGCAGCGGGTTGCAGGGCAAGTAGTGACCGGGCGGCAGGAATACCACCTGGAAGTCTTTGGCGCAGAAGAGAAGGCGCAGGGCTTTTCGGTCTTGTCGTGTAACGTGCGTGAACGCATGGGCGAGCCCGTGGTGGCCACCATCGTACTGACGCACCCGAACCGACTCTCGCGCAAGCATTTTCTAGGCAAGGATGCAAAGTTCTCGATGAGTCCGCTGGGCGGTATGCCTCACTGCTTTTCGGGGTTCGTCGCGTCGTACAAAACCCTCAAGACCACGGCCGAATTCACCAAGTATGAAATTGAGTTGAAATCTCATTTGGGTCGGCTTGAGGGTGTCAGTCGCTTTCGGATTTATCAGCATCAGACCGCGCCGGAAATCGTGGTGTCCAAGCTGCGCGAGCACGGCATTCCGGATCACCTGATCAGTGTCCGTTTGCGTGGTGCTCACCCCCAACACGCATTCCGGTTCCAGTATGGGCAGAGCGACCTTGCCTATATTCAGATGCTGTGTCAGAAGGCGGGCATCTATCTCTACATTCAAGAGACGGAATATGGCGACCAGATCGTGCTCGGCGACGACATCGATCACTACATCTACGATCCTGAGCTCAACCTGTCCTACCGCGAAGCGTCCGGGCAAAATGCCGCGCGCGCATCGGTGTACGAATTGTCGGTTCAAGCGACGACCGTAGCCAAATCCTTCGCGGTCGCGGAATATAACCCCGAGCAGGCCTACGAACGCTTTTTTGATGAAGCGAACGTCGCGCCCGAGGATCCCACCACGTACGGCACGCCCTATGTGTTCGGCACGGGGCATCGGGATTTTGCCGGAGCGAAGTTCGAAGCGCAACTGCGCCATGAAGAAGCGATCGCCTGGCAGGTTGTGATCGAGGGTAAGAGTACCGAACCGGCGCTGCAGACCGGCCGCGTTTTCCATACCGACGAGACACTCGATGATGCGCCCGACGGGCTGATGGTCATCGAAGTGACGCACACCGGCGCACGGGACCAGGCCTATACGAACGCATTCAAGGCCATTCCTGCGGATCGGCGTTTCCGGCTTCGACTCGACGCGACGTCGTGGCCGCGCGTGGCGGGTACCCTCAGCGCCCGTGTGACTTCACCGGACCGGTACAAATATGCCTTCCTGAACGCGGCAGGCTACTACACCGTCCGCTTCGACTTCGACTTCGATGGTTGGCCCAAAGGTGGCGAAAGTGTGCCGCTGCGTTTGATCAAGCCCTTTGCAGGCGCCTTGCAGACGGGTTTCCATTTCCCGGCGCTGGACAACACCGAAGCCGTCATCACCTTCCGTGATTCCGATCCGGATAAACCCGAGATCATGGGCTTTCATCACCATAGCCAGGCGGTGGACCTCGTCACGAGCGACCGGCGGTGGATCTCGCGCGGGATGATCCGCACGCAAAGCAATAACAAGCTGCGCTTTGAAGATTGGCAGGGACAGGAGGGCATCAAGCTCAGCACGGAGCACTCAGGTAAGTCGCAGCTGAATCTTGGTTATCTGGTTGACAACACACTTGAACAGCGTGGCGAAGGCTATGAGCTTCGAACTTCGGGTTACGGCGCCGTTCGCGGCGGTAAGGGCGTCCACGTTACGGCGTACGATCAGCCGGCGGCATCGGGCAAGCAACTCGACATGCAGCAGACCGTGGCGCAACTTGAGCAGGCGCTCGAGCTTGCGAGAGCGCTGGCCGACTCGGCCCGCGCGGCCAAGGCAGAGCCTGCTGATACCGACGCGCAGCAATCGGTAAATCAGCAACTCGATGGCCTGAAAGACGCCGGATTGCTCGCGAGCGCTCCGGCATCCATCGGACTGATCGCGGGACGGGGCGTTCAGGTGGCCGCTAAAGAGAGCATCGCCGCGGTGGCGGGGAAGAACGTCGATATCAGCGTGATGAAGCGTTTTGCCGTTGCGGCAGGCGACCTCGTATCAATCTTCGCGCAGAAGCTCGGCGTGAAATTGTTTGCGGCTAAAGGCCCTGTGGAGATTCAGGCGCAGAGCGATGCGATGTCGCTTGTGGCGGACAAGGACCTCACAATTTCAAGCGTCAATGGCAAGGTAACTGTCGCCGCTGCGAGGGAACTCATTCTCGAGTGCGGTGGTGCGTTCGTCCAGTTGAAGGACGGCAACATCACGCTAGGTGGACCGGGAGATCTTTTCTTTAAGACCATCACGATTCAAAAGCAGGGGGCGGCTTCGGTCTATTCGAAGCTAGGGCCTTTGCCGGCCCAACCTCAACAAGGACCGGTGAAGTTCAACATGCTGCTGAGTGACATGCCGGGGCCAAATGGTCATCCACATACCAACACATCGTGGCGCATAGTGCAAGCAACGAGTGCTGAAAGCGCGTTGATGTCGCCAGAGTCAATTCTAAGCGGCATGAGCAGTGAGACCGGGCAACTTCTCCTTTCCGATGCGGATCAGACAAAATTGCATGAGGCTTATAACAGCGGTCCCGGCCAAGTGTGGCTTACCTATGCCGGTCAGGCGCGCGCCCTTGTGTTGAATACTCGGGTTGATGCTTTGCCTGATAGCTCGAAGTTCTATGCCGCAATGGATGCGTTGGGCTATAGCGACCGAATGTTCATAGCGCAGCAAACCGACATCGATGAGACATCGCGCCTTGTGGCGTGTGAGGAACTCCAAACAAATGACGTGCAGGTCTTGTTCAGAAAACTTAAAGGAATGGCGTAGAAATGATCGTCAACGCTAAAGAAAATCCGACGGGCAATCTTTTCGATCATGAAGTGCCGACGATACGCCAACTTGTGGACAGCGCGTCAAATGCCTATAAGGCGTATGCGACAGAGAACGTCTGGGTGTTGAACGGACCGCAGCAGTTTGCCTTGCCTCGATATGGAAACAAAGTTACCCCCTTCACGTCCGGAGAGGACTACTTTGCGGATCTATGTGACGCTATCGCCACGGCGCAAAGCACCATCTATATCGCCGATTGGATGATCAACTGGGACGCTCAAATGAAGCCCGGCGGCGACGGTGCAAACGTACGGCTATTCGATGTGTTGCTGGCGTCCGTGAAGTCCAATGCGGAACTCAAGATCTACGTGATGCCTTGGGCACATGCGGTGCCCGTGCAAACATACGACAAGTCGACCAAAACAGTATTTGAAGCAATCAATAAACTCGCTGGTAGGGAATGCGTGTGGGTGACGCTAGCGGGTGCGCTCGCTGATGATGATTCCGGTTTCTTTAGCCACCATCAGAAGTTTGTCGTAATCGATGAAAAGATCGCATTCGTGGGCGGAATGGACTTGTGCTACGGTCGTTTTGACGATGCGACCTTCGATCTGAAAGCTGACGCAAAGGGACGAGCTGGGATGAACCGTTACAACGGTTGCGCTCCGCACCTTGGCGCCGTGCGCCCGGACCAGGTAGTCAATCCCTTCAAGTTTGATGCGTGCATGCTCAAGCGGGTTGAAGCGGGCGCTTTGCAGGTCGAGTATCGGGGCGAACTACCGGGCTTGTCTTCGATAAGCTCTCCCGGGCCAAGCTATATGACATTGGATTCTACGATCCAACCGCGTATGCCTTGGCAAGATGTAAATGTGCGAATTGAGGGACCATCTGCTTACGACGTTGCTCGCAATTTTGTGATGCGCTGGAACAGCGAGGGTTATCACGTAGAGAGTCAGTCTGTGCACAGAAACGCGGGCAGCACAGTGCCGTCGAGGCGTGTACGCGGTAACAAAATTCTGCTGAGTTTTCCTCCGGAGCCCGACCAGGAAACGGGACATTGCGGTGTTCAGGTTCTGCGCAGTGCGCCGGAAAGAATGAGGAAGACTGAATATTCTTATTCAACTTTTGCCGATCGAGCAAACCTGCGACCCCCTTCGGGCAAGCAGTGTGAAATTGCATTGGCGATGCGCAACCTGATTCGTCAGGCTACGTCTTTCATCTACATTGAAAATCAGTTCTTCGTGTCTGGGTTCGTCTCAGAGCTTGCGCATACGAATCTACAAGCTAGCGATATCGTGACATCGCAACCTCTGTCCGCGCCGGCGGCGTTGATTGCGGGAAAAGGGATGGCGCAGTGGGCGACCAGAAAGTTGGCGAGTCATGCGTTCGAGGCACCGAAAAATTTCATATGCGAAGAATTAGGAAATCGTATCGGACGCACCATCATGGCGGGCGTGAAAGAGCATTTTCACGTCATCATTACCTTGCCGGTCCACCCGGAAGGCATGCTCAATGATGGCACGATCATGACGCAAGTTCATTGGACCATGCAATCACTTGTGTTTGGTTCTTTTAGCTTGCTCAACCGAGTTCGCCGATTTATTAAGGCCAAACAACTCTTCGATAACAAAGTAGAAGATTGGAAGAAAGTCTTAAGTGACGTAAATGATCTGCGCTATCAGGATGTCGACATGGATGATTGTCGAGAATACGTGACGTTACTCAATCTGCGCAACTGGGAGAAGTTGGGTGATCGATACGTCACCGAGCAGATCTACGTGCACAACAAAACGATGATCGTCGATGACCGGTATGCAATCGTGGGGAGCGCTAATATCAACGACCGGAGTATGCTAGGTTCGCGGGATTCCGAATTGGCTGTGTTGATTGCAGATACAGAAGCTGAACAGTACGACATCGATGGCAGCGGACAAACGAAGATCACGCGCAAATTTGCCCGCACATTGCGCATGGCGTTGTGGAACAAGATCTTCGGCGTAACTGGAAATGTAAGGCCGGCGGATTCGTTGAGGCAGGCGGTCGAGCAACCCGCAGATCCGAAAAGCTGGAAGGCTATTCAGCAGGTAGCAGATGCGAACACGGCTCTGTATGAGGCGGCGTTTCCGTTTATCCCGAGAAACAATTCCTATGGTGCCGAAGATGATCCCAAATATGCGTCGATATGGCCATCGTTTGATTCTTCAAATGTTAATCCTGAAGAGGCGGCAAGGCGCGCATCACGGTCGATGCCGTTCGACTCCAATTTTTGGAATGAGTCGCAACATATGCCCAAAGCCTCGTCTTTAGCAGGTGTTCGAGGCTTTGTTACGTCTTTGCCGATTTTTTGGACTAAGGGGGAAAATAACAATATGCGATATGCAACATCTTTGGTCGCAGAGAGCGAGCCAGAAAGGATGCCGACTGATGTTTCAATGGCACTGTCGCATAAAAAAAGTGAAGAGGATTCGGCATGAAAGCAGCAAGTGCGATTCAGCCAAATTTAAGACGATTGTGGCGTGCTACTTTCCTTTTTGGATTTCTCGCTTCACCTGTTCTGGCCAATCAATTCGAAGAATGTGTCGGGCGTTACCAGTTGGCGTTACCAGGAATCGCGCAACCGGCTACTGTGACGCCGCGGGTGGTTGACAGAAAATATGTAGAAGAGCCAATCCAGTTTCCGGACGGTCAACCTGCCAATCTTTCAACATTTCGTGTAAATGGTCGATTTGAGATTACAAGAGAATTGACTTTGGCTGAGTATGTAGCTTTCAAAGACGTTCTAAAAAGGCGGATTGACGAAGCTGGCAGAGACAATAAGGATCTGCTCAGGATTGAGATGTCAACAGACCGTCCTCATGCCTACGCCTACTTCGGTTCTGCTTCATCCGGGTTCAGTATTTATGCAGACGGTCAAATGGTCACATTCCGCACCGCTGGATATGGAGATAATGCAGAAGCAGGAAAAGCGAAGATCCAGAAAATTTTGAACGGGTTAGCCTTTAGAAAAGATTTCGAAGTTCCAAGAGGCGCTGGTGTCTGTCTACCTGGGGTTTTCGTCGCATTAGAGGAGAACGATCATCGGGATGTTGGTGTCACGTACCGGCTAAAAGAACATCCTGATGTTACAATTCTATTCAAGGACAAGACCAGCGCCAAGCCGATCGAAATGGTTGACGTCCATAACATGCCAGTCGGGCGACGAACGAACCTCACGTCACGCGAGCAAAACGAATTCGTCTGGAAGTACTCCGGTTTGGGAAGGGCTGTCAAGCTTGATCATGATCCGCTGCCTTTTCAGAACGTTGAACTGGACGGTCGCAAAGGGGTGTCGAGTTTCGGCACTATCACGCGAGACGACGGCACGATTGATTTTGCCTACCTTGCCACGGTACAGGGCGACCCGAATGCTGCGGTCGATACGCCCGACCTGATGCTTCTGGTTCAACGTACAGCGAAGTACGCAAAAGGAAGCCCACCGGTTTCAAAAGATGAGCTTAAGAAGATTGCGAAGGACATCGCCGCGTCCGTCATACGCCGGCCTGTGCAATGACAAAGTGGTGATCGCCACAGGGATGCGTTGACGCTGCCCGTTGAGCAGTGTCAACGCACTTTCTTCACTTAACGTCCGCAGCTGCATTGAACAGAAATGGACTTCTATCATAAAGCGACATAAAGACGCAGACCATCAGAAGCGTTTTATAGTTCGAATCAGTCCACGTCCCGATGTAGAGCGCGATATGCAGAAATGCATCATTTATCTCTCTGCTGCCCTTGATGACGCTGCTCGAAAGATCGAACAAGGTGCCAAGTCCATTGATCTGCTCTCTTGATCGAACACAATCTTCCGCATAACGCATATGTCTCCGACGAAATCGAGAGCGATTCGTGTGCTCGTTTTTGTTGCACTGGTCTTCAGTCCTCCGCTTGCGATGTATTACTTTTTCCTTCCTATCGTTGTTTGCATCAGAGAGTGGGGCGAATTCGCCAGCGATTGCCGTGATACGCTGTTTCTAACATTGATGATTCCGATGCCGATCTTCGCTCTAATTTGGTTCCTATCGCTCTTGGGTTTTTTACCTTGAATCGATTGGTCGCGCGAAAGTAATCTCAGAACTTCGCTTCCCGATCGGACAAGCTTCGACGGTACGCTTTTCCGGAGTTCATTCGTAGGACGATGCGGCTAGAACAAAAGCCGGATCGTCCCCCAAACCTCACCCCCCACTCGCCTGGCTCAACGTCAGATGCTTCGTCTCCGGCGCCCACGCGATCGACACGATCATCCCGACGAGCAACACCGCCGCGAGCGCCATCATCGTCACCTGAATGCCGGCCTGTGCGATACCGATCGGCAGCAGGAACGTCCCCACCGCCGACCCCAACCGGCTGCATGCGATCGACAACCCGACGCCGCACGCCCGCGCCTCGGTCGGAAAGCACTCCGGCGGAAACACGCCGACGAGATTCGAGAAAGCCGACATCGTCAATGTGAAGATGCCGAACGCGACGATCATCCCTACATTCGCCGATGACGGCAGCACGCTCAACGCAAACAGCGAAAGACAGCACACCGCAAACGACCCGATGAGAAACGAGCGCCGCGAAAGCCTGATCGTGAGCCAGATTCCGAGCAGCGCCCCCAGCACGAGAAAGGCGTTGAGCAGCAGATCCGCGCCCGAGCCTTCGGGCAAGCGAATCGCCGTGAGAATGCTCGGCAGGAACGTATAGATCGCGAAGTAGGGAATCACGAGGCACACGAAGAACGCGCAATTGAAGACCGTGCGGCGAATCAGATCGGGCTTGAAAAGCCGCGCGAAGCCGCCTTTCCCGGCGAAGTGCTCGCCCGTATCGGCTTCGAGCGTGACGTTCGGGCCGAAGTGCTTGCGCACGATATGCATCGCTTCATCTTTGCGGCCTTTGCCCAGTAGCCAGCGCGGCGACTCCGGCGTGCCCATCCGCAAAATCAGCACGAGAAACGCAGGCACCCCAGCGGAGGCGAGCAGCCAGCGCCACGCATCGGGCGACGCGTCCGCGTAATGCATGCCGAGCACGTTCGCGATCACATAGCCGATCGTCCAGATCACGCTGAACGAGCCGAGCAGCGTGCCGCGATGCTTGCGCGGCGAGAACTCCGCGAGGATCGCATGACCGACCGCGAAATCGCCGCCCATGCCGAAGCCGATCAGCACGCGCAACGCGACCAGCATCGCGGGTGTCGTCGCATAGAACTGCGCGAACGCGGCCGCGGTGATGATGATGAAGCTCAACAGGAAAATCTTCTGCCGGCCGACTTTGTCGGACAGCCAGCCAAACACGAGACTGCCGAGAAAAATGCCGATCAGCGCCGATGAACCGAGCAGGCCCATCCAGAATGCATCGAGCGGAATCTGCTTATTCAGCGACGACAACGCGTATCCGATCGTGCCGAGCGCATAACCTTCGGTGAAATGCGCGCCGAACGTCAGGCCCGCGATCTTCACGTGAAAGCGGTTCAGCGGCACGTCGTCGAGCGCGATGCGCTCATGCGCGGCATTGACAAGCGCGACGGTGCGCGGAGCGAGCGTTTGCGCGCCCAGGCTTTGCGTATCCAAGAGTTTCTCCTCCACTTCCGAGTGGAGCGGCGCATCGTACGCCGCTTGAAAACCGCGCACGCGAGTAGCTTTATCGTTCGTGCGTGCGCGGTGAATCGATGAATCAGCGACCGAGTCCCGCCATCATCAGGTACTTGAGCTCCATGTATTCATCGAGCCCGTACTTCGATCCTTCACGGCCCAGTCCCGATTGCTTCACGCCGCCGAAGGGCGCGACTTCCGTCGAGATGATGCCTTCGTTGATGCCGACCATGCCGCTCTCCAGCGCTTCCGCCACGCGCCACGCGCGGCCCAGATCGCGCGTGTAGAAGTACGCGGAAAGGCCGAAAGGCGTGTCGTTCGCGGCGGCGATGACGTCGTCTTCCGTTGCGAAGCGCAAGCATGCGGCCACCGGACCGAAGGTTTCTTCATCGGCGATCAACATGGACGGCGCCGCATCCGCGAGCACGGTCGGCTCGTAGAACGTGCCGCCGAGGGCATGCGGCTTGCCGCCCGTCAGCACCTTCGCGCCCTTGCTCACGGCATCGGCGACATGGGTCCGCACTTTCTTCAGCGCGGCCTCGTTGATGAGCGGTCCCTGATCGAACTCGCCTTCGAGACCGTTTCCGACGCGCAGCTTGTGCACCGCGCGCGTCAACGCCTGCGTGAACGCATCGTAGACGCCGTCCTGCACGTAGAAGCGATTCACGCAGACACACGTCTGCCCGGTATTGCGGAACTTCGACGCCATCGCGCCCTGCACGGCGGCGTCGATATCGGCGTCGTCGAAGACGATGAACGGCGCGTTGCCGCCAAGCTCAAGCGATAGCTTCTTGAGCGTATCGGCGGATTGCTTCGCAAGCAGCTTGCCGACGCGCGTCGAGCCCGTGAACGACAGCTTGCGCACATCGGGCGATTCGGTCAGCACCGCGCCGATGGCGGCAGCATCGCCGGACACGACGTTGAACACGCCCGCCGGAATGCCCGCTTCTTCTGCCAGCACCGCGAGCGCGAGCGCGGAAAGAGGCGTTTCTTCCGATGGCTTCAGCACCATCGTGCAGCCCGCCGCGAGCGCGGGACCGGCTTTGCGCGTGATCATCGCGAGCGGGAAGTTCCACGGCGTGATGGCCGCGACGACGCCCACCGGCTCGCGCGTCACGATGATTTTCGAGTTCGGCTTCGGACTCGGAATCACGTCGCCATAACTGCGCTTCGCTTCTTCCGCGAACCATTCGAAAAAGCTCGCCGCATACGCGACTTCGCCGAGCGCTTCAGCCAAAGGCTTGCCTTGCTCACGCGTGAGCAATTCCGCAAGCGTGTTGCGATTCGAGAGCATCAGCTCACCCCAGCGTTTCACGCGTGCGCCGCGTTCCTTCGCGGTCAGCGCGCGCCATGCGGGGAATGCGTGCTTCGCCGCGTCGATCGCCTGCCGCGTCTCTTCGCCGCCGCCGCGCGCGACGTTCGCGATCACATCGCCTGTCGCGGGATTGCGCACGGCATACGTGCTGGCGCTCTCGCGCCATGTGCCGCCGATGTAATGATCCGATTGGAGCAGATTGGTCATGCCGCGCGCTCCAGTGCGTTGTCGAAGACGCCTTGTGCAGCACGCGCCTCGCGCGCGATGCGCCGTCCCGCCGTGTAATCGTTGATGAGATCGCACGGCGTGTAGTTGCGCTCGAGTTCGTGCAGTTCGTCGTCGTCGAGCTTCGTGTCGAGCGCGGCGAGCGCGCTGTCGAATTGCGCCACCGAATCCGCGCCGACCAGCATGCTCGAAATGCCGGGCCGGCTCAGCACCCACGCCTGCGCGATCTGCGCCGCCGGCAGACCACGCCGCGCCGCCACGTGCGCCACCGACGCCGCGATCTCCAGCGACGCGCGATCGCCATACATTTGCGCGGTGAAGAAGTCGGTCTGATTGCGCGTGGACTTGGCGTCCGATGTCAGAAGGCCGCGCGCGAGCGGGCTGAACACCGACACGCCGACGCCCTGATCGATGCAGTACGGCACCATCTCGCGCTCTTCCTCGCGATACGCGACGTTCAACTGCAACTGCATGTTGATCGGCTTGTGCCAGCCGTTTCTCTCGCACGCCTGCATGATCTTCGCGAATTGCCACGTGTACATCGTCGAAACGCCGATATAGCGCGCCTTGCCCGCGCGCACGATATCGTCGAGCGCGCTCATCGTTTCCTCGACGGGCGTGTTCACGTCGAAGTAATGCAGCATGTAGATATCGACGTAATCCATGCCGAGACGCGAAAGCGACCCGTCGATGCCATCCATGATGTGCTTGCGTGAATGGCCGCCCGCGTTCGGATGGCTCGCCATGTCGTAGCCAACCTTCGTCGTGACGACGACTTCCTCGCGGCGCGCGACGCGCTTCAGAATGCGGCCGACGACTTCCTCGCCGACGCCCGTCGAATAGAAGTCCGCCAGATCGATGAAGTTCACGCCGCGCTCGATGGCGTGCTTCACGATCGGCTCGCTTTGCGCCTCATCGAAAATCCACGGCTTCCATTGCGGCGTGCCCATGTTCATCGTGCCGAGGCACAGGCGCGAAACCTTCAGACCGGACTGGCCGAGACGCACGTATTCCATTTGCCAGTCTCCTTACTTTTTCGGCGTATAGAACGGGTTCGACACGTCGCGCGCCGCCCTGAACACGGTTTCCTTGCGCGGCAGGCCTTCCATCGCGGCGATGATCGCGTTCTTGCACGCGCGATAGTTGTTCTCGAAGACGGCGTCGAGATCGTCGGTCTTCGGATTGACCCAGTTCGCCGACACGACGACCCAGTCGTTTTCCGCTTCGGGCGGCAGCGTGCCGTTTTCGAGCGATTCCGCCACCGCCTTCGCGATGCCCGCCTGCGATGCGCCCCAGGTCGCGTTGCCGTGGAAATCGCCGCCGATCTGCGCCTTGTTGACGTAGAGCGTGAGCGGCTTGGTAGGCACGCCGGGCTGCGCGATCACCACGAACGGCGCGTGGCCGGCGGACGGCGTCGCGAGCGCGGTCGCGAACGCCTGGCCCGCGGGGCCGTTGCGCGGCCCGACCAGCACGTTGATGTGGGCGAGGTTCACGCCCGGCCCTTCGAAGCCTTCGCCGATGAAAAGCGTTTTTTCCATTTGTCTCGTTCCTTGTGTCCGATGGCGCCACCGATGCGGTGGATGTCGGGCATTCTGCGGCGGGCTTCGCGCGAGGGGGAATCGAGGATTTCTGAGGATGGCGTTGATGAAAGCTCAACTCGGGAATCACCCGTAGGCCGGATCGTTGCGGTTTGCTTGCAGCTTTCAATCTCTTAAGCGACCCATAAGGTTCGAATGCCGAGAATGGTGTTTTGTCCCTGAATGCGGAGCATTCCGGCGAGTCCAGCCGCCTCCGCCGTCTCCGCAGACGCGCATGCCCGCCACAGAGCCCATTTCCCTGCCGCAGGCCACCGACGTCGCCTGGCGCTATTTCGATCTCGCCAAGGCGCGTGTGCAGATTCACGCACCGCCCGCGCCGGGCGAAGTCTGTCTTTGGCTCGTGCCGACGGAATTCCGCTTCGCGTCGGCCTCGAATATCGGTAACTGGCTCAGTCCCGCCGAACGGCGGCGCGCGAAGCTGCATCCGAATTCCGCACTCGGCCGGCGCTTCAGCGTCGCGCGCGCGACGCTGCGTCTCGTGCTGTCGCACATGCTCGGCTGCGCACCGCAAGACGTGAATATGAACGATGAGCCCGATGAGCGCATCGTCGTCACGCATTCGTCCGGCGAACGCACGGTTCATGTCGATGTCGCGTATTCGGGCGTCTGGATCGTGATTGCGGTCGCATCGGCGAGAATAGGGCTCGGATTGACGGTCGAGACGACCGGCGCGTCCGATGCCGCCGCCAGAAAAGCCATGTGGGACGAGGCGGCGCACATCGGCAGGACACGCGGCGAACGCGCCGACGCGCGCGACGATGCGCCAGAGCCGGACTGGCACGGCCTTACGCTGCCGATGCCCGGCGGTTTTTGCGGCGTGCTCGTCATGGACGCGCCCGTCGCGCGGGTGCAGGCGTTCGGCTGGGATCGGCCGCTCGAAGCGGAGAGCAGCGCGCAAGCGTCCTGAGCCCGCGAGCGGCGGGCGACATGGGAGAACCGGGACATCATGGATTACACGGCGCTCGCGCAACGCCATGCGGTCGCGATCATCGCGATCGTGCTCTTCATCGTTCCTTTGGGCGCGGCTTGCGCGTGGACGCTGGCGGCGCGTGAACGCCGCGTATCGGGCTCGACGATCATCGTCGCGGCGCTGGCGACCGTCGTGCTCGGCGCGGCCGGGTTCATCGCGATCGCGACGCGCATCGCACAGGGCACGGCGTTTTCAGCGGCGGATCAGCGGCTGGTCGACGCCGTGCGCGACGGCATGCCCGCTCCTGTCGCGCGAGGGTTCGCCATTCTCACGCATCTCGGCGATCCGTGGTTCCTCACGCTGCTGTGCGCGCTCACGTGCGCCGCGCTCGTCATCGCGCGCCGCTTCGGTCTCGCCGTGTACCTCGCCGCGGCGACGAGCGCGGGCGGCCTGCTCAATCAGGCGCTCAAAGCGATGATGCGCCGCGACCGCCCCACCGGCTCCTCCGTGCCACTGCCCGAAAGTTTCGCGTTTCCGAGCGGGCACACGTTCGGATCGATCGTCTGCTACGGCATGTGTGCGTACGTGCTGCTGCGTCTCGCGCCGACGCGCCGCGATCCGCTCATCGTTGCAATGGTGTGTTTCATCGTGCTCGCGATCGGGACGAGCCGTATCGTGCTCGGCGTGCATTTTCCAGGCGATGTGATCGGCGGCTTCGCGTCGGGCGGCGCGTGGCTCGCGGCGTGCATCGGCGCGGCGGAATGGGTGCGCCAGCGACGCACGGGCGCACTTTCAGACTAGTTCGATTGAACCTTACGTTCGATGCCCGTAGCTTCTAGCCTTTTGCGAAAGGCTGAGGCGATGATCAAATCGAAACTGTTTCTGGCATTGGCACTGCTCGCTGTCCTGCTCGGTCTGAACGGCTGCGCGGCCTTCATCCCCGACCCAAACCCGCAGGAATACATGAGCCGCGTGAAGATCGGCATGACGCGCGCGGACGTCGAAGACAATCTCGGCCCGCCCGATGGCAACTGGGGTCCGTGGCATTCGCTGTGCACGGAATACGCTTTCGGCAAGAACGGCGTCGATCGTTACGCTGTCTACTACAACAATCAGAATCGCGTGGTATTCACCGAACACGCGGGCTGCAACGTAACGCGCGCGAAGCAAGTCGGTCTTCGCTGAGCGCCGTAAAACGCAAAACCCCACGCAAACGCGTGGGGTTTTCGTTTGGGCGAACGCTTCGGCGCGTCAATGCGCCGCGGGCCGCCACTTCAGCAAACGCTGCTCGACCGCCGTGAGCAGGTAATCCGCCGCCAGCGCGACCACGGCCAGCACGATCATCGCCGCGAACACGCCGCTCGCATTGAACGCGCCTTGCGCCGTCGAGATCAAAAGGCCGATGCCCTGCTTCGAGCCTAGAAACTCGCCGACCACCGCGCCGACCAGCGCGAAGCCGAAGCTCACGTGCAGGCTCGCGAGAATCCACGACAGCGCGGACGGAATCACCACCGACGTCGTCACTTGCCGCCGCGACGCGCCGAGAATCTGCGCATTCGCGATCATGTAGCGATCCGCCTCGCGCACGCCCTGGAACGCATTCGCGAAGACGACGAAGAACACCATCACGACGGCGAGCGCCACTTTCGACGCCATGCCGAGGCCCAGCGCGATCACGAACACCGAGCCGAGCACGACGCGCGGAATCGAATTGGCGATCTTGATGTAGAGGCTGAACACATCCGAGAGCAGCTTGTTGCGGCCGAGCACGATGCCGCAGACGATGCCGCCCACGGAGCCGATGAGAAAGCCGAGAATCGTCTCCTCCAGCGTCACCCAGACTTGCGTGAGCAACGGCCCTTGCGAGGTGCCCTCGACGAACCATTCGATGATTTGCTCGAAGATCGCGGACGGCATCGAGAAGAAGAACGGGTCGATCCAGTGCAGGCGCGCGGAGAGTTCCCAGCCGCCGAGCACGAAGACGAGCACGGCGATGCGCAGCCCGATCACGAGCGCGTGGCGCTGCTTGATGCGCTTCTGCGCTTCACGTTCGACCTGCGCGAGCGCGGCCGGATCGATGCCCGCGGGCATCGCTTGTTGAGGCGTGGACATATTCGATGTTCCTCGTGGGCAAGTTCAACCGATCTGCACTTCTTCGCGCAGGTCGTGCCAGATGTCGCGCGAAATTTCGATGAAATGCGGGTGATAGCGGATTTCCGACGTGACGCGCGGACGCGGCAGGTCGATCTCGTAGACCTTCTTGAGCGTGGCGGGCCGCGCGGTCAGCACGAACACGCGGTCGGCCAGCGCGATCGCTTCCTCCAGATCGTGCGTGACGAACACCACCGAGCCCGCATTGCCCGACCACAATTGCAGCAGCTCGTCCTGCATCAGCGTGCGCGTCTGCATGTCGAGCGCGGAGAAGGGCTCGTCCATCAGCAGGATTTCGGGCTTGTTGATGAACGTCTGCGCCAGCGCGACGCGCTTTCGCATGCCGCCCGACAACTGATGCGGATAGTGCTTGCCGAACTTCTCCAGCCCGACGCGGCGCAGCCATTCGTTGGCTTCGTCGTAGGCCGCGGATCTGGAGCGGCCGCGATACAAGGGACCGGCCGCGACGTTGTCGAGCACCGAACGCCACGGGAACACCGCATCCGCCTGAAACACGAAGCCGATGCGCGGATCGATGCCATCGACCGGCTGGCCCATCACGCGCACGGTGCCCGTCGTCGGCTTGAGCAGGCCGGTGATCATGCTGAGAGTCGTGGATTTGCCGCAGCCCGTCGGACCGACGATCGCGACGAATTCGCCCTTCGCCACCGACATGCTGAAATCGCGCAACGCGACGGTCGCGCGGCCATCCGGCGAGATGAAGCGGCACGACACGTTGCGCAGTTCGATCGCGGGTTGAGCCGATTGTGTGGATTGATTCATCGTGCGAGCCTCACTTCGATGCCGTCGCCGTGCCCGACAGGTATTCGTTCGAATACGTGCGCGCGAGGTCGATATGCTTGCCCTTCACCGACGGATTGAACGCGGCGAGCACCTTCAACACCGTCCCGGGACCATCGGCGGGCATCTTGCCGTCCTTTGTGAACATCGGCAGCGAGGCCTTCAGCGCGCCCACGTACAAGTCCTTGTTCTTCGCGTAATAGTCCTTCGGCATCTTCTCGGTGATCTCTTCCGCGCTGTGCGTCGCGATGAAGTTGAGCGTCTTCGCGAACGCGCGCGAGAGCTTCGCGGCGTCGGTTTTATGCGATTCGGCCCATGCGCGCTGCACGTAGAAGCTCGATGCCGGATACGTGCCGCCGAGCGCCGCGCGCGTGCCTTCGAGCGTGCGCATATCGACGAGCACTTTCGCCTCGCCGGTCTTGAGCAGTTGCGAGACGGTCGGCTCGGTGGTCATGCCCGCGTCGATGCGCTCCTGCTTGATCGCCGCGATGAAGCTCGCATCCGCGCCCACCGGCAGGAGCGTGTATTCCTTCGAGGTCACGCCCCCGCGCTGCGCGAGATATTGCGTGAGAAAGCTCGTCGATGAACCGAGGCCCGTCACGCCGAGCGTCTTGCCTTTGACGTCGGCCATGCTTTTGATTTTGTCGGCCTGCTTCGTCGACACCATTTCCACTTCGCCCGGCACCTGGCCGAAGATCACGAGCGCCTGCACTTCCTTGCCCTTGCTTTGCAGGTCGATGGTGTGATCGTAGAAGCCGACGACGCCTTGCACCGCGCCCGCGAGCAACTCGTTTTCGGCATCGACGCCGGCGGGCTGCGAGAGAATTTCGACGTCCAGCCCTTCGTCCTTGAAGTAGCCAAGCTGCTCGGTCAGCTTCGCGGGCAGATAAATGATCTTGGTCGCGCCGCCGACCATGATGGAAATTTTCTCCGCATGCGCGGACACGGAAGCGGCTGCGAGTGCGAAGGCAATACCGGACAAAACGGCGATCTGGCGCAGAGTACGCATCGGGAGTCTCCTTGGTGTGGGCCGTTGAATAGCGAAAGGCCCGCTTTTCGAATGTGTGCGGCGATTATAGGAACGGGAAACCTTCTGTAAGCTTTCTGCGCCGATGGCAAAACATGGGTGTTAACCCGATGCTTCATCGTTCGTCGAAGCCCTACAATCGCGCCACCATGAAGCTGCTCCTCATCGAAGACAATCCGACGCTCTCGCTCTGGCTCGCGAAGATGCTGGAACAGGAGTCGTTCGCACTCGAAGCCGTGCAGGATGGCGAATCCGCCGATCAACTGCTGCGCACCAATCAATACGATGTCGTGCTGCTCGATCTCAACCTTCCGCGTCTGTCCGGCAAGAACGTGTTGCGCCGCCTGCGTCAGCGCGGCGATGCGACGCCGGTGATGATCCTGACCGCGAGCGGTTCCATCGACGAGAAAGTGGAGTTGCTCGGCGCTGGCGCGGACGATTACCTCGTGAAGCCGTTCGAGGTGCGCGAGCTCGTCGCGCGCGTGAAGGTGATGATCCGGCGGCGCACGTCATCGACGGCCAATGAGGTTGTGTGTGGCGATCTCGTCTTCGATATCGACACGCATCAGTTCACGCTCAAGGGTGCGCCGCTCAACGTGACGCCGCGCGAGCGCAGCGTGCTCGAAGCGTTGATCTTGCGGCTCGGCAAGACGGTGTCGAAGGCATCGCTTCTGGACGCGATCTTCACGCATGAAGATCAGCCCAGCGAAGACGCGCTCGAAATCTATGTGTCGCGGCTGCGCAAGAAGCTCGATGGCAGTTCTGCCGCTATCGTCACGCTGCGCGGGCTCGGTTATCTGCTGCGCAAAAAGGACGATGACCAATAGTCTTCGCGTCCGTCTCCTGTGGTGGCTGCTGGTGCCGCTCGCGATCTACGTGTTCGTGACCGGCAAGGCGGCCTACGACAACGCACGGCACACCGCCGATCTCGTTCAGGAGAACACGCTGCTCGCGTCCGCGCGGATGATCGCGGGCGAAGTGGAATGGTCCGATGGCCGCCTGCTCGTCGATATTCCGCCTGCCGCGCTGGAAGTGTTCGCGTCGCCGCAAGGCGATCAGGTGTTCTACAACGTGAGCGTCGACGATGGCCGTCTGCTCGCGGGCGTGCCCGATTTTCCGGCGCGTCAGGCGGCGCGTCACGACTCGCCCATCTATTACGACGCCGATCTGCACGGCAAGCCGATACGCGCGGTCGGGATCGTGCGCCAGATGTACGACAACGGCGCGATCCGGCGCGTGCTCGTATCGGTCGGCAAGACGCAGGCTTCGCGCGATGCGATGCTGCGCGAGCTGTGGCGTCCGCAACTCGTGCGGCAGATCGAGATGGTGTTGCTCGCCGTGGCGCTGGCGTGCATCGGCCTGACATTCGAACTGCGGCCGTTGCTGAAGGTGAAGGAAGAAGTGATGGACCGCGATCCGATGCAACTCGAGCCATTGCGCGTCGAGCGATTGCATACGGAGTTGCGGCCTATCGTCGAGGCGATCAATCAGTGCATCGCGCGGCTCGGGCTTCAGGTGGCGGCGCAGCGGCGCTTCATCGCGGATGCGGCGCATCAGTTGCGCACGCCGCTCACGCTGCTGGAGACGCAGTTGCAGTTCGCGCGGCAACATCGCGATATCGAGCCGACGCTTTCAGAAGCGCTGGCGGCGATGCAGCGAAGCAACCGGTCGATGGTAGGTCTCACGAACAAGCTGTTGCTGCTCGCGCAGGCGGAAGCGGCGGACTATACGCAGCTTGCGAGACAGAAGGTCGATCTGGCTTCGATCGCGCAGGACGTGGTCGAAGATCTGGCGATGTTCGCGCAAAAGCGGGACATCGATCTCGGCGCGGAGCTGGTGGAATCGGCGTGGATCATCGGGCATGAAGCGTTGTTGTCGGCGCTGGTTTTCAATGTCGCCGAGAACGCGATTCGCTATACGCAGCCGGGCGGGCATGTGACCGTTTGCGTCGCACGTGATGCGCAACGTGTGACGCTGACCGTCACCGACGACGGTCCCGGCATTCCCGCCGAAGCGCGCAGCCGCGTGTTCGAGCCGTTTTATCGCGCTTCCTCCGATACCGAAGGGACGGGACTCGGGCTCGCGATCGCGAAGGAAATCGTGCAGGCGCATCGGGGGGAGATTGCGCTCAAGCATCGTGAGCCGCCGAAGCGCGGCGTGATCGTCACGGCGGCATTTTTCGTCGATCTTATGTAATGACCATTTCATTTTCATGGTGGATTAGAAAATATACTTTCCCGTTGATGCATGGCGATCGAAGCGGGGAAGAAGATGACGCGATTCGGGCTGGGGATATTTGCATTATTGTTAGGGATGCTGCTGAGCGCATGCAGTGGAAGCGATAGCGGCGCCGATACCGCGAACGCCAGCGCTCAGGACAGAACCACGGTCAAGGGCTATGCGTTATCGACTGTGATGTGGAAGCAGGTTCCCATCGGCGTCTGCTGGGACATGAGCAATGCCGATTTCGCGACGTATACCACTCAACGCAACTGGAGCCGCCTCGCGGTCGAGGCGAGTTGGGAGGCGCACTCGGGCGCCACGTTCACCGGCTGGCAGCAGTGCACGAACGATCCGAACTATTACGGCATACGGATTTCGATCGATGACAACGCCGCAAATGGCCCGCATACGCAAGGCCTCGGCACTAATTTAAACAACGTGGTGGGCGGCATGGTGCTCGACTTCACCTTCCGGAACTGGAGTCCCAGTTGCGCGGGCCGCGAAGAGTATTGCATCCGCAATGTCGCCGCGCACGAGTTCGGTCACGCGCTCGGTTTCGCGCACGAGCAAAATCGGCCGGACACGCCATCGACATGCAACGAGCCTGCGCAAGGCACCTATGGCGACATGGTGATCGGCGCGTGGGATCTCGCATCGATCATGAATTACTGCAATCCTGACTGGAACGGTAATGGGCAACTCAGCGCGACGGATATCGTGATGGCGCAGATGTTTTATGGGGCGCGGTGAGGGGCGAGCGACATAGACGACGCATTCTCGCTGCCTATCGGATCAGCTCACTGTCTTGATGCAATGATTTTTGTCAACGCTATGTAATGTACATTCTATTTTGATTTCGCTTCAAAAATATACTTCTCCTGCCATTGCGCCAGATGCATGGCCGTGATCATGGAGAAGAAGATGAGACGAATCATAGCGCTGATAATTGCTTTATTGTTAGGAATGCTGCTTAGTGGGTGCGGTGGCGGCGATAGCAGCACCGCTGCGCTTAGCTCTACTACCAAGAGTTCGGTCGAGGAGGCGAGCGCGCAGGATAAGAGCACGGTCAAGGGCTATGCGCTATCGACCGTCATCTGGAAGCAGATTCCCATCGGCGTTTGCTGGGACATGAGCAGTGCGGACTTCGCGCAGTACGCCAAGGAGCGTAGCTGGACTCGTCTCGCCGTCCAGGAGAGCTGGGAGGAACATTCTAGCGTGGAGTTCGCCGGATGGCAGCAATGTACGAACGATCCGAGCTTCTATGGGATTCGGATATCGGTCGAAGATATTGCAGGGAGCGGACCGCATACCCGCGGCCTCGGGGCGATGTTGAATAACGTAGTCGGAGGGATGGCGCTCAATTTCACGTTTGCGAACTGGAGCCCGAGTTGTCGGGGCCGCGAAGAATACTGCATTCGCAATGTTGCCGCACACGAATTCGGACATGCGCTGGGCTTTGCTCATGAACAGAATCGTCCGGATACGCCGTCGACGTGCAAGGAGCCTGCGCAAGGCACCATTGGCGATACGATGATCGGCGCATGGGATCTTGCCTCAGTCATGAATTACTGCAACCCGGAGTGGAACGGTAATGGAAAGCTGAGCGCGACGGATATTGCTATGGCACAGAAGTACTATGGGGTGCCGCTACTAAAGGGAAGCTTTTATGTAGGGAAGACGTGGACCTCTGCTCCGGCCAAAGTCGTAGCTTATGATGCATCGACGCTTGCGGAAAAGGCCACGTTCGAATTTCCTGATCACTCGTTTGCTGGCATATTCTCGAGCGGTGACGGAACGCGCGCGCATGTGGCTCTTCGCAAAGCGCTGAACATGAGTTACTACGTGGCAACCATCGATACAGCGACCAATAAGGTCCTGAGCATGACGGATGAACTGATTACATCCAGCTCGGCGGACAATGATCTTCTGCCTTCGCTGGATGGGCGTCAGTTCTACGTCGCTGAGAGCCGAGATTCCGCGATTGGAATTATCGACACGGATTCTGGAAAGGCAACGAAAAGGATCGTGCTGTCGGGATACAGTCCGCGCAAATTCGCGACCGCAAAGGACGATCGCGGAAGCCTTTACGTCTTGGCCGACAACAGCAACACATGGCCACGTATGCGCGAGATTTTGCGCGTCGATCTCGCGAGTGGGGCGATTACACGATCATATCCTGCCGGCTTTACTCCACTGGGAAATCCGAGTACTTATTATAAAAAGCCTGAACTCGCCGCGACACCTGATGCGAAGAAAGCCTATTTCGTTCTCTTTACGGCGCCAGCCGAAGGCAATCTGACCGAACTTGATTTGGCAAGCGGCACTATGCGCACGTTAACCGACTTGCCAGTCATAAAGCCGACCTTCCTCTCGGCAGCCACTAACGAACAAATCCTGTTTGGCGACGACAGCAGTGGAAATCCGAACTTGATCACGCTCTATGACGTGAGCAAACGAAAAACGACGCCTCTCCTTACGGCGACTTATTTGCAGCAGGTTCAATACGAACCCAGAACACGGTCGATCTTTCACGCTAACGGCGTATCTAGTTATGTGAATCAGTTGCGGCCACTGGCAACAGGCGATGGCTACAGCAATACGGATCTTCGCCTATTTGCTCCCGTGCATCCTCAGACAATTTCCTTCGTGTTCGCCCGCCGTTAGCCTCCAGGAGCTAAAGATGAGCGGCAAGCTTCGAAACCTTCAAGGCTTGCCCGGTCACCTTTTACGGAGTGGTCTCTGTCAGCTATTTTTGGATCCAAAATCCTTGATTCAATTTTGAGATAAGCGCACAATCCCCCGGTCAGCATCCCACAGTCACCGGAGGGAGCCACCATGACCGACCGCGCCAGCCCCGTTGCAAACCCCTACACCGCAACCGACGCCCCCCGCGCCGCATCCAAATCCAGCCGCGCCGTCACGGCCGCGGTCGTCGGCAACATTCTCGAATGGTTCGATTTCGGCACCTACGCGTTCCTCGCGACCGTCATCGCCAAAGTGATGTTCCCGACCGGCGACGATTTCGCCGCGATGCTCGGCACCTTCGGCGCGTTTGGCCTGGGCTTCGCGGCGCGTCCGCTTGGCGCGATCATCTTCGGCTGGCTCGGCGACAAGAAAGACCGCAAGTGGACGCTCACCTTCGTCATGCCGCTGATGGCCGCCGCCACGCTGTTCATGGCGCTGCTGCCGACCTATGCGTCCATCGGCATCATGGCGCCGATCCTGCTGGTGGCCGCGCGCATGCTGCAAGGCATCTCGGTCGGCGGTGAACTGGGCAACGCGGTCGCGTTTCTCGTCGAGTGGGCGCCGCCGAACAAGCGCGGCTTTTACGGCAGCTTCCAGCAATGCAGCACGCTCGGCGGCATGTTGCTCGGCTCCGGCGCAGCCGCGCTCATGACGACGCTGCTCAGTCAGCAAGCGATGCTCGACTGGGGCTGGCGCGTGCCGTTCATCGTCGGTGCGATCGTGATCGGGCCGATCGGCTGGATCATCCGCAAGCGCAGCGAGGAAACGCCCATCTACCAAAGCGCCTCCGACGAAGCGCCCAAGTCGAAAGGCCGCGCGCCCGCGCTGCTCGGCCTGCAAGCCTGCGGGCTCGTGATTGTGTGGACTGTCTCGCTCTACGTGCTGCTCAACTACCTGCCGTCGTTCACGACGAAATACGTCGGCATTCACGCGTCGACGGCGCTGTGGCTCAACACGGCCGGGCTCGTCGTGATGACGATATCGATTCCCTTCTGGGGCGCCGCCTCGGATCGCTTCGGCCGCAAACCGATCTACGCCATCGGTTGCATCGCGTTCCTGGCGCTGCCGTATCCGATCTTCCATTTGATGCTCGAATACAAATCGGCGGCAATGGTCGGCGCGGTGCAGATTCTGGGCGGCGTGATCATCGGCATCTTCTCGGGCGTCGGTCCCGCCGTGCTCTCCGAACTCTTTCCAACGAAAATCCGCACGACGTGGATGTCGATCGGCTACGGCATCGCGAACGCGGTATTCGGCGGTTTCGCGCCGATGATCGCCATCGGGCTCATCAAGGCGACCGGCTCGCCGCTCTCGCCCGCGTATTTCGTGATGCTCGCCGCGCTGCTTTCGACGCTCACGGTCCTCACCATCAAGGAGACGGCGCACGCGCCGCTGCAATGACCAACGAAGCAATGGCGGATGTCGTGGTGGTCGGCGCGGGCATCGTCGGGCTGGCCTGCGCATGGGCCGCCTTGCGTGACGGCGGCGACGGTGCGCGCGTGACCGTCATCGATCGGGATTTCGAAGGCGATCGCGCGTCGCACGGCAACGCGGGCGGCATCGCGGTGACGGAAAGCACGCCGATCGCCGTGCACGGCATGTTCACGAAGGCCGCGAAATGGCTGATGGACCCGCTCGGTCCGCTCGCGCTCGACTGGAAGCACGTGCCGAAGGCGTTGCCGTGGTTCATTGCGTTTCGGCGCGCGAGCGAGCCGGCGCGCTTTCACGCGATTTCGCACGCACTGGCGCTGCTGAACAACCGCGTGTACGACGACATCGTGCCGATGTTCGACGATATCGGCGCGAGCGCGATGCATTATCGCCGTGGCGCGCTCACCGTCTACGAAACCGATGAAGCCTTCGCCGCTGATCAAACCGAATGGGCGTTCAAGCGCGAGCTCGGTGCGCGCTGGCATGCGCTGAACGCGCAGCAGGTCCGCGAATGCGAGCCATCGCTTGCACCGGTGTTCAGACATGGCGTGTTTCTCGACGACTGGTCGCATATCGGCGATCCGCGCCGCATCGTCACGCTGTTGCGCGAGCGTGTGCGTTCGCTCGGCGCGCGCTTCGTGACGGGCATCGCGCGCGCGGTCGAATCGCCGGATACGGTCTTGTTGGCGAACGATGAGCGTGTGCAAGGACGGCGCATCGTGATCGCGGCGGGCGCGTGGTCGGCCGCGCTGGCGAGATCGATCGGCGACAACGTATTGCTCGAAAGCGAGCGCGGCTATAACGCGACGCTGCCGCGACATGGCATCGAACTGACGCGCGAAGTGATCTTCGCGGAGCGCAAGTTCGTCGCGACGCCGCTCGACGTGGGCTTGCGCATCGGCGGCGCGGCGGAGTTCGCGGGCATCGATGCGCCGCCGAACTATCGTCGCAGCGACGCGTTGCTCGCGCTCGGCAAGCGCTTCATTCCCGGCATCGACGATACGGACGCCGCGAAGTGGATGGGCCATCGCCCCGCGACGCCCGATTCACTGCCGGTGATCGGCGCATCGCCGCGCGCGCCGTCCGTCGTCTATGCATTCGGCCACGGTCATCTCGGGCTGACGCAATCGGCGACGACCGCCGCGCTCGTCGCCGATGTGCTCGCGTGCCGCACGCCGCGCGTGCCGCTCGCGCCGTATTCGATCTCGCGTTTCGATAACTGAACCCCCTGAAGGAGCAACCATGCAAGTGAACTGGAATGGCGTGTTTCCCGCAGTCACGACGAAGCTGAAACAGGACGGCTCGCTCGACCGCGATGCCATCGTGAGCGGATTGAATCGGCTCATCGAGAACGGGGTGGGCGGCGTCGTGATGATGGGCATGGTCGGCGAGAACGCGCAGCTCACGCCCGAAGAAAAGCGCACGGTGCTGAAGATCGCCGTCGAAACGGCGAACGGGCGCGTGCCCGTGATTTCCGGCCTCGCGGAACTGAACACGGCGAACGCGACACAATTTGCAAAGGATGCCGAAACAATCGGCGTGCAGGGATTGATGGTGTTTCCGGGCCTCACCTACCGCTCGGACGATCGCGAAACGGTCGAATACTATCGGTCGATTGCACGTTCGACGAAGCTCGGCTTGATGATCTACAACAACCCGCGCGGCTATGGCGTCGACATGCGCCCCGATCTGCTCGCGCAACTCGCGGATGAACCGAACGTCGTTGCGATCAAGGAAGAGACCTACGACACGACGCGCGTCACCGATCTCTATGCGCGTTTCGGCGATCGCTTCGTCGTGTTCTGCGGCGTCGACGATCTCATCGTCGAATCGGTCGCGCTCGGCGTGAAGGGCTGGGTCTCGGGCATGGCGAACGCAATGCCGAAGGAATCCGTCGACTTGCTGAATTACGCCGTGAACGGCGAGTACGACAAGGCGCGCGCGCTGTATCGCGCGTTGATCGACCTCTTCCATCTCGACACGCACGTGAAGCTCGTGCAATACATCAAGCTCGCGGAAAACATCACGGCGGGCTATCCGGAATACGTGAAAGCGCCGCGCCTGATGCTCGAAGGCGATGAACGGCAGCGGACCATCGAGATCGTCGAGAAGGCGATCGCCAATGTGCGGGCGCTCGCGCAATGAAGTCGACCTTCTTCTGCATCGACGGACACACGTGCGGCAATCCGGTGCGCGTTGTCGCGGGCGGCGCGCCGACGCTCGAGGGGCGCGACATGATCGAACGGCGCGCCCATTTCCTGCGCGAGTTCGACTGGATCCGCACCGCGCTGATGTTCGAGCCGCGCGGCCACGAGGTGATGTCCGGCAGCATTCTCTATCCGCCGACGCGTCCCGACTGCGATCTGGCGATTCTCTTCATCGAAGTGAGCGGCTGCCTGCCGATGTGCGGGCACGGAACCATCGGCACGGTGACGACCGCCATCGAACATGGACTCGTGCGGCCGCGCGAGCCTGGCGTGCTGCGGCTCGACACGCCCGCGGGTCTCGTCGTCGCGCGGTACCGGATGAATGGCGAGCATGTGGACTCGGTGCAGCTCGTCAACGTGCCGTCGTTTCTGCATTCGCAAGACTTGGTCGTAGAAGTCGATGGCATCGGCGAGATTCGTTTCGATGTCGCATACGGCGGCAACTTCTATGCGATCGTCGAGCCGCAGCGCAATTACGCCGGTCTGCATGCGCTGAAGCCATCGGATATCCAGCGCCTGAGCCCTGTTTTGAGGCAAAAGGCCAACGAGAAGTACACGTTCGTGCATCCGGAAAACGACGCGATACGCGGCCTCAGTCACGTCATGTGGACGGGCGAGCCGACCGTCGATGGCGCCAGCGCGCGCAACGCGGTGTTCTACGGCGACAAGGCCATCGACCGTTCGCCGTGCGGCACGGGCACGTCGGCGCGCATGGCGCAGCGTGTCGCGAAGGGGCAACTGAAGATCGGCGAGCGCTTCGTGCATGAAAGCATCATCGGCACCTTGTTCGATGGCGTGCCGATGGAAGCCGCGCGCGTCGGCGAATTCGACGCAATCGTGCCGGCCATCGAAGGATGGGCGCGCGTGACGGGCCATAACACGATTTTCGTCGACGACCGCGATCCGCTCGCGCACGGATTCCTGCTGAAATAAACGGAGACTCACGTCATGCTGGTACTGAAGAACGCACGCGTGCTCGACGTCGATCACGAACGCGACGACGGCCGCTATTCCATCGTCATCGACGGCGACACGATCCGCGAAGTCACGCGCGAGCCGGTGCACGCGGACGGCGCGCAGGTCATCGATGTCGGCGGCAAGACGGTGATGCCCGGCATGATCGACTGCCACGCGCATGTGATCGCATCGGTCGCGCATCTCGGCAACAACAGCCGCCTGCCGAACACCTTCGCCATCTTGCGCGCGGTGCCGATACTCGCGGGCATGCTCGATCGCGGCTTCACGACCGTGCGCGATGCGGGCGGCGCGGACTACGCGCTCTCGCGTTCGATCGAGGATGGCGTGATCGCGGGGCCGCGTCTGTTCGTCGCGGGCAAGGCGCTCTCGCAGACCGGCGGCCACGGCGATTTTCGCGAGCGCTTCGACAACTCGGACCCCGATCCGTGCGGCTGCAATCGGAACATGGGCGCGATCGGGCGCGTGGTCGACGGCGTCGATGAAATGCGCCGTGCCGTGCGCGAGGAAATGCGCGCGGGCGCGCATCACATCAAGATCATGGCGTCGGGCGGCGTGGCGTCGCCGACCGATCCCATCGGCAATCTGCAATTCTCCGTCGATGAAGTGAAGGCCGCCGTCGAGGAAGCGGAATCGCATCAGACGTATGTGATGGCGCATGCGTACACGCCGAAGGCGATCGCGCGCGCGGTGAAGCTCGGCGTGCGGACGATCGAGCACGGCAATCTCATCGACGAAGCAACCGCGAGCGTGATGGCCGAGCACGGCGCCTATGCCGTGCCGACGCTCGTCACGTATGACGCGATGTCGAAGGTCGGCGCTCAGATGGGGCTCGCGAAAGACACGCTCGACAAGAACGAATCGGTGCGCAAGCGCGGCCTCGAAGCGCTCGCGATGCTGCACGCGCGTGGCGTGAAGATCGGCCTCGGCACCGATCTGCTCGGCGACATGCACCAGTACCAGAGCGATGAACTGTCGATTCGCGCGGATATCGTCGGCGCATTCGAAGTCATTCGTCAGGCGACGGCGCTGGGCGCGGAAATCGTCAATATGAAGGGCAGGCTGGGCGTCGTCGCGGCGGGCGCGTATGCGGATTTGCTCGTCGTCGATGGCGATCCGCTGAAGGATATTCGCGTGCTGACGGGGCAGGGGGAGCGCATCGCGGGCGTGATGAAGAACGGCGCGTGGGTGCGCCAGACTTTGCTGTGAAACTGCGTGCTACGATGCCCCAACCTTACGAATAGCACCGAAAAAGCCCATGTCTCCCGTCGCCACGAATCCGAACGCAAGCGACTCCACGCACAAGATCGTGCGCACGACGACGGTCGAACTCGTCACGACCGCGCTTCGTCAACGCATCCTGTCGGGCGATCTCGCGCCCGGCGAAGTGCTGCGCCAGGAAGCGCTCGCCGATGAGCTCGGCGTGAGCCGCGTGCCGATCCGCGAGGCGATCACGCGGCTGACCGGCGAAGGCCTGCTGACGAAGGAGCCGCACAAGGGCGCGTATGTCGCGGAGCTTTCGATAGAGGAAGTGCAGGAGACGTTCGAGATTCGCTTGCGGCTGGAGCCGTGGCTCTTTTCGCAGGCGATTCCGCATATCACCGATGCCGAAATCGCGAAAGCCGCAAGACTCGTCAGCGAAATGGACGACGCGGAATCAGCGCTCTGGGGTCAACTGAACTGGCGGCTGCACGAGACGCTCTATCTTCCCGCGCGGCGCGATATCACGCTGCAGATGCTGCGCGTGCTGCACGATCGCAGCGACCGCTATTTCCGCTTTCAGGTCGTGCAGGTGCCGATTCGCGAGCAATCGCACGACGAGCACATGAGCCTCATCGATGCATGCCGCAAGCGCGATGCGAAGCGCGGCGCAAAGCTGCTCGAACAGCACGTGAAGACAGCGGGGCAGCAGATCATATCGGTCGTCGAGACGATCATGGCGCGCTGAAGCATCGGATCGGCTTCATTCCATCCACCCGCGCGGGGTGGTCCCGCGTAGTGATGTATCGGGCTTACTGACGGATCTATCAAACCGGAGGCAAGCCGTCATGGGCGTATTGAGCGGAGTTCGGGTTCTGGAATTCGAGGCGATCGGTCCTGCGCCGTTCGGCTGCATGTTGCTGGCCGACATGGGCGCGGATGTCTTGCGTGTCGACAGGCCGGTCGCGGCGGGCGATCTCGGCCCGAAGATCAGCGGCAAGCACAAGAACGTGACGGGACGCGGCCGGCGTTCCATCACGCTCGATCTGAAAGAGCCCGCTTCGGCCGATACCGTGCTCGAACTGATGTCGAAGGCGGATATCGTCGTCGAAGGATTTCGTCCGGGCACGATGGAGCGGCTTGGCATCGGTCCTGACGCGGCGCTCGCGCGCAATCCGAAGCTCGTGTACGGGCGCATGACGGGCTGGGGGCAGACGGGGCCGCTCGCGCATCGCGCGGGGCACGACCTGAACTACATCGCGCTGTCGGGTGTGCTGTCGGCGATCGGGCGCGCAGGCGAAGCGCCGGTTCCGCCGCTCAATCTCGTCGGCGATTACGGCGGTGGCGGCATGCTGCTCGCGCTCGGCGTGGTCGCGGCGCTGGTCAACGTGCAGCGCGGCGGCGCCGGACAAGTGGTCGATGCCGCCATGATCGAAGGCGCCGCGCAACTCGGCACGACGATCTTTGGCCTGGTCGCATCGGGGAACTGGCGCGAGGCGCGCGAGAGCAATCTGCTCGATGGCGGCACGCCGTGGTACGACAGTTATCGCACGCGGGATGGGCACTACATGGCCGTCGGCGCGGTGGAGTCGCGGTTTTATGCGGAGCTGCTGGAAAAGCTCGGGCTGGCCGATGCCGATTTGCCGGCGCAGCATGATCGAAAAGGATGGCCGGTTTTGAGGCAACGCTTTGCGGCAGCCTTCGCGGAGCGGACGCGAGACGAGTGGTGTCGCGCGTTCGACGGCAGCGATGCCTGCGTGGCGCCGGTGCTGGGATTCGCGGAGGCGCCGGAACATCCGCAGAATCGCGCGCGCGGGAGTTTCGTCGAATTCGACGGCGTCGTGCAGCCCGCTCCGGCGCCGCGGTTTTCGGGGACGCCGTCGGAGATATCGCGGCCAGCGCCGCAGCGAGGCGAGGGCGGGCGTGATGCGTTGCGGGAATGGGGGTTTGACGACGAACGCATCGCGGGATTGTAGGGCTTGCCGCGCAAAACTGAACCGTGTTCCGAAGGCCCCGCGAGCAGTTGCCGATGACGAGTTTCCGTTTCGTCATCGGCGGGGAACATGCATTCCAGGCGTATCTCTTGCGAAGCGACGTTCTGTGGCGCGCCGACAGTCGTGACCATCGAAAAATATCGAAGCACGATTCCGTCGATGACGAAGCCCATCGGGATGACCGGCACGGTCGGCGCGACCGGCCCGCGATGCGCTTTCCAGTCGTGCGGCGCATCCGGATAAGCGAGCAGTTCATCGAGCAGACGCGTGGTGCCGGCATCGACCACATGGCCCACGGATTCGCGATACACACGTTGCAGCAGGCTTCGTGCGACCGTGTCCCAATCGGCCACGAATGGACGCAGGCCTTTCGGATCGAACATCAGATGCAGCATGTTGCGCGGACCTTCGCGCGCGGCCATGTCGATGAAACAGCCGAAGAAGCGGGGCGCTGCGTCGTTGGTCATCAGCACGTTCCAGTGCCGGTCCATCACGATCGCCGGAAACGGGTCGTGCTGGCGAACAACCCGCTCCAGCGCGCGAATGACCCCATGCATTTCCTGCGCGTTCCACGGCGCCTCGGAATACACGGGTGCGTAGCCCGCGGCGAGCAGCAGCGCATTGCGCTCGCGCAGCGGGACATCGAGCGTCTGCGCGAGCGTCAGGAGCGTGTCACGGCCCGGCACGCTGCGCCCGCTTTCGATGAAGCTGATCTGGCGCTGCGAAACGCCCGCTTCGAGGGAGAGATCGAGCTGACTCACGCCACGCACATCGCGCCAATAGCGCAATAGATCACCGAGTTCGCCCGGCGGCGCTTTCGATTCGGACGTGATGGCGGTCATCGAATTTCCTCTGACGAGTTGGACGTATCGATAAGACTCACAAAGCGGGCGCCTTCCAGACGAACGCTTCGAACTGCGCTTCGAGCGGCGGCCGGGTGATGCTGCTCGCATAGTTGGTGATCGTCGATGCCGCCACCACGGCGACGACTTCGAGCAACTGCTCCGCGCTGAAGCCCGATTCGATAAAGCGTTCGCGATCCGCTTCCGTGATGCGCCCGCGCTGCCCGATCAGCTTCCGCGCCAGCGAGGATAGCGCCGCCAGTGTCGCATCATGAGGCAAGTCGCCGCGGCGGATCGCATCGACATCGGCGGGATGCACGCCTTCGTTCAACGCGAGCGCCGTATGAAATGCTACCGGCCATTCGCTGGCGTTCGCGACCGCGTTCGTGAGCAATAGCGTCTGAATCTGCGGCTCGGTCAGACTGCTTGCATGCACGCGCTCGAACAGGGCGATGAAACCGCCGATCAACACCGGCGATGAAGCCATCTTCGCCGCAACGTTCGGAACCGTGCCGAACAGCCGTTGAAGTTGCTGGAGCGCGGGCTTCGATTCGGCGGGCGCGGATTGGATCGTATGAACGGGATAGCTCGACATGATTCTCTCCTTCGACGAGCGCTGCCGAAACGGCGGCGCGACAGACGAAGATTAGAACCGGCCGATCATCGCGCCAATTACATCGCATGTAATCGGACGCGACTTGACGGCATCGCAAGCCCCGAGTGGCTTCGACGCATCAATTCCTCGACATCGAAACCACTGGAAAGTATTTCGATATCCAAAATGACAAACAATGAAAAGAGCCTTTACGACTTGAAACAAAAACGGCACGCCCAGCTTGCGCTGCGGCGTGCCAAATGAAACAAGCCAAACGACCAACTCAAAGGAGCAATCAAAAAGCCTTACTGCAGATTCCCCGCCACCGCCACCGTCTGCCCGGTGATGTAATTCGACTCCGGCGAGCAGAACAGATAGACACCGCCAGCCGCTTCCTCCGGCGTACCTCCGCGGCCCAGCGAATTACGCTGCGCATGCGCTTTCAGCATGTCCGCATTCAGGCCGACACGAATATCGCGCCCATCGATCTTCACGGACGCAGCGACTTCCGTACTCACCGTCATGCGCGTATGGATCAACCCGAACGCGACGCAGTTCACATTGACGTTGAAGCGTCCCCATTCGCGGGCCAGCGCGCGCGTCATGCCGATCACACCCGCCTTAGCCGACGAGTAATTCATCTGCCCGGCATTGCCATTCAGCGCCGACACCGACGAAATATTCACGATCTTCCGATAGTTCTCGCGCCCGGCTTCCTTGTCCGCCGCATGCAACGCCTTGATGTGCGGATACGCGGCGCGCAGGATGCGAAAGGGCGCCGTCATATGACAGTCGATGACCGCGTACCACTGTTCATCGGTCATCTTCTGCACGACGTCGTCCCACGTATAGCCCGCATTGTTGACGATGATATCGATGCCCTTGAACGCGCTCATCGCGGTGCCGATGAGCCGGTCCGCGAAGTCCGGCGCAGTCACGTTGCCGACACACGCCACCGCTTCCGTGCCTTGCTTCTTGAGCAATTCGACGGTTTCCTGCGCGGGCTCCGCGTCGAGATCGTTGATGACGAGCCGCGCACCCTCGCTCGCGAGCTTGAGCGCGATCGCCTGACCGATGCCGCGCCCCGAGCCGGTTACCAATGCCACTTTTCCTTCGAGCTTTCCCATGATGATGTCCTGATAGATAAAGTCAAAGCGCGACGACCGCGTCGCCCAGCACGCGCGCTTCGCCATACTGATTGACGGTCTGGATCTCGAGCCGCACGCGGCGCTCGCCCTCTGCCTCGAACTTCTCGGTGACCTTGCCCGTGCACGTGATGACATGCCCGAGTTGCGTAATGCCGACGAAGCGCACGCCGAACGCGCGCAACTGCCGCTGCTCGACCCACGACGTGAGCAGACGCCCGAGCCACGCCATCGACAACATGCCGTGCGCGAACACGTCCGGCGCGCGGGCACGCCGCGCATAGTCGGTGTCGATATGAACGGCGTTGTGATCGCCCGACGCGCCCGCGAACAGCGCGAGCGTCGTGCGATTCACCGGCGGCAGCGTGAGCGGCGGCAAAGTGTCGCCAACCTGGATCGAATCGAAACTGATGGTGTTCATTCGCGTGTCCCCCGCTTATCGCTGAACGATGATGCTGCGCAGATCCGCAACATGCTCGCCGCGCTGGCTCGTCACGCGCGTCTCACGCACGATGAACCACAGCGCGCCGTTCTTCTTGTCGTAGATATCCGCGACGCGGCTCTCGTAGCGCAGGACATCGCCGGCATACGCCATGCGGTGGTACGTGAACGATTGCTCGCCATGCAGGATGCGCGACGGCACGATGCCCAGCTCGTCGCGCCAGGCCGTCGACGGCTGCTCGAATTCGAGCGAGAACAGGAACGTCGGCGGCAGCGGGAGCGTGGGATAACCCGCGTCGCGTGCGGCGGCTTCGTCGAAATAGACCGGGTTCGTCTCGCCGGTCGCCTTCGCGAAGAAGCGCAGGCGCCACGCGTCCGCGCTTGCCGTGTAGACCGGCAGACGCATGCCGATATGCTTCTTGTCGATGCTCATCACACAGCCCGCTTGAAGATGGTGACGACGCCCGCGCCGCCGAGGCCGAGGTTGTGCTGCAACGCGAGCTTCGCGCCCTTGACCTGACGATCGCCCGCCGTGCCGCGCAGTTGATGCGTCAGCTCGTAGCATTGCGCGAGTCCCGTCGCGCCGAGCGGATGCCCCTTCGACAGCAGGCCGCCCGAGGGATTGGTCACCCACTTGCCGCCGTAGGTGTTGTCGCCATCCAGCACGAGGCGCTCGCCTTCGCCTTCCTTGCACAGGCCGAGTCCTTCGTAGGTGATGAGCTCGTTCTGCGCGAAGCAGTCGTGCAGCTCGACCACATCGATGTCCTCGGGGCCGACGCCCGCCTGCTCGTAGGCCTGCTGCGCCGCGGTGCGCGTGATGTCGAAGCCGACGACGCGAATCATGTCTCCCGATTCATACGTGCTCGGCAAATCGGTGGCGAGCGACTGGCCCGCGATCAGCACGTCGGTGCGCAGTCCGTGCTTGCGCGCGAAGGCTTCGGACACGACGATGGCCGCCGCGCCGCCGCACGTCGGCGGGCAGGCCATGAGGCGCGTCAGCACGCCTTCCCACAGCACCGGCGCGTTCATCACGTCTTCCGTCGAGACGACGTTGCGGAACACGGCGAGCGGGTTGCGCGCCGCATGCTCGCTGGCTTTGGCGCGGATGCGCGCGAAGGTTTCGAGCTTCGTGCCGTACTTGCGCATGTGCACCAGGCCCGCGCCCGCGAACTGGCGGATCGCGGTGGGAATCTCGGTATGGCCGACGAGCTTGTTCGTCAGGTCGAGTGCGCGTTCGAGCGCGGGCGCGCGGTCATTCCACTTCGACGACAACGCGCCCGGCTGCATGAACTCGAAGCCCACGGCGAGCGCGCATTCGACCGCGCCGGATTCGACCGCCTGCCGCGCGAGATAGAGCGCGGTGGAACCCGTCGCGCAATTGTTGTTGACGTTGATGACCGGAATGCCCGTCATGCCGACGCGATAGATCGCTTTCTGTCCGCTCGTCGAGTCACCGTAGACATAGCCGGCATACGCTTGCTGAATGGCCTTGTAATCGAGCCCGGCGTCGGCGAGCGCATCGCGGATGGCGGTTTCGCCCATCACGTCGTATGTTTCGCTCGCACCCGGCTTCTTGAACGGAATCATGCCCACACCCGCGACAAACACCTTGCGACTCATGTCCTTCTCCTTCAGTGATTGAGGGTTCGATTGCCTTACAGCTTGCGCGAGATGAGATCGCGCATGACCTCGCTCGCGCCGCCGTAGATGCGTGTTACGCGTGCATCGACGAACGCGCGGGCGACGGGATACTCGAGCATGTAGCCGTAGCCGCCGTGCAACTGGACCATCTCGTCGAGCGCCTTGCCGAGCGACTCGGTGGCGAAGAGCTTCGCGATGGCGGATTCCTCGAGCGTCAGACGGCGCCGCATGTGCGCGTCGAGGTAGTGATCGATCATCAGACGCACGGCGATGGCCTGCGCCTTGATATCGGCGAGCTTGAACTTGGTGTTCTGAAAGTCCCACACGGTCTGATTGAACGCGCGGCGGTCCTTCACGTAGTTCAGCGTGTGTTCGAGGCACACTTCCAGCCGCGCCGCCGCGCTGATCGCAATGCTCAGGCGCTCCTGCGGCAATTCGGCCATCAGATAGGCGAAGCCCTTGCCTTCTTCGCCGAGACGGTTCTCGACCGGCACGCGCACGTCGTCGAAGAAGAGTTCCGCCGTGTCCTGCGCATGCATGCCGATCTTTTCGAGCTTGCGGCCGCGCCGGAATCCCTCGCGCGTCGTCTCGACGACGATCAGGCTCACGCCCTTCGCGCCCGCCGACGGGTCCGTCGTGCAGACGACGACCACGAGATCCGCGTTTAGGCCGTTCGTGATGAAGGTCTTGCTGCCGTTGATGACGTAGTGATCGCCGTCGCGGCGCGCGGTGGTGCGCACCGCCTTGAGGTCGCTGCCCGTGCCGGGCTCGGTCATGGCTATGGCGAGAATCTGCTCGCCCGTGCAGATACTCGGCAGCCAGCGCTGCTTTTGTTCTTCACTGGCGATGCGCGCGATATACGGCGCGACAATATCCGAATGCACCGCGAAGCCCGGGCCGCTCACGCCCGCGCGCGTCATTTCCTCGTTGATCACGGCCACGTGCCCGAAATCGCCGCCGCCACCGCCGTGTTCGTCCGGCAGCGACACGCACAGCAGGCCTTGCTTGCCGGCTTTCAACCACGTCTCGCGGTCCACGCAGCCGGCCTTGTCCCAGGCCGCCTGGCGGGGAACGCATTCGCGCTCGAAGAAACGGCGCGCAGTAGTACGAAGCATTTCATGATCGTCTCGAAAGACGGTGCGATCGATGTGCATTGCAGGTTCCTGGGAGGTTGGGTCTTAGTTTTTTGCGTGTCGCGACGAAGCGCCGATACACGCGACATGCGAAACCGGATCGGGGTGATAGAGCGCTTCGATCAGATGCGCGCGGCGCGCTCGCGTCGTGGCCTGATTGACGTAGCCCTTGTCGGCGATTTCGTTGGCGTCGAGCGAAGGCGGCTCGGCCATCAGCATCAGTTTCTCGATGACGAGCGTTGCGCCGCCTGCCTTCTGCTGCGCAAGACGCCGGCTCAGTTCGGCGACGACGAGTGGATGCGTGACGAGCACGTTCGCGTCGAGCGATTCGAGTTCGGGCGCGATGCGCCGGCACGCCGCGACGTTCGGCCACGCGAGCGCGGCCAGATGGTCGCGGTCGTGCCCGCAGATCACGGCGTCGGACAGGAGCGGCGCGCAGCAGTCGATGAGCGCGAGCCGCAGCGCGCCCGTGCGCACCCACGTTCCGTTCGCGAGCTTGAAATCTTCGGCCGTGCGTCCGGCGAAGATCATGCCTTGCGCCGGATCGGCGGGATCGGCGAGACGCACGGCATCGCCGAAGCGGAAGAAGCCTTCCTCGTCGAACGCGGCCGCGGTCAGTTCCGGCTGGCCGACATAGCCGCCGAACACGTTCGGGCCGCGCATGCGGAATTCATAGCGTCCGTCGCCGCCTTCGAGCGGCAGGAGCTTCACTTCCGAGCCAGGTACGGGTGTGCCGATATTCCCCGGCGTATCCGTCGCCCAGCTGCAATGCGTGCCCATGCCGGTCGTTTCCGTCGATGCAAGGCCCGTGCAGAACATGATGCGCTCGCCGATGGTCTGCTCCGCGATGGTCTGGATGCGCTTCCAGACTTCCGTCGGCAGGCTCGCGCCGCCGTAGCCGAAGAAGCTCGCGTTCGACAAGACGCTTTGCGCGAGATTCGGATCGCGCTCGAGCTCGGTGGCGAGCACCGCCCACGCGGAGGGCACCGTCGTGAGAATGGTCGACGATACTTCGCGCAGATTGCGCACCGTGCGCTCGATCATGCCGGGCACGGGCCGGCCATCGTCGATGTAATGCGTCGCGCCGAACTGGACCGCCCGGCCGAAGTTCAGCACGCCGCCCAAACCGTGATGCCACGGAAGCCAGTCGAGGAACACCGGCTGCGTTTCGTGCAGCCACGCGAAGCTGTCCGAAAAATAGGCGGCGACCGCGCTGAAATTGCCGTATGTGAGCCGCACGCCTTTCGGCAGTCCGGTCGAGCCGGACGTGAAGAGCACGCGCGCGGTGTCCTCGCTGCGGACGGCGGCGTGCGCGCGGTCGATCGCGCGCAGCGTGGATTCATCGAGCGGGCCGCGGATGAGCGCTTGCCACGCGAAGTGTTCTTGCTGCGCACCGTCGACCGCGATGACGGGCACACTCTCGATTTCCAGTGCCGCGAGGGCGCGCGCATAGGGCGTCGCGGACTGCACGAATATCGCGCCCGGCGGCACCATCCCGCAGATGGCCTTCAGGCGCGCGAAGTCCTTGCTCATCAGCGCATAAGGGGGCGACACCGGCGCGGTTGGAATGCCGACATATTCCGCAGCCAGAAGCACGACGGCCTGCTCGATGGAATTGCCCGACAGCAGGATGAGCGGACGCCGTGCGTTCAGCCCCATCTCCAGCAGCGCGCCCGCCACGGCCCGCACTTGCCGCCACAGTTCGCTGTAACTGAGCGAGCGCCATTCGCCGTTTGCGTCGCGCTCGCAAAACGCAGGTGTGTCGCCGCGGTTTACGGCCCAAAGCGGAACGAAGTCCGCGAACGA
This sequence comes from Caballeronia catudaia, assembly GCF_001544755.2. Taxonomy (GTDB): domain Bacteria; phylum Pseudomonadota; class Gammaproteobacteria; order Burkholderiales; family Burkholderiaceae; genus Caballeronia; species Caballeronia catudaia. Next base: position 113,563 of record NZ_FCOF02000008.1, on the reverse strand, counting down.
ACGCTGTTCGATGCGCGGCAGCGCGCGAGCGCTACGGAGAATCAGCGTGCCATCCGCGCGGCGCTCGACGAGCGTCTTTCGCTCGGGAAACCGCACAGGACGATAGGACGGTGCCACCTTGCCGCTTGCTTCGAGCGTGCTCATTACATCTGTCTCCCGAGCATGGATGTGTGTTGCCGGATGCGGCTGCGACGCCGCGCGCCTTCTCCGGCTCTTGATTTGTCGATTTCACCGTGCGGCGAGATCGTTTGCCCTTGGACAGAGAATAGGGGAGGCGCACCGGTGCGTGACCACCCGAGGTGGGTGGCGGTTCGGCGCGCAGAGCCGCGTATGGTGAAGCTGTGAAGGGGCCCGTCATAACGAGGAAGTCAATGAACCTGAGCTATTCGAACGAAGATCTCGCGTTTCGCGATGAAATCCGCGCATTCATGCGGGACCGTCTCCCGCACGATCTGCGCGACAAGGTGCTGAATCATCGTCATCTGGAGCGCGACGACCACGTGCGGTGGCAGCGCATCCTGCATTCGCACGGCTGGGGCGCGCCCGGCTGGCCGAAGGCCTCCGGCGGCACGGGATGGACCGCGCTGCAACGGCTGCTGTTCGATATCGAATGCGGCATCGCAGGCGCGCCGCGTCAGCTTGCGTTCGGCCTCACCATGATTGCCCCGGTGCTGATGAAGTTCGGCAGCGCCGCACAGCAAGCGCGCTTCCTGCCACGCATCCTCACCTTGGAGGACTGGTGGTGTCAGGGGTATTCCGAGCCGGGGGCAGGCTCGGATCTCGCGTCGCTCAAGACCCGGGCGGTGCGCGAAGGAGACCACTACATCGTGACCGGGCAAAAGACCTGGACCACATTGGCGCAGCACGCCGACTGGATGTTCTGTCTGACCCGCACCGATCCCGAGGCGAAGCAGCAGAGCGGCATTTCGCTGCTGCTCATCGACATGAAGTCGCCCGGCATCACCGTGCGCCCGATCCCCACGCTCGAAGGCGTCGCCGATATCAACGAGGTCTGGCTCGACGGCGTGAAAGTGCCTGCCGGGAATCTCGTCGGCGAGGAGAACCACGGCTGGACCTACGCGAAATACCTGCTCGGCCATGAACGCACGGGCATCGCCGGCATCGGGCATTGCCGGCGCGAGCTGCGTTACGTGAAGGCGCTGGCGCAGCGTGAGCGCAGAAACGGCAAGCCGCTTGCGGAAGACGTGCGCGTGCGCGAAAAGATCGCGCGCATCGAAGCCGAAGTCATGGCGCTCGAAATGCTGCTGCTGCGCGTTGCGTCGGAGGCGGGCCAGCGTGGCGCGGGCGTGGAGTCGTCGATTCTCAAGATCCGCGGCTCGGAATTGCAGCAGGCGTTGTCGTCGCTGCATATCGATATCGCCGGGCCGAACGCGTTGCCGTTCGCGCCCGAGTGGCTCGCCGACGGCTTCGACGGCTGGACGCCCGAGCCCGGCTATGGCGCGAGCGTCGGCAGCTTTTATCTGGACATGCGCAAGCCGACCATTTTCGGCGGCACGAACGAAGTGCAGAAGGAAATCATCGCGAAAGCGGTTTTCGACATGTGAGGTGGCAGATGGACTTTTCATACAGCGATGAGCAGCGCCAGCTCGCCGACAGCCTGCGGCGCTTCACCGACGAGCGCTATCCGATCGACGCGCGCCGCAAAGCCCTGCGCGCTCCGGACGGTTTCAGCCGCGACGCGTGGCGCGCCTACGCGGAATTCGGCCTGCTTGGGTTGACGATCTCATCGGAGCACGGCGGTTTCGACGGAAACGCAACCGACACGTTCGCCGTGCAGTTCGAAGCCGGCCGCGCGCTGCTGTGCGAACCGCTGATTCCCTGCGCGGTGATGGCAGCCGGCCTGATTCAGCTCGCAGGCACCGACGCGCAGCGGCAAGCGCATTTGACCGCGATCGCGGAAGGCCGCGAGATCGTGGCGCTCGCGTATCAGGAGCAGGATAGCCGCTATGACTTCGCGCGCCCGTCGACCGTCGCGCGGACAGACGGCGACAGCTTCGTCCTGGATGGCCGCAAGGTGCACGTCTGGCACGGCGAGGCCGCGCATACACTGATCGTGTCGGCGTGGAACGCGTCGGCGGAGGCGCTGTCGCTGTTCATCGTGCCGGCGTCGGCGGCGGGCGTGTCGGTCCGCGCGTATCCCATGCTCGACGGCGAGCGTGCCGCCGAAATCACGTTGCAAGCGGTGCGCGTGCCGCGCAGCGCGATGCTCGGCGATGGCGCGCGCGGCGAAGCGATGCTCGAAGCGGCCCTCGAACGCGGCATTGCCGCGCTGTGCGCGTCGAGTGCGGGCGCGATGGGGCGTCTCATCGAAATGACCGGCGAGTATCTGCTCACGCGCAAGCAGTTCGGCCAGGCGCTCGCCCGCTTCCAGGCGTTGCGTCATCGCGTGGCGGACATGCTCGTGCAGAAGGAGCTCGCGTTGTCGATGGCGCATCTGGCCGCATCGGCGATCGATGTCGCCGACGCAACCGAACGGCGCCGCATGATCTCGTCCGCGAAGCTGATCGTGGGCCGCGCGGCGCGCTTCGTCGGCGAGCAGGCCGTGCAGTTGCACGGCGGAATGGGCGTCACGGCGGAGCTGGCGGTCGGTGACTACTTCAAGTATCTGACGGCGTCGTCGCTGCGTCTCGGCGATGCGGACTATCACGCCGATGTGCTCGCAAGCCTGCCGATGGATCCGGGTACGCGCGCGCTCGTCGCCTGATACGCGAGACGCGACCGGCGCGTGCGTTCACGCGCCGTCGCCCAGCGCGAGGTCACGCGAGCGTGCAACGGCTTCGTCGCGGCTCGACACGCCGAGCTTGCTGTAGATGTTCTTCAGATGCCATTTGACCGTCTCGGGCGAAATACCCATCGTCCGGGCGATCTTCTTGTTTGGGAGGGCCTGCGCGAGCAGGCTCAGCACCTTCGATTCCCGCGCGCTCAGAATGTCCTGAGTCTTGCCGTCTGCCGAACGCGCGCCGGGTTTCGTCGCGGCGGGCATTGCGGTGGCGCGAGCGTGCGTATCGCGCAGGCGATCCGCATAGAACTGCAGCACAGCATCGTGCGGCTCGTCGCTGGCCACGCTCGTGATCAGGTCCACCGCGGCGGGATCGGCATCGAGGAGCGTACGGACGAGCCCGAGACGATGCCCGAGGCGCATCGCCGAGCGCATCAGCTTGCGCGCGGACACGGCGTCGCCGCGGCCGTGCGCTGTAACGGCCTTTTGCGTTTCGAAAAAGGCGAGACGCCGCTGCCAGCCTTGTGCGCGGCACAGATCGATGAGCGGTGACAGCGCGTGCGCCGCCGCGTCGTAATCTTCGTGTGCGAGACGCCAGTCGATGTGCGTCCGTTGCGAGATCACCTGAAAATCCGCCGACGCCTGCACGCCCGCGCACGCGGCCAAGGCGTCGATACGCGCGATGTGCGCCCGCGCGGAGTCGAACTGGCCGCGTTGCAGATCGCGCCGCACACGCTGCGCCAGGCAATGCGCGAGCACGCGGCGCAGTTCGGGTCGCGCGGCGTAGTCTTCGAGCCGATGCAGGCACGCGATCGCATCGAGCCGATGACCCGCTTGCCAATGCGCCGACGACAGCACCGTCAGCACGCTCATCACCGTATCGGGAAACGAGACGCGCTCGATCACGTCGACGCGTTCCTCGAGCAGCTTGCGCGCCTGCTCGGTCTCGCCGGATTCATAGAGCACTTCGCCGAGCAGCGCGGCAGCGAGCGCCGACGCTTCGGCCGCCGCGCTGCCGCGCTGTTCGGCTTCGTAAAGCACGTCACGGCAGACGCGCTCGGTTTGCAGAAGATCGCCTTGCAGCAGATGGCTGAATCCGGCGAGCGCGCGACCACTCAACACGCCCGCGGACGTGCCCATGATCGGCGTGCCATCGGCAAGCGCGGGCGGGCGGTCCATCTGCACGCGGCGCGCTTCGTCGAAATCGCCGCGCTGCGTGTGAATCCACGAAAGCAGATTGTTGCGCGCGCCGACGACCACGCCCTGCGCGTCGTGAGGCAGCGCGCACATGCGCGGCAACAGGTTGCAGGCGGCGTCGAGATCGTCGCGCTGGACCGCGAGCGCGCCCTCCAGCAGCATGAGGCGATAGCGGGAATTCGTATCGTCGCGGGAAAGATCGCAGCGCAGCCGCTCGATCGCGTCCGCACACGCGCCGAACTCGCGCGCATACAGATGCAGATGGATCATCCACAGCCGCAGGCCGACGCGCGCCTGAATCTCGGCCTCCGGCAACAGGCGCATCAGCGCGACGACCTTGCGCAAGTCGCCGCGTAATTGCAGGCTGCGCGCAATACGCGCGACGAGATCCGCCGCCGCGGCAGGCTCGCCGGCGAGCACGGCGTGGCGCACGGCTTCATCGGCGTGATCGTGCTCGCGGAACCACTGCCACGCCGCGTGATGCACTTGCCGCTGCTGCGTCGCGCTGCGCTTGCGGAAGCGTTCCAGCAGTGTTTCGCGGAAGAGCGGATTGAGCCGATACCAAGCGTGGCGCGCATCGTGACCGGCAGGCGCGAGAAAGAGGTTGTCGCTTTCGAGACGCGCGATCAGCCTGAGCACGCTGTCCGCGTGATCCGTGCCGCCGAGCAGCGCTGCGCACAGTGGCGCGCACAGCCGCTCGCACACGGCCATGCGCACGAGCAGTTCGACCTCGTTCGCGGCAAGGCTCGACAGCACTTCGCGCTCGAAATATTCAGCGAAGGTGTTGGCGTCGAGATGTTGCATGCCCGCGAATGCATCGCCCGTTGCGAGCGCCGTCGGCGTTGCTTTCCTGCGCTTGGCGCCGACCACCATCAGTTGCAGGCCGGCGACCCAGCCGTCGGTCATTTCGTGCATCTGACGGGCATCGCGCGAATCGATTTCGGGGAACTGCGACTTCAGGAAAGCCTTCGACTCGGCCATCGAAAAGCGCAGATCGCGCATGTCGAGCTCGAGCAGCAGGCCCGCATCGCGGATGCGCCCGACCGACAGCGGAATCGCCCCGCGCGACGCGAGCACGATGTGCAGATTCGGCGGCGCGTAATCGAGCAGCCATTGCAGCGATCGATGACAGCGGCCGTCCGTCAGTCGATGCAGATCGTCGAACACGAGCACGAGATCGCCCTGACGGCTCGCGATGCCGCGCACGAGCGCGATGATCGTGCGCTCGATCGCTTCGTCGTCCGTGCCGCGGCCGCCGAGCAGCGCGGCGTCGCGCGGGATCGACGGATCGACTTGCGCGAGGCTCGCGGCGAGCGCGTCGAGAAAGGGCGCGGGGTCGTCGAGTTCATCGGCGAGCGTGAGCCACGCGACCTGGAACGCGAGCGGATAAAGCGCCTCGCGCCACGCAATGAGCGCCGTGGTCTTGCCATATCCCGCCGGGCCCTGCATGACGATGCAGCGCTTGCGGCGCGCCTCGACGAGCTGCGCGACGAGCCGCTCGCGGCCCACGACGAGTGCTGACGCGCGCGGCGACGCGCACCCGGCCGCCGGCGCTGCGTCATGATCGACATGATTCGGATTGCGAAGGACGATCGTTTCAGTCATCACACACCTGCGTCGTTCATTGGGCTTCATCGATTTTAGCGGTCAGCGGGCAAACCGCCCGCTAGGGAACATGTGTATGTGTGTCTCCAAATAATTCGGAGTAAAGCGCTTGTCTGCGGATCGCGTGAGTGATAGGCGGCGCACCGATGGCGGACGCGATTCGGGTATTCCCGCGCCTACTCGCTTCGGGTAGTGGTGCGTTCGGGATCGCCTGCAACACTGCATCGGAAGGGGCGGTGCGGCGTCGGCGCGCGTCGATCGAACGCACCGGACAGCCCAGATTCCCACAACGAGGAGACACTCATGCGTTTCATCAGGAAAGGCGTCGTCGGCGTGACACTCGCGATTGCGGCCGGCAGCGCGGCGGCGCAATCGAGCGTCACGCTTTATGGCGTCGCCGATGCATTCATTCAGTGGTTCAACAACGGCGGAACCCAATCCTGGTCGATGCGCAGCGGCGGCAACACCGGCTCGATGTTCGGCCTGAAGGGCACCGAGGACCTCGGCGGCGGCCTGAAAGCCTTGTTCACCGTCGAAAACGGCTACAACCTCAACAACGGCACGTTCCTCGCCGATTCCTCCGCGATGTTCTATCGCCAGGCGTGGGTCGGCCTCACGCACGAGAAGTACGGAACGCTGTCGCTCGGCAGGCAATATCAGCCGACGTTCTGGGCGCTTTATCCGGCCGATCCGTTCCGCGCAAACGAAGTGCTTTCGCCGATCGCGGCCATGGCGACGAGCTTCGACCGCAATACGATGGCCACGGCCACCGCCGGCGGGCGCTCGAGCAACGCGATCGTCTACAAGTCGCCCCAAGTCAGCGGCTTCCAGCTCTGGAGCATGTACGCGCTCGCGGCGACGGTGACGCAGCCTTACCCGCAGTCGGTCGGCAACCTGTTGGATATCGCGGGAACGTACTCCGGTTACGGGCTTTACGTCGGCATGGCGTATCAGTTCCAGCATCCGGGCTCGAAGAGCATTCCGGGGCTGCCCACCGCGGTGAACACGGTTTCCGTCCAGCACTTTACGGGCGCGCTGGCGTACCGCATCGGCATCGTGAATCTGCAGTTCACCTACGCGTACCACAAGCCGCAAGATGCAGCCGCGGGCTCGGTTGCCGCGCGCCTCAATGCGGCGAACCCGTTCAGCGTCGCCCAGGTCGGCGCGACGATCCAGGCCACGCCCGCCGACGCAATTGAAATCTCCGGCTTCCAGCGTCTCGTGCGCGGCGTTCACGACAACACCTGGGGCATCCAGGTGGGTGAGGATCACGCCCTCTCGAAGCGCACGTCCCTCTATGCGCGCGCGGGCTACATGAAGAACAACGGCCTCGCGACCACGTCCTGGCCCGGTCTCTCGGCGGTTGGGCCGGGCGAGAAGCAGATACTCGTCGGCGCGGGCGTCTCGCATCGCTTCTGAGTTGCATCGTGCGCGCTTCGTTGCTGCTTGCGGGCGCGGCGGAGTGCGTGGTTCAGGTTACAACGATCATGGCAGCAAACAACACTATGAAATTTATTCGCATCCTACGACTGACGATCGGCGTCGCTGCCGTCAGCGCTTCGTTTTATGGTTATGCACAAAATGGTGCGTCGGCGCCTGTCGGTGCGTCGTCTGCGGCAACGGCGGCATCGACGACGCCGGGCGCTGCCAAATCCGCGAAAGCCGCCGACCGCGCGTTGCGCCGGCGCATTCTTACCGCGCTTGCCGATGCAAAAGGGATGCGCGCGAGCGGCATCACGGTGCGCGTGACCAATGGCGACGTGCTGCTGGAAGGCTGGGTGCCCGAGCAGGCGCAGATGGATCAGGCGACGCGCGTGGCGCAAGGCGTGCAAGGCGTGAAATCGGTGCGCAATACGCTGACGCTCTCGACGTTCTGAACTTCTGATTCGCCATTTCATCGCCCCGCGCCGGTTGATATCGGCGCGGGGCGATTGTCGTTATACACAGCCCGCGACCAGCCTCGTTTCGATCCGCGACACGCCGCGCGCGCCGGGTTCGCCGACGCTACATGAACGGTGTGACTACGGTTTGTATCGTTGGGTCCTTCCTCGTATGCGGGGTCATCACGACCACCGGCGCGCCGAGCGCCCCGCGCGTCCGCGTTCGCCCATTGAATGGACGATCAGACCGGACAGTCTCCGATGATCGTTGCTCGCAGCTTCACGGCGCGCCGAGCGCCGAGGATCTCAAGACGAACGACCTGAAGAGTGACACATACGGAAAAGCCGGACGCGCCGCTTCCGCGCATCCGGCTCACACCATTCGACATCCCGAACTGCTGCTTGGCGGCTATCGAACGACGACGTCGCGCCAGCCGCCTTCAGGCGGCGCTCGTCGCGACGTGCTCGCCCGCCCCGCGCCGCGAGCGCTCGGGATGCAGCCAGCGCAACGCAACGAGTGCGGCGACGATCAACATGATCGCGCTCGTCGCAAAGCCGAGTTCGTAAGCATGCGCGCTCACGCCGCCGTTCGCCTGCACGATCCGGCCGATCAGCATCGGCGCGATGGCCGCTCCGGTGCTGGCGAGCGCCGTATGAATGCCGATGAGCGCGCCGCGCTGCGTATCCGGCACGAGTTCAGAGAGCAGCGCCGGCGCGAGCGCGAAGCAGGCGGTCGGCAACCCGCTCGCGAGAGCGAACACGACGACTTTCTGCACCGGCGCGAGTCCTGGCAGCATCAACACGAAGAACAGACACGCGCCGCCGATGAACGCCGCGCACAGCAAGCGCACGCGCGCATTACGCGACGACGCCCCGCGCACCAGCATGCGCTGCGACAGCCAGCTCAGCCCGAGGCTGAACGGCGCCGCCGCGGCGATCACGAGCGCGAACCAGCGTCCCGAAACGATGCCCGAGAAGCCGAGCGCCTTTTCCAGATACGTCGGCAGCCAGGTCATGTTCGCGCCCATCATCCAGTAGCCGGCGAAGCCAAGGAGAAACACGCAGAGCACCGTCGGATTGCTGAGCAGCTTGCGGTACGGCACTCGCTGAACCGTCGCATCGGTTGCGCCGGTCAGCGTTCGCGGATGTTGCACCAGATTGCCTTCGCGACCGACGCACAGCCACAGCACGCTCCACACGGCGCCTATGCCACCGAGCACGACGAAGTTCATGCGCCATCCCCAGTGATGTGTGACGAGCGGAATGAGCAGGCCCGCGAGAAGCAGACCGACGAGCGCGCCCTGATTCACGAACGCGACCGGCATGTTGCGCTTCTCGTTGGGGAACCACTTGTAGAGCGCGTGGACGGACACCGGATAGAACGGACCCTCCGCCGCGCCGAGCACGACGCGGCAGACGAGAAACGCGGCCATGCTGCTGAAGATTGCCTGAGGGACTTGCAGGACCGCCCATATGACGCCCATGCCGAGCAGCAGCCAGCGTGTCTGAATCCGGTTTGACAGAAATCCCACCAGCACCGTCGATACGGCGAAGAGCCAGAAGAAACTTCCCGCGACCACGCCGAATTGCGCCGGCGATAGGCCCAGTTCGCGCATCAGCGGCACGGCGACCATGCCGAGCACGATCTTGTCGAGAAAATTGATGAGGGCGAGCGCCATCAGCATCAGCGTCGTCATCCACGCCGCGCGTGGCCTGTAACCGTCGAGTGAGTTCATGGTCTGGTTCGGCTCAAAGATGCGGCGCGCTTGTTCCACGCTCATTTCACGCTTCTTTCACGCCGCGGGGTGAAAGTCTGGCCGCGCTCGCTCGCACGAAACGAGGCCGCTCGCTTGTCACGTTAAGTGCGCCGTGTGAGCTCAAGCCCCACCCGAAACAGGGAGGACAGGGAAAACGCCGTGCCGCGCAATGTGTCACGCCGCGCGGACAGTGTGTCTTCGCGCGACCGGCGGATGCGGCGTCACGGCCTTGTCCGCGTGAGTGGCATCGTCCTTGCGTGCGGATGTCCCTTCGGTCTTTCGAACCATCGTTCAATCCTTGAAGGAGAGTGCTCATGAGTCTGGATCTGACGTTCCGCGCAGGCGAAGCAACCGTGCTGGCCGCGCCGGGCCAAGCGACCGATGCGATGCCGGAGATTCTGATCGGCCGCGTGGATGGGCCAGTTGGCCACGCGTTCGCGAACATGATGGCGCAGTCGAAAGGACACACCGCCATGTTCGCGATTCGGGCGTGCAATCAGATGGTCCGCCCGGCGACGATGATCGTTCCAAAGGTGACGCTGAAGGACATGGCGAACATCGACCTGTTCGGCGGCGTGGTGCAATCGGCGACCGCCGATGCCGTCGTCGATTGTCTGATCGAAGGTATCTTGCCGAAAGATCGGGCGAACGAGCTGTGCATCATCAGCCTCGTGTGGATCGATCCGCGTTGCGCGACGGACGCGAACCTCGACAAGAAGGACATGTACCGCACCAATTACGAAGCGACGAAGCTTGCCATTCAGCGCGCGATGAACAACGAGCCGAGCGTCGAGGAACTCATCGCGAACCGGCACGGCATCAAGCACGATATGGACGACTGGAGCTGATCAGCGGGCCTCCCGCCGGACCCGGTTCGCGTTTTCCCTGCGCCGCGCGTCGGCGCGGGCCGCGCGGTCTGCCACGCGTGCAAGACGCTGCTAGACTGAAAGACCTTGTCTCGCCAGCCGAAGCACGTACGATCCGCAAGAAGTTTTGATGACCGATCGAAGTCGATCACGCTCGCCTATCGCGCGCTGACACATCGCCCGTCATTCTGCACTGCAGCAACCGCGAGCAAGACGCAGGCGCGTTCCGTCTTATAGCCGTCTGCTATCGGCGGCATTGCAAAAATCGCATTCTATTGAGGGTTGCGCTCGCGTATTTTTAAATTGCGGAAGGCCTGCCTCGACGATTCACGCATCGCCCGATGCATGCCGCAAATTCTCTTTGGTAGTCAGTAGCAGAACAACTAGTGGGTACGTCCTCGCAAGGAGATAACGCATGTCAAGCGAATCGAAATGTCCGTTTACGCATGCCGCCGGCACCGGCACGACGAACCGTGACTGGTGGCCGAAGCAGCTACGGGTGGATCTGCTGAGCCAGCATTCGAGCAAGTCGAATCCGCTCGACCCCGGCTTCGACTACGCCGAGGCGTTCAAGCGCCTCGATCTCGCCGCGGTCAAGAAGGATCTCGCGGCGCTGATGACCGACTCGCAGGACTGGTGGCCTGCCGACTTCGGTCACTACGGGCCGCTCTTCATCCGCATGGCGTGGCACAGCGCCGGCACCTATCGCATCGGCGACGGCCGGGGAGGCGGTGGACGCGGCCAGCAGCGGTTCGCGCCGGTCAATAGCTGGCCGGACAACGTCAGCCTCGACAAGGCCCGTCGTCTGCTGTGGCCCGTCAAGCAGAAGTACGGCCAGAATATTTCCTGGGCCGATCTGCTGATTCTCGCCGGCAACGTCGCGCTGGAAACGATGGGCTTCAAGACCTTCGGCTTCGCCGGCGGCCGCGAAGATACTTGGGAGCCGGATCAGGATGTCTACTGGGGCAATGAGAAAACCTGGCTTGGCGGCGATGTCCGCTATGGCAAAGGCGCCGCCGGCAACGATGAAGATCAGGGCGTGATCACCGCCGACGAACAGAAGCACGGCGAAGAAGTCAGCCGCACCGACAACGGCCGTAACCTGGAGAACCCGCTCGGCGCGGTGCAGATGGGTCTGATCTATGTCAACCCGGAAGGCCCCGACGGCAATCCCGATCCGCTGGCGGCGGCGCACGATATCCGCGAGACCTTCGCGCGCATGGCGATGAACGACGAGGAAACCGTCGCGCTGATCGCGGGCGGCCACACGTTCGGCAAGACGCACGGCGCGGGCCCGTCCGACAACGTCGGTCCCGAGCCCGAATCCGCCGATCTGGAAAACATGGGCCTCGGCTGGAAAAACAGCTACGGCAGCGGCAAGGGCGCGGATACGATCACGAGCGGCCTGGAAGTCACCTGGACCACGACGCCGACGAAGTGGGGCCAAGGCTTCTGGGAGAACCTTTTCGGCTACGAGTATGAATTGACGAAGAGCCCGGCGGGTGCGAATCAGTGGGTGGCGAAGGATTCGGGCGAAACCGTCCCGCACGCGTACGATCCGTCGAAGAAAATCAAGCCGACGATGTTGACGACGGACCTGTCGCTACGCCTCGATCCGGAATACGCGAAGATTTCGAAGCGTTTCTGGGAAAACCCGGATCAGTTCGCCGATGCGTTCGCCCGCGCGTGGTTCAAGCTGACGCACCGCGACATGGGTCCGAAGGCGCGCTACCTCGGCCCGGAAGTGCCGCAGGAAGAATTGCTGTGGCAGGACCCGATTCCGGAAGTCGATCATCCGCTCGTCGACGATCAGGATGTCGCGGCGCTCAAGCAGAAGGTGCTGGCGTCGGGTTTGTCGGTAGCCGAGCTCGTATCGACGGCATGGGCGTCGGCATCGACGTTCCGTGGCTCCGACAAGCGCGGCGGCGCGAACGGCGCGCGCATTCGTTTGGCGCCGCAGAAGGACTGGGAAGCGAACGAGCCCGAGAAGCTCGCGAAGGTGCTGACGACGCTGGAAGGCATTCAGAGCGGGTTCAACGGCGCGCAATCCGGCGGCAAGAAGATTTCGATCGCCGATCTGATCGTGCTGGCAGGCGGCGCGGCCATCGAGCAGGCGGCGGAGAAGGCGGGCCAGAAAGTGACCGTGCCATTCACGCCGGGTCGCATGGACGCGACGCAGGACAAGACCGACGTGCTCTCGGTCTCGGCGCTCGAACCCGTTGCCGATGGCTTCCGCAACTTCGTCAAGACCAACGTGCGCGTGCCGCCCGAGGCGCTTCTGATCGACAAGGCGCAACTGCTGACGTTGACCGCGCCTGAGATGACGGCGCTCGTCGGCGGATTGCGCGCGCTGAAGGTGTCCGCCGGAAGCAACGCGCACGCGCACGGCGTCTTGACCGACCGTCCGGAAACGCTGACGAACGACTTCTTCGTCAACCTGCTCGACATGAACACGGAATGGCTGCCGCTGTCGTCGAGCCGCGATCTGTTCGAAGGACGTGACCGCAAGACGGGACAGAGGAAGTGGACCGGCAGCCGCGTCGATCTGATCTTCGGTTCGCACTCGGTGTTGCGCGCGCTTGCCGAAGTCTATGCGAGCAGCGACGGGCAAGCGAAGTTCGTCAAGGACTTCGTTGCGGCCTGGACCAAGGTGATGAATCTCGATCGCTTCGATCTGAAGACGAAGTAGCCGCCGCGCGTTCAACGACCGCCAATGCGGCTCCGGTTCTGCCGGAGCCGCATTTTTTTTGCGGCACGGCCTATCGCTCGCGCCTATTGCGGTCATCGACGCTAAATGATTTGATGCAAACGAGCCGTTCCGATCGCGAGCGCGCCCGCGCGAACTCGAAAAAAATAAACGGAATGGCGCGGAGAAGAACAAGATTACAACGGAGAGCAAAATGAAAAAGACGTGGACGGAAGACGAAATCACGCTTGATTGCCTTGCAACACATATCGCTGACTCGGGTCTGGAATGTGTCACCGAGACGCAGCAAATCGTGTTGCATACGCATTCTGGAATTGGCTATCTCGTGTCACTCGAACGCGAAAGGAAGTTCGTTCGCTTCGTCACGTATCTGCCCGCGGCGAAGGAAGCCATGCGCTGGCGCAAACGCGACTTCGAGCATCGGCTGAACTCGGAAGTATTCATGGGCTCGTTCTGGATCGACGGCGAAGATGACCTCGTCGCCGAATACCTGATGAGCTATCGGCTCGGACTGATCGCGGGACAGTTCATGGCGATCCTGCACCGGTACGCATCGATGCTGGAGCACGTGATGGCTTCGAAGAACGGCGAAGGGCTCGTCGCGTTCGGGCAAACGCCGCAGCTGACCGGCGACGATGACGTGTGCATCGCGAACCTGCGGTTGCTGGGCTGATTCAATCGGTCGAAGCGTCAGGACAACGCATCGAGCAGCGCATACCACGCGACGCCCGCGCTGATATAGAAGCGCTGCAACGCGTGCAGCGGGATCGGCTCGATGGACGCGGGCGGCAGCGGCAAGCCTCGTGCGACGCCCGCCAGATGCGCGGCGAGATGCTTGCCGATCGTGGTCGCCATCGCGATGCCGCGGCCGTTGTACCCGAGCGCGATGGTCAGGCCTTTCGCTGGCAGATGCACATGCGGCAGGAAATCGCGCGTGATCGCGATGCGTCCCGCCCATCGGTATTCGTACTCGATGTCCTTCAACTGCGGATAAAGCAGCCGCGCGGCGCGCTCGAGATGCGCCCAGTCGGCGGCATCGCGCGGTTCGCGAAACGGCCCGCGTCCGCCCATCAGAAAGCGGCCGTGCGCGTCGCGCCGGAAGTAGAGCAACAGGCGACGCGAATCGGAAGCTACTTCTCTTCCAGGCAGAATGCGCGCGCCGGTCTCGTCGGGCAGAGGCTTCGTCGCGACGATGAAGCTGTTCGCCGCGATCACCGATTGCGCGAGACGCGGCCACAGCGCATCCGTATAACCGTTGGTCGCGATCAGCACTTGCCGCGCATGAATGTGCGGGCCGTGCGCCGTATCGATGCGCCAGCCGCTCTCCGATGCTTCGAGCTTCGTCGCGCGCGTCGCGCCGTGAATCGCGACGCCGTGCGCGATCGCCGCCCGTGCGAGACCGCGCGCATAGCTGAGCGGCTGCACGCTGCCCGCGCGCAGGTCGATCCATCCGCCGATATAAGCATCGGTGCCGAGCCGCTTCGACACTTGCGCGCGATCGAGCAATTCGACCGGCGCGCCGCGGGCCTCCCATTGTCGCGCGCGCGCGTGCAGCACGCCGATGAGCTTCTCCGAATGCGTCGGCTGGATCCAGCCGTTGCGCGTGGCATCGCACGCGATGTGATAGCGCGCGATCAGATCGAACACGGTATCGGCCGCGCCGCCGATCATGCGCACGATCGCTTCGCCATCGGCCATGCCGAAGCGTCGCAGCAAGTCGTCGGGATCGTACTTCAGGCCGGGAATCACCTGCCCTCCATTGCGGCCCGATGCGCCCCAGCCGGGCTCGTTCGCGTCGATCACGCAGACGGAGGCGCCGCTTTGCGCGAGATGCAGCGCGCACGACAAGCCCGTGAACCCCGCGCCGACGATCGCGACATCGACCGCTTTCGAATCCGCGAGCGGCGGCGCGGCGACGGCGGGTTCAGCGGTGGCGGCCCACAGCGACGGCGGCAAAGGCAGCGCGGACGTGTTCAGGTGCGGATTCATTTGTCCGCGCTCTCGCCGTCGTTCCCGCCGTTGTTCGATAGCATGCGCCGCAGAAAGTCGCGCGTGCGCGGATGTTGTGGACGTTCGAGCACGTCGGCGGCGCTGCCTTCTTCGCAGATCGTGCCGTCGTAGAGAAAGCACACGCGATCCGCGACTTCGCGCGCGAAGCCCATTTCGTGCGTGACGACGATCATCGTCATGCCGTCGCGCGCGAGCTGACGCATCACGCCGAGCACTTCACCGACGAGCTCGGGATCGAGCGCGGAGGTCGGCTCGTCGAAGAGAATCGCCTTCGGTTCCATTGCGAGCGCGCGCGCGATGGCCACGCGCTGCTGCTGACCGCCCGAGAGTTCATCGGGATACGCATCGATGCGATGCGACAAGCCGACCTTCTCCAGCAGTTCACGCGCGCGCGCACGCGCCGCGTCGCGCGGCTGCTTCTTCACATACAGCGGTCCTTCGCAGACGTTCTCCAGCGCCGTGCGATGCGGAAACAGATTGAAGCGCTGAAACACCATGCCCACGTGCGTGCGCAATTCGTGAATGCGCTTGCTCTTCGCATCGACGCGCTCGCCTTCGACCGTGATCGTGCCCGCGTCGTGACTTTCGAGTCCGTTGATGCAGCGAAGCAGCGTCGATTTGCCCGATCCCGAAGGACCGATCAGGCACACGACTTCGCCCGCATCGACACTGAGGCTCACGCCTTTCAGCACTTCCTGGTCGTGAAAGCGTTTGTGAATGGCGTCGATATCGATCATCGCTTGCCTCGCATGCGTTTTCTGAGCGTGAGCCGGCGTTCGAGCAGACGCAGCGCATACACGAGCGGCAGGCTCAACGCGAGATAAAGCAGCGCGACGAGCGTGAACACGGTCATGTTCTGGAATGTCGATGATGCGATCAGTTGCCCGGCGCGCGTCATCTCGGCGACGGTGATCGTCGATGCCAGCGACGAGTCCTTCAGCATCATCACGAGCGTGTTTCCATACGGCGGCAGCGCGATGCGAAACGCCTGCGGCAGCACCACGCGCCGCATGATGAGCCCGCCCTTCATGCCGATGGACTGCGCCGCTTCAATCTGCCCGTGATCGATCGCCTGAATGCCCGCGCGGAAGTTCTCCGCCTGATACGCGCTATACGCGACGCCGAGCCCGATGAAACCCGCCTCGAACGCAGAAAGTTGCACGCCGAGGTCGGGCAGCACGAAGTAGATGTAGAAGAGCTGCACGATGATCGGCAGCCCGCGTATCACGTTGATGACGAGCGCGGCGAAATGCGAAAGCGCCTTGTTGGACGATACGCGCATCAACGCGAGCACGAGCCCGAGCAGCGAGCTCAGGATGAACGAACAGACCGTGATTTCGATCGTGACGATCGCGCCCTTGAGCAGGATCGGCAGGAAATCGAGCGCGTTCTGGATGAACATGGCGGCGCCTCTATCTATGCGCCGTCATTCCACCTGCCACTTCTTGACGATCTGCGCGAGCTCGCCGTCGGACTTGATCTTCTTGATGCCCGCGTTGAGCTTGTCGAGCGTGTCCTTGTCGCCCTTGCGCACGACGAAGCACACTTGTCCGGTGACTTCGGGCTTGTAGCCTTCGACGAGGCGCAGTTGCGGATTCGGGTTCTTCTGCAACTGATACGCGATGATCGGGTGATCGCCGAAGCCCGCCTTGATGCGCCCGAGCGCGACGTCGCGCATGATGTCCGCGACGGAATCGTAGGTGCGCACTTCCTTGAAGATGCCTTTCTTGTTCAGCGCATCGACGAACGCGGTGCCCACTTGCGCGCCGACGACCTCGCCCTTCAGATCGTCCATCGACGTGTACTTGCCTTTGTCGTCCGCTTTCACGATCAGGCCTTCGCCATAGCTGTAAACGGTGTCCGAGAAATCGACGACCTGTTCGCGCGCGGGCGTTTTCAGCATTGCGGCGGAAATGATGTCGATCTTCTTCGTCGTCAGCGACGGGATCAAGGCGGAGAAAGTGGTTTGCTGGACCTTCACGTCGAAGCCCGCGGCTTTGCCCGTCGCGGTGATCGCGTCGACGAGCAAGCCCTGGATTTCGTTCGTCTTCACGTCGAGAAACGTGAACGGCACGCCGGTGGCCGTTGAGCCGACGGTGTACGTGGTATCGGCAAACGCGGCGGGCGCCGCGGCGATGATCCATCCGGCAGTGACACCGGCTGCAATGCGCTTCAGTGCTCGAATCATGAGGCTTTCTCCCGATGATTGAATGAAACCGCGGAACGACATGACCGCATGACAAGCGAGTCAAAAATATCGAACATCAAACTTTGCGTATCGAATATCGATATGCTAGTTTCGATTCAGGGACATCCACAATCGGGATTTTCATGAACGACGAGCCGGTCGGTGAAACCAGCGGCGAAGCGGCTGATGCGCTCTTCAACCAGTCGCTGGAGAAGGGCATCGCGGTGTTGCGCTCGTTTTGCGCGCAGCGGCGCACGATGAGCCTGCCCGAACTCGCCGTAGCCGCGGGCATCACGAAGAGCAGCGCGCAGCGCATGATCTACACGCTGGAAAAACTCGGCTACGTGAGAAAGCATCCGCGCACGAAGCGCTATCAGCTGACGCCGCGCGTGATGCAGATCGGCTACAACTATCTCGCGGCGGACACGTTGATCGACGTCGCGAATCCGTTTCTCTCGGAGCTCACGAACGTCGCTGGCGAAACGTCCAATCTCACCGAGCCGGACGGCGACGAGATGATCTACGTCGCGCGTTTCGTCTGCATGAAGTTCGTGCCGATCCATATGCCGATCGGAAGCCGCATTCCGATGTATTGCACGGCGTCGGGGCGCGCCTATCTCAGCGCGTTGCCGGTCGATGAGGCGCGCGCGATCATCGAATCGAGCGAGCGTATCGCGCATACGCAATACACCGTGACGGACGCCGGTGAGCTCGAAGCGATCCTGGAGCGCGGGCGGCGCAAAGGTTACACGAGCAATCGCGAGGAATTGTTTCTCGGCGACATGACGCTCGCCGCGCCCGTGCTCGATGGCGAGCGCCGGCCTGTCGCCGCGGTGCACGTCGTCGCGCCGACGAGCCGCTGGACGCTCGCGGAAGCGGAGCAACGGCTCGCGCCCGCAGTGATCGAATGCGCGCGCAGCATCAGCAATTCCATTCGCACGCTCGGCTGAGAGACGCTATCCCGGCGAATCGCGTATCGTCTGCTTTCCGACTCGTTCATCGACAGGAGACACGCCATGCCCCGCACCGTCGCCGAGAAACGCGCCGCCTTTCGCGCGCTGCACGAATCTGGTTGCTTCATGCTGCCGAATCCCTGGGATGCCGGTTCCGCGCGCTATCTCGCGACGCTCGGCTTCAAGGCGCTCGCGACCACGAGCTCGGGCTTCGCATGGTCGCAAGGCCATGCGGACAATCACGTCACGCGCGATGCCGTGCTCGCGCATCTACGCGAGATCGTCGAGGCAACCGGTTTGCCCGTGAACGCGGACTTCGAAAGCGGCTTCGGCTCGACGCCGGACGAAGTCGCCGAAAGCGTGAAGCTCGCGGTGGCGACAGGCGTCGCGGGATTGTCGATCGAAGATTCGACAGGCGATGCAGCGTCGCCCTTGTTTGCCGTCGATGTCGCCGTGGCGCGCATGAAGGCGGCGCGGCGCGCGATCGATGCAACGGGTGGCGATACCTTGCTCGTCGGCCGCGCGGAAAACTTCTTCGCGGGCAAGCCCGATATCGACGATGCGATCGCGCGTCTCAAGGCCTATTCCGATGCAGGCGCGGATTGTCTCTATGCGCCCGGCATCAAGACGCGCGAGCAGATCGAGGCCGTCGTGAAGGCGGTCGGGCCGAAGCCTGTGAATCTGCTGATCGGCGGTGTGTCCGAATTCACGTTGAGCGATGTGGCCGCGCTCGGCGTGCGGCGCGTGAGCGTCGGCGGAGGGCTCGCGCGCGCGGCGTGGGGCGGATTCATGCGCGCGGCGCAAGGTCTCGCCGATGGTCGCTTCGACGGATTCAAGGACGCGGCGGCGGGAAATGACCTCAATGGAATATTCGTGGACCGCGCGTAGTTCCTCACTTCAAGGGAGACGATGAACATGACCCGCGAGATCATCCGTGTCGAACCGCTTTCTACGTGGCTCGAACGATTCAAGGCGCCGACTTCCGCCGTCACGCGCCACGGCGATACGGTCTATGTGTCCGGCTTTCCGCCGTTCGATCCGCAGACGGGGGAAATCGTGGCGAATGCGACCATCGAACGGCAGACGGAACTGGTGCTTGAGCAGTTGAAGCTGTGCGTCGAAGCGGCGGGGTCGTCGCTCGATCAGGTGTTGAAGTGCAACGTGTATTGCACGTCGGTCGATGCGTTTCCTGTCGTCAACGCGGTGTATGCGCGGTTCTTCGGAGCGAATCCGCCGGCACGCATTTTCATCAACGTGCCGGCGTGGCCGGGCGGGTTTGATATCGAGATCGATTGCGTGGCCGCGGGGGGGTGAATCAGTCCGCGTGCGCGCGGTCGAACGCCCAAACCTCCGGAAACCCCATCAGCGTGCACATATCGGCAAACGGATACATCGCGCCTGAAGCGCCTTCCGTGCCCTTCTGCGCGAGGATCTCGCCGTACATATCCTTGAGCGCCTTCGCCACGACCAGGAACCCCGACGCCGGATAAATCGCCAACGAAAACCCGAGCTTCTGCAACTCCGCGGGCGGCAATTGCGGCGTCCTTCCGCCTTCGACGACATTCACGAGCAGCGGCATATCGAACGCACGCCCGATCTTCTCCAGCTCTTCCACACTCTCCGGCGATTCGATGAACAGCACATCGGCGCCGGCCTTCGCGTACGCTTCGCCGCGACGCAACGCTTCGTCGAGCCCGAGCGATGTCCGCGCATCCGTTCTCGCGACGATCTGAAAATTCGCGTCGCTACGGCTTTCCACCGCGACCTTGATCTTGCGCACCATGTCTTCGAGCGGAATCACGCGGCGTCCCGGCGTATGGCCGCATTTCTTCGGGAATTCCTGATCTTCCAGTTGAATGCCCGCCGCGCCCGCCTGCTCGTAACCCCGCACCGTGTGCGCGACGTTGAGCAGGCCGCCGTAGCCGGTATCGCCGTCGCAGATCATCGGCGTGTTCGTGCCGCCGCAAAATGCCGTGACGCGATTGACCATGTCGGTGTACGTGGCAATCCCCGCATCGGCCACGCCGAGATACGACGCGACCGTGCCGAAGCCCGTCATGTAGAGGCAATCGAAGCCCATCGAGTCGGCCATCTTCGCGGAAATCATGTCGAAGATGCCGGGCGCGGTGACGATTTCCTTGCGCGCGAAACGCGCCTTCAACGCCTGACGCTTGTCCTGATGTGAAACGCTCATAACCCTGTCCTCTAGAAGTTTCAACGATGCGATTCCCGCGTCAAGGCCGACGCCGCGAGCGCGCCATCGGCATCGGACGAAGGTGCGATGTCTTCCAGCGAGCGCTTGTTCGTCTCGATGCCGAACACCGCCAGCACGACGGCCATCACGGCGAGCGCGCCGATGGTCATCGAGAGCACGTCCTTCACGCCGCCCGTGGCGTACATCACGACCACGAGCTGCGGCGCGAAAATGCCGGTGATGCGCCCCGCACAACCGGCGATGCCGTTGCCGCGCATGCGGTTCTCGGTGGCGAAAAGCTCGGGCACATACGTCGCGACGCCGAGCGCGACCATCAGATAGGTGAGCGTGAACAGCAGGAAGCCGAGCAGCGTCGCCATCGCGACGCCGGTGGAATGCCCGTACAGCCAGCCGACCACCGCCGCGAGCACCGAGACCGCGATCAGCCCGTTCTTGCGGCCGACCTTGTCGGCGATCAGCACGCCGACGAGCGCGCCCGCCGGTCCGCCCAGCGACATCAACGTCGAATATCCGAGCGACGACGCCATGCCGACGCCCTGCTTCATCAGGAACGTGGGCACCCAGACGATGAAGCCGTAGATCACCATGTTGATCGCGATCTGCACGACGATCGCGACAAACGTGCGGCGAATCTGCGAAGGCGAGAAGAGTTCGAGCAGCGTGGTCCTCTTCGTCGCGATGCGCGGCGCGTCGTCGAGGGGCGGCAGCGGCGCCTTCTTCGCCGATTCCTCTTCGGCGGCGCGCAGGATCGCTTCGGCTTCCTCGTAACGGCCTTTCGATTCGAGCCAGCGCGGCGACTCCGGCATCTTCTTGCGGATGACCCACACGATCAGCGCACCGATGCCGACGATCGCGAACATCGCGCGCCAGCCAATCGACGGGATGATGAGATAGCCGAGGAACGTCGAGAAAAAGAGCGCCGAGTTCGTGATCAGCGACAGATACGCCGACCATTTCCCGAGCACCGCGGGCGGCATGAATTCGCCGACCGAGCCATACCCGACGACAATCTCCGCGCCCAGCCCCAGCCCCATGAAGAAGCGGCACACGATGAGCCACGTCATGTCCGGCGCGAACGCGCCTGCGATCGACGCGAGGCCGAACACGGCGAGATTGAACTGATACGTGAACTTGCGGCCTTTCGCGTCGCCGAGCACGCCCGCCGTGAACGCGCCGATCAGCATGCCGATGAACGTCGACGAGAGGAACGCTGCGTTCAATTGCATCGTCGACCAGCCGGTTTTGGCGAGCGCGCCGAGCACGCCGCCCGCCAGATAGATATCGAAGGAATCGAGGAACATGCCCGCGCCGATCAGCCACAGCACGCGCTTGTGAAAGCCGGAAATCGGCAGCCGGTCGAGCCGTGGGCCGGCGCTCACGGTGCCTAATGTGCTTACGGTGCTCATGGCGCTTACGGTGGTGCTATCGGTGCTCAGCATGTCGTGTCTCCAGTCGACTTCGTCGTAATGCTGTTGCGGCCCGGACCGCCGCGCGCTCAGGGCGCGCGATGCTCTCGGTCGTAGCGGTCGAGCACAGCCTTTTCGGCGGCGAGGATATGGCAGCGCGTGACGGCTTCCGCCCACGCGGCGTTGCGCTGTTCGAGCGCGAGAACGATTTCGAAATGCTGGCGCGCGCTGCGTTCGCGGTCTTCGTCGCTATAGGTGTCGAAGGTCCACTTGATGAGCGGCGTTTCCTTCATCGACCTGAGCGAGCGGTCGAGGCGCGCGTTGTTCGCGGCGGCCGTGATGATCGCGTGAAATTCGCCGTTCGCGGTGAACCACGCTTCGCAGGATTCGGGCGTCGATGGATGTTGCGTGATCGCGAGCATCGCATCGGCGAGCGCCTTGAGGCGCGCGATATCCGATGCGCCGATGAGCAGCGCCGCGCGTCCGGCGAGATAGGGCTCGACGAGCAGCCGCGCTTCGAAGATCTCGCGCGCGTCCTGCAACGTCCACGCTTTCACGCGCACGCCGTAGTTCGGGCGCGTTTCGACCCAGCCTTCCGCATCGAGCCGTCGCAGTGCCTCGCGCACCGGCGTGCGGCTCACGCCGAGGCTTTTCGCAAGCTGTTCCTCGCGCAGATATTGGCCCGCGCCGTATTGGCCGCAGGCGAGCGCGTCCTTGATTGCGAGATAGACGTCGTCCGCCGAGCGCGCCGGTTCGGGCGCGATTGTATGCAAAGCGGGTTGAATCTGTGGCATTGCGGCTCCGTTTCAAGCTGCTGACGGAGACATTGTATGCAAAGTTCGCGTGATGAAACGTGGGGATTTCCCTCGGTGTCTGCTTACTTCTCTTACCCCTGCGCCGCTTCCGAACGCTTGTCAGGAAGCGGCGCTCAAGCCCGTTGATTGCCCGGGATCGACCGGACTACTTGACGCGGAGCACCTTCATGGAGGTGTCTGCGCCCGCGGGAAGCAACTCGCCCTTGCCAACGGCGAAGTTGAGAAGTACGTACTCTTCGTCATGGTTTGTGCCGAAGGTAGTCGTGCACGAGTCTCTCGTGATGAGGGCTGTTCGCATTCCAGTCGGTGTAGGGATGAGATTGGAGTACGTGCGCCAGTCCGTTTCACCGATGACTTCGAGGGTTTCGGAAGAAAGCACGAAGGTGCCCGCGTGATCTCCGTAAATGTACGGAAGCGCAATGACCTTTTCACCACTAGCGGTCTTTTGAGCAGTCGCCCCGGCAATGTTGAACGGCGTCGGAACGGTGCCGCCCGCAGCTAGCGGCGTCCAGCGACCCAGATAGTTGGTCAACTGAGTGCGCTGCCAACTGCCGCAGGTCGTGCGCCACCGGGCAACATAGAACTGGCTGCTGCCGGATGACGGATCGTCGAACTTTACATAGCCGATCATTGGCTGGCCGTCATGGTCGAATCCGAGGGAGACGAGACCGTTGAGGGCTCCGCCGTTTTCGGGCACATCGTCGACAATGGCTGCTTCGTCGTCGTAGGTAATGGAGTCGCTGATTTCCCCGTTGGCAATGATCTCGCCCGAGGCCGAGCGCCATGTACGAAGGTTGGCGCTGTATGCGTAGCAAATCCTCGAGTTGCTGCCAGGAAATTCCGTCGAACGCCAGATCCACGCCACATGGAAGTTACCGTCGGGTCCAAGCACGGGTGCGCGGGTGGCCGGGTAGGCGCTGTGGGTGGTTCCGCTCTTGCTCGACCCAGCGAAAAGGAAGCCCGCGAGATAACGGGACCATTTGCCGTCGACATATTGGTTGAAAATCCAGTCGCCGTCGCCACTGCCTCCTGTCCGATACAGGAACAGCAGCCGGTCTTTTGCGTCGATCTGGACCCGCATGAACTCAGGGTAAGTGGTCCTGGTTTCGACGTCGCTGGACACCATGAAGTTCTGCAGTGTCAGTGTCGAGAGATTTTGGGCGATGCCCGTCTTGTAGTACACCAGTTTCGAAGCCCACACGTTCGCGACGACGTGAACGTGGCCGTCGGCGCTTTCTCCGATGGTAATCCGGTAGTGCCCGTCCCCTTCGGGCAGCTTTGTGGCCAGGACGACGGACGGTTCGAACGGCGACCACGTGTTATCGCTTTTCGACCAGGAACGCTTCGTTATGGCAACGGCTCCGCCGGCGGCGTAGTAGCCGACATACTGCCGGACCGGACTACCGCTCTCGTCCACGACGGTATACAGGCATTGCTGAGGGTCGCCTATGCAGTTGTTGGACGCACCATCGACCGGTTTGTTGTCGAGCAGCGTAGGCGCGCTTACCTTGTATGGCGAGCTCCAGTAAGTCGCGTTCGGTGTCCAGTAACTGCTCCACTTCGGCGGCGTTCCGCTTTGTTCTATGGCCGGCGGTGTGTCTGGCCGCAGCATGACGGGCGCAGCCGCCGCCTGCGTGAAAACGTTGCGCGCGCTGCTCGAGAAGAGACCGAACCGCGCACCGCTCGGTGTCGGGTCGAGGGCAACGAGTTGCTCTTTCAGCACGACGTTTCCGTTTTGCGTCACGGACACTCGCACCTGTGTTGCGGAATCGAACTGCACGCGCAACCGGTAGGTTGCGCCGGCGGTAATGGTCAGGCCGCTATCGGCTTGAGCCAGTACGGTGCTCGCGCCGGCCTGTACCCGATGGATGACTTGCCACGCCCCGGATTTGATCTGGAATGCGAAGTAGTTATCTGGATGGATGTTGTAGCGTGAATCACCCGCACGGGCAGTGTTGTTCTTCGCACCGAACACAAGCCCGGTCCATGAGCCCGTGTCATCCATTTTCACGTCCGCGCTCAGGACACTCGACGCTTCCAATGTCGAATCAACGACGAGGGGCTGGGCGTGAAGCAGTATCGCCTCCTTGACAGCGCCGGCGAGGACAGCACGCGCGCTCCCGTTCCCTACGATCCAGTCGTCGAGATCTTCCTGCCATCTGCCCGCGAGCTGCTGGGCCTCAAGCGTTCCCGGCACGCCGGTGCGCTGAAATGCGTCGAACACGCCGGATGTCGACGTCGCCTGAAAACTGCTGAACGACGTGTTGCCGCCCATGTAACTGTAGACGCCCACGCGCGCATCATTCGCCCATTCGATCGGCTTGGCCGATGGGATAGGGCCGGACCCAATGACTTTCCCTTCCTGCTCGACGCTATATTGCAGCACGCGGTTGAGATCGGCGGACAAGGTCACCTTGACGGCCTTCGATGCTTGCAGATCGCTCAGTGGCCCACTGCCAATCACATTGTCCGCGGAGTCATCCTTCGTTGCCGTATCCACGACCAGCAACTGCCACGAAGGAGGATTGCTGCCCCCTCGGCGAACACGCAGGGTAAGAAACTCATTGCCGTTGCGCGCACGGTTCGGCCGGAAATTCACCACGACGCCGTCCCACGACTGCGTTTCGAGATCGGAAAGCTTCAACTCTGCCGAAATCGAGAAGGGTCCCGACAAACGCAGCGTTTTGTGAATGAGCTGGGACCGGAAGTTCTTTCCGGCCTTGACGTTCCCAGCCGAGTCGATGGTCCATGAGCCGACCTTGGCCTCGAAGTTCTCGATGTTATTCCCTGAACCCGAAAAGCCGTTCACTGCAGTATCAAATGTTGAAGTCATTTACGCCTCCCTTGCGAGTAACCTCACGTCCAGTGTGTGATCTGAGGCGCGCAGGAAGAATACGTTTTCTCCTAATATGGCATGTGGCGAAATTTATTTCGAATTGCAAATTAAAGAGACGCGATATGTCCCGTTCAAGGAATATGCGACCGGTGCTCTGCGGAGGCGGCACGCATCAGTCAATCCTGCTCTGCCATACCGCGAACACGCTCGCACACAGCGCGACGCCGATGATGTAATAAAACCCATCGAGTGAACCGAGAAAGCTCGCCTGTTGCACGACAAGACGATCGATTTCGACGAACGCAAGACTCTTCGCTTCGGCCGCGCTGTGGCCCATGCGCGCGAAGCCATCGAACAAGCCTTGATAGGCGCTCTGAAAGACCGGATTGAACGGATTGACCGCTTCGGCGAGCCGCGTCTGATGCAACGCCACACGATGTTGTTCGAGAATGATGATCGTCGCGGTCGAGAACGAGTAGGTCAGTTGCTTGACGATATTCTTGAAGCGGTAACCGTGACTGTATTCATCGATGGCGAACACGCGGAACGTCAGGTTGGCGACCGGCAGCGCGATAAAGAGCAGCAACATGCCGCGCAGGACCATCGGCGCGATGAGCCACGGCATGCTGACATCGGGCGGCATGTTGATCATCCAGGTGCCGATGAACGCCGCGATCAGGAAGCCCGTCATGATCAGCCACTTCTTGTGCCTGATGCGCGACGAAAAGCGGAAATAGACGACGGCCATCGCGAGCGACGCCATCGACGTGAAGCCGACGAGCCGCCCCGCATTCTCCACCGGATAGTTCAGCCCGCCTTCGAGCAGACGCGAGACGAGAAAGCTCATCGCGTTGTTGATGTAATAGAACGCGATATACAGCACGATGCCGACCTGAAACGTCTTCTCGCGCAGCGCGTGAAGCCGCAGCAGCGGCTTCGGATGATGCCACTGCTGCCACACGAACCAGCCGAGCGCGGCGAGGCCGGCGACGGTCAGCACGATCAGTTCCGGCGATGTGCTGAAGAGCTCGAAGCGCACTTGCTGCATGACGATCTGCAACGCGCCCTGCGCGAACGCGAAGATGATGTACGGCCAGAAATGCGTGTCGCCGCGCGCTTCGGGTTGCACGCGGCCAGAAGAAGGCACGGCGAAGAATGCGAGCGCGCCGAGCGCGACGCCCGCGAACGCGGTGCATGAGAACAGCGCGCGCCAGCCGACCCATGCGACGAGATAGCCGCCGCACAACGGCGCGAGCGCGGTGCCGAGCAGGATCATGTTCAGAAAGCGGCGCGTCGCGGCGGAGCGCTCTTGCGGCGTGAAGCGCGTCTGAATCAGGATGCGCGCGGCGCTCATCATCGGGCCGATGAAATAGCCTTGAAAGCCGCGCGCGAGCGCCAGTTCGATGGCCGATTCCGACAACGTGGCCGCGACCGCGCCCGCTGCGAACAAGAAAAGGCAACCGGCGATATACCGTCGATTGCCGAGCCGCTCGATCCACCATTGCTGCTGCAAAATGCCGAGCACGGACGCGACTGCATAGGCGCTCGAGGCCCACACGAGTTCATCGGACGATGCATTGATGCCGCCCGCGATCGTGCCCGTGAAGAACGAAAAGACGGAGTTGTCGAAGTAGTCGAGACCCGTGGCGAGCGCGATGGCCCACGGAAAAAGATCGCCGCGCAAACGTTTGACGATTTGCTTCGGATAGCGAAATGAAATCGGGATCATTCGACATCCTTGCGCTGCTTGCGCGCGGTCATGCGTTCCCGAAGCAGCGTTTCCTTGCTTTCGCCCGCGATTCTGCGCCGCAAATAATCGAGATCGCTTGCCAGTTCGGTGCGCACCGCCTGCGCTTCCTTCAGCTCACGGCGCACGGCCGCGATGCGCGCATCGACTGCTTCGATCTGTTGCGACAACGCTTCCTCGATTTCACGCAAGGACGACGCCGAGTAACCCGTGCGGCCTTCGCCGAGCGTTTCCATCGGCCGCTTCAGCATTTCGACGATGCCTTGCAACGAGAACCCGAGCGAGCGCAGCCGCAAGATGCGCGCGAACAGTTCCAGATCCTGCTCGCTGTAGAGCCTGTAACGGCCTTCGCTGCGCGATGGCGTGACAAGGCCGCGTTCTTCGTAATATTTGAGCGTGCGGGGCGTGACTTGCAGCCGTTCGGCGGCGTCGCGGATGGTGAGGAGCGCAGGCTTGGCGGCTGGCATGACGGGCGTCGGAAGCACGAGGTCGATGCCGCGTAGTATAACGCAAACCTGTACGTACGCGTTCGGGTTTGCCGGGCATGCGACGTGCTGCGAAAGAGGGCGCGATGATAGACTCGAATGATTCGCGGCGCCGGTATTCGGCGCCGCCAGAACGTCACGAAAACAGAAACGAATGAAACGATTCTCGATGATCCGCGATTTCCACCTGGCCGACTGGTTCACGCTGGGCAACGCGGTGTGCGGCACGGGCGCGCTTTTCTCGTCGATGTCCTATCTCGACGACTCCGACGTGCTGCATATCTATCTCGCCTGCGCACTCGTGTTCGCGGCGCTCGTCTTCGACGTGCTCGACGGGCGCATCGCGCGCTGGCGCCAGAAGGCGTCGCTGCTGGGCAAGGAACTGGATTCGCTCGCCGACGTGATCTCGTTCGGCGTCGCGCCGGCGATCATCGGTTACGGATTCGGCATGCGCGGGCTCTATGACCGCGTGATTCTGGCGTATTTCGTCGCGTGCGGGGTGTCGCGGCTGGCGCGCTACAACGTCACGACCGAAGAAATGTCGGGCGCGAGCGGCAAGGTCACGCACTTCGAGGGCACGCCGATTCCCACGTCGTTCGTGATCGTGCTGCTGCTGACCATCGGCGCATGGTCGGGCGCGATCGGCGAAAGCATGTGGCTCGGCGCGTGGCGCGTCGGCGGATTCACGCTGCATCCGCTCGTGCTGATCTACGCGATTTCCGGCTCGCTGATGATCAGCCGCATCCGCATTCCTAAGCCGTGACTTCCTGAGCCACGACGCGCGGCGCGCTGGTCGCAGGCGCCGCATCGAACTTGTCCTTCAGCGACGCCGATAAAAACTCCACGAACGTGCGGATCTTCGCGTCTACGTGCTGGCGGGACGGATACACCGCGTACACGCTCGCGCCTTGCAGCGGATAGTCCGGAAACAGATCGACCGTCACTCGCGGATGCGCGCGACGGTACTCGACGATCGTCGACATCAATTGCGCACGGCTCAGATCGGGCGCCGCATGCACGCGCAGCCGGCCGCGCGGGATCGCGGTGGCGTCGCTGGCTGCGAGCGGAATCCGACATTGGAGGTTCCTTGGGCGCAGTTCGCGACTATACGGTGCCCGCGCATAACGCGCTCGGATCACACTTGGCGCACGCATTTCCGTGATACGAAATGTCCCAATATATACGTACATATGATTTCGCCGCCGCCCCCGCGTGCGTACTATGAGTTCGTGAAATTCAGGACAACGCCCGTGCAACCGCCTTCCAGAGTCTCCGTGATCGACGATGACGAGTCCGTCCGCCTCGCCTCTTCCAGCCTGCTGCGCTCGCTTGGCTGGGAGGTCAGCCTGTATCCGTCGGCTGAGTCTTTTTTCGATGCCGATCCGCTCGACGGCCTCGCGTGCGTCATCACCGATCTCAACATGCCCGGCATGTCCGGCCTGCAACTCCAGCAGCGCCTGCGCGCGGTGAAACCGGACGTGCCGGTCATGTTCATCACCGCATTCGCGTCCGATGCCGCGCGCCGTCAGGCCATCGACGGCGGCGCGGTCTGCTTTCTCGGCAAGCCTGTCGATGGAACCGCCGTCGCCGATTGCCTGGAACACATCAGAGCAAGCTTTTTGAAGGATTAGAATGCAGTGCGTCATCCGGCCCGCACGTTGTTCGTCAGCCGTGCGCGAAGCCGCGATGTTCTCAGCGAACGCTTTTTCGAACGCCCCATGACCCTGCCGCTCGTTTCGTTCGTCGTTCTTTTCCACCCGCCGGCGTCAGACCGGCCGTGATGGAGACATTTCAAAGCGCGCCGCGTCCGGTGCGTCACGATATCCGCATCGTGTCCATGCTCGCGGCGGCCATCGCGCTCGCCGTGTTTCTCATCGACGCGCTCACGCCGCTCGATATCGCCATCGCGGTGCTGTATGTCATCGTCGTGCTGCTGGTGGCATCGACAGGCAATCGCGCCGCGACCGTCACCACGGCGTGGGGCTGCGTGATCCTCACGCTCGTCGGCTTCATTCTTTCGCACGACGAGAACGTCTCGGGCGGCGCGCTCGCGCGATGCGCCGTCAGCCTCCTCGCGATCGGCACGACGGCCGTCCTCTCGCTGCGCAATCAGGCCACGACGACAAAGATGCAGGAGCAGCTCGAACTGCTCAATCTCGCGCACGACGCGATCGTCGCGCACGACATGAACGATCGCATCACGTTCTGGAACCGCGGCGCCGAAGGGCTCTACGGCTTCCCGGCGAACGAGGCGATCGGCCAGCCCATCCAGCGCATGACGCAATCGACATCGCCCGTGCCGCCCGCGCAGATCCACGCCGAACTGCTGCGCTCGGGTCGCTGGGACGGCGAGATCACGCGCGTGCGCCACGACGGCAGCGAGATCGTGATCGCCAGCCGCGCGGCCTTGCTGCGCGACGCGAAAGGCCTGCCGCGCGCGGTGCTCGCGACGAGCAACGACATCACGCAACGCAAGCGCATGGAAGCCGAATTGCAGCGCCAGCGCGATGCGTTGAAGCGCAGCGAGGCGTTCCTGCTCGACGCGCAGCGCCTGTCACGCACGGGCAGCATCGCGACGCGCCTGCCCGCCGGCACGATGTGGTGGTCCGACGAGGCGTATCGCATCTTCGATTACCCGCGCGACATGACGCCGTCCATCGATGCGATTCTCGCGCGCGCGCATGCCGACGACATCGAGATCGTGCGCGGCGCGCATCAGGCAGCGGAAAGCGGCGTGTGCGAAATCGACGTGGAGCATCGGCTGCTCTTGCCGGACGGATCGGTGAAGCACGTGCATTTCGTCGCGCATCGCGCATCGACGGAAAGCGACGGCGACGAATACGTCGGCGCGCTGATGGATGTCACCGAGACCAAGCTGGCGCAGGAAGCGCTCGCGCGCTCGACCGCCGAGCTCGCGCACGTGACGCGCGTGACGATGCTGGGCGAGCTGGCCGCGTCGATCGCGCATGAAGTCACGCAGCCGATGGCCGCGATCGTCACCAGCGGCGGCGCCGGCCTGCGCTGGCTCGATCGCGCGCAGCCGGAGATCGCGGAGGCGCAGCAATCCATCACGCAGATGATCCGCGACGCCAAGCGCGCGAGCGAGGTCATCGCACGAATTCGCGCGATGGCGAAGAAGCGCGACAGCCAGCCCGCGAGGCTCGACGTGAACGAGATCGTCGGCGAGACGATCGAGCTCGTGCGGCGCGAGCTGGCGCGTCATCGCGTGGACGTGCGCACCGATCTCGCGACGCCGTCGCCGACGGTGCGTTGCGATCGCGTGCAGTTGCAGCAGGTGCTCATCAATCTGATCATGAACGCCGCGCAGGCGATGTCCGGCGTGAACGCGCCGCGTGTGCTGCGCATCGCGACGGGCGCGAGCGTCAGCGACGCCGGTCATGTGCAGATCACCGTGCAGGATTCGGGCACCGGTATCAGCGAAGACAACGCGCGGCGGCTCTTCGACGCCTTCTTCACGACGAAGGCCGAAGGCATGGGCATGGGTTTGTCGATTTGCCGTTCGATCATCGAGGCGCACGGCGGCAGGATCTGGGCGGAAGCGCCCGATGAAGGCGGCGCGCGCTTGTGTTTCGTGCTGCCCGAAAACGAAGGGGACGACGATGAGCTTTGAGAAGGACGGCGCAATGGTCTACGTGGTCGACGACGACGAATCGATGCGCGATGCGCTGCGCATGCTGCTGCGCTCCGTCGGCCTGAACGTGATGACGTTCGCATCCGCGCACGAGTTCCTCGCTCACGACATGCCCGAGGTGCCGAGCTGCCTGATTCTCGACGTGCGGCTGAAAGGGCAGAGCGGTCTGGCCGTGCAGGAGCAGATGGCCGCGAGCCAGTTGGGGTTGCCGATCGTGTTCATGACCGCCCACGGCGACATCGCGATGACCGTGAAGGCGATGAAGGCCGGCGCGAAGGATTTTCTGGCGAAGCCGTTCCGCGATCAGGACATGCTCGATGCCGTCGCCCAGGCTTTGGCGGCCGACGAAGAGCGGCGCGCGGCGAGCCGCTCGGTCGCGGATTTGCGGCGCTCGTATGAATCGCTGACGCCGCGCGAACGCGAAGTGATGGCGTTCGTCGTGTCCGGTCTGATGAACAAGCAGATCGCGGCGGAGATGAGTCTGAGCGAGATCACGGTGAAGATCCATCGCGGCCAGGCGATGAAGAAGATGGCGGCACGATCGCTCGCCGATCTCGTGCTGAAGGCGGAGGCGCTTGGCGTGAAGATGCCGCACGGGGCATCGACGCCGTCGCGCGCGCAGCGGTCGTAAGTCAGCGAAGTCAGCGAACGGGTCGTGCCTCGTCGACGGCAATCCTCTCCAGCGGCAATTGCGTGTCGCAGACGGCGCGATCCAGCGCATTCCAGTCATGCGGATGCGGCGCACTGAACGAATACCACGTGCCGAACGCCAGCAGGGCGGCGCAACCCGATAACAGCCTGCGTGTCGATGTATCGCTCATGATGCGCTCCCGGTGCGTGACCATGACGTCAGCTTAGAGAAGCGCCCGCGCGCCGGCCATTCTACGAACGGCTCGGCGCGCTCATACGAACGTTTGATGCGATCTGATTGGTAATTACCCCTCGAACGGGTTGCCGGTGTCTTTTGTTTCGGTACTGAGGTTGTATTCCGCGCGTACTGCCTTCAGCACGCCTTCGATGTCGCGCTCGAAGCCAACCGCGTTGCCGAAGTGAGCCATATTCCAGTTGCAGCCTGTCTTGTCCGGCTCCTGCAACTGGGGCCGCGGTACACGAATCTTCACGCCATCATCGACGATTTCCTGCAGCCGATGAATTCGACGGTCGACCTCTTGCTGAAGCCGCGAGGCATTGAGCGTCTTGCGTATCATCCAGGTCTCCTTCCGCTTTGCCCGGCTCAGCGACTACGCGGGAACTTGTCCGGGCGCACCGTCGAGGATACGCAGCTTCTCGCTCACATCCGGAACGTCATGGCCCGCAGCACGAAGCGATTCGACGAGCCGACGCGCCGATACGCGGCAGGTGGCAAGCGTCTCGTGAAGGCGCGGGTCGGCCTGCATGCACGTAACGGCTTTTTCGACGTCGCCGGGCGGTTCGCTCAAAAGCGCGGGCACGATTTCGTCGGACGGTATAAGCGAGCCTTGACTGAATAGCTGAGCGGTCCAGTCGGAATCGATGAGCATTGCACGGCGTTCGGCCCTTCGAGCCTCTTCCTGATCGAGTGCGGTGAGGCTTTGACGATTCTTCTGGATGGCGCCGCGCCAGGCGTCGAGAACATTTCGGCGGACTTCGGCAATTGCGTCGCCGAGCCCGTCGTTTGCTCCGCCAACGATGACCCGGCGGTCTTCCAGCAGATCCAGTCGCTCGCGGAAATCCTCCAGGAACGAGCGCCAGTTCAGAGGGAGGTCGTTGGTCGAGTAAAACTCGCGAGCAAGGTCGTTGAGCTCGTGCCGGATATCCTGGAGCGCACGATTGTCGGCAACACGCGCTTCGTGAACATCGTGAGCCGTCACCATCTGCCGGTGCAAAGGAAAGAGCGGATTGTTATAGCGACGTCGCAGATGACGTTCGGCCGCGCCAGCTTGAGCGCTCCACTTCCAGTTGGGCAATGAAGTGGCGTTGAATTCGACGGCCTGAATCATCGGCCGAAACACCGAGAGGGCCTGCTCGGTCGCGTGACGGAAGCAGGCAGCCAGCTTATAGTCATCACCCTGCATGTCCGAGGCGTGCTCCGCTGCGTAAGGTGAATTCGGGGCAAGTTTGAAGTAGGCAGAGGCGAGGAAATAGTCCATCGGCAACTGCACGGTCAATCCTTCCTGTTTGAACGTGCGCTGTTCCGCGGAAGTGGTCTCGAACACATGGGCGATGCGATTCTCGAGGTCGAGAAGTTGGTCGACGGAATCACCGCTTCCTTGATGCCTGGCATCCGCAAGTAAGCAAAAACTTTCGCGCGCCATTCGGGCCGCGAGCGCGCCGTGTTTCTCCGCAAAAAGCCAGAACCAGAGTGCGAGCTGGTAACCGCGTGCACCGCTCTGGGCGGCGTCCCGGACGTCTGGCGAGAATTCGATGCCCGGAGCCGCCCAGCTCGAGAAGGGAAGCGCGTCGGCGCGCTCGTACAGGTCCAGGAGGTGTCGCAGGGCCGCGTGGATGTCGACTGGCCAGTTGGCGGCCGGCTCGCCAGGATGCTTCTCGGGTTTCCAGAACTTCCAGTCCATATGCCAATCCTCGAGCACGAATTTCGGGCCGCATGGGGTTCGCCTGTCGCGGGCTGGAAGCGATGGTTGCACACTCTATTCGAGGCGTAAATGGGCGATGAAAGGGCGGCGCGCACGTCCTTGATTTACTTGACCTCACAATGATCCGACAAATTTCTCCTTGTCAACGCACGGGCAGTTGCAGCCTTGCGATCTCGGCGAAATATCGCGAGCCGACTGACAGGATTTCGTCGTTGAAATCGTAGGTCGCGTTATGGAGCGAATGTCCCCTGCGGCGCCGTCCGTTCCGTTGCCTATGAAAATGAAGTTGCACCCAAATCCTTCACCTGAGGAAGGCGGTGCCTGCGGTTGGCGTGGAGAACGACGACTTGAATCAATACCGCGCTCAGATGACGGCGGCCTCACGCGTGGCGAATATTCCCGCGCCGCTCGATAGCGTCACGACATGTATCGACGAAGTTGCCGTCATCCAGCGCGACACGCTGAACGGTAAGCGCTGGGAATTCGCCGGCAAGCTTTGCATTCATCCGAAACAGGTGGCGATTGTGAACGGGTGCTGCGCGCCTTCGGCCGTGGACGTCGCGTGGGCGAAGCGCGTGCTCGATGCGTCGGGCAGGGCTAACAGCGCAGCCCTGTGCGTCGACGGAAAGATGGTGGACAGGCCAGTCGTTTTGCGTGCTCAACGCATCGTGGAATTGGCGTCTAGCGCGTCGGCTGCGCGAATGGATTGATGGGCTGC
Source organism: Caballeronia catudaia (assembly GCF_001544755.2). GTDB lineage: Bacteria > Pseudomonadota > Gammaproteobacteria > Burkholderiales > Burkholderiaceae > Caballeronia > Caballeronia catudaia. Next base: position 79,213 of record NZ_FCOF02000008.1, on the reverse strand, counting down.
ACCTTTTGCGGGTCCTTGACCGTCTCGAGCATTTGCACCCGGTCCCAGTTTGCGACCATCGCTTCGAGGCCACGCACGACGTTGGCCTCGATCGCCTGCAATCCAGCGTCTCCCTTGAATCCCGCGCTGAATGCAGCGTGCCATCGATACTGAAGGAATGCGGATGTTTCCTGAATATGCGCTGGCGTGCCAGCGTCCGTGAACATGACGGACTCGGGCGAAAACGGGTCGTAGTGAATGACGTTGCGGTAGTCCGTGTTCACTGCAACCCTGGGTTCATCGCTGACCAGCAGCGATGCGAGCAACTGTACCGAGCCCTTCATCCCTTTGGGCGTTTTGAAAATCCACAAGCGCTTTGGTAGCCGCTCGGCGAGTTCACGAATCTTGCCACTGTTGGAACCAATGAGACCGACCTGACCGTTCTTGACGTTCTGTTCGAAGTTGTGCGAGTAGTAAAAGATATCCATCAGGTGCTTTCCGTTCGTTATTCACGCGATAGCGCAATGGTACCAATTTCATCGGAAGGCTCGGTGGCGAACGCCCGGTCACGAATTCCGTGATCGCCGAGCGAACGAAAATGAATCAGGTGGAAAAGACCACGGCCGCGATGTCGTCGACGAGCGTGAACGTGCGAACAAAGCGGTAGATCTGGCCGTTGATTTCCATGCGATTCGCCCCGGACGTCGTCGATACGAGCATGTCATCCGCCAACGACGTGGAGATCTTCCCGATTCTCCGAAGCTCTTCCCTCGGACCAGAGGGGTCGCCCATGTACACGCTGCAGACGCCCGGCGCATGCCGCATCATGACGATGCTCGTAGCGTTGTCGAGCGATCGTTCCAGCAATTCTGCGAGGGCTTTCAACGGTTCAGAAACGCGTTCGCGACTGCCGTTGTCCGGCATATCGGTGTCTTCCGCCATTGCGACCTCCTGTACTTGGCAGCCCGTCATCCTCGGCATGAGAGTACCAGTATAAGTTCACCTCGGAGTGCTGTATCCCGGCTGGCCGCACTTCCGCCGGCCTTCTTATGTGCGGTGCCCGGCACTGGAATGCGACAAGGGACTCGCATAATCACGTCTTCAAAAGCAACGTTCGACGCGGGGAGGTTGGATGGTGACCGAGCAATGGAACTGGACCCAGCGGCCACTTAAGCATTTGGCGCGGGTACTCATCGTCGACGACTATCGAGGCGCCGCGGTTGCTACCGCTGAATGTTTGTCGTTGGACGGAATTCAGACACGCGTCGCCGGAAGCTGCGCCGAAGCGCTCGAGATCGTCCGGCACTGGGTTCCGGACGTGATCTTGCTGGACCTCATGATGCCGCAGCGCGACGGATTCGATACTGCTCGTGCTATTCGTGAGAGCGCTGCGGCATCGGGCGCTTTCATCTGCGCGTACACCGCGAAGCATGACGCTTTCATCACGCGAAGCCCCGACAGCGCCCTTTTCGACGGATATTTCAGAAAAGGCGCGTCGCCCGACCGCCTCGTCGCTTTTCTCCGCCATTTGTCTTTCTGCGATTCGAAGGCCGCGGAGGCACATTGATGTATCACCGCTCTCTTCGCGATAACGAGAATGGACTACAGTTGATGCTTGTGGCGCTTCTCCAGGTGGACAGCGGAGAGCGCCGAAACTGTAAAGCCGCGAAATGGCTGGGAGGGTGATGAAGGTATGGAAGACAAGTCAAAGGCGCGCTACTTGATTTCGTCCAGGACAGCGGAGGAAAAGGCCGGGTTTCTGCAGGAGCTTGCCGGTGGCAAGAACGCGTTGCGCCTGAATCAAGCGCTTGAAGCAGTGGCTTTCGGTTGCGGATTCAATGAATGGCGCGAGCTGGTGGCTATCAACGCGAAGCTGGAGGCAGGCGAGGCCAATTCGCTTGGTATTTCCGCGCTGATGCTGGCCAATGACCAGCACGTCGACGCGGACACACTATCGGCGCGCCATGCGCTGCAGATGGAAGCCGTTCGAGGGGTCATCACATGTTCTCATGCCCGAGCGCACGAGCTCATGATGCAGTGGGCGCTCTCGCGCTCAACGCATGGCTCTGAAACATTTGCCGCCGAAACGCACTCCGGCGAGGGTAACGACGAGGCAGGCCGTTCCCTCCCGGGTGGCGATTCAGAACCGGCGCTTGAAGCAGCGCTAGACGATGCGCTCTTCGCGGCGGCACAGGAGTCGCGTCCTGACGAAGCTCCGTACGCGCAACCTTCTATTCCCGCTGCACCGGTCGCGGTGACTTACAAGAAGCGTCGCCGCGCGTGAAGCTCAGTTACGATGGCCTCTTTCGAAAACGTCCCGATTGGCCCTCACGAATTCCTCGACGGTTTGCGGAGCTTTTCCGGTCACTTGTTCGATAACGCTATCGGTTCCTTCGAAAACACCGTTCTGATAGTCGACCGCCACTTCGATGAAGTGCTGAATCGTAAATTCCGGCAAGTCGTAGTGGTTCAAATGCTCCCGATATCCATCGAGCGTCGCCGGGCTGTACGCAATTTTCCGGTTCAACACTTCGCTCATGACCTCGGCGATCTCCGATTGAGTCATCTGGGCCGGCCCACAAAGCTCGTAGGCTTTCCCGATGTGGCCATCCGGGTTCGCGAGCACCGCGGCGATGAACCGTGCCTGATCTTCCGCCGCGATCGGCGCGTGCTTGCCATCGCCGAATGGCAGCGCAATCTCTCCGTCGCGCACGATCGTGTCGCGCACCCACGGAAACACGAGCCACTCCGAAAAGAACGTCGGCCGGATATGAACAGTCGGCACGCCCGACCAGTCGAGGACGCGCTCCGCGATCCAGTGGTCACGCGCCGCGTGACTTCTTGCGTTCTCCCTTGCCGATATCTGCGACATGTTGACGACCGCATCGAGGCCGGCCCGACGCGCAGCATCGGCGAAATAGGCAGTCGCTTGAATGAAGCCGGGACGCACGGGAAAACAGAGGTATGCGGCATCCATGTTCGTGGTGGCCCGTATCGCGTCGTCATGCGATAGCAGGTCTCCCGTAACGACTTCAGCGCCGGCGCGACGCAGCGCCTCGCTGCGCTCGTCCTCCTTGCGCACGAGCGCGCGAACGGAATGGCCTCTGCCGAGCAGGTTTTGGACGACGTGTACGCCCGTCTTTCCGGCCGCTGCGGTAACCAGAATCTTGCGTTGCTCCATGATGCATCTCCTTGAGAATGACGAAACGCCGAGCGCTGGAACGGATCGTGTAAGTGCATATGCACAAATATGATCGTCCAATTTCCGCGCTTGACTGTCGTTGAGGAAGATTATAGGCGTAATCCTCATGTGGGTAGCCATGTGGCAGAACAAGCGAGAATTGTCAGATCCGTACGAATCGCAGCGACGTTGAGGATTACACTCGCTTACCAACGCAAATCCGAGGTGAAACGTGGGACGCTCTCAAGTCGAGAAGTTGGAAACGCATCAGCGCATCATAGATATCGCGGCGAAGCGTTTTCGCGAGAGGGGAATTGATGGCGTGAGCATCGCTGACGTGATGAAGGAAGCCGGCCTCACGGTCGGAGGGTTCTACAAGCACTTTGCGTCGCGCGACGAACTCGTAGTGGAGGCGTTCAAGCACGCTTTGCACGACATCGAGTCGTGGGAGGCAGCCATTCCGGTTTCTCCGCGTCGGGCGATGCGCTCATATCTTTCCGAATCTCATCGGGACAATCCTGAAACCGCATGTCCGCTATCCGCCCTGGCTAATGACATGGGACGAAGTTCCGATGCCGCAAGGGAACTCGTTTCTAGCGAAGTGAGGAAGATCGTCGACTTGATTTCACGGGCGTCACGCGCCGAGCATGCAGCAACGAAGCGCAACGATGCGCTGTTCATTTTGAGCGCATGTGTCGGCGCCGTGGCGTTGTCGCGTGCTGTATCGGACCGTCGACTTTCGAAGCAAATCCTCGATGGCGCCCTGACGGGGGTGCTCGACAAGCTGTCTTGAAGCGTCTCGCACGCAAATACTTACGAACGACCGTCAAGTCCACGCGCCCGCCGCCGTTTACCTGTGAATGACAAGGCGCGTCCTATCCAGCACGCGCTGCTCCCGGGCGTCCGGCTCGTCGCGTGTACGACACGCGGCATCCCGCGGCGGCATGCGGGAACCTTTTCCACCCGTTCGAATGCCATCGCAATGCGCTTGACCCGCACCAAGACGCGCCGCGCCGGCCTCGCTGCCGCGGCCGCCGCGCTCGTTTCGTTCTCGTTGGCCGCCCAGGCCGACGATCCGCCCGCCGTGCCGCTCACCGGCGGCAAGCTGCTGCTGACGGGCGGCGTGTCCGAAATCGAAGGCGCGGCCGGCGGCGGCCTGACGCCGTGGGCCGTCATCGGCGGCTACGGCACCGCGCGGCAGTTGGGCGCGAACGTGCACGGCACCTATATCCACACGCAGGACTACGCGCTCGGCTCGTGGGGCCTGACGGTCGGCATCGCGAATCGCGTCGAGCTCTCGCTCGCGCGCCAGAGCTTCGATACCCGCGATGCCGGCGCGCAACTCGGTCTCGGCGAAGGCTTTCGCTTCAACCAGAACATCTTCGGGATGAAGGTGCGCCTCATCGGCGACGCGGTGCTCGATCAGGACACGTGGATGCCGCAGATCGCGGCGGGCGTGCAGTTCAAGCACAACGAAGAGGGCGACATCGTGAAAGCGATCGGCGCCGCGAGCAATTCAGGCACGGATTTCTATCTCTCGGCGACCAAGCTGCTGCTCGCGCAAAGCCTTCTGCTCAACGGCACGCTGCGCTTCACGAAGGCGAACCAGTTCGGCTTGCTCGGTTTCGGCGGCGATAAATCGAACGCGTATCACCCGGAGTTCGAATCGTCGGTGGCGTATCTGTTGTCGAAGAACGTCGCGATCGGCGGGGAGTACCGGATGAAGCCGAACAATCTCTCGTTCGCGCGCGAGCAGGACGCGTACGACGCGTTCGTCGCGTGGGCGCCGAACAAGCACGTCTCGCTGACGGCCGCGTATGTCGCGCTGGGCGATATCGCGACGATCAGGAATCAGCGCGGCCTCTACGTTTCCTTGCAGGCGGGGTTCTGATGATCAAGATGCGCCATGCCGCTTTGTTGGTTCTCACGTTCGCCTGCGCCAACGCCCGCGCCGACGACGCGCTCTACAAACAGTTCGGCGAGAAAGACGGCCTGACGAAGATCGTCGACGACATGTACGACAACGTGCTCTCGGATCCGCGCACCGCGCCCTGGTTCGATAGCGCGCCGGTCGTGCGCATCAAGCAAAAGCTCGTGGAGCAACTGTGCGTGCTGCTCGATGGTCCGTGCGTCTACACCGGCCGCGACATGAAGCGCACCCACGCAGGCCAGAACATCGACCGGGTTGCGTTCAACGCGCTCGTCGAGGATCTGCAGGCGGCGATGGACAAGAACGGCGTGTCGTTTCACGCGCAGAACAAGCTGCTCGCGAAACTCGCGCCGATGTACCGCGAGGTGCAGGACCGCGAATGAAAAAGCTCATCTCCATTCTTTTGGCGGCGTGCGCGCTGACGGCATCGTGCGCGCACGCGGCGACGATCCGCGCGCAGATCGTGGATGACGCCGGCGCGCCCGTGCAGGACGCCATCGTGTACGCGCTGCCCGCGAGCGGCAAGCTGCCGGCTGCGAAGCCCGCCGGCGCCATCATCGATCAGATAAAGCGCCGCTTCGTGCCGATGGTTTCCGTCGTGCAGACGGGCGCCTCGGTGACGTTCCCGAACAAGGACAACTTCGAGCACGATGTCTATTCGTTTTCGCCGCCGAAGCGCTTCGAGCTGAACCTGTATCACGGCGTGCCCGCGAATCCGGTCGTGTTCGACAAGCCCGGCCTCGTCGTGATGGGCTGCAACATTCACGATTCGATGGTCGCGTATCTGCTGATCGTCGATACGCCGTGGTTCGCGAAAACCGATGCGAACGGCGCCGCGGTCATCGAAAACGTGCCCGCCGATTCGTACAGGCTGATCGCGTGGCATTTCCGCCAGCGCGATCCGAACGCGCAGCCGACGCAAAAACTGAGCGTCGCCGCCGACGCCACGGCGAAGTTCGCCCTGCCTCTGCGGCCCGCCGAATAGGACGCCCGACGCCATGCTCCTTCACAGCCTGCGCGCGCGGATCGCGCTCGTCTTCGTGATCCTGATGCTCGTCGCGCAGGCGGCGGCGTTCGTCGTCATCAACTCGGTGATTCTGAAGAACGCGCATCGCAACGCGGAAGAGCAGTTGTCGGTGGCCGAGCGCGTGTTCGCGCAGGTTCTGCACGGCAACAGCGAACGGCTGACGCAGGGCGCGAGCGTCGTCGCCGCGGATTTCGGCTTTCGCCAGGCAGTCGCGACGCACGACGGCAAGACTGTCGCGTCCGCGCTGCAGAATCACGGCGACCGCATTCACGCGGATGTCGTGATGCTGGTCGATCTCGACGGCAGGCTGATCGCCGACAGCGGCGGCGTCGGCCGCGAGGGCATGGCGTTTCCGTTTCCGGAGCTCATCAGGACCGTCGCGACGAAGGGCGACGCGTCGTCGTTCGGCATGATCGGCGCGCGCGCGTATCAGCTCGTCGCGGTGCCGGTGAAGGCGCCGATCCCGATCGCGTGGGTCGTGATGGGCTTCGCCATCGACGACGCCCTCGCGCGCGAAATGAGTTCGCTGACGTCGCTCGACGTGTCGTTCATCACCGTCGGCGAACGCGGCGGCCCGGGCGTGCTCGCGAGCTCGCTGCCGCAAGACGCGCGCGCCGCGCTCGGCGATCCCGCGAAACTCGCCGAAGAGGGCTACGCGACGCGCATCCTGCGGCTGCATTCGGAAGGGCAGGCGGTCGCGGTGTTGCTCGAACGCTCGCTCAACGAAGCGCTCGCGCCGTTCCATCGCCTGCAGTCGACGCTCCTGCTCATCACGATGCTCGGCGTCTTGGTGTCGATCGTCGGCAGCGTGCTGACGGCGCGCTCGGTCACGCGTCCGATCGCGGCGCTCGCACAGTTCTCGCGGCGCATCGGACAGGGCGATTACGCGGAACCCATCGCGATTCGCCAGAACGACGAGATCGGCCAGCTCGCGCGCGCGTTCAATCAAATGCAGGAAGGCATCTCGGAACGCGAGCGGCGCATCACGGAGCTCGCGTACATGGACCGGCTGACGGGGCTGCCCAATCGCGCGCTCTTCAACGACCGTCTGCATCAGGCGATCACCGCCGCGCTGCCCGGCAACCGCCCGCTTTCCGTGATGATGATGGACCTCGACCGCTTCAAGTACGTGAACGACACGCTCGGGCATCCGATCGGCGACATGCTGCTGTGCGAAGTGGCGAAGCGTCTGCGCGCGGCGCTGCCGCGGCGGACCGATACCGTCGCGCGTCTGGGCGGCGACGAATTCGCGGTGCTTCTGCCCAGCGACGATCTGCCGGCGGCGAAGCTGCTCGCGTCACGCATGCTGCACGCGCTGGAAGAGCCGATCACCATCGAAGGACAGCTCGTCGACGTGGGCGCGAGCATCGGCATCGTCACGTTCCCGGAAAACGGCACGGACATGAACGTGCTGTTGCGCCGCGCCGATATCGCCATGTACGTGGCGAAGCGCTCGAACCTCGGCTTCGCGCTCTATGACGAGCGTCACGACAAGAACAGCGCCGAGCGTCTCTCGCTGATGAGCGAGCTGCGGCAGGCCGTCGAACACGATCAGTTGACGCTGCACTATCAGCCGAAGGTGGATCTCGCGACGCATCGCGTGAAGTATGTCGAGGCGCTCGTGCGCTGGGATCATCCGACGCGCGGCTTCGTCGCGCCCGACCAGTTCATTCCGTTCGCGGAGCAGACGGGCTACATCAAGACGATTTCGCGCTGGGTCGCCGACAAGGCCATCGCGCAGTGCGCGGCGTGGCGCGAGCGCGGCATCGAGCTCGCGGTGTCGGTGAACGTGTCGGCGCGCGAGCTGATCCAGTCGACGCTGCCGGAGACCTTCCAGAGCCTGCTCGACAAGCACGGCGTCGCGCCCGAATGGATCTGGATCGAGATCACCGAGAGCGCGATCATGGACGACCCGAACCACGCCATCGACACGCTCGACCGGCTGCATGCGCTCGGCATTCGCCTGTCCATCGACGATTTCGGCACGGGCTATTCGTCGCTTTCATATCTGAAGCGCATGCCGGTCGATGAACTGAAGATCGACAAATCGTTCGTGATCGGCATGGCGCAGCACAAGGACGACGAGACCATCGTGCGTTCGACCATCGACCTCGGGCACAACATGGGCCTGAAGGTGGTGGCGGAAGGCGTCGAGAACGAAGCGATGCTGGAGCGGCTGAAAGCGCTGCGCTGCGATCTCGCGCAGGGCTTTCATCTGAGCCGGCCGCTGCCGCCCGCGAAGCTGGAGGCGTGGCTCGACGAGTGGTGCGTGACGAGCGGGCAGGAGGCCTGAGCGCGTTCGAAGCGCGTTACCACGCGCGTCCGCGGTCGGCGATCGCGGCGACGGCGTGCTCGTCGTTCGCCACGGATTCGCTATCGCCCGCCGAGAACCGGTAGCTGCCGCGCTCTTCCGATTTCGCTTCGTAGAGCGCGGCGTCGGCCCGTTTCAGCGCGCTTTCGAACGGCTCGCCCGGACGCGCCAGCGCAATGCCGACGCTCACGCCCACGCGCAGCGTCAGCCCGCAGGCAAGCGCGTAGGGCACCGACAGCTCGCGGATGATCGTGCGCGCGAAGGCTGCGCTCGACGCGTGCGCGATATACGTCGCGACGATCGCGAATTCGTCGCCGCCCAGACGCGCGGCCAGCTCGCCGCGGCGCATCACGTTGCGCAGGCGGTCGGCGACGCGCTTGAGCAACTCGTCGCCGGCGTTGTGGCCGTGCGTGTCGTTCACGCGCTTGAAGCCGTCGAGATCGACGTACATCACCATCACTTTTTCGCGGCCGGCGCCGCTTGCCATCAGGCGCTCGGCGTGATCGCCGAGATAGCGCCGGTTCGGCAGGCCCGTGAGCGAATCGTGATGCGCCCAGTGCAGGATTTCCGCCTCTGCTTTGCGGCGCTCCGTCACGTCCTCGATGATGATGACCGCGCTGCCGTCCGGCACCGGATTGCGGCTCAGTTCGAGATGCCGCCCGTCGCGCAAGGGCAGATCGAGCGGCAGGTCGCCGTCCTTCAGCCATTGCGCGCAGCGCTCGGAAAACTGAGCGCGCAGCGTTTCGCCGAATTTCGCGAGCCCCACGTAGCCGATGAATTCCGGCAGGGGCACGTTGAGCCGCAGCATTTCGACCGTCGCGCCGAACAGCTCCGCCGCCTTGCGATTCGCGATGACGACCTTGCCCGACGCATCCACCGTGCAAAGGCCGTGCGGCATGTGCGCGAGCGCCGCGTCGAAGCGCGCGGCGATTTCGGCGTGGCCTTGCTCGGCCGTCATCAGCGCGACGAGGCCGCGGTAGTGGCGCTGCACGACCGCGCACATCGCGGCGCTATAGAGAAAGAGCGGCGGCACGAGAATCCAGTAACCGGGCGGCCCGAACAGCCCGCCGACGCCGATCGGCAGCGCGCCTAGGCACACCTGCCCGATCGCCAGATGCGGCGTGCCCGCGTTGCGCGACGCAATGCCGCCGAGCAGTCCCGCCGTCACCATGATCGCGAGCGACGCCAGCACGGCGTCGCCGGAAATCACACAGGCCATCGTGCCGAGACCGGTCACGAGACACGCCGCGAGCGCGAACGGCGCATAGCGCGCGGCCCATGCGCCGGGATGCGGCGCGTTCGGCTGGGAGCGCGCCCGATAGCGGCACACGATGGAAACGCGCACGGCGAGCAGAAGCAGGTCGCACGCGACCCAGATGAGCGTCCACAGCGCCTGCTGGCGCCCGAGCGCGATGATCGTGACGAACGCGCCGGAGATGCCGGACAGCACAAGCGGGCGGATGTCCTCGACCAGCGTCGACAGCAGCGACGCACGGATGGCGGGCGTGATGCGCCCGTCCTCTGTCGCCGGCGTGGCCAGAATCGAATCGATCAGGGACGGGTTGCCTGACATACGGAGGACCGACGGATGCAGTGAAAAAGACGGCGGCAATGCTGTCACCGCTGGTGTTCGTATTTACGGCGCGGCCTGCACAAACTTTAGGCAGCCGCGCGCCGGTCAGTCCGAGAGCACTGATTATTCACCGATAGCGCATTCTGACTTTCCCGCGGGCCAGATTATGTTTTTCCGACGACATAGTAATTTATGGCTCGGTCCTTTTACTTCGGGCGTACGCGCGGGTTTTGCCTCATCGAAAGCTTTGGGTTCACCGACGATGATGAGTGGATGTCCGTGCCCGCCGCATGCCGGATGCCGGATGCCGTCGAGTGGAAATGAAGCAAGTGGAACTGTGAGATCGATGTAAGGACATTAAAAGGAGACATCATGGACACGAACTCTCTCACCCCGCCCGGTGCAAAAGGCGCGTCGCACGCCGAACACCACAAGCAGACGAAGAAGGCGACCGCGAGCGGCTGGATCGGCTCCGCGCTCGAGTACTACGACTTCTTCATCTACGCGCAGGCCGCCGCGCTGATCTTTCCACAGCTTTTCTTTCCGTCGGGCAATCCGAAAGTGGCGATCGTCGCGTCGCTCGCGACGTACGGCGTCGGCTATGTCGCGCGGCCAATCGGCGCCTTCGTGCTGGGCCATCTGGGCGATACGCATGGACGCAAGAACGTGCTCGTGCTGTGCATGTTCCTGATGGGCTTCTCGACGATGGCCGTCGGCTTGCTGCCGACGTATCACAGCGTCGGCATGCTCGCGCCGACGCTGCTCGTGGTCCTGCGTCTGGTGCAGGGCTTCGCGGTCGCGGGCGAAATCTCCGGCGCAAGCTCGATGATTCTCGAGCACGCGCCATTCGGGCGTCGTGGTTTCTTCGCGAGCTTCACGCTGCAAGGCGTGCAGGCCGGGCAGATTCTCGCGGCGGCCGTGTTCCTGCCGCTCGCGTACTACATGCCCGAGGACGCGTTCAATTCGTGGGGCTGGCGCATTCCGTTCCTGCTGTCGGCATTCGTGCTGGTCGCGGGCTACATCATCCGGCGCGAAGTGCACGAGACGCCCGCGTTCGAGAAAGAAGGCGAAAAGGGCGCGGTGCCGCGCTCGCCGATCGTCGATGCCTTCAAGTACAACCTCCCGGACATGATCCGCGTCGTCTGCATGGCGCTGATGAACGTGATTCCCGTGGTCGCGACCATCTTCGGCGCCGCGTACGCGGTGCAGCCGGCCTACGGCATCGGCTTTCACAAGAGCGTGTATCTGTGGATTCCGGTGGTCGGCAATATTCTGGCCGTGCTGGTGATTCCGCTCGTCGGCAATCTGTCCGACAAGATCGGGCGCAAGCCGCCGGTGATCGTCGGCGCGCTGGCGTCGGGCGTGCTGTCGTATCTGTATCTCTACGCGATCAGCATTCACAACCTCTGGCTCGCGATCATCGCGTCGCTGCTGATGTGGGGCATCGTCTATCAGGGCTATAACGCGATCTTCCCGAGCTTCTATCCCGAGCTCTTCCCGACACGCACGCGCGTCTCCGCAATGGCCATCTCGCAGAACGTTGGCACGACGATCACGGCGCTGCTGCCCGCGCTGTTCGCGACCGTCGCTCCGCCGGGATCGACGAACATTCCGTTCACGATCGGCTCGATCACGCTCGCCGTGACGATCATCTCGGCCATCGCCGCGTGGAGCGCGCGGGAGACGTATCGCATCCCGCTCAGCCAGCTCGGCGAGGCCAATGCGCGGCCCGTCGAGAAGTCGGAGTACGAGCGCCTGCGCGCGGAATCGGTCGCGAACGCGCGCGCTTCCTAAGTTTCCTTTCTCCCTTTTTGCTGCCCGGCGGCGCGTGAAAGCGCGCCGCCGGGGTGAACTCACGCTTTTTTTCAACACGGTGGAATCGAAGTGAACACAGACTCAGGCAAGACGCGCATCGCAGTGGCCGGTGCGGGCTATATCGGTCAGGCGCACATGGGCGTCGCGCAGGCGAGCGCGACGTGCACGCTGTCCGCAATCGTCGATCCGGCGCCGGCGGCCGTCGCCATCGCGGAGAAGGCGGGCGTGCCGCTCTACCAAACGCTCGATGAACTGTTCGCGAAAGACCGCCCCGACGGCATCGTGCTCGCGACGCCGAATCAGCTCCATGTCGAGCATGCGCGCATCTGTCTCGCGGCGGGCGTGCCGATGTTGCTCGAAAAGCCGATCGCGCCGACCGTCGAGGAAGCGCAGGCGCTCGTCGACGAAACCGAACGCTCGGGCGTCAAGGTGCTGATCGGGCATCATCGCGCGCATAGCCCGATCATGGCGCGCGCGAAACAGGTGATCGACGAAGGGCGGCTCGGCAAGCTCGTCGCGGTGATGGGCAGCGCCGTGTTCTTCAAGCCCGACGAGTATTACGCCAGCGCGCCGTGGCGGCGTGAGCCGGGCGGCGGCCCGATCCTGCTCAACATGATCCATGAGGTGCACAACCTGCGCATGCTGTGCGGCGACATCGTCGCGGTGCAGGCGTTCGCTTCGCACGCGACGCGCGGCTTTCCCGTCGAGGACACCGTCGCGATCAATCTGCGTTTTGCGAGCGGCGCGCTCGGCACGTTCATGCTCTCCGATACGGCCGCGTGCCCGCGCAGCTGGGAGCAGACATCGCAGGAAAACAAGGCGTATTCGACCTATCCCGACGAAGACTGCTACGTGATCGCGGGCACCTTCGGCTCGCTCTCCGTGCCGACGATGCGCCTCAGGTCCTACGCGAAAGCGGAGGATCGCTCGTGGTGGAAGCCGTTCGAGGAAAACTTCGTGCCGATGCAGCGCGACGATCCGCTCGCGCTGCAGATGGCGCATTTCTCGCGCGTGGTCCGCGGCGAGGCCGAGCCTATTGTCAGCGCGCGCGACGGGCTGCAGAATCTGCGCATCACCGAGGCTATCGTCGAGGCCGCGAAGAGCGGCGAGATCGTCGAAACCGTCTGAATCACCCATCCATCAAGGACAAGTCATGGCAAAGATCCTGACGCTGCACGGCGTCAACCTCAACATGTTCGGCAAGCGCGACCCCAAGCAGTACGGCACGGCGACGCTCGCGCAAATCGACGAGCAGATGACCGCGCTAGGCAAGGAGCTGGGCGTGGAAGTGGAGTGCTACCAGACGAATATCGAAGGCGAGATGTGCTCGCGCATTCATCGGGCGTTCGAGGAAAAGGTCGATGCGATCGTGATCAACGCGGGCGCGTGGACGCATTACAGCTACGCGATCCGCGATGCGCTCGCCATTCTGACGGCGCCGGTCATCGAAGTGCATATGTCGCACGTGCATGCGCGCGAGGAGTTCCGCCACAAATCGGTGTTCGCGGAAATCGCGAAGGGACAGATTTCCGGGTTCGGCGTCGAAAGCTATCTGCTGGGCCTGCGTGCGGCGGTGTCGGCCATCAACGCGGGCAAGTAACTCATGCAGTAAAGCAAGCGGCGAGGCGCGGTTCGCGTCTCGCCGGGTCCATCGAGTCAGGCCGGACGGCTGAAATCCTGCGAGCGGCCTGCGCCTGGTTCGCGTTCGGCTTGCGGGCGCAACGGTTCCTGATTGCGCTGCGCCGCGCCACGGATGAACAACACCGCGCAAATCGCGCAAATTCCCCATACAGCGGCGATGATGCTCACGTAGCTCATGTTCACTTCCCCGATGAACGCGGGCGGCGTACGGCCGCTTTCGCGCTTGGTCCTGTTTCCGTGCCTGTGACGCCTGTTACGCCTGCGACGCCGGCATCGCCAGCAACCGGCCGATCAACTGTTGCGCGAGCGCATGTTGTCCGGTGATCGCGTCGGCGTCGTCGTCGGTTGCGTCGCGTCCGGCGTGCAGCTTGCCGGCGAGGCGCATGATGTCGTCCGACACCGACTGCAGCCTGCTCAGCAGTTCGGCTTGCGTGGCGTCCTGCAATCCTTCAGCGAAACACTCGGCCGTACGATGCGGCCTGGCGTTTCCTTCCATCGTCTGATACATGGCGACCCCCGTGAGTGGATGATGCGATTGTCACGCCGTCGCGCTCCTTTCAATCCTCCGAATAACACCCGATTTCGGTCTCAAATCGTTTGATGTTCGCTCTGAAGATTCGCGCGCGGCTGCGGCGGGTCCACCCATCAAGGTCTGCGGGCCGCCGGGCGGTAAAATCGCAGATCCTCAGCGAGATAGTGAGCGTTTTTTCCGCCGGCCAATATGACCATCCGCACCAAAAAACCACACTTTTACCGCGGGTGGTGATGTCCCTATGTGGTCGAAACGACATAAAAAAGCGAACCACTTCTCCACGGCGGTAATTTTTGCGATTCAGAAGGCATCGACATCGACATGGTTCAAGGCAAGACCAACGAAGCACTCCCACACGAAAGCCTCAGGCGCGGACTGAAGAGCCGCCACATCCAGTTGATCGCGCTCGGCGGGGCGATCGGCACCGGGCTATTTCTCGGCGTCGCGCAGACGATCAAGCTCGCCGGGCCGTCCGTGCTGCTCGGTTACGCGATCGCGGGGCTCATGGCGTTTTTCATCATGCGTCAACTGGGCGAAATGATCGTCGACGAGCCGGTCGCGGGCTCGTTCAGCCATTTCGCCGATAAATACTGGGGCCACGCATCCGGCTTCGTGTCCGGCTGGAATTACTGGGCCATCTACATTCTGGTCAGCATGGCCGAGCTTTCGGCGATCGGCATCTACATGCAGTACTGGTGGCCGGGCCTGCCCACCTGGGTATCGGCGCTGGCGTGCTTCGTCATCGTCAATGCGATCAATCTGACGAGCGTGAAGTCCTACGGCGAGACGGAATTCTGGTTCGCGATCGTGAAAGTGGCGGCGATCGTCGGGATGATTCTCTTCGGCGGCTATCTGCTCGCGTCGGGCAAGGCGGGGCCGGAAGCGAGCGTCGCGAATCTGTGGCAACTCGGCGGCTTCTTTCCGAACGGCGTGAGCGGGCTCGCGATGTCGATGGCCGTGATCATGTTCTCGTTCGGCGGGCTGGAACTCGTCGGCATCACGGCGGCGGAAGCGGAAGAACCGTCGAAGAGCATTCCGCGCGCGACCAATCAGGTCATCTACCGCATTCTCATTTTCTATGTCGGCGCGCTCGGCGTGCTGCTTTCGCTCTATCCGTGGGACAAGGTCGCGACCGGCGGCAGCCCGTTCGTGCTGATCTTCCGTGAAATGAACAGCACGCTCGTCGCGAACGTGCTCAACGTGATCGTGCTGACCGCCGCGCTCTCGGTGTACAACAGCGGCGTCTATGCGAACAGCCGCATGCTCTTCGGTCTGGCGCAGCAAGGCAACGCGCCGCGCGTGTTCGCCCGCGTGAGCAATCGCGGCATTCCGTTGACGGCGCTGGGCGTGTCGGCGCTCGTCACGGGCGCGTGCGTCGTCATCAACTACGTGATGCCGGGACGCGCGTTCGGCCTGCTGATGGGGCTTGCGGTCTCGGCGCTTCTCATCAACTGGGCGATGATCAGCATCATCCACCTCAAGTTCCGGCGGCAAAAACGCGCTCGCAACGAAGCGACGTCGTTCCGCAGCTTCGGTTATCCGCTCACGAACTATGTCGTGCTGGCGTTTCTCGCGGGCATCGTCTGGGTGATGTTCGAAACGCCGGACCTGCGCCTGTCCGTGTATCTGATTCCGGTTTGGCTGGCCGTTCTCGTAATCGGCTACTATCTCAAAAAAAGGGGCGGTGACGCGCAGCGCGCGAGCCGCCTCGAATCTCGCTGATCTCTCGTCCTGACACCCACACCATGTTCGAACATATCGATGCCTACCCCGGCGACCCGATCCTCTCGCTGAACGAAAACTTCCAGAAGGACCCGCGCACGAACAAGGTCAATCTGAGCATCGGCATCTACTTCGACGACGAAGGCCGTCTGCCCGTGATGCAGGCGGTGCGCGAAGCGGAGCTGTCGATCCTGAAAGATCTCGGCCCGAAGCCTTATCTGCCGATGGCCGGTTTCGCGCACTATCGCGATGCCGTGCAGCAGCTCGTGTTCGGCAACGACAGCCCCGCGCGCGCGGACGGCCGCATCGCGACCGTGCAGACGCTCGGTGGATCGGGCGCGCTGAAAGTGGGCGCCGATTTCATCAAGCGCTACTTTCCGCAATCGAAAGTGTGGGTGAGCGATCCGACGTGGGAAAACCATCGTTTCATCTTCGAGCGCGCGGGCTTCGAGGTGAACACGTATCCGTACTACGACGAAGCCACCGGCGGCCTTCGTTTCGACGCGATGCTCGAAGGCATCGACAAGCTGCCCGCCAAGAGCGTCGTTCTGCTGCACGCGTGCTGTCATAACCCGACGGGCGTCGATCTGGATTCCGCGCAGTGGCTCAAGCTCATCGACGTGCTGCAAAAGCGCGATCTGCTGCCCTTCGTCGATATGGCGTATCAGGGCTTCGGCGCCGGTCTCGACGATGACGCGTTCGCCGTGCGCGAGCTCGCGCGCCGTGGCGTGCCGGCGTTCATCGCCAATTCGTTCTCGAAGAATTTCTCGCTGTACGGCGAGCGCTGCGGCGGCCTGCATGTGATCTGCGACGACGCAGCCGAAGCCGATCGCGTGCTGGGCCAGTTGACGAGCGCGGTGCGCGCGAACTACAGCAATCCGCCGACGCACGGCGCGAAGATCGTCACGCATGTTCTGAACACGCCGGAGCTGAAGCAGTCGTGGCAGGCCGAACTCGCGTCGATGTGCCAGCGCATCGCGCGCATGCGTCAGGCGATCCACGACGGCCTGAAGGACCACGTGAAGGGCGAAATGCTCACGCGCTACGTGAAGCAGCGCGGCATGTTCACTTACACGGGCCTCGTCGCGGAACAGGCGGACCGGCTGAAAGAGGAATTCGGCGTGTATATCCTGCGCTCGGGCCGCATGTGCGTCGCGGGCCTGAACGAGCGCAACGTGCAGGTCGTCGCCGATGCGATCGGCAAGGTGCTCGCAGCAAAGTAAGCGCTAAAGGTCGGGGCAGGACAGCACGTTCTGCTTCGGCAGGCTGCCCGGCCCTACGTCTACTTTCGTTCCGCGCGTCGGCGTCAGGATGAGCCGCACGCTCTTCGTGCCTTCGTTCGCGAGCACGTAGACGTCGCTGCTGCCTTCCGGCTGCCAGTACACGCGATACACCTCGCCGTCCTTGTACACATGCAGCGCGCCGTGTCTCACGACGCCGCCGCGCCAGAAATTCACGCTTTCCCCCTCGCGCAGCGCGAACATGCCGTCCTGCCCGTTCGTGGCGCTTTCGAGCGTGCCGCACACGGCATCGTCGGCGCGTGCGTGCGCGCTGACGGCGAGCGCCGCCGCGCACAGGATGATCGATCCGCGATTCATCGGTATTGCCCTCCCATCGGAAATAATCGGCACGCGCGTTCATCGCAAGCGCGTGCGCCCTGCCGCGCTCGTCGCAAGATATGCGCCGACGTTCCGCCGCGCGTGTGCTACTTTGAATGAAAGCAGCGTTTCGATCGGGAGGGCGCCATGACCGTGATCGCACCGGACGAAAGAGCGGATTTTCTGGCGATCCTCGCACGCCATCGGCTGGACGAAAGCGACTTTCTCGTGCAGGAAGGCGGCGCGTCCGACGTGGTGGACGATGTTTATCCGTTGCAGGGCCAGGTCACCATCACGCGACGTTCCACGCTGAAGGAACGCGAATATCGCATCGGGCACGGCACGGAATGGACCGCCGCGTTCGAAAAGGACTTGAACAAGGGCGTGTTCGGCTGAAGAGGCACGCCGCAGGCAGGTTTTTACGCACTTTTTGAAGCGGAGCAGGCGATGAGACTGACCGAATTCGAATCGTTCAAGGCGCATGTCGCGATGCTGCTGCGCGATCTGCCGCGCGGCATGACCGCCGATCTGACCGATGTCGCCGTCGCCTACTGGAACGGCAGGCAAGTGGTCGGCGCGTATCTGCGCGACAACGGCCGCATCGACGAGGATTTCGATTTCGACGAAAACGCGTGGGCCAACTGGCGCGACGAATTTCTGCTGTGGTTCGAAGCGCCGCGTTTCTCCGAACGCGCCGATCTGAAGGCGGCGTTCGTCGCAGGTGTCATTGCCGTGACGCCGCCCGGCGGACTGTGGCCGCGCCCGCTCTGACTGGAATGCACATCGCGCCTCTTTGAGGAAGTCATCTGTAAGCACGCCTCGCACGCCGTCGATGCTGCAGAGCGGCACAGCGATTGCTCCCTCCCACGACGCCCAAGCGTCCGATCCACGACCGTTCGACGGCCGTGCTCCGACGTTCATCGTCACGGAGGAATTTCAGCATGGCTGGCAACGGCAGACTTCATTCGCCCACGTTCTTCACGGCCATCGTGTTCATCGTCATCGGCATCGCGCTGGCGGCGGGCGGCGCGTATCTCGTGACGCTGAAAGGATCGTGGTACTACGTGATCGCGGGCGCGGCCATCGTCGTGACCGGGCTTTTGCTGTTGATACGGCGGCGTTCCGCGCTTCTGCTCTTCGCGCTCGTGCTGTTCGCGTCGACGATCTGGGCGGTCGTCGAAGTGCATTTCGATTTCTGGCAATTGATGCCGCGCCTGTGGATCTGGGTGCTGCTCGCGATCTGGCTGCTGATCCCGTTCGTGCATCGCGGTGCGCTGTTCGGTCCGCCCGCGACCGCGCGCGCCGCGCGAACGCCGCTTGCCGCCGCCATCATCGTCGCGCTGCTGCTCGGCATCGGCACGTTTTTCAATGATCCGCACGACCGGCCCGGACGCATCGACGTGGATGTCGCCGCCGATGCGAATCAGCCCGATGTGAATGCCGCGACCGGACGTCAGCCTGGCGACTGGATCGACTATGGCGGCTCGCCGCTCGCGCAGCGCTACGCGCCGCTTGCGCAGATCACGCCGCAGAACGCGCATCAGTTGAAAGTGGCGTGGACGTATCGCACCGGCGACATGCCCGGCGACGACGATCCCACCGAAACCACCGACGAGAACACGCCGCTCAAGGTCGGCGACACGATTTTCCTGTGCACGCCGCACAGCAAGGTGATCGCGCTGGATGCAGCGAGCGGCAAGGAAAAATGGCGCTTCGATCCGCAGCTCCAGAGCCCGGTCGGGTTCAAGCACTGGGAGCACATGACCTGCCGCGGCGTGGCTTATTACGATGCGTCGATGCATCCGATGCCTTCAGCGGCGGCGTCCGAGGTGGCCGCGGCTTCCGCGCCTGCCGAAGCGAGCGCGCCGGCCGCATCGTCCGGTGCGCAGGCCGCCGCCGCCAGTTCCCCCGACGTGGCCGCCGCCGCAAGCGCCGCATCCGAGCCCGCCGCGCCCGCGCAGACGCCCGCCCAGACGACCGCGCTGGCCGAATGCCCGCGTCGCCTGTTCCTTCCGACCGCCGACGCGCGCCTGATCGCCCTCGACGCGGACAGCGGCAAGCCGTGCGCGAGCTTCGGCAAGAACGGCGCGATCGATCTGCGCGCGAACATCGGCCCGTTCACGCCGGGCGGCTATTACTCGACGTCGCCGCCGGCCGTGTTCCGCAATCTCGTGATCGTCGGCGGCCATGTCACCGATAACGAATCGAACAACGAACCGTCGGGCGTGATCCGCGCGTTCGACGTCAACGACGGCCATCTCGTGTGGAACTGGGATTCGGGCAATCCGGACGCCACCGAGCCGATCGCGCCGGGCGGGACTTACGTGCGCAACTCGCCGAACATGTGGTCGATGTTCAGCGTCGACGAGAAGCGCGGCACGATCTTTCTGCCGATGGGCAATCAGACCCCCGACCAATGGGGCGGCGAGCGCACGCCGCAGGCCGAGAAGTTCGCCGCGGGCGTCGTCGCGCTCGACGCCGCGACGGGCAAGCTGCGCTGGAACTATCAGTTCACGCATCACGATCTGTGGGACATGGATGTCGGCGGACAGCCGACGCTCGTGGACTTGCAGACGCCGCAGGGCGCGCAGCCGGCGGTGATTGCATCGACGAAACAGGGCAGCATCTACGTGCTAAATCGCGAAACCGGAAAGCCGATCGTGCCAATCAGCGAGGTGCCGGTGCCGCAAGGGGCGGCGAAGGGCGATCGCGCCGCGCCGACGCAGGCCGTCTCCGCGCTCAATTTCAATCCGCCGCGCGTGAAGGAAGCGGACATGTGGGGCACGACGCCGTTCGATCAGCTCTGGTGCCGCATCAAATTCAGGAGCCTGCGTTATGACGGGCCGTTCACGCCGCCATCGGAGCAGGGCACGCTGGTGTTTCCGGGCAACTTCGGCGTATTCGACTGGGGCGGGATTTCCGTCGATCCGGTGCGGCAGATTTTGATCGCGAACCCAGATTACATGGCGTTCACGTCGAAGCTGATTCCGCGCGAGCAAATCCCGGAAAGCAGAGGCGAGAAGAAGGGCAGCGAGACGAGCGGCATCAAGCTCGCGCTCGGCACGCCTTTTGGCTACGAGATCAGCGCGTTTCTTTCACCGCTCGGCATTCCGTGCCAGGCGCCGCCGTGGGGCTATATGGCGGGCGTCGATCTGCGCACGAACAAGATTGCGTGGATGCACAAGAACGGCACGATCCGCGACAGCGCGCCCTTGCCGATTCCGATGCCGCTCGGCGTGCCGAGCCTCGGCGGGACGATCGTGACGGCGGGCGGCGTCGCGTTTCTGACGGGCACGCTCGATCAATACGTGCGCGCGTACGACGTGCGCGACGGCAGGAAGCTGTGGGAAGCGCGGCTGCCGGCAGGCGGACAGGCGACGCCCATGAGCTACGCCGATGCCAGCGGCAAGCAGTACGTGCTCGTGACAGCGGGCGGACATGGCTCGCTCGGTACGAAGGCAGGCGACTATGTGATCGCCTATGCGTTGCAATGAAGCGCGATGGCGCGGGGAATACTCCCCGCCCCGTGTGTTACGCCCGGCGATAGGCCTCGGCCATCAGCGCGCTGACCTTCGCGCGGGCGTTGAGGGCGTCGCGCGCGGCGGTGCGCAGCTTGGCGGCGATGAACGAAACAAAAGCGATAGGCGTGGCGGCGATGATTCCCATGACTGACTCCGTGCTAGGGGTAACTAACTAGGTATTAACACCTAGGTTAGCACACTTGACGCATTGCAACAAATTCCTTTCGGGAAATTGACTGTGCGCGCAAGTGAATCGTCGAAACGCTCACGCTCAGCCGATGGCATCACGCCGACGATCGGGAACGGCAAGGCGAAACAGAAGATCTGGTGTGCCAAAACTAGACCGGTGGATAAACCTTCGGCGGGACGGCGTCGAGTTGCCGGAATACGCTCAGCCAGTCTTCGAGATGCCAGGTCTTCGAAACGCGGCCGTCGCGCAGTTCGTGGAACGAATGAATGGCGAAGCGGATCGGCTTCTTCGTCGCGGCGATGCCCATTAGCGGGCCGGACTGCGTGCCGCTCACTTCCGCGCGCGTGCCGACGCGATTGTCCTGTATCAGCATGTCGAGAATCTGGATGTGCATGTCGGGCAGCGCGGCCGCGAGATCTTCGAAGATGCGGATCATCTGATCGGGGCCGGGCTGCTGTCCGGGCGGCTCGGGGAGGTATTCCCAGTCAGGCGTGACGGCCTCGCGCAAGAGCGCGACGTCCTGCGTGGCAAACGCTCGATAGAGACGCTCGACCGCTTCGCGCGCGGCCGACTGGGTCGGGTGAGCTGCCTGCATGGTGCCTCCTTGAACGCGGTGAGGGCGCGGCACTGCGGAATCACTGTATCCCAACGGCTCTGAGCGCGCAGGAACGGTCGCCAGGCCGTGTTAAGCTCACGTTTCTTCGCTGGGGAGTAGCCGGCTTTTCCGCACAGGAAAGGCGCTCATGTCAACACGCTCGGCCGTTCAAGGCCGTGGCATGAGCAACCGTCACAGGTTGGCAAGACCATCGACAGGATTCGCGACGGGTCGGGCGCGCGTTCTGTCGTTCCGTCTTGCCCGACCAGAGCGCTACTCGATGAACCTCGCTTCCACAATATTTCTCGCCTTCGCCATGTCCACCGACGCCTTCGCCGCCGCGGTCGGCAAGGGCGCAACCCTGCACAAGCCGCGCATCGCGGAAGCGCTGAAGACCGGCGTGATCTTCGGCGTGATCGAAGCATTGACGCCGCTCGTCGGCTGGGCGCTCGGCAGGGCGGCCGCGCAATACGTGACGGCCTGGGATCACTGGATCGCGTTCGGCCTGCTGGGACTGCTCGGCGCGCGCATGATCCGCGAAGGGCTGAGCCCGGCGAGCCATGACGAAGAAAAGCCCAACTCGCATTCGTTCTGGGTGCTCGCGCTGACCGGCTTCGCGACCAGCATCGATGCGATGGCGGTCGGCGCCGGCCTCG
The DNA here is from genome assembly GCF_001544755.2 of Caballeronia catudaia. Taxonomy (GTDB): domain Bacteria; phylum Pseudomonadota; class Gammaproteobacteria; order Burkholderiales; family Burkholderiaceae; genus Caballeronia; species Caballeronia catudaia. Next base: position 56,942 of record NZ_FCOF02000008.1, on the reverse strand, counting down.
CGTTCATCGACGTCGATATCTTTTCGACCGCGGCGACCATCGGTTTCGCGACGATGCTGATGGTGACGATCGGCGTGATGGTCGGCCGGCTCGTCGGCGCGACGATCGGCAAGCGCGCGGAGATCGTCGGCGGGCTGATTCTGATGGGCGTCGGCTGTGTGATCCTGGCGGAGCATCTCGGGTATCTGAGCTGAGTTTGCGGGAGGGTGGACCGCAGGCATTTCGACCAAAAATAAGCGAGAATACATAAACAACAACTGGCATTTGGCCGATACGATCGCTCTATCCACTGCCTTATACTCAAAATCCAGAACGCCATGCCACGTCCGATTTCCGCGCGCATCCATCTCGACGCCGTTCGTCACAATCTCCAGCTCGTCAAATGCGCCGCGCCGTCGTCGCGCGTGTGGTCCGTCATCAAGGCGAATGCGTACGGTCACGGAATCGAGCGCATTTATCCGGCGCTCGCGAGCGCGGACGGCATCGCGCTGCTCGATCTCGACGAAGCCGTGCGCGTGCGTGAGCTCGGCTGGACGAAGCCTGTTCTGCTGCTCGAAGGCGTGTTCGAACCGGACGATGTCGAGACGGCGGATCGTCATCGGCTGACGGTCACGGTGCATTGCGACGAACAGCTCGCGTTGCTGAAAGCCGCGCGGCCGCGCGAGCGCATCGACATCCAGCTCAAGATGAATTCCGGGATGAACCGGCTGGGCTTCCGGCCGGGCGACTTCGAGCGCGCGTTCAAGCGCGCGGCGGATATGGAGGCGATCGGCTCGATCGGTCTGATGAGCCACTTCGCGAACGCGGACGATGGCGCCATCGACTGGCAGATCGACGAATTCGACGCCGCCACGCGCCGTCTTCCCGGCACGCGCTCGCTGTCCAATTCGGCGGCGGTGCTGTGGCATCCGCGCGCGCATCGCGACTGGGTGCGGCCGGGCACGATCCTCTACGGCGCGTCGCCGACGGGCTGCGCGCGGCACATCGAAGGCGTCGGTCTGCGCGCCGCGATGACGCTCTCGAGCCGCATCATCGGCGTGCAGACGCTGGAGCCGGGCGAGACGATCGGCTATGGCCGCACGTTCACGGCGGATCGCGCGATGACGATCGGCGTCGTCGCGTGCGGCTACGCGGACGGGTACCCGCGCCACGCGCCAGCGGGCACGCCCGTCGCGGTCGATGGCGTGCGCACGCGCATCGTCGGCCGCGTGTCGATGGACATGCTCACCGTCGATCTCACGCCGTGCCCGTCGGCGGGCATCGGTTCATCGGTCGAGCTGTGGGGCGAGCAGATCAGAGTGGATGAAGTCGCGGAGCCAGCCGGCACCATCGGCTACGAGCTGATGTGCGCGCTCGCGCGGCGCGTGCCGGTGAGCGTCGACGCGGGCGTGCAGAATCGGACCTGAGCGCATACCGCTTGACCCTCACGTAGCGTAAGGTTCTAGCCTCCATTTTGCGCACTGAACGGAGGCTTGCATGCGGTTGAAAGTAGGAGAACTGGCGAAGAGGAGCGGGCTGACCGTCCGCACGCTGCATCACTACGACGCCATCGGCCTGCTCACGCCTTCGGCGCGCGCCGATAACGGCTACCGGCTGTATAACCGCGACGACATCGCCCGGCTGCATCGCATCCAGGCGCTGCGCGGTTTCGGCCTCTCGCTTGCCGATATCGGCGCTTATCTCGCCCAGCCCGATACGCCCCTCGCCGATCTCATCGCGCGTCAGATCGCCATGCTCGACAGTCAGATCGAGAAGGCTGCGCGTCTGCGCGGCCGCCTCGACGAACTGCGCGGCATGCTGATGGACGGCAAGGAGCCCGAGCTGGCCGACTGGCTCAACACGCTGGAGTTGATGACGATGTTCGACCGTTACTTTTCCCAAAAAGAACTCGACCGCCTGCCGATGTATCGCAAATCGCAAGGGCAGCCGTCCGACTGGACCGCGCTCGTCGCCGATGTGCGCGCGCTGATGGACGCGGGCGTGCCGCCCGAGGACACGCGTGCGCGGGCGCTCGCGGACCGCTGGATGACGCTGCTCGCGCGCGATACCGGCGACGATCCGCGCCTGCTCGCCAAGCTGAACCGCATGCACGACAACGAGCCGTCGATGCAGGCGAGCATCGGCATATCGACGGAGTTGCGCGACTACGTGCTGCGCGCGTTCTCGGCGACCAAGATCGCGACCTACGAGCGCCATCTGTCGCCGGACGAGTTTCGCTTCCTGCGCGACAACTACGGCAAGCGCGCGATGGAATGGCCGCAACTGATGGCCGATGTCCGCGATGCGATCGACGAAGGCGCGACACCCGATTCGCCGCGCGCCCAGGAACTGGCGCGGCGCTGGGTGTCGCTCTTTCGCAGCTTCGCGGGCGACGATCCGCGGACGCACGCGAAGATCCGGCATGCGTTGCAGACCGAGCCGGAATTGTCGAAAGGATCTTGGGCGAACGAAACCTTGCTTGCGTTCGTGCGCGACGCAGTGAGACGTCTCGAAAGCGCGCACTAGGCGGCATCGAAAATAGCGGCGGCGCGCGCCGCCCACGCCTCTCCGCGCAACTCAGACGCCTTTGCCGTGATTGGCCAGCAATTCCGAGCGGCCAATCACCTTTCTTCCGTTATCAGCGTCATCTGCATCGGAGAAACCGGCGCCTTCGATGACCGGCGTCAGCGCTTTGAGCGCGACTTGCGGTTTGGCGCTCCGTAACGACGCCATACCTTCATTCCATGCGTGCAACATCTGCTTGGCTATCCAGCGCCATCGCGTTTCGTTTCTTGCCGCTTCGACGATGTCTTTCCCCGTCGACACGGCCGAGTCGCACAGCGCTTCGACCATTTCACGATAACGCTTGGGCGCAATGCCAAGTCGTGTGTTGAAGAAGCGTTCCAGTGTCTTGCCGGACGCCCACGTTTTGCGGCCGTCGACGCTCAACGCAGGAGGATTGTTCGCAAAGCGCGGATAGGCCTCCGTCGTGACGATGTCATAGGCGGGCGTGTAGACGACGTCATCGATGTCCGAATAGAGCAGGGCGATGTTTTTCGAGTGGCAGTCCGCGTTGCGCACGACATAGTTGGTGAGGAGCAGCCAGCCAAGCTGCTCGGCCTCCTGTCTCCAACTGGAAGCGGCGATATAGGGCTTCGTCGCGTTGAGAACCTGTTCGGTCGACGGCCGGTACTTCTCATGCGGCGGCAGACCAAGCAGGCTGCAGGCGTCTTCCACGCCGAGCGCGGGCTTGCCGTCTTCGTCGACATCGAACCGGTCGACGACGAGCACGCGGCCATCGTCCGACATGGTGGTCTTCGCCACTCGGGCGACGCCGAGTCTTGCGAGCACCTGCATCGAGTAATGCTCGTTGAATCCGAGGTAGGGCGTTTGCTCGTCGGAGCCTTTGATGATGTGCCGGCTCGTGCGCAGAGTCTGCTTACCCAGTGGTGCCGGCGCCGATGAGGATTCCGGTGCAAGGAACTTGGGCACGGCGCCTGAAATCGCCGCGCGCGCGTAGTACCGCACGAGCTCCGCGAAGTGGTCGGTCGTGATGTCTTCGTGCAGCAGGCTATTCAGGTCGAGCGGGTCGAGCTCACTGCCCGGCGCACCGCCTTCGGAGCCGACGGTGACGCGGCCAATGCCTGAGCCGCCGATGACCGCCAGAAGCGAGAGATCCGTTCCGTCGAGATAGGGGCCGAACTCCTCGCGAATCACCTGAAGCAGAAAGCCTTCCGGCAGGTTTTGCCGGAAAAAGGGATGTAAATCGCGAGGCCACACCCACGCCTGTTCGCGAACCGGCATGGTCAGGCTGACGAAGTCGTCCGAAGCAGCGTCAGCGGTGTAGCGCAGCGCATAGTCGTCTGCCTGACGATAGAGGTGAGCGACGAGTCTGCCTTTGACGAACACATGAAGGCGCATGCCTTATTCTCCCGCCTTGCGTTGTTCCGTCAGCACGTCGTCCAGCGTGCGAGCATGCCCGCGCTTGACGGTTCGCAAGTCATAGCCGGCGGCTTCGAGAAGTCGGACGAGGGCGGATACGCTCATGTCGCCTCGCGCGAGCGTTTCCATGCGTGCGAGCGTCGTACGCGCGATACCGGCGCGTTCGGCCAGTTCTTTCTGCGAAAGCCCCGCCACTCGACGGGCATCTTTCAACATCTCTCCGATATCGGCCAGCGTGGTCATTTGTAGCCCCGGGGCATCAAAAATGATGCAACTGTCCTGAATTGTAGCCCAAGAGCTACACGGCGAAAAGCGTGGTTGTAGCTCCAGGGCTACAAAAATCGATCAGAAAAGCAATTTTGTAGCTCTCGGGCTACTACGCCCTGAACGCCTACCGCCTCACCACCGCGCCTCCGACGCCCCCGGCGGCCCCGACTCCCGCGCATACCCCGCCGGCGTACGAGCCAGCCGCGCCGCGGGCCGCACCGCGACCAACTCCCCAAACCCCGATCCATACCGCTCGACATACGGCGCGAAATCCGGCTTCGTGATCTTCAATCCGCCATCGACACGCCCGAGCCCTCGTAACCACTTCCCCGTCTGCGCGAGCGAAACCTCCACGTGCCAGCTCCCGCCTTCCCGCTGCTGCTTCCACAACGCCGCCGCGGCCCCGAACGCCATCAAAAACCCGCTCGCCATATCGAGCGTCTGCATCGGCAATGGCCGCGGCTTGCCATCGCCCGCTGCTTCGCCTTCGGCCGCGTTGAACCCCATCGCGGTCTGCACGAGCGAATCGAAGCCGCGCCTCGAAGCCCACGGTCCTTCCGTGCCATAAGCCGTCAGCGACGTATACACGATCCCCGGCCGCCGCTCCGCAAGCGCCTGCGGCCCGAACCCAAGCGCACTGATCCCGCCCGGCCGATACCCCTGCGCGAACACATGCGCCTCGTCGATCAACCGCCAGAGCGTCTCCCGGTCGCGCTCCAGCCGAAGATCGAGCAACGCCGAGCGCTTGCCCCGGCTCGTATCCGCGATCGCGGGAATATTCGGCAGATGCGGCCCGTTCACGAGCATCACATCCGCGCCGAATGCGGCCAGCGCCCGCCCGCCGACCGGCCCCGCGAGAATGCGCGTGAAATCGAGCACGCGAACGCCATCGAGCGGACGCGCATCCTTCGACAACGAAGGCAGCGAGCGAGGCGAAGCATCGCCGATGCGCGTGATCGTCATCAGCGGCTGCGCGGCGATGGCCTGCCCCTGCGGCGTCGCATCCCACTCGTCGAACGTGCGCAGCATCGTGACGACGAGCCCGCGCGCCGCCGCCGCATCCTCGAAATCGCAGCCGCGCCACGTCAGCAACGCGCGCCCGGCATCCTCGCGCGTGGCCGTCTTCGGATCGAGCCCGAGCAGACGCAGCGCGCCATCCTGATGATGTTCGAAGTTCGCGTGAATGCGCACATAGCCATCGGCGCATCGATAGAGACCGGAGAAGCGTCCCCACGTCTCGGGTTCCTTGCCGTCGACGGTGAACGCGCCCGTGCATTCGACGGCCGCATGCGTCATGTCGATCGACACGCGCTGCCGCTCGACGCCGCGCGCCGCGCCGAGCTCGCATGCGGCGAGCGCCGCCGCGCCGATGGTCGCCTGCGCCGCCGTGCCGACCGCAAAGGTGGAAGGAAAAACCGGATCGTGACCGGGAAGGTCGATGTAAGAAAGCGCATCGTCGGGCAAGCCGGCGATGCGCCATATGCTGCGCAGCGTATCGAGAGACGAAGGCATGATGAGCGCTCGCACGTCGTGTGGAGCGCCCATTATCACGCCATAAGCGTCAATGACGCCGCGTCGCCAGCTCCGCGCCCTGTCGCAGCGCTTCGAGCATGCTGCCTTCGTCGGCGATGCCCTTGCCCGCGATATCGAACGCCGTGCCGTGATCGACCGACGTGCGGATCACATCGAGCCCGACCGTCACGTTCACGCCCGCTTCGAGCCCGAGCACCTTCACGGGACCGTGCCCCTGATCGTGATACATCGCGACGACGAGATCGAAATCGCCACGCCCCGCGCGATAGAACAGCGTATCGGCGGGCAGCGGGCCGGTCACATCCAGCCCGCGTTCCTGCAAGACCTTCACCGCGGGAATGATCTTCTCCTCCTCCTCGCCATAACCGAAGAGGCCGTTTTCGCCCGCATGCGGATTGATCCCGCACACGCCGATGCGCGGCTTCGCAATGCCCGCCTTCACGAGCGTCGCGTTGCCGCGTTCGATCGTGCGCTGCACGAGACCCGGCTCGATCTTGCGGATCGCATCAATGATGCCGATATGCGTCGTCACGTGAATCACGCGCAATTGCGGCGCGACGAGCATCATCGAGACTTCGTCGACGCCCGTCAGATGCGCGAGCATTTCCGTATGGCCGGGAAACTTGTGGCCGCCCGCATGCAGCGCTTCCTTGTTGAGCGGCGCGGTGCAGATCGCGTCGATCTGATTCGCCTGCGCCAGTTCGACGGCGCGCGCGATGTACTGATACGCCGCATCGCCCGCGATCGCCGACAGCTCGCCGAAGGGCAGATCGTCGGGAATCAGGCCGAGGTCGATGCAGTCGATCACGCCCGGCTCGTAGCGCGCTTCGGTTGCGTCCTTGATGCGGCGCACCGTCGCCTTGCCGCCGACGAGTTCATTCGCGCGTTCGAGGCGCCGCACATCGCCGATCACGAGGGGACGGCACTGCTTGTAGACCGCATCGTGCGCGAGGCTCTTGACGACGACTTCCGGGCCGACGCCGCTCGCGTCGCCCATCGTGATGCCGATAACGGGGAGGTAGTTGCTCATGATGTGGGGTCTGGTGATGTCTGTTCTCAACGCGCGACGGGAAGGTCCGCGCCGCGCAAATGCAAATAGGCGCCGAGCAGCGCGTGCTCGCTGCCGAACGCGCCCGCTTTCGTGACGATCGAAGGTCCGCTGCCATTCGATGGCCGTCCGAGCGCGACGCCCGCCTCGATCTCGGTCACGAGCTCCAGGCTGCCGACGCTCGCGGCGGCGAGCATCGCGCGCGCGGTTTCGCCGCCGGTCGCGATGAGCCCGCCGAGCGCGTCGAACGAAGGCGCGACGAGCGCCGCCAGCGCATTCGACAAGCGCGCGCCTTCGGCGGGATCGAACGCGTCGTCGCGGCCGATGCGCACGATCGCGTCTTCCTTGCCGCGCACTTTCGCGCCGATGCGTTCGCCCCACGTCCGCCATTCCGGATGCCGCGCGCCTTCGCGCAACACGTCGGGCGGCACGATCATTTCGCAGACGCCGGCTTCGGCGCAGAGCATCGCGCATTGACGCTCCGAAATCGCCGAAAGACTGCCGACGAGCGCGAGGATCGGGCCTTGCGTCGGGTCGATGGCACGCGTCGCTTTCATGGACGCGTTCGCATCGAAGAGATCGGGCAAGGCGGCCAGCTCGCGCGCGAGTCCACCCGAGCCGACCCAGAAAAATTGCGCATCGACCGATGCGGTCGCGCGGGCGAGCGTGGCGAGATCGTCGCTGGTTTCTGCATCGACGATGATCGCGTCGATGCCATTCGCCGTCGCCGCCGACGCCACCATCGCGGCGATGTCCTGCGGCGCGGCGCGCAAAGCATCGAGCGAAACCTGCGCGGTGCGCAAGCCGACCATGTCGAGCATCGCGCGCAGTTCCGCGTTCTGTCCGGCGTTCTCGAGCTTCCACGTTTCGGTGTCTTCGAGCGGCACGCCGCGCACGATCACGCGGCCGTCCCGCACGGTGCGGCCCGTCGCCGGAAACGCGGGCGTGACGATCGCCGGCCCGGCGAGCTTCGTCAGCGCCGCGACTTCGGCTGTCCAGTTGCCGCGCAAGGTCGAATCGATCTTCTTGTACAGACGCCGCCCCGGCGCGCGCAACGCCTGCCACGCGTTCGCCGTGCGCAGCGCCGCATCGGCGGGCGTGAGGCGGCGCGTGTCGGTGTCGGCGGCGATGACGGCTGCGTTATCGTCCGACGCGTTGGCATCGAGCGATACGACCGTCTTCAAACCCGCCGCCGCGAACGCGATCGCGCAGTCCGCGGCGCCCGATAGATCGTCGGCGACGATCAGCAAGCTCTTCATTGCGTGGCCTCGCTCGCCTTCGCGCGGGCCTTCGATTCGGACGACGCGCGCGCCTGATTCCGCGCATTCACGCGCTTCGCGATCGACGCCGTCAGGATCGGCGAGACGATGGCCGTCACGACCACGCATGCCGCGACCAGCAGCGTCGCCGACTTCGCGGCTGCTTCATACACCGGATTGGCCGCCGCGATCAGCGCAGGAACCGCCGCCGCGTTGCCCGCGGTGTTGGCCGCCGCCGCACCCGCGACGCCCGTGCCGCCCGTCAGGCGATCCGCGAAGTAGAGCGGAATGCCCGTCACGATGACGACCGCGAGGCCCAGGCCGATGCCGAGCAGGCCCGCTTGCCACACCTTGTGCAGATCCAGGCCCGCGCCGAGCGCCAGCGCGAAGAACGGAATCATCACGGGCACGGCGCGGGCGAGGAAGTCGCGCATCTCGCGGTCGAGGTTGCCGAGCAGCATGCCGACCGCGAGCGGCAGGATGCTGCCGACGAGCGTCGGCCACGGAAACGCGGAGAGGCCCGCGACGCCGAGCGTGACCATCGTCAGGAACGGGCCGGATTCGAGCGACATGATCGTGTACGCGCCCACGTCTTCCGAGCGTCCGTACTGGCCCATCAGCGCCATGTAGAGGCCGCCGTTCGTGTCGTTCATCGCGGCGACGACGGCGAGCGTCGAAATGCCCGCGAAGAGGCCCGACGTGATCGGCTGCTCGCCGAGGAAATGGCCGAGCACGATGCCCGCGACGATCGCCGTGCCGACTTTCGTCGCGAAGAGCGCACCGCCTTTCTTGATGAGATACGGCGTTGCCTTCACGTCGATGCTCGCGCCCATGCACACGTAGAACACCGCGAGAATCGGCAGCGCGCCGGTGAAGAGCGCGTTCGTGAAGGAGCCGAAGAACTTCGGCATGCCGGGCATGAACGTCGCGATCAGCGAGCCGATCAGGAGCGGAACGATCATCATCCCGCCGGGCACGCGCTCGACGGCGCGCTTGATGTGAATCTGAGCCATGCAAGTCTCCACTGTGGTTTCTGTCCGATTCGGTCATGGATTGATTGAATCGATCAGGTCGGAGTGTAGTCCTCTCGTGATTTTCGCGCAAATCGGTCGGCATACGTGTTTACTCTGATCGTTCTGGACGATTTTGCCTGTTCGAATGACCGAACCGATCAAAACGTGCATCGCGCGTGCGAAGCCGACGAAGCATTCGGCAGACCCGCTACACTGTGCGTCGCCGCCAGAACCGCAAGCATTCAGGGAGAAGGATGAAAGTCGAGAAACGCCGTGAGGCCATGCTCAAGGCCGTGCTGTCCGGCATGAACGATGTCGCCGCGCTGTGCGGGCACTTCGGCATGTCGGAGGCGACGGTGCGCCGCGACCTGCGCGCGCTCGCCGACGAACGGCGCATCGTGCGCACGTATGGCGGCGCGGCGTCGGTCGGGATGCACGAGCCGGAAGAATCGCTCGATACGCGGCGCGAGAGTTTTCGGGAGCAGAAGGAAGCGATCGCGCGCGCGGCGGCGCGGCATGTGCAGGACGGCGACACGATCTTTCTCGACGGCGGCACGACCACGGCCGCGCTCGCGCGCTGCCTCGCGGGGCGCACGGAGATTCACGTCGTGACGAACAATCTGCTCGCGGTGAGCGTGCTGGCGGCGGCGGACGTGCGCGTGACGCTGATCGGCGGCGATGTGCGGCCGTCGAGCATGAGCACGCTCGGGGCGCTCGCGCAGGTGGCGCTCACGCGCGTCACGTTCGACAAGGCGTTTCTGGGCGCGGATGGCGTCGTTGCGGGCCGCGGGCTGTGCGAAGCGACGGCGGAGCAGGCGTTCTTGAAGGAATGCATCGCGAGCCAGGCGGCGGGCTTGTTCGTGCTGGTCACGTCGAACAAGCTGGAGCGCGCGAGCCAGCAGCACTGGACGCCGCTTGCGCGCCACTGGACGCTCGTCACCGATGCGCTGGCCGAAGCGCCGGTGCGCGCGCGCTTCGAAGAGCTGGGGAATGTGACGGTGGAACTCGCGGAGATTACGTCGAGAGAATCGTGACGAGCGCGACGGCCGAATCGCCCGCGAGCTGACCGCCGTTGTTTTCCGCGAGCGCGACTTTCGCGCCGGGCCGCTGCCGCGCGCCCGCCTTGCCGCGCAACTGCTGCGTCAGTTCCACGATCTGCGCGACGCCCGTCGCGCCCACCGGATGCCCGCGCGACAGCAAGCCGCCGCTCGGATTCACGCTGATTCTCCCGCCGATATCCGCATCGCCCGAGCGGATGAGCTTCGGCGCGTCGCCGGGCGCGCACAGGCCGAGATTCTCGTAGTGGATCAGCTCGGCAGGCGCGGACGCATCGTGCAATTCGACGACATGCACGTCCTCCGGTCCGATGCCCGCTTCCTCATACGCTTCGCGCGCCGCGCGCACCGCGACCAGTTCGCCGGAACCGTCCGCTTTCGCTGACACGATCGAGCTCGCGCGGATGAACACCGGCTGGATATCGTGCTTCGCCGCGAAATCCTCGGAGCAGATGAAGACGGCCGCGCCGCCATCGCCGATCGACGAGCACATGAAAAGCGTCAGCGGATCGCTGACCATGCGGCTCGTCAGCACTTCGTCGACGCTGGTTTCCTTGCGGAATTGCGCATGCGGATTGAGCGAGCCCGCGCGACGGCTTTTCACGACGACGCGCGCGAAATCGCTCGCTTCGGCGCCGGTCTTTTCCATCCACTTGCGCGCCTTCGCGGCGTACAGGTCCATGAAGAGCGAGCCGGTGCCGGTCGTCACGCCTTCGGGCAGCGGCTCTTCGAGATCGACGGCCTTCGCGAACGCGCCGAACGAAACCGACTTGTCTTCGTGCGACAGCTTCTCCACGCCGACGACGAGCGCCGTTTCCGCCTGTCCCGACGCCACCGCGAGCCACGCGAGGTTGAGCGCCGAGCTGCCCGACGCGCACGCGTTCTCGACATTGAACATCGGCTTGCCGTCGAGGCCGGTATTGCGCAGCGACGACTGCGCGCGAATCATCTCCTGTCCCGTGACGACGCCCGCCGCCGCGTTGCCGAAGAACACGCGGTCCACATCGTTTACGGTGACGTGCGCGTCCTTCAATGCGAGCGACACTGCTTCTTCCGCCAGCGACTTCAGATTGCGTTCGAGGAACTTGCCGAAGGGCGTCATGCCGACGCCGCCGATCACTACTTTGCGCATGGTTGTCTCCATTGCATTTGAAAAGGGAAGGTCTTAGTCGAGTGTTTTGCCGCGCGTTTCCGGCATGCGCGCATAGACGACGCAGCTCGCCACGCACACGATGGCCACGTAGATCCACAGGTATTGCGCGATGCCGGCGTTGTTCATCGCGGTGACGACTGTCGGCAGCGTGCCGCCGAAGAGCGCCGCCGATACCGCATAGGGAAGCGCGACGCCCGTCGCCCGGACATGCGCGGGGAACTGCTCGGCCATCACGGTGGCGCAGGTCGCAGCGAATCCTGACGACAGCAACATGCCGATGCAGACGATGACCGTCGCGGTCCAGTAGTCGTTGCCGAGAAAGTGCAGCGCGGGCCAGGCGAAGAGCGCGGAGCCGGCGGCGAACGCGATCAGCACGGGCTTGCGTCCGATGCGGTCCGACAGCATGCCGAGCAACGGAATCGCGGCGAGCGACACGACGATCGAGACGACGCTCGCGCTGAACGCATCGCGCAGCGGCAGGCCGCGCATGTGAGCGAGCGTCGGAAACATCACGAGCCAGAGATAGACGCAGAGGTTGCCCGCCATCGCGATGCCGATCACGCGCAGCGCCGCGCGCCGGTGTTCGCGCACGATCGTGACGAACGGATGCCGCGTGTGCTGCCGTGCGGACGCGCTCTTCCTGAACGCATCCGTTTCCGCGACGGCAAGGCGGAACCACAGCGCGACGAAGCCCATCAGCCCGGCGATCGTGAACGCGATGCGCCAGCCCCACGCGGCCATCGAAGGCGTATCGATCATCGACGTGAGCAGCGCGCCGATCGATGCCGCCACGAGCACGCCCGCGTTCACCGCGAAGTGCTGCCACGAGCCCGCGAAGCCGCGCCGCGACGGCGACGCCGATTCCATCAGGAACGTCGATGCCGAGCCGAACTCGCCGCCCGCCGCGAACCCTTGCACGAGCCGCGCGAAGACGAGCACGAGTGGCGCGGCGACGCCGATCGACGCATAGCCCGGACACGCCGCGATGACGAGCGAGCTGCCCGCCATCAGCGCGACGGACAGCGCGAGGCCGTTCTTGCGGCCGTGGCGGTCCGCATACGCGCCGAGCACCGCGCCGCCGATGGGCCGCATCACGAAGCCGACCGCGAACACGGCGAAGGCCGCGAGCAGCGCGATGCTGGCGTTGTCGGCGGGAAAGAACTGCCGCGAGAACAGCGACGCGAACGTCGCATAGATGATCCAGTCCGTGAACTCGACGATGGTGCCGAGCGTGGCCGCGATGATCGCTTTCTTCTGCATTCGCGTAAGCGGCGCCGCGGCGGGTTCCGCGACGTTCGGTAGCGTGGTGTCCATGATGTCGTCTCCGTGTGGGTATGTGATGGACGCATCGTAGGTTTGGCTTATCCGTCGCTCAAACGAGATTTTTTGCGGTTTCGATTGAGTTTTTTTCGATCAGGAAAACTCAATCAAGCGCGCAAAAAATGTCGGTTGAGCGCATGGCGTATGGCGTCCTAGCATCGAGGCATTCGTTCAAGGAGACAGCAATGAATGCAACGGCAAAAGAAGTCGCGATCGTCACCGGTGGCGCGAAGGGCATCGGTTTCGGCATCGCGCAAGGACTGGCGCGCGATGGCAAGCGCATCGCGCTGTTCGATCTCGATCGCGCCGCGCTCGATGAAGCCGCGACGCGTCTTTCAGCGCAGGGCGCGGAGGTGATCGCACTGCCGGTCGATGTCACGGACAGCGCATCGGTGAACCATGCGGTGGAAGCCGTGATCGAGCGCTTCCAAAGAATCGACGTGCTCGTGAACAACGCGGGCATCGTGCGCGACAAGCGCATCACGCGCATGAGCGACGACGACTGGGACGCCGTCATCGACGTGAATCTGAAGTCGCAATTCCTGTGCTGCCGCGCGGTGCTCACGCCTATGAGCGCGGCGAAGTACGGGCGCATCGTGAACATCTCGTCGCGCGCGTGGCTCGGCGGTGCGGGGCAGACGAACTATTCGGCGGCGAAGGGCGGCGTCGTGAGTCTCACGCGCAGTCTCGCGCTCGAATGGGCGAAGGACGGCGTGACGGTGAACGCGGTCGCGCCTGGCATCGTCGATACGCCGTTGTTTCAGGCCTTCGATAGCGAGATTCAGGAGAAGCTGAAGAAATCGGTGCCGGTGCAGCGCATCGGCACGCCCGACGATATCGCGGAAGCGGTGCGCTTTTTCGCGCGGCCCGAGGCGTCGTACATCACGGGGCAAACGCTCTATGTGTGCGGCGGGCGCTCGCTCGCGTCGCCGAGCGTGTAAGGAGCCGACGATGACCTTTCGCTATAGCGTGTCCGATCACGTCGCCGTCGTGACGCTCGATCGGCCCGAAGCGCTCAACGCGCTCGACCTCGACAGCCTCACCGAACTGCGCGCGCAGCTCGCCAATGCACGCGACGATGACGACGTGCGTGTCATCGTCATCACCGGCGCGGGCGCGAAATCGTTTTGCGTCGGCGCGGATCTGAAGCGCACGTTGCCGCCATCGACATCGTTCGGATCGTCGTTCGTGAAGTCGATCGATCGCGCGGGCGCGGAAGGCATCTATGTGCGCCTGATGGAGCTGAGCTCGCTGCGCATCTTCAAGCCGATGATCGCCGCGATCAATGGTTATTGCCTCGGCGGCGGCCTCGAACTCGCGCTGCAATGCGATCTGCGCATCGCATCGAAGAGCGCGGTGTTCGGCCTGCCGGAAGCGGTCGTCGCGAGCATTCCGGCCGTGTGCGGCATTCAGGCGTTGCAGCGCGCGGTGCCATCGGCGATTGCGATGAAGATGCTTTTCACCGGCGCAAAGATCGATGCGGAGTACGCGCATCGGATCGGTTTGATATCGGATATCGCGGAGCCGGAAGCGTTGCTCGACGATGCGCTCACGCTCGCGCGAAGCATCGCGTCGAACGGGCCGCTCGCAGTGCAGATGATCAAGAAGGTCATCGAAACGAGCGCCAACGTGCCGCTCGCGCAGGCGCTCGAATTCACGGAACTCGCGTGGGGCGCGATGCGCGAATCGGAAGACCGCGTGGAAGGGCGCAAGGCGTTCGCGGAGAAGCGCAAGCCGCTTTATCGCGGACGTTGAAACATCACGCGGAAAGCAGCCACGTGCGAAACGCGGCGAACTCGGGATTCGACAGATGCGCGGGCGGATAGATCAGGTAGTACGTGAATGCGCCGAGATCGAGCACGAAGGAAAACGGCATGACGAGCGTGCCCGCCTGCAACTGATCCTCGACGAGCACGCGCTGCGCCATCGCGATGCCGTGCCCTTGCGTCGCCGCGAAGTACGCGAGGATCGAGCTTTCGTAGGAGAGGCCGCCGAGCGGATTCACGCCGCGCACGCCGACTGCGTCGAGCCATGTGGCCCAGTCTTCGCGGCGCGCGAGCGAATGCAGCAGCGGCACGTTGCGCAAGGCTTCGGGCGTGGCGTCGCCGAGCTCGGGATGCGCTTGCAGAAACGCCGGGCTGCATACGGGCACGAGTTCGTTCGGCACGAGCCGGTCGAAACCGAGATCGGATGACGGCGCATGCGAAAGACGAATCGCGCCATCGACGTCTTCGGTGTTGAAGTCGACCGGCTGAAGCGATGTCGTCAGGCTCACTTCGATATCCGGATGATCGCGATGAAACGTCGAAAGACGCGGCAGCAGCCAGTTCATCGAAAAGGTCGTGTAGGCGCGGATTTTCAGCGTACGGCGCTTGCGGGCTTCGGTGAGATTGACGGTCGCGGTGCGCAGCGTGTCGAAGCTGCGGATGACGTCGGCGAGATAGCGCGAGCCCATCGGCGTGAGCGTGATCGCGCGATGCCCGCGCTCGAACAGCAGCACGCCGAGCTGATCTTCGAGCAGCTTGATCTGCCGGCTGACGGCGGCGGGCGTGACGTTCAGCTCATCGGCGGCGAGTTGAATGCTGAGCAGGCGGCCGCAGACTTCGAAGGCGCGCAGCGCGTTGAGTGACGGTAGGGTTCGCATCGAAAAATGGTAGCAACGTGCGCGATGACGCGCCAGCCGTAGAAACAAGGAGACGATCATGCTGGAAGGTTTGAAAGTGCTGGCCTGCGGCGCGCGCGATGCGGTGAAGCTGTGCGCGACGTTGCTCGAACATGCGGGCGCGACGGTGGATTTCACCGCGGCGGATTCGACGGACTACGACGTGATCGTGATTTCGTCGGATGTGGATGATGCCGCTGGCTGGAAAGCATCGGGCGCAGTCATCGTGTGCGATATCACCGCGACGCCGCCGCAGGATTCGCGTGCCGGCGCGCCCTGGTCGGATGCGCAAATCCAGGCGATGAGCGGCCTCATGGACACGACCGGCTTCGCGCACGGTGCGCCGGTGCGTATCGGCATTCCATTCACGGAAGTGTCGGCCGCGCTGTATGCGTCGGCGGCGATTGCGTCGGCGGTGCGGGTGAAGCGCACGCGCGGCATCGTGCAGAACATCGGCGTGACATTGAGCGGCTGCGCGGCGAGCGCGCTCACGACCTTCCTGCCCGCGGCATTCGCCGGTCGCACGGCGGCGCGCGTGGGCAATCGCCATCCCGCATGCGCGCCGTGGAACGCCTACCGCACGCGCGACGGCTGGATTCTGATCTGCACGAGCACCGAAGAGCAATGGCGCAAGCTCAGGCAGGAAGCGTGCGTGCCGCAACTCGACGACGCGCGTTTCGCGACACTCGGCCGTCGCGTGCAACATGTCGATGAACTCGACGCGCTCATCGAAACGTGGACGGCGACGCTCGCCACCGACGATTGCACGCGCATCTGCGAGCGCATCGGCGTGGCGGCGGGGCCGATCGTCGGCATCGGGGAATTGCCGCGCGAGCCGAACTTCCGCATGCGTCATGCGGAGGCTGCGCATGCGATCGAAACGCGCGGCATCGATGCTGACACGTACAAGCACGTTTCCATTTTCGAAACGTCTGCGTTGAGCGAAGCGCGCGCTGTCGCGAGTCGGCCCACGCACGAAGACGCGAACGCAGCGCCGCTCGCAGGCGTAAAAGTCATCGAGATCGGCCAGTACACGACGGCGCCGCTCGTCGCCAGGCATCTCGCGGCGCTCGGCGCGCATGTCGTGAAGATCGAGCCGCCCGAGGGCGAAGTCGCGCGTTCGTGGCTGCCGGGGCAGGGCGGCACGAGCTATTTCTTCGCGCTCAACAACACGGACAAGGAGACGATCGCGCTCGATCTCAAGCAGGAAAGCGATCGCGCGCATTTGCGCACGCTGCTCGCGGATGCCGACGTGCTCGTCGAAAACCTGCGCCCCGGCGCGCTCGCGAAACTCGGCTTCACGCGCGAGACGCTCGGCGCGATCAATCCGCGTCTCGTCTATTGCTCGATATCGGGCTTTGGAATTGCGTCGGCGTATCCGTCGCGGCCCGCGTTCGACACCGTCATTCAGGCGATGGGCGGTCTCATGGATCTCACCCGCAGCGACGGCGCGCCGGTCAAGATCGGCGCATCCGGCGCGGATATTCTCGGCGGCCAGGCGGCGCTTTTCGCGATCGTCGCGCGGCTGGCATCGCGAAGGGAAGAGGCGGGCGCGTTCGTCGAAATATCGATGCAGGACGTCGCCGCGTGGTGCGCGTTGTTCGCGGCGGGCCGTGAGCCATCGCGCGGCCAGGCGCTTGCGTGTCTCGACGGCCACGTATGGATCGATGGCGATGTCACCGACGCCGAACGCGCATGCTGCATCACGTTGCCGAAGCAAGTCGCGGCACAGAAACTTGCGAGAGCAGTGCCGGTCGTGCGCGTCGATGAACTGCTCGAAGACGGCGATTTTCTCGCCGACATGTTGAGCGCCGCGCGCGATGCGAACGGCGCGTTCTGGCCGGTGCTGAAAGTGCCTTATCGGCTGGCGAAGACGCCCGCCAGCGTGCGCGCGGTGCCGGGCGCGGCGCGACTCATCGGACGCGCCCCGCCAGCGCCAGCACGCGCTCCAGTTCCGGAAGATCGACCGGCTTGACGAGATGCGCGTCGAAACCGGCGGCGCGCGTGCGCGCGATGTCTTCGTCGGAACCGAGGCCCGTCATCGCGGCTACGATCACGCGCTTGCCGGGCTTGTCGTCTTCGTCGCGCATGCGGCGGATCACGTCGAAGCCCGTCATGCCGGGCATCGAGAGATCGAGCAGCACGACCTGAGGCCGCGCAGCATCGAATGAATCGAGCGCGCCCGCGCCATCGTAGGCGGCGCGCGCGCTGTGGCCGAGCATGTCGACGAGCAGCGTCATGCTGTCGGCGGAATCGCGGTTGTCGTCGACGACGAGCACATCGAGCTGACGGCTCGCGCTCGCGGACGGGGTCGCGCCCGCCGTCGCGCCGCTCGCGGGCGGCCCGGCGAGCGGCAGCCACAGCGAGAAGGCGCTGCCGCGTCCCACGCCGCCGCTCTTCGCTTCGACATGGCCGCCGTGCAGCTCCGCGATTGCGCGCACGAGCGTCAGGCCGATGCCGAGGCCGCCTTCGTCGGGATGCGCGCCCGGTGGATGCTCCTGCACGAAAAGATCGAACACGATGCCGAGCGCGTCCGGTGAAATGCCGCGGCCTTCGTCGGTCACGCGCACCAGCACCGAGCCGCCGCGCGGGCCGACTTCGAGCGTGATGGTCGAATCGTGCGGGCTGAACTTCGATGCGTTGTTGAGCAGGTTGTTGAGCGCCTGCACGAGCCGCGTCGGATCGCCGTTGACGTAGAGCGGCTGGCCGCCCGCCTGCACGATGATGCGCTGCCCGCGCGCGTCGCACACAGGCTCGCTCGCTTCGACGCTCAGATTCACGACATCGGCGATATCGACCGTCTCCGTCGTCAGGCGGATTTTGCCGGAACTCACGCGCCCGGCTTCCAGCAGATCGTCGACGAGCTTCGTCAGATGCGCGAGCTGTCGATCGACGATCTGGCGGCTGCGGATCACGTCGGCGTCATCCGATGCCTTCAGCTTCAGGATGCTGACCGCGTTGCGGATCGGCGCGAGCGGATTGCGCAGCTCATGCCCGAGCAGCGCGAGAAACTCGTTCATGCGCCGGCTCGATGCTTCGAGCTCTTCGAGACGCCGCCGCGCCGTCATGTCGCGCGTGATCTTGACGAAGCCCTGCGCGTCGCCGTTCGCATTCGGCAGCGCGCTCAGGATCACGTGCGCCCAGAACTCGGAGCCGTCCTTGCGCACGTGCCAGTCTTCGTGCTCGACGCGCCCGCGTTGCGCCGCGAGCACGAGATCCTCGCCTGGACGGTCGCGGCCGTGCTCGTCGGAGGTATAAAAGAGCGCGACGTGGCGGCCGATCGCTTCCGCCGACGTGAAGCCGTAGATCGCGTGTGCGCCGTCGTTCCACGAGCGCACGTAGCCGTTCTGGTCGAGCATGCAGATCGCGTAGTCGCTCACCGAGTCGATGAGCAGACGCAGGCGTTCGTTCGCCTCGGTCGCGGCGCGCCGGTCGGTGATGTCGTGCACGAAGCACGCGAACTGTCGCTGGCCTTCGTACCAGACTTCGCTGATCGTCAGCTCGGCGGTGAATTCACTGCCGTCGCGGCGCAGCGAGGGCAGCTCGACGCGCTTGTTGATCATGCGCGCCTCGCCCGTCGCGAGATAGCGCGTGAGCCCGGCGCGATGCGCGTCGCGAAAACGCTCCGGCACGATGAAAGACGCGAGATCCTTGCCCGTCACCTCGTGCGGTTTCCAGCCGAACAGCAGCGTGGCCGCCTCGTTCCAGTCGACGGTCATGCCGGCTTCGTCCATCGATACGAAGGCCACATGCGCGTTGTCGAGCACCGTCTGACGGCGGCGCATGGCATCGGCGAGCTTCTTTTCGTACTCAATGCGCAGCGACGACTCGACGGTCAGATCCGCCGCGACGTTCGCGTTCTCTTTCAGGAGCTTGCGATTTTCCTGCGCGATCTCTTCCCGCGCGATGGTCTCCGCGATGCACGCGCAGAACGCATTGAGAATGCTGATGTCCGACTGCCCGAAATAGTCGACTTCGCCGGAGATGAGCTTCAGCACCGCCACCGAGCGGCCTTCGTAGACGACGGGCGCGACGACCATCGACACGGCGCCGACCGCCTCGCACGCCGCGCGGTCCACGCGATGATCCGTCGCCGCATGACGGCAGATGAGCGCCTGCTGACGCGTGATGCAAAGTCCCGACAGGCTGCCCGACGTCGGCAGCCGCACGCCGATATGCGCCGCCGCCGCGCCGCTCGCCGCGCGATACAGGAGCTCGTCGCCTTCGATCCATTCCACGACCGCGGACGCGACGCCCGCGACTTCCCTCAGCGTGTCGGTGACTTTCTGGAGATAAGCGGAAAGCGGCAGGCGGCAGTGGGCGAGACTGGCGAAGGTGGCGAACCATCGCTGGAAATGCGCCTGACGCGTGTGCTCCGCCTTGATTTTCCGGTCCGGCGTGGATGCCTCGTATTGTGTCCGCATAGGCCATGTCCAGTCGATGCATCGCGATGGGGTATCGCCGAGGTATCGGGGTTTGTTAGACGGAATATCGGAGCCATTGGAACATAAATCGGCGGCAATCGTTTGCGGACTACGGAAACGCTTAATGGCGTAAAAGGCCGCATTCAATACGCATACCGCCCGACCACGTCCGCCACGCGCGTCAACGCCTGTTCCAACGTCGCCGCATCCACCGATCCCAACGCCAGCCGCAACGCATGCGGCACGTGCGCCGACGTGCAGAACGGCTCGGCCATCGACACCGAAATGCGCTCTTCCGCCAGCGCCGCCGCGATGCGGTCCGCGCGCACGTCTTCCGGCATCGGCAGCCAGACGAAGTACGAAGCCGGATGCGCGACGCGCTTCAGCCGCCCCAGCGCGCGGGCCGCGATGACCTGCCGCATCGACGCATCCGCGCGCTTCTGAGCTTCGAGCCTCTCGACCGTGCCGTCTTCGAGCCAGCCGCACGCGATCGCGGTCATCACGCCAGGCGTGTTCCAGGTCGTCACGCGGATCGCGCGTTCGATCTTGCGCACCCATTCGGGCGGCGCGGCGACATAGCCGACACGCAGTCCCGTCGCGACGTTCTTCGAAAATCCCGACACGTACACCGTGAGTTCGGGCGCGATGACGGCGAGCGGCGGCGGCGCGTCGTCGGCGAGAAAGGCGTAAGCGGCATCTTCGATGATGAAAAAATCATGCTTGCGCGCGAGCGACGCCAATTGCCTGCGGCGCGAAGCCGTCATGACCCAGCCGAGCGGATTGTGCAGCGTCGGCATCGTATAGAGGGCGCGCACACGGCGGCGCTTGCATAGCGCATCGAGCGCGTCGGCGTCCGGACCCGCGCCTGCTGCCGGCAAAGGCGCCAGTTCGAGCCGGTACGCCTCGGCCAGCATCTTGAAGCCGGGATAGGTCAGCGTATCGACGGCAACGACATCGCCGGGTTTCAGCAGCGCCATCACGGTCGTGGCGAGGCCGTGCTGCGCGCCATCGACGAGCATCACGCGATCGCCGCTGATCTCCAGCCCACGCCGCGCAAGATGCCGCGCCACCGACTCGCGGTCGCGCGCGCGTCCGCCGTGCGGCTGATAGCGCAAGAGCGCTTCCAGATCGCCCGCCGATGACAATTGCCGCAACGCATTGCGCAGAAGGTCCGCCTGGCTCGCCAGCGCGGGATAGTTGAAGTTGAGATCGACCATGTCCGACGCGATCGCGACCTGATCGAGGCCGAGCTCCCGCGCGAGCGTCGTTTCCTTCACGAAGGTGCCGCGTCCGGTTTCGCCGCTGACGAGACCCATCGCGCTCAGTTCCGTATAGACGCGCGTGGCGGTCACGAGCCCGAGACCTTCGCGCGCGGCCAGTTGCCGATGCGTCGGCAGTCGCGTGCCCGGCTTCAGCCGCCCGTTGCGGATATCGTCCGCGAAGCGGTCGACGATTTGCTTGTAGCGTGGCGGTTGCGGCATGAGCGGCCCTCGTCGGACGTGGGAGATGTATCCATGACAAGTTTTTGATTGTATTTGTTTATGCCCGTAGCATGGGTCCGTGCGCAACTCATGCGCGAAAGGAGCACATCATGCATATCGCCATACTCACGTTCGACGGCTTCAACGAGCTGGATTCGTTGATCGCGCTCGGCATTCTGAATCGCGTGAAAAAGCCCGACTGGAAGGTGTCGATCGCGTGTCCGTCGGAAGAAGTGTGTTCGATGAACGGCGTCGTGCTGAAGGCGCAGGCGACGCTGGAAGACGCAGCGCTCGCCGACGCCGTGATAGTTGGCAGCGGACGGTTGACGCGCGATGTCGTCGCCGATCCCGCGTTGATGGCGCGCATCAGGCTCGATCCCGCGCGTCAGTTATTGGCGGCGCAATGCTCCGGCACGCTCGTTCTCGCGAAGCTCGGCTTGCTCGATGACGTGCCCGCCTGCACGGATCTGACGACGAAACCTTGGGTCGAGGAAGCAGGCGTGCGAACGCTCGACCAACCGTTCGTCGCGAACGGCAAAGTGGCGACGGCGGGCGGCTGCCTTGCTTCGCAGTATCTCGCGGCGTGGGTGATTGCGCGGCTCGAAGGCGTCGAAGCCGCGCGCGACGCGATGCATTACGTGGCGCCCGTCGGCGAGAAAGAGGCTTACGTCGAGCGCGCGATGAACAACATCGCGCCGTATCTCGATGTCAACGCGCTGGCATGAATCACGCCCGCTTCTTTTCGCGCACCGTTTCGTCCACGCGCTTGCCTTTGCCTTTGCCCGATACAACCTTCAGCTTCTTGCGCGTGAGGGCGAGCGCTTCCGCTTTTGTCGCGACGCACGGTCCCGAGCCGAGCAGAGGCTGCCGCGCGGTTTCGCGCAGTGCGAGCACGGACACCACGCCGATCGCCGATGCCGCCATCAGATAGTAAGCGGGCATCATCAGATTGCCGGTTGCATCGACGAGCCATGCCGTGACGAGCGGCGTCGTGCCACCGAAGAGCGACACCGACACGTTGAAGCCGATGGCGAGCGCGCCGTATCGAATGCGCGTCGGAAACAGCGCGGGCAAGGCTGACGGCATCACGCCGGTGAACGTCGAGAGCAGTGCGCCGAGAATCAGCAAGCCGAAGAACACCGGCAGGAACGCGCCCGTTCGCACGAGCAGGAGCGCGGGAATCGACAGCACCAACAGTCCGACGCAGCCGACCATCATCACCGGCTTGCGGCCGATCATGTCGGAGAGATGGCCCGCGAAAAGCGTCATCGGGATCATCAGCACCATGACGAGCAGCACGAGAAAGAGGCCGTGCGTTTCGTCGAAATGCAGCGTAGCCGATAGAAAGCTCGGCAAGTACGACAGCGCCATGTAATCGGTGACGTTGAAGATCAGCACGAGACCGACGCATTGCATCATCGGCCTGAACTGCTGCGAGAGCAGTTCGAAGAGCGATTGCTTCGGGCGCGACCGTTCATGCGCTTCGCGTGTCTCGGCTTCCTTCTTGAACGCAAGAAGGTGCCGACGGCCATCATGATCATCGTCATGGCGAGGACGCGCTGCCGGCCGATCCTGTCGCCGAGCGGCCCGAACACCATGCCGCCGATGGGCTCGTGAGAGTGTGCGGACCGCGGCGCGTGCGTGCATTCGCCCACGCGTCCGCGAATCGGCTGAAAACGACACCGCGCTTGCGCGCTGTCGGATTGCGCCGTACACGCAGGGGCAAAGCGTTGTCCGCGGTCCGACAGGCGCGCTTTTCGGCGGTGCGGATGCATCGCGTCGAGTGCCTTTGTTTGCGGCGCTTGCAGCGAATTCAAGCGAGCCCGCGATGCCATTGGCATGCGCCATGCATTAAGTGGCGTGGGCGCGATTGGCTCTCGACACAAACACAGTTCGATGTCCGGCGAACGTGCCGATGTCCCGATCGCGCTTCTTTTTTTATCGACATGTTTATCGGAATCGAAATGAAAGCAACGCATCTCGCGGTTTTCATCGCCGCGCACGTAACCTTGTTCGCCGTTCCCGCGTTCGCGGACGAGTGCAGTCCGTCGAGCATCGGCGAATACGGCGCGGCGGCATCGGTATCGGCATCGCAGGATGCGCAGTCGATGCATGCGATGACCGCGAAAACCGTCAAGCACGATTCGCCCGATGTCGGCGGCGCGGATGCGTATAAAACGCAATCGGGCAAGCGCGATCGACGCGACGACAGCATCGATGGATGGTTTCGCGGGGGGTGATCGCGCGGCGCTACCGAAGCGCCTTGCTCATCTCCAGTAGCGGCATACGCGTGATCGAATCGAGAAGACGAACTTCGCCTCCGTTCGGTCGCGCGATCGCATCGACTTCATCGCGAGTCCGGGCGATGTTGTCGTCGAGATCATTGAGCAACTTGTCGAGATCCTTCGCCGCGCCCGTGCGGCTCATGCCCAGTTTCTCGGCGAACATGAGTACATCGGTACGCGAGATTTCGAGGAACCGGTGGGCGTCGCCGACCGGCATCGAAAGCTGGACATTCGGCCAGCGCCCGCCGTGTTCGTTGTAGGTCGGCGTGTTGTAGACCACCGTACTCAGCAGGTCGTAAAACGGTGCGAGCTGATAGCCATTCGCGCGTGAGAAGAACGAGATGTTCTTCAGATGCGCGTCGGCATTGCCGATGAGAATGTTGAAGACCGTCCACCGAAACACTTCCAATCGCGCGCGAGCTTTCGTTCCGAGTCGCGCGATGCAGTCCGCGAGGGCATCGACGTTCGCATTGTTGTACTTGAACGATTTGTCCTTGTTCAATAACTGCGTCGCATCAAGCGTGTGGACGCGACCGGCGGGACGGGTTTCGCGATCCCGGTCGAAGCGGTCGATGATGTAGCACGCAGACGGAACCTTCATGAAATGCGTGTCGGGCACGGTGATCCCGAATCGACGTGCGAGACGCGCGCAGAAAAACTCGTTGATCGCCGAATGCGGATATCCCGTGCTGCGCATGTCCGGCTTCAGGATGTGCATCGACGGTTCGGCGCCCACCGGCTCGAACAACGCATGATTCGGATGCTCGCCCGAGAGTATGGCGAGCAGCTTCTGCTGCGCGCCCGCCGCCGACATGCGCTTGGGAGACGTCGCTGTGAGCGCATGATGCGGCATGTCCTGAATGCGCTTTTCGAGCACGTCGAGAGGCAGCGCCTTACGGTCGCTCGCCGGCTCTTCCTCGCCTTCCGGCAGCAGCGCGAGGGCTCCCGCCGTTTCGCGGCCGTAGTAGGAGAGCAGGCCCCAGGCGTCGTTGACGTCTGTCGATGCTTCCCTGGCCAGCGCCGAGCGCATGCGTTCCTCTGGCAGAAGATTGTCGAAGAACCATTGAACCGGCCGGTCCGACGAGCCGTCGACAATTCGCTCGGAAGCGAGCGGAAAAGCCGGTGAGAGTGGGAAGGCGTCGCTCGACGCGATCCAATGATCGTCGTATCCGAAGCTCCAGACTCCGTTCTCGTCGGTCAATGTGCCTACGCGGCGCTGGTTTGCGTAGGCAACGAGTGTTCTCATCGCCATGTGATGTCTTGGTCAAGCCTGGGATTTGGTTCGGGGCGAACGCCTGCGCCTCAGCGCGGCCTCGAAGCCTTCTTGCGTGATGTTCGTATTCGGGGTCTCGGCAAAAAGATCGATGCCAAGTTCGGCGAGCAGCCTCAACACCTTGCCGAGCTGGGCGGTTTCCTTGCCGGCTTCGACCTGAGAGATGAACTTCGGCGAAAGGCCGGTCGCGGCAGCCAGTTCGTCTCGCCGAAAGCCTTGCGCGATGCGAACTGCTCGCACTAGGGTGCCCAACGCCACGACATCGCGAATCTGGTCTCGTTGCGTCTTCAATTGAGCCTCGCTTCGTACCCGATCGGGAACATTAACTCAGGGGAGGCCTTCGCGCAAGGCGTCCGTTCCCGCTCGGGAACGAAGACCTTCGTTTGGCGATGAAATTCGGATTTCGTACCCGATCGGGAACGATAAGCACCCTCAATCGAGCGTAATTCCATCGAAACGATGCCCGCCGAGCGGGCTGATCAGATAGCCGTGCACGCGCTTCGAGATCGGCTGAAAGATATTGGCGTGCGCGAGCGGTGTGTAGGGCACCTGCTCTTTGAAGACAACCTGCGCTTCTTCATAGAGCTTCGTGCGCGCATTCTGATCGGTGACCAGGCGCGCCTTCGCGAGCAGATCGTCGAACTGCTTGTTGCACCACTTCGCCACGTTGCTGCCGTGAACCGCATCGCAGCCTAGCGTGGTGCCGAGCCAGTTGTCGGGATCGCCGTTATCGCCGAGCCAGCCGTAGAGTATCGCGTCGTGCTCGCCATTCGTTTTCGCGCGCTTGTTGTACTCGGCCCACTCGTACGTGACGATGTTCGCCTTCACGCCGATCTTCGCCCAGTCCGATTGAATCAGCTGCGCCATCAGCCGCGCGTTCGGGTTATAGCCGCGCTGCACCGGCATGGCCCAGAGCGTGATCGTGAAGCCGTTCGGAAAGCCGGCGTCCTTCAGCAGTTGCTTCGCCTTCGCGGGATCGTGCGGCGCGTCTTTCAGCGCCTTGTTATAGGACCATTGCGAGGGCGGCATCGGGTTCGTCGCGACAGTCGCCGCGCCTTCGTAGACGGTCTTGATGATCGCCTGCTTGTCGATGGCCATGTCGAGCGCGCGGCGCACGTTCACGTTATCCAGCGGCTTGTGCGTCGTGTTGTAGCCCACGTAAGCGACATTGAAGCCGACGCCCGACAGCACCGCGAGCTTCGGGTCTTTCTTCGACGCGGCGATATCGGCGGGGCGCGGAAACGACGTGACCTGGCATTCGCCGCCCGCCAGCTTTTGCTGGCGCACGGCGGCATCGGGCGTGATCGAGAACACGAGCTTGTCGATGTGCACGTCCTTGCGGTTCCAGTACGTCGGGTTCGCGTCGTAGCGGATCGTCGAATCTTTCTGATAGTCGCGAAACACGAACGCGCCCGTGCCGACCGGCTTCTGATTCAGGTCTTCGGGCTTGCCCTGCTTCAACAACTGCGCGGCATATTCGGCGGAAACGATGGACGCGAACTCCATCGCGATGTTGCGCACGAACACGACATCCGCCGTCTTGAGCGTGAAGCGCACGGTGTAATCGTCGAGCTTCTCGACCGATGCGATGTTCTTGTCGTAGCCGAGATCGGTCAGATACGGGAAGCTGACCGGATGCGCCTTCTGGAACGGCTCATTCGGATCGATCATGCGTTTGAACGTGAACACGACATCGTCCGCATTGAAGTCGCGCGTGGGCTTGAACCATGCCGTCGATTGAAACTTCACGCCGCGCCGCAGATGAAACGTGAAGGTCTTCGCATCCTGCGACTCGTCCCACTTCTGAGCGAGACCGGGCACGAGATCGAGCGTGCCGCGCCTGAACTCGACGAGTTGATCGTAGACCGAGTGCGCGCCCGCGTCGAAGTCGGTGCTGGTCGTGTACTGCGCGGAATCGAAACCGGCGGGACTGCCTTCGGAGCAGAAGACGAGCGTCCTGTTCGCGGCGGATGCGGCTTGCGCGGTGATGGCAAGCGCGGCGGAAAGAGAAACAACAAAGAAACGTCGTGAAAGAAGCATTTTTCTTGTTTGCTCGGAAGAGTGGGCAAGCCGCCTCGCGGCGGGCGTGAGCCATACTCTACCAAGCAAACGTTCGTGCTTCCCGCTACATCGTGCGCAATGCAAAGCGCTTGAGCTTGCCCGTCTCCGTGCGCGGCAGCGCGTCGAGAAATGTGACGAGACGCGGATACTTGTAAGGCGCGACGTTGCGCTTCACGAAGTCCTGCAATTCGGCGATGAGCGCATCGTTGCCCGCGAAGCCCGCATTGAGCACGACGAACGCTTTCACCACTTGCCCGCGCGTCTCGTCGGGCACGCCGATCACGCCGCATTCCGCGACCGCTTCGTGCTGCATCAGCACGCTTTCGACTTCCGGGCCGGAGATGTTGTAGCCCGCCGATACGATCATGTCGTCGGCGCGCGCCTGATAGAACACGTAGCCGTCTTCATCGATCACGACGGAATCGCCGGGCAGGTTCCAGCCGTCGCGCACGAACTTCGACTGACGTTCGTCGGCGAGATAGCGGCAACCGGTCGGGCCGCGCACCGCGAGCTTGCCGAGCGTGCCGGGCGGCACCGGCTGCATCGCGTCATCGACGGCCTGCACGATGTAACCGGGCACCGCGCGCCCGATCGCATGCTCGCGCACGTCCGCGCCCGCCGACGCAATGAAGATGTGGATCATCTCCGTGCCGCCTATGCCGTCGATCATTTCGATGCCGCTTGCATCGCGCCACAAAGCACGCGTCGAATCCGGCAAGGCCTCTCCCGCCGATACCGTCTTCGCGAGACTCGACATGTCGAAGCGTTCGATGAGCGGCGCCATCTGCCGATAGAACGTCGGCGCGGTGAACATGATCGTCGCGTGAAAGCGTTCGACGGTTTGCAGCAGCGTTTCGGGCGTGAGCTTTTCGAGCAGCACCGTCGATGCGCCGACGCGCAGCGGAAAGCACAGCAAACCGCCGAGACCGAACGTGAACGCGAGCGGCGGCGTGCCGCAGAAAACATCGTTCGATGTTGGCTTCAGAATGTGACGCGGAAAGAGATCGCACATCGCGAGCACGTCGCGATGAAAGTGCATGCAGCCCTTCGGCGCGCCCGTCGTGCCGCTCGTGAACGCGATGAGGCATACGTCGTCAGCGGCGGTATCGCAGGCGTCGAAGTGATCGGGCTTCGATGCCGCAAGCGATTCGAGCGAACCGGGCGCATCGTCGTGAAAATAGAGCACTTGCGTGAGCGCTTCGCAATGGAACTCGTCGCCTTGTTTCGTGCAGCGCGCAAGTTCTTCGGTGAGACGCACATCGCATAGTGCCGCGGAAATCTGCGCCTTGTCGATGATCTGCTTCAACTCCTTCGCGCGCAGCAGCGGCATCGTCGGCACGACGACGAGACCGGCTTTCAACGCGGCGAAGAACGCAACGGCCATCTGCAAGGTATTCGGGCCGCGCAGCAGCACGCGATTTCCCGGACGCAAGCCCATGTCATCGACGAGCACATGTGCGCTGCGATTCACCAGCCCGCGCAACTCGCGATAACTCGTGGCATGCGGCTTTCCGTTCACATCGGACCAGATCGCGGGACGATCGCCATGTCCGCTTTCGATCGCGCGATCCAGCAGTTCCGTCGCGCAATTGACGCGCGCGGGGTAGGCCACATCCGCGTTGTCGAGCATGAATACCGGCCATTGCTCCTGCGGCGGCAGATGATCGCGCGCGAATGTATCGACGTGTGCTGACCGTTCCATCGTGCTCTCCGCTTCAGTTGGGAATGACCGCCGTGGCTTCGATTTCCACCAGTGCATCGTCCTCGATGAGCGCGACGACCTGCACGGCGCTCATCGCGATGTCGTAATCGCCGATCAGTTCGCGAAACGCCGCGCCGATATCCTTCGCCGCCGCGAGATACGCGCGCTTGTCGGTGACGTACCACGTCATGCGCACGAGATGCTCGGGCTCGCCACCCGCTTCGCGCAGCACCGCGACGACATTGCGCAACGCCTGCTCGGCTTGCGCGCCGAACTCCTTGCTGACGAAGCGCGCCTGTTCGTCCCATCCGATTTGCCCGGCGATATACACCTGCGTGCCGCGCACCGCGACGCCGTTCGCATAGCCGCGCGGCTTGATCCAGCCCGAAGGCAGAAGCGTCTGTTTCATGAGCGTGTCTCCTCTTGCTGCTGCTGTTGCATCATGCGGCTCGTGCCTGGCGCAAACTGCTCGATTGCGCGGGCGATATCGCCGGGTATATCGATCGAGCGGCCATCGTCGAGCGATGTCGTCACCAGAACCTGCTTCGCGCGAAAGCGCACTTCGCCGTCGCAACGACAGACGATGTCGATGCGAACCGATCGCTGCCCGACCGAATCGACGGACAGCGTGAGCGTCACCGTTTCACCCATGCGGCTCGGCCGCGAGAAATCGCAACTGAGCTTGACGATGGGCAGCCCGACGCGCCGCTGCGAAATCATTCGCGCATAGTCGATGTGAAGCGCATCGTTGAACCAGTCTTCGACGAGCGCATTGGTCATCACGAGGTATTGCGGGAAATAGACGATGCCGGCCGGATCGCAATGCGCAAAGCGGATACGCACCGGCATATCGAAGGCCGGGGTCATCGTTGACGTTCTCCATGCGCTTTCAACACATCGCGCCCGACGATCAACTGCTGCACTTCGGTCGCGCCTTCATAGATGCGCAGCGCGCGAATCTCGCGATACAGCGATTCGACCGCCATGCCGCTCATCACGCCAAGGCCGCCCCACAGTTGCACGGCTGCGTCGATCACTTGCTGCGCCCCCTCGCTTGCGTGCCACTTCGCCATCGCCGCTTCGCGTGTCACGCCTTCGCCCTGATCGCGCAGCCACGCGGCGCGATAGACGAGCAGCGCGCTCGTGTCGATGGTCAGCGCCATCTGCGCGAGCTTCGCCTGCGTCAGTTGAAAATCGCCGAGCGTCTGGCCGAACATCTTGCGCGATGCGGCGCGATCGAGTCCTTCCTGCATCGCGCGGCGTGCAAATCCGAGCGATGCGGCCGCAACGGACGTGCGGAAAATATCGAGCGTGCGCATCGCAATCTTGAAGCCTTCGCCGGGTGCGCCGAGCATCTGACTGCGCGGCACGCGCGCGTTGTCGAAATGCAGGCGTGCAAGCGGATGCGGCGCGATCACGTCGATGCGCTCCGCGATTTGCAGGCCCGGCGTGTCGGCATCGACGATGAACGCGCTGATACCGCGCGAGCCCGGCGCTTCGCCGGTGCGCGCGAACACGACATAGAAGTCCGCGATGCCGCCGTTCGAAATCCAGGTCTTGTCGCCGTTCAGCACGTAGGCGGAGTCATCGGCCCGCGCGCTCAGCGACATCGCCGCGACATCGGAACCCGCATCGGGTTCGGACAGCGCGAACGCGGCCAGTGCCGTTCCCTTCGCTACGCGCGGCAGATAGCGCTCCTTCTGCGCATCCGTTCCCGCCAGCGATATCGTGCCCGAGCCGAGGCCCTGCATCGCGAAGGCGAAATCGGCGAGGCCGTCATGCTTCGCGAGCGTTTCGCGCAAGAGACACACGGCGCGCGTGTCGATCGTGTCGCGCGATGCGCCGTATCGCGTGCCGCCGATGCAATGCGTGAGCCAGCCTGCATCGCCCAGCATGCGTACGAGACGCTTGCAGGTTGCGTCAGTGTCGGCGTGATCGACGTGTTGCAGATGTTCGATGGCCCATGCGTCGACATCGAGCGCGAGTTCCCGATGACGCTCGTCGAAGAAGGGCCATGCAAGCGCGCTGTGAAGATCGACGTTCAATTCAGTCTCCTTCGAACACGGGGCGCGTCTTGGCCGCGAATGCGCGATACGCGCGCTCGAAATCGCGCGTGCTCATGCAGATGGCCTGCGCCTGCGCTTCGGATTCGATCGCTTCGTCGATGCTCATGCTCCATTCCTGATGCAGCATCTTCTTCGTGATGCCATGCGCGAAGGTCGGTCCCGCGACGAGATCGGAGGCGAGCTTCGCGGCTTCGTCGAGCAAGGTTTCAGGCGTGCAGAGGCGGTTGTAGAAGCCCCATTGACAGGCTTCGTCGCCGCTCGCGGCGCGGCCCGTGTACAGCAGTTCCGCCGCGCGTCCCTGGCCGATGATGCGCGGCAGGATAGAGCACGCGCCCATGTCGCAGCCCGCGAGACCGACGCGCGCGAACAGGAACGCGAGCTTGCTGCGCGCAGTGCCGATACGCATGTCGGAGGCCATCGCGAGAATGGCGCCCGCGCCCGCACACACGCCGTCGACGGCCGCGATAAGCGGCTGCGGGCAATGACGCATCGCCTTCACGAGATCGCCCGTCATGCGCGTGAAGAGCAGCAGTTCGGGCATCGGCAGATCGACGAGCGGCGCGATGATTTCATGCACGTCGCCGCCGGAACAGAAGTTATCGCCCGCGCCGTGAATCACGACCGCTTTCACATCGGTGGCATACGCGAGTTGGCGGAAGAGGTCGCGCAACTCCGCATACGATTCGAACGTCAGCGGGTTCTTGCGCTCGGGCCGGTTCAACATGATGGTCGCGACGCCGTTCGTCACGGACCAGCCGAAATGCGTCGCGCGATAGCCGGCGAGCGTCGTTCTGTTTCCGGCAAGAAGCGCATTCGATGATGTCATTGTCGTCGTCTCCTTCAGTCCTTCAGCGTATTCATCAGATGTTGCTTGAGCTTGCCGAGCCGCTGATGCGTCTGCGACTTCTCGTTCAGTCCGAGGCCGCCGAACATCTCGACGACCCATTGCTCATGCGCGGTCGCCATCTTGTCGAATGCGGCGCGGCCCTGCGGCGTGAGGCGCACGCTGGTCGAGCGGCGATCGTTCGGGTCGGTATAACGCGAGACGAGGCCTTCTTTTTCGAGCTGATCGGTGATGCCCGTCACGTTGCCGCCCGTGACCATCATGCGGCGCGACAGCTCCGTCATCTTGAGTCCTTCTGGATGGCGTTCGAGCTGCGCCATCAGGTCGAAGCGCGGCAAGGTCGTGTCGAACTCGGTGCGCAGGCGCTTGCGCAATTCGGCTTGCACGAGGTTGGTCGTGGTCAGCATGCGCAGCCACAGACGCAGTCCCATGTGGCTGTCGGCGCCCGTGCTCATTTCCAGATCGACGACGTTTTCCGCCGGCTTCTCGATGCCCTTGCGCGGCGCTTTTTCCATGGCGGCAGTGGTTTTTTTATTGCGTGCGGCGTGGGTCACATTACTTCTCCACCTGAGACGGAAATCGATTGGCCGTTCATCGAGCCGGAGCCGGGCGCGCACAGCCATAGCACGGCATTGGCGACTTCCTCCGGCTGCACGAAGCGGCGTTGCGGATTGCTTCGGACGAGCGCATCGCGTGCGTCCTGTTCGCTGCGCGACGTCTTCGTCATGATCTGATCGAGCGATTCGCGCAGCAGTTCGGTTTCGGTGTAGCCGGGGCACACCGCGTTGACCGTGATGCCCTTGGTCGCGACTTCGAGCGCGAGCGCGCGCGTGAGACCGATGACGCCGTGCTTTGCCGCGCAATAAGCGGCGACATACGCATAACCGATCTGACCCGCCGTGCTCGCGACATTCACGATGCGGCCATGACCGCGTTCGAGCATCGCCGGCAACGCGGCGCGCGTGCACAGGAACACGCCGGTGAGGTTCACGTCGAGCATGCGTTGCCAGAGCGCCGCATCGGTCTGCGTGAAGGGCGCGGCTTGCGCGTGGCCCGCGTTGTTCACGAGGATATCGGCCGGACCGGCGCGTTCGAACGCTTCCGCTACGGCGGCTTCATTCGTGACGTCGACGCTGATGCACGCGACATCGCCATAAGAACGCATCGCGTCGCGCTGCGCTTCGAGGCGCGCGATGTCGCGGCCCATCAGCGTGATGCGCGCGCCCGCTTGCGCGAGCGCCACCGCGCACGCAGCGCCGATGCCGCTGCCTCCGCCCGTCACGACCGCGTGTTTATCGACGAGAGCCGTCATGATCAAACCGTTCCTTCGGCGCGTTGCGCGCGTTCTTGCGGCGTGAGGCCCGCATTGCCGGCGGCCATCGCGCGTTCGCGTTCCAGATTGCGTTCGAGTTGCGATTTCGCGGCGGCGTATTGCTTCGGCCACGCGACATCGAAGTAACCGATCTTCGCCGCTTCGTTCAAGGTCCACGCGGGATTCGCGAGATGCGGACGCGCCACCGCGCACAGGTCCGCGCGTCCCGCCGCGATGATGCTGTTCACGTGATCCGCCTCCGATATCGCGCCGACCGCGATGGTCGCGATGCCCGCTTCGTTGCGGATGCGATCGGCGAACGGCGTCTGGAACATGCGGCCATACACGGGCTGTTCTTCCTTGCTGACCTGACCCGAGGACACGTCGATCATGTCCGCGCCCGCGGCCTTGAAGGCGCGCGCGATCTCGACGGCATCGTCGGGCGTCGTGCCGCCATCGACCCAATCGTGCGCCGAAATACGCACCGACATCGGCTTGTCCTGCGGCCACGCCGCGCGCATCGCGGTGAAGACTTCGAGCGGATAGCGCAGCCGGTTTTCGAGCGAGCCGCCGTAGGCATCGGTGCGATGATTGGTCAGCGGCGACAGGAAGCTCGACAGGAAGTAGCCGTGCGCGCAGTGCAGTTCGAGCCAGTCGAAACCCGCTTGCGCGGCCATTTCGGTCGCGCGCACGAATTGCGCTTCGATCTCGCGAAGTTCTTCGTGCGATGCCTCGCGCGACCATTGGCTCACATCGCGCACATATTGTTGCGGTGATGCGGACACGAGCGGCCAGTTGTTATCCGGAAGCGGCTGATCGATGCCTTCCCAGCTCACGCGCGTCGATGCTTTCGCGCCCGCGTGACCGAGCTGCATGCCGATCTTCGCATCCGTTTGCGCATGCACGAAACCGACGATGCGCTTCCAAGCGTCGAGATGCGCCGGCGCATACATGCCGGGGCATCCCGGCGTGATGCGCGCTTCCGGCGACACGCAGGTCATCTCCGTCATCACGAGCGCGGCGCCGCCCATTGCGCGCGCGCCGAGATGCATCAGGTGATAGTCGCCCGCGACGCCATCGACGGCGGAGTATTGCGCCATCGGCGACACGACGACGCGGTTCTTCAGCGTGAGCCCGCGCAGCGTGAAGGGCGTGAACATCGGCGGAACGGAACGCCGCTGCGTCTCGCGTTCGATGCCCGCGCGCGCGGCGAGCCAGTCTTCGAACGAAGCGAGATAACGCGCGTCGCGTTCGCGCAGGTTTTCATGCGAGATGCGCTGCGAGCGCGTGAGCAGCGAATACGCGAACTGCTCCGGCTCGAACGATGCGTAACGGTCGACGTGCTCGAACCATTCCGTCGAATTGCGCGCCGCGTTCTGAATGCGCAACACGTCGACGCTGCGCACCTGCGTGTAATGCGCGAGCGCCCCTTCGAGGTCGCCTTCCTGCTTCGCGAACGCGGTGTCGATGCTGTTCGCGAGCTCGATCGAATCTTCGAGCGCGAGCTTCGTGCCCGAGCCGATGGAGAAGTGCGCGGTGTGC
Source organism: Caballeronia catudaia (assembly GCF_001544755.2). Classification (GTDB taxonomy): domain Bacteria; phylum Pseudomonadota; class Gammaproteobacteria; order Burkholderiales; family Burkholderiaceae; genus Caballeronia; species Caballeronia catudaia. Next base: position 22,721 of record NZ_FCOF02000008.1, on the reverse strand, counting down.
GCCGCATCGCCCATCAGCACGATAGGCGTGCGCTTGCCGTTTGTGTCTTCGCGCCAATGCACCCATTCACGATTCACGACGCGCGGGAAGCGAATCCATTGCGCGGAGCCGCGCAGATGCGTGGCGTTCGACATCAGCGCATGACCGTCGAGATACTTCGCGAAGAGCTTCTCGCAGAACGCGATGCCTTCTTCCTTGCTCATGTCGGCAAGGCCTGCCGCGCGCCATACGCGCTCCGGCGCTTCGACGATGAACGTCGAGGTGCTTTCATCGAAACGATAGGCATGCGCCTGGAACCAGCCCCATTCGGTTTTTTCGAACGCGAAGGTGAAGGCGTCGAAGCACTTGTTGGTGCCGAGCCATACGAAGCGGCAATCGCGCATATCGATGTCGGGCCGGTACGTCGATGCGTATTTCTGACGGATCACGCTGTTCGCGCCGTCGCTCGCGATGATGAGATCGGCGTCGTAGTCGTCGTCGTTCACGACTTGCGTTTCGAAGACGAGCTTGACGCCGAGTTCCTCGCAGCGCGCTTGCAGGATATTCAGCAGACGTTTGCGGCCAATGCCGCAGAAACCATGGCCCGACGAGCGGATCGTGCGGCCGCCGATATGGACTTCGATGTCGTCCCAGTGATTGAAGGCGTCGAGAATGGCGTCGGCGCTTTGCGGGTCCGCCGCGCGCAGATTGCCGAGCGTCTGGTCGGAGAAGACGACGCCCCACCCGAAGGTGTCGTAGGCGCGGTTGCGCTCGACGACGGTGATGTCGTATTCCGGGTGGCGGTGCTTCATCAAAAGGCCGAAATACAGGCCCGCCGGGCCCCCGCCGATGCAGACGATGCGCATGCTTGCTCTCCGACTGTGTTTCCTCGAATCGATAATTTAGGTTTTGATAGTTTAGATGTCAAGTAAATTGATTCGTCTGCACATTGCACGCATGCGCTCGTCAGCGCGCAGCTTGGCTCGGTTCAATGAACTCCGAAATCCGAGCGAATCTTCCTTAACCTGGCCGGCGTGACATTGAATTCGCGCTTGAACAGATTGATGAGATGCGAGCTGTCGCGGAGCATCACGAATTGCTCGCGGCGCTCAAGGAGGGCAACCTTCGTCAGCTCGAGAAAACGTGGAAGCACCACATCAACAGCCAGAACTGCGACGTGGATTACGAGGAAATCATCGAGGAACGCGAAGGAGTGGTGACGGCGCCGGTTATTGTGACGCGTCCGTCAGAGCCGCCTGCGCGACAGGATGAATGCTTCGAGCTCTTCGCGCGCGTGATCGATATGGCGCTTCAGAAGAGCGGCAGCCGCACGCACGTCTCCCGTCCTGCACAAACGCACGAGTTCGCCGTGCTCTTCCTCTGCACGGCGGCAGCTTTCCGCGCTGAGAGACAACTGCAGGCGCGTATAGCGATCGGTCTGTTGCAGAAGGCTCGTCACAATAGAAAGCGTGCGAGGCTGTTCTGCCCGTGACATCAGTACATCGTGCAGACGCGTGTTCAGTTCGCCCCACCGCGCCGGATGCTGAGCGTGCAACTCTTCCTTGTACTCGGCGAGTATCGCATCGAGTTCCGCGAAATCCGCCTGGGTCAGCTTCGGGGCCGACTTTTTCAGCAGGATAGGCTCCAGCAACCCACGCAGTGTGAACAGTTCACTGATTTCAGCGATGGACAGCTCGGATACGACAGCGCCCTTATGAGGAACGATCCGAACCAGTCCTTCCCCTTCGAGTTGAACGAGCGCTTCCCGCACGGGAATGCGACTCACGCCGAACTCGGCAGCGAGCGCATCTTGTCGAAGCTGGAAACCCTCGGGCAACTCGCCCGAGAGGATCTTGCGGCGTAGTGCGTCGGCAGCCTGTTCTGCGACGGTCGTCGCCTGGAGCCGTGAGCTCGTGACAGTGGAATTCATGGCGGATATGTATGCCTTACGCATTGACCTCTTTCGACCAGCCCGCGTACCAGTTGCGGAACAACGCGTACTGGGTTTCGGCATAGCGACGCTGGGCATCGCCGAGCACGTCCGTTTCGTTGAAGTGAAGCGTGTACTCCGCGTCGCCGTTGAGGACCATCAGATACTTGTAGTACAGCACCAGATCGGTCCCTTCGTCGAATGACGAGAGCACGGCCAGCGCCGACTCGAGCTCCCGCGCCTGACGGCGTGCAGTCACATCGCCCTGGGCGGCCTTGCGGCACAGTTCGACCAGTTGCAGCACTTCACGCGGCAATGCATTGCCGATGCCGGTAATGGCGCCGGTCGCGCCGCAGTTGACGAAGCCGTGGAATACCTGCGTGTCGACGCCGGCCATCAAAGTGACTTCGTCATCCTGGCTGGTGATGTGCTCGGCCGCGTAACGCATGTCCGCGGCACCGCCGAATTCCTTGAAGCCGATGAGATTGGAATATTTCGCGCGCAGTTCGAAGAACAGATCGGCGCGCGTCGCGAAACCGTAGTACGGGCTGTTGTAGATGACGGCGGGCAGGTGCGGTGCGGCTTCGAGGATGGCGGAGAAGTGTGCCTTCTGCGCAGCCGGCGAAGCGCCGCGCGACAGCACGCGCGGAATCACCATCAGGCCGCTCGCGCCGACTTTGGCCGCGTGTGCTGCGTGAGAGACCGCTTCCTTCGAATTGACGGCGCCCGTCCCGACGATCGTCGGGATGCCAGCGGCCACCAGACGCGCGACGCCTTCCTGACGCTGTGCTTCGGTGAGCAGAGGCCAATCGCCCATCGAGCCGCAGTAGACCACCGCGTTCATGCCGATGTCGACCAGTTCGCGGCCCTTCTTGACGAGCGCATCGTAGTCGGGGGTGCGGTCGGCCGTGCAAGGCGTCATGAGGGCGGGGATAGTGCCAGTGAAGATGTTGTCGCTCATCGTGTTTCCTTCAAACATTCGTTAGAGGGTTCGGAAGTCATGTACGAGGCCACACACGGGAAACCGTGGTCAGCAAGAAGGCGGGGATTCGTGACAGCGGTCGACCCACGGAAGAATCTTAACGCAAGTGAATATTTTATACAAAATGATAATGCTCAGTGTTAGCACTATGTGCCTCAGCTCTTTGCAGTGTAAGGTCTGCAGTTCATGGGCGGTTCGCGCTGACGGTCCGGCGTGCGGTTGACAGTGTCGTTCACGTGGAATATTTTATACAAACCGCATTCCGCTGTCTCACACTATAGGGCGTATCACATGTTGTCGAACTATGAACTCGATGCTGCGAGGCAAATCGAAGGACGCAGTCTCGTCGGGGGCAGCGCGCAATCGGGTCTGGTCTACTCGACGGTCGGACTGAGTTTCTGGGGCGGAGTAGAACCCTTCACGGGAGAAGTCATCGATCGGCACCATCCGCTGAGCGGAGCGTTCATAGACGGCAAGGTCCTTGCCATCCCCAGCGGCCGGGGCTCATGCACGGGCAGCAGCGTGATGCTCGAGCTCATACTGAATGGACACGCGCCCGCCGGACTGATCCTGGCCGAACCGGACGAAATACTGACGCTTGGCGTCCTGGTCGCTCAGGTGATCTTCGGGAAGTCGTTTCCAGTGCTCTCGATCGGTCGGGAAGCTTTCGCACGGTTGGAAGGCGTGCCTGGAGTGAGGATCGAAGAAGGAACGGTGACTTTGCTAGCCGACCATCCTTCGTCCGCGTGGTCGCGTCCGTCGGCGGCCACGGCTTCCACATCTGTTCCGGAGGCTCTGATTACTCTCAGCGCAGCAGACCATGAAACGCTGCAAGGGCAGCAGGGCAAGGCCGCTCAGGTCGCAATGCAACTGATCCTGAAAGTGGCGCAGCTTCAAGGCGCTCGCGAGCTCATCGATGTAAAGCAAGCTCATATCGATGGCTGCATCTACACGGGGCACGCAAGTCTTCGCTTTGCCCGCCAACTGGTGAACTGGGGCGCAAAGGTGCAGGTTCCGACTACGCTCAACTCGATTTCCGTAGACCAGAGAAGATGGCGGGAACTGGGCATCGACCCGGCGCTCGGTGAACCAGCGAGCGCTTTGGGCGATGCGTACTTGCAGATGGGCGCGAAGGTCAGTTTCACGTGCGCGCCTTACCTCCTCGATTCCAAGCCCGCTTTTGGCGAACAGATCGTATGGGCCGAGTCGAATGCCGTGGTGTTCGCAAACAGCGTGTTGGGAGCGCGGACGCAGAAATATCCCGATTACCTGGACATCTGCATCGCCTTGACGGGGCGCGCGCCACTTATCGGCAGTCATGTCGATGACGGACGAAAGGCAACGCTGCGACTCGACGTGCAGAAACCGGAAGGCGCGGATGACGCGTTCTATCCGTTGCTGGGCTATCACGCCGGCTTGCTGGCAACCACCGAAATCCCCTTATATGCGGGCTCGAGGAGGCGGCGCCCAGTCTGGACGATCTGAAGGCGTTCAGCGCCGCCTTCGCCACAACGTCAGCGGCTCCGATGTTTCACATCGTCGGCATAACGCCCGAAGCTCCGAGCGTCGAAGTGGCGTCGGGAGGGGGCGTTCCGCGTCGACGGATCACCGTGCATCGGAGCGATCTCGCTCGCGCCTGGCGTGAACTCGATAGCTCGCCGGAAGAAGCCGTGCAGCTCATCTCCCTCGGTAATCCGCACTTTTCCATCACGGAGTGTCAACGCCTCGCCGAGTTGTGCAGCGGGCGCGAGAAGTGTCCCGATACCGAGGTGGTTGTGACGATGGGACGTCACATCAACGAACAAGCGAACGAAGCGGGTTATCTGGCCATACTGCGCGACTTTGGTGCAACGCTGATCACGGATACCTGTTGGTGCATGCTGGGCGAACCCGTGATCCCCGAAAAGACGTCCACGTTGATGACGAACTCCGGAAAGTACGCGCATTACGCGCCGGGGCTGGTCGGAAGGCGAGTACGTTTCGGCAGCCTGGCCGATTGCGTCGAAGTCGCATGCACGGGGCGTCGGGAGACGAAGCTGCCGACGTGGCTTTCCTGAGTACCTCGACGGGACTTTTACGCCGACCAACGAGTCGGCGTTTTTCGATATAACCGCTATGCCTCGCCCACGAAAAGCTACGCACAGGCACAAAGTTGAGCGAGGCGGTTATGACCGACTTTATTGTCCGGGATCATCGGCGGCAGGCTTCGGTCCTGCGACAGCCCCGACTGCGAGGGCGGGTTGGCACGCCGCTTGCCATCTCAAGCATCGCCCGGTCTCCAGATCATTCGTCCGAGTCACTGCGCACGAGCGTGGCTGTGCGCACCGTGGCCTATCGGAGCGTGTGAGACCTTTGCCCGAGTCGGGGACTCGAGACCTTTTATCGCCTGTCATTGGGCACGGCTTCACTACCAATGGGAAACAGATGAACATTTTTGACCCTTTCGGCCCGGCGAACACGTTTTGGTCACTCTTTGGATACGCGCCGATTCGGTCCGGCGCGCAATTCATCGGCGATACGGAGACAGCGGTCGCGAGTCCCGCGGATCGACAGCGAGCCGAGCCGCGAGCCGAACGAGCGGAGAAGGCCCACGAGAAGCGCACGGCTGCGCGGTTCGAGGAAAGATTCGTATCGACGGGATCGCCGCAGTGGCTCAGCCAGCGCTTCGATGTCGGCGATGATACGCAATGCTTCAAGATCTTCATCCCGAGCCGTTACCGTGGTCAGCCGCTGCCGCTCATCGTCATGCTGCACGGCGCGCAGCAGGATCCCGACGATTTCGCGGCGGGAACCGGCATGAATACCGTGGCCGAAGACGAGGGCTACATCGTCGTCTACCCGGAACAGTCGGAAAGCGCCAATCCGCTGCGCTGCTGGAACTGGTTTCGGCCTGCGAATCAGACGCGCGAGGATGGCGAGACGGCGACGATCGCGGCGCTCACGCGGCAAGTCATGGAGACGTACAACGTCGATGGTGCTCGCGTCTACGTTGCCGGAATGTCTGCTGGTGGCGCGATGGCCGTCAATCTCGCGGTCACGCATCCGGAACTCTATGCCGCTGCCGCGATTCACTCGGGCATAGCATTCGGGGTCGCTGACGAGCAACTTTCGGCCCTGTGCGCAATGAACGACGGGAAAGGGAAAATCCGCTTGCCCGAGTTGCTATCCGAAGGGCAAACACGGCGCGCGGTGCCGTTGATCGTCTTTCACGGCGATGCCGACAACACGGTGCATCCGCGCAATGGCGATCAGATCGTGGCGATGAACCAGATGTTGTATGGCGATGCCGACGGCATCGAACCGGCCGACTCGATGCGCATCGATCCCGAAGCGACGCATCATGCGTACACCCGGCGAGTCTTTCGCGACCAGCGCGGCGCGCTCGTCGGCGAGCAGTGGCTGGTTCATGGCCTCGATCACGCATGGTCGGGCGGGCATCCCGACGGCACCTACACCGACCTCCGCGGTCCGAGTGCGACCACGGAGATCGTGCGGTTTTTCAGGCAGATTTCGCCTTGAACTCAGGGAGCGGCTCACGCGCTCAGCGGTGCCCGCGCTGTTTGATGAACGCCATCAGCGCTGAAAACGCGGGGGGAACGGAAGGATCGGCGCTGCTCAGCTCCTTCGTTCCGTCCGGTGACGTGATGCGAATGCGATAAGTCCGCCCGTCCGGCACTGGCTTCGATGCCGCTCCGCGCGCGGCGACCGGCTCCGCGCGGGCGGCGGACACGAGCCGCGAAAGCTCGTCGCGTTCTTCAGCCGACAGAGCGTCCTCGTCGAGCACGATTGGCCGCGCGAGACCGGGAAAAAACCCCACGCCTCCGTCGATGAACAGTTCCGCTTGCATCGGCAGCTCCTTCTTCTGCGCGCTATGGGCCGTACAGCCCGCCGCAACGAGACAGGACAATGTGAGCCCGGCCAGTTGGCGGGCCCACATGCCTGTCGCCCGACTCACAGTACACCAACCGTGTCCCAGGCCTTGCTGATGGCTTTCGACTCGGCGCTGCTGGCGCCGTAGAGCCGATTGGCATTGGACACCGTGAGCCGCGCGAAGGTCTTGAAATTGGCGGTCGGCTTGATGTGCGAATCGTTCAGGGTCTCGTACCAGACGCGTCCGGCCTTCTCCCACGCATAGCCGCCGATGCCGAGCGCCGCCAGGCAGAACGCGCGATTGGGAATGCCCGAGTTGATGTGAACGCCATGATTGTCCTGCGACGTATTCACGTAATGAGCCATGTCTGCCGGCTGGGGGTCCTTGCCCAGCACGGGATCATCGTAAGCGGTTCCGGGTTCTTTCATGGACCTCAGTGCGACGCCTTTCACGCCGCTCGCGAGCAGTCCCGCACCGATGAGCCAGTCCGCCGTGTCCGCTTTCTGCTTCAGCGCGTACTGCTTGATGAGCGAGCCGAACACGTCCGACACGGATTCGTTGAGCGCGCCAGCCTGCCCGGAGTAAGCGAGACCGGCCGTATGCTCGGTGACGCCGTGCGTCAGTTCATGCCCGATGACGTCGATCGCGATGGTGAAGCGATTGAACAGCGTGCCGTCGCCATCGCCGAACACCATCTGCTGGGAGTTCCAGAAGGCATTGTCGTACTTGTCGCCGTAATGCACCGTGCCGGTCAATGGCATGCCCGCGTCGTCGATGGAATTGCGGTGGAAAATTTCCAGATAGAACTCGAAGGTCGCGCCGAGCCCGTCGTAGGCCTCGTCGACGCAGTCGTCGTTCGACTTCGGCGCGCCTTCGGATCTCACCAGCTTGCCGGGCAGTGTCTCGGTGTTATTGGCGGTGTAAATGCTTCGGTGTGCGGATGGAACCGCGGGAACGGGTGTCACGGACCCGCCGCGTTTCGGCGCGAGCAGCGCCGCCTGAACCGAGCGGATCTGGCGGAACGTATGGTCCGTCGACAAGGTATCGACGGCGACCGAGCGTTGCTGAGGCGTGCCGTTCTTCGCGATTTCCTTGAGCATATGCGGCGGCAGAATGCAGTAGATCGAGGGAACGCTGTGATGCCCGACGTGATTGCACATGATTCTCTCCCTCCTGAGAGTAAGCGACGGGAATGACGCACGTGGTGTTATCGAACGGTCGATCGGAGTCGGGGCTCGAAACCGCGGCTGTCTCAAGGCATCTTATGCAGTCCGCATAGGAACGATACGTCATTCTTGCGGACTCATCGGCTACGAAGGGAAATGCGCTTCGATATTTAAGCGGTTAAGCAATGTAGCTTGACTAAACAATCGAGCTCGAAATCGACGACGCCACGCGCGACAGAATCGCCTGCTGCAATTGCGTGTTGAACTGATCGAGCGTCGCGCCGCGAGCCGTCGCCGTTTTCGAATTTTTTCGTCGCCCGCGCACGGGCGCTCGTTTCATGTGGACAAGACGGATCGATTCCGCACGAAGCGCTTCGGCTTTCTGCATGCGCTACAGGCTATCGACGACGCATTTGCAAACGAATGACGCAGCATTAGCGGACGAGTCTCGATGCACGCGCCCAAAACGCGCGGATACGACGGGCGCGGTCGTCGAAAAGATAGGACGCGGCCAGCGACAGAAGTCCTGAAACGACCCCGGTCAGCACATGCTCGACGTAGGGCGCCCCGTAGTGGCCCGGATGCGCATAGGCGTCGCCGAGCATGGTCAACAACCCGATGAGCAACGCGTTGCCGTATCGGTTCGCGTAGAGCCTATTCGCGGGCGTGAAGGTCAGCAACACCGCGAGGAGCGCAGTGAGAAGCCCGGTCTCGAACGCGACCTTCCAGTGAGGAAGGCTCAAGACGTTGCCCCAGCTTCCCGGCATGCAACTCATACATGCTCCGGTGGGCTGCCAGAATCGCTGGACGAATAAGGTAACGCGGCGCTTCCATTCGCTTGACATGATCGATGTGCTCGCCGAACGCCGTTGCTCTCGCACTTCAACGAAATGAATACTAGCCGCGTTTTGCGCCGTTCTCTACCAGCGCAATAGTTTCGGTCCCAGCCATGCGCCGATGCCCGCCGGCATCAGCATCCCGATCGCATACCACACGCTCCAGAACGCGGGACTCATCTCCGGACAATGCAGGCAATAGACGATCGTGGCGATCGAACTCGCGAGCAGACCGGCGACGGCGCCCGCAAGCCGCAGTTGCGTCGGCGCGAGCGATTTGACGGCCCAGAACACGGCGGGAAACGTCGGCGCCGAAAGCAGAAGAATGTTGAGCGGGCAGGTTCGCCAGGTCCGGCCGAGCACGAGCGAAAGGCGTGCGTCGGGCGCGGCGCCGTCGAGCACGAAGAGGCTCGCCAGCCACACCGCGACGAACGGCAACGCGATGAGCGCCCACGAATAGCCCGCGCGCGCCCCCGGGCGGCCGAGCCGCATCACGGCGAGCATCGCGCCGACCGCAATCGCCAGCGGATACGCGAGCTTCGCCCAGAATGCGGCCGTGCGCGCGACGGTGCTCATGTCGTGCCGCACGCCGAAGACCACGCCCATCAGGATCAGCGATCCCACTGCGCCGAGCAGCAGCGCCACAGCGAAACGGCGCGCGACGGCGCTGCGGTCGACGCGCGTCACCTGATTCGACAGCAGGCCGATGAGATCGTCGGTTTTCATCGCGGCCCCCGGATGAGCGCGGCGAGCGCTTTCAGACCGCGATGCACGCCGACCTTCACGGCCGATTCGGAAAGACCCGTGATGCGCGCCGTCTCCGTCACCGACAAGCCTTCGAGCTTCACGTGAACGATCGGCAGCCGCTGCTTGTCGGGCAGATGTTCGAGCAGCTTGCCGATGTCGTGACGCGCCCGGGCCGGCTCGTCGTCGGTGTAGGCCAGCAACTCGGCGTCATCGTCGAGCGGATCGTTCAGGGATTCGCGGCGTGCGCGCGAGCGGAAGAAATCCATCAGCTTGTAACGGGCGATCGCGTGAAGCCAGGCGGTCAGCGGCTCATCCTGACGATAGGTGTGACGCGCATTGTGCACCGCGAGCAGAATCTCCTGAACGAGGTCTTCGATGTCGTCATGAAGCTGCGGGATGCGCTTGCGCAGAAAGCCGCGCAAGTGCCGCGTGAGCGCTTGCAGAAAGCTGCGATAAGCGTCGGCGTCGCCGTCGAGACCGCGAACGAATAACGCTTTCAGGCGGCTTTCCGCGTCTTCCAACGTGGCTCCTGTGCAGGCGGGACGGTGCGGCGGTGATCCGTGCGCGCGGCGTGCAGCCGCGGCGGTGCGCGAGGCGCCCGCTTTCAGATCGATCGTTTCGGTATAGCCGAAGCGGTGATGCGCCACTATAGCGCGGTCGTCGTCCATCGTCGTCATCCGGCTCCTTTACGGGCTAATTCGCTCGTCCGCGGTCCCCGGTTACACCTCTCGAAATAAAATTTTCGCGTGCGAGGCTGTAACCCGTTGCGTGTCTCTGTCGAATTGACTGGTATCCGACCCGTCACGGTGATCGACATGGACACGACGAAACCGACTCTCGATGTGATGCACGCGACCGATGCGCGCAATCCGCCGATTCATCCGCTCTGGCTGCGCATCACGCATTGGCTCAATGCGATCGCCGCGCTCGTGATGATGTTGTCCGGCTGGCGCATCTACGACGCGTCGCCTGTGTTCCGGCAAATCGTCATTCCTCCGTCGATCACGCTCGGCGGCTGGCTCGGCGGCGCGCTGCAGTGGCACTTCGCGGCCATGTGGCTGCTGGTGTTCAACGGCATCGTCTATATCGCGCTCAACGTCGCGAGCGGGCGCTTCGTATCGAAGTTCTTTCCGCTGTCGCCGCGCGCCGTGCTGCGCGATCTGATCGGCGCATTGACGGGCAAGCTCTCGCACGCCGATCTGCGCCAGTACAACGCGGTGCAGAAACTCGCGTATCTCACGGTCGTCGTCGATCTTTTCGTGCTCGTGCTTTCGGGACTCGCGATCTGGAAGTCCGTGCAATTCCCGCTCTTGCGCGAACTGATGGGCGGCTACGACAACGCGCGCGTCGTGCATTTCTGCGCGATGGCGCTGATGGCGGCGTTCGTCGTCGTGCACGTGGCGATGGTCGCGCTCGTGCCGCGCTCGCTGCTCACGATGCTGCGCGGCCGCTGATGCCTTCCAGGAATACGCCATGAAAGCCGACAAGAAACGAATCATCGAAGTGGATCGCGCATCCTTGCTCGCCGATGCGCGCCGCGAACTCGACATGCCGTCGCGCCGTCTGTTCGGCAAGCGCATGCTGACCCTGGGCGGCCTCTCGCTGCTGACCGGCTGCTCGATCACCGACGGCGACTCGGTCAACAAATTTCTCACGGCCGTATCGCGCCTCAACGATCGCGCGCAGGCGCTGCTCTTCGATCCGACGCGGCTCGCGCCGACCTACACCGAAGCGCAACTCACACGGCCGTTTCCCTTCAACGCGTTCTATGGGATCGACGATGTCCCCGAAGTGAACGGCGACAGCTATCGCCTGAAAGTCGGCGGACTCGTGACGGGACAGCGCGTGTGGACACTGCCGCAGTTGTACGCGCTGCCGCACGCCGAGCAGATCACGCGGCATATCTGCGTGGAAGGCTGGAGCGCGATCGGGCGCTGGGGCGGCACGCCGTTCGCCGAATTTCTGCGGCGCGTGGGCGCGGACACGACGGCGAAGTATGTCGGCTTTCGCTGCGCCGACGACTACTACGAAAGCATCGATATGCCCACGGCGCTGCATCCACAGACGCTTTTGACCTTCGAGTACGACGGCCAGCGCCTGCCCGCGAAATACGGCTATCCGATGAAGCTGCGCATGCCGACCAAGCTCGGCTACAAGAACCCGAAACACATCGTCGAGATATTCGTGACCAATACCTATCCGGGCGGCTATTGGGTCGATCAGGGATACAACTGGTTCGGCGGGTCTTGAGCGCCGCACCATCAGCCGGTTCCGGATCGTCCGGATGCCATGTTGGACTCACCAAGGAGAGCAGTGATGAAGCGATTGATGACGGCAGTACTGGCGGCGGCGCTGGCGATGGGCGCATCGACGGTATTCGCGCAGGCGAGCGGCGCGATGTCGAACGACGCGATGTCGCATGACACGATGAAGAAAGACAGCATGTCTAACGATTCGATGAAGAAGGGCGCCATGTCGCACGACTCGATGGGCAAGAGCAGCAACATGAAGAAGCAAGACGCGATGGGCAAGGACCATCCGGCATCCGGCGCGATGTCGCAGTAGCGCGCAAGCGAGGGAAAGAGGAAGATGCAGCGCACCCGGCGGCGGATGGGAGGACCCTGTATGATCCGCCGGCGCCCGATCGCGCGGGTCGCTGCATCAACCTCGAATCAGGATCGCCCATGCCATCAGACGCAAAGAAGACATCCGCCCTCCCGAACAAACACGATCTGGAAGCGATGTCGGTGTTTCGCTACGAGCTGCGCAAGTTCTTGCGCGTATCGGAGGAGATCTCCAATGCAGCCGGCATCACGACGCTTCAGTATCAGTTGCTTCTGCACATAAGAGGCTTTCCGGAGCGCCGATGGGCGACCGTAGGCGAGCTCGCGGAGCGCCTGCAGGCAGCGCCCAATGGCACTGCCGCGCTGGTGTCGCGTTGCGAAGCGGCGGGACTCGTGATCCGCAAAACCGACAAGACCGATCGTCGGCAGGTGCAAGTGCATCTCAGCGCAAAGGGCGAACGCTGCCTGCTCAAACTCGCCGCCGAACACAAGGCCCACTACGGTTCATTCGGCTGGGTATTCGGTCATGGACAAGAGGACAGTCAAGCGTGATCCGATAGCCGCATCGAAGCGCGACGCACATTTATGTCACAATGTGCCTTAAATTCGCTTCGACCAACTCATTTCCCTTCCGATGCACATTCCCGGATTCATCGACCGACGCACATTGCTGCGCGGCAGGCGGCTGTGGCTGCATTACGGCGTGTTCTGGCTCGGCGCGGTCGCCACCGGACTCATCGCGGTCATGTACGCACGGCTCATCGACTTCGGGTACGAAGCCTTCCTGCGTATCACGGCCCTTCATTGGTGGCTGCCTCTTTTGCTCACGCCCGCAGTCGGGGCAGTCGGCGTGTGGCTGACGCGCCGGTTTTTTCCGGGCGCGGAAGGCAGCGGCATTCCGCAGGTCATCGCGGTGCTGCACGACGGGCGGCCCTTGGGACCGCGACTGCTGACCATCCGGATTCTCGTCGGCAAGATCGCCATATCGTTTCTGTCGATCCTCGGCGGATTCACCATCGGGCGCGAAGGACCGACCATACATGTCGGCGCCGCGCTCATGTTCAGCCTGCGCCGCTTCTACCCCACGCGCCTGCGCACCATTCACAACGGCGCGCTCGAGCGCAAGCTGGCGCTCGCGGGCGCGGCGGCGGGATTGTCGGCGGCATTCAATGCGCCGCTCGCGGGCGTGGTCTTCGCCATCGAGGAGCTCACGCGCAGCTTCGAACAGCGCACGAGCGGCGTGCTGATCACGGCGATCATCTTTGCCGGTGTTGTTTCGCTCGCGCTGCAGGGCAACTACACGTATTTCGGCACGATCGCGGTATCCCGGCACTTCCCCGATTCACTCGCGCTCGCCGTCATTCTGCTCGGCGTCGTGACGGGCCTGGCAGGTGGGATCTTCTGCTGGCTGCTTTTGAATACGCAGCGCTGGATGCCGTCGCGTCTACTCGGCTGGCGCGAGTCGCATCCGGTGGCGTTCGGTTCGATGTGCGGTTTATTCATCGCCGTGATCGGCGTTGCCGCCGGCGGCCACACTTTCGGCAGCGGCTATGCGGAAGCGCGCGGCATGCTCGAAGGCAACACGCAACTCGGCGCAAGCTATCCGCTGCTAAAAATGGCGTCGATGGTCGGATCGTATCTTCCCGGCGCGCCCGGCGGACTTTTCGCGCCGTCGCTCGCGATCGGAGCGGGCATCGGCAATGCGCTGCATCTGGTGTTCGGCGGCATGCAATTGCCGATGCTGATCGCGCTCGGCATGGTCGGCTATCTCGCCGCGGTCACGCAGAGCCCTATCACCGCGTTTGTGATCGTCATCGAAATGATTGATGGTCACGCGCTCGTGCTTTCACTCATGGCTACGGCATTGATTTCGAGCCAGGTGTCGAGGATGTTCGCGCCGCCGTTGTACGAGGCCCTCGCGCAGCGGTATCTGAGCCGAAATCGTTAGAACAGGTTCGGCGCGCTGCCGTTAGACAAAAAAGCAAACAGGAAGGTCGATCGAGCGAACCGGGGTTCGAGCCGCGTCTGTCGAAGCGCTCGCTCTGAATCGCGTCGTTCCCGCCGTCGGCATCGAGCAACGTAAATCTCTCGAAAGCTGTGGTTGCTAAATTGTCGATTCGACAATGAACGGCGACGCACATGAACCACCAAAATCCCCTTCCCGATGCCGAGCCGATGGATACCGTTCCGTCGACGTCGAGCCCGGGTTACGCGAAAGCGCATCCCGTCACCCGCGCTTTCGATGCCTTCGCGAGCGCCGTGACCCGCTGGGCCGGGTCGCCTGTCGCGTTTGGCCTCGCGGTCATCTCCATTGTCGTGTGGCTCGTGTCCGGTCCCTTCTTCAGATTCTCGGAAGGCTGGCAACTGGTCATCAACACGGGCACGACAATCGTCACCTTCCTGATGGTGTTTCTCATTCAGCAGAGCGCGAACAAGGACAGCGTCGCGCTTCATCTGAAGCTGAACGAGCTGCTGGCGTCGCACAAACGGGCCAGCAATCAGCTGATCGGCATCGAAGACGCGACCGAAGACGAACTGCGCAAGCTCGCCGCGGCTTATCTGCAACTTGCATCGAAGAGAGAGGAAGGCGGCACGCATGCCAGCGACGATGCGGGCGCCGCGGCCGAGATCGCGCGCCGTCTTGCGAAAGTGCAGGCGAAGCACGGGCAGAACACCGGCTGAAGCGTTCGCCCGCGCAGCACATTTCCCCGTTCACCTGCGCACGTGCGCGACGACCGCACCGCTCGCATCGACGATAGCGGTCTCGCCGCTTGTGGATGCTTCGGGATCGTCTTCGAGCACGAGCTTCGGTGTATTCGCGTCCGCTTGCGAAGCGTCGCTGCCCACGGCACAGGCAAGGTCCGTCGCCGTCGCGCTGGCGATCGACAGGGCATCGTTGACATACGAGAAGGCCATGCACGGCAAGCCGACGACCAAGGCCGGCAGCGGCGATTCGGCCGCGTTCGCGCCCCATGGCGTGCGGATGTCGGCGAGTGCGGACTGCATCGTCTTCTCGTTCAGTTCACCGATCTGCCGCATGCCGCTGGCGAAAGTGGACGCGACGCGCAGCCACGTTTCGACATTGGCGCGCGCGACGGAGAAAAACGGTTGCATCATGACGGAATACATCGGGCCTCCTGGGAATGAGTGTGCGACGTGTTGCCGGCGCTGCCTTCGCGTTTCAGGCGGCGCCGGCTGCGGCTTTTAAAGCAGGTTCGCTTTGCCTGCGCCGAGATCCGCGCCGGTCGTCGGATCGGCAGACGGGTCCGAAGCGGTGCGCGATGCCATCGCCTGCAGCACCTCCACGTCCTGCTCCGTCACGGTCACGGTCGCGGTGCCGTCACCGCCATCGACGGCCGGTTGCGGATCTTCGACGAACTCCCAGTCGCTGCCCTGGTTCCACGGCCCGCGCGCGTCGTCGCCCTTGGACAGGTCGTAGTAGACGCTCGTGAACTCCGGATTGCCGGGCAGCTTGCCTTGCGGAAAGTTCGGCTGAATCGAGTGCAGCGCCTTCTCGAACGACTTCTGATGCGCGATTTCGCGCGTCATCAGAAAGCCCAGCGCGTCCTTGATGCCGGCATCGTCCGTCACGTTGATGAGCCGTTCATAGACGATCTTCGCGCGCGCTTCGGCAGCGATGTTCGAGCGCAGGTCGGCGGTCGGCTCGCCGATCGTGTCGATGTACGCGGCAGTCCACGGCACGCCGGCGGAGTTCGTCAGCGGCGAGCCCGCGCCGTACAGGACCTGCGTGATGTGCGAATCGTTGCCAGCGCCGGTCAGCGAACGATACAGCTCCGCTTCCTGTTCGACGGCCTCGGCAAGTTGCCCTTTCGCGCCCTTGTTCAGCATCGCGACGATCGAGCCGATGATTTCCAGATGGCTCAGCTCCTCCGTCGCGATATCGAAGAGCAGGTCCTTGCGGCCCGGATCATCTTCGCTGACGGCTTGCGTGAAGTAGCGCATCGCGGCGGCAAGCTCGCCTTGCGGCCCGCCGAATTGCTCCAGCAGCAGATTGGCGAGGCCTGGATTGGGTGCGCCCACGCGGACGGTGTATTGCAGGCGTTTGTTATGGACGAACATTTGAACGACTCCTTTTTAGAGCGAGCGAAGTCCTTCGCAGGGCTTCGCGCGAATCATCGAAAAGTTGAAATGTCCTGCCCGCAGCGGCCAAGAGGATCGCGGATGCGTCGCTTACGGCCGTGATGCTGCGGTCTCAGCGCGTCGGAATCGCGCTGGCGTCGTGCGGCGGGAACCGCTTCGTCAAGTGAGGGCCGCTGTGCCGATGAGTTCGGCGGCATCGGCCCGGAAGTGGATCAGCAACGCGTATGCCATCGAAGGCAGCGGGAGTCGCGTTGCCGTGTGAGCATCGCAAGGCTCAGTCCTGAAACCCTCGCAGCACCGCGCCGAGCTCTTCGAGCGTGAAGGGTTTGCGCAACGCCGCCCATCGAAACGACATGGATGGCAGCGCCGGCATTTCATAGCCCGATGAAAACACGACGCAGACCGACGGCCGTTCCCGCGCCGCTTGCCGCGCGAGTTCGACGCCGTCCATCGCGGGCATGCTGAGGTCGGTCATCAACACGTCGAACGCCTCCTGCTTGAGGCGGTCGAGTGCCTCATGCGGCGATGTCGTCGCTGTCGACGCATGGCCGAGCAGACGCAATTGCTCGTTCATCGCTTCGCAAAGATTGGCGTCATCGTCGACGAGCAGCACGCGCAGCGTGCGCCCGCCGTTCATTGCCGTGGCCGGGGGATCGCTCGCTTCCTTCGCGCCCTTCGCACGGTCGAGCATCTGCCGGACCTTGCGCGCGAGCTGATCGCGGCCGTATGGCTTGCTCAACAGCTCGACGCCCGGATCGAGCCTGCCGCCGTGAACGATCGCGTTCTGCGTATAGCCCGACGTGAACAGCACTTTCATGCGCGGCAGCATGCGTGAAGCCTGCGCCGCCATCTCGGTGCTGCTGACGGGACCGGGCATGACCACGTCGGAAAACAGCAGATCGACGTCGATGCCGCTGCGCAGCACCGTGAGCGCCTGTTGCGCGTCGTCGGCCTTGAGCACGCGATAGCCGAGTCCCGTCAGCGTATCGACGGCGGTTGACTGCACCTTCGGATCGTCTTCGACGACGAGAATGGTTTCGCTGCCGCCCTTCACCGGCGCGGCGCGCGCACGCGACGGCGGCTCGATGGCCTGGCCCGTGGAGCGTGGCAGATAGACCTTCACGGACGTGCCGTGGCCGAGCTCGCTGTAGATCTTGATATGGCCGCCGCTTTGCTTGACGAAGCCATACGCCATGCTCAGGCCGAGACCCGTGCCCTTGCCTTCGGTCTTCGTCGAGAAGAACGGATCGAACGCGCGTTCGAGCACGTCCTGCGGCATGCCCGTACCCGTATCGGTGACGGCGAGCATCACGTATTGCCCTTCGGCGACATCGGGCTCGGTGGCGACGTAGTGATCGTCGAGCATGGCGTTCGACAGCTCCATCGTCAGCTTGCCGCCCTCGGGCATCGCATCCCGCGCGTTGATGGCGAGATTCAGGATGACGTTCTCGAGCTGATGAATATCGACGGACGTGTTCCACAGTCCGCCCGCGACCACCGTCTCCACGCGCACGGTTTCGCCGAGCGCGCGGCGCAGCAGATCGTCCATGCCGCGCAGCGCCGCCGCCAGGTTGATGATCACGGGCTGCAACGGCTGCTGGCGGCCGAACGCCAGCAGTTGCGACGCGAGCTTGGAGCCGCGCTCCACGGCCTCGATCGCCTTCGTGATGCGGTCGCGCGTCCATGCATCGCGATGATGCCGGCTGTCCAGCAGTTCGAGATTGCCGCGCAGCACTTGCAGCACGTTGTTGAAATCGTGCGCGACGCCGCCGGTCAGCTTGCCGACGGCCTCCATTTTCTGCGCCTGAAACAGCGCCTTGCGCGTTTCTTCCAGCATGCGGCTGGCTTCCATGCGCTCGGTGATATCCCGCGTGATCTTGGCGAAGCCGGCGAGCACGCCGTGTTCATCGCGGATGGCGTCGATCACGACATGCGCCCAGAAGCGCTTGCCGTCCTTGCGCACGCGCCAGCCTTCGGCTTCGAAGCGTCCTTCGCGCGCCGCGATGGATAGACCGCGTTGCGGCAGCCCGGCCGCCGCATCTTCCGGCGTGTAGAAACGCGAAAAGTGCGAACCGATGATTTCATCGGACAGATAGCCTTTGATGCGCCGCGCGCCCGCGTTCCAGTTCGTCACGATGCCTTCGGGCGACAGCATGAAGATCGCGTAGTCCGTCACGCCGTTCACGAGCATGCGAAAGCGCTGCTCGCTCTCGACGACGGCTTCGTGCGCGATTCTCTTGTCGGTCATGTCGCGGACGATCTTCCCGAACCCGAGCAGGCGGCCGCCTTCGTCGATGAGCGCGGTGATGACGACGTTGGCCCAGAAACGCGAGCCGGACTTGCGCAGCCGCCAGCCTTCGGCCTCGACGCGCCCGTCGCGCCGCGCGGCGTCGAGCAGGGCGGCGGCGCTGCCCCTCGCGCGATCTTCCGGCGCATGGAAGATGTCGAACGACCGGCCGATGACTTCCTCGGCCCGAAAGCCGTGGATATGAAGCGCGCCCACGTTCCACGTCTCGATGATGCCTTCGGGGGAAAGCCCGATCACCGCATAGTCGCGGACGCAATTGATCCACCGGCGGCACCAGTCGTCGGGAATGGAGAAGTCGCCGGGTTCGTCGCCGCGCATGTCTGGTTCCGTTTTCTGCATGGTTTTCGCGTTGAGCATGGCGCAAAGTAAAGTGGCGCAAGCATGCACCATGCCTCGCCTTCGACCACGAATCTGTCGTGCTGCGCTCCTTCACGCGCGGACGCGGCCTTGGCCCCGCTCGCTTCGCCGGTGTCACGACGGTTCAATACGCACGATGCAACCGAAATGCATCCGATACGTACTCGAACATAGCAGGTTTGCGCGGGGCGTGAGCCGGTCCGTCCGCGCCGACGCGTGTAGCAAACGAGGCTGAGCGCGACAAAATCATCAGCGCGTCCGGGCTGGCATCGCCGATGCTTCGCCGTTCGCCGATGACAGCTCGCCCGCCTCGCTGCCATGAACGCGGGCGAATCGCTTCAAGTGTGCGACCATTCATGCCCCGAAACATAGTCGGAGCACCGCCTTGCTTGCCGCGCTCGCCACCTTGCTCGTCTTCCAATGTCTGGGAGAAGGCCTTTCGTATCTGTTCCACATTCCCGTGCCGGGGCCGGTGGTCGGCATGCTTCTGCTGCTCGGCTATGTCGCGTTGCGTCCTGCCAGCGCCGCGACGCTCGAAGGCACTGCGCTGGAAATCCTGAAACATCTGTCGCTGCTGTTCGTGCCGGCGGGCGTCGGCATCATGGTGTCGGCGAGTGCGCTGCGCGGCGATGTGCTTGCCGTCGCGCTGTCCGTCGCGATCAGCACCGCATTGGCGATCGCCGTGACCGCGCTCGTCATGCGCGCGATGCTGCGGCGTCAGCGCCGTCTGTCCGGCGGGCCGGGAGAACGGGCATGACCGGCGTGCCGCGCATCGGCGCGATCTGGGTGTATCTCGCGGCCACGCCGCTGCTCGGGCTGACGATCACGCTGCTCGCCTATCTCATTGCACAGCGCATCTATGCGGCGTGCCGTTTCAATCCGCTCGCCAATCCGGTGCTGATCGCGGTGGCCATTGTCGTCGTCGTGCTGAAGACCAGCGATACGCCTTACGAGACCTATTTCGATGGCGCGCAGTTCGTCCATTTCCTGCTGGGTCCGGCGACCGTCGCGCTGGCGCTGCCGCTCTACCGGCAGTTGCCCAATTTGAAGCGGCTGGCGTTGCCGATCGTCGTGAGTCTCGCCGCGGGCTCGCTGACCGCGATCGTCTCGGCGGTTTCGGCGGCGGCGTTGCTGGGCGCGTCCCGTCAGTCGATCGCATCGCTCGCGCCGAAGTCCGCGACGACGCCCATCGCGATGGCCGTCGCGAAGGCGATCGGCGGCGTGCCGTCGCTGACGGCGGTGCTGGTCATCACGACAGGCGTGTTCGGCGCGGTCACGGCGCGAGGCATTCTGAATCTGCTGCGCGTCACCGATGTAGAAGCGCGCGGCTTCGCGCTCGGTGTCGCGTCGCATGGAATCGGCACGGCGCGCGCGTTCCAGGTCAGCGAGGAAATGGGCGCGTTCGCCGGGCTCGGCATGGGGCTGAACGGCATCTTCACGGCGTTCGTCGTGCCCGTCATGTTGCCGGTTCTGTCGCGGTTGCTGTGATCGCGGACGGCGGGAACGTCGCTTGCAAGCGAGCGCAAGATTCGTCTGTATCGCTCTCTGGAAAAAGCATGCGATCTTCACCCAACGAAACAAAGTCGTCTCGCAGTCCGCTGATCGGCGGCGTAGCCCTCGCGTCGCTCGGCATCGCGGCGTGGACCGCCGTGCGCGCGCGGCGGGCCGAGCGCGACTATCCGCCGACCGGGCAATTCATCGAAGTCGATGGCGTGCGCCTTCATTACTTCGACAAGGGCGAAGGCCCCGTCGTCGTGCTGCTGCACGGCAATCTGGTCACCGCGCAGGACTTTCTCGCGTGCGGGCTGTTCGATCGGCTTGCGCAGCGGCATCGCGTCATCGCCTTCGATCGTCCGGGCTTCGGATTCAGCACGCGGCCGCGCGATCGCGTGTGGACGCCGCAGGCACAGGCCGAGCTGTTTCAGCGTGCGTTAAAGAAGATGGGGCTTGCGCGGGCGGTGATCGTCGGGCAGTCGCTCGGCTGTCTCGTCGCGCTGGCGATGGCGCTCGATGCGCGCATCGACATTCGCGGGCTGACGCTCATCGCCGGCTACTACTACCCGAACGCGCGTGCCGACGTTGCGATCAGCGCGCCCGCCGCGATTCCGCTCATCGGCGACGTGATGCGTTACACCGTTTCGCCGGTCGTCGCGCGCCTGATGTACGACACGACCGTGCGCGCCATGTTCGCGCCGCGCGAGACGCCCGCGCAGTTTCATGCGAGCGTGCCGCGCGAGATCGTTTTGCGTCCGTCGCAGATGCGCGCGACGGCGCAGGACGCCGCGTTCATGATTCCGGCGGCAGCGGCGATGTCCGGGCAGTACCACAAGATCGCCGTACCGGTGCGCATCTTCGGGGGCAGCGACGACGCGATTGTCGATACGACATCGCAGTCGGGGCGCCTCTCCGGCGACATCGGGCAAAGCGTGCTTTCGGTCACGCCGGGGCTCGGCCATATGCTGCATTACGACGACGCCGGGCGAATCGGCGATGCGGTCGAAACGATGGCGATCGAGTGAAGGCACGGCCGTTGCTCTGGTGAGCGTGCAGGCACTTCAGGAGTCGTCGCCACATTTTTCGCGTATTGGAGGAAGTCATGGACGAGCAGAAAGAGCTGGACCGCATCCGTCGCCGCGCCTATGAAATCTGGGAACGCGAGGGCAGTCCGGAGGGACGCGCGGAGGAGTTCTGGCAGCAGGCGTTAACGTCGCTCGAAGCGGAGGATTCGGAAGGCGGCAACGGCGCGCAACACGCGACTGCCGATGCTGACGCCGATGCCGGACGGCGCGAGCGCCAGGCCGAAGAGAAGAACGCCGCGACGGGAAAGTAGCGACGGCGCATCGAGTCTGTCCGCATGGAGACCGCTCGTCCGCCCCGGCGAGCGGTCTCATTTGCCTGGCGTCATCGGCATCCGTCGATGGCGTATGACGGGGAGCGCGCAGCGGGTCATTCATGAGCGTTCGACCCTGATTGATCATCGAGATCGCTTCTCACACGCTCGTAGTGCTCGACCTGCCGGATTCCATACTCGACGGCATGCTGCTTGGCCTCCGACGCGTTCACGAATCGTTCCAGAACGCCGCTCGTCAATTGATCGCCGTTCGGCAGGCGCAGAATGAGCAGGGATGCGAACATCGAGCCGTCGGGAATCGCCAGTCCCGTCAGCAGGTAGCCCTTGAAGCTCGCTTCGATAGCGTGTTCCATGAGAGCCTCCGATCTATTCGCGCTTTCCCTGCTTTCCCTGCTTTCCCTTCGGATACAGCCAGCGTCGCGCCTGGAGGGCGTGCTTCGGACCGTCGGGCAGTGTTCGTATGGCGTACCTTCGCGTGGTGCGGACGGGGATTTCAGGAGGGCGCTATTTGCTCCGTTCGGACTGGATCCTGGCGGGTGCGACCGCGCGCGCTGTGGCCGCAATCCGCGTTGTTGCGTTCGGGCAAGCCAGCTTGCTTCATGCACATGGGGCGAGTGATTCGCGGTTTGACTCCTGTCCGCTCGCTGTGTGCGTTCCGCTCGGTTTGTAGTTCTTTGAGCTATCCGAAGCATTGTTCGTGAGGCGTGGGAGAGCGCTAATAGAAGCAGCCGATGCCCCGGTTAAGAGCATCGGCTGATTAATCGCGCTGATCAGGCGATCAGTGCTGCCGCTCGATTATCGGCCGCGGCCGCCGCCGCCGCCATTGCCACCGCCGCCGTTGCCGCCGCCGCCGTGACCGCCGCCGCCGCCGTGACCGCCGCCCGAGCCATTGCCGCCGCCCGAGCCGTTGCCGCCGCCCGAGCCGTTGCCGCCGCCTGAGCCGCCACTTCCGTGACCGCCGCCGTTGCCACCGCCGCCATTGCCACCGCCGTTGCCGCCGCCGCCGTGACCACCACTTGAGCCGCCGCC
>NZ_FCOF02000023.1 GCF_001544755.2 Caballeronia catudaia | reverse complement strand
TCGAGATCGCGCAGCAGCTCGTCGCGGCGGGCGAGAAGATCGAGATGCTCTGCCTGCTCGACACCTACGTCCACGAGCACTGCCTGCCCCTCTCGCAATGGACGCGCCATCAGGCGGGCCTGGTCGCGGAGCGCCTGCGTGAATTGCGTTCGCTCGATGCACGCGGGCGCTTCGGCTACATGCGCGGCAAGGCCGCCGCGATCACCGATCGCGTGCGCGGGCGCATGGGCATGCGAACGGGCGCGGGAAGGCAGGCGCCCAAGCCTTCTGCCGAGCTGGCCGGCTTGCCGCCCGCGCTTCTGCGCGTGCGCGAATCAATGCGCGTCGCGATGACGAACTACAAGCCGCGTCGCTACGATGGCGGACCGATCGTCTACGTGCGCGCCACCTTGCTCGACGATTCGTACGGCGATCCGCTGCCGGTCTGGCAGCGCGTCGCGAAGCACGGCTTGCGCGTCATGAAGGTCGAGGGCCGGCACACCGACCTCGTCGTCGAGCCGCATCTCGCCACGGTCGCACAGACGCTCACGAACGCGCTCGCGAGCGGCTGAGCAGCGCGTTCGCACTGGCTGAATCCGGCCGCCCTTCGGGGCGCGCCGGATTGCGCGCGCTTCTTGCGCTTGATAACGTGGACGACCGCTCTTCGACCCGCCTTCAAGATCGATCCGATGTCCGCTCCGCACGATTTCCATTTCCTGCTCCTGCCCGAGTTTTCGTCGATCGGCTTCATGTCCGCGATCGAACCGCTGCGTGTCGCCAATCGCTTCGCGGGCGAGCTGTATCGCTGGCATATCCTTTCCGTCGATGGCGGCCCGGTCGCCGCGAGCAACGGCATCTCGCTCAATCCGGAAGGCGCGTTCGACAGCGTCGTCGATGCGCGCACCGTGTTCGTCGTGTCGGGCTTCGAGCCGCTGTCGCGCTATACGCGCGCGATCGGCGACTGGCTGAAGCGGCTCGATCGCGCGGGGGCGACGCTCGGCGGCATCGACACCGGAAGCTTCATCCTCGCGGAAGCGGGCCTGCTCGCGGGCAAGCGCGCAACGCTGCACTGGGAAGCGGCCGCGGCGTTCGCGGAACGCTATCCGTCCATCGAGACGAGCCAGGAGCTCTTCGAGATCGACACGCGGCGCATCACGTGCGCGGGCGGCACGGCATCGATCGATCTGATGCTCGATGTGATCGCGCGCGAGCATGGCGCGAGCCTCGCCGCGCAGGTGTCGGAGCAGTTCGTGCTGGGACGCATCCGGCAGCGCTCCGATCATCAGCGGCTGCAGATCGCCGCGCGATATGGGATCCACAACCGGAAGCTGATCCAGGTGATCGAGCTGATGGAGGAGAACATGGAAGAGCCGCTGTCGCCCGACGCGCTGGCGGAATCCATCGGCGTGACGCGGCGTCAGCTCGAACGCCTGTTCTGCGCTTCATTGAAGGACACGCCGACGCATTTCTATCTCGGCCTGCGCCTGACGCGCGCGCGCGAGCTGCTTCAGCAAACCGACATGTCGATTCTCGCGGTATGCGTCGCGTGCGGATTCGAATCGCCGTCGCACTTTTCGCGCACGTATCGCGTGCGCTTCAACACGAGCCCGCGGCAGGACCGCAGCGCATTGCGCGCCGTCGTTCCCGCGCGGCTCGCCGCGGCTTAGAAGGAATGCCGCATGCCGATACGCACATCGGCCTGGGTATTCGACGACGACGGCGTGAAGCTATAGCCGATCACCGCATCGATCGGACCGGATGCACGCAGATAATCGCCGGAGACATAGACATCCGTGCGCTTCGAGAGCAGATAGTGCAGCCCGAGCGAACCCTGATTCCAGTGATTGCCTTCGAAGCGCGTGTGCTGATAGCCCCCGTACAGGCTCAGGTCGGGCATGAAGCTGTATGACGCGCCGGCTTCGTACACCTGCATGTGCGAAGTCTGGCCGAGTCCCTTGATCGTCGTGTACGTGAAGTTGCCCGACAACATCAGCTTGTCGATGGTCCACGCGGCGCCCACCGCGAACGCGCCCTGCTTGTCGACGGGGAACGCGTTCGCACTGTAGAGATCGGTGACGGCGCCCGTGGCCGGATCGACGGTCACGGTCGGCTGGCCGAGGAACGTGCGCGCGCCGATCATCGCGTAGGGATCGAAGGCATAGATGCCATTGGGGTTGTTCAGCTGCGTATAGGCCGCGCCGACGTTGAAGGTGCTCGCCGCGTAATGCGCGCCCACGCTCCACGCGCTGTTGCGATGAAAGTTGCCCGCCTGATTCCCGAACGAATACATGCCACCGAACGTGAAGCCGCCGAAATCGTTCGACAGGAACTTGACCGAGTTCGGCAGACGGTCGCCGTTCATGCGGTCGAAGTCGCCCTGATGGATCGCATAGCCGCTCGCCCATGCGGAGATGTTGTAGAGATAGACGAACTCTTCGGTCATATCGAGCTGATTGCCGAGCGACAGGGTGCCCCACTGGTTCTTCAGTCCCACATACGCTTGCCGCCCGAACTCCGCGCCGCCGAACGCGTATTGACCGTTGCCCAGATGGAAGCCCGATTCGAGCACGAACACGGCCTGCAGGCCGCCGCCCAGATCTTCGACGCCGCGAAAGCCGATGCGGTTGCCGTAGGAAATGCCGTCGTCGAACTTGACGACGTGCGAGCCGCCCGTGTTGCTCACCCAGGTGATGCCTGCATCGAGAATGCCGTAGAGCGTCACGCTGCTTTGCGCATGCGCCGACAACGGTGCGCTCGCCGCGCCCGCAGCGAGCGCGAGTGCTGCGATCTTCCCGGCATGTCCCGTGGCATGTCCTTTTTTCATGTGCTCGTCCTTTGCTCGTCTTGATCGGTATTGCGTTGGAAAAAGCGATGCGGTGCCTCACGCGCACGGCGCGAAGGCATATCGCGATGACACTTGCGGAAACTGCTGAAGGCTGCGTTCGACCTGCTGCCCGACGCGATCCATCGTTGCGTCGACACATTCAAAAATAAGGGTCCATATATGTCGCGGCTCGACCGATTGCGACGAAAATCTGTCCAGTTGCGACTACTGCAATGCCGTGTTTCGCGCGTTTCGAACTTCTCTTATTTCAGACATGCCCGATAGCTCGTCCGGTCGGTGGTCCGGATACTTCTGAATCTGTAAAAAAACCGCATCACTGCAAGACCCGTTTCCGATCCGAACGACATGACCACACGCTGCCTGAGCCTCCTCCACGCCGACGCACCCGAAGTCCTCACCAATCACAAGCACTACGCTTCCCGCATGGGTTACGAGCATGCAACGGTCTCGATGGCCGGCATCCGGGGCGATGCGCATCAACTGCTGCTCAAGTACGAAGCGATCCTGCATCACCTGCGCCAAATGCCCGACATGGCGTTGCTCGTCTGCATGAGCGAAAACTGCATCGTGCTCAACGCGCATCCGGTCGAGCCGATCGCCGATGGCCGGCAACATACGCTGTTGAGCGCGTACGGCAGAGAGGAAACGCACCAGACGGAGGTGCAGATCTGGCGCAACACGCAGGCCATCCGGAACTTCATCGTTCACTGCATCGACCTGTGCAAGATCGGCAAAGAGCCAATGAACGAAGTCGCCCTGCTTGCTCCGCTCGATTACATCGAAGCAGGCGAGGTTGGCGGAATCATCGGCACGATGCATTGCGGCCCGCGCTGCGCTCCAGTCTGGCAGAACATGCCGAACGTCTGGACCCTCGCGCTCGGCGAGGAAGCCTTGTACGCCTTCATTCCTTCGAACTTTCGTGAAGCGGTGGCCGGACACATCAACGACTGTCAGCAGAGGAGCGCGCCGCTCTTCCAGTTCCCGGCCCAGACCGCCGGCGACAATGCGGAGCACAGCGTCTACAACCCCGGCAAGCCCATCGCGCTCGTCACCTACTACACGCCGAACGTGCGCGCGTATGGCGCCATCGCCGAAGAGAACATGCGCCGATATTGCGAGCGCCACGGCTATACGCTGTACGTCTATCGGCAGACGCCCGCCGAAGTCGGGCCGGGCACATCGGGAACGTGGCTCAAGCCGTGGTTCCTGCGCAAGCACCTGCCGGATCATGACTGGGCAATCTGGATCGATGCCGACATCCTGTTCTTCGATCAGAAGAAGCCGCTCGAACCGCTGCTCGCCGGGCGCGACATCCTCGCGGCGCATGACATCGGCCCGTGGGTCATCAACGCAGGCGTGCTCGGTTTCCGCCGCAAGCCCGCGACCCTTGCTTTCGTCGATGAGATTCACGCGCACGTGAGCGCGGCGCCCGACAAATCGAGCACGTATGCGAACGGCGGCGATCAGACCATCATCGCGAACCTGCTGACGGACCGTCTCGGCTGGAAACTCGAACACGGCATCGACTGCATGACCGTCAACACGCCGTGGTACTTTCAACAAGCGGACAGCCTGATGGTGCACTTCGTCGCGATCCACACGAACTTG
This sequence comes from Caballeronia catudaia, assembly GCF_001544755.2. Lineage (GTDB taxonomy): Bacteria > Pseudomonadota > Gammaproteobacteria > Burkholderiales > Burkholderiaceae > Caballeronia > Caballeronia catudaia. The sequence continues at coordinate 95,499 of NZ_FCOF02000023.1, read as the reverse complement.
CGCGCCGCGCTGATGGCCGCACAGGATCGCGCGAGCATGCAGCTCGGCTGAGCTCGCGCTTTCGCTTCCTCACTTCACGCCGAGCGCGGTCTGAACGGCTTCGAGCCCGTTGCCGCCGCTCGCCGTGGTCACGCCGTCGAGCCACGATTTCAGCAGTTCGGGATGGCGCTTCAACGCATCCGTGGCGGCGGCGTCGACATTGGTTTTCTTCTCCAGCACTTCGGTGATCACGCCGTTTTCCAGATCGACGTTGAACGCCATCTGTTTGAACAGCCGGCCCACGTTGGGGCATTGCTGTTCATAGCCGTTGCGCGCGACCGTATTCACCGTCGCGCCGCCGTAGTTCGGGCCGAAGTATTTGTCGCCGCCATCGAGATAGGCGAGCTTGAACTTCGTGTTCATCAGGTGCGGCTCCCACGCTAGAAACACGATCCATTTCTTGTCGCGCACCGCGCGATCCACTTGCGTGAGCATCGCGGTTTCGCTCGATTCGACCAGCTTCCAGTCGTTAAGACCGAACGCCTTGTCATCGACCATGCGCTTGATGTTCTGATTCGCGGGCGCGCCCGGCTCGATGCCGTAGATGCGGTTATCGAACTTGTCGGCGTTCTTCGCGAGATCCGCGAACGAATGCACGCCGGCCGCCGCCACGTAGTCCGGCACGGCCAGCGTGAACTTCGCGTTCGATAGATTCGGGCGCACCACGCCGATCGATTTCTCTTCGAAGAACGGCTTCACGAGCGGCGCCTGCGCGGGCATCCAGTTGCCGAGGAAGACGTCGATCTGCCCTTTCTTCATGCCCTGATATGTGATCGGCACCGACAGGTTCGCGATGTTCTGCCGATAGCCGAGCGCCTTCAGCACGATGCCGCTCATTGCATTGGTGGCGTCGATGTCGGTCCAGCCGGGACCGGCCATGCGCACCTGCGTGCACGATTGCGGTTCGGCGGCGAACGCGTGAGATGCCGCGCAGCAACTGAGCGCGGCGGCGAAGAGCGCATGGATGAAGCCCTTTTTCATGGTGCGTTCCTGTCGGATGTGGGGTGATGATGCGAAGCGCGCCTCAATGCTCGACGGCGGGAAATCGCGCCATCGCTTCGAGATCGTCGAGATCGATGTGATTGCGCATATAGCGCTGGCTCGCATCGACATGGGGCTGCCAGTCCCATGATTGAATCGTGCCGCGCGTCGTGGCGGCGAAATGGAAATGGCGGCGTTGCTGGCTCGTCAGCACGTCCTGATGCAAGGCGTCGAGATTCCAGCGGTTTCTGACTTCCGTGCGGCATTCGGCGACCAGCGCGGCGTGGCGCTCATCGCTCGCGAGATTCTCGCGCTCGAACGGATCGGCCTTCACGTCATACAGCTGATCGGGATCGACGCTCGTGTGAATGAACTTGAAGCGCCCGCGCCGAATCATCACGATGGGCGCGATCGCGCCTTCCGCGAGATATTCGCCGATGGCTTCGTCATGGCCACCGGTTTCGTTCAGATGCGGCACGAGGCTGCGGCCATCGATGCTATCGGGCCATGATTGCGGCGCTTCTCCGCGCGCGAATTCGACGAGCGTCGGCAGCACGTCGAGATGCGAGACCGAATCCGCCACGCGATGCGCGCGGAACTGCTTCGGCGCATGCACGATCAGCGGCACGCGGCAGCCGCCTTCGAAGAACGTCATCTTGTACCAGAGGCCGCGCTCACCGAGCATCTCGCCATGATCCGACGTCACGACGATGATCGTATCGTCGGCGAGGCCCGCCTGTTCGAGCGCTTCGAGAATCGACGCGAACTGGTCGTCGACGTAGGACACCGCGCCGTAATACGCGCGCCGCGCATTGCGAATCTGCCGCTCGGTCGGCGGCGTGCGGTCCGCTTCGTACACGTGACGCAGGCGCTTCGAATGCGGATCGCATGCTTCGAACGAATCCCGATACGAAGGCATGTCGATATCCTCATCGCGATACATGTCCCAGTACTTGCGCGGAATCGCGTACGGGTCGTGCGGATGCGTGAGCGACGCGATCATCATGAACGGCCGCGCGTCCTTGCCCGCGTGGCGCTCGCGCGCGATATCGAACAGCTTCTGACGCGCGGTGAAGGTCACTTCGTCATCGAAGTCGAGTTGATTCGTTCGCACGCACGGGCCGGCGTCGATCACGGAGCTCATGTTGTGATACCACGTCGGGCGCGCGTCGAAGTTCCGCCAGTCGGGTGTCCAGCCGAAATCGGCGGGATAGATGTCGGTCGTGAGACGTTCCTCGAAGCCGTGCAACTGATCCGCGCCGCAGAAATGCATCTTTCCCGAGAGAATCGTGCGATAACCTTCGGCGCGCAGATAGTGAGCGAAGGTGAGCGTTTCGGACGGGAATTCGGCGGCGTTATCGTAAGCGCCAATATTGGAAGGCAGCTTGCCCGCGAGGAGCGAGAAACGCGAAGGCGCGCACAACGGGCTTGCGCAGTAGGCGGACTCGAACACGACCCCTTCGCGCGCGAGCGCATCCATGCGCGGCGTCTTCGTCACACGGTTGCCGTATGCGGAGAGTGCGAAGGGCGTGAGCTGATCGGCCATCAGCACAAGGATATTTTGTTTCGTCTCAAGCATGAAAGCGTGCCTCGCATAGAATCGAAATAAACCGGCTCGAATGTTTCGACGAGCGTTGAGCATCACTATTGCCGTTCAATTCGCGTCTGTGAAGACAGTAAATCGTTATGCGTTCATAAGGGGGAGTTATGCCGCGGCCGGACCGTCTGCCACCGATGCAGGCGTTACTGATGTTCGAATCCGCCGCGCGTCTCGCGAGCTTCACGGCCGCGGCGCGCGAGCTCGGCTCGACGCAGCCCGCCGTGAGCCAGCGCGTCGTGCAACTGGAGGAATCGCTTGGCGCTGCGCTGTTCGAGCGCGGGCATCGCGGCGTCACGCTGACAGAAGACGGCGCGCGTCTTTTCGATGCGGTGCGTCAGGGCCTCGGCGTGATCCGCGCCGCCACCGCCGATATCCGTTCGCGTCATGCGCAGCGCACGCTGACGCTATCGACGGACTTCGGCTTCGCCACATATTGGCTGATGCCGCGCTTGCAGCAATTCAAGGCGCTGATGCCCGATGTCGATGTGAAGATCATCACGTCGCAGAGCCTGCCGAGCGCGTCGGGCGATCATGCGGACGTGCTCATTGCGTTCGGCGAGTCGCGCACCGACTGGGGCGCGAAAAGCGCGGTGAAACTCCTGCCTGAACGCGTGATGCCGGTCTGCAGCCCTGCGCTCGTCGCGGATAGAAGCGGGCCTGTTTCGCCAGCGGATCTCCTTACGCTGCCGCTGCTGCATCTCGAACCGACTTTTCCGGAGCGCTGGCTTTCGTGGAGTGGATGGTTCGAGGCGCATGGCCTGGCCGCCCCGCCCACGCATGGCGGCTTCACGTTCAACAGCTACGCGCTCGTCGCGCATGCGGCGGTGATGGGGCAGGGCGTCGCGCTTGGCTGGGCGCCGCTCGTCGATGAACTGATCGCGACGGGCCAGCTCGTCGCGCTTAGCGATACGCCACTCGTCACTGATCGCGGCTATGTGCTCGTCACGCCGCGCGAGCCGTCGGCTGCGGTGCGCGCGTTCAGCGAGTGGCTGCTCGATGAATGCGACGTGGTCGGCTGACGCTTATCTGACGTTTTCGTACTATTGGCGCGGCGGTTCGCTTCTATACAGAGAGCGCTCGCGTTTGCTTTACTAGCGCGTACGCTTGCCGCATTTCGCGGCGCTGCAACCATCCGAATGTGGAGCACGCATGGCCGCCGATTCCCGCTTTGATCAACTGGTGCTTACCGTTTCGTGCCCGAGCGCGGCGGGGCAGGTCGCTGCCATCGTCGGGTTTCTGGAGCGGCATCACGGTTATATCGATGAGTTCACCGTCTTCGACGACGATCTCTCCGGGCGATTCTTTGTCCGCTGCGTGTTTCATGGTGCTGCTGTTGAACAAGCGCTCGATCTGGCGATGCTGAAGCGCGAATTCGAGCCCATCGCGGAGCGCTTCTCGATGACCTGGGCGATGCACGATCTCGCCGTGCGGCCGAAGGTGCTCATCATGGTGTCGAAGCTGGAGCACTGTCTCGCTGACTTGCTGTTCCGCTGGCGCATGGGCGAGTTGAAGATGGATATCGTCGGCATCGGGTCGAATCATGCGGATTTCGCGGCGCTGGCCGAGCAGCATGGCTTGCCGTTTCATCATCTGCCGATCACCGCCGATACCAAAGCGCAGCAGGAAGCGCGTCTGCTCGATCTGTTCGACACGTCGGGTGCGGAGTTGATGGTGCTTGCGCGGTATATGCAGATTCTTTCGGGCGAAACGAGCCGCAAGCTCGCGGGGCGCGCGATCAATATTCATCATTCGTTCCTGCCGGGGTTCAAGGGGGCGAAGCCTTATCATCAGGCGCATACGCGCGGGGTGAAGCTGATTGGCGCGACGGCGCATTTCGTTACTGATGATCTTGATGAAGGGCCCATCATTGAGCAGGAAGTTGAACGGGTCGACCATTCTTATAGTCCGGAGCGGTTGCTCGCCACCGGGCGGGATGTGGAGTGCATTACGCTTGCGCGCGCAGTTAAGGCTTTTGTCGAGCGGCGGGTTTTTATTAATGGTGAACGGACTGTCGTATTGCGTTGAGCGTTGAGCGTTGAGCGTTGAGCGCGGAGCGTTGAGCGCGGAGCGTGGAGTCCCGTTTTCGTGTCGGTTTATTAGCGTTGCCCCTATGCGGGGCAGCAGTCACTTTCTTTGCTGCTGCAAAGAAAGTAACCAAAGAAACAGCTATCCCCAGCCTAAGCACCTCACACCGGCCGCGGCACAGGCGATTGACCTAATGGCCCCCAGAGTAGCGAGTGCCCCCACAAAACTCACCGGGCTTGGATCGCGCACGGTCTGACACTTCGCATCACATAACTTGCTGGCTCAGCACCATTTAGCTCCGGCCCGCTTCGCGGCCGACCGGTCAAGCGGGTCTGCGCATGCTTCCTTGCTGACGTCTCTATCTCACCGCAAGTGCCTCCCTACCGTTGGCTTCCCTTGCATACCGGGCGGCAGCGCGTAGCGCTGTGCCGAAGCTATTCGTGCTGAGCCAGCGCACGTAGCGTTTTCGGGCGGCAGACCGTGCGCGGTCCACGCCTGATGGGACCTACGAGAACACTCGCTACTCTGGGTTCCATTCAGCCAATCGCCTGTGCCGCGGCCGGTGTGAAGTGCTTAGGCTGGGGATAGCTGTTTCTTTGGTTACTTTCTTTGCGTCGACCAGAGTTGGCGCTTTAGCGCTTACTCTGGTCCCGAGCAAAGAAAGTGACTGCCGCCCCGCACAGGGGCAGTGCTAATAAACCGACACGAATTCAGGATTCCACACAATAAAAAAAGCACCGCAAGGACAAATCCCCCACGGTGCCAGCGTTGCCCAACGCAAAAGAGAACCCTTACTTAGTCCAAGAATCCACACGATCCCCGTGAGCGCTAATCCAGGCATCCGCCGCAGCCTGCGGCTTCTCCCCATTCTGCGTCGCAAGCATCACGCTATCAATCTCACCCGGTTTCCACTGAAACTTCTTGAGAAACGCCACCACCGGCGGAGCCTTCTTCTCGAGCTCGGGATTCACGACGTTATCCACATGCTCGGCTTCCCCAAAAACCTTCTTGGGATCATCCAGAAACTTGAGCTTGTACTTCGCGAACATCCAATGCGGCTTCCAGCCCGTCACGATGATCGGCTTGTTCGCCGCTTCCGAACGGGCCAGTTCCGCCGTCATCGCCGAACCCGAACTCGGCAGCAACTTGTAGTCGAGGTTATACGCCTTGATAGCCTCGCTAGTCTTCTGCATCACGCCCGCGCCAGCATCAATCCCGACGATGCGCGAATCGAATTCCGCCTTCTTCGCTTCGAGATCGGAAAGACTCGACACATTCGCATACTCAGGCACGATCAAGCCAATTTTCGCGTCCTGAAAGTTCGGACCGAGATCCTGCACCTTCGACTTGAAGTTGTTCCAGTACGCGCCATGCGTCACCGGCAGCCACGCCGACAGCGTCGCATCCAGATCGCCGCGCGCGACGCCCTGCCACATCACGCCCGCCGCCACCGGCACGAGCTGCACCGGATAACCCAGCTTCTTTTCGATGATGCGCGCAGCAACGTTCGACGTCGCCACGCTATCGTCCCAGCCTTCCACGTAACCAATCTTGATGGTCGGCTTGTCAGCGGCGTTCACCACAAAGCTCGCGGTCAAGGCGGCAGACATCGCGCCAAGAACGAGCATTCTTCTCATCGATTTCATTCGGTTTCCCCTTAGCGGCCCACGCCGTGTAGTGAACAGAATCACCAGCCAGAATTGGCCCGTAGCGCACTTTTCCGACACTCAATTGTCCAGAAACGACGCTTCATTGCCTGTCTCCCCCATTCGGGGAACCTTCGATTTTTATTTGTCGACGACGAGATCGCTCAACGGCTTGCTGCAGCATAACAGCACCATGCCCTGATCGATCTCGCGCTGACGAATGCCGCCCGCATGCTTCATGTTCACTTCGCCGGAGACGAGCTTCACCTTGCACGTTCCGCACATGCCCTGCGTGCACGACGAAGGCAATCGGACGCCCGCCTTCTTCGCCGCATCCAGCACGTGCTCGCCTCTGCCGCATTCGATATCGCGCCGGCTCTTCGCAAAGTTGACCTTGAACTTCGTTTCGATCACGGACTCTTCAACCGGCTCCTCGACAGGCACAGGCTCATCGACAACAGGCGCGAAGCCAATCGCTTCTTCACGCGCCTCGACGAAATCCGTCTGCGTCGCAAGCGCATCGGCGACATGCGCAGTCGTGAGCTCCGCCGCCACTTCCTCGACGACACCGAACGAGAAGCTTTCCTCGTGATACTGCCTGCGATCGAAACCGCCCTGGTCGAGCAGATCGCGCACGGCCTTCATATACGGCGCAGGCCCACACGTAAAGACCTCGCGTTCCATAAAATCCGGCGCGGTCAGCTTGAGCAGCGGCAGCGTCAGAAAGCCCGTCACGCCCGGCCAGTTCGTGCGCGCGCCCACACGCTCGCAGACGAACGACGTACGGAAGTTCCTGTGATTCGACGCGATCAGATCCAGCTCGCGCGCAAAGATGATGTCGTCCGGCGTGCGCGCGCTATGCACGAAGACGATATCGGCATCGTCGCCGAGCTCGTGATACGCGCGGCTCATCGACATGAGCGGCGTGATGCCCGAGCCCGCCGACAGAAACAGATACTTGCGCGCCGGATGACGCGCGCACGTGAACTCGCCCGACGGCCCGAGCACGCGCACGGTCATGCCCGCGACCATGTTGTCGTGCAGCCAGTTCGACACCGGGCCGCCCGGCACACGCTTCACCGTGATGGAGATCGTGTGCGGTCGCGTCGGCGCCGACGAAATCGTATAGCAGCGGTTGATCTGCTCGCCGTCGATATCGAGTTCCAGCGTGATGAACTGCCCCGGCTGAAACGCGAACGTGCGTTCGCCGGGCGCCTTGAAGAAAAAACTCTTTACGTCGTGCGTTTCTTGCCGCACATGACAGCAGACGAGTGTCTCGTCCGTGTCGCAATCCCAGCGCCTGGGTAGCGCCCCCCAGAATTGCGGCTGGGTGACACGGCTTGAGGTCGGCTCGAACGTGGCCTGATCGCGCATCATGTTCTGCTCCTGCTACAGCGGCTTTAGCGCATGAAGGAAACGACTTTCTCGCCGTGCGACGCATCCACGCCGTGCTCGGGCGCATCCGCGTAATCGGCAAGACGCCCGATGTACCACTCGCAGAACTTCTCGACGAGCCCTTCCGTGAACGGCGAATACGGGCCCGGCTCATACGCGTTGCTCGTGACGCCGAGCTGCGAATACTCGACGAGCGTGCGATCCTGATCGTTCGTCGCGCGCCACACGGCCGTGAGATTATCGACGTCGTAGTCGATACCCTCGCGCGCATCCTTGTGCACGAGCCACTTCGTGCGCACGAGCGTTTCGCCCGACGCAAGCGGTAGCACGCAGAACGTCACGATGTGATCGCTCATGAAGTGATGCCACGAGTTCGGCTGCGTCCAGAACGACAGGCCGCCCAGGTCCGCCTGCTCGAAGCCGCCGAGCAGTTTCCTCGATGCGACCTTCGCGTCGAGCGTCTGCGATTCGCCATCGCGATCGAGCGGCAGGCGCTGCGTGCGAAAGCCCGTCACGAGATCGCTCAAACGTTCGATCTCCGCGGACGGCAGGGACATCGCTTCCCATTGCTTCGTGCGCTCTTCAACGGTCTTCTCGAACGCGGCCATGCCTTCTTCGTTCGCGGGCGAACGTTGATAACCGAAGCCGTATTCATAGAGCGAAATGGTCAGCTCCGGATGGTTCGCGACGCAGTGATAGCACTCGCGATTGTTCTCCATCGTGAGCTTCCAGTTGCCCTTCTCGACGATATCGATGCTCGCTGCGATCTTCGTGTCCTTCAGGCCATGCGGCGCGAGATACGGCTCCATCGCTTCGCGCATCACGGCGAAATCGGCGGGCGGTTCGTCGGCCAGGCAAATGAAGATCAGGCCCGCGAGATTCTGCACGTGCACTTTCTTCAGGCTGTGCTTGCAGCGGTCGAACTGATCGCCCATGTGCTCGGCGAACATCAGATCGCCGGAAAGGTTATACGTCCAGCTGTGATACGGGCACACGATATTGCCGAGCGAGCCTTTCTCCTGATTGCACAGGCGCGCGCCGCGATGCCGGCACACGTTGTAGAAGGCGCGGATTTCCATGTCGTCGTCGCGCACGATCAGGATCGAATCGTTGCCGATCTCGACCGTCGTGTAATCGCCCGGCTCGGGAATATCCGGTTCGATGGCAACCTGAATCCAGGTCTTGCGGAAAATGGCATCGAGGTCGAGCGCGTGGATTTCGTCGCTCGTATAGAACGGCGCCTCGAGCGTATGGCCCTTTTTGCGGCGTTCGATCAATGCGCGAACGTCTGCCGAAACTTTCATCGTGTGCACCTGTATGTGGGTCGATGTGTGTCGATAAATCAGTAATCGACGAGTTGATGCTCGCGCAAATACGCCAGAATCACTTGTGCTTTTTCGACGGAACTCCCTTCAATTACGACGCTGCCGCCGCGGCTTTCCGTCGTCGTCGCGGACAGCATGCGCGAGTGGCCGGAACGCTTCTCGGGAGCAGCGAGTTTCTTCGGCTTGGCCGCAATCGGGCCGACGCTCCAGGCCGTGCGTTCCTTGTCCGCGGGCGCGTTCGCGGCGACCGGCGCGACGTGTCCCTCGCGCATGCGCGCATAGGCGTAACGCGGCGTTGCATTGGCGAGCGGATGCACGGCGACGAGCGCGGGCAGCGGCGCGCGCACGCGGCGGCGCAAGCCCTTCGGCATGAACTGGCGCACTTCGACGCCTTCGTTCGTCACGCTGACATCGACAGCCGCGCCGACGAGCGGCACGTTCAACGCATCGGCGAGCTTGTAGGGCAGCGTGCCGCTGTCGAACGCGCCTTCCGCGCGCGTGCCGGTCATCACGAGCTGGTAGCCCGCGAGCCGTTGCGCCAGCGCCGCGCATGCATCGCCTTGCGTGTTGAGCACTTCGACTTTCGGCGCGCCGAGCGCGAGATATTCCGCTAGCGCCGGGTTCGCCGGATCGCCCGCATGCAGCACGTCGAGTTGCGCGCCGTGCTTCTTCGCGATACCGATGGCGATGGTCAGCGCCGCTGCATCGTTGCGGCTATAGCGCGGCGTGCCGCTGACGGGATGACGCCCGGTTGAAACGAGTACGGCAATCTTCATGCCGGCTTTCATACATAAGCTCCTTCGACCAAATGCGCGGCCTGCACGATCGATCCACCGCTGGCACGCGCGGCGCGCGCGGCGGCGGCGGCATCGGTCAACGCCTTGATCGTCTCTTGCGTGTCCGCGACGATCGTGAGGTTCGCGCGCTTTGCAATGGGCGCGCTGGCGTCGAGATTCACCGCGATCACGTGACGGCAATCCTTGATGCCCTGCAAATGCTGCACGGCGCCCGAGATGCCGAACGCGATATACACGCTCGCCTCGACGGTCTTTCCGGTCGCGCCGATCTGCTTGTCGCGCGTGAACTTGCCATCGTCGACGGCGACGCGGCTCGCGCCGATCGCAGCGCCCAATGTGCCCGCCAGCGATTCGAACGCGGCGATATCGGACACGCCATTGCCCGCCGACACGATGAAGTCGGCTTCCTCCAGCGCGACTTGCGCGGCGTCCATCTCTTCGATGCCGAGATCGACATAAGCGCTGGCTTTCGATGCAGGCACGATGTCTTGCGCCTCGATCGCTTCGCCCGCGCCGACGAACGGCAGCTTCGCATCGACGGCATTGGGTGCGATCAACACCACATCGGGCAATGCACGCGATGCGACCGCGCGCCCCGCATGCGCATACGACGCGACATGTGCGTGATCGAGCTCCACGACGTGCGTCGCAATCGACGCATCGGCGCGCGCGGCGTAGCGCCGGCCGAGATCGCCGTCGCCCGTCGCGTTGTCGGGCATGAAAACATGCGCGGGCGTGAAAGCCGCGACGCATGCCGTCAGCGCGCGCACTTCTTCATCGGGCGCGAAGCTGCGTCGATCGAACGCCGGCAGTTCGATATAACGATCCGCGCCGAGCGCGGCGGCATCGTCCTTGAACTCGCCGAACGCGATGAGCACGACTTCGGTCTGATCGTCCGCGAGCAATGCGGCGGCGGCGAGCGCCTGGCGCGCGTGATCGTCGAGCGCGCCGCGATCCGTGTGCGCCGCGACGAGCAGCGCGCGCGTCGCGGGCCTCGTCGTGCGGCGCGGCTTGGTCGCTTCCTTGTGGCCGCCGTGCGTGAAGTTCAGCACGACGCCGTTGCCAATCTCGCCGAGCGTGATGCGCTTCAGTCCATCGGCCGTGATGATGAAAGGACGGCGCGGGTCGATTCGTTTGATGTCGTTGTTCATCGCTTCACTCCAGCGCTGCGGCGACCAGCTCCGCCACGTCGAGCACTTCGGGACGAGGACCGACCACGCCTTCGAGCATCGCGGTGCATTGCGGGCAACCGACCGCGACCACTTCCGCGCCGATCGACTTCGCATCGGCGATGCGGATATCCGGGATGCGCTGCTTGCCGGGAATATCGGTCAGCGGCGCGCCGCCGCCACCGCCGCAGCAGCGCGCGCGCATGCCGTGACGTTCCATCTCGACGACCTTGATGCCAATGGTCTTCAAGAGCTTGCGCGGCGCGTCCGTTTCGCCGTTGTAGCGCCCGAGATAGCACGGATCGTGATACGTGATCTTCTTGTCGGCGAGCACGGCGGCGGCCTTCGGCGTGAGCTTGCCGCTCGCGACGAGCTCGGCCATGAACGCGGTGTGATGCTGCACTTCGTAGTAGCCGCCGAGCGCGCGATACTCGTTGCGCAGGCTATGCAGAACGTGCGGATCGGCCGTGACGATGCGGCGGAACTGATACTGCGACAGCGTGTTCATCAGCTTCGACGCGCATTGCTGGAACGTGGCTTCATCGCCGAGACGACGTGCGGTGTCGCCCGTATCCGTTTCGACACCGCCGAGCACGGCGTAATCGACGCCCGCCTTGTTCAGCACCTTCGCCAATGCGCGCAGCGTGCGCTGATAACGCATGTCGAACGCGCCTTCGCCTGCGATCAGCAGCACGTCGACGGGACGTCCCGGCTGCGCCACTTGCACTTGCAGATCGACGGACCAGTCGTAACGCGCGCCGATGTCATAGCCGTTCTGACTGCCGGTCTCGCGTAGATTCGCGAGCGTGATCGGGCCTTTGCCCGGCACATCGCCTTCCACTAGCGTCTGGTTGCGCCGCATATCGACGATTGCATCGACGTGCTCGATCAGCATCGGGCATTCTTGAACGCAGGCGCGGCACGTGGTGCATGACCAGATCGTGTCGGCTTCGATCATCTGCGAGATCAGGGGCTTGGCCGGACCGCCCGAATGCTTGCCGACCGGAATGCCGGGCGTCGGGCTGCCTGCGTATTGCGAGTCGGAACCGCCGACCATGCCGACGACGAGATCCTGAATCAGCTTCTTCGGATTCAACGGCTGACCCGAGGCGAACGCGGGGCACGCGGCTTCGCACTTGCCGCATTGCACGCAGGCATCGAAGCTCAGCAGTTGATTCCAGCGAAACTCGACCGGCTTGCCGACGCCGTATTCCTTCGCATCGAGCACGGGCTTTTTCAAGGCCGTCGGCGGCACGACATCATGTTCATGCTGCGTCTTCGCATGAAAGCGTTCCTGGCGCGGATGAAACGCGAGATGCAGGAGACCGGCCATCGCGTGCTTCATCGGGCCGCCTTGCGCGGCGCCGAAGGTCATCGTGTAGGCGCCCGCCGCGATCAGCAATGCGACGATGATCGCGAGCGAACCGGACATCCACGAAGCCGGCAACAGCGTGAACAACGCGAGACCCACGGCGAACGAGCCAAGCAGGAGCGGCAGGCTGTCCCACGGTCCACGCGACAGACGCGCGGGCACGTCCTTCGCGCGGCGGCGCTTGTATACGAACACCGCGCCGACGAGCATGATGATCGCCGCGAGGAAGATCGCGCGGTCGAGCCAGACCGAGTAGATAGCGAGACCGTAGTTGATGAAGACGAGCGCCATCGCGAGGATCGCACCGCCCGCGGTCGCGACGTGCGTCTTTGCGATATACGGATCGCGCGCCACGACATGATGCAGATCCACGAAATAGCGCTTCGGGATGGTCAGCAGATTCGCCCATCCATATGCGCCGGCCGTCGTCGCACGGCCTTCACGCCAGTAGGCTGCGCGCTTGAGCAAGGCGAAGGCCAGGCCCGCCATCGAAAGCCACAGCAGCGCGGTGATGACAAACACGGGGTTCATCGTCGATACCTCGTCAGAAGTCTTTGCAGAGGCGCAGCGAATCGTAGATCGCGCTATGGATGTTGTGCATCGAGATGCAGTCGCCGACGCGGAACAGCAGGAAGCGCCCGTTGCCGAGTTCTTCGGAGAGCGACGGCTGCGGCTGCGATGCGAAGAGCGTGTGCACGTCGGTCTGCCCGCGATTGAGCGACTCCGGCTTGAGCTTCCAGTAGAGCGCGTCATTGGGCGTGATGCCGTTTTCGATCACGACCTGATCGACCGCGCGTTCCTCCTGCTCCTCCGTGTACTCGTTGCGGAGCACGGCGATCTTCTTGCCGTCTTCCTCGTACACCTTGTCTAGCCAATAGTTAGGAGTATGGATTACGCCTTGCGCATAGAGCCGTCGATAGAAAATCGGGAACGTGGTGCCGCCGGTGTCGTCAGCGACTTTCACATCGGGCGTGACGATCTCGACGTTGTTGCCGCGCGACGCGATGAAGTCCGCGACGCCCGCGCCCGCATGCGTCGAGACGCCGTCATACACGAGCACGTTCTTGCCCGGCTCGACCTTGCCCGAGAGAATGTCCCACGAGCTGACGGCCAAACCTTGCTCGACGCCCCACGCGGGCACCTGACCCGTGAACGACGAACCGCCCGTCGCGAGCACGACGATATCCGGCTTCTCGGCCATGATCATCTTGTCGTCGGCGGCGACACCGAGACGGCGATCCACGCCGAGGCGCTTCGTTTCCATGTCGAACCAGCGCACGATGCCGGCCATCTGCTCACGCTGCGGCGCTTTCGCGGCGAGCATGATCTGTCCGCCGACATAATCGTTCTTCTCGAACAGCACGACGTCATGGCCACGCGAACGCGCGACACGCGCCGCCTCGAGACCGGCAGGGCCCGCGCCGACGACGACGACCTTGCGCTTCGGCCCACGCGTCTTCTCGATGACATGCGGCATCGTCTCTTCGCGCGACGTCGCCGCGTTCTGCACGCACAGCACATCGAGGCCGTTGTACTGACGGTCGATGCAATAGTTCGCGCCGACGCATTGCTTGATCTCGTCTTCGCGGCCATCGCGGATCTTGATGACCATATGCGGGTCGGCGATTTGCGCGCGCGTCATGCCGACGAGATCGATCATGCCGCTGGCGAGCAGACGTTCGGCCTGGCCCGCATCGCGAATGCTTTGCGCATGCATGACCGGCAGCTTCGTCACCGTCTTGATGCCCGCGGCGAGATGCACGAACGGCTCGGGCGGCAGCGCCATCGGCGGCATGCAGTTGGCGAGCGTGTTATGCGTATCCGCACCGGAGCCGATCACGCCGATGTAATCGATGAGGCCGGTTTCGGACATCGCCTGCGCGATCTCCTTGAGGTTCTCGTGAGAGAGACCGTCTTCATGAAACTCGTCGCCGCACATGCGCAAGCCGACGCAGAAATCCGCGCCCACCGCTTCGCGCACGGCCTTCAGGACTTCCGTGCCGAAGCGCATGCGGTTTTCGAGCGAGCCGCCCCATTCGTCCGTGCGGAAGTTGGTGCGCGGGCTCCAGAACTGATCGATCAAATGCTGATGCGCCGCCGAGATCTCGATGCCGTCCATGCCCGCATCCTTCACGCGCTTCGCGGCCGCCGCGAAGTCCTTGATGATGCGCTGGATCTCTTCCACTTCGATGATCTTCGCGTTGCCGCGATGCACAGGCTCACGCACGCCCGACGGCGACATCAGATGCGGCCAGTGCTCGCCGTGCCATGCGGAGCGGCGGCCCATGTGCGTCGCCTGGATCATGATGAACGCGCCATGACGATGCATCGCTTCGGCGAGACGCGACAGCGGATCGATGACCTTGTCGGTCGCGAGATTCACCGACTTCCACCAGCCTTGCGGACTGTCGATCGAAACGGAACTCGAACCGCCGCACACGGCGAGGCCGACGCCGCCCTTCGCCTTCTCCTCGTAGTAACGGATATAGCGATCACCGGGCAGGCCGCCCGGCTCGGCATAGACCTCGGCATGCGCGGTGCTGACGATGCGGTTGCGCAGCGTGAGCTTGTTAAGCTGGAGAGGCTTGAAAAGGTTCGGGTAACGCATTGCGATCGACCTCGGAATGGTGTCTTTGCTTACAGCGGCGATACTTCAAATACGCAATGAGCATGGCCTTCAGCAGCACATTGCGTTTCGATCGACTTCGAGCGCGGGCCTTTCTTCGCGTTGTCGGGCGCGGTGTCATTGACCCAGTCCATCGCGCCCGCGAACCAGCCCGCGAACATGTAGCAAAGCTTGCCTTGCTTGCCCGGTTGTTGAAGTACGAACGACGAGTGACGCAGATGAATGCGCGCATGCGACGTCGTCGGGTCGGCTTCGACGATGTCGAACAAGCCCCAGCCGCGTTGCGACAGACGCTTCAGGTAATGCTCGAACGTGGCCATGCCGCTGATGCCGTGCTTCTCGGCTTCCTTGTCGCACCAGTGATACGCGGACTTGTAGCCGGCCTTGTAGAGAATCTCGGCATACGTCTCGCGGCCGAGCGCTTCTTCGACGGCGACGTGATTGTTCGTGAAGAAATGGCGCGGCACGTACAGCATCGGCAGGGCGTCGGTGGTCCAAACGCCGGTTTGCGGATCGACGTCGATAGGCAGTTGCGGTTGCATCGCAGGGTTCCTTTATATTTGTCGTGGCTCTCAGATTCAGACGCTCCAGACTTCGCCGAAGTAGCGCATCCAGTTATCGCCCATGACTTTCTTGATGCGCGACTCGCTCCAGCCGGCCTTTTCCATTGCGGCGGTCAGGTTCGGGAATTCGCCGATCGTGCGAATGCCTTCCGGGTTCACCACCTTGCCGAAATTCGTCAGACGGCGATAACGGCCCTTGTCGTGCGTGATCCAGTCGAAGAATTCAGTGCTATAGCCTTGCGTGAAGTCGGTGCCGATGCCGACCTTGTCTTCGCCGATAACATTGATCACGTAATCGATCGCTTCGAGATAATCGTCGACGGTCGCGTCCGGGCCTTTCTTCAGGAACGGCGAGAACATCGTCACGCCGACGAAGCCGTTGGCATCGGCGATCTCGCGCAACTGGTCATCGGACTTGTTGCGCGGATGATCCTTGAGACCCGACGGGCAGCAGTGCGAATACGTGACGGGCTTCTTCGAGCAGGCGATCGCATCGGAAGAAGTCTTCGCGCCGACGTGCGAGAGATCGACCACGATGCCCACGCGATTCATCTCGTGAATCACTTCCTTGCCATAACCCGAGAGGCCGCCGTCCGGTTCATAGCAGCCCGTGCCGACGAGGTTCTGCGTGTTGTAGCAAAGCTGCACTACGTTCACGCCGAGTTCCTTGAATACTTCGATGTAGCCGAGGTTGTCCTCGAACGCATACGAATTCTGGAAGCCGAAGATGATGCCGGTCTTGTTTTCCTTTTTCGCGCGCAGGATGTCGTCGGTCGTGCGCACGAGCGTGAGGATTTCGCTGTATTCGCGGATCTGCTGCTTCATCTCCGCGATGTTGTCGATGGTCTTCTGGAAGTCTTCCCATACCGAGACGGTGCAGTTCACCGCGGTGACGTTGCCCTTTCTCATGTCCTCGAACACGGAGCGCTCGAACTTCGAGATATTCAGTCCGTCGATGATGATGCTGTTGTCGTGCAGGGTGCTCATCTGTGTGTGCTCCGTGTTGCCGGGTAGAGGGGAAGGACTTGGCTCTGGCGGGCTTTTCATCGCCCGGTCGATGCGGTGTCGGTGCGTCTATTCTTGACTTTCGCCTTGCCGGTCAATTTATGAATTCAGACGTGTTCTTTACCTTTTCCGACATGCGCGTCTGTTTTCGACAAGTGGCGATTTGCGATCCGGTGTAGCGAATTTTTTATTTGACCTGCTGCACTGCGTCGGAACGATCGTGCGCTATGGCAGTGCTTTCGCTGTCGCGCTTGGCCCCGCGCGGGTGCGTGGGCGCAGCGGAGCGTGACGGGCGCCTCGCATGGCTCAGGGTTTAGCCTGATGGCATGGTAGTTGCACTCGAAACCAAAATTGCGAAAGTGGCAAAGCGCCGCGACCTGAACTGCGCCAATCAATAGATTCCAAGGAATCAGTCCTCACATGTCCTCCGATCGCACGGCGTCGCTGTCGCACTTCGCGTTCATGCCGCTCCCCAACTTCACGATGATCGCGTTCACCAATGCGATCGAAGTGCTGCGCATGGCGAATTACCTGACGGGGCAGCCGCTCTATCGATGGTCCCTCGTGAGTCCCGAAGGCGGGCCGGTGACGGCGAGCAATGGACTTGCCGTCGATACGGGTCCGGTCGACTGCGTGGGCCAGCCCGACATCGTGTTCGTGGTCGGCGGCATCGACGTGCAGCGTGCGACTACTTCCGAGCATCTGTCTGCTTTGCGACGGTTTGCTCGCACTGGGAGCGTGCTGGGTTCTCTATGTACCGGGACTTATGCGCTGGCGCGTGCGGGACTGCTCGCCGGTTACGCCTGCGCGATTCATTGGGAAAACATGTCAGCGCTTAAAGAAGAGTTTCCCGATACGCGTTTTCTCAAAGAGCTTTTTGTGGTCGATCGCGATCGCGTCACGTGCACCGGCGGTGTCGCGCCGCTCGACATGATGCTCAATCTGATCGCTTCACGCGTCGGCACGGCGCGGGTCACGCAGATCGCCGAGCAATTCATCGTCGAACATGTGCGGGATACGTCCGCGCAGCAGCGCATGCCGTTGGTGGCTCGGCTTGGATCGGCCAACAAGTCGCTCTTTGAAGTCATCTCGTTGATGGAGAACAACATCGAGGAGCCGCTTTCGCGGGAGGAATTGGCGCGGCTGGCAGGGATGTCGCAGCGGCAGTTGCAGCGGCTTTTCCGCGAGCACCTTGGCATGACGCCTACGCATTACTATTTGACTTTGCGGCTTCGGCGCGCCCGTGAGTTGCTTCTTCAGACCGATATGTCGATCATGCATATCACAATGGCTTGCGGGTTTCAGTCCGCTTGCCATTTTTCTAAAAGCTATCGCGATGCGTTTGGAACCGCGCCGACGCGGGAACGCAGGAAGCAAGTGCCTTCTTTAGCTTCGGTTACTTCTCCTTCTTCCGTTTTGGTGGCCTAGGGTTTTTGTCGTGACAGCCTGATTTCGTGTCGGTTTATTTGCTCTGCCCCTGTGCGGGGCGGCACCTACTTTCTTTGCTGCTGCAAAGAAAGTAGGCAAAGAAAGCAGCTTCTCCCAGCCTAAGCACTTCACACCGGCCGCGGCACAGGCGATTGGCTGAATGGCCCCCAGAGTAGCGAGTGCCCTCAAAGGCCTAACCGGGCGTGGATCGCGCACGGTCTGTATCGCCGGGCCGCTTAACGAACTGGCGCAGCCCTTGCAAGCTCCGGCCCGCTGCGCGGCCGATGGGTCAATCGGCTTTTGTGGTTTTTATATCGCTATTCGTAGCCGCGTTTCACACACTTCACAACCACCCACCCTCTCCGTCCGGAATACCCCATCCAGCGCAAATCCCAGCGCCTTATAAAAGCGTAGCCCGCGCACATTTTCCTCCAGCGCCCAAAGCGTCATTTGCCGATAACCCTCGCTCGCCGCCGCGTTGATCGCTTCGTCTATCAACATCCTGCCCGCGCCCTCGCGCCAATGCGGCGGGTCAATATAGATCGCCTCGATTTCCGCATCCGTCTTTCCACTGTCGTAGTCGCGTGAAGCACCCCACGCAATCCAGCCCAACATCACTTCGTCACGCTGCGCCAGCATCACACGCGGCATGCCGCGCGCGATCAGTTGCGCCCATAGCACCTGACGCCTTGGAACCGAAAGGGAATCGAGATATACGGCGGGAAAGATCGAACGATAAGCGGCCTGCCAAGCCTTGACGTGGATGCGCGCGATCTCGGCGGCATCGTCGGCGACGGCGAGCCGAAAAGTAAGCGCAGTGCGGAGATAATCGGCGGTCATACCGTCAAGTATGCCGCCGTTTTCGATGCTGTTGCTAACTCATGCCGCTTTCAGCAGCCCATGCGGATCGATCACGAATTTGCGCGGCGCGCCACCATCGAACTTGCGATAGCCATCCGGCGCTTCATCGAGCGATACGACCGTCACGTTCACGATATCCGCAATCGGCAGACGGTCCCACAAAATCGCCTGCATCAGATTACGGTTGTACTTCATGACTGGCGTCTGGCCCGTGTGGAACGAATGCGACTTCGCCCAGCCAAGCCCCAGGCGGATGCTCAGGCTGCCCTTCTTCGCCGCGGCATCGACGGCGCCCGGGTCGTCGGTCACGTAAAGGCCCGGAATGCCAATCGCGCCCGCGGCCTTCGTGATTTCCATCAGCGAATTCAACACCGTGGCAGGCGCTTCATGGCCGCTGTCGCTGCCGTGGCCGTGCGCCTCGAAACCCACGCAATCGACCGCGCAATCCACTTCCGGCTTGCCGAGAATCTGCTCGATCTGCTCGCCCAGCGTCGCGTCCTTCGACAGGTTGATCGTCTCGAAACCCATCGCACGCGCGTGCGCAAGACGCTCCTCGTTCATGTCGCCGACGATCGTGCACGCCGCGCCCAGCAAGCGCGCCGATGCAGCCGCCGCCATCCCGACCGGCCCCGCGCCCGCGATATACACCGTCGAGCCCGGCCCGACGCCCGCCATCACCGCACCGTGATAGCCCGTCGGAAGAATATCGGACAGGCAAGTCAGGTCGCGAATCTTCGACATCGCCTGCGCTTTGTCGGGAAACTTCAGCAGATTGAAGTCCGCATACGGGACCATCACGTATTCCGCCTGCCCGCCAATCCAGCCGCCCATGTCGACATAGCCATACGCGCCGCCCGCGCGCGACGGATTCACGTTCAGGCACACGCCCGTGTGCTGCGCCTTGCACGTCGGACAGCGGCCGCACGCAACGTTGAACGGCACCGAAACGAGATCGCCGATGGCGAGCGTCTCGACGTCGCGCCCGACTTCGATCACCTCGCCCGTGATCTCATGGCCGAGCACGAGGCCGACTTCCGCCGTCGTGCGGCCGCGCACCATGTGCTGGTCCGAGCCGCAAATGTTGGTGCTGACGACTTTCAGAATGACGCCGTGGCCGATGTCGCGCCCGCGTGGATCGACCATTCTCGGATAGTCGATGGATTGCACTTCCACCTTGCCCTGCCCCAGATAAACGACGCCGCGATTGCTGCTCATTGATCGTCTCCTTGTTTCGTGGACGGCACGCGCGATACATCCGAACGATGACCACGCCCGTGCACCGAGCGTAGCGCCGCTGTGACCACGCGACCGACACTCAATGCGACGCGTGTTTGACTGAAACCGACATCGCCTTTGCGACCTCTTTATGTTGATTGACCGTTCAATATAAAAAAACTAGTATCGACGGACGATTTCCCTCGACTCGAACCATGCCCAAGCTCGGAATGCGCGAAATCCGCCGCGCGCAACTCATCGACGCCACGCTGCACACCATCGACCAATCCGGGCTCGCTGGCGCGACACTCGCATCGGTGGCGCAGCGCGCGAGCACGTCGACGGGCATCGTCAGCCATTACTTCGGCGACAAGGACGGCCTGCTCGAAGCCACCATGCGTCACGTCTTGCGCTCGCTGTGGCAGGGCACGTCGCGCCGCCGCAAGGCCGCGAAGCCTGATCCGCGTTCGAAGCTGCGCGCGGTCGTCGCGGCGAATTTCGATGTCGAACAGGTGAACGGCCCGGTCATGAAAACCTGGCTCGCGTTCTGGTCGGAGAGCATGCACAAGCCCGAGTTGCGGCGGTTGCAGCACGTGAACACGCGGCGGCTTTATTCGAACCTGTGCGCGGATTTCGCGCGTGCGCTGACGAAGCCCGCCGCACGCCGCGCCGCGAGCGGTCTCGCCGCGCTGATCGACGGGCTGTGGCTGCGCGGCGCGCTCGCCGGCGAGCCGTTCGACACGAAGGGCGCGCTGCGCGTCGCCTATGAATACATCGACCTCGTGCTGGAAGCGCGCGGTTAAGCCAATACTTTTAAGGGAGCGCGACATGTCCGCATTCGGAGAGCAACGGCTTTATATCGGCGGCGAATACGTCGATGCAACGAGCGGCGAAACCTTCGACACGCTCGATCCCGCCACGGGCGAAACGCTCGCGCGCGTGCAGCAGGCGTCGCAGGCTGATATCGACCGGGCGGTGCGCTCTGCGCGCGAAGGACAGCGCGAATGGGCCGCGATGACCGCGATGCAGCGCTCGCGCATTTTGCGGCGCGCGGTCGATCTGCTTCGCGCGCGCAACGACGAGCTCGCCGCGATCGAAACGCGCGACACTGGCAAGCCGATCGCGGAAACGCGCGCCGTCGATATCGTCACGGGCGCGGATGTCATCGAGTACTACGCGGGGCTCGCGACGGCCATCGAAGGCGAGCAGATACCCCTGCGCGAATCATCGTTCGTGTATACGCGGCGCGAGCCGCTTGGCGTGTGCGCGGGCATCGGCGCATGGAATTACCCGATTCAGATCGCGTGCTGGAAGTCCGCGCCCGCGCTCGCCGCCGGCAACGCGATGATCTTCAAGCCGAGCGAGATCACGCCGCTGACCGCGCTGAAGCTCGCGGAAATCTATCGCGAAGCGGGCGTGCCGGCAGGCGTCTTCAACGTCGTGCAAGGCGATGGACGCGTCGGCGCGATGCTCGCGGAGCATGTCGGCATCGAGAAGATATCGTTCACGGGCGGCGTCGAGACCGGCAAGAAAGTGATGGCGCGCGCGGGCGGATCGACGCTCAAGGAAGTGACGATGGAACTCGGCGGCAAGTCGCCGCTCATCGTCTTCGCCGATGCCAACCTCGAACGCGCCGCCGATATCGCGACGAGCGCGAACTTCTTCAGCTCGGGACAGGTATGCACGAACGGCACGCGCGTGTTCGTGGAACGCGGTGTCATCGACAAGTTTGAAGCCTTGATTACGCAGCGCGTGAAGCGCATTCGCATCGGCGCGCCCGATGATCCCAATACCAACTTCGGGCCACTCGTGAGCGCGGCGCAGTTGCAGAAGGTGCTCGGCTTCATCGAGAGCGGCAGGCGCGAGGGCGCGCGGCTCGTCACGGGCGGTGCGCGTCTCAGCGATGGCGCGTTCGCGCGCGGTCAGTATGTCGAGCCGACCGTGTTCGCCGATTGCCGCGACGACATGCGTATCGTGCGCGAAGAGATCTTCGGTCCAGTGATGAGCATCCTCGCATTCGATGACGAAGACGAAGTGATCGCGCGCGCCAATGATACGGACTACGGATTAGCTGCAGGCGTCGTGACGGAGAATCTGTCGCGTGCGCATCGGGTGATTCATCGGCTGCAAGCGGGCATTTGCTGGATCAATACGTGGGGCGAATCGCCTGCGGAAATGCCGGTCGGCGGATACAAGCAGTCGGGCATCGGCCGCGAGAACGGCATCGCGACATTGCACGCCTATACGCGCATCAAGTCGGTGCAGGTCGAGCTCGGTCCTTATCAGCCCGTGTTTTGAGGAGGTTGTCGATGAGCGCGAATGAATACGACTACATCATCGTCGGCGCGGGATCGGCGGGCAACGTGCTCGCGTCGCGTCTCACCGAAGACGACGACGTGACCGTGCTGCTGCTCGAAGCGGGCGGGCCGGATTATCGCTTCGACTTTCGCACGCAAATGCCGGCGGCGCTGGCTTATCCGTTGCAAGGGCGGCGCTATAACTGGGCATATGAAACCGAGCCCGAGCCGCATATGAATAACCGTCGCATGGAGTGCGGGCGCGGCAAGGGGCTGGGTGGATCGTCACTCATCAACGGCATGTGTTATATCCGCGGCAATGCGCTCGATTACGATAACTGGGCCTCGATGTCCGGTCTCGAGAACTGGAGCTATCTCGACTGTCTGCCGTATTTTCGCAAGGCGGAGACGCGCGATATCGGGCCGAATGCATATCACGGCGGCGATGGTCCCGTGCATGTGACGACGAGCAAGCCCGGCAACAATCCGCTTTTCGCGGCGATGGTCGAGGCCGGCGTGCAGGCGGGCTATCCGCGCACGGAAGATCTCAACGGTTATCAGCAGGAAGGCTTCGGTCCGATGGATCGCACCGTGACCGCGAATGGACGGCGCGCGAGCACGGCGCGCGGATATCTGGATCGCGCGAAGCATCGCGCTGGTTTGACGATCGTGACGCATGCGATGACGGATCGCGTGTTGTTCTCCGGCAAGCGTGCGATCGGTGTTGCTTATGTACAGGGCGGGCAGCGCGTGACGGCGCATGTGCGGCGTGAGGTGCTGGTTTGCAGCGGCGCGATTGCATCGCCTCAGTTGTTGCAGCGCTCGGGCGTGGGGCGGTCTGATTGGCTGAAGGAGCTGGAGATTCCCGTCGTGCACGATCTGCCGGGCGTCGGTGAGAACTTGCAGGATCACCTCGAGATGTATATGCAGTACGAATGCAAGGAACCGGTGTCCTTGTATCCGGCATTGCAGTGGTGGAACCAGCCGGCGATCGGGCTCGAATGGATGTTGAACGGCACGGGCATCGGGGCGAGCAATCAGTTCGAAGCGGGCGGTTTCATCCGCACGCGCGACGATGATCTGTGGCCGAACATCCAGTATCACTTCCTGCCGGTCGCGATCAACTACAACGGATCGAATCCGATAAAGATGCATGGGTTTCAGGCGCACGTCGGATCGATGCGTTCACCGAGCCGCGGACGCGTGAAGCTCACGTCGCGCGATCCGAATGCGCATCCGAGCATTCTTTTCAATTACATGGCCGATACGCTGGACTGGCGCGAGTTCCGCGATGCGATTCGCATCACGCGGGAGATCATGCGGCAGCCGGCGCTTGCGCGGTATCGCGGGCGTGAGCTGCATCCGTCCGATGACCTCAGCAGCGACGCCGAGCTCGATGCGTTTGTGAGGGCGAAAGCGGAGACGGCGTTTCATCCATCGTGCTCGTGCAAGATGGGATATGACGATATGGCTGTCGTGGATGGCGAAGGGCGCGTGCATGGGATGGAAGGCTTGCGCGTTGTCGATGCGTCGATCATGCCGCAGATCACGACGGGGAATCTCAATGCGCCGACGATTATGTTGGCGGAGAAGATTGCGGATCGGATTCGAGGGCGGGAGGCGTTGGAGAGGGTTAATACGCCGTATTTCGTGGCGGGTGGAAAAAAGGCGCGGGGGTTGAGGGGCGGGCTGGAGCGGGTTGGGGTTGCGGGGTGAGGGTTGGGTTTCTGGCTGGGCGGAGGCAAGTTCGGAATGTCGCGATCTGCTTCGGCCTGGGGTCTATCTCCGCGCGCGCGGAGGAACCTCGGGCGACAGCCAGACGAGCGCGACCGGCGCGGGTCTATCTCCACGCACGCGGAGGAACCACCACGCTTTTTCGTGACGTGTACGGCTGCGACGGTCTATCTCCGCGCACGCGGAGGAACCCGTGAGTCGGTCAGGTCGCGTTGCAGGAATTGGGGTCTATCTCCGCGCACGCGGAGGAACCGAAGTTCTCGCCCCTTCGGCCATCGATGCGCTGGGTCTATCTCCGCGCACGCGGAGGAACCCGCTCGGTGCGTTCTTTCATGCCCTTGAACCGGGGTCTATCTCCGCGCACGCGGAGGAACCCGTCTGCACGAAGCGAAACAGATTCACCTCGCGGGTCTATCTCCGCGCACGCGGAGGAACCGGCATGGCGCAGAGCCCGATTCTGAACGGCAAAGGTCTATCTCCGCGCACGCGGAGGAACCTTAGCTCGTGTAGGCTTCATTCTCCAACGATTGGGTCTATCTCCGCGCACGCGGAGGAACCCGGGGCGCGGTTGCCGCCCATTTGCCCGTTCAAGGTCTATCTCCGCGCCGCGGAGGAACCTGGACATGCTGGTCGGCGCGGGGCCGATGGTAGGGTCTATCTCCGCGCACGCGGAGGAACCCGAGGTCGGATCGTCGACCTGTCGCACGAAGATGGCCTATCTCCGCGCACGCGGAGGAACCCGTCCCGTCCTCGCCCATGATCCGCACGACGCGGGCCTATCTCCGCGCACGCGAAGGAACCTTCTGGTTTCGCGTATGCCCTTTGCGCTCAACCGGCCTATCTCCGCGCACGCGGAGGAACCCGTCCTTCTGGCTGAAGTCGAAGAGACGCGTGGGCCTATCTCCGCGCACGCGGAGGAACCTCTACCTCATAACCCCATGATCGAAAAGGAAGATTGCACGTTTGCATCCAATCCAAAACATCCAAATTTTCAAAGAACAAAACCACCCCGCTACCCCGCCATCGCCCGCCGCACGACATACATCCCGTCGACATCAACCAGCTCTCTCGGCGGCGTCCCCAAATGCGCGATGCCAATTCCCCCGACCGCATCCAGTTCCCGCCAGACCATCACGACACTGCCTCGCGGCTCATGCCCGTGCCAGTCGGCAAGCACCGACCACGTCCGCTCCCGCACGCCCTTGTTCATGCGCGGCGCGACATACACGCCCGCCGACACCTCGAGCATCACCGATCCCAGAAATCCACGAAACCGGTCCGCGACGTCACTCGTCACCACCACGACCAGCGCCATCGGTCTCCTCCTTCTCGTCCACACGCAGCACCTGCTTCACGCGATCGATCATCACGGCAATGACCGCCTTCTTGCGAAACACGCGCGCGGCCTCCCGCCGCACGAGCCGGTCGATCGTCTGATCGCTCCGCTCAGCCTCCTTCACCGCAGCGAAGGCGATGGAAAGCGTGACGTCATCGCGGAAAAGATCCGCGATATCGAGCACGAAGGCTTGTCCCGAATCCTCGTGGATGAATCCCAACTGAGGTATTGCAGCCAGCGCCTGCACCGCGATGGCCGCCGCAGCCTGCACGGCCGTCGCCGCATGATTGATCGCCTGATTCGGCAGATCGGCCGCGTCCGGATTCGTGCGGTCATAGCGACGCCCGTCCCAGTCGATACCAAACTGCTGCGCGCGCAGCCGATAAATCGTCTTCACGCGCGCGCCTTCGATGCCGCGAAGCGTGTCGAGGTCGCGATGCGGGAACACTTCACCGAGACGCAGCGCATACATGTGCCGCGCGACGGATATGCGCCTCCGCGGACTGCCCCACAACTCCGCTTGCCGACGCGCGATGTCCGAGCGATCCGCCATCAACGGCGGCGCAGTGTACGTGCGCACTCCATCGACGCCCACCGCCGCCAGCAGCGTGCCGTGACGCGCCAGCAGACGCAGCGCATCGTGAGTCACGCTGCTGCCGGGGCCGAGCAAAATCATCGAGACCGACTGATGCGGAATCTGATCGACGTGCCGCCCGCTCGCAAAATGCAGGCATCCGTCGATCACGCTGAGCTCGCCGCGTTCGAGCCAAAGCAGGCCATGACGGTCCGCATGCGCAACCCGCGATGTGTCGAGTCCGAGGCGCCCCTTCAGCACGCGCTTCCTTCGCGGCTCATGCCGATATCGAAGCAGGCTTGAGCCGCAACATCCCGAATCCGAACGCGCGATGACGCCCCACGCCGCGCGCAAGCAAGCCCGCGAACGCCTCGGTATCTTCGATGCGCAAATGGCCGCAGAACACCGCATCGGGGCCACCGACACGGCGCGCGGCCCGCTTGCCATCCGAGCCTGACGCCGCCTTGGTCCGGCGCACCGAAGTCGTCACCTGAAAGCGCGTCATGCGCGATTCGATGATTTCGGCGGCGCCCGTCGCGATGAACTGGCGAGCGAGCCATTGCTTGTACACCGGCTCCCGCTGGACCGACTCCTTGACCTCCGCACGGTCCCGCGCAGCGCCATAGACATCGTGTTGATGCCCTTCCTTGTCTCGAATGACGGGACATACCCGCACTTCGAACCCCAACACGCGCCCTTCGGTCCACTGCGTCGGGAACTCGCGGATGCTCAAGCCACTGCTGCCCCGCACCGCGTCCAGACCGAGCAGCGCGGCGATATCGGGACTCGCAAGCGATGCCGCCTCGCGCAACTCATCCGCTGAAGAGGGACAGTAACCAAGCAGACCACTGTGCTCATCGCGATAGTAAAAAGGCTTCGGCGCACGTTCTCCGAACGCGCTGCCCAACGCGGCATGCAACGCATAGCCGACGTCGCCGCCCGGCGGAAGCCAGCCCTGCCGTGCGGCCCAAGGCACCAGCTTGCGTAGATCGGGCTGGCAGTGAATCAGATTCAATGTGGTCATGCTGGCAGTTCCGGCAATGTCGACAAATCCGCGGGCGCGATATGCGGGCCGGTTCCCTCGAACACTGCGCGCCATCCTCCGTGCACACCGGTTTTCCAGTTGCGTTCATCGCATACGTCCAACGCTCGCGCGTTCTTCAACGTGCCCTCCTTCAGCGGCCACTGAAAGCGAAACTCGCGCTGATCAGACACTGGCGCAAGTTGCAAGGCATTCAGCACATCGTCTGCATCGACGATACCGATAAGCAAACGCCCCGACGGCAGACACGGCTTGCGTCCGATTAACAACGGCCGCTGCGGATGATCGAGCGCATGCGCGATGGTCTCGAGCGTCGGCTCTTCGTCCGCCGGTTCGAGCCGCAGCGCGACGAGCGCATCGAGCCGCGCGTGATAGTCGCGATATCGCAGATGCGGGCTCTTGTACGAAACGTCGCCGCCGCGCCGTTTTTCCGGCTCGCCGAGCGTGGTCCAGCCGGCGTCATTCGCACCGAGTTGCGCCGTCTGAAAATCGACGAGCCGCTCGCCGCCGTCGTCGAGGCGCGTTCCCATGACAAGCCGCGCCTGCAATCCATCCAGCAAGGCAAACTCGCTTCGCTCCCAGCCGAGCGCATTCCCGATCAGGCCCGTCACCATCGACAAGGCCGGAAAGTCGCGAATCACGCCATAGTTGTCGATCGCTTCGCCGCCGAACGCCACGAGCGGGGCGCGCAAGCGCATCAGCAAATGTCTGCGCATGTCACGCGCCCTCGACGATGCGCGCCTGCGTCCACTTGCCGAGTTCAGCGAGCGAGACGCGCTCCGCGTTCGGCATGCTCGCATCGTCGAGCGACATGAAGCGCCGAGCCAGCGATGCCCCGTACGCGGCATCGTGCTTATGCAACTCGCCCGCCAGTTTGGCGACGGCATCGTGGCGGGCGTGGGTTCCCGCCTTCATCGAAAGCGCGGTTTCGAACGCGCCGGCAAGCGTGCGCGGCTGCCAGTCGCCGGTTTCGACGAGCATCAGGCTCGCATGACTGAACGGCGCAGTGGAGCCGCGCTTGGCTCCGGGGCTGACGGTCGCGATCAGATGCAGCAGGTTATGCACGACCTGTCCCGCAAGCGCGCGCCGTTCGCACGGCACATCGAAGCATTCGGCCACGCCGATGCCTTCCAGATTCGCGACGAGCTGCGGCACATCGACGACGACATATCCGTAATACAGACCCGAAGCGAGTTCCGTATCGAAGATGCCCGCCGAGCCGCGTTCACCCGTTTCGCGCAGCAGATCGTCGACGACGGTGAAATAGTCGTTCTCGACCTGCGCCTCATGCACCGTGAACGAATGCGCGACATACACGGCGGCATCGCGCGAAGCGAGAACGTCCGAGGTCACCATGCGGCCGAACAGCGCCGACTCCAGTCCGCTACCGTGCTTCAGCGCTTCGATGTTTGATTTCTCTTCTTTCAGGAAGTCCTTCATTGCGGCTTTCAGGGCTTGCTCGTCCTTGTAATCGCGGGCGAGCGCGGCGCAGCGCGCAACGAGATAGTCGATCTCCGCCTTGCCGAGCAACACGGCCTGGCCGGTCTCGAGCGCTTCCTTGCCCTTGAGATCCTTGCCCGCCTTGTCGAGCAAGCCTCCGTGACGGAGCGCTTCGGCGGCGGCTTGCGCGAGTTCTTCCGGAACGTTCCGTGCGATCAGCTCATCGCGAATCAGCCTTAGCGTGATACGCGAGCGGATGGCCATCGGCACATCGAGCGACGCAAGCGAATGATGATCGTCCGCCACGCGCCAATGCCGCTTCAGACATTGCGACGAGATGCGCGTGCGAATGGCATCGCCCATCGGAAGGCGTTTGGCGAGCCCGGCGTCGTCGCGGTTGAGCAGCGCGGCGGGATAACTTTGCAGCGTGTGAATCTGGATGAAACGCGGTTGCGGCATGGTGAATTCCTGTTTCTGTTTCGACTGATTGCGTTCGATGATCGAGCGGCTTCTACTTGCGTTCGCTCTTGAGCCTGGCTCTGGCGTAATCGCGAACGATCGCGATACGCGTCTTCTCCGCGATACGCTTGCCGAGCGGATTGGCCGCGCCTTCGTTGAGAATGAGCGTGCCGAACTCGACCCAGTTCGGCGCGACGCCGCGGCTCGCCATCAATCGCAAGATGCGCGGAAGGTTCTGAAAGAGCGCTTCGCCGCGCGCGTTGAGCAGACGCGTGACGCGCGGTTCGGATACGCCCGCTCGATGCAGCTGTTCCCCGAGTCGTTGTCTCGATTCATCGGCGGGACTGTGAACGGCCAACGCGATGCCATGCGCGATGAGTCCCCAACGCCGCCACCGCATCGGGCTAAAGTAATCGCAATCGACCTTCGCACGCTGCAATGCGCGCGTGAGCGCCGCGATCTGTTGGACGGTAAGTGTCTGTGCATTCGGATCGAGCCGCGCAAGCGCAACATAGTCCGCCTTGACCGAGCCCTCACCGTCCTTGCCGGCCTTGATGAAGCCGGTCATCGCGCCTATCTGCGCGTAGAAACTGCGCCGCGACCCGAGTGCGGTGTCTTCAACTGACGTCATGTTCAACCTCTTCCGATGATTCACGTCGCGCGCGTTTGCGTGCGTCGTCGCGTTGCTTCAACACGCGGACGATTCTTTGCAATACATGCTTCTCCAGGCGCATAAAGTTGTGAAAGCAGGAGAGCGCTCCGGCCCGCGCGCGATAACGTCTTTCCGCGCTCCGCGGCCCGGCGATGAAGGTACGTTCAAGCACCTTCTCCGCGCGATCGACGAGTTCGACGAGCCACTTGTCGTGCTCTTCGTGCTGCTTGTCGGATTCGATTTCCTCGATGAGATCATCGAAGAAGCGTGCGTCTTCCTCGTTCTCGAACCGCTTTGTGAACTCGCTCGCCTTCTTCTTGGTGTCGTCGCTGACGCTTGAATCGCCGTTGCCAAGAAGGTTGCACAACGCGATCCACAGGACCTTGCGCACATCGGCGATTGCAGCGATACGGTCCTTCGCGCGCTGTGCGATCTCATCCGTGCTGCCTACGCGCATGGCTTCGCGAATGCGACGCGACACGGGAATCCGCCGCTCGTGATAGCCCTCCGTCTTTCCCTGGCCGCGCGTGATGCCTTGCGCGAGAAGATAAAGACCCTCGCTGCCGTCGTCCTTGCGCAACGTGCTCGCAATGGTTCGTTCGAATTCGCCCGAGAACGCGAGCGTGCTGGCGAGCCTGTAATCGAAGCCCCTCGCCGTGATGGACAAGGCCTTCGCCTCGGCCATGTGAACCGGTGTCCACGCATCGCCCGTGACGCCGTTGCGTTCCTTCGCCGAAATGCGCGCCGCCTTGCTGCTCGTGGCGAGTGCGAAGAGCCTCGCGCCGTCGGCCGTCAGCCGCACGAGTCTGCATATTTCGATGTAAAACGGATCGAGTTCGCTGAACGAGAGACTGCTCGAACCGTCCCAAGGCCGCAGCCATACGAGCGCGATACCGCCTTCGCTCTTGAGATCGCAACGCTTGACGATGCTTGCGCGTTGCTCCAGCAGCAGTTGTGTATCGCGCAGCCAGCGCTTGCCCGCATGCCCCGCCGGTACGACGCCGAACGCCGCGCGGCTCGCGAAGCCTCCATTCATGCGCGAAATGCCGTAGTTGCCCGCGCCGAGAAAGCCCTCCTGCGTCTGCAAGCTGACGAGCGCGAAAACCCAGTCCTCCGGGTTCGCGTGAATCATGCGTGCGGCTTTCATGTCGTGGTTCTTGGACGTGATCAGCATGTCCACGGCATCGGGCGTGAGCAGACGTTTCTTCCATGTGCGCGTCTCGCCGCTCTTGCATGGCGCTTGCAGAAACGCGGCGCGATCGTCGGGAGTGACGAGCGAGAAAGCGGCGCCGTCATCGTCGTCGGGGGTCAGCGCAAGCAACGCGCGACGCCATTCGTCTGCTGTCCCGAGCGGTTTCCCGGCGTTCGCGGCATGCAGCGCGCTCGCGGCGAGGTACACGAGAAAGGCATGCCACGGATGACGTTGATGCGGGCGAAGCGCGGGAAAATCGCGCACATCGTCGTTGCCTAGCGCGACCAGCAGTTCCGGCAGGCTTGCAGCGTGCGGCTGGTTATCGACACTGCGATAACGCAGAAGCCGATCGTCCAGCAAATTGAATCGAAGGGTCATGCCGATTTCCTTTCTTTCACGGCCGCCTGCCGCTCGACGCCGAAACGCCCATACGTGAAGCGCGCGCCGCCCAAAGAGAATTCGAAGCCACCGTCGCAAAGAGATATGTCGGATGGCTTCACGTCGAGATCCAGGTCAGCCGGAAGCATGTGATGACGAATCGCGATCTCGCGCACATCGAAACCAAACGGCCCACGCATAGGCGGGTCGAAGCGAATCAGACGGTCGGCTGCGCCGAGCCGCGTGGCGACGCGCTCTTCATCGCCAGGAAACGCGAGCGCTTCGAAACTCGCGTCATAGTTCAACGCGTGCAGGCGGGCGACGACACGTTCCGCGCTCTTGCCTCCGTCGAGTTGTCGCGCCAGGTGCTTCCACGCTGCGCCCAACTCGTCAGCGATTGCGTCAAGGCATTCGGGATGCGTCGCGCGTTCGACGAGCGCACGATTGTCGCGAGGAATCTCGCGTTCTGTTTGTTCGTCGATGAGACGGCGTGTCGCTTCTATCATGCGCAAGTCGGGATACACGCCGCCACCGTTGCGCAGACGTCCGAGGCCATTGCGCGGGCGGTCGAGGTACGCGTCGAAAGATCCGTTCTCTGGCACGAGCACCCACACGCGCGCCTGACGGAACGCTTCGGGCCTCTCCGAATCAGGACGCACATGACGATGCAAACGTCCGATGCGCTGCAGGAGCACGTCCATCGGACAGATGTCGGTGATGAGGAGATCGGCGTCGAGATCGAGGCTCTGTTCCAGCGTCTGCGTGCCGACGACGATGCACGCCTTCGCGCCGTCGCGCGCCTTGCCGATGCGCGCTTCGACTGCCGCGTCGAGCAACGGACGGTCTTGCCGGCTGAAGCGGCTATGGTGCAAAGTCGCTGTGCCGTCGACATCGAACAGCCAGGCGCGATCGTCGATCGACGCTTCGATGGCTTTCTGCGTCGCAATCGCCGATGGCACCGTGTTGCGCACGATCAGCACGCGCGCCCCTTGCCGCGCTGCGTCGACGGCAATTCGAGCCACATGCGCGTGGTCGTCGATTGCGTCGATGGTCTGCCAGTGGATGCGTTTCTTCAGTCCGCTATTGCCTAAGCACGTCACATGCGCGCCGTCCGTAAGCGCCGGATACGGCAATGCACAGGCTTCCTCGACGACTGGCAGATACGTCTTGCCGACCGCCTCCGTGACGATGCCCTGGAACCGCACGCGCTGATTTGAACCGAGCGTCGCGGATAACAACAACGCGTGCCCGCCCGTCGCCAGATGCGCGTCCAGCAGATGTTCCAGCAACTCGGACATGTATGTGTCCGACGCGTGGACTTCATCGACTACGAGCAGCGACCGGCTCAGCATCGCATGCCTCAGATGAGCGTGACGAACACTCAACGCGGCCAGCAATGCCTGATCGACGGTGCCGACAGCGATCGTCGCGGCGAGAAAGCGCTTCGGCGATTCGGCGGCCCAGCGCCTCGGCGCCGCGATGTCATCGGGATGGTCGGACCATTGGACCTCGTAATCCGGCAACGCGATCTTGTCGCTGCCGTCGGCGCTTTCGTAGCCCGGCAGCGCGCGAACGACCACGGGCGCACTCGACGGCCAAAGACGCGCGACGAAATCACGCACGCGTTCGTACAATTGAACCGCCGCGACGCGCGTTGGCAACGCGAAGTAGAGCGAGTCGACTTTGCCGGCCTCGAAGAGCGTCACGAAGCGCCAAAGCGCGGCTTCCGTCTTGCCGCTGCCGGTTTCCGATTCGAGTATCAGCAGCGGACCGAGTTCGGTATTGCCCAATGCGGCTTGTGCCGGCCGCGGCGACTTCAGCCCGAAAGCCGATTCAAACTTGATGCCAGCGTGCTTCACCGCCGCGCGCAATTGCCTTGGATTCAGGCCGATCGTTTCGACGGCTTCGGTCGCACGTTGAAGGGCTTCGTCGAAGGTCCGCCCGACGCCCGGTTCGCTGTAGCCAAAGAATCTCTCGTCCGATCCGAGCCAGTCCGCCAGTTGCACGAGACCCGCGAACAGATGCACGAACGAAGGGCCAACGGGCAGCGATTCGCCACCCCGCTCGAACGCTCCCGGCAGATTGCGCCGCAATTGATCGCCAATCTGCGTCAGCGTAAGCACGGGGTTATAGACCTCGCGTCCATCCGTATCGAACACGGGCTTCCACACGTGCGGATCGATGCCGACAGGTTCGCGTAGCGGCCGGCCATGATGCCCAAGGCTCGCGAGCATCAGATCGAAGGCGGCGTCGCCCCATTCCGACATGTCATCGAGAGGCAATCCTGCAAGCACACTCTCATCGAGTTCGAACGCAAGCCGCGCTTCGACGCCATGCCCAGCGTGAGCAGGCCAGCCGCGCGGCGCGCCTGTTCGCCAACGCTTCGCCTGGAAACCGCTATTCGCCTTGCCGAAGTCGTGCAAATAGACGAACACGGCAAGCCGGGCGATGTCTTTTTCGTCGAGCACGCGCCCCGCTGTCGCATGCATCGCTGCACGGATGCGGCCGCCCTGCGCCGTCAACGCGATAAAACACGCCGCGACATCCAGCATATGATCACCAAGCGGATGAAACTTCGCGTTCTCATCGCCATCTCTCGGTCGCTTGCCCCAAGCGACATGCTGCGCTTTCTCTTGCATATCCTGCCTTACCGCATCATCCCAGCCTCAACCACTTGACGATGCGCAGTATATTTTATCTGTAGTCCATAGTTTTATGGAAAAAGCAGATCAACTCCATACGAATCCCCCGAATTTCTTTACACACAAAGAAAGGCCGCGCAAGCGCGGCCCCAAAATCGCCCTACTTCAACCACCTGCACGCTCACTCCCTGGCCGAAGCCAGCACGCCACTCCCTTCCTGCTCCTCCGCTTCCGAGACCAGCGTCTCCAGCGCAAGCCCTTTCGTTTCGATACCCAAAATCCAGACCGCCG
This sequence comes from Caballeronia catudaia, assembly GCF_001544755.2. Taxonomy (GTDB): domain Bacteria; phylum Pseudomonadota; class Gammaproteobacteria; order Burkholderiales; family Burkholderiaceae; genus Caballeronia; species Caballeronia catudaia. Next base: position 61,415 of record NZ_FCOF02000023.1, on the reverse strand, counting down.
AAGCCGCCACCACGAAACAAGCCGCTCCAAGCGAAAACACCCCGCCCTGCCCAAACACAGGCAACACCACACCCACGACATAAGGCCCGATCAACGACCCCACACGCCCGATCGCCGATGCGAAACCCGACCCGGTCGCCCGCGCGCCCGTCCCGTACAACTCGGGCGTATAGGTATAAAGCACGGCCCACATCGCGAAAAGGAAGAACTGCATCGCGAGCCCGGCGCAGATGAGCAGCGTCGGCGTTTCGGCATGCAACGCGGTCTGTCCGTACACGTAAGCCATCACGCCGCTACCCAAAAGCGATGCGATGCAAGCCGGCTTGCGTCCCCATCGCTCGACGAGCCACGCCGCGCACAGGAACCCCGGCACGCCGCCAAGCGAAATCAGCACCGTATAAAGCACCGACTTCGTCACGGCAAAACCCGCCTGCTGCATCAACGCGCCCAGCCACGACGTCAACCCATAAAACCCGAGCAACGCGAAGAACCACAGCGTCCACACCATCACCGTGCGACGCCGATACGCGGCGCTCCAGATCTCGCGAAACGCTCCCGATCCGCGATGCGCAGGCGGCTCGGCGAGCATCGAAGGCGGCGGCAACTGGCGCAAGCCTTTCGCCTTCATCACCTTCACTTCGACATCGGCGAGCACGCGGTCCGCTTCGTCGAAGCGTCCACGATGCTCCAGCCAGCGCGGCGACTCCGGCACCACGCGACGCACGATCAGCACGAACACCGCCGGAATCGCGAGCAACGCGAACTCCGTGCGCCAGCCGAACTTCGGCAGCACGAAGTACGACACCACGCCCGACGCGATGAACCCGAGCGGCCAGAAGCCGTCCATCAGCGCGATCAAGCGGCCGCGCGATGCCGTCGGCACGAATTCAGACAGCAGGGTCTGCGCGATCGGAAACTCCATGCCCATGCCGATGCCCAGCAGCACACGATAAAAAATCAGCGCATCGACGGATTGCGCCGTCGAGCACAGATACGACGCAAGACCCCACAGCACCATGCTCCACTGGAACACGGGCCGCCTTCCGAAGCGATCGGCAAGCAGGCCCGCAACCGCCGCGCCCAGCACCATGCCGAAGAAGCTCGCGCTCGCGACGAGCCCCGCCGTTGCGGTCGATAAGCCGAACTCGGTCTTGATGGAACCGAGCACGAAAGTCATCGTGCCGAGATCGACCGAATCGAAGAAGAACGCGATCGCGATGATGATGAAGATCGTGCGGTGATACCCGGAAAACGGCAGGCGTTCGAGCCTTGCCGCGGCGCTCGCGCGTGGTTGCATGGCGATAGACATGTCATCCCTCTCGATGCGGCGTGCGCCGCGTAAGTTCAGATGACTTCAGTAGACGCCAACATAATTCTCCGCACCAGAGGATTTGCGTCATCGAACAGCGCGGATACGTCATGCGCCGAAGCGGGCGCGCGCCGAAGCGGCGATCTGCGTCAACGCTTCCGCGCTGAGACGCGCCGCGATCGTCTTCACATAGTCGTGATGCCGCGCTTCCAGCGGAGCATTGAGATACTGCGCATGAAGATAGCGAATCAACGCAATGCGCCGATGCTTCAGCGCAATGCTCCGATCGAGCAACGCCAGCGCCGCGCCCGCATCGTGCTTCTTGCACGCACGTTCGGAAAGCTGCGCGGCGGTGTCGCGTGACGGATTCATCACACGGACGCGTGACGCGCGGCGGCTTTCAGACGCCACGCATGGTAGTCCGCGCGACGCCAGTCGAGTTCGAGCCCGAGACGCTTCGTGCCTTCGCGAATCTTCGGCTTGTGCAGCGTGAGCGTGAGCGCATCGAGCGCGGGCCATTCATCGAATGACAGCGCGGCGATCTCGACCGCGAGCGTTTCGAGCAGACGCGTATGCGGCTTCGTTTCGAGAAACGCGCTGACGCGATTGCACCACGCTTCGTAGTCGATCAGGCCATCGCTCGATTCGTCCGGAATCCCGCGATAACGCAGGCTCGCATCGATGCAAACGGGCTGCGGACCTTCATGCTCATGCTCGTACAAGCCGACGCGCGTCTTCACGATCAACTCATCGACGACGACGCGCCAGCCCTGCCCTCCAACCTCGAGCGGTTCGAACGGTTTCATGCGATGAGCGGCTCGGCTGCGTCGAGCATGATCTTCACGAAGTAATCGGCAAAGCTGCGGCGCACGATGATTTCGTAGCGATCGCCACCCAGCGGCGTCAGCGTGATCGATGCCTTGAAGAAGTGGCTCTGCGCGCACTGGCCTTCTCCGAAGACCTTCGGATGAAGGTCGAGCGGGCAGCCGCGCGAGAGCAGCTCACGCGTCTTCGGGCCATCGATTTCGAGCACCGTGTAGCCGCTGCCGATATCCACCGCCGCCGAGAACTGGCCGACGAACGCATCGCGCAGCTTCGCTTCGAGCGGCGCGGGACGCGCTGCATCGTGCGCGGCATCGGAACGAACGAGCCATTCGTCGGGGCCGAGCCACAGCATCGTGTAGCCGTTGCCGCGCGCAATCGTGTTCGCCTTCTCGGGCGGCACGCAGCCGATCACGTTCTGCACCGCTTTCACGAAGGCCGCATCGCGCGTATCGCCGCGCACGTTCACGAGTTCGAGGAACGGACGCTCCGTCAGGCGAACCGCTTTCGGCGATGCGCTCTGGTGCGACTTCATGAGCGCATCGGCGCCTACGAGCGGGGATTCCTGCCAAATGCCACTGAGGCCTTGTCCGCTGATGGCACGGTCGACGACCGTCGCGGATGCCTTGACTTCATTCAACATGCTGACGTGCTCCTTCGCTGTCGTAGAACACCGAACTGGTGATTTTTGCGTTGATGCGCTTGCCATTGGCGAGCGGAATCAGAACCGATTCGCCGACCTTCTCGAGACCGCCCTTCACGACGGCCAACGCAATCGAGCGCTTCAAAATAGGGCTGTAATAGCTCGACGTCACGTGTCCGAGCATCGGCGCGGTGTCGCCCTGGAACGGACCCGCGACGATCTGCGCGCCTTCCGGCAGCACGACCGAAGGATCATCGGTGAGCAGGCCGACGAACTGCTTGCGGCCCTGCTTCGCCGTATCCGAACGGGTGAGCGAACGCTTGCCGATGAAGTCCTTCGACTTCGCCACGAGTCCGCCCATGCCGAGGTCGTAAGGCGTCATCGAGCCATCGGTATCCTGGCCCACGATGATGTAGCCCTTCTCCGCGCGCAGCACGTGCATCGTTTCCGTGCCGTACGGCGTGATGTCGAACTCGGCGCCCGCGAGCATCAGCGCTTCCCACACCGCGCGTCCGACGTTCGCCGGCACGTTCACTTCGTAGGCAAGCTCGCCCGAGAAGCTGATGCGCATCACACGCGCCGATGCGCCCGCCACCGTGCCATCGCGATAGCTCATGAACGGGAACGCCGCGTTCGCGAAGTCGATGTCGTGGCACACCTTCTGCAGCACCTTGCGGCTGTTCGGGCCGACGACCGCAAACGTCGCCCAGTGATCCGTCACGGATGCGAGACGCACGCGCATGTCGGGCCATTCGGTTTGCAGCCAGCGTTCGAGCCACGTCAGCACGCGCGCCGCGCCGCCGGTGGTCGTCGTCATCATGTAGTGCTGTTCGCCTAAGCGCACCGTGACGCCGTCGTCGAAGATCATGCCGTTTTCGTCGAGCATCAAACCGTAGCGGCACTTGCCCACTTCGAGCTTGCTCCACGGATTCGTGTACATCCAGTTGAGCAGCTTCGCCGAATCCGGGCCTTGAATGTCGATCTTGCCGAGCGTCGATGCATCGAGAATGCCGACGCTCTGACGCACCGCGAGCGACTCGCGCGCAACCGCCGCGTGCATGTCTTCACCGCCCTTCGGGTAATACCAGGGACGCTTCCAGTTGCCGACATCCTCGAACATCGCGCCGTTCTCGACGTGCCATTCGTGGATCGCGGTCTTGCGCACCGGATCGAGGAACTCGCCGAGCTCGCGACCCGCGAACGTGCCGAAGGTCACGGGCGTGTAGTTCGGGCGGAAGGTCGTCGTGCCGGTTTCCGGAATCGTCTTGCCCAAAGCGCCCGCGAGAATCGCCATGCCGTTGATGTTGCCGAGCTTGCCCTGGTCGGTGCCGAAGCCCATCGCCGTATAACGCTTCACGTGCTCGACGGATTCGAAGCCTTCACGCGCAGCGAGATAGATGTCCGCAGCGGATACATCGTTCTGGTAGTCGACGAATTGCTTAGGACCACGAGTCGACATTTCCTTGTTGCCGACGATCCACAGCGGCATCATCGGCGCTTCGACGATTTCGGCGACCTGCACGGCCTTCGGCTTCGCGACGATATGGCCCGCCGCGCGCGCCGCATCCGCGCCCGCATCGACGCCGAAGCGAATGCCACGCGCCAGCGAGAACTCACCCGCGCATGCGCCGACGCTGCTTTCCGCCTGCAATGCCTTGCCGGGAACGAAGCACGCCTTCTCGTCGTGCCAGTGCGCCTTGCCGCCCGATTGCGCGAACAGATGCAGCACCGGGCTCCAGCCGCCCGACATCACGACGAGATCGCACGGAAGATCGGCTTGCTTCTGACCGACCTGGCCGTTCGAATACGAAGACACTTCGACCGACGCGACGCGATACTTGCCATGCGCAACGGTAACGACCGCGTTGTTCATCACGCGCACGCCGTAGCGCCGCGCCGCCGCGGGCAACGTGCCCTTCGATTCGGCCGGACGCGGATCGACGACCGTCACCTCGGCGCCGGCGGCCTTCAGATCGAGCGCGCATTGATACGCGTCGTCGTTGTTCGTGAACACGACCGCCTGACGGCCCGGCAGCACCGCATAGCGATGCAGATACGTCGACACCGCCGACGCCAGCATGATGCCCGGCAGATCGTTGTTGCCGAAGACGATCGGACGCTCATGCGCGCCGGTCGCGAGAATCACGCGCTTCGCACGCACTTTCCACATCAGCTCGCGCGTGCCCTGACGACGCGATATCGGCAGATGTTCGGTCAGACGTTGCGTGATCGTGACGAGGTTGTGATCCTGATAGCCGAACGCCGTGCTGCGCGAAAGTACCTTCACGTCAGGCATTTTTCGCAATTCGGCTTCGATCTTCTGCACCCATTGCAATGCAGGCTTGCCATCGATTTCCGCGCGGCACGACAGCAGCGAGCCGCCGAGTTCGCGTTGATCGTCGACGAGAATCACGCGCGCGCCCGACAGACCCGCCGCGTGCGCGGCAGCCAGTCCCGACGGTCCGCCGCCGACCACGAGCACGTCGCAATGCGCGAAGCACTTGTCGTAGCGATCGGCGTCGAGTTGCTTCGGCGCTTCGCCGAGACCCGCCGCATCGCGAATGACTTCTTCGTACTTCGGCCACAGCTTGCGCGGCCACATGAACGTCTTGTAGTAGAAGCCCGCGGGAATGAAGCGCGCGATCTTCTGATTGACCGCCATGCGATCCTTCTCGATGCTCGGCTTCGCGTTCACGCTCGTCGCGACGAGGCCCTGATAAAGCTCGACTTCCGTGGCGCGCGCATTCGGCACGGTGTATGCGCCGGTTTCGAGCTGCACCACAGCATTCGGCTCTTCCACACCCGCCGTGATGATGCCCCGCGGACGGTGATACTTCCAGCTACGCGCGACGAAGCGCTCGCCATTGGCAAGCAAGGCCGAAGCGAGCGTGTCGCCTTCGAAGCCCTGATACGTCTTGCCGTTGAACGTGAAGGTCACGGGAATCGCGCGGTTGATGCGCCCGCCCATGCCGAGTCGGTCTTTCTGGCTCATTTCGACGTGCCTCCGTTGTCTTGCATCACAGCCAGCGGACGGTCGAACGTCTCGTAGCCTTGAATTTCATAAGTGACTGTGTCGCGCTGCACCTTGAACCAGCGGCGGCAGCCCTGCGCATGATTCCATTGTTCGCGATGCACGCCGCGCGGGTTCTTGCGCATGAAGAGGTAATCGCCCCATTCTTTATCGGAGAGTTTTTCGGTGTCGAGCGGGCGCGCGATATCCGCTTCGCCTCCGCAGGAAAATTCGGTTTCGGCGCGCGGCCCGCACCAGGGGCATTCGATCAGCAACATGTTTTTCGCTCCAAGTGCGATTAGTGAGCCACGGCAGCCGCGCCGTGTTCGTCGATCAGATGACCGGTATAGAAGCGATCCAGCGAGAACGGCGCATTCAGCGCATGCGGCTCGTCCTTCGCGATGGTGTGTGCATACGCCCAGCCCGAGCCCGGCGTCGCCTTGAAGCCGCCCGTGCCCCAGCCGCAGTTGAAGTAGAGGCCCTTCACGTCGGTCTTCGAAATGATCGGGCACGCATCCGGCGAGACATCGACGATGCCGCCCCACTGACGGTTCATGCGCACGCGCGAGAATACCGGGAACATCTCGACGATCGCTTCGAGCGTGCCTTCGATGATGTGGAAACTGCCGCGCTGCCCGTACCCCGCGTACTGATCGACGCCCGCGCCGATCACCAGATCGCCCTTGTCGGACTGGCTGATGTACGCGTGCACCGCGTTCGACATGATGACCGTGTTCACCACCGGCTTGATCGGCTCGGACACGAGCGCCTGAAGCGGATGACTCTCGATCGGCAGACGCACGCCGGCCATGTCGGCGAGCGTCGTCGTGCTGCCGGCCGTGACCACGGCGACCTTCTTCGCCTTGATGAAACCCTTGGTCGTATCGACGCCCGTCACCTGACTGCCATCGCGGCGAATGCCGACGACCTGGCAGTTCTGAATGATGTCGACGCCCGCGCGATCCGCGCCGCGCGCGAAGCCCCAGGCCACCGCATCGTGACGCGCGACGCCGCCGCGACGCTGAATCGACGCACCCAGCACCGGATAACGGCTATTGAGGTTGATCGTCGGCTCGATCTCCTTGATCTGCTGCGGCGTCAGGAACTCGGCATCGACGCCATTGAGGCGGTTCGCGTTCACGCGACGTTCCGTGTCACGCACGTCCTGCAGATTGTGCGCGAGGTTCATCACGCCGCGCTGCGAGAACATCACGTTGTAGTTGAGATCTTGCGAGAGGCCTTCCCACAGCTTCATCGCCTTCTCGTACAACGCCGCCGATTCATCCCACAGATAGTTCGACCGCACGATGGTCGTGTTGCGCGCCGTATTGCCGCCGCCGATCCATCCCTTCTCCAGAATCGCGACATTCGTGATGCCATGCTCTTTCGCGAGATAGTAGGCCGTCGCGAGACCATGACCGCCGCCGCCGACGATCACCACGTCGTACTCGCGCTTCGGCTCGGGGCTTCGCCACTGGCGCTCCCAGTTCTCGTGATACGACATGCCGTTGCGCAGCAGGCTGAAGATGGAATAGCGGCTCATGGTGTATCTCTTCCTTCGTGCGGGGTTTGTGCTTGCAATCGATTCAGCATTCGATGACGTTGACGGCGAGGCCACCGCGCGACGTCTCCTTGTATTTCGTCTTCATGTCGGCGCCGGTTTCGCGCATCGTCTTGATGACCGAGTCGAGCGACACGTAATGCTTGCCGTCGCCCTTCATCGCCATGCGCGCCGCGTTGATCGCCTTGATCGAGCCCATCGCGTTGCGCTCGATGCACGGAATCTGCACGAGCCCGCCGACCGGATCGCAGGTCATGCCGAGGTTGTGCTCCATGCCGATTTCCGCCGCATTTTCCACTTGCTCGGGCGTGCCGCCCATCACGGCGGCGAGCGCGGCGGCGGCCATCGAGCAGGCGACGCCCACTTCGCCCTGGCAGCCCACTTCAGCGCCGGAGATCGACGCGGTTTCCTTGTAGATGATGCCGATGGCGGCCGCGGTCAGGAGGAAGCGCACGATGCCTTCATCGTTTGCACCGTGCATGAACTTCACGTAGTAATGCAGCACGGCGGGGATCACGCCGGCGGCGCCGTTCGTCGGCGCGGTGACGACGCGGCCGCCCGCTGCGTTTTCTTCGTTGACGGCCATCGCGTAGAGATTGACCCAGTCGAGCATCGACAGGGGATCGCGCAGCGACTCTTCGGAACGCGAGCGCAACTGGATCGACAAGTCGGCCGCGCGACGCTTCACGCGCATCGGGCCGGGCAGCTCGCCGCGCTCCTTGCAGCCGCGCTCGACGCACGCGGCCATCACGCGCCACACGGCGAGCATGCCCTCGCGCACTTCCGTCTCGCTGCGATTGGCGCATTCGTTCTGCATCGTCACTTCCGCGATAGACAGACCTGTCTCCTTGCAGATGCGCATCAGATCGTCGCCGGTGCGAAACGGATGCGGCACCGTGCCGCCCGCGCGCAAACCGTTGACGCGATCGCCTTCGCGATTCACGACGAAGCCGCCGCCGATCGAGTAATACTCTTTCTCGACGAGCAACTGGCCGTTCTCGTCGAACGCCTGAAAGCGCATGCCGTTCGGGTGCACGATGCTCGTTCCCGGCGCGCCCGGCATCAGCTTGCGATAGAAGCCGATGTGCTCGCGCTCTTCGAACACCACTTCGTGCTTGCCGAGCAGATTGAGGCGCTTGGTCTCGCGGATCTGCTTCAGACGCGGCGCGATGATGTCCGGATCGATGAGATCGGGCAGGTTGCCTTCGAGACCGAGCAGCACGGCCTTATCGGTGCCGTGACCCTTGCCGGTCGCACCGAGCGAGCCGAACAACTCAGCACGCACGCGGGTGACGAAGCCGAGCAGATTGGCATCCTCGATATGCGACGCGAACCGGCATGCCGCGATCATCGGCCCGACGGTATGCGAGCTCGACGGTCCGATGCCGATCTTGAACAGATCGAAGACGCTGACGTTCATTGGCGTGTCCCTGGGTTTGGCGTGGCGCGCTGCGCTGCCGTGGTTTCGCGGGTTTCTCTATGGCGCCTATTGCACCAAACCCTAAAAAGACCCGATAGAACAAAAACGCCGTCGAAATGGGATAGCGGCGTCAGCGCGTCGTTCGCCGCCCTTTCGTCGGCGTTCTCAATGCGCTGAAGAGGCCCGAAGCCGGTTCGAGGCGCGTTTTTCGGCAAGGTCGCGCGTAACAGACCATTTCGCGTCTGGCGCCTTTTTGCGCATCTTCGTTGCACTTTCCATATTTTTGAGACTGGTCCGAAGCGTCGGGAGAGCGGGCCTCGGTATATTCCCTAGGTTCTCGGCTGGGCCGTTGCTCAGGCTTTCTCCCCCGCTTCTTCCGGTTTGCATCGCGATGGAAACTCACGCACTACCCGATCAGTTCTTCAAGTCCTGGGTTCTCTCCTTCCTCGTCGGCGCGGGTGTCGTCGGCGCGCTTCAGGCAATGGACCTGCTTTCGCCCGAACACGTGCTCACGCGTCAGGCACCCGTCTGGGTCGCGCTCATGTTCCTCTGTTCGATCGATCCCGTGCTGCGCTACTTCGGCGTGTTGAAGGCTGAAATCGAGCAGCGTTGGGGCGACTACACGATCGCGAGCGTGCTCGGCCGCGCGACGGGCGCGCTGATCGGCGGCGTCTTCGCATGGGGTTTCGCCGTGCTCGGCGGTTGAACCGCCTCCCCTCGTCGCCCTTTTCGTCTTCACGCGGCCGGCGTCACGCGACGCCGGCCGCGTCGTTTCTGACACGTGCCCGCGGCTCGCGGCCGAGTGTTATGCTCGCCGGATAACGTCCAGCCGCATGTCGCCCGTATGAGTCCCGCAGAATCCCTTCCGCCGTCGTCCGTCGACGGTCAATCGAAATCGCGCATCCGCTTCGGCATCATCCTGCTGCCGAACTTCACGCTGACCGCGTTTTCCGGTTTCGTCGACCTCTTGCGCCTGTCCGCCGACGAAGGCGATTTCAGCCGCCCGGTGCGCTGCTCGTGGAGCGTGATCGGCGAGACGCTCGCGCCGGTGCGCGCGAGTTGCGGTATTCAGATCACGCCGTGGGAGACCTACGATCAGGCCGAGCCGTTCGACTATGTCGTCGTGGTCGGCGGCCTGCTGCATTCCGGTCCCGCCACGAGCGAGGCGACGCTGCAGTTCATCCGGCGCGCCGCCGCGACGAACGCGACGCTCGTCGGCATGTGCACGGGCGTGTTCTCGCTGATGCGCGCGGGCGTGCTCGAAGGTCATCGCATCTGCGTGAGCTGGTTTCATTACTGGGATTTCGTCGAGCGCTTTCCGCATGCCGATGAACAGGCGCTCGTCGCGGACCGTCTCTTCGTGATCGACAGAAGGCGCATCACGTGTTCGGGCGGGCGCGCATCGATCGATGTCGCCGCCGCGATTCTGCTTCGTCACTTCGAAACCGCGACCGTGCAGAAGGCGCTGCGCATCCTGCTGGTCGACGACATGCAGAAGGGCAACGCACCGCAGCCGCATCCGCCGGGCCTCGCCCCCGCGACGCATCCGAAGGTGAAACGTGCGATCCTGCTGATGGAGCAGCACGTCGGCCGTTCGCTCTCGCTCGATGAACTCGCGTATAAGCTCGATCTCTCGACGCGGCAGCTCGAACGGCTTTTCAAGGCGGAGACGGGCAAGGCGCCGCAGGCGTATGCGAAGCAGGTCCGGCTGCGCACCGCCGCGTGGCTTCTGACGAGTTCGGACAAGACCGTCGCGGATATCGCGTCGAGTTGCGGCTTCTCGGATGCATCGCATCTCGGCCGTGAGTTCCGCAAGCAATTCGGTGTGCCGCCGATGATGTATCGTGAGCAAGGCGGCGGCGCACAGGACGCGCAGGAAGCCACTCAGGCAATGGACTACGACGAAGTTTTTCCGGGCCGCGCCCAGGCGATCTAGGCTTTATCCGCTTCACGTTATCCGCGGCTCGTCAACCAGGGAGGAACGGCATGGAGACTCACGGGTATTCGCAGGAAGAATGGAAGGTGCGCTGCGATCTGGCGGCGCTGTATCGCGTGATCGGGCACTTTCGCTGGACCGACATGATCTTCACGCACATCAGCGCGCGTGTGCCGGGAGCGGACCATCACTTTCTGATCAATCGCTATGGCGTGCTCTTCGACGAGATGCGTGCATCGGATCTGGTGCGCATCGATGAGGAAGGGCGTCCCGTCGAAGCGGGCGCGAGCGGGGAACCCGAGCGATACCGCGTGAATCCGGCGGGCTTCACGATTCACTCGGCGATCCACATGGCGCGGCCCGATGTGCTGTGCGTCGTGCATACGCATACGGCGGCGGGCGCGGCGGTATCGGCGCAGAAGCAAGGGCTTTTGCCGATCAGCCAGCATGCGCTGAAGTATTACGGGCATATCGCGTATCACGATTATGAAGGGATTGCGCTGGATCTCGCGGAGCGCGATCGGCTCGTGAATGACCTCGGCTCGCATAACGCGATGATCTTGAAGAATCACGGATTATTGACTTGCGGGAAGTCGATTCCGGAGGCGTTTCAGGAGATGTATTTTCTTGAAAGGGCGTGTGAAATTCAGATTCGGGCGCTCGCGGGAAATGCGGAATTGAATCTGCCGTCGGAGAAGGTTTGTGAATTGACGGCGGCACAGTATCGGCGCGATGAAGCCGATGGAATCATGGCGCTGCAGTGGAATGCGGCGTTGAGAATGATCGAAGGTGCGAAGACGGATTATCGAAGTTGATTGCTCGCTTTAATCGCCAGGACGGGAACACCGGATTTGTGCATCGATGCGCCCGTCCATCTGACCGACCGCTTGTAAGCACTTCGGTCACTCACCGCAGACAGTCCATCAGCAGCAGGATGCGGCGCTAAAGACTTTTACGGTTCCGACGCAAAAGGCGTCTCTGTATGTGTATCGAAACGAGTCGATTGGCGCTGGCGTCAAAATGCCTGTGACACTTGATGGAAAAGCAATGGGAAGCACGGCGGCCAAGACTTATCTTTATGCCGAAGTTGAACCAGGACAACACAAGATCACTTCCGAAGCTGAAAACACGGAGGCGACGCCCGCGGATTGGGCGTCGCCAAAATAACGCAGAGGCTCAATTCCCCGCCACGTACGCCTTCACCGCCGGCAACCCCTCCTTCCCATCGAAAGTCTTCACCCCCGCGAGCCACTTATCCAGCACCGCCGGATTCTGTTTCAGCCACTCGCGCGCCGCCTTGTTCGCATCTGTCTTGTTCATGATCGGCACCATCACGTGATTCTCGATATCCGTCGTGAACTGCAGATTCGACACCAGCTTCGCGACATTCGGGCACCGCGTGTCGTAATCAGTCGGCGTCACCGTCAGCACCTTCGCTTCGCCATAGTTCGGCCCGAAAACATCATCGCCGCCCGCGAGATAGTCGATCTTCATCTGCACGTTCATCGGATGCGGTTCCCAGCCCAGAAACACGATGGGCTTCTTCTCGCGAATCGCGCGATTCACTTCGACGAGCATGCCCGCCTCGCTCGACTCCACCAGCTTGAACTTGCCCAGCCCATACATGTTGCTGTCGATCATCTTCTTGATGAGCGCATTGCCATCATTGCCCGGCTCGATGCCGTAGATCTTGCCGTCGAGCTTGTCGTAGTTCTTCGCGATATCGTTGAAGTTCTTGATGCCCGCCTGATACGCATAATCCGGCACCGCGAGCGTGTACTTGGCGCCCGTCAGATTCGGCGTCGCGAGCACCTTCACTTGATTCGCTTTCCTGAACGAATCGATCATCGGGTCCATCGTCGGCGACCAGTAGCCGAGGAACACGTCGATCTGCTTGCTCTTCACGCCCGCGAACGTGATCGGCACCGAAGCGATTGTCTTTGTCGGGTTATAGCCCAAGCCCTGCAGAACGGTCGATGCGAGTCCGGTGGTCGCGGCGATATCCGTCCAGCCGACATCAGCGAAGCGCACGTTCTTGCACGCGGCAGGCTCGGCGCCATACGCACCCGACAACATTGCCGCCGCCATCGACGCTATCGATGCGATCCACAAGCGTTTCATATCTCTCTCCCAAGTTTTTTATAAGCACATAAACGCGACAAGGCCCACGCGCGAGGCTCGAAGCAGCCCGCACGGCCGAAGAAAGCAAGCAGAAAAACGTCAGGCCGATAATCGACGCTCGACGCTCGGCGCATGTCCGAACTGCGCGCGATACGCCTTGCTGAAATGACAAGGCGAATGGAATCCGCAGATGCTGGTCACACGTGCAATCGACGCATCCGTGTTGCGCAACAATTCACGCGCGCGACGCAGGCGCAGCGTCAGGTAGTAATGCGTCGGCGATACGTTGAGGAACATCTTGAACATGCGTTGCAAATGCCGTTGCGACAGATGCACGAGCCGCGCAAGTTCTTCGAGCGACAAAGGCTCCTCGATGTTCGCCTCCATCAGCCGCACGACTTCGACGAGCTCCGCGCGAGAGAATCCCACGCGCGCATCGACGGGAATGTGCTGGTAGTCCGTCGATCCGCGAATTCGCTCGACGATGAACTGCTCCGATACCTGCGCCGCATGCGCCTGCCCGAGCCGCAAGCCGACAAGATTGAGCATCAGGTCGAGCGGCGCCGTGCCGCCCGTGCAGGTCATGCGGTCGCGATCGATCACGAAGAGCTCGTCCGCGAAACGCACATGCGGGAAACGCTTATTGACCGGCGACATATCTTCCCAGTGCAGCGTGCAGCGATAACCATCGAGCAGCTTCGCCGCGAGCAGCGCATACGGACCGGTGCATATGCCGCCGAGAGGAATGCCCGCTTCATGCGCGCGCTGCAAGAGGCCGATGATCTTGTCGTCGACATAATCGGCGACATGCCATCCCGCGCACACGATCAGCACATCGGGCATGCCGGCTTCATCGAGCGTCACCGTCGGCTTCACGGTGATGCCGTTGCTCGCGCGCGCCGGCTCGCCGTCCGGCGTGATGATCGACCATCGATAGTGCTGCGCGCGGCCGATGTAATTGGCCATGCGCAACACCTCGACCGCGCTCGTGAACGCGATCATCGAGAAGTTCGGCAGCGTAAGGAAGCCGAAGTGCGCGAGATTGGACAACGGTGAATCGGTAACCGCTGGGACGATCGCGTCGCGCTTCATGCAGGAGCCTCGTTAGCTTTGTTGCGCCGCCGGAGTGCGGCGCACTTTCATTACGCTCTTGAGACCCGAGAACAGCGGGGCGCGCGCCATGCCCGGCGTGCGTCCGAAGCTCTCGGTGATGCGGTCGAGAATGATCGCCAGCAACACCACCGACAAGCCGCTCTCGAAGCCGAGGCCGATATCCAGTCGCTGAATCGATGCGAGCACGTCGTTGCCGAGACCGCCCGCGCCGACCATCGAAGCGATGATGACCATCGACAGCGCCATCATGATCGTCTGGTTCACGCCGGTCATGATCGAAGGCAGCGCGTTCGGAATCTGCACCTTGTAGAGCAACTGGAACGACGTGCAGCCGAACGCCTGGCCCGCTTCCACGATCTCGCGATTCACCTGCTTGATGCCGAGCGCGGTGAGACGCACGGCAGGCGGCATCGCGAAAATGACGGTCGCCAGAATGCCCGGCACGCGGCCGAGACCGAACAGCATCGCGGCCGGAATCAGGTAGACGAATGCAGGCATGGTCTGCATCAGGTCGAGCACGGGGCGCACGGACATCTCGACGTACTTGCTCTTCGAGACCCAGATGCCGAGCGGAATGCCGAGCAACAGGCTGATCAACGTCGACGACAGCGTGAGGCCCAGCGTGATGACCATCTGATCCCAGAAGTTGGTCGCGTAGATCAGCAATAGCGAAGCGAGCACGAACGCCGCGAATCGCCAGCCGACGCGCCACAGGCCGATGCCCACGAAAATCGCGATCAGCGCCCACATCGGAACGGACTGCAGCGCATGCTCGATCGCCGCGGCGAAAGTCTCGATGACCTTGCCGATGGAATCGAACGTCTTCGCGTCGTGATCGAGGAGATAGTGGACGCCGTGGTCCACCCAACTGCCAAGCGGAATGATTTCAGACATGGGAACCTCGATGGTGCGTAAGGACCTTCAGGACATTGGTCTTGTTGATCGACCCGCAGTACGAGCCGTCCGCCTCGACGACGGGCAGCGGCGCGGGGCTCGCGACCACACGGTTCACGACGTCGTCCAGCGCCATGTGCCGCTCGATGCAATCGATATGCTGAACATTGGCGTTCTCGCGCCCGACGAAGCCACGGATGCGGCGTTGCGCGTCGAGCACGAACGCATAGTCGGCGCTGCCGTTCAGGGTCTGCGCCACGCTCGACGCGTCGATCTGGATGTTGTGCCTGATGAGCGGCACTTCATCGGTCTGCATCAGATCGCCGGCGGTGAGATAGCGGCTCGTGTCGATGCCTTCGAAAAAGGCTTCCACGTAGTCGTCGGCGGGATTCGTGATGATTTCCTGCGGCGTGCCGATCTGCACCACGCGCCCGCCTTCCATGATCGCGATGCGCGTGCCGATACGCATCGCCTCTTCCAGATCGTGCGACACGAAGAGAATCGTGCGGCGCTGTTCGCGTTGCAGATCGAGCAGCACGTTCTGCATTTCCTTGCGCTTGAGCGGATCGAGCGCGGAGAACGCTTCGTCCATGATCATCAGCGAAGGATTGACCGCGAGCGCGCGCGCGAGGCCTACGCGCTGCTGCATGCCGCCCGATAGCTGCGACGGCAATTTCTGCGAGAAAGGCGCGAGGCCGACCTGCTCGAGCACGGTCATCGCGCGCGCTTCGCGCTCCTTCTTGCCGACGCCCGCGACCTCGAGGCCGAATGCGGCGTTGGAAAGAACCGTGCGTTGCGGCATCAGCGCGAAGGACTGAAACACCATGCTCATGTCCTTGCGGCGCAGCGCCGTGAGCTCGGAGCGCTTCACGGCGGCGACGTCGCGGCCATCGATCAGCACCTTGCCGGCGGTCGGCTCGACCAGGCGGTTGATGAGCCGGATCAGCGTGGATTTGCCCGAACCGGACAGGCCCATGAGCACGAAAATCTCGCCTTCCTTGACGTCGAAGGAGACGTTATGGACGCCGACGATCTGTCCGGTGCGCTTGAAGACTTCTTCCTTCGTCGCGCCGCCGGCCAGCATGTCGAGCGCCTGTTTGGGACTGTTGCCGAACACTTTGCACAGTCCTTCGACCACTACCTTCGGGGAATTCATCGAAAATCTCCTGACGAGGGCGGACGTGCGTCCGCGCTGTGCATACATAGTTGCCAGAAAAAAGTCTCATCAGCCGACTATTTGCGACAACCACATGTGGAAATACGACACTTGAATACAGGCAGTTTCTTGCCGTTGCGGTGAGACCCTTGCGCGACAAGGCTTTGCGGCCGGCGAAGCGGTTCAGCGCGGCGATTTTGGCATGTCGCGCGAGAACAAGTCGGGACGCATTTTTGCGAAGCAGGCAGCTTGCGAAGCGGATGTCAGACAGACGAAAGGATGGAGAAATGGTCGCGCGCAGAAAAGCGCGGAGGATAGGCACGTCCAATAGGACGCCGAGATGAGGAAAGATTGCTAGAAAAACTACATAGGGAAGAAAAATGGGCGGGCGGGTCGTACGGCGTTCGCCGTCGTGTGTTGCTGGTTTTGTGTTTCCCGCGCCGCCATTAACGACGCATTACAGACGGAAGCCGAAAGCTGTGCCGCGCGACTTGCGCTGACGCTCGGATTCACGGAAACGCGCTTGGTACGAGTAGTCCGTATCCATCGGAAGGTGCGGCGACTCGAACAGCGAAGCGAATTTTTGCAGCAGGGCGAAAAGGTAGCTCATGACTGACTCCGGTTTGATGTTTGAGGGTTTTCCCTTAGCGAGAATTATAGGGATGACCTTGCCCGATTTCTAGTGCAACGCAACATTTCTAAGAAAATTTCCTGTAGTTTTTCTACCTTAGAAGGTTTTCGTGCGCGTCATGAAAGCAGGGACAGGACGCACGTGACCGTGCAGCGGTGCTTCGCCAGTAAGCGGCAGAAAGCCGCGACACGCCGCCGCAGTGCGGTGTGTCGCAGGAATGTGACGGAGGGCGGGATCAGTGCGCCGTGGAACTGGCGCGATGATGCGCGTGCTTTTTCGGCGTGGCATCGGGCGGGACGGCGCTGACAGGCTGCACCGGCGACGCGTCGTCGGTATTGTGCGGCGTGTCGGGGGCGCGGCGTAGGCTGAGAGTCGCCGAATCCGTATCGAAGAGCGAGGCGAGCGTGGCCTGCTGATTCAGCATCAATTGCTCGGTGCGGTCCTGCTGCAGCTTGCCGTCGCGGCTCATGCGCAGCAGCACCGCCGTCTGCGCGATGCCGGTCGCCACCGTGACGAGCATCACGCAGACGATGATCGTCAGCATCGTCCTCATGCGGCGCGCGTGGGCCGCGGCAGACGTGCGTTGCTCGGCCATCACCGCATGGAGCGCGTCGATGGTGTCCGCGAACGCGGTGACGCGGGCGCGGTCGAGTTCAGGCGCGGAGATTTGCGCGAGCGGCTCGCGGTCGCCGTGATCGTGCGCAATGAGCGTAGAACCCGTGCTCTCCGGCGCGACGGACGTGCTGACGCTCGCCGGGCGCGACACGGCAGCGGCGATCGCGCCGGTCTTGTCCGCGGACTTCGGCTGATCCGGCCGCGCTGCGTCGACGTGCGGCAGTTCGTCCTGAAACAAGCCCTGCTCCGGCGCAACCGATGCCGCCGTCCCCCGCGCGGCGCGTTTTGCGGCGGCGGCAGATTCGCCCGCAATGACGCCCGCCGACGCCGTGCCGCAATTCGATTGCACCGCCGCCAGAAACACGTCCGGCAACTCGAATCCTTCGAACGTGCCCTGACGGATATCGGTGTTCAGCGCCTGGCATTGCGCGCGCTCGGTGTCTTCGGCAAACAGATCGAGCGTTTCACCGCCGCGCGCGTCTTCGCTCAGTTGCGCGAGACGCTGCGCCGAGCGCGCGGCGCGGGCGAGCTTCGTTTCGGCATCGGCGCCGGGCATATCGTGCTCGTCGCGCATGCCGGCCGCACGCCGGCGACGGGATTTTGCGGCGGATTCGCCCCGGAGCGTGTCAGGATCTCTTTCTACTGCGGAATCTGGCATAGGTTCGCAAGCCGGCGGCTTCCACGGCCAACACGCAAGGCGCACGGGCGTTTCAGCGGATATTTTCGAGAGGCGGCATTGTCGCATGGCTGCACGGGCAAACCGGCGACCGCCAGGCAAATTCAGCTCACGTCGTCCTCGCGGAACTCGCGCACCACGTCGAGTTGCCGCAGACGCTCGCAGATCGCCTGATATTCGGGCGCCGATGCGCGCGACAACTCCACGCGCACTTCGTCCAGATCGGCCGAATCGACGTGACTGGCCGTCAGCGCATCGGCGAAACCGAACGCCGACACGATCATGAAGAGCGCCGAGCCGAAAACGCGGCGCGCGCCGGGCCGGTTTTGCTATTCTTTCCCGTTGCGTGTGCCTCGGATGCCGCGCGCTTTTCGGACCTAATCAGAGTCTTCGTATGCAGGATCAGCAACCATCCACTTCATCGCCCGTGCAATCGACGAGCCCGGATTCCGCCGCTCAGTTGCGCGCGCACTACGCAAACATCGTGCTGCCCGTATGGCGCGGGCCGGGGTTCAATGCGTCGCTGGGGCTGGCGCACGAAGCCGTCGCGCCCGGCGATCACGCACCGTTGCCGCCGAAGCGTTATCGCGCGATGGCCTGCGCCCGGCAACTGTTCGTGTTCTCCGAAGCCGGCGACCTCGCGCATGCCGCGACGCTCTTCGAATCGCTGCGGCACTATTTTCAGGACAGGAGAAACGGGGGATGGTTCTACAGCGTGGATGCAAGCGGTGCGCCGCTCGAGCGTCAGAAGGATCTCTACACGCACGCGTTCGTGGTGTTCGCGTGCGCGCATTACGCGAAGAAGAGCGGTTCGGCCGACGCGTTCGCGCTGCTCGATGAAACGTCGCGCGTCATCGAGGCGCGTTTTTCGACCGGCGGCGATCTGTTGAACGCGGCGCTCGCCGAAGATTTCGGCACGACGCTCGAAACGCCGCTGCAAAATCCGCTGATGCATCTCGCCGAAGCGTGGCTCGCCGCGCGCGAAGCGACCGGCGACGCCGCTTATGACAAGCGTCTCGCGCAGCTCGCGCGATCCGTCGCGGATACGTTCGTGCACGAGCCGAGCGGTTCGATCGCGGAATTGCCGATGGGCGCCGCGGGCAACCGGCTGGAGCCGGGCCATCAGTTCGAGTGGTACTTTCTGGCGCTCGGCAGCGGACACGCCGCGTTCGAAGCGGCAGGCCTCAACGAAAGGCTCGCGCGCGCCTTCGACTTCGCGCAGCAACACGGTGTCGACCGCGAAACCGGCGGTGTCCACGCCGCGCTCGACGAAACCGGCCGCGTGATCGACGGCACGCAGCGTATCTGGGCGCAAACCGAATATCTGCGCGCGCTGGCCACGCGTGGCGACGCCACCGGTCAGCAGATCGAGCGTTTCAGCGCGCGCTTTCTGCATGACACCGGCTGGGTCGAATGCCGCTCGGCGCAGGGCGAAATCACCCGCGCCGAGATGCCGTCGACGACGCCGTATCACCTGGCGACGTCGTACGCGGCGCTGCCTCTCTGAGCGGGAGCGCGCTCAGGCGAGCTGAAACACCGAAACCGCCGCCTTCAGTTGCCGCGTCTGCTCGTGCAGCGACGACGCGGCAGCCGCGGCCTCTTCGACGAGCGCGGCGTTCTGCTGCGTCATCTCGTCCATCTGCGTGACGGCCTGATTCACCTGCTCGATGCCCACGCTCTGCTCCAGCGACGACGCGCTGATCTCCGCCATCATCTGCGTGACGCGCGAAATCGAAGCCGACACATCGCGCATCGCGGTGCCCGCGCGCTCGACGAGCACGGAGCCGTCGCTCACCTGCGCCACCGATTCGCCGATCAGTTCCTTGATCTCCTTCGCCGATTGCGCCGAGCGCTGCGCAAGCCCGCGCACCTCGCCCGCCACGACCGCGAAGCCGCGCCCCTGCTCGCCCGCGCGCGCCGCCTCGACCGCCGCGTTCAGCGCGAGGATGTTGGTCTGGAACGCGATGCCGTCGATGACCGAGATGATCTCCGCGATCTTGTCCGAGCTCGCCGCGATGCCGCGCATCTTCTTCACCACGTCGTCGACGACGCTCGAACCGCGCGAGGTCGCGTCGAGCGCCTGGCCCGCGAGCGTGTTCGCTTCGCGCGCGTGCTCGGCGTTCTGGCGCACCGTCGCGGTCAGCTCTTCCATGCTCGATGCGGTTTCTTCCAGCGACGCCGCCTGATTCTCCGTGCGCGCGGAAAGATCGGCGTTGCCGCTGGCGATTTCGTCGGCGCCGAAGTTGATCGAATCCGACGTCTCGCGCACGGTCTTCACGGTGCCCGCGACGCTCGCGTGCATCGTTGCGAGTCCCGCGAACAGACGGCCGATTTCGTTCGTGCCACGGTCTTCGATGCGTTCATCGAGACGCCCGTTCGCGATGCGCTCGAAATGACGCCCCGCTTCCTCTAGCGGCGCGATCACGCCACGGCGCAGCGCGACATGCGTGAGCGCCACGCCCGCGACGAGCGCCACGAAAATCGCGATGCCCACCGCGCGGAACCACGCGTAGCGCGTATCGATCGACGAGAGATAACCGCGGCCGGCTTCATCGCCAAAATCGACGAACTTCTGCTGCTCGGCAAGATAGCGGTCCTGGAAACCTTGCGTCGGCTGATCCAGAAACGCCTGGATATTGCCCGCGTCGAGATACTGGACCAGCTCCGACAGCGCCTTCGCGTACTCGGCGTATTTCGCCTGCAGCGCGGTCATGCGCGCCGTGTTTTCGGCGCCGGTTTTGGGCGCGTTCAGGAACGCGGTGAAAGACTTGTCCGCCGCCGCGATCTGCTCGCGCGCGTGCTGGACGATTTCCGTCGGCTCCGTGCCGCCGCGCACCATGCGCGTGCCCGCGCGGGAAAGGTTGATGCGCGCGTCCATCAGATGCTGCGTGGTCTTGTTGACCGCGTTGACCTGCGCGAGCGCGATGTCGGACAGGCTGCCGACATCGTCGTGCGTGCGCGAAAGCGACCAGAATCCGAGCCCTTCGGTCACCACTTGAAAGAGACAAAACACCACCAGCACCGCGAGCAAACCCGATGAAACCTTAATTTTTCCGAACATCACAGACACCCACACTTCCGAAAATAGGCCCGCCCTATGCGGGGACACTGCGGGTTTACGGCAGTGGGGCACGAAAGCTTGAATTGTTTGCCTGGACGGCCTGTCTACGCGAATGCAGGGAATGCGCGGCGTCGGCGAATCGTCGTCGAAGCGGCGCGCATGCCGCCCGAAACGCACCATTGCACAATTTTTGCGTGACTTCCTTGCAGTGCGCGCGAACGCTTCCTATTGTCTTTGCAGGACGGCACCGAACCCACCCAAGGAGTGTCCGAATGGCCGAAATCGTCGATATCGCGCGCGGTGCGCTCAATGCGCAGCCGTTCAGCGCCTTGCTCGGAACCAAACTGATGCAGGTCGATTCAGCGAGTCTCACGCTGTGCCTGACCATCAGGGACGAGCTGAGGCAGCAACACGGTTTCGTGCACGGCGGGGTGGTGAGCTATCTCGTCGACAACGCGCTGACCTTCGCGGGCGCGCTGAGGCTCGGGCCGAAGGTCGTCACCGGGGAATACAAGATCAACTATCTGCGTCCGGCCGTCTCCGGCACGTTGATGGCGCGGGCGCGCGTGGTGCACGCAGGGATGACGCAGGCGACTTGCCAGTGCGATGTGTTCGTCACCGACGGGGGCGCCGAGCAGCTCGTCGCGGTCGCGCAGGGCACGATCACGCGGATTGCCGAAAGCACCGCCGCGCAGCCGGTTTTTCATGCTTGAGCGGCGGCGGTTCGAAGCGGCGAGCGCCACCGCGCGTGTATCTCAACTGCTTTTGGTGTCATCGTGCAGGGAATGCAGATTCCAGACCTTCCCGATGAGCCATTGGAACACCGAGTGATCCTTTTCCTGCTCGGCGGGCATTGAAGTCGTGAGCTTGCCGAGCTTGTCCTGCCGATACGCCAATAGCTCGCACATCTGCGTCGCGACATCCGGATGGTCCTTGAGGAACGAAGTCATGTCGTCCTTGACGAGCCGAAACAGGACCGACG
Organism: Caballeronia catudaia; assembly: GCF_001544755.2. GTDB lineage: Bacteria > Pseudomonadota > Gammaproteobacteria > Burkholderiales > Burkholderiaceae > Caballeronia > Caballeronia catudaia. The sequence continues at coordinate 39,465 of NZ_FCOF02000023.1, read as the reverse complement.
GCGTCAGCGTCGTAATGGACACCTGCATCGCGAGCCCGGCAAGCAGGCCCGCTTCGCCGAACGCTTCGCCCGGTCCGATGCGAGAAATTTCGCGTGTGCCGCCCGATTCGACGATCGAGACCGACAGCACGCCGGAGTGCACGATCGAAAGACTATCGGGCACCGTGTCGGGCGCCAGAACCTGATGACCCGGCTGATATTCGTGTCGGGAGAGACGCTTCGCGAGCCGCGTCACGTCCTCGCCGGACAGGCTGTCGAACAAGTTCACGCGCTTGAGCAGCGCTTCTTTCTCATCGCGCGATGTGAGCGCCGTCGCCGGCACGCCGAGCGCGCGCAAGCCGACGCCCGCCGCCGCGAGATGGCGGTAACAGAGATCGAAGAGCTCGTTGGACACGGCGAGCTTCTTGTTCATATCGTCCACGAAAGCGACCACTTCGTACTGCACCGAGTTGGCGGTGGTGCGCTTCATGCGCGCGAACGGAGCCGGCGTCGCGAGGATGACGTTGCAGCCGGTGAGCGCACGCCCCAGTGCATCGAGTACGGTCTTCGGCCGCGCCTCGGGTTCGATCTCGAGAATCAGCGACAGCCCGTGGACGTCCCCCGGCCTGCTGTTGTTGGTGATCTTCGCCTTCGCCGCGACGGCGTTCGGCACGATGAGCGTGTTGCCCTGCCCGGTCAGCAAGTGCGTCGCGCGCCAGTTCATCTCGACGACCTTGCCCTCGACGTCGTCGATCGTCACCCAGTCGCCTATCGCATACGGCTCGGTCGTATTGATGACGATGCCCGCGAAAACGTCGCTGAGCGTGCTCTGGATGGCGAGGCCCAGCACGATGGCGAGCGCGCCCGACGTCGCGACAAGCCCGCGCACGGGTAATTCGAGCACGAACCCGAGCGCCGCCACTGCCGCGGCCAGAAAGACGACGGCGCCGAATACGTCGGAGAACAGGCGCTGCTTTCTCCACGCACGCGGAAGCAGCAGCGTGTCCAGCGAGAGGGTGAGCAGACGCGCACCCATCAACCACCAGATGATTTCGAGGATCTGCCCCAGCCAGTGCAGCTCGACGACGTCGTTGTAAGGAGCTTGCGTGAAAGGGCTCAGGCCCGAGGAAAAGAGCACCGCGCTCAACGCGAACAACAGCCCGAGCCGTATGAAGAGCCGCGCGAGGTCATTGCCGGGCAGTCTCGCGCGCCACACGACCAAGTCCACGGCAACGATAGTGAAGCCCAGAATCAGCGGGTATTTCACGGCGGCTCCTCTCGGGGAACGACTACGAGAGAATACACATTTGCAGCAACGCCGCGCTGGCCGCGGCGTGCGGGCAAGGCGTCATTCAATCGATGCGTCGCAGGTCCGTTCGAACGACGACGCCTTGTCGGATCGCTCCAGGGCTGCGAGCCGTTGCAACGTCACGAGGCCGAGCAATGCGAGCACGAGTCCCAGTGTGAAGTCGGCGTGAACGCCCGCGCGGTCGACGATCGTGCCGCCCACCGCCGAACCTGCCGCAATCGCAACCTGAATGATGCTGACGAACATGGCGGAACCTGCTTCCGGCAAGTCCGCCGTGCCGCGCTGGATCCACACGCTGAAGCAAAGCGGCAGCGCTCCGAACGCAATGCCCCACAGCAGCATCCCTGCCGTCTCGCCGAAAGTCGAATGCTCGAGCAGCAACATGAACGACATGGCGGCCAGCAGCAGCAGGATCATCATGGCGACGGATTTCTTGAGGTGGTCCGAGACCATCATCGACATCGAGGCATTGGAAAAGAAGCCGACGAGCCCGAATCCAAAGAGCAGCAGCGTGATCGCGCTCAGCGAGAAATCCTGTTCGAGCAACGGCGCGATATAGGTATAAGTCGAGAAGTGCGCCCCGAAGACGAGCGCGACCATCAACAGGCTCATGCGCGTATGAGACCGGCTCAGCAGCGTCCTGAAACTGGCGATGCGCAGCGCCGATGCCGACGGCAGCGAGGGCACGAGAAACGCCTGCGCGACGAGGGCCAACGCCACCAATCCTGCCGTCGCGGCAAAGGACAGGCGCCATGACGCGAACGATGCGATGAACGTTCCGAGCGGCACGCCGATCACGGTTGCGAAGGTCACGCCGGTGAGAATCGTGGCCGTCGCTTTCGCTGCATCCTTCGCCTGCACGAGTCGCGGCGCAGCGGCCGTAGCGAGCGTCCAGAAGCCGCCCAGCGCGGCGCCGAGCAGGGCTCGCCCGACAAGCATGACGGGAAAGCTGGCTGCGATCGCGCACACGGCATTGGCGATCAGGAGCACGGCGGTCAGGAGCGGGAAAACGTAACGGCGGTCCATGCGGCCTGCGCTGACGATGAGCGTGGGGGCGAAGATCGCGGCCATGACGCCGGGCGTCGTGACCATGAGACCCGCGACGCCCGTCGACACGCCGAGGTCTTGTGCGATCTGCGGCAGCAATCCGACAGGCAGGAATTCGGCTGTCACGAACGCGAACGCGCTCACCGCTACCGCGATGACCGAAAGCCATTGACGCACGGACGTAGAATTTCCCGCCGACGACGCTGGCGTTGCTGGTGTATCGATTTGCATGATGGCACTGATGCTGGATTGAGGTCTGACACTCTAGGCCCCGATCCGCATGGGAAAAAGCGCCGCGCTTTGAACAGAGTTGCCGGCGTGGCCGAACAATGCCGGCTTTGCGCCGAAGAAAAAGCCCGCGCGCATTGAAGCGGCGGGCTTGGAGAGAGATCAGCAGGCTGGGCCCAGGGCCCCCATCGATTTATTGCGCGGCGACGGTCTTCTGTTGCTGCTCGCCGAGGCCCTGAATGCCGAGGCGCATCGTCTGCCCCGCCTTCAGATAGACGGCGCTCGGCTTCACCCCCATGCCGACGCCCGGCGGCGTGCCCGTCGAAATCACATCGCCCGGTTGCAGGCTCATCACCTTCGACAGATACGCGACCAGTTGCGCGACCGTGAACACCATCGTCTTCGTATTGCCGTTCTGATAGCGATGGCCGTCGACTTCGAGCCACAGATCGAGCTTCTGCGGATCGGCGACTTCGTCCTTCGTGACGAGCCACGGACCGATCGGGCCGAACGTGTCGAAGCCCTTGCCCTTGTCCCATTGCGTGCCGTGCTCGAGCTGCCATTCGCGCTCGGAGACGTCGTTGATGACGCAATAGCCCGCGACATAATCGAGCGCGTTGGCCTCGTCGATGTACTTGGCTTCCTTGCCGATCACGACGCCCAGCTCGACTTCCCAGTCGGTCTTGACCGAATTGCGCGGAATTTCGACTTCGTCGTTCGGGCCGCAGATCGCGCTCGTCCACTTGTTGAAGATGACCGGCTCGGTCGGCACGGGAAGATTCGATTCCGCCGCGTGATCCGCATAGTTCAGGCCGATGCACACCATCTTGCCGACACGCCCGACACACGGCCCGATGCGCGGCGTGCCATCGACGACGGGCAGCGTCGCGACGTCGACGGCGCGCAGTTTCGCCAGGCCCGCCTCGGTCAGCGTCGCGCCGGCGATGTCATCGACGACCTTCGACAGGTCGCGAATCTTTCCCTCGGCGTCGAGCAGACCCGGTTTTTCCTGACCCTTGGGGCCGTAACGAAGCAGCTTCATCTGGTTTGATCTCCTGGTTCCGAAAAAAGTTGAGCGGTTGATCAGTTGGACCAGCCGCCGTCGATTATATGAATCTGGCCGGTCGTGAACGACGATTCGTCCGAGCCGAGATAGAGCGCGAGCGCGGCGATCTCTTCGGCGCGGCCGACGCGACCCATCGGCTGGCGCGCGACGAACGCCGCCTGAATCTGCTCGACGGTCGCCCCCTGCGCCTGCGCCTGCTCCGCGATGCGATCCTTCAGCGACGGCGATTCCACCGTGCCGGGACAGATCGCGTTGCAGCGGATGCCGCGCGTGACGAAGTCGGCGGCGACGGACTTCGTGAGACCGATCACGGCCGCCTTCGACGCGCCATACACGAAGCGATTCGGCACGCCCTTCACGCTCGACGCCGCCGACGACATGTTGATGATCGAGCCGCCGCCCTTCTCCAGCATCTTCGGCAGGAACGCGCGGATCGTCCGATACATCGCCTTGGCGTTCAGGTCGAAGGCGAAATCCCAGTCTTCCTCGCTCGCTTCGAGCACCGAGCCGGCATGCACGAAGCCCGCGCAATTGAACAGCACGTCGATCGGGCCGACCTCGTCGGCGAGCGCGTTGATCGCCTGCGCGTCGCGCACGTCGAGGCGCTTGAACTCGAACGGCTTGCCTTCGAGCGATTCCGTGCGGATGTCGGTTGCGATCACGCGCGCGCCTTCCTTCACGAACAGCTCGGCCGTCGCGAGCCCGATGCCTTGTCCGGCCGCCGTGATGAGCGCCGTCTTGCCTGCCAGTCTTTGTACCATCTACTGCTCCAGTCGAATGTATTTTTGAGACATGCCGGGTATTTCGGCCGATTCAGAGCCGATAGAACTGGCGGGCATTTCCGCCGAAAATCGCGTCCTGATCGACATTTTCGAGATGTAACGTGAGTCTTTTGGCCGTGGCGTGCCAGTTGCGGTAACTTCCGTTCAGATTCAGCACCGGCCAGTCGCTGCCCCACATCAGACGTCGCGGTCCGAAATGTTCGAGAAGATGCGCGACGTAAGGTTCTAAGGTTTCGTCGGTCCAGTTTTCCTTCGATTCCGTCGCCAGACCGGACAGTTTGCAATGAAGTTTTTGGGGCAGTGCGGCGAGTTGCGCGATGCCATCGGCCCAGGGTTGCCAGCCTTCGGCGCCATCGCGGATAGGCGGCTTCGCGCCATGATCGATGACGATTCTGAGCTTCGGGTAACGCCCGACGAACTTCACGATCGACGGAACATGCCGCGCGAAGATGAGCGCGTCGAAAGCGAGATCGAGATCGGTCAGGCGTTCGATGGCCTCCTCGCGCGGTGCGCGTTCGATCCACGTATCGTCGGGCAAATCCTGCAGCATCGGGCGCACGGCCTTGAACTTCGGCTCGTGCGCGAATTCGTCGATGATCGACACTGCATCGATCGAGTCCAGTGGAACCCAACCGACGACGCCTGCGATCGAATCGTCGGCGCGCGCGAGATCGAGCAAGTAGCGCGTTTCGTCGATGGTCGGCGCGGCCTGAACGACGACCGTGCGTTTGATGTTCGTCGCTTCACGCAAAGGCGCGAGATCGGCCGGACCGAACACGCGATACAACGGCTTCAGTTCCGGCGTGAGCCAGCCGTAATCGCCGCGCGCCGGGTCCCAATAATGTTGATGCGCATCGATGTGCGTTTGCGTTTTCATCGCGGGACGGGCGCCTTTGCGTGAAGCAAACCTTCGGCACGCAACGCGTCCCACAGCGCGGACGGAACCGGCGTCGCGAACGATGCCGCGTTCTTGCGCACTTCATCGGGCGTGCGCGCGCCCATCAGGACCGTGGCCACAACTTTATGCGCATAAGGAAACTGGATGGCCGCCGTCGACAGCGCGACGCCATGTTCGCGGGATACCCGCTCCAGCTTGCCGACGCGCTCGACGATCTGTTTCGGCGCGTCGCCGTAGTTGAACTTGAGGTCGCCATGCGCGTTCGCATCGAGACCCCGCGCGAGAATCCCCGAATTGAATGCGCCACCGAGCAGAATGCTCACGCCGCGCTTCTCGCATTCGGGCAACAGATCGTCGAGCGTGTCTTGTTCGAGCAGCGTGTAGCGGCCGGCGAGCAACGCGCAGTCGATGTCGAATTCCGCCATCGCTTCCATGACCGCCGCGCCTTCGTTCACGCCGAGCCCGACCGCTTTCACGCCGCGCGAATTCTTCAGTTCTTCGAGCGCGCGGAAACCGCCTTCATCGACGAGTTGCTTCCAGTAATGCGCGTTCCTGTCGCCATGCGTGACGCGGCCGATATCGTGAATCAGCACGATATCGATATCAATCATGCCGAGGCGCATCTGGCTGTCCTCGAACGAGCGCAGGATGCCGTCGTAGGTGTAGTCGTAGATCGCCTGAAACGGCAGCGGCGCGGCCCAGCCCTCGCTGCCGTCATAAGGCATCGTGCGTGGGACGAAGCGCCGGCCCACCTTGGTCGAAAGCACGAAGTCGGCGCGCGGATAACGCCGCAGTGCATCGCCGAGACGATGCTCCGCCTTCGTGTGGCCGTAGTGCGGCGCGGTATCGAAGAAGCGGATGCCGGCCTGCCACGCGGCATCGACGGTCGCGCGCGCCTCGTCTTCCGACAGTTCGTGATACAGCCCGCCGAGCGGCGCCGTGCCGAGCGACAGCGCCGTGACATCGAGGGCGGTGCGGCCAATCCTGCGTCGACGTGAAACTGCCTCTTGCGCTGCTGCGGTCATCTGCAAGGCCCAGGTTATTTCGAGATGGCGGAAGTCAAGCCGCCACAGTAACGCGTACCGCGCCGCCCGGCAAACACGCCGGACCGACAGGCTCGAAGGTTTTGTAAGTCAGGATGAACTCCTGATGCCCGAGCGACTCGGACTTCGACGCCGCGCCCGCCGCCACCGACAACGTCACGTCGACGATTTCGCGGCCCACTTCGTCGAGCGTCGCGCGGCCTTCGAGGATGCGGCCGGCGTCGACGTCCATGTCGCCGGACAGGTTGCGATACGTCGACGGATTCGCGCAGACCTTGATGACCGGCGATATCGCCGAGCCGACCACCGACCCGCGCCCGGTCGTGAAGAGAATCACGTGACAGCCGCACGCGATCAGTTCGCCGATCTCCGCGTTGTCGCTGATGTTCGGAAAGCCGAAGCGCGGTTCGCCATCGGGGACGACATCGAGCAGATAGAGGCCGCCGGTCGGCGGCACGTCGCCCGGCTTGATGATGCCGACGATCGGCGACGCCCCGCTCTTCGAATACGCGCCGAGCGATTTCTCTTCCTGCGTCGTCAGTCCGCCGTCCGCATTGCCGACGGAGAACGAGCCGTGACCCATCGTCGTGTAATAGCGCGCGGCTTTTTGCACGCATTCGACGATGGCGTCGCCCAGCTCGGGCCGCGCCGCGCGCCGCTTCATATGGAACTCGCAGCCGACGAGCTCTCCCGTTTCCTCGAAGATGCACGACGCGCCCGCATCGATGAACGCGTCGAACGCGCGGCCCACCGCCGGATTCGCCGTGATGCCGCTCGTGCCGTCGGAGCCGCCGCAGATCGTGCCGACGATGAGCTCGTCGAGCGCCATCGGCACTTTCCGTTGCGCGGCGAGCGTGGCGCGCGCCTTGCGCACCCAGTCGAGACCGTTCTGGATCGTGCTGCGCGTGCCGCCTGTCTCCTGAATCGTCAGCACGGCGGCGGGGCGGCCGCTCGCGCGCACGACATCGGCGAGATAGTGCTTGTTCATGCTCTCGCAGCCGAGCGACACGAACAGCACCGCGCCGACATTCGGATGCGTGCAGATGCGCTCCAGCATCTTTTCGGCGTAGCTGTTCGGATAGCAACCCGGAAAGCCGATCAGATGCACGGGCGGTTCGTCGTCGCGCGCGGCGGAGTCGAAATCATCGAACGAAGGACGAAACTGCGCGACGATCTCGCGCGCGACGTGATGCGCGCATTCGACGAGATACGCCACCGCGACGACATTGCGGATACCTTTCCGGCCATCCGCGCGGAGATAGCCTTGCAGTGCGGAAGTGTTCATGGAAGTGTTCAGTGCTGCACGTAGGCGTGTCCGGCGTCGTGCGTGTAAGTGGGAATGTAGTCGCTGTGCAGATTGTGCGTATGCAGATGCTCGCCGCGCGCGACATCGACATTCACGTGCCCGATGATCGCGCCGTAGCGCAGCACCTTTTCATCCTTCGACAACGCGCGCCGCGCGATCTTGTGCGCCAGTTCGACGGTCGTCGCAAGCGTGACCGGATTGCCTTCGATCATCAACGTTTCGCCCGCCGGCAAACGCGCGGCGGCGATCAGGCAGTTGTCGTCCGGGCTCAGCAGAATGAGCCGCGGGTCGGTGTGTCCTTGCATGTGTGTCTCTCAGTTTTGCGCTTCGCCACCCGCGAGCCGCGCCACCATCAGCGAGCCGAGAATGATCGCGCCATAGATCGCCTGAATCCAGAACGACGGAACTTGCGCAAGTGTCAGCAGGTTTTGCACGACGCCCAGCAGCAAAACGCCTGACAGTGCGCCGAGCATCGTGCCCTTGCCGCCGTCGAGCGAGATGCCGCCGATCACCGCCGCGGCGAACACCGTGAAGATCATGCCGTTGCCCTGATTCGCGTTGATCGCGCCGACGTAGCCCGTGACGATCAGTCCGCCGATCGACGCGAGCACGCTGCCCAGCACGAACACGCCCCACGTGATGCGCTCGACGCGAATGCCCGCCGCGCGCGCCGCCTCCGGATTGCCGCCGATCGCATAGAGCGCGCGGCCGAGGCGGTGATAGCGCAGCATGAACGCCGCGCACGCGAACGCCGCCGCCGCGAGCCAGACGGAGAGCGGCAGGCCGAGCACGAGCGTCGTCGCGAGCGTGAAGAAGGACGGCGGCATGTCGAACAGCGTGCCGCCCTTCGTCGCGCCGACCAGCATGCCGCGCAGCACGATCAGCATCGCGAGCGTGACGATGAACGCGTTCAGCCGCAGCCGCACGACCAGAAAGCCGTTGACGAATCCGACCAGCGCGCCCACGACGACGATCGCCGCGAGCCCGGCCGCCGCGGGCCATTCGACACCGAAGCCGGCTGAAGCCGCGGGCATCACGAGCATCGCGCCGACGGCGGGCGCGATGCCGACCGTCGATTCCAGCGACAGGTCGAATTTTCCCGTCAGCACGATCAGCGATTCGGCAAGCACGACGAGCGCGAGCGCCGCCGACGCGCCAAGAATGCTGATCAGGTTCGCCTGCGTCAGAAAGCTCGGGCTGACGAACGCGCCGATCGCGAGCAGCAACGCGAGCGCGGGCACGAGCGCGAGATCGCGAAAGCGCGCAAGCTCGATGCGCGGGCGCGGCCTTTGCATCGGCACGGCGGCCATCGCCGGACTGGAAACGTCATGCTTCATGGAGACTCACTCCTTCGACGGATTCGATGAGTTCATGGTCCTGCCATCCGGCAGAGAATTCGGCGGCGATCGCGCCGCGGAACATCACGAGCACGCGGTCGCAGGTGCGCAGATCGTCGAGCTCGCCGGAGACGACGAGCACCGCCTTGCCTTCCTCGCGCACGCGTTCGACGACGCCGAGGAGCGCTTCTTTCGATTTCACGTCGACGCCGGCAGTCGGATCGATGAGCACGAGCACATTGGGGTCGGTGGCGAGCGCGCGCGCCATCACCACCTTTTGCTGATTGCCGCCCGACAAGCCTGACACTTCGTGATCGGGCCCGGGTGTCTTGATGCCGAGCGCGGCGATCATGCGACGTCCGAACGCGTTTTTCTTCGCGGGCGATGCAATTCCGAAGCGGCCGAGCGTGCGCGCGATTGTCATCGATGCGTTTTCGGCAACGGACTGCGACAGCACCAGGCCTTCGCGATGCCGGTCCTTCGGCACGCAGCCGACGCCGCTCGCGAGCGCGGCGGGCACGTCGCCGGGCGGGAGCGCACGGTCATCGACGCTGATCGTGCCGCTCTTCTGCGCCTTCAATCCGGCGATGGCTTCCGCGACGCTCGTGCGGCCGCTCGTCGTCGCGCCGGTCAGGCCGATGACTTCGCCGCGCCGAACCTGGAAGTTGACGTCGGCGTAGTCGTCGCCGGAGAGCGAATCGACTTGCAATGCGATCGATGCGTCGGCGGGTAAAGGCGCACGCGCGGCGGCATCCGCGACGGCGAGACCGCCCTGCTCGCCCGTCATCGCTTCGATCAGCTTGTCGCGCGGCAAAGCCGATACCGGCGCGCTGACGATGTGCCGTGCATCGCGCAGCACGGTCACTGCCTGACAGATTTCATACACTTCCTGCAAGTGATGAGAAATGAACAGGAAAGTGACGCCTTCTGTCTGTAACTCTTCGATACGCCTGAAGAGACGCTTGATCTCCTCGCCGTCCAACTGTGCAGTCGGTTCGTCGAGGATGATGAAGCGCGCCCCGTACGACAGCGCTCGCGCGATCTCCACAAGCTGCCGCGCCTCGACCGTCAGATCGCCGGCGCGCGCGTCGTCGCGCACGTCGATCTTCCAGTGATCGAGCAGCGCGCGGGCGTCGCGGCGCATCGCGCGCCAGTCGATGACGCCGCCGCGCCGATGTTGCCGGTTGATGAAGAGGTTCTCCGCAACTGACAACTCACGGATGATCGTCGAATGCTGATAGACGCACGCGACGCGTTCGCGCCATGCGTCGCGATCGGCGAGCGGCGGCGCGGGTTCGCCGCCGAAGCGGACTTCACCGGCGTCGGGTTTGCGCAAACCGGTGATCATCGACACGAGCGTCGATTTGCCCGCGCCGTTGCGTCCGACGAGCGCGTGAGACTCGCCGGGCAGCACGCGCATCGTGACGTCGGCGAGCGCGGCGGTCGAACCATAGCGCTTTGTCAGCGCCAAAGCCTCTACGACCGGCGCGCTCATTTGACGGTATTGCCCCAGAGGGACTTGTCGTCGACGTTGGTCTTCGTCACCAGCGGCGCGGGCAACTGATCCTCGAGAATGCCGGGCGCGCGCTGGACGATGGTGCTGCCGTGATCCGTCGGGCCGGGCTTGAAGGTCTGTCCGGCGAGCGCCGCCTTGATATAGAAGAGGCCGTACTTCGCGTACAGATCGGCGGGCTGGGAAATGGTTGCGTCGATCTCGCCGCGGCGGATCGCGTCATATTCCTGCGGGATGCCGTCGTTGCTGACGATCACGATGTGCTTCGGATCGCCCGCCTTGAAGAGCAGTTGCTTGCGGCGCAGCGTCTGGAGCGTCGGCGACAGGTAAACGCCGCCGGCCTGCATGTAGATCGCCTTCACGTCCGGATTCGCGGTCAGCAGACTGTCGAGCGCGGTCGCGGCGGCGTCGCCCTTCCACGCGGCGGGGATCTCCAGCAGGCTCAGCGAGGGGTATTTCTTCAGGCATTCGCGAAACGCCTGGGACCGGTCGCGGCCGTTCACCGACGCCAGATCACCCATGATCTGCACGACCTTGCCCGACTTCACGTGCTCGCCGATGTACTCGCATGACTTCGTGCCGTACGCGCGGTTGTCGGCGCGCACGACCATCGCGACCTTGCCCTGCGTCGGGGCGACGTCGACGGCGACGACCGGCACGCTCTTCGCCGACGACGCGTCCAGCGCACGGCTGATCGCCGCCGAATCCAGCGGCCCGACCAGGATGCCCTTCGCGCCGAGGTTCAGCAGATTGTTCATGTCGGTGATCTGCTGCGCCGGATCGCCGTTCGAATTGACGGGCGCGAGGATGTCGAGACCCAAGTCCTTCGCGTATTTCGGCAGGTAGTTGTTGTACGACTGCCAGAACGGCGATGTGAGCATCGGCAAGCCGAGGCCGACTTTGCCGCTGTCGGCGGCGTTGGCGAGGCCGATCGTGCCGACCCCGGCGAGGGTGACGGCGAGCGTCTTCGTGAATTTCATGCGTTGTCTCCTGTTACGTGCTGTTCTTCGTGACTGCAACGTGGGGTGCTGCGGAAACTGTCGATGCATCTATTCATCAGTGAACGTATTATTCATATACGCACAAATCGAAGTCAAGAACGACGGGGGCGAGACGGATCGGTAATTTCCCTAGCCGGTTTTTCACCGACGACCTCGGCGCTCCCTGACGAAAGGCTTAAACTCGGCGCCACTTCATGAATCGATCCAGACTGCATATGGACGTTGACGACAACGATGCCGACCGCTATCGCGCGCCCGCGCTCGACAAAGGGCTGGATATTCTCGAATTGCTGTCCGAGCAGAAATCGGGGCTCACGCGTGCGGAAATAACGAAGATGCTCGGGCGCAACGCGAGCGAGATGTATCGGATGCTGGAGCGGCTCGTCGCGCGGCAATATGTGGTGCGTTCGCCCGAAGGCGACCGCTATTCGCTGAGCCTTAAGCTCTATGCGCTCGCGCATCGTCATCCGCCAATGAATCGGCTGATTGCCGAGGCGCTGCCCGTAATGCAGCGTTTCGCCGACGCAGCCGAGCAGTCCGTGCATCTCGCCGTCTACGATCGCGGCAATCTGCTCGTCATCGCGCAAGTGGATGGGCCCGGAACCTGGGGCATTTCGGTGCGGCTCGGCTCGCGGGTCGGACTGATCGACACCGGTTCGGGCCGTGTGTTGCTTGCGTTTCAGACAAGCGAACAGCGCGAACACATGCTCGCCGAGCATACGAAGGTCAAGGGCGAACTCGAGCTCGATCGCGCGGTGCTCGACGCCGACTACCGGCAGATTTGCGAAATCGGCTATTCGAAGAAGGACAGTCAGCAGACCTTCGGCGTGACGGACGTGACGTTTCCGCTACTCGGACCGTCGGGACAGGCGATTGCCGCCCTCACCTGCCCTTACATGCGTCGCATCGACGAATACGTGGCGCCGTCCATCGAAGGCATCACCGCGTTGCTGAAGGACGCCGCCGAATCGCTTTCGATGATGCACGACTGACCGTCAGTCTCTTCGCGCGTTAGAATGGCGGCCCTCTCAAAATGACGGCGCGCGCGATAGCGTATTGCCGTTTTCAATTTACCGCATAACCGACGCATTCCCCGATGGCGAAACTCCTTTCCGATTCCGAATTTCTCCGCTTCACCGAGCTCCAGCAAAAGCAGGCGAATTTCACGATCACGTCCGACGAGGCCGATGAACTGCGCGAGATCGTCGCGCACGCGCAGAAGAAGCGCGACGATCGTGCGGCCGCGATGCAGGCGATCGAAGCGTATATCGCGCAGTTCGACATCACGCCGGACGAGCTCTTTCCGGCCGAGCAGATCGGCGATGCAGCGCGCACCTTCGGGCTGATTCCCGCTGCGAAGAAAGAACGCACGCTGCCGCCGCAACTGACGCACAACGGCAAACCGTATCAGTGGACCTCGCGTGCGCTGCCCGAAGAGATCCGCGTGCCGCTGTTCGAAGCGTTCACGTCGGGGCAATCGGTGCGGCCGTTCATCGCGACATGGAAGGACACGTCGCGCTGCGCATTGACGATCGCGCGGCTCGAGAAGGAAACGGGAAGTGCGTATGCCGAAGCGTTGCTCGATGAGCTTTCGCTTTCGCGTGTTCAGGTTGATGAAGCGCTTGGCAAGCTGGCGACGTGAGTGGGACAGTAGCTGCGCTTGGCTTTATGCGCATAAAGTCTGACCTCAGGAAGTCCGGAAACGAATCGTAGGCAGTGCCGCGCGAGCATCAATCGACGTTCGCGCCTCTCGAAGTAGGCGACGGCGTTTCACACAATCGCAATCTGAAGCCGACCACGCCCGGGTCTTCCGTCTTCGTCAATTCGAAGCCCGTGTTGCGCGCAAGCGCGATCATGCCGGCGTTCTCGCGCAGCGCTTCGCCGATCAACCAGCGCGTACCGCGGTTTTTCGCATACTCGATGATGCGCGACAGCAACAGCTTTCCCAGCCCTTTTCCCTTCATATCCGAACGCGCGGCCACGGCGAACTCGGCGGTCTCGTTGTCCGGATCGGCGATGGCGCGAGCGACGCCTAGCGTCTCTCCCACGCCTTCACCATTCGCCCGCGTGACGATCAGCGCCATCTCGCGGTCGTAGTCGATCTGCGTCATCCGCGCGAGTTGCGAATGATCGAAACTGCGCACCGCGCCGAAGAAGCGCAGGCGCAGGTCTTCGGCGGTGTTCGCGGCAACAAACGCGGCATGCGCTTCTTCGTCCTCTGGGCGAATCGGCCGCACGGTCACCCGCATACCGCGCCAGTCGAGCGTCTCTTCGAGGCGGCGTGGATACGGCACGATCGCGAGCGGCTTGCGATGCGCCCCCAGCGTGAGTAGCGGCTCGTGTACGGCGACCGAATCGCGCGTCACGCGCAGGACGAGCCGCAACGCAACGATTTCCTCGATATAGCAAACGAGTTGCGACAGCGCCGTCAGCGAATTGAGCAGCGTGTCGGTGGGTAATTCGCGCGACCGCGGCGAACGCATGACGAGATCGCGCGCGAGCACGGGATTGAGTGGTGGCAATGCGAACTCGTGCAGAGCGTCCGCGAGGCCGAGTGCACCTTCGGCCTTGAACTCGAACACCGGGCCAAATACGCGGTGGTTGAGCATCCGCGTCTGAATCTCGACGGCATCGCTCGTCAGCGAATCCGGTGGTCCGGGCTTCGCCGTAATACCGAAGCGGGCGAGCACGCGCGCCGCATGATCACCGTTCAATTCCGTGATGCCGCTCCCGAGCGCGCTTCGAATGTCGCGTTGTGCGGCATCGATGTCATCGGGGACATCGGCGGGAAGGCCGTCGGGCGTCTGCATCAATAACTCGCGGCCTTGCCGGAAATCGACGAGTCGCGCGAATCCGCGTGCGAGCCGATGCGGCGTCGTATGCACGGGTATGCCGTTCGCGTGCAATTCGTCGCGCGTCGCGGCATCGACGCAGCCAAAGAAGCAAGCCAGTAATCCGCGGTACGCATGGCGCCGCTCGGCAATGAGCGTACGCGCGACTTCCGCAACCGGCGCGCTATGCGTCGGAGCATGCACGACGAACACGGTGCCGGTCTCGCGATGCGAAGCCAGCGCTTCCAGTGCGGCGCCAAAATCGGCGGAAGTGGCCGCATCGCCCAGCAGAAGCGGATTTCCCGCCCGGGCGCGAGGCAGCGCGGTCGCGATCGCATCGCGCGCCGCGGTGGGCCATTGCGCGAGGTCGTCGCCGGCGGCGCCGAACGCATCCTGTGCGAGTGCTGCGACGCCGCCGTCGCTTGTGACGACGGTCGCGACATCGCTCGCCGCGACACGGCCTATGCCGAGGGTTTCGATTTCGTCGAGCAAGTCGTCGAGTGAATCGACGCGCACGAGCCCGGCACGACGAAAAGCGGCGCCGTAGAGCCGATCGAACGGATCGTCCCGACCAGTGCGGAGCACGAGCACCGGCTTGTTTCGCGCGGCGGCGCGCGCGGCCGACATGAATTTGCGCGCAGATCGCACAGTTTCGATCGCGAGCAGAATCGCCCGCGTCGAGACATCGCTTGCGAGGAAATCGAGAAGGTCGCCGGAATCGACGTCGGCTTCATCTCCAAGGGCGACGATTCGTGAGAAGCCGAGGCCGCGCGCACGCGCCCAACCCAATACGCCGTTCGTCAATGCGTTCGACCCGGATACCCATGCGACTCCGCCCGATTCGACGTTGCAGGCGGGCGCGCCGAGACAGGCGCCGATCGCGGGTGTCACTACGCCGATACTCCCAGGTCCGACGACGCGCACGAGGAAGGGGCGGGCGGCAGCAAGCGTCCGGACTGTCCAATCATCCGCGCCGGCGGCGGATCCTTGCAGATCGTCCTGTCGCGGTGTCGATGACGCAATCCGCCGGGTCGCCTCACCCACAATCACGACCGCTTTTGTTCCGCGACGTCCCAATCGTTCGACGAGATCCGGCCAGGTATGCGGTCGCGTGCAGAGCACCGCGACGTTGGGGGCTTCGGGCAGCGCATCGATATCGGCGTACACGGGTTGGCCGCCCAGTGATCTGTATTTTGGGTTGACGGGCCAAAGGGATCCTGAGAAGCCGGCGCATGCAGCGCGCGCCCATACCATTTCGCCGACGCTGCCCGTGCGCGATGAAGCTCCGACGATCGCGATAGATTTTGGGGCAAACAGAATGTCCAGATTGCGAACGGTCATGACGGCTCCGATAGGGCGACGATTAGGACAGCGCCTTAGCATAGGCGATTTTGTTTTGCAGGTGATGACGGGTGACGACATACGCGCTTATCAAACCACCGTCGACGGATCGTCCTCGACGGTCGTACCGTCGCGAATCGTTCCGTACCGCGACCTGGCGAACTGGAGCAACACCGGCGACTTTATGCGCATAAAGCTCCGATCGAGTTCGCGCCGAGGCATCGCTTTCGTTTGCAGGCGCAGAAGACTGGACTTTATGCGCATAAAGCTAGGCCGAATGGCCAACGCACGTCATATCTTGTCGATTTCCACTGAAAAAAAGATTACGTCAATGTAGAATTCAACGGACTTAAAATTTCGGAGCAAAACGTGGCGGCGGAAATCATAGCGATCACGCAGCAAAAGGGCGGCGTCGGCAAAAGCACGATCGCAATGCACCTCGGTGCAGCCCTTCACGAAAAGAAGAAGCGTGTGCTCGTCGTCGACGCCGATGGGCAGAACACTTTGATCCATTGGTCAAGCGCTGCATCGGACGGCGCGAACGGAATACCCTTTCCCGTGGTTAACCTCTCCGAAGCGGGCGGGCAGATTCACCGCGAGATCAAGAAGTTCGTCAACGACTACGAATTCATCGTGGTCGATTGCCCGCCATCGATCACCGAGAAGGTATCGGGCGTCGTATTGCTCGCGGCGAGTGTCGCAGTGATTCCGACGTCATCGTCGCCGGCGGACTACTGGTCGAGTGTCGGTCTCGTCAAACTCGTTCAGCAAGCGCAGGTGATGAACGAAGACCTGCGCGCCGTCTTCCTTTTGAACAAGACGGAAGAGAAGCGCATGCTTACGCGCGAACTCAAGGTCGCGCTCGAGGAACTCGGTTTTCCCCTGCTTAAAACGCAAATCCCCACACGCGAGTGCTACAAGCAGGCGATGGCGCTTGGTCAGACCGTACTTCAGATGAGTGACCGCGGATCGCGCCTCGGTGCTGCGGAGATTCGCGCCGTGGCTGATGAAATCCTCGACATGCTCTCCTGACTTTATGCGCATAAAGGACCCTGAATGAAACCGTCCCAGTTTGCAAAGGGCTTCAAGGCCCGCCCCGACTCGACGAGCAGCGAAAAACGCACGGCACTCGATCGCCTGAACGCCATCGACGGCATCGTTGACCTTCAGCACGTAGGGCAGGCCGCAAACGGCCGGTCGAGCGCATTCGTCGCCGACGAACCAAGCGATATCGCTACCGGCGTCGAGTCCGAGGAATATCGGACCTGGCGACGCGCCAATCGCTATACGACGGGACAAGTGATCGAACTGCCGTTGAAGTCGATCAAGACTAGTCCGTTCAACCCGCGCCATTTCTATCTCAAGTCCTCGATCGCGGAATTGGCGGTCAACCTTGCAAAGCAAGGGCAGCAGCAGGCCATCCACGTCATTCCCGACTACGAGAATCCGGGAACGTTCTTCGTCAGCGATGGTGGCCGCCGCGTGCGGGCGCTTAAAGAGGCGAACAAGGAAACGGTCAAGGCGGTGGTCGTCGATCTGCCGATCGGCATTCAGAGCTACAAACTGGGCTACGATCTGAATGTTCAGCGCGACTCGCAGACTGTGTTCGACAACGCCGTGGTCTGGCGGCGGTTCCTCGACGAGGAACATTTTCAGAGCCAGCGCGAGCTCGCCGATCATCTGGGCCTCGACGAATCGACGATCGCCGTGGCGCTGTCCATCGCGAAGCTTCCTGAAAACGTCATGCATGAGATGGTGGCGCGGCCGGACCGGTTCGGTTCGAACATGGCCTATCAGATCGCCCGATACCACGCCGCTCGCGGCAGCGATTCCACGCTGCGTCTCATCAACAAGATCACGTCGGACGATCTGAGCACGCGCCAGGTCGCCGATATCGTCAAGGGGCGCGCGAGCGCTCAGGACACACCGAAGACGCCAAGTCGGCAGCGCTATGCGCAGCGCCTCGACATCAAACTCGATGGCGTCTCGGTCGGCGATCTGAAGTCATATGGGGAAGATCGCCTCGAGCTGCGCTTGCGCGGGTTATCGCGTGAACGGCGTGACGAATTGTTGCATCAGATCGAGTCGATGCTTCAGGCTGTCGAGAAGAAGAAGTGAAGTGATGCAGGGCCACCGAGTCTTTCACGGTGGCCATCGAATTGCGCGAATCGTTCTGAAGAACTTTTCGCCATGCCTGCGATATCAACCCACCCGCGACTGGCTCAACGTGAAAGCAAGTAAGTCGCCGTCGGTGGGCTCGCCCCAAGTCTTTCGAGCAAGCCAGTCGAAGAACGACGTTTCGGCAAGCTTCGAATCCAATCCACGCTTGCGCCAGTCGTCGCGCATGTGCGTGCCCAGCCCCGGCAGCACGTCATCCTCGAACGACTGACGTGCGAGCTCCCGTTCTTCCTCACCTTGCTCGTCGTACAGCACACGCGCTTCCTTGCGTCGGTAGGCGGAAAATTCGCTCAGCAAGCGTGCCTTGAGATCGTCGGCGGCGGCCCCCGGAGCGCGTGCCGGCACGCCGCTCGTCGCAGATGGCAACGCCTCCACCGGCGGTGCATAGCCTTTCTTGAGCGCATCCTTGAAAAGCGCTGCGGCGCTTCGAACCGGCGGCAGGGACGTGCTGCGCATGCGTTGCTCGGTCATCTGCAATGCCGCCCGGATGCGATTCTCCTCGCTGTCCGCGTAGAGCGTCTGAGCGTCCTTGAGTGGAATGCCGATCTTCACCATCCGATCGACGAGCGTGCTGTCGAACACGTTCGGATGCTCGTCGAGCGCGAGCATCGGCTGCTTGCGCTCGGTCACGCGGAACTGGATCTCTGCGACACGCCTTCCCTCGCGATGCTCCACCAACTCGACGAAGATGTTCGTCACCGCGTTCACTTCGGCAATCGCGGGGCGCAGATAATCACGCTTGAAGTACTTGTATTCGCGCTTGGCTTCGTCGCCCGCTTCCGTGTCGGGCGTACCGGACAGGATCGGGCGCCACCACTCCCAGGTTTCGCGCATTGTCAAATGGCTGGGATTGGTCAGGTAGCGAACGCAGATCTCATAGAGCGCGAGGCCGGCGCTGCTGCGCAGCTGGCTCTGAAACTGCAGGCTGAGGCGCGCGTATTGAACCGGATCCAGCAGCTTCTTTTTGATTTTCGGCGCGAAGGAAAACTCGACCCATACGCGGCGGGTCGTCGGATCCTCCAGGATTTCCGCGTCGGCGATCAACGTCGAGATGCCCCACTTGCGGCCGGGCTTCTGACTCGACGTGCCGGTGCTCCACTCGACCTGCACCGACACCATGCGACGCAGATGTTCTTTTACGAGCGCAGTGTCGTTGGAGTCGAACGCCGAATTGGCGACAATATCGGACAGCAGCGCACGATACGTGTCGCCTGATTCGTCAGCTTGCTGGGCGACCGCGAGCAGCACGTTGAAGAGCTTTCTGGTCAGAAGCGTAATCTTGCCGCTTTTCGGCTGAATCGCGATGGCCTCGACCGCCTTGCGCAATTCGGCCGAGCTCGGGCTGACAACGTCGGTCTTCTTAGCGCGCTTCGTGGCCATGCGATGGTCAGGATCGATATTGCGTCGAAGGATACCGATTGGGGTGAACCGCGTCTATAGGGGTGTCTTCACCATCCTGCGGTGATGATGGACACGCCGCTCAGCCTCACTGCGGTGCGTTCCCGTAAACGCTCACCGCTCACCGATCGCACTCATCTCATATATGCAGCATCCATGCGGGTAAACGGATCGCGGCGCGTTTTGCCCATATCCGCGATGCCCGGACAGAGTCCTGAAAACACTCACCTCAAAATATTTTTGGCGATCGGCTATCTGTGGCGCACGAGAGACAGCGCGATAGCTGCGTGTTCTTCACGGTTCCTTTGACGGCTCGCGTGGCTCATCGATCGACGGCGCGAATCACTCGCGAAGGAAACCGCAACCCCTCCCGGAAAACCTCACCTTTGAGCGACCGACGGGCGTCGAGACTCCGCGTCACGCCTTTATCCGAGCCTTCGCAGAGCACAAAATCTCCGCTAAGGCCTTGGCTATATTGACTTTCTCGAACTTGCTCGGAAACCGACAACGACTCATTTACCTGGTCCCGCAAACACTCACCTTTCTGTTCGACCAACTACAAGGTTGCCCGTGGCGGGCACCTATCTCGCTTCTCGCTCCAGGGCAAAGGAGTGGTCCTCCCGTAAAACCTCACCGCACCTTTTCCGGGCATCGACCAGCCCACTCCTTTGAAGGCTCCCGAATTTCCTCACCATTGGTCGATCGCATGCTGACAGATTCGGGCTATCTAACTGTTTAGCATTATATTTTTATCCAGAAGCGCGGACGCACCCAACATCGCTCTGCAGCGAATGGCGATCCCGAGGACACTCACCTTTCCGCAGAAACTTGCACGGACGCTAACCAATCCAGCGCCCAAACGCCCCCGCAAAGTCTCACCTCAATGAAATGACAACGCATAAAGCCACGACCTCCAAACGGATGAAGCCTCCCCGTGGGGGGTCGGCTGCTCGATCGCGACTCCCGTAAAATCTCACCTTCGACCGTAAAAAGGTCTCTCTTCAGGGAAATGGCGCACCGCCGCCCCGAAAAACCTCACCTTTGCGTCCGACTCTTCCCCGTAAGCACTCACTAATCGGAAAAATCTACCTTATTCGGCGTGCAAAACGCCCGTTTTCGCATGTCCCGAGGAACCTCACCGTCGATGCAAACCTAGCAGTCTGCTCACGCCCGTCAATCAATGCTCGCTGGAGAGAAGTCTCCCGAAAAATCTCACCTGAGCTGAACCAGGTCTTCCCGAATCCGCTCACGATGTTTCCCGCGAGTACTCACCAAGCGCCCTGAAGCTCATCACCGATACGTCCTGTAGACCTTCACCATACGTCCCGAAGAGTCTCACCCAGCATCCCGCAAACCCTTGTGCCACAAGGCTTTCGCACGGCGTTAACTGTTTTTAAGAAGGTTCAAGGGTGTTAACTTCTATTACTCTCAAGCGCACGAGTCGTGGCGAAAAATAATGTTTAGCCTCGAAAATTCGTGAAACACAACGCTTATCTGCGGATCGAGCTAAAATCTTTGCGCAATCATGGAGTTAAAGTCGTCTCCTAAAGATGTTTCACGAGACTCTTCTTTGTCGGTAGGTAAGGACTGGTAAATCGGACGAGGATGATGAAGCACGCGCGTGCAGGCGTACGACACGACGGCACTCGTAACGTTTAAAACGTAAAATGTTATTATCGTTACGCCAATTTCTGATTTGACCGACATGGAACACCAAATCCGCGAGGAACTGCGTCGAGAACTCGATGCCATGCGTGCTGCCGGCGCGCGGCGGCAAGAGCTCTCCCAACACACGTGCAAGCGTCTTTTCTTCGATCTAGGCGTCCGACCCTCAGTAACCGCTGTCCGTGAATTCACGCAAACAGGCAGTGCGAGCGATATTCCGAAAGACATCGAAGCGTTCTGGTCCAGCTTGCGTTCAGCGTTGCGCGTGCGTATCGATGCTGGCGCGATTCCCGAATCACTGCAAGAACGTGCGGGCGAACTCCTGGCGGCTCTGTACGACGAAGCGCAGCGGCAGGCACGCGCTTCCCTGGTCGACGACAAAGCCCAGCTCGACGCTGCCCTCTCAGCCGCGCAAGCCCAGGTGCACGAGGCTGATGTTCGCCGCGAGGCAATCGAGCAAGCTCATCAACGCGCCGAGACGCGTGCCGAAGCCGGCGCGGCGCGGATCGCGGCCCTCGAGGCCGAGCTCAAGGCGCTGCGCAATCAAGGATCGGACGCTCAAGCGGGCTTGCGCGAGGTCATCGGACGCTGGGAAAAAGAAAGCGACGCGCTGTCCGAGCGTCTCCGCGAGGAACAAGCTTCGACCGCGCGCTTGCGCGACCGTATCGACGAGCTGCAGACTGAGTTGCGTCAGAACACGGAGCACTACGCTCAGCAAATCAAGGACGCCGTCAAGGAAGCTGAGCGGCGCGTCCGGCCGATGCTGGTGGAGCTCGATTCCCTGCGCGGCATGGCCGCCACCTATCAGGCGGCCGCTCGCGACACGAGTCAGAAAGAATTTGATTTCATTCAACAGCTTAGCGCCGCCAGAAGCCGCGCCGACCGGCTCGAATCGCAAGTTCGGGAACAGTCGGACGAAATCGACGCGCTCGTCCGCGAACGCGACGCCCAACGCGTTCAGTCCGGAGCGAGCGCCCAAGTCGGCGCGTTGATCGCGTCGATGGTGGCGGAGGGACGCCTGAGCGCCGCGGAAATCGCTGGTCTGGGGACGCAACTGGATACGCACGTTTCCGCGCCGGGCGTCTGTCCGGCCTGCGAACTCGCGGAACCGGAATTGCAGCTTCACGAAGACGAGTACGAACTGTCCTGCCCGAATTGCGAGCGGACATCGGGGGCGGTTTCGTCGAAGCTCGCGGCCGTCGACGGGTTCATCCGGTCCGCTCGCGTCGACGCCTCCTGACCGGCGTCGGAAAACGTTAAAGGTGAGTGTTTTCGGGACCGCCGATCGGGCCCGGCAAACGAGCGTCCGCGGTCATACCGGCGCGCGCTTTTGCGATATCCCGCTCCCGTATTTGCTCACCCATCCATTCCTCCCAAGCGCGGTGCAGACGATGTGCCGAGATAGTCTGCTGGAATCCGAGCCATTGGCCGACGCGATCGGGGTCCGTTCCGTCCTCGAACAGTTCCGCCGCATACGTGTTGCGCAAGGTCTGCGGGCTCGCTCGCGCGACGCGCGACGCGGCGATTCCCGACGCTGCCACCACCGCGTCGATCGCGCGCAGCATCGTCGCCTTGTGCATGGAGCGGCCCGACGGCGCGGCCGGAAACAGCAATTCGCCCGCGAGGCCCGCCGTCTTGCGCTCGCTCATCCAGTTATCGAGCAATTCGACGGCGAACGGCGTGAGCCGGGCCTGCCGGATCAGCAACGGATTCGACGCATCCACGGTGATGTACGGCGCGCCTGCCGCATAGCAATCGGTGGTCAACTGAGCCGCTTCGCCCGTTTTCACGCCTGCGCCCAGAAAGACGGCAACCAACGCCCGATCGCGCCGCTCGCGCCAGCGCTGTCCGGCCGGCAACGCGCCGATCGGCGCGAACAGATGCGCGACGAGCAGCGCGCGCTCGTCGTGAGTCAGGAAGCCGGTCGGCTCGTTGTCGCGCGCTTTGCGCCACGCGGCGGTGCCGTCCTGAGCGATGAAGCGCGCCGGGTTCGTCGCGGCCGATTCCACTTCGCGCACGTGATCCAGCACGCGTTCGATCAACCTCAGGTAGCGCATGCGCTGCGGACGGCGGATATCCAACTGCGCGACGAACTGCTCGATGACGGGACGCTGCACCGTGTGCAGCGTCGCGCGTTTCGCGGTCAGCCATTCGAGGAAGTTGCCCCACTGCGCGCGATAAACATCGGCCGATGACGCCCGGAACGCCTGCTGAGCGAGCCATGCGTCGAAGGCGGCGTGCGGATCCGCTTGCCAGTCGGCGCGCTGTTGGTCGAAGAGATCGGGAGTGTTCGGCATGGTGTTGGAAGGCGATCGCCCGCTGTATGGCACTGGGCACAGGGTCGGGCTTCAAGCGCCTGACGTCAAGCGAAGGTGTTCATCGAAGTGTCGATAGCTGTCTTGCTGGATGCGTGATTTGTCGACTACTGTCATCTATGCGGCTTCTTTCCACCCTCGAGCATATGCGCAAATAGGAGTGAACGATGGCCCCGCAATCCTGGCAGGACCGCCGCGCGATCGGACGCGCCGCGCGCGAGCGCACGCCACGGGGCGCGCACGAGGCGATCGGCGATATCGATCGAGATCCCATCGGACTGTTGCAGTCGAGCAGCAAGGGACGCGTCGAAGCGCTCGTTCCGCTGCGCTACGGCCGCATGCTCGTGTCGCCGTTCACGTTCTACCGCGGCAGCGCGATCCTGCAAGCGCACGATCTGGCCGCTACGCCGAACAGCGGCATCGCCATTCAGATTTGCGGCGACTGTCACCTGTCGAATTTTGGCGGCTTCGCGACGCCGGAGCGCGCGCTTATTTTCGATCTCAACGATTTCGACGAAACTGCGCCCGGTCCGTGGGAGTGGGACGTGAAGCGTCTTGTCGCGAGCTTCACGATCGCCGGGCGCCATCTCGGTCACGGCGACCTTGCCGCCGACGAATTCGCTTTTCTCGCTGCGCGCAGCTATCAGACGCATATGCGTGAGTACGCCGAAATGAGCGCGCTCGATCTCTGGTACGAGCGCATCACCTTCGATCGCATGTACGCTGCCGTGCAGAGCGATGAGGGCCGCCGGCGCATCAAGCGCGGCGTCGAGCGTGCTTCGCGCCGCACGCACGAGACGATGTTGCCGAAGCTCGCGGATAGAACGGGCGATATGTGGCGCATCCGCGATGCGCCGCCCGCCGTGTTCCACGTTCGCGGCAAAAGTACGCTGATCGACAAGAACGACGAATGGATGACCCTCGAGGGCACTCGAGAAGAGATTTTTGCCGCGCTCATGCGCAAATACGTCGTGACGCTGACACCCGAGCGCGCACGGCTACTCTCGCAGTTCGCGCTGCAGGACATTGCGTTCAAGGTCGTCGGCGTGGGCAGTGTCGGCACGCGCTGCCTCGTTCTGCTGCTCACCGATGCCCACGACAAGCCGCTCTTCCTGCAGATGAAGGAGGCATCGACATCGGTCGTCGCGCGATACGCGACGCAAGCGAAAGACACGAGCGATCCAGAACACGACGGTCAACGCGTCGTTCATGGACAACGCCTGATGCAGGCGGCCACCGATCCGTTCCTCGGCTGGGCGACGGGTCCGCTCGGGCGCTCACTGTACATCCGTCAGTTGCGCGACATGAAAATCTCCGCCGAGCTCGAGACCTTCACCGATGACGCCTTTCGCGAATATGCCGCGATGTGCGGCTGGGCGCTCGCACGCGCGCACGCGAAATCGGGCGGATGCGCGCCGGAGATATCGGGCTATCTCGGCAACAGCGATCGCATGGCCGAAGTGCTCGTGCGCTACGGACGCGGCTATGCGGATCAGGTGGAAAAGGACTACGAGATGTTTCGCGCGGCGTGCCGGAACGGCAAGCTCGAAGCGCGATCCGACGCCGACATGTCAGCCGATTTCGCGGCTTGACGAGGTCGAGTGGAACCGTCCCCGGCACGCGGGCGCGGGCCGGGAACGCGCTTCAGTGTGCCGCGATGGCGAGTTGCGGTCGACCGTGCCGTGCGGCGCGCTCGTAGGCGTCGACGGCGAAAGCGAATACGGCGGGCAAGGCATCGGATGACGCGACGTCGACTACGTCGTCGGTTTCGGGAAAGTGAAAGTCATCGGGACGCGCGAAAAGTTCACGCAAGGTCGCTTCGTGCCTTCCCGCAAAGCCCAGGTCTGCCACGGCTTCGGCTTCGATGGCATGCAGCAGCCGCCAGGTCAGCGGCACGTTTTTGTCGATGTAACGCCCCGCTATCTGACGCGTAATGCGTTCGAGATCGTGCACAGCGCGGGCAAACTGCCTTTTGCTTAGATTTTCGCCGTTCGACTCCATGATTCACCCCTTCCCAACTGGTCTTGTAGTACTGTATATACATACAGTACTTGTTGCAATGAAAATAGCGTCTCGCTAGTCGACCTGGGTGTATGTGCGATTCCGCCTACGTGTATTTCAGACAGGCGCTGCTATGCGCGTTCGCGAACGAAGCGCATCGTAGAACCATGCTTAGGAAATCTCCTGAGCGGAACACGCAGGCGTTTTCTGCGTTCGTTCGACGGCACCGCGCGGCCAATAGCGCTGCAAACCACGGGAGAACTGCAATGAACAAGGATCAAGTCGAAGGCGTTGGCAAACAAGTCAAGGGAAAGATCAACGAGGGCGTCGGAAAGGTGACCGGCGATACGGCGCAGGAAGCCAAGGGCGACATGCAGCAGGCTGCCGGTAAGGTCCAAAAAGGCGTGGGGGACGCGCGCGAAGATCTGAAGGACAGCGTCAAGAAGAACCCGTAAAACGGGCCAGACGGCGCCGTTCGCCGGCGCCGCTTCGATGCGGGACGCGGATTTTGCGCGTCCCGTTTTTTGTTGGGCAGAGGCTTCGCCCGTCGGTCAAAACTTGATGCGCATAAAGTCCTTGATGCGCATCAAGTCAGCCGTGAATCACCACCAGCAACGCTCTCGCTTCGGCGCGTCCGACGTTGCGAATCGCATGCGCTTCGTCAGCCGCATATCGCGCCGTCTCCCCAGCTTTGAGTCGACGAGTCGTGCCCGATGCCTGTACTTCGATCGATCCGTTCAACACCGTGAGATGCTCGCGCGTCCCCGGCTCGTGCGCGTTCGACGTAAGTGCGGCGCCCGACTGTAGCGTGAGTTCGTACCACTCGAATTTGCCGGCGAGTTCTATCGGTCCCCAGACGCGCAATTGATAGCCGCCGTTGTCGCCGCTCAAGGTCGGAATGTCGTGCGGCCCGGCGACGCGTATCGCTTCGGTCGGCTTCTGCTGCGTAAATAGCTGATCGAGGCTGATACCGAGCGCATTGGTCAGTCGCCAGGCGACCGCGATCGTCGGATTGGCTTTGTCGCGCTCGATTTCCGACAACATCGACTTCGATACGCCGGCGGCTCGTGACAGATCGTCCAGCGTGAGTTTCCGCTCATTGCGCAATCGCTGAATGATTTCTCCGACGCGCGGCGGCGCCGTTCCCGCAAAGTCGCCAGCTTTCCCGTCCGGGCCCGTGCTTGCCATGTGTCGATCAATCCCTTAGAGTGTTCGGCATACCGGAAAAGTGTTCGAAATATCGAACATGTCCGATTCGATGGATGCACTATAACAGGGCTAAGGGCCGCGCCGCGAGCAGCGAAGCGCGGATTGCTTGGGCAGGCCAAGAACAAGGATTGCGATGAAAGATCAATACCTTTCCCATTTGCGCTCGACGCTCGACGAAATTCGTGCCGCGGGGTTCTATAAAGCGGAGCGTGTCATCGCGAGTCCGCAGTCGTCGGATATTCGGCTGGCGAATGGGAGCGACGTACTCAACTTCTGCGCGAACAATTACCTCGGGCTTGCCGATGATCGTCGTCTGATCGACGCTGCGAAAGCGGGCCTCGACGCTGACGGTTTCGGCATGGCGTCCGTGCGCTTCATCTGCGGTACGCAAACCGTGCACAAGGAGCTCGAACAGGCGATCGCGCAATTTCTCGAAACCGAGGACGCCATACTCTATTCGAGTTGCTTCGACGCGAACGGCGGCCTTTTCGAAACGTTGCTGACCGAAGAGGACGCGATCATCAGCGACGAGTTGAATCACGCCAGCATCATCGATGGCGTGCGTCTTTCGAAGGCGCGGCGCTTGCGTTACAAGAACAACGATCTCGCGGATCTCGAAGCGCGTCTTCAGGAGGCCGACGCCGCCGGCGCACGCTTCAAGCTGATTGCGACAGACGGCGTCTTTTCGATGGACGGCATCATCGCCAATCTCGCCGGCATCTGCGATCTCGCGGACCGTTATGGCGCGCTCGTGATGGTCGATGACTCGCACGCCGTCGGTTTCATCGGAGAAAACGGACGTGGCACGCCGGAACACTGCGGCGTGCTGGATCGCGTGGACATCATCACCGGTACGCTCGGTAAGGCGCTCGGTGGTGCGTCGGGTGGATATGTCGCCGCGCACAAGGAGATCATCGAACTGCTGCGGCAGCGCAGCCGGCCATATCTCTTTTCGAACACGCTGGCGCCGAGTATCGCGGCCGCTTCGTTGAAAGTGCTCGAACTACTCGACAGCGACGAAGGAGCCGCGTTGCGTCAACGCGTCCGCGAGAACGGCGCTCATTTCCGCCGCGCCATGTCGTCTCTCGGTTTCGATCTCGTTCCCGGCCAGCACCCGATCATTCCGGTCATGCTTGGCGACGCTCAACTCGCGTCGAAGATGGCCGATGCGCTGCTCGACGAAGGCGTCTATGTCATCGGATTCTCATATCCCGTCGTACCGAAGGGACGCGCGCGCATCCGCACTCAGATGAGTGCGGCGCATACGCCGGAGCAGATTGATCGCGCGGTCGATGCATTCGCGCGCGTCGGCCGATCGCTCGGTGTCATCCGCTGAGCGCAGCCTCCGACTTTATGCGCATAAAGCGAGGGGACCGGGCCACACGCCTGCGATCCTCGAAGAAGCACCACCAAGACTAAACGTCAGGATCAAACGCAATGAAAGCCCTCGCCAAACTCGAACGCGCGCCCGGACTTACCTTGACGCGCGTGAAGCGGCCCGATGTCGGCCATAACGATGTTCTCATCCGCATCCGGAAGACCGCGATTTGCGGCACCGACATCCACATCTGGAAGTGGGACGAGTGGGCGCAGAAGACAATTCCGGTACCGATGCATGTCGGTCACGAATATGTCGGCGAAATCGTGGAGATGGGTCAGGAGGTGCGCGGTTTCGCCATCGGCGATCGCGTGTCGGGCGAAGGGCACATCACCTGCGGGTTTTGTCGGAACTGTCGCGCCGGGCGGCGCCATTTGTGTCGAAATACGGTCGGCGTCGGCGTGGACCGCGAAGGCGCGTTCGCCGAATATCTCGCGATTCCGGCGTTCAATGCGTTCAAGATTCCGGCCGATATCTCCGACGACCTCGCCGCGATCTTCGATCCGTTCGGCAATGCGACGCATACCGCCCTCTCGTTCAATCTCGTCGGCGAGGACGTATTGATCACAGGCGCGGGTCCGATCGGCGTGATGGCCGCGGCCATTGCACGGCATGTCGGCGCGCGCAATGTCGTCATCACCGATGTGAACGAGTACCGCCTGGAACTCGCCCGCAAGATGGGCGCGACGCGTGCCGTCAACGTCGCCAGGGAGCAACTGCGCGACGTGATGAGCGAACTCGGCATGACCGAGGGCTTCGACGTCGGTCTGGAAATGTCCGGCGTGCCGAGCGCATTCACCTCCATGCTGGAATCGATGAACCACGGCGGCAAGGTCGCGTTGCTCGGTATTCCCCCGGCGCAAACCGCAATCGACTGGAACAAGGTGATATTCAAGGGCCTCGAGATCAAAGGCATCTACGGGCGCGAGATGTTCGAAACCTGGTACAAGATGGTCGCGATGCTGCAAAGCGGTCTCGATCTGTCGCCGATCCTCACGCACACCTTTCCCGTCGACGACTATCAGCGCGCATTCGACACGATGCTTTCGGGCAATAGCGGCAAGGTCGTGCTCGACTGGACCGAGGCCTGAAACACGCAGACACAGACGATGCGCGCATCATTGCGCCGCATCCGCGGTTGCCTTTGAAAACTCGGCCTGAATGGCGACGTGCACATCGTCGCCGACGGCCGGATACCACGTCGTCAATCCGAATTGCGCACGGCTGAAATGTCCGTCGGCTGAGAAACCCAGCGTTTCCTGCTTCGTGAGCGGATTGACCGCGTGGCCGTTGAACGTCACGTTCAGCGTGATTGGCTTCGTGGTGCCGCGTATCGTCAGATCGCCGGTAAGCACGCCTTTGTCGTCGCCGGTGCGCTGAAAACCCGTGCTCGCGAAAACGATGCTCGGATAACGCGCGACATCGAACATGTCCGGCCCTTTGAGCATGCGATCGAGCAGCGGCACGTTGGTGTTGACGCTCGACGCATCTATGTTCGCGCGCACCGAGCTTCCGGACATGCCGTCCGCATTCCAGTCGAGCTGCGCCGTCGTCTTGTCGAATCGGATGACGAAGCGCGAATAGCGAAAATGATCGACGTCGAAGCTCACGTTCCAGTGATGCGCGTCGAGCTGATAACGCCCCGGCGGCACGCTCGCTTCGTTCGTCGACACGCGATGCGTGACCACCTGCAACGGCGTGCAGGCCATCAACGCACTAGCCGCCAGAAACGCAATGAGATGCTTATAAAACTTCATCGCGCTTTGCCTCGAATAAGAAATAGAACGCCGATCAGTTTCGCCGAGAACGAGCAAACGTGCGCGGATCGTCACGTGCTTTTCGCCCGCTCGCCCGAAAATGGCGCTATCAGGTAGAGTTCGCCTCGAACCACCATCTCAAAAAATAAGGCGCCATCGCGTCCGCGCGATGGCGGAGAACACATGCGCACATGGCTGCTTCCTTTCCCCAACTTCCGCGCTCGCTTTCTAGCGGCTGTCGTCTTGGTCGCTTCGGCATGGACGCCCGCCGCGCACGCGGACTGGTGCGGCGATGGTCTTTGGGTCGATGCGATGATCGCATCGCATCACTTTCATCCTGACAAGGATTTCGAGCAATTTAATCCCGGCATCGGACTGGAATGCTGGGTCGCGCCGCAATGGGCTGTAACGGGCGGCTACTTCCGCAACTCGTTGTCGAAGCCTTCCTTCTATGGCGGCGGCGTTTGGGGACCGGACTTCCTGCACTGGAATCACATCAGGCTCGCCGTGATGGCCGGCCTGATTTCCGGTTACGACTACGGCAGTTACGGCATCGGTCATAACCATACGGTTGGGCCCGTGGCCGCGCCGCTCGTCATGCTCGATTACAAGCGCGTGGGCGCGAACATCATCCTGATTCCGCCGATCCCTTCGAGCGATCTGCCGTTCACGCTCGGCTTCATGCTCAAGGTGAAATTCTAAGCGATCCTGAATATTCTCACCTGTCGGCCTCGGACTTCTTCATGGCACATCGAATGAACGCGCCGCGTGCTGCAAGCACTCCAGCAACAAGCTGGCGGCGGGCGTCAACGGACTATCCCGCCGCGTGACGACACGCACCGACACAGCAGGCAACGGATCGGCGATAGGGAAGATCGCGAGCCCGTCGCTGACCCACGGGTGTTCGAGCAGCGCGGCTGGCATCGCAGCCAACGCATCCGACCCGCGCAACAACCCGTGCGCGATGATGAAGCTCGGACACTCGATCACGCGCCCCGGCACCATCAAGCCGCGCTCCGCATACGAATCGAGCAGCGCCTGCGTCGAGCTTTCCGGCGATGGATTCAACAGCCACTCCGCTTCGGATAACTCCGCGAGCGACGTGCAGTGCCGCAACGGATGATCTGCGCGCCCGACGATCGCCGAGCGGCTCTGATACAGCTCGATGTGATCGAACTCCGGAGCGAGATGCTCGGGCACGACCACCGCGACGACGAAATCGAGCGAGCCATCGCGCAGGCGCGGCATCGCGACGCCCGGAAAGCCTTCGATGAAACTCACGCGCGCATTCGGCATCTGCCGGCGGAACGCGCGGTACGCCTGCGGCAGGATCGAAAGCGCCGCGGTCGGTGTGACAGCCGCGCTTACGCTGCCCGCGCCAGCGCCTTTCATTTCCGCGATGTCGTCCTCGGCGCGGCGCATCTCACTCACGATCAGATGCGCGCGCACGCGTAACTGCTGCCCGAACGCGGTCAGTTGCACGCCGCGCGCGGTGCGCAATACGAGCGGAACGCCGAGATCCTGCTCCAGTTCCTTGATCGCTTTCGTGAGCGCGGCTTGCGAAAGGTGCAGGCTGCGCGCGGCCGCGCGGATGCTGCCTTGCTCGGCGGTCGTGAGAAACGCACGGAGCTGGTGGTATTTCATGCTCATGAGCGACACCTTAGGGTTATGTCCGACAACCATCAGTCATCACACAGCGAATTTACAGTCTTTTGGTTTGCTTTTCGGCTTTATATGCTTGGGACACGTTGAAACTGCATCGAGCAAGGAGTGTCACATGCTGTCAGTCGAGCCCGTCATCCCAGGCGTCGGGACAATCGCGTCAGAATTCGTCGATGTTCGGCGCCGCATCCACGCCCATCCCGAACTGGCGTTCGAAGAAACGCAAACCAGCGCGCTCGTCGCGCAATCGCTCGCGCAGTGGGGCTACGAAGTGCACCGCGGGCTCGGCAAGACCGGCGTCGTCGGCGTGCTGAAGACGGGCGAGGGCGGCAAGCGCATCGGCCTGCGCGCGGACATGGATGCGTTGCCGATCGAAGAAACCACCGGCCTGCCGTACGCGAGCCAGCACGCCCGCACGATGCACGCATGCGGCCACGACGGCCACACCGCCATGCTGCTGTGCGCCGCGCGTTATCTCGCGGAAAGCCGGCAGTTTTCGGGCACGCTCATCGTGATCTTCCAGCCCGCCGAGGAAGGCGAGGCAGGCGCGCGCGCGATGATCGAAGACGGGCTCTTCGAGAAATTTCCGTGCGACGCCGTGTTCGGCCTGCACAACATGCCCGGCTTGCCCGCGGGCGACATGTTCTTCACGCCGGGGCCGGGCATGGCGTCGTCGGATCGCGTGAACATCACGGTGCGCGGCGTCGGCGGTCACGGCGCGATGCCGCACGTCGCACGCGATCCGATGCCAGCGGTTGCGTCGATCATGCTCGGCCTCAACAGCATCGTCGCGCGCGAAGTGGATGCGCAGAAGCCCGCGGTCGTCACGGTCGGCAGCGTGCAGGCGGGCGAGGCGTGCAACGTGATCCCCGAAACCGCGCTGATGAAGCTCTCCGTCCGCGCGCTCGACGCGGGCGTTCGCGCGCTCTTGCAGGAACGGATCACGGCGCTCGCGAACGCACAGGCGCTCGCTTACGGCTGCACGGCCGAGATCGACTACGAGCTCGGCTATCCCGTGCTCGTGAATCATGCCGAACCCACGGCCTTCGCCACCGATGTCGCGACGAAGATGCTCGGCGCGCAACGCGTCGATCCGGCCGCGAAGCCGCTGATGGGCAGCGAGGACTTTGCGTTCATGCTCGAAGCGTGTCCGGGCGCGTATGCGTGGATCGGCAACGGAATCGGGTCGAAGGGCGGCTGCATGGTTCACAACCCCGGCTACGACTTCAACGACGACATCCTCGCGATCGGCGCGAGCTATTGGGTGCGCCTGGCCGAAGCCTGGCTCGCCGACTGATTCTTCGGAGCACATCATGAACGCACCCACTTTCGCCAGCGCGCCGGCGAATGCATCGACGCAGACGAGCCGTGCAGCGCGCACGCGGCTGGTGATGGCGGCGGCGGTCGGCAACGCGCTCGAGTTCTACGACTTCACGGTCTATGCGTTCTTTGCGCTCATCATCGGCAAGCTGTTTTTTCCGGTGAACGATCCGGTCGGCCAGTTGCTGCTTTCCGTGGCGAGCTTCGGGGTCGGCTTCTTCACGCGTCCCGTCGGCGGCTTGCTGATCGGCATGTACGCCGACCGCGCGGGCCGCAAGAAGGCGATGCTGCTCACGCTCGGCCTGATGGCGCTCGGCACCGCGATGATCGCCGTCGCGCCGACCTACGCGCAGGCGGGGATCGCGGCACCCGTCATTCTCGTGATCGCCCGGCTGATTCAGGGCTTTTCGGCGGGCGGCGAAGTGGGCGCATCGACGACACTGCTGCTCGAACAAGCGCCCCCGAACCGGCGCGGTCTGTATGCGTCGTGGCAGTTCGCGAGCCAGGGCCTGTCGGCGCTCGCCGGCGCGCTGACGGGCGTTGCGCTCACGGCATCGCTCACATCGGCGCAACTCGAAAGCTGGGGATGGCGCGTGCCGTTCATCATCGGCACCGCGATCGTGCCGGTCGGCTGGTGGCTGCGCCGCACGATGGAGGAAGCGCCGCGCGTAACGGTAGAGGCGCAACCGAAAGCGCCGAAGATGCCGCTCGTCACGGTGCTCCGCGAACATGGCCGCGCCGTGCTCAACGGACTGGGCCTTACCATCGGCGGCACGTCGGCGCATTTCATCATCGTGTTTTATCTGTCGATCTACGGCGTGAAGCAACTCGGCCTGCCAAGCTGGACCGCGATGCTTTCGGGCTGCGTGTCGGGCGCGATTCTCTTCGTCGTCGCGCCGATCGGCGGTTATCTGTCGGATCGCATCGGCCGCAACAGGCTCGCGCAGACGACGCGCATCCTGCTCATGCTCGCGATCTGGCCGGCGTTCGCGCTGCTGAACCAATCGCCGACCACATCGACGCTGCTCGCGGTCGTCACGGCGTTGTCGATCGTGCATTCGCTCAACGTCGGACCGACGGGCGCGATGCTCGGCGAACTCTTCCCGCGTTCGGTGCGCGCGACGGGCGCGGCCATCGTCTACAGTCTGGGCGTCGCGATCTTCGGCGGCTTCGCGCAGTTCTTCGTGACGTCGCTCATCGTCATCACGAAGAGCGTGATGGCGCCCGCGTGGTACGTGATCGGCTGCGGCACGCTGTCGGTGATCGCCGTGGCGTGCATGCGCGAACGATCGAGGGAAACACTCGACTGATCGTCAAATCTTGCGATGGAAAGCGCACCGGATCGATGAGCGCGGTGTATAACTCGACAGATCCGGGAACGATAAAAGGCCGCCCCGCGCGGCCTTTTCTTCTGGATCCCACACTATGACAACGCGCATCAAAAAGGGGACATGCATGCGCAAGCTCCGTTCGCAAAGCTGGTTCGGCGGTAAAGACAAGGATGCCTTCATTCACCGCTCGTGGATGAAAAACCAGGGCATTCCTCACGATAATTTCGATGGCCGTCCGGTCATCGGCATCTGCAACACATGGTCGGAACTCACGCCGTGCAACGCGCATTTTCGCGAACTCGCGGAATACGTGAAGCGCGGCGTGCGCGAGGCGGGCGGCCTGCCGCTCGAATTCCCGGTGATGTCGCTCGGCGAATCGAATCTGCGGCCCACGGCGATGTTGTTTCGCAATCTCGCGTCGATGGATGTAGAAGAGTCGATACGCGGCAATCCTATCGATGGCGCCATTCTTCTCGTCGGCTGCGACAAGACCACGCCCGCATTGCTGATGGGCGCGGCGTCGTGCAATCTGCCCGCGCTCGCCGTATCGGGCGGAGCGATGTTGAACGGGCGCTTTCGCGGCGGCACCATTGGCTCGGGCACGGGCGTGTGGCAGATGTCGGAGGAAGTGCGCGCGGGCACGATGACGCAGGAAGAATTCGTCGAAGCCGAGTCGTGCATGAACCGTTCGCGCGGCCATTGCATGACGATGGGCACCGCCTCCACGATGGCCTCGATGGTCGAATCGCTCGGCATGGGCATGCCGCACAACGCCGCGATTCCCGCCGTCGATGCGCGCCGTCAGGTGCTTGCGCATATGGCGGGACGGCGCATCGTCGATATGGTCAAGGAAGACCTCACGATGGACAAGATCCTCACGCGCGAAGCCTTCGAGAACGCGATTCGCACGAATGCGGCCATCGGTGGATCGACGAATGCGGTCGTGCATCTGATCGCGCTCGCGAAGCGCATCGGCGTGGAACTGAAGCTCGAAGACTGGGAGATCGGCAGCAACGTGCCGTGCCTCGTGAACCTCCAGCCATCCGGCGAATACCTGATGGAAGACTTCTACTACGCGGGCGGCTTGCCCGCGGTATTGCGCCAGCTTGGCGAGCAAGGGCTTTTGCATCGCGATGCGCTCACGGTGAACGGCCGCACGATCTGGGACAACGTGAGTGAAGCGCAGAACTACGACGAGAAGGTCATCACCACGTTCGCGAAGCCGTTCAAGCCGCATGCGGGCATCGCGGTGCTGAAGGGCAATCTCGCGCCGAACGGTGCGGTGATCAAGCCATCGGCGGCGACGGCGTCGCTATTGAAGCATCGCGGGCGCGCGGTCGTCTTCGAGAACGTCGAGGAATTGCATGCGAAGGTCGACGACGATTCGCTCGATATCGACGAGCACTGCATCATGGTGTTGAAAGGCGCCGGGCCGAAAGGCTATCCGGGTTTCGCCGAAGTCGGCAACATGCCGCTGCCGAAGAAAGTGCTTCAAAAGGGCATCACGGACATGGTCCGCATTTCCGATGGCCGCATGAGCGGCACGGCGTACGGCGCGGTCGTGCTGCATGTGTCTCCGGAAGCGGCGGCGGGCGGTCCGCTCGCGCTCGTGCGGACGGGCGACATGATCGAGCTCGATGTCGAGGCGCGGCGCCTGCATCTCGACGTATCGGACGAGGAACTCGAACGACGCCGCGCCGCGTGGCAGGCGCCGGCGTTGCCGAAGCGTGGCTACTACCGCCTGTATGTCGAGCACGTGTTGCAGGCGGATCAGGGCGCGGACCTGGACTTCCTCGTCGGATCGAGCGGCGCGCCGGTGCCGCGCGACTCGCATTGATCCGGAGGCGATTCATGACGAACCATCATCAGACGCCGCCGGGCATGTGGCCGGTTCTCTACGCTTTCTTCGACGCGCTGAACCGTATCGACCGCGACGCCACGCGCAGGCAGATCGACGCGACCATCGCGGCGGGCGCGCCCGCCATCGTCACGCTCGGGCTTGCGACGGAAGTGAATCGCTTGTCGGAAGAAGAAAAGCGCACGATGATCGACGATTGCGCCGCGCATATCGCAAACCGAGTGCCGCTCGCCGTCACCATCACAGGCGACAGCGTCGATGCTCAAGTCGAGCTCGCCGACTATGCGCTGGAACGCGGCGCGTCGTGGCTGATTCTTCAGCCGCCGTCGAAGCGCGGCGAGCCCGAGGCGTTCTACTACGACTTCTTCGCCGCGGTGCTCGAACGAACCGGCGCGAACGCGGGCATACAGAACGCACCGGAATATCTCGGCGTGGGCTTGTCGGTGGAATCGATCGCCGCGCTCGCCGCCGAGCGGCCCAACTTCCGCCTGCTGAAGGGCGAAGGGCCGGCCGTGACGATAGGCGCGACCATCGAACGCCTGCGCGCGCTCGAACAGACGCTTGCGGTGTTCAACGGACGCGGCGGTCAGGAACTGCTCGACAACTTGCGCGCGGGCTGCGATGGCCTGATTGTCGCGCCGGACGCGTTCGATCGTCAGGTTGCCATTCATGACGCCTTCGCCGAAGGACACGAGCACGACGCCCAATCGCTATATGCGGACGTGTTGCCGGAGATCGTCTTCGTGATGCAGTCGCTGGAAACGCTCACCTGTTACGGCAAGCGCATCGCGGCGTGGCGCATGGGCTTCGATGTCGCGCACGATCGCGGCGCGCGTCCGACGCAGTTCGGCATCGAATGCGCGCGGCGTTTCGCGCAACATCTCGGACCCACATCGCGCGTATTGCGCCGATGATTCATCGGACCGGGCGGCGCGTGAAGCGCTGCTCGGTCACCGGCTTGCCCCATTGCCTGCCTTCGGCTTCATCGGTCAATGCGAAGCCGAACGATTCGTACAAGTGACGCGCGGCGTCGAGGCTCTTGAAGGTCCAGAGGCAGGTCTCGTCGTAATGCGCGTCGACGAAGTCCATCGCGCGCGCCATCAATTGCTTGCCCATGCCGCTGCCGCGCAATGCATCGTCGATGATGAACCAGCGCAGATGCGCGACGCGCGTCGCCATGTCGCCATCTATCGCGAGCGAGCCGAGCGTGCGCTCGCCCTCCAACACGAGCCATAACGCCTTGCCTTGTGCCGGCAAGCCTTCGGCGAATGCGGCCAGTTCGGTCGCGACCTTGCGTTCGAAGAACACGCCAAAGCCCGCGTGATGCGCATAGAAACGCGCGTGCAGACTCGCGATATCGCCGATGCATCCCGGCCGATAAGCTTCGACGATGCGCGCGCTCCCGGCCTGCGCGGCGCGTGACTTCTCGTGCGCGTGATCGTGGCCGTGCGCGAGCGCATCCGCGTACAGCGCGAGCGAGCGCACGAGCGTTTGCTGATCTTCGGGAACCATGCGCCGCAGCGCGTCGGAGACCTGATCGGTCGCGAACTTGTCGATCTTTCTGCGCAACTTCTGACCCGCCGATGTGAGGTAGAGCTCGGACGAGCGCGCATCCTCACTCGATGTCTCGCGCGTGATGAGGCCCGCCGCTTCCAGCCGCGCGATCTGGCGGCTCGCGTTCGACTTGTCGAGCCGCAGAGTGGCGGCGATATCGCGCGCCTGAATGCCGGGCGCCGCGCCGATCTCGATGATCGCATGCACTGCCGAAGGCGCCAGACCGCTATCCGCGAGTGTGTTGCGCATGAAGCCCAGCTCGCGCACGAGCTTGCGGGAAAACTCGCGTAGTTCGAGGATGGTCTCGTCGCGGGATTGAACGGGCGGATCGATGAAGTCCATGAAGTTTCCCTTGGTTGCGACACGCAACTACATCGATCGATATTAGTTGCGGGCTGCAACTTTCGCAAGGAAAACGATGCTCCCGAAAACCCTCACCCTTAGCCGCGATCGCGCACCAATCCGCCCTCGCGTTTCGCATCCATCATGCGTAGCAGCGCGAGCGCGATGCCGCCCCACACGAATTCGCGCGCGCGCCGCAACAAGGCGAACGAGAGCGCCGCCTGCCGGTCGATGCCGAATGCCGAGGCGATCGCGACGATCGTCGCTTCCTGCACGCCGAGGCCGGCGGGCGCGATGAATACCGCGTTGCGCACGGCCTGCGTCAGCGCTTCGATGGCGACGGCGCCGGCGATCGACACCGGATGACCGAGCATGTCGAGCGCCGCGAAAACCTCGGCCGCGCCGAGCACATAACCGGCGAACTGCCACGTCAGGGCTCTTGCGAGCAGCGGCATGCGCTGCAACGACGCGCGGATATCGCGATCGAGCTGCTTGCCGTCGAGCCGTGCGGCGAGCGTGTGCGCGGGATCGAGCCAGCGCCGCGCGAGCGTCTCGAGACGATGGAACGGTGCGCCCTTGTGCGCGACGACGAACGCGGCGACGCAAACCGGAAGCGACGCGAACAGGGCCACGGCAATCACGTTGCCGATGTCATGCGCATCGTTCGCATGAAAGCGCAGCAGCACGAGGCCGAGCATGGCGAGCAGATATTGCACGGCGATCGTCACGAGCAGTTCGACGATCACCGATGCGCTCACGCGGCTCACGTCCGGCAGATAGCGCGTGGCGAGCCGAATGCCTGCCACTTCGCCGCCGATGCCGAGCACGGGCAGCAGCCGCCCGACCGCTTCGCGCACGACAGCGATCCACCATAGCGCGGACAGGCCGATGCGTTCATCGAGAAGAAGCTGCCATGCGCGCGCATCGAGCAGCAGCGGAAGCGCGTGCAGCGGCACCAGCCACAGGAGCACCGGACCGGTGCGCGCGATGAGCGCGAACGCGTCCGCGATGCCCTCGTGCAGCGCGAGCGCAACCAGCAGCGCGATAGCCGCGGGCCAGCGCAGCCACGCGATGCGTCCGAGGGAAGCGCTCACGTGACCGGCTCCGGCGTGCGCGCGTGCCCGAAGATATCCGCGAAGCCGCCGTGCATCGCGCCCGTCGCTTCGATGGCGCGCGCGACGCGCGGTGAGCACAATGCGGCGAGCTCGTCGGCGTGCCGATAGCCGCGCATGGACGGCGTCAAAGGCCCGGCGCCTTCCGTCGCGGGATGGCTGTAGATTTCGAGCACGCCTTCCGGCGCGTCGGCCAGCAGCGCGAGCAGCGCGGTTTCGTCCATGCGTCCCGTCGCCGAGATGCCCGCGACGCGGTCGTTGTACGCGATGCCCGCGCGATCGAGCCGCCGCTTCATCAATGCGACCCACGGCGCGAGGAAGAACGAGCCGTGCATCTCGCGCGGCAGCCGTATCGCGCGCATGCCGAACTGCGGACCGATTTCGAGGATCAGGGCAAGCACAGTCGGATGCAGATGAAAATGCTTGTGCACGTTGACGTGATCGAGTTCGAGGCCGGTCGCGGCAAACGCTCTGAACTGCGCGTGGATCTCGACGGCGAGTTGCCGCCGCACGCGTTGCAGAAAATAGAAGCGCATGCCGTTCGAGAACATCGAGCCTTCGAAATTGCCGCGCGCGTCGACGAGATCGGGTATCGACCAGCGCGGCAGCGACGCGGCGCCATCGGTCAGCACGATATGCAGCCCGACGCGCAAGTCCGGCAAGTCGTGCGCGATCTTCACGGCGTCGTGGGCGGCGTTCGCACC
>NZ_FCOF02000126.1 GCF_001544755.2 Caballeronia catudaia | reverse complement strand
CGTCAACGCCAACGCCAACGCCAACGCCAACACGACGATCGCACGCGCGTGGAGCGTGCTCGAAGCGGTGCCCGATCCGGAGATTCCGGTGGTCTCGATTCGCGAGCTGGGCATTCTGCGCGACGTGCGTCACGGCGACGATGGCGTGCTCGAAGTGGTGATCACGCCGACCTACTCGGGCTGTCCGGCGATGTCGCAGATCGCGGAGGACATCGCGCAGGCGAT
Organism: Caballeronia catudaia; assembly: GCF_001544755.2. Lineage (GTDB taxonomy): Bacteria > Pseudomonadota > Gammaproteobacteria > Burkholderiales > Burkholderiaceae > Caballeronia > Caballeronia catudaia. The sequence goes on along the minus strand of NZ_FCOF02000126.1, from coordinate 1,418 downwards.
CGATCACGCCGCGCTCGGCGCGCATCGCATCGAGACGGTGCTGGCGCCTGCCTGGACCACCGACTGGATCACGGACGAAGCGCGCGAGAAGCTGCGCCGCTATGGCATCGCGCCGCCGTCGGGCACGTGCGGCAGCACTACCGAGAAGCCGATCCGTTTCGTGCCCTACAAGAAAGAAGTGATTGCATGTCCGCGTTGCGGCTCGACGCACACCGAGAAGCTCGCGCAATTCGGCTCGACGGCGTGCAAGGCGCTGTATCGCTGCATCGATTGCCGCGAGCCGTTCGATTACTTCAAGCCGTACTGAACCGACTTCACCTCATCGACATCATGGCGACTCCGCAATTCCATCCGCTGCGTATCCGCGACGTTCGTCCCGAAACCGCCGACGCCGTCACCGTTTCGTTCGACGTGCCGCCCGCCTTGCGCGACGCGTTTCGTTTCACGCAAGGCCAGTTCGTGACGCTCAAGACGCATCTGGACGGCGAGGAAACGCGCCGCTCGTATTCGATCTGCGTGGGCGTGACCGACTACGATCGCGACGGCGAATTGCGCATCGGCATCAAGCGCGTGCGCGGCGGGCGCTTCTCGAACTTCGCGTTCGATACCCTGAAGCCCGGCCATGAGATCGACGTGATGACGCCCGATGGACGCTTCTTCACGCACCTGAACGCGGACCACGCGAAGCATTACGTGGCGTTCTCCGGCGGCTCGGGCATCACGCCGGTGCTGGCGATCATCAAGACGACGCTCGATATCGAGCCGACGAGCCGCTTCACGCTGGTGTACGGCAATCGCAGCGTCGACGCGATCATGTTCGCCGAGGAACTCGAGGATCTGAAGAACCGGTATATGGACCGGTTCTCGCTGTATCACGTGCTATCCGATGATCTGCAGGACGTGGAGTTGTTCAACGGCGTGCTGGATCAGCAGAAGTGCAAGGCGTTTCTGGAGACCGTGCTGTCGCCCGAAGCCATCGATGAAGCGTTCATCTGCGGCCCCGGCCCGATGATGGACGCAGCCGAGGCCGCCCTGAAGGACTCGGGCGTGGCGCCGAAGCAGATTCATGTGGAGCGTTTCGGTGCGCCGTTGCCGCAAGCGGGCGCGCCGCCGGTCGAGATCACGGAGAACACGCCGGCGGCGGATCTGGAGCTGATCATCGATGGCAAGAAGCGCAAGCTGCGGCTGCCGTATGAAGGCGTGAGCGTGCTCGATGTCGGGCTCAAAGCGGGGCTTGCGTTGCCGTATGCGTGCAAGGGCGGCGTGTGCTGCACGTGCCGCGCGAAAGTGCTCGAAGGCGAAGTAAAGATGGAGAAGAACTACACGCTCGAACAACACGAGATCGATGACGGTTTTGTGCTGACGTGCCAGTGTCATCCGCTGAGCGAGCGCGTCGTCGTGAGTTTCGACGAGCGCTA
>NZ_FCOF02000152.1 GCF_001544755.2 Caballeronia catudaia | reverse complement strand
CAGAGCGCGCGCTCGCGCATACCGTGGCGAACAAGGTCGAAGCGGCCTATCACCGAACCGACTTGCTTGAGCAGCGCCGCCCGCTGAAGGAAGCATGGGCGAAGCACGTTCTTGGCGAGTGACCTCGCCGCGCTTTCCGTGTTATTGAGACGTGCATCAGAACCCACATGCAGGCCGGGTTACGATTTGCACTCCTGCTTAACGGTGGAGGTGCCATGTCGTTTCCCGAATGGGGACATTCATACAACGCGCTGTATGTACCGCTTACGAGCGACTGGCAATGTTCGCTTGTTCCGATCCGCGACATGCAGGACGTTGATCGCGGCTGGAAGCTCTCTTACGAGGAGCGTCAGAAAGCACGCACGGAGCGCGAAGAACAGATCGAGCAAGACCGGCAAGACTTCGACCGGTTGTTCCGAGTTTCCATCAACCGCCACGCTGCGCGCGCCTGTAGCGATTTCGGGCGTATGCGGCATCTATCAGCGAGCACCTTCGCATTTCGGGATTGTCTGCGCCGGTAGATGGAGACAGCGTAACGCGCATCCTTCGCGATGCGGTACGCGACGGCCATCTCATTCCTGCTATTCACCGTGAGTGGCGGGGTAGTCGGCGGGT
>NZ_FCOF02000015.1 GCF_001544755.2 Caballeronia catudaia | reverse complement strand
AAACGACTCCACGCCGATGATAGTGCGGATACCCGTGTGAAAGTAGGTAATCGTCAGGCTCCTCATGCCCTAACGCCTAAACCCCACCCCGCAAAGGTGGGGTTTTTGCGTTGGGGCGCGCGGTTTGCACAAACGCCCAGCGCGCTCCTTCATCATCCATTTTTCAGCTCTCCCCGCGCGTCTTCGGCCAACATATCTTGGCCCGCCTGTTTACCCTGTTGCGCCAAAACACTGTATAAATATACAGTAAAAAAACCATAGGCCGTTGGATGCTCAAGCCCTGAGCAGGCCCTTGCATTTGCGCTGGACGGGGAAAACTCATGGGTGCTGCACTTTCACTGCTCGATATCGGGCTGACATCGCATCTGCAACGTCAGGTTTGGCAGGGCAGTCCGATCAATGATCCTGACTCGAACATCATCTCGAGCGGCTATCGGATGCTCGATCTCGCCTTGCCCGGCGCAGGCTGGATGCCCGGCTCAGTTACCGAACTGCTGATCGAGGAGAGCGGCGTAGGCGAAATCAGGCTACTCGCTCGCATGCTTCGGACACTGACGGCAAGCAAAGGCCGCTCGGTCATCTTCATCGCACCGCCGTGGAAGCCCAATCTGGCTGCGTTTCGGGCAATGAACATCGCAGTGGAAAAACTGGTCTGGGTCAAGGCGCCCGAGGATCAGGTGCTCTGGGCTGCGGAGCAATCATTGAAGCAGGACGGGATCGGCGCCGTGTTGATCTGGCTGCCGCAAGCGCGTCCCGAATCCGTGCGAAGGCTGCAAGTAGCGGCTCAGGAAGCGCAGTCGCTGGCGTTTCTCTTTCGCCCGCTCAAGGCGGCGAAGCAATCATCCGCCGCGCCATTGCGCATGGTCTGCAAGCCAATACTTCCCACTAACGCGCAGACAATGAATCGCCGCGAATGGATGCAGGCCGTCATGCTCGAAATCGACATCATCAAGCGGCGTGGTCCTTTATTGGAAAAGCCGCTGCGGTTGAACTTGCCGCTGCAGTTGCCCGCGCTGCCCGAACACATTCGCCGCGCGCACGTCGGCAGGAAAGCACGAGAGGTCAAACATGTTGTGGATAGCGGTGACATTGCCGCTTTTATCGCTCGAAGCCGTCAGGCCGCCTTCGATGCCCTCAGCGCCGGCGAACCCGACATCGCCTGGAGCGAACTCGACGGCGAATGACGACATTGATCAGCCATGCTTCGCGCTCGCCGATCACGCTCGCATCCTGATGCCCGATCTCGTCGCGTTTCGGCTTGGCGTGCGGCCTGGCAGCACGCGCGCGCATGCGTTCGCGCTGGCGCCGCAGTTGACGCTGCTCGCCGTCGACATTCGCGAAGAGCAAAACGCACTCGAAGCCGTTGCGCTGGCGCTGCTCGCGTTCACACCCAAGGTCGTGCTCGCTCATGCAAATACCGTGCTGCTCGAAGTCGGCGCGAGCATGCGGCTCTTCGGGGGACTGCGCGCGTTGCTGTCCAAGGTGACATCGACGGTGAAAGGATGTGGTTTCACATCGCGCATGGGTTGCGCGCCGACGGCGTGGGGTGCGTGGCTGCTGGCGCACGCACGTACGCGCCGTGTTGCGCGTCGCGTGCGTATCGTGAAAGAGACGACTCTCGTACACACGCTCGATGCGCTGCCCGTATCGCTCGTCCCGTCGGCGCATTCGCACGGCAACGTGTTTGAGCAGATCGGTTGCGCGACGCTCGCCGATTTGCGCCGTTTGCCGCGCAAGGGCGTTGCGCGACGGTTCGGGCAAGGCGTCCTGCAATGGCTCGCGCAAGCGTACGGGCAGGCACCCGATCCGCGCGAGGCGTTCTGCGCGCCGGCGTCGTTCGAAGCGCGGCTCGAATTGCAGGCGCGCGTGGAAAGCGCCGACGCGCTGCTGTTCGCCGCTCGTCGGCTCGTGCTGCAACTCGCCGGCTGGCTCGCCGCGCATCATGCGGCGGTCAGTGAATTTTCGCTGCTGCTCGAGCACGAACTGGCTGCCCGCCACGCGCCGAAAACGTCGACATTCAAAGTCGCGTGGGCCGTGCCGACGCGCGAAGCCGAGCACATTCTCTGGCTGCTGCGCGAGAAGCTGAATCAGACGACGCTCGTCGCTCCCGTGATCGAAATGAAGCTTCTCGCCGACAAGATCAGCGAGCATGCGCCGCCGCCCGACACCCTGTTTCCGATGCCCGGTGCCGACAGCGACTCGATGGCGCAACTGCTCGAACGTCTGAGCGCGCGGCTCGGCGCGGAGAATGTCGTGCAACTGGTCGCGCGGGACGATCACAGGCCCGAAGCAGCGATGACGGTCGAAGCCTGCAAGCCTGCGCGTGAAACGAAGCCCAAACGCGGCAAAAAGACGCCGAAAACCGTCGAAGCACAGCCTGAGCGCGAACAAGAGCCGGAACAAGAACAGGAAGCGCAAGCCGAACCCGGCGAACGACTCGAGCTTCCCGATCTCGCGGTGCCTCAGCAACCGCGTCCGGCCTGGATCCTCGAAACACCGCAAAAGCTCATGCTGCGCAACGAGCGGCCGTTCTATCGTCGTCCGTTGAAGCTGATCAGCCGCACCGAGCGCATCGAGGCGGGATGGTGGGACGGCAACGGTGTCCAGCGCGATTACTACGTCGCAGCCGACGATCGCGGCCGCATGTTCTGGCTCTATCGCGAACGTCTCAGCGGTTACTGGTTCCTCCACGGTTTTTTCGGGTGATGCGCGATGGATGATTTGAGCGACATGATCGGACTGGATGAAGACAATGCCTTTCCCGGCTCGATGTCGGCGTCGGCGCTGTTGCCCGGCTATGCCGAGCTGCATTGCCTGAGCAACTTCTCGTTTCTGCGCGGCGCGTCGCATGCGCAGGAACTGGCTGCGGCCGCGCTAGAGCATGGCTATACCGCGCTCGCGATCACGGACGAATGCTCGCTCGCGGGTGTCGTGCGCGCGCATGCCGCGATCAAGGACATCGAAGCGAAGGCGCAAGCCGCAGCCGAAGCGGCGCGGGAGGCCGGCGAGCCGCCGCCGAAGAAGCAGAATCTGAAGCTGATCGTCGGCAGCGAATTGCATCTCACCGATGCTAACGGCGAGCCGTTCTGCACGCTCGTCGCGCTAGCGATGAATCGCGCGGGCTACGGCAATTTGTCGGAGCTGATTTCGCTTGCGCGCTCGCGTTCGCCCAAGGGCACGTACAAGATCGGTCCGGAAGATTTCACCGATCCCGCCGCTTCATCGGATACCGCAGACCTGCGCGGCGATATCGCGCATCTGAAGCACTTGCCCGATTGCCTGCTGATCCTCGTGCCGCAGCGCTCCGCAACGCTCGCCGACACGCTCGATCGCGCGCACTGGCTGGCCGGTTTCGCCGCGGGCCGCGCGTGGCTTGCGTTGGAGCTATGGCAGGACGGCAGCGACGACGAACGTCTCGCTTCATCGCGCGTGATCGCCGAAGCGAGCGGATTGCCGCTCGTCGCGGCAAGCGGCGCGCTGATGCACGCGCGTTCGCGCAAGCCTTTGCAGGACACGCTGACCGCGATTCGCCTGAACCGGCCGCTCGCCGAATGCGGCTATGCGCTCGAAGCGAACGCGGAACGGCATCTGCGCACGCGGCTGCGTATCGGCGCGCTGTATCCGAAAGAGGCGATCAGGGAAACGCTGAAGGTGGCCGCTCGTTGCACCTTCAAACTCGACGAGCTCAAGTACGAATATCCCGAGGAACTGGTGCCGCCCGGCGAAACGCCCGCGAGCTACTTGCGCAAACAGGTGATCGCGGGCGCGCTCAAGCGCTGGCCGAACGGCATGGATGCCGAGACCATTGGTCTCATCGAAAAGGAGCTGGCGCTCGTCGCAAATCTGGAATACGAGAAGTACTTTCTGACGGTCTACGACATTGTCGCGTTTGCGCGCAGTCAAGGGATTTTGTGTCAGGGCCGCGGCTCGGCGGCGAATTCGATCATCTGCTATTGCCTTTTCATCACCGAGCTCGATCCGGTTCGAATGGACTTGCTGATCGAGCGCTTCATTTCGCAGGCGCGCAACGAACCGCCCGATATCGACGTCGATTTCGAACATCAGCGGCGCGAAGAGGTCATCCAGTACATCTATCGGAAGTACGGGCGGCATCGCGCGTCGCTGGCGGCCTCGGTCATCACGTATCACACGCGCAGCCCGCTGAAGGATGTCGGCCGTGCGCTCGGGCTGGATGCGTCGCTGATCGAGCGTATCGGCAAGTCGCAGCAGTGGTGGGACGGGCCGTCGGCGGTGGCGGGCTATCTCAGGGAAGCGGGCTTCAGCGACGATTCGCACGTCACGAAGCATCTCATTCGCCTGACGCGCGAGTTGCGCGGCTTTCCGCGGCATCTGTCGCAGCACGTCGGCGGTTTCGTCATTGCGCGGGAGCGCTTATCCAGGCTCGTGCCGATCGAAAACGCCGCGATGAAAGACCGCTGCGTGATCCAGTGGGACAAGGACGACATCGATCAGCTGAAGCTTCTGAAGGTGGATGTACTCGCGCTCGGCATGCTCTCGGCGATCCGGCGCGCGCTCGAATTCGTCGCGCTGCGGCGCGGCGTGCCGGGCTTCAGCATCCAGCACATTCGCCGCGAGGATGCAGCGGTCTATGAGATGTGCTGCCGCGCGGACACCATTGGCGTGTTTCAGATCGAATCGCGTGCGCAGCAGAGCATGCTGCCGCGCTTGCGGCCGAAAAAGTATTACGACCTCGTGATCGAAGTGGCGATCGTGCGGCCCGGCCCCATTCAGGGCGGCATGGTGCATCCGTATCTGCGTCGCAAGCAGGGTCTGGAAGACGAGGAATATCCGAAAGAGGAGTTGCGGCCGGTGCTCGGCCGCACGCTCGGCGTGCCGATCTTTCAGGAGCAGGTGATGAAGCTCGCGATGGTCGCGGCGGGCTACACGGCGGAGCAGGCCGATCAGTTGCGCCGCGCGATGGCCGCCTGGCGTCGCGGCAGCTATCTGGAGGCTTATCAGGCCGATCTCATGAAGAAGATGCTCGCGCGCGGTTATGAGCACGATTTCGCCGCGCGCGTGTGCAAGCAGATCGAGGGATTCGGCGAATACGGCTTTCCGGAGAGTCATTCGGCGAGCTTCGCGCTGCTCGTCTATTTCAGCGCATGGATCAAGCGTTACGAACCCGCGGCGTTTCTGGCTGGCCTCCTGAACAGCCAGCCCCTCGGTTTCTATTCGCCGTCGCAACTCGTGCAGGACGCGCGGCGTCACGGTGTGGCGGTGTTCGCGCCCGATGTTTCCCTGAGCGACTGGGAATCGGTGCTGGAAGCGCGCGCGGGCAACGGCGAGCGCATCGCGTTCGATGACGGCAAGGAGCGGCGGCGTCAACAGTTCTATGGTGTGCCGCTGCCGGATCACGTGTTTCGGAAGACCGTGCGGCGCGCGGCCCGCAGACTCAAAAAGCGCATCGTGCTGGACGGACGTCGATACGGCGCGAGCGGGCCGGGCGTGCGCATCGGCATGAGTCTCATCAAGGGTCTGCAGCAAGCCGCCGCCGAGCGGATCATGACCGCGCGCGCGCAAGCGCCATTCACCGATGTCGACGATCTCACGCGACGCGCCGCCTTGTCGCGCCGCGATCTCGAAGCGCTTGCGGCGGGCAATGCGCTCGCGAGCATTGCGGGGCATCGGCGTCAGGCATGGTGGGCGGTCACGGCACAGCAGCGCGCGCCGGAATTGCTGCGCGATGCGCCGACGAGCGAAGCGCCGCTCCTGCTGCCGGAAGCATCGGAAGGCCGCGAAATCGTCGATGACTACGCGAGTCTCGGGCTCACGCTCAATCGTCATCCGCTCGCGCTGTTGCGCTCAAAACTTGCGCGCATGCGCTTCAAGACCGCCGAGGAACTCGCTCACCACAAAAACGGACGCTTCGTGCGGGCATGCGGCATCGTGACGGTGCGGCAACGGCCAGGCACGGCGAACGGCACGATCTTCGTCTCGATCGAAGACGAAACCGGCGCGATCAATGTGATCGTCTGGCCCGGACTCGTCGAGAAACAGCGCAAGGTGCTGCTAGGGGCGTCGCTGCTCGGCGTGCATGGCGTCTGGCAAATGGAAGGCGAAGTGCGCCATCTGGTGGCGCAGCGGCTCGAAGACCATAGCGCGCTGCTCGGCCGACTCGCCGCGCCGAGCCGCGATTTTCACTGATCCGGCACGTTCGGATAGTTCGCGAGCAGCCCGGTGATCGCGATGTCGAACGGCGTGCGCCGGCCGATGCCAAGCGCTTCCAGCCGCCCGGAATCGAGATGACAGTCGCGCGGGCGCGGCGTGGCGTCTGTCGGCGTGTGCTGCGCAACGAGCTTCGCGTCCACTTTCAGCACGCGCGCGATCCGTTCGGCGATATCGAATTTCGTCATCGGTTCGTCGCCGGACCATTGCGTGATGCCCGAAATCGTCGCGCCTTTGGCATGTTGTTCGAGCATGCCGCGGACCACCACGGCGACATCGGGCGTGAAAGTCGGATAGCGCGTCGCCCAGGCGTCCATCGAAGCGGGCGGGTTCGCCGGGTTGGCGGACTCGACGATCGCGGGCGTGAGACTCGTCACCGCCGATTCGCTCCAGTCGGTGAACGGCCCGTAAAGCAACGGCAGGCGCAACACGCAGGATGCGGGGTCGCTCGCGAGCAGGGCGCGCTCGCCGTCCAGCTTGCTTCGGCCGTACGCGTTGAGCGGCGCGGGCGTGGCGTCGGGGAAATAGGGCGGGGCGGCGCCATCGAACACGTAGTCGGTCGAGATCGACAGCACCCACGCGCCGAGCGAACGCGCTTCGGCCGCGATCACGCGCAATGCATCGACGTTCAACGCGCGCGCGCGCGCCGGATCCTTCTCGCAGATATCCGGACGCCGCTCCGCCGCCGTGACGACGATCGCATCGGGTGCGAAGTCGCGAAGAAAGGCGCGCACCGCGTCGTAGTCCAGCAGATCGAGCTTGACGCTCCGGTTGTCGACCCGGCTGCGCGCCGTGTGCACGATGCGCCAGTCCTTCGCGTTGCGCGCGCTCGCCAGTTCGCCGGCGATGGCGCGCCCCAGAAGTCCCGACGCACCGATGAGCGCAACGGTAAAACGCTCGCTTGATTTCATGCCGACGCGACGCCGACCACCGTATAACCGGCCTCGTCGATGGCTTCCTTCAGCGCATCGTTCGATTGCGCCGATTCGACGGCGACCCTGCCTCGCTCCAGATCGACGCGAACCTGCGCCTGCGTATCGATTTCCTGGATCGCGCGCGTCACGGCCGCGACGCAGTGCTGGCAACTCATGCCCTGAACCTCGAATTCGGTCATTGGAATTTCCTCTTGAAGACTTCGATCAACGACATCGTATACCTTGCCATCATGGGAAGGTGTAGAGTCGATCTGACATTTTTTGGAGCAGGATATGAACATCGGTGAAGCGGCTCGCGCCTCGGGCGTCACGGCGAAGATGATCCGCTACTACGAGAGCGTTGGATTGCTCAATCCGGTCGGCCGGACGTCGTCGGGATATCGCGTTTATGGCGATCAGGAAGTGCACGCGCTGCGCTTCGTGCGGCAGGCGCGCCGGCTCGGCTTTCTCGTCGAGGATATCCGCAAGTTGCTGGCGCTTTGGCAGGATCGGTCGAGGGCGAGCGCCGAGGTCAAGTCGATCGCGCTGGAGCATGTCGCGGAACTGGACCGGCGCATTGCCGAGTTGACGGAAATGCGCGACACGCTGTCGCATCTGGCGAAGCACTGTCACGGCGATGCTCGGCCGGATTGCCCAATCTTGGATAAGCTTGCGCAGTGATGCCCGAAATTGGTGCATGCGAAGACGCCACCAGCACAAAAAGCGGCTAATAGTCCGAAAAAACAGCGACTTAAAGCAAGTAATCTGCCTGCACCATTCCGAAAACGAATGCACACTATTCAGGCATTTCACTACCTCATCGCGAATCTTCTCCTCTATAATCCGGGTATTCCCTAACGGGTAATCCCTGACCCGAAGCGCCAGGGATCTTTTGAAGACCTTGGAGCACAACATGTTTGCATTCATCATCGAAAAACTGAGCATCTGGTTTGAAGTCGCAGAGCAACGCCGTCGCGAAGCGTATCTCGCGCAGTCGACGGATATCGTCCAGCTCGAACAGCGCATCCGTTCCCTCGAAACCAACGGCTATAACGCGTAAGCGGTTCGTTCCAGGCGCCGAGCGCGCCAGACGTGAAAGTTGAAAAGCCCCGCAGTGCGGGGCTTTTGTTCTTCTGTTTCACACGCTCGTGCAACGCGAGTTCACATGTCAGTGCTTGGGTGGATGCTGCTCCAACCATTGCTTCATAAACGCGATTTCCTTGTTCTGCGCGGCGATGACATCCTTCGCCAACTTGCGCAGCTTCGCGTCCTTGCCGTACTTCAGCTCGACTTTTGCCATTTCCACCGCGCCCTGATGATGCGGAATCATGTGCGCGACGAAATCCCGGTCGGCGTCACCCGTGTATTCGACGCCGGACATGCCTGACATCATCTTCTGATCGGCTGCCTGGAATGCTGCGGTGGACGAGACGTCAGTCGGTTTTGGCGCGTGCTGTTCCATGTTCATGCCGGGCATCGCGTCGCTGGCAGGCGTGGCGGTCTGCGCGATCGCGCTTGCGCAACAGAGGGCGGTGAAGATGGCAAGCACGATTCTTGTTGATTTCATCGTATCTCCTGAGAAAGGACGGATTGCATCGCTCGTTCTGAGCCGAAACGCCTAGCCTAAAGCTTGCCACCGGGGTAAGGTAAAGCGGTTTCGTCTACATAAAAGAGCGCAAGATGCCAGGCCACATCAACGACGCTACGAATACCCGCTGCCGCGACTCCGTTGCACCAACGGCGCGCGTTTTCATCGCGCTCGCGCTGGCTTTGTCCGGTTCGCAACTGGCGCTGGCCAAGCCGGGCGGCGAGCCGCTCGTACTCGATACGGAAACTGGCATTCACAGCGGCGTGAGCGGAACCGTTCTTCAGAGCGGACCGCTCGGCGGTCCCGGCATGGTGCCGATGGCCACGCTGCCCGGGCTGCAGCAGCAGGCGGAGCCGCCCATCGTGGTATCGCCTTATGTGGAGTACCCCGGCGGGCAGTCCGTCGTGCCCGCACAGGCCGGAGCCCCGGGGCGCCCGCGAGGTACGCGCGCGCCTCATCCCTGATGCTCGAGCCTGAATGACGCCGTGTCGTCTTCGCCGAGCGCATCGACGAGATACGGCAGCGATGCCTTCAGCGCCTTCTGCATCGTGTACGGCGGATTGAAGACAAACATCCCGCTGCCGAACAGGCCGAAGCCGTCCGTCGGTGGTTTCTTCACGATCAGCGCCGCGTGCAGCCAGTCGCCCGGCTGGATGGCTTTCAGTTGATCCGCGAAGCGCTGCGATTCCATGCGCGTGACGATCGGATACCACACCGCATAGGTTCCCGTCGCGAAACGCTTGAGGCTTTCCTCGACACACGTGAGCGTGCGCGCATAGTCACGCTTGTCCTCATACGACGGGTCGATCAGCACGAGCGCCCGGCGTGGCGGCGGCGGAAGGATCGCCTTGATGCCGTCGAAGCCGTCGCTGTCGTAGATCATCGCGCGGCGGCCGGCGTCGCGAAAATTGTGGCGCAGCACGTCGATTTCCGTGCTGTGCAGTTCAAAAAGGCGCATGCGATCCTGCTCGCGCATCGTACGCCAGGCGAGATACGGTGAGCCGGGATAGAACCGCAGATCGCCGTCGGGGTTCAGGGCCTTAACTTCATCGACATAGTCGGCAAGCAGGGGTGGCAGGTCGTCTCGCTCCCATAGCCTGCCGATGCCCGTCTCGAACTCCGCGTTCTTCGTCGCGAAACCTTCCGTGAGCGAGTAGACGCCGGCGCCGGCGTGCGTGTCGATGTACCAATACGATTTGTCCTTCAGGCCGAGGTGGCGAAGCATCTGAATGACGATCGCGTGTTTCAGCACATCGGCGTGATTGCCCGCATGAAAGGCGTGACGATAACTGAGCATGAGGAGAGGCCCGCGCAGGGCAGTGAAAAGCTGGAATGAAAACGTGCAGGAAAGGGTGTCTATTTTAGCCGACGCCATTCGTGCGATTTCGCGGCGCCAAACCCTTGCTGCGGCGCACCGTGTCTTTATGCACAATAGCCGCTTCCGGGCAATCTTGAACAGTCGGCCGAATGGCCTAGGCGTTCCGATGTCCGGCGAGACGTGTCCTATGCCGAATGGCCAGCTTGATGGCCGTGCCGATGAATGCTGTTATTCACCCGATGTCCCACCAGATAGAGGAGGTTCGCATGTCATCAAACGGTAAGCTGAACGGCAAGACCGCGGTCGTCACTGGCGCGGCGAGCGGCATCGGCCGCGCGATCGCGTTGACGCTCGCGGATGCCGGCGCCGCGGTCGCCATCGCCGACCTGAATCAGGCGGGCGCGGACGCGGTTGCCGAGGAAATTCGCGGCAAGGGCGGCAAGGCCATCGGCATCGCGATGGACGTGACCGACGAAGACGCGGTGAATCAGGGCATCGATCGCGTCGGCGCGGAGTTCGGCTCGGTGGATATTCTCGTGTCGAACGCCGGCATCCAGATCGTCAATCCCATCGAAAATTATGCCTACGCCGACTGGAAGAAGATGATGGCCATCCATGTCGACGGCGCGTTCCTCACCACGAAAGCCGCGCTCAAGCACATGTATAAGGACGATCGCGGCGGCGTCGTGATCTACATGGGCTCGGTGCATTCGCACGAGGCCTCGCCGCTCAAATCGGCCTATGTGACCGCGAAGCATGGTCTGCTCGGGCTCGCCCGCGTGCTCGCGAAAGAAGGCGCGAAACACAACGTGCGCTCGCACGTCGTCTGCCCGGGATTCGTGCGCACGCCGCTCGTCGACAAGCAGATTCCCGAGCAGGCGAAAGAACTGAAGATCAGCGAGGAAGAAGTCGTCAAGCGCGTCATGCTGGGCGGTACGGTGGACGGCGTGTTCACGACCGTCGAGGATGTCGCGCAGACCGTGCTCTTCCTGTCCGCGTTCGAGACTGCCGCGCTGACGGGGCAATCGTTCGTCGTGAGTCACGGCTGGTTCATGCAGTAAGAAAGCGAGGACGCATGGCTGAATTCGACAACAATGAAGCGCTGCAAAGTGAACGGGCGCAAGGACGCATCCATGTGCCGCCCTACGAGACGATCGCGCTGATGCTTCAGGGCGGCGGCGCGCTCGGCGCCTATCAGGCGGGCGTCTATCAAGGGCTGCACGAGGCGGACATCCATCCGAACTGGATCGCCGGCATCTCGATCGGCGCACTCAACACGGCGATCATCGCGGGTAATGCGCCGGAGCATCGCGTGACGCGTCTGCTGGAATTCTGGGAGACGATCTGCCAGCCCGCGTTCGGTTTTCCGCTGCCGGCGTTCGTCGAGCGTGCGCTGTTCGATTCCGCCGACGACATCCGCAAGGCGTTCACCGCGATGCAGGCAGTCGGCGCGCTGGTCGAAGGGCAGAAGGGCTTTTTCGTCCCTCGCTTTCCGCCGCCATCGCCGATTTCGTCGAGCTCACCCCAAACGGCGAGCTATTACGATACGACGCCGCTCAAGGCGACGCTCGAGCGTTTGTGCGACTTCGATCGCATCAATTCCGGCGAGACGCGGGTGTCCGTCGGCGCGGTGAATGTCGCGACGGGCAACTTCGCCTATTTCGACAACACGCATATGAAATTGCGCGCCGAGCATTTCATCGCGTCGGGCGCGCTGCCGCCGGGTTTCGCCGCGGTCGAGATCGACGGTCAGTTCTATTGGGACGGCGGTCTGATGTCGAATACGCCGCTCTACGAAGTCGCGCAGGCGACGCCACGCCGCGACACGCTCGCGTTCCAGGTCGACCTGTGGAGCGCGCGGGGGCCTGTGCCTGACAGCATCGTCGACGTGATGGGGCGGATAAAGGACGTCCAGTTTTCGAGCCGCACGCGCCTCGTCACGGACCAGATGCAGCGCGCGCAACGCTACCGGAACGTCTTGCAGCACGTGCTCGACCTCGTTCCCGAAGACGTTCGCAAGAGCGACGAATGGTGCCGGCTCGCGGCGGATCTCGCGTGCTCGAAGCGCTACAACATCATTCACCTGATCTATCGCCACAAGGAATACGAGGGCCACTACAAGGATTACCAGTTCGGCTTCTCGACGATGCGCGAGCACTGGGAAAGCGGCCTGACTGACATTCGCCGCACGCTCGCGCATCGAGACTGGCTCGATATGCCGAACGGCGAATCGCGTTTCGTTACGCACGACATTCACCGCGGCGAGTGAAGGGCGTTCGGGCGGGAATGTGTGTCAGTTTGTATAATCCGGACGCATTGCGGCGGCTTTGGACGCTCGTCCTGTCGCCGCGCATAACGACACTTCCTGCCTGATGAAATCGATCGCGGTCTGCTTCATTTGTCTCGGCAACATCTGCCGCTCGCCCAGCGCGGAAGCGGTGATGCGCGAGCTCGTCACTCGCGCGAAGCTGGCCGATCGTATCCTGATCGATTCCGCCGGAACGGGCGACTGGCACATCGGCGAGCCGCCCGACGAACGCGCGCAGAAAGCGGCTAAAAAGCGCGGCTACGATCTGTCGAGTCTTCGCGGACGGCAGGTCGCCGCCGCCGATTTCGCGCGTTTCGATCTGTTCATCGTAATGGATGACGCGAACGCCACCGCGCTGATGGCGGTCTGCCCGCCGGAGCATCGCGACAAGATTCGTCTGCTGATGGAATTCGCCACGCGCGACGATGGCCGCGTCGTCGTCGATCCCTATTTCGGTGGCGATGAGGGCTTCGAAAAAGTGCTCGATCAGTGCGAGGACGCCTGCGAAGGCTTGCTGAAGGCCCTGCGAGCGCAACTGACGGCCTGAGCAACACCTGATCGCGTGTCTGCATTCCGTCCCTGCGGGCATGAAAAAACTCAATTAAAAAGCTACTTATCGGGCGCGGATACTTGACTAAAACTGTGGGATATTTATACTTGACGAAAATCATCGAGTATTAGCGTTAGCCCCCAATTATGAGACTCACCACGAAAGGCCGTTTCGCCGTCACGGCGATGATCGACCTGGCGTTGCGCCAGGAGCAGGGCCCGGTGACGCTGGCCGGCATCAGTCAGCGCCAGCGCATCTCGCTTTCCTACCTCGAACAGCTCTTCGGCAAGCTGCGGCGGCATGAGATCGTCGAATCGGTCCGCGGACCGGGCGGCGGCTACAACCTCGCGCGCCGCGCGGAGAACGTCACGGTGGCCGACATCATCATCGCGGTCGACGAGCCGATCGACGCCACGCAATGCGGCGGCAAGGGCACGTGCGAAGGCACCAAGCAGCACGACGGCCATTGCATGACGCACGAGCTCTGGGCGACGCTCAACCAGAAGATGGTCGAGTATCTCGACTCCGTCTCGTTGAAGGATCTGGTCGATCAGCAGCGCGCACGTGAAGGCTCATCGGCGGTGCTGCGCGACCGGCGCACTGATTCGGCCGGCGTAGAGGCCGCGCGGGTCGTGCCGAAGGGTCCGAATTCCATTTTCAACCTGGCCGGATGACACACGACGCCGCGCCGGCACGAGCCGTGCGCGCGAACAAGAAGCGTCCCAGCCAAAGAGCTTTGACCGATTTCCCGGAGCGACTGATGAACAACGATATTCCCCACCTGCCCATTTACATGGACTACAGCGCGACGACTCCCGTCGATCCGCGCGTGGTGGACAAGATGATCCCGTATCTTCGCGAGCAGTTCGGCAATCCGGCCTCGCGCAGCCACCAGTACGGCTGGGATGCGGAGCGTGCGGTCGAGGAAGCGCGCGAGAACGTCGCGGCGCTCGTCAACTGCGATCCGCGCGAGATCATCTGGACCTCGGGTGCGACGGAATCGGACAACCTCGCCATCAAGGGCGCGGCGCACTTCTACAAGAGCAAGGGCAAGCACATCATCACCGTGAAGACCGAGCACAAGGCCGTGCTCGACACCACGCGTGAGCTGGAGCGCGAAGGCTACGAAGTCACGTATCTCGACGTGAAGGATGACGGTCTCATCGATCTGGAAAAGTTCAAGGCGGCGATCCGCCCGGACACGATTCTCGTCTCCGTGATGAGCGTGAACAACGAGATCGGCGTGATCCAGGACATCGAGGCGATCGGCGAGATCACGCGCGAGAAGGGCATCATTTTTCACGTCGATGCGGCGCAGGCCACCGGCAAGATCACAATCGATCTGCAAAAGCTGAAGGTCGACCTGATGTCGTTCTCGGCGCACAAGACGTATGGCCCGAAGGGCATCGGCGCGCTGTACGTGCGCCGCAAGCCGCGCGTGCGTATCGAAGCGCAGATGCACGGCGGCGGTCACGAGCGCGGCATGCGTTCGGGCACGCTCGCGACGCATCAGATCGTCGGCATGGGCGAGGCGTTCCGCATCGCGCGTGAAGAAATGGCCACCGAAAACGAGCGCATCCGCATGCTGCGCGATCGCTTGCTGAAGGGCTTGCAGGACATCGAAGAGGTGTACGTCAACGGCGACATGGAACGCCGTGTGCCGCACAACCTCAATATCAGCTTCAATTTCGTCGAAGGCGAGTCGCTGATCATGGCGGTGAAGGATGTGGCGGTGTCGTCGGGTTCGGCGTGCACGTCGGCTTCTCTCGAGCCGTCGTATGTGCTGCGCGCGCTTGGCCGTAACGACGAACTGGCGCACAGCTCGATCCGCTTCACGGTCGGCCGCTTCACCACCGAGCAGGACGTCGACTATGTGATCAACCTGCTGAAGAGCAAGATCGCGAAACTGCGCGATCTGTCGCCGCTCTGGGAAATGCACAAGGACGGCATCGACATTTCGACCATCCAGTGGGCCGCGCACTGAGCGGAACATGAGCGCACCCGAAGGGCGCACGCGACACCGAATAAAGGAGAGTTTGAATCATGGCTTATAGCGACAAGGTTCTGGACCACTACGAAAACCCGCGTAACGTCGGCTCGTTCTCGAAAGACGACGAGACCGTCGGCACCGGCATGGTCGGCGCGCCCGCATGCGGCGACGTGATGAAGCTGCAGATCCGCGTCGGCGCGGACGGCGTGATCGAAGACGCGAAGTTCAAGACCTACGGCTGCGGCTCCGCTATCGCATCGAGCTCGCTCGTCACCGAATGGGTGAAGGGCAAGACGCTGGATCAGGCGCTGACGATCAAGAACACGCAGATCGCCGAGGAGTTGGCGCTGCCGCCGGTGAAGATCCACTGCTCGATCCTCGCGGAAGACGCGATCAAGGCCGCAGTGGCCGATTACAAGCAGCGTCATGGCACGGCCGCGCCGGAAGCGTCGGCGGCTGAAGCCAAGCAGGCTGCAGCGTAATGTGGACGAGGGTGCCGCGCACGGCGCCCCGACGAAGTGAAGCGCGAAGAGAAGCGGAAGACTATGGCAATCACGTTGACGGATAAAGCGGCGCAACACGTGCAAAAGTATCTGACGCGGCGCGGCAAGGGCGTCGGCCTGCGGCTGGGCGTGCGCACGACGGGCTGTTCGGGTCTGGCCTACAAGCTCGAATATGTCGACGAGCTCGCGCCTGAAGACACCGTGTTCGAGACTGCGGGCGTGAAGATCATCATCGATCCGAAGAGTCTTCCGTATCTCGACGGCACCGAGCTGGACTTCGCCCGCGAAGGCCTGAACGAGGGCTTCAAGTTCAACAATCCGAACGCGAAGGACGAGTGCGGCTGCGGCGAATCGTTCCGCGTATGACGTGGAAAGCGCCGGCGGTATCGGCAAAAGAGGCGGCGCGTGCCGCCTTTTTCATTCGCGCAAACTGAAACCATAGACACAGCATGGCCTCGCTCACCGAAAGTCACTTCGATCTCTTCCATCTGCCGCTGACCTTCGCCGTCGATCAGCAGAAACTCGACGACGCCTATCGCACGGTGCAGGGGCAAGTGCATCCGGACCGCTTCGCCGCGGCCGGTGACGCCCAGAAGCGTCTCGCGATGCAATGGGCGACGCATGCAAACGAGGCGTATCAGACGCTGCGCGATCCGCTCAAGCGCGCGCGCTACATGCTGAAGCAGCGCGGCGTCGATGTCGACGCGGAGAACAACACCGCGATGGAGCCGGCCTTTCTCATGCAGCAAATGGAATGGCGCGAAAATATCGAAGATGCGGCGGGCGCGAAGAACATCGGCGCGCTCGAGGCATTGCTCGACGAACTGCGTGACGAAGAGCGCGTGCGCTTCACGAAGCTCGAGGCGCTCATCGACAGCAAGTCGGATCAGGCTGCGAGCGAGGCAGTGCGTCAGTTGATGTTCATCGAACGCGTGGCGACGGAGATCGGCGCGCAGATCGAGCGGCTCGAACACGCTTAAAGACGCGTCGGCCGCACCCAACCCCATAAGACCAACGATGGCTTTACTGCAAATCTCAGAACCCGGCATGGCGCCGGCGCCGCACCAAAGGCGCGTGGCGGTCGGCATCGATCTCGGCACGACGAATTCGCTCGTCGCGGCCGTGCGCAACAGCGTGCCCGAAGCGCTGCCCGACGAGGACGGCCACGTGCTGCTGCCGTCGGTCGTGCGCTATCTTGAGAAGGGTGGACGGCGCATCGGCCGGACCGCGAAGGAAGAAGCGGCCACAGACCCGCGCAACACGATCGTTTCGGTGAAGCGCTTCATGGGCCGCGGCAAGAGCGAAGTCGAGGGCGCGGAGAACGCGCCATACGATTTCATCGACGCGCCCGGCATGGTGCAGATCCGCACCATCGACGGCGTGAAGAGTCCTGTCGAGGTGTCCGCGGAGATTCTCGCGACGCTGCGTTATCGCGCGGAAGACACGCTCGGCGAGGATCTCGTCGGCGCGGTGATCACGGTGCCCGCGTATTTCGACGAGGCGCAGCGCCAGGCAACGAAAGATGCGGCGCAGCTCGCCGGCCTGAACGTGCTGCGGCTCCTGAACGAACCGACCGCGGCGGCGATCGCCTACGGCCTCGATAACGGCGCCGAAGGTCTGTACGCCGTCTACGATCTGGGCGGCGGCACCTTCGATCTGTCGATCCTGAAGCTCACGAAGGGCGTCTTCGAAGTGCTCGCGGCGGGCGGCGATTCCGCGCTCGGCGGCGACGACTTTGATCACGCGCTGTATCGCCATGTCGTGAAGCAGGCGGGCGTCGTGATCGAGGCGCCGGAAGACGTGCGTCTCATGCTCGATCGGGTGCGCACCGCGAAGGAAGCGTTGTCCTCCGCGCCCGAAACGCGCGTGCAGGCCACGCTCGCGACGGGCGTCGAGATCGACGTCGCCGTGACCGAAGCGCAATTCGCCGAGCTGACCGAAGCGCTGGTCACGCGCACGCTCACGCCGACGAAGAAGGCGCTGCGCGACGCGAAGGTTGCGCCGAAAGATATCAAAGGCGTCGTGCTGGTCGGCGGAGCTACGCGCATGCCGGTGATCCGCCGCGCGGTCGAGGGCTTTTTCGGTCAGCCGCCGCTCGTCAATCTCGATCCTGATCAGGTCGTCGCGCTCGGCGCCGCGATCCAGGCCGATCTGCTCGCCGGCAACCGTCGCGGCGAAGGCGACGACTGGCTGTTGCTCGACGTGATTCCGCTGTCGCTCGGCGTCGAGACGATGGGCGGCCTCACCGAAAAGATCATCCCGCGCAATTCGACGATCCCGACCGCGCGCGCGCAGGACTTCACGACGTTCAAGGACGGCCAGACCGCGATGGCGATTCACATCGTCCAGGGCGAGCGCGAGCTGGTCTCCGACTGCCGCTCGCTGGCACGCTTCGAATTGCGCGGCATTCCGCCGATGGCGGCGGGTGCGGCGCGCATCCGTGTGACCTATCAGGTCGACGCGGACGGGCTGCTTTCCGTGTTCGCGCGCGAGCAGATCTCGGGCGTCGAGGCGTCGGTGGTCGTGAAGCCGTCGTACGGACTCGCGGACGACGAAGTCGCGCGCATGCTCGAAGAAAGCTTCAAGACGGCGGAAACCGACATGCGCGCGCGTGCATTGCGCGAAGCGCAGGTGGAAGCGCAGCGTCTCATCGAGGCGACGCACGCCGCCCTCGAAACCGATGGCGAGTTGCTCGACGACGAAGAGCGCGCGCAGATCCAGACGCTCGTGGCCGAACTCGCGGCGATCGCGAACGGCGATTCGGTCGAAAAGATCGAAGACGCCACCAAGACGCTCGCCACCGGCACCGATGAATTCGCCGCGCGCCGCATGAACAAGAGCATTCGCCGCGCCCTCGCGGGCCGCAAGCTCGACGACGTCTAAATCACCTCATTCGAGAATCACGAAACATGCCTCAAATCGTTGTGCTGCCTCACGTGGAGCTGTGCCCGGACGGTGCGGTGATCGACGCCGATCTCGGCAAGAGCATCTGCGACAACCTGCTGGACCACGGCATCGAGATCGAGCACGCCTGCGAGAAATCGTGCGCGTGCACGACGTGTCACGTCATCATCCGGGAAGGCTTCAACGCGCTCGAGCCGTCCGAAGAGGACGAGGACGATCTGCTCGACAAAGCGTGGGGTCTCGAACCGACATCGCGGTTATCATGTCAGGCAATGGTGCCTGCCGACGAGGATCTGGTGGTCGAGATCCCGCGGTACTCCATCAATCACGCCAAAGAAAATCACTGACAGGAGCAATCGCCATGAAGTGGACGGATACTCAAGATATCGCGATGGCACTCACCGACGCGCATCAGGATATCGATCCCCAATATGTGCGTTTCACCGACCTGCATCGCTGGGTGACGGAGCTCGACGGATTCGACGACGATCCGGAAAAGTCCAACGAGAAGATTCTCGAGGCGATCCAGGCGGCCTGGATCGAGGACGCGGATTATTGATCCGTCGATCGCGGATTTGCAGCGCCTGCTCAGAAACGGCGGCTTCGCAAGAAGCCGCCGTTTTGCATTTTGGCGCCTCTGTCATCGTTTTCAGTTTGACGAAACTTGACGCCCTGAGCGTTGTTGTCGAAGTGTCCCGCACTTAGAATCGCGCCCGCTGCATCTTGGCAACGAAGTGCCAGGCATCCATTCGTTGCGCGATAGCCGACCCGGCACCCGCAACACTATTTTGCATTGCAAATCAATCTCGCGTTCGCGTTCGGGCGACGTGAGGCCGAGTCGCGCGCAGGCGGCCTTCGGGCGATCACTTGAGGAGAAATTCATGGGGAGACCCGGCCTGTCCCGGCGCGGCTTTCTGAAAGCGGGCGCGCTCGCTGGCGTGTCGGTGTTCGTCGCGCCGCTCGGCAGCCGTGCGTTCGCCGCGTTGTTCGAAGAGAAGATACTGACGCCCGTTCAGTGGGATGCGAAGAACGGCGACGCGCGATTCCGCATCGACGGCATCTCGAAGGTGACGGGCGCCAAGGTGTTCGCGCGCGACATCCGCGCATCCGACATGCCGCATTGGCCCAGGGAGCAGTCGCACGCGCTGATTCTGCGCACGACGCTCGCGGACCGCATCTACGAAGGCTTCGATCTGTCCGTGCTCGACGCGGCCGGACTCGCGCCGGATGGCGTCGTCACCGCCGATATCCTCGCGCGCGACCGGCTCGCGTTCCCTGCCTTCTACGGCGACGACATGCTCCTGCCCACGGGCAAGACGCCCGCGTATCTCGGGCAGGCCGTCGCAATGCTGATGTACCACGACTTCGCGCGCTTTCGCTTTGCGAAGGAAAAGCTCCAGTTCCGCGACGGCGTGATCCGCTACGGCGCGACGACCGGACCGCTAGAACGCGATCCGTGGGCTGCGTTCCGCTTCGTGCGCGTCGGCGGCAAGACGCCTTACGACGACGACACGTTCTCGAGCCTGAAGGACACGCCGCTCTTCCCGCACATGATGAAAAAGCGCGAGCCGGTCTGGGCCGATGCCAACGAGCACGGCAAGCTCGACGAGCAGGGCGCGTTCCACGCAGAGCAGATCGCGAATGCGCTCGAACGGCCATCGGAAGACTGGCTCGTCGTCGATCGCCGCTATCGCACGCAATCCGTCGATACCGCCGCGCTCGAGCCGGACAACGCGAACTGCTGGTACGACGCGGCGACGCAATCGCTGCACATGGTCATCCCGACGCAGGGCCCGACCGAAGTGACGCAGAGCGTCATCGAAATGACGTCGAAGTCGCACTTCCCGGTGAAGAAGCTGTTCCTGCATCCGTGCTATACGGTCGGCTACGGTTCGAAGGACCACTACAACATGCCGTTCTACGGCCTCGTCGCGGCGATGTACGGCGATGGCCGCCCGGTGCGGCTCGCCAACGACCGCTTCGAGCAGTTCCAGACATCGATCAAGCGTCACGCGTTCGACATGCGCTATCGCATGGCGATCGATAAGAAGACCGGCCTGATTCGCGCATTCAAGGGCGATTTCGAAGCGAACGGCGGCGGCCGCTGCAACTTCTCGCCCTCGGTCGCGATGGTCGGCGCCACTGCGGCGCAATCGATCTACTACATCCCGCAGAGCGATCTGACCGCGGTCGCCACGGCCTCGCGCGCGGTCGACGCGGGCTCGGCGCGCGGCTACGGCACGCTGCAAAGCATGGCCGCCACCGAAATGATGATCGACGATATCGCGGAGCAGCTCGATATCGATCCTATCGAATTGCGTCTGAAGAACGTGTTCCGCACCGGCATGAAGAACACGCAAGGCGCGATTCCCGCCGGCGTGCTGCGCGCCGAGGAAGTGCTGAAGAAAGCGCAGACTCATCCCTTGTGGACGGAGCGTGCCAAGCGCAAGGCCGAATACGAGGCCGCGCACCCAGGCAAGCGTCATGGCGTGGGTTTCTCGTGCACGCAGAAGGATTTCGGCACGGGCGCGGAGAGCGCGTTCGCCAGGGTCGAATTCGGGGCGGACGGCCGTATCTCGCTGTTCCATTCGGGTGCGGAAATCGGCACGGGTTCATCGACGTCGCAGGCGCTCGCGGTCGCGAAGTGGCTGGGCAAGCCGGCCGTCGACGTCCACATGGCGATCACCGACTGGTCCGATCTGCCGGTCGTATCGAGCGGCGATCCGTACATCATGTCGCAGGCCGAGCAGGATTGTCTGAGCGCGAATCCGCGCTGGTCGCCGGCCTACGCATCGCCCGCCAGCGCGACGAACTCGGCTTACTACTACACGCACGCCACGCGTGAAGCGGCGCGCGTCGTGTTCCGCCAGGGCCTCTGGCCGGCCGCGATGGCGATCTGGGGGCAAGGGATCGGCGGTGGCCAGGCGACGTCGTTCGTCGTGCGCATCGAGGATGCACGCTGGATCGACGGCACGCTCTCCGCCGGCGGCATGGCGCCGTTGCCCTTCGAACAGCTCGCGAAGAAAGCGCACGAGCTCGGACTCGTCACCGGCGCGACGGTGCACACGTTCAACCGCTGGCAGTGGAGCGAGGCGCTGTTCGATATCGCCGGCAGCGCGGAACGTCTGCCCATCGACGGTCTTTCGGTGCGACTGGACGCGGGCAAGAACGGCAGGGTCACGCCGAACGGCTACACGGTGCTCGATCGCAAAAAGGTGTTCATCGCGCCGGTGAGCCGCAACAACGCGGCAGTCACGTACTACAGCGCGTTGGGCACGCTCGTCGAGCTCGCCATCGACGAAGCGAGCGGCAAGGTCGAACTGCTTTCGCATCACTCGATCTTCGAATGCGGGAATCAGATTTCGCCCGCGCTCGTGTCGGGTCAGGTGCAGGGCGGCATCGCGATGGGCATCGGTCACGCGTTGCATGAGTATCTGCCGCTCTACGAAGACGGCCCGGGCAACGGGACGTGGAACTTCAACCGCTATCACCTGCCGCTCGCGAGCGACGTCGCGGTGTGGGCGCAGACCAGCGAAGTCCTGCCGCCGCTCACCGAAACCGATCCGCCGAAGGGCATCGCCGAAGTGGTGATGATTCCCGTCGTCGGGGCCATCGTCAACGCGATCGCGCATGCGATCGGACATCGCTTCACAGATCTGCCGGTGACGCCGAAAAACATTCAGGAGGTGCTCGCATGACGGCCACCCAATCCGCCGCGGGCATCGAATCGCGCGCGCTCTCGATGACGATCAACGGCGCGAAGATCGGGCCGATGCAGGTGCCCGCCGGTCTGCCGATGATCGATTTTCTGCACGAATATCTCGGCCTCACCGGTTCGCGTCTCGGCTGCGGGCAGGGCATCTGCCACGCATGCGTCGTGATCGTCGACAAACCCGACGGCACGAGCGAGGAAGTGCGCACGTGCATCAACGGCGCACATGTCTTCGACGGCAAGACTGTGCGCACCGTCGAAGGACATGCGAAGCGCAACGAGCAGGGCGAGGTCGTCGAAATGTCGCCGGTGCAGCAGAAATTTCTGGAGCACTTCAGCTTCCAGTGCGGCTATTGCACGCCGGGCTTCGTCAACGCGACGACGGTGCTGATCGAAAAGCTGAAGCGCGATCCGATCACGAAGGACCGGATCGAGGCGACGATCATGGACGCGCTCAACGAGCACATCTGCCGCTGCACCGGCTACGTGCGCTACTACGAAGCGGTGAAGGATCTCGTGCTTGCCACGCCCGGACTCGTGAAGGACGCGGTATGACGAGATCGATCCTCAAGCGCTTCCTTGCGCCGCTCGCCGCCGCCTCCTTCGCGCTCGCCGGTTGCGGCGGTCAGAACGACGCCGCGACACCGCCGAAAAACTCGCCCGAACAACTCGCGCGTGGCCGCTCCCTCGCGCAGGCCGCCGATTGCGCCGCGTGCCATACCGCGCAGAACGGAGCGCAGTTCGCGGGCGGCGTGAGACTCGAATCGCAGTTCGGCACGTTCTATGGCACCAACATCACGCCTGATCCGAAGCACGGCATCGGCACGTGGAGCGCCGACGATTTCTACGGCGCGCTGCACGATGGCGTGACGCCGAAGCACAAGCTGTATCCGGCGATGCCCTATACCTCGTACCGGCAGATGTCGCGCGAGGACAGCGACGCGATCTACACCTATCTGATGGCGCAAAAAGCCGTGGCGGCGCCGAACGTCGCGGCCGATCTGAAGTTTCCGTACAACGTGCGCTTCGCCGTGCGTTTCTGGGACATGCTGTTCCTGAAGGACGCGCTGCCGGATGCATCGTCGGGGCAATCCGCGGACTGGACGCGCGGGCGCTATCTCGCCAACGCGCTGGGGCATTGCGCGGAATGCCATACGCCACGCGGCGCGTTCGGTCAGTTGCAGGGCGCGAAGACCTTGCAGGGCGGCGAACTCGGCCGCATCGGCGCGCCGGACATCACGCCCGCCGCGCTGGCCGCGCGCGGCTGGACGGGCGCGGACCTCCGGGCGTTCTTCGCAACGGGCTTCGCCAGGCAGGGCTCCGCGTTCGGCGAGATGCATCCCGTGGTGTACCTGAGCACGCAGCATCTGGGCGAAGACGACTCGCGCGCGCTCGCGACGTATCTGCTCGGCGACGCGCCGCCCAAACCCGCGCCGCTCGTCGCCGTGAAGGTCGACGATCCCGTGCAACTCGCGGCGGGCCGCAGCCTTTATCTCGATTCCTGCGCCGGCTGTCATGGCTTCGATGGTCAGGGCAAGCCGCACGTCGCGGTGGCGATGGACGGCAACTCGACCTTGCGCCAGGCAGATCCGCGCAACCTGATCGTGTCGATGCTCGACGGCATCGAGGCGCAGCGTTTTCCGGGTATCGAGAACATGCAGCACATGCCGGGTTTCGCGGGCACCTACAGCGATGAACAGATCGCGCAGCTTGCGAACTACCTGCGCTCGAGGTGGGGCGGGCAGCCCGCCGACGTGACCGCCGACAAGGTGAAGTCGCTGCGCTAGAAACGATCGAGGCCACGCAATCCTGCGTGGCCTCGTCGTTATTCGAAGCAGCAAAAGGATCAGACCCGTGCGCCGCTTTCCGCCAGTTGACGTTGCAGCGTCGGCCACATCTTCGCGACCGCTTCCTCGCCCGCAAGAATCGATGCGTTGCGCTGACTGAAATCGCTGCTGCTCATTGCGGCGAGATTCGGGCGGATCACCGCGTTCGCGTATTTGTCGAGCTCGTAGGCCTTGATGGTCTGACCCATGATCGTGAACGTCTGCATCAGCACATCGAACGAACTGGACGTGAGCCCGCTTTCCGGGCGCGCCGAGATATCGACCGCGATCACGAAGTCGGCGCCCATCTTGTGCGCGAACGCCGCCGGCACCGGACTCACGAGACCGCCGTCGACATATTCGCGGCCGCCGATCTTCACCGGCTCGAAGATCGACGGCACGCTGCACGACGCCCGCACCGCGACGCCCGTGTTGCCGCGCTGAAAGAGAATCGGCTGGCCGCTTTTCAGATCGGTGGCGACGATGCCGAGCGGCTTCGCCATCTTCTCGATCGGACGGTTGTCGAGCGTCTTGTTCAGGTAGTTCTGAAGCGCCACGCCCTGCAGAATCCCGCGCGCGCGAAAGGGCATTGCCCAGTCGCTGATCGATGCTTCATCCATCGTCAAAGCGAGCTTGTTGATAGCGATGCCGTTCATCCCCGACGCGTACAGCGCCGCGATGACCGAGCCCGCGCTCGTGCCCGCGACCAGATCGACTTGCACGTTGCGCGCCTCCAGCGCCTTGATCACGCCGATATGCGCGAAGCCGCGCGCGGCGCCGCCGCCGAGCGCGAGCCCGATGCGCGGCGGACGCTGCGGTTCGCTCTTTGGCGGCGCGGCCGGCGTGCCGGATGCGGTGTCGCCCGAGACGCCTCCGCGCGTGGTCGTGCAGGCGGCGAGAACGGACGATGCGGCCGCGAGCGAAAAGGCGCGGCGCGAAAGACGGGGTGACGATGAACTCAAGATGTGCTCCGGCGATGCAGCGGACCCCGGTCGGCCTGTCCGTGCGGGCTTTGCAGGCGGGCGTTCCGGGAGATCGGGAAAAGCGCGCACATCATAAAACAAAAGGCGCCCCGGCCGACACAAAGCGGGTGGCGAGTATAATTTCGTCTCATTTTGAGCGGACTTCGAGCGCGATTCCAGCAAGTGAGCGCGCGCCGCCCTCCATCGAGCAAACAGCAATGACCACCCAAGTCCGTACACGCTTCGCACCGAGCCCGACCGGCTTCATCCATCTCGGCAACATCCGCTCCGCGCTCTATCCGTGGGCGTTCGCGCGCAAGATGAAGGGCACTTTCGTGCTGCGCATCGAGGATACCGATCTCGAGCGTTCCACCGATGCATCGGTGGATGCGATTCTCGAAGGCATGGCGTGGCTCGGCCTCGATTTCGACGAAGGCCCGTTCTATCAGATGCAGCGCATGGACCGTTATCGCGAGGTCGTCGCGCAGATGATGGAGAAGGGTCTCGCCTACCACTGCTACATGTCGACGGAAGAACTGGACGCTTTGCGCGAGCGTCAGCGCGCCGCGGGCGAGAAGCCGCGCTACGACGGCACGTGGCGCCCCGAGCCGGGCAAGGTGCTGCCGCCGGTTCCGGAAGGCGTTGCGCCCGTCGTGCGCTTTCGCAATCCGCTGACGGGCGCGGTCGCGTGGGACGACGCGGTGAAAGGCCGTATCGAAATATCGAACGAAGAACTCGACGATCTCGTGATCGCCCGTCCCGACGGCACGCCGACTTATAACTTCTGCGTGGTCGTCGACGATCTCGACATGAAGATCACGCACGTCATTCGCGGCGACGACCACGTGAACAACACGCCGCGCCAGATCAACATCCTGCGCGCGCTGGGCGGGGAGGTGCCGGTCTACGCGCATTTGCCGACGGTGCTGAACGAGCAGGGCGAGAAGATGAGCAAGCGTCACGGCGCGATGAGCGTGACGGGGTATCGCGACAACGGCTTTCTGCCCGAAGCGGTGGTGAACTATCTCGCGCGGCTCGGCTGGTCGCATGGCGACGCGGAGATTTTCTCGCGCGAGCAGTTCGTCGAATGGTTCGATCTCGAGCATCTCGGCAAGTCGCCGGCGCAGTACGACCACGACAAGCTCAACTGGCTGAACGCGCATTACATCAAGGAAGCGGACAACGGACGGCTCGCGGCGCTGACGAAGCCTTTCCTCGCGCAGGCGGGCATCGACGCCGCAGCGATCGATGGCGGCGCGCCGCTCGATCAGGTGATCGGGCTGCTGAAGGATCGCGCATCGACGGTGAAGGAAATCGCCGATAACGCCGCGATGTTCTATCGCGAGCCCGTCGTCGCTCCGGACGCGTTCGCGCAGCATGTCACCGATGCCGTGCGCCCGGCCATCGCGGAGTTGCGTACGGCGCTCGCGAGCGTGGAATGGACCAAGGAGGCCATCGCGGCAGCGCTCAAGTCGACGCTTGCCGCGCACAAGCTCAAGATGCCTCAACTCGCGATGCCGGTACGCCTGCTGGTCGCGGGCACGACACATACGCCGTCGATCGACGCGGTGCTGATGCTGTTCGGCCGCGATACCGTGTTGCGGCGCCTGGAGAAGGCCGCGAGCTGATTTCGCGGAAACGGATGACGCGCCGGATCGCTATCGAAAGAGGCCGCGCGTCATCCGATTGCGCGCGATCGCGGGAAGCGAGCCAAGAAAATTTCGCTTCAGTCGTCAGACAGTATTTACAACTGCAAAAACGCCCTATACAATCTCGTTTCTGTTCTGCAAGGGGGTATAGCTCAGCTGGGAGAGCGCTTGCATGGCATGCAAGAGGTCAGCGGTTCGATCCCGCTTACCTCCACCAAAGAACAGATGAAGTAGCGCGAAGTTGTTCTCCGGAAGTTTCGGAAGGCGCAAAACATACTTCACAAGCACCACAAAGTTGTATAGAATTTCGGTCTTCGTTGATCAGCGGCAAGTAAGTTAGCGAGATCGATGAATTCGCACTAAAGACAGATACACAAGTTTCTGTCCCCTTCGTCTAGAGGCCTAGGACATCACCCTTTCACGGTGAGTACAGGGGTTCGAATCCCCTAGGGGACGCCAAAACATCGGCGGCTGCTAGTAAAAGCGCTGCAAGGTTCGCAAACGACATTGCGGACCGGTGAAAAGAAGTGGAGCGGTAGTTCAGTTGGTTAGAATACCGGCCTGTCACGCCGGGGGTCGCGGGTTCGAGCCCCGTCCGCTCCGCCAACACTTGCAACTGGAAGTGCGAGCAGGAACACTCCGGCTACTGAGAGCCGGTTTTTTTTCGCCGCGGCTGGGTTGCAGGTTGGATTGAAGTTGAAGTCCCCTTCGTCTAGAGGCCTAGGACATCACCCTTTCACGGTGAGTACAGGGGTTCGAATCCCCTAGGGGACGCCAGAACATCGGCGGCTGCTAGTTAAAGCACTGCAAGGTTCGCAAACGACATTGCGGACCGGTGAAAAGAAGTGGAGCGGTAGTTCAGTTGGTTAGAATACCGGCCTGTCACGCCGGGGGTCGCGGGTTCGAGTCCCGTCCGCTCCGCCACAATGTTGTGAAAAATCCAGCCTTCGGGCTGGATTTTTTTTGTCCCGTCCATTTTCGACTCATTGTCCTATCGCCGGACGAACTTCCTTTCGTACACATCCCATCCACATGCGGTCACAAAGGCCATTGCCAGCCCGCGCGCGCTGCCTTAGTGTTTAGGCACTTGTTCTCGTGCCCGTGCGATGCTCGACCCGACCGAAGATCTCTCGCTCTATCAATTGCGCCAGGCGGCCATGGCGGACTTCGCCTTCGCCGAAGCGCTCACGCACGACAATATGGTCGGTTACTACCGGCGTCACAATCTCGTCTGGCGCGGCGATCTCTTTCTCTGCAGCTGGCGCGAATCCGAAAATTTCATCCTCGAGGCCGACGGCATGCCGATCGGCGTGATGCGCGTCACCGAGGAAGACAATTCGCTGCATATTCGCGACGTGCAGATCGCGCAAGGTTTTCGCGGACGCGGGGCGGGCACGTTCCTGCTCAATACCGCGCATCGCTGGGCAAGGGCCCGCGGGCTGGCCGAATGTCAGTTGCGCGTGTTCGTCGATAATCCGGCGGCGCGTCTCTACATGCGTCTCGGCTACCGGCCGGCCGGGCCGCGTCTCGCTCAGCTCGGCGCGATCCGTCACATGGTCCGGCGCGTCTGAGGGAAGCGCATCGCGCGCGCTATGCGCCATCGGCATCACGTCCGTCGCGGTTGTCGCCGCTGTCGCGTGCAAAGAATGCACGCGGGCTTTCGCCGAACGCGCGGCGGAACATCGCGGAGAAGGCGCTTTGGCTCTGATATCCCAGTTCGTGCGCTACTTGCGCGAGCGGACGGCCTTGGCTCAGCAAGGGAATGGCGCGCGCCAGCACCGCCTGCTGGCGCCATTGCGAAAAACTCACGCCCAGTTCACGCCGAAAGAGCCGTGCGATAGTTCGCGTACTCGCGCCGGCTTCCGAGGACCATCGCTCCAGATCGGAATGCGACGGATCGGCGAGCACCGCGTTGCACAACGCGCGCAGGCGCTTCTCATTGGGCATCGGCACGGATAGCGGCAGCGGTTGCGAGCGGATGATTTCATCGAGTGCGAGCGTGCCCAGCAGCCGTTCGCGATGTCGGGAGATCGATTCTTCGTCGAGCGCGGCGATCACCTCGCGCAGGAGCGGCGACACTTCGACGACCCGGCACGCGCCAAGGCCTGCCGGTACGACGCTCGCATCGACGTAAAGCGTGCGGAGATAGGCGTCCTCGACGATCACGACCTCGTGCGTGACATTGGGCGGCACCCAGATTGCGCGCGAGGGCGGCACCATCCACGTCGAATCGACGGTCGCAACACGCAGCACGCCACGCGACGTATAGGCGACCTGCGCCCACGGATGCGTATGCAGCGCGATCCGCACGCCGTACGGCACCGGCCGCGACCGCACGCGAATCGGGTGATCGAACGTCGGCGAATGCTCGATAGGAATGTCGAGATGCTCGACTTCCTCGCTCGACGATCTCGATTCGACAAAGGTAGACATATTCATTCGGGTCGATGGGTTTGATGCGTCACCACGCGCCGATGGTAGCCGAAAGCGCGAGCCTAGGCGCGCGGCGACATGGCGCCAGGAATTTAGCGCAGCGCATAATGCCCTTCATGCACTTTTGGTCAACAGGAGCGCGTTTTTCGATGCAATACGTTTTTGTCTACGGCACGCTGCGAGCGGGAGAGGTCAACGATATCCGCCACGCGGCCGAGCGGCACGCCATAGCTACGCCCGACTGGATCGGCGCCGCGCATGTTCGGGGGCGGCTCTTCGACTTCGGTACCTATCCGGGACTCGTGATCGACGAGGAGGGTGTGCCGATCCGCGGCGACGTCTATCGGATAGAAGACGCGCTCGTGCCCGTCCTCGATGAGATCGAAGACGTGTATCCGGGCGTGGAAGGGTTATTCCGCGCGCATCGCCTGCATGTCGAGGTGGAGATCGAGGGGAGGAAAGACCGGATCGACTGCCTGATTTATCCGGTTGCCGCGGCGGCCGTTTGCGGCTTGCCGCGCATCGAAAGCGGCGATTGGGTGACGCATCGCGCAACGCGCGCATGACGTCGAGAGCGCTCCCCGCCTTCAGAAAATGCTCGCGCCGCCTTGAAGCCGATGCGTCGACTCCAAGGCGGCGTGAATGACCCCGTGCCTGAGCACGAACAGCAGTAACAGCGAATGTCGGCTTATTGGCTCGAACCGGACATCGGCTTGCTATGCGGCTTCTTGTGATGCATCGATTTGTGAGAAGGCGTCTGCGTGGGCATGCTTTGCGCGTTGTCCTGTTGCGTTTGCAGGGTTTGCGCGCGCGATTCGATGTCGGCGATCTTGGAGGGATCGGTGCTCATCGTCACGCCCTGATCGCTCTGGGCGTAGGCGCCCGATGCGACCGCGCTCAAGGACAAAAGAACAGCCAGGGACACTTTCTTCATTGTTACCTCCTAATAGCAGTTGAACCCGGGAATCGCCCGTCCGATCCGGTGGAACGACGCATGCAGCCTGAGCAAGAATCGCTCCCGCTGTTGCGCGAGCCGTCAGCGCGATTTCCGCGCGTGACGATCAGACACTCTCAATCATAAGCCCGGAATCGGGCAGCGGTGTGTCGTGCGTTCATCTGAAACCACAGCCATTCGTGATCATGCTCAATGCTTCGGGTTACTTCAGAGTGCTTAGCATTGCGCTTCTTCGACCGAGGCTGCTTCAATAGAGGTGCAGCCAGCGATACACATCGAAGCGCGCAAGTCCGACGAGCTCGTGCATCGCGAGCTCGCTGTTCGCAAAGCCTCGTCTGCGCGGCAAGAGTGTGACGCTGTTGTGGCGCACGTCCGACACGTATGGCACGGGCGTATAACCGAATGCCTCGAATGCACGCAGCGAGCGCCGCATGTGATACGCGGATGTCACGACGATCAAACGGTTGTCATGTGAAGGGCCCACAATATCGGCGACGTTGCGCGCGTTTTGGTAAGTATTGAGGCTACGATTCTCGCGTACGAGATCGCCCGACGCGACACCCAGTGCGAGCACGTAAGGTGCGTAATTGTCGGCTTCAGCCTGCCCGTGATTCTGCGGATCGCCGCCGCTCAGGATCACCTTGCACGATGCGCCGGTTTCACGGCACTGCCGATAAAGCGTCGCCACGGCGGCGATGCGCGGCATCGCATCGGACTTCGGAACGAGCCCCGAGGCATGGCGCGCGGTGCCGGCGCCCATCAGCACGATCGTCGTCTTCGGCGCGAACGCCGGCACGTCCGTATGACGATAACCGCGCTGGGCGAGATCGAGCAGAGGGTTCGTCAACCAGCCCGAGCCGAAGGCCCATGCGAGCGCCACAAAGACGATGGCAATCTGTGCGCGGCGTCGTCGCCACAGCGCAAATAGTGCAAAAAAAAGCAGCAATAAAGTGAATGAAACCAATTTGATTGGGGTAACGTATTGGTTTTAGGGCAATTCGTTCCGTCATCGCGTGCTTCGGAACGCATCGGCGGGGTGTCGCAGCAAAGCGCGTGATCAGCGCGCTGTCAACGGGGGCTTGTAATAGAAAGCAGCACCTAACGCAAGCGGCGGCCAAACATTCGACTGCAGGCCATGAGTTCGCCTCGCAGACGAAATTCGGCGCGTCGCGTTTAGTCGACGTCGCGGACCGTCTTGCGACCGTCACGAGCGTCGTCATGGCTGCACAGGAAGAAAGAACGAGATGACCACGTATTCCAACGAAGTTGTACTCGAAGCACTTCGCCGAGCGCAGTATCGTCAGGTTCCCTGGGCGAAACGCCCCAATGTCTTCGACCTCTTGCGCGCGCTCGGACTGCTCGAGCTCGCCCGGCAACGTACCGTGGCGCCCGCGCCCGGATTTCATGCACCGGTCGATATCGCGGTGGTCACCGAACGTGGCAAGCAGGAATTCTCGCGACTCTCCCGCGACGAGCGCTCCACCGACTGGGACTTGCGCCGTGCGGAGCGCTACACCTTTGGCGGTCAGGAAGCGGTGCTGGAGGCGCGAGTCTGACACTGCCGGGTCCGGTTGATGGTCGACGTTCAAGTCGAGGGAGCGTCGTCGTCGGACGAAAGATGCCGACAGACGGCCTGCATAGCTGCAAATCAAAAAAAAAGCCCGTATCGCGAAGGACACGGGCAGACCGGATCTCACTGTTGCCATGCTGTGCTCATGGCATAGGGTGTGACTGACATGCGCCGCAGTGGTTCCGTGTAATGTACGCAATCGTGCCAGCGCGCTCAATGATGCCGGGAGCGCGCGTCGCGCTCCGAATCCGGACGTGCGCGCACGTTGCTCGCAATGTCGCCGCGCAGATCGCCACGCGGGGCAGGCGGCGCCGCATCACGATTACGGCCGGCATTGTGCGATGCGCCCATCGACGCCTTCGTACTCACATGAAAATCGGATGCCGGAGGCGGCGGCTGGGCCTGGCTCATCGCCGCGGTGCTCGTGAGCGCGGCGAACGCGCCACTGACGAGCAGTATCGAAGCCTTCATGGCGAAATCCTCGAAGCCTTCGTGAGGCTTGTTCGATCATCACCAAGCTAAGCTTCGATCCACGACCGCGCTGTAAGGAATAGTAAAGAGTTGTTTCGTCCGCGACGCGCCGTGCTTCGCCGTGTTACGCGAAATCGGGCCCATCACATTAGGAAGAAACTGAGAATCGCGCAAGCTGCGACTCGCGCGAGAGGGGGAATGCCGAACGAAACCGGCGATCGCCGGCTTCGGTGCAATTGAAGTCGCTCAGGCCATCTTGGCCGGCGCGCGCCACGATTCCGGGTTGGTCCAGAACGCGCCACGCAAGCGGTCGCGGCTCGGCGGCGCGGGCGGCTTCGCGGCGCTCGATCCGATACGTCCGCGCAGCGACACCTCCCGGCCGTTGCCGGAAAGGCGCTTCACGATCTCGGCCAGCGTGCCGTCCGCCTGCCATTCGTCGAAGCGGCGACGGCAGGTCGGCGGCGATGGATATCGTCCCGGCAGCTTCGACCAGCCTTCGCCCGTCGACAATACCCACAAGACCGCGTTGACCACGGCTCGCGCCTCGACGCGCGGACGCCCGCGCCGTTCACTACGCGCCGGCTCGGCACAGAACAGTGCCTCAACCAGCGCCCACTCGTTATCTCTCAAATCGTCGAACAGCACCATATCTCACCTCAGCGAAGCTAACCCCGGTGCGCTGCCCCGCGCCGCGCACTCTGGTCGGAATCCGTTGAACGAATACCAGGGAAGGCCGGAGCGGTAGCGGCGGACGATGTTTCGATGTGACCGCGTTGACTCCGACTTCTGTGCGCAAGGAAATGCGAGAACCGTGCCATGCATGTCGCGAAATCCGGGAAACCCGCATGGCAGTAGGCTGACGCGATGCCAGCATGGCCCGTATCAGACCCGAAACAGACTGATTAAGAAATCGGGACAATCACCAATCAAGTGCAATAGGCCCATCTGACGTGCGTTTGCGCAATCTGCTGCACTGCAGCGAAACGTACGTTCGCGCCTCAAGTCCGATCAATGCCCGATACAATGTGCATAAAATACCGCGGTTGATGAGAATCGGAATGAACGCGCCGTTTAATGTGACGCTGCGGCAACTGCGCGTCTTCACGGAAGTATCGAGGCTGCGCAGTTTCAGCCGCGCGGGCGACGAGATCGGCCTCACGCAGTCGGCGGTCAGCCGTTGCGTGCGCGAGCTCGAAGGAGAAATCGGTCTCAAGCTGATCGACCGGACAACGCGTGAGGTTCAACTGACCGACGTGGGCGCGAATCTCGTCGGCACCGTATCGCGCCTTCTGGCCGACCTCGACGAAGCGCTGCGCGAAGTGCGCGATCTGAGCCAGCAGCGGCGCGGCCGCGTGATCGTCGCGGCAAGTCCGACCGTCGCGTGCCGGCTGATGCCGCGCGTCATCGCGTCCTGTCTGAAGCAGTTCCCGCTGATCGCCCTGAGCCTGCGCGATGACGTGCAGTCGGATGTCCTGCGCAAGGTGAAATCCGGCGAAGTCGATTTCGGTGTGGTGATCGGCCCGTTTTCATCGGATGAATTGCATGGCGAAGCCGTGATGACCGATTCCTTCTGCCTCGTCGCGCGGCGCGATCATCCGCTCGGCCGCGAGTCCGTCGTGCCGTGGGAGGCGCTCGCCGGCGAGCGCCTCGTGATGCTCGATCGTGCGTCGGGCAGCCGGCCGATCATCGACGCCGTCATGCAGGAGCACGGCGTCGAAGCTCAGGTGGTTCAAGAGCTCGGGCATTCGGCGACGGTGTTCGGGCTCGTCGAGGCGGGCGTCGGCGTGAGCGTGTTGCCGTGGCTCGCGCTGCCGCTTCCGGCGGACTCGTCGCTCGTCGCGCTGCCGCTCGAGCCGCGCGCCGAGCGCACCGTCGAACTCGTGCGGCGGCGCGATCGTTCACTGTCGCCCGCGGCGGAATCGGTGTGGTCGCTGATCGCATCGCTGCCGAGGCGTGCGGAAGACCTCGGATGATGCGGCTTCGCATCTCGAAAAGGCGGCGCGCGCGTTAGACTTCCTTTTTTTAGACAAGTCGACGGGGCCGGGGATGAGTGAATCAGAGGGAGCGGTGGTCAGCGGCGCGCACGGATTCGGCGCGCCAAATGCGCGTGATGCCGTGCGCGCGTTGCGACCGTCGCAGATCCGCGAGGTGGCGAACGCGGGCTTCGGCGTTGCCGACGTGCTGCCGTTCTGGTTCGGCGAGTCGGATCGCGTGACGCCGCAGTTCGTTCGCGATGCCGCGAGCCGCGCGCTCGCCGACGGCGCCACCTTCTATACGCACAACCTCGGCATCGCGCCGCTGCGCGATTCGCTCAGCCGTTATGTGAGCGCGCTGCACGGCGCGACGACGCGCGAGCACATCGCCGTGACCAGCGCGGGCGTGAATGCGCTGATGCTGGCGGCGCAACTCGTCGTCGGCGCGGGAGACCGCGTCGTGGCGGTGACGCCGCTGTGGCCGAACCTCGTCGAGATCCCGAAGATTCTGGGCGCGAGCGTCGACACGGTTGCGTTGAGCTACGGCTCGAACGGCTGGACGCTCGATCTCGAGCGCCTGCTCGCCGCGCTCACGCCGGGCACGCGCATGCTGATGATCAATTCGCCGAACAACCCGACCGGCTGGACGATGACGCGCGACCAGCAGCGCATCGTGCTGGAGCATTGCCGGCGTCTCGGCATCTGGATCGTCGCGGACGAAGTCTACGAGCGCCTTTATTACGGCGATGGCGCGCCCGGCCAGCCGGCGCCATCGTTTCTCGATCTCGCGGCGCGCGACGAGCGCGTGATCGCCGTAAATTCGTTCTCGAAGGCGTGGCTGATGACCGGCTGGCGGCTCGGCTGGATCGTCGCGCCGACGCAGTTGATGGACGATCTCGGCAAGCTCGTGGAATACAACACGTCGTGCGCGCCGTCGTTCGTGCAGCAGGCGGGTGTCGTCGCGGTCGAAGAGGGCGAGCGCTTCACGCAGGCGCTCGTCGCCGATCTGCGCGCGAGCCGCGATCATCTGGTGAAAGCCTTGCAATCGATCGAGGGCGTCGACGTGCGCGTGCCCGACGGTGCGATGTATCTGTTTTTTGCGCTGCCGGGCGCGCAAGACAGTCTCGAACTGTGCAAGTCGCTCGTGCGCGAAGCCGGCCTCGGGCTCGCGCCGGGCAGCGCGTTCGGTCCGGAGGGCGAAGGTTTCGTGCGCTGGTGCTATGCCTGCGATCCCGCGCGGCTCGATGCGGGCGTCGAGCGTCTGCAGCGCTTCCTGGCGGCGCGCGGCGTTGCCTGAGCGGCAGGAAAGGCGTCGAGTGAGCCGGGCGCGGATGAATCGATCACCTTTACGCACCGGTTGTTTTTGCGTAATATGGCGCTCAGTCACGCGCTTTCGCCTATGAAAGCGCCACCTCGTCCGGCTGGGATGGCCCGGCGTTCGCTCACCGATCGCCCGATACCGCCTCTCCCCGGTGCGTGCTCCCAATCAATATGACCGATTACAATCGGGCGAGCGCGTCTTGAAACTCTGCGTCCAGCTTTATCGTTCGCACCATTTTGGTAGCGTTCGGTCCTGCGCAAGCTCGATTTGAATTGAATCATTGACCATACAGGGTTGACTCAAGCTGCATGAATACCCAAGAGGCGAAGATCGTCCTCGAGACTGCTTTGATCTGCGCGCAGGAACCGCTGAGGCTGAATGAATTGCGCAAGCTCTTCGCCGACGACATTTCGGCGGATACCGTTCGCGCGCTGCTCGAAGCGCTCAAGGCCGACTGGTCGGGCCGCGGCGTGGAACTGGTGGCGCTCGCCTCGGGCTGGCGCTTTCAGAGCAAGCCCGCAATGCGGATCTATCTCGACCGGCTGCACCCGGAGAAGCCGCCCAAGTATTCGCGGGCCGTGCTCGAAACGCTCGCGATCATTGCGTATCGGCAGCCGGTGACGCGAGGCGATATCGAAGAGATCCGCGGCGTGACGGTGAACACGCAGGTCGTGAAGCAACTGGAAGACCGTGGCTGGATCGAGGTGATCGGTCATCGCGACGTGCCGGGTCGCCCGGCGCTCTACGCGACGACCAAGCAGTTTCTCGACGACCTCGGCCTGACCGCGCTCGACGAGCTGCCCGCGCTGGACAATCCGTCGGCGCAACTGGAAGCATCGCTGCTCGCGCAGCATTCGATCGAATTCCCCGACAGCGTGGCGGGCGATGCGCAGCCGGCAGCGAGCCAGCCGCAGGAAGCGCCGGTCGACGGGGAACGCGATGCGACCGCGCAGGTCAACGCGATTGAAGCGGCAGCATCGGCCGAAGCCGGAACGTCCGGCAGCGATGAGCGCGCGGCGAGTGCTGCCATCGGGCAAGAAGAGACAGAAGAACAGCAGGAAAGACTCGGAACGGAACATGCGGGCGCGCAGGATGAGCGCGTCGCATTGCCGGCCGGGATTCACGCGCAGCCGTCGGGCGTCGCGCATGAAGCTCATGAAGCTCATGAGGCTCACGAAAGGCATGAAGCGCACGCCGCGCCCATGTCGATGCCGCGTCAAGAGCAGGAAGACACGAGTCCATCGAACGACGACGAACTGGACGACGACTCCGAAGAACCGAAGGCGCGCCGCGCCTGACTCGGTTTGCATGGCCCCTGATTTCGCAACCCGGCTCTCCAAAAAGATCATTTCGAGACGACCAGCCGGTGCAATCAGCGGATTTTTAGACGCGCCCGCGACGGGCGCGCGATTCGACATTTGAGGTTGTTTTGATACATTCCCACGACAGCGATTCGCCTGAATCCGCGCGCCCCGTGCACGCCGCGGACGCACCTGAGTCGGCCGATGCCGGCGAACGCACGCGTACCGACAGCACCGAGGAAGGCGGCGGCGAGGGCGATGACCGTCCGCGTCGCGGACTGCGCCGCGGGCCGCGCAGCCTGATCGCACGGCGACGCGCTGTCGCGAAGACCAAGGGCGCCGAGGACGCGCCGGACACGCCGGGCGCGGTGAACGAGACGCCGCCCGATGGCGTCGTCGCCGCGCAGGTGCGTACGCCGCGCAGGGATCCGAACGGCAAGCCGCGCAAAAGCGAAGGAGCGAATCCGCGTGGCCGCAAGAATGCGCGCGCCGAGGCCGCCGAAGCCAGCGTCGATGTTGCGGGCGAAGCGCTTGCGCAGGCGCCCGCATCCGCACCGCGCGAAGGCGGCCAGCGCAAGAACCCGCCGCAGCAAAAGCGCGGCAAGCGCAACGACGCGGGGCCCGCGACGGTCGAGAGCGCGGCCGCTGCTGCCGTCGACGACGTGTTCGCCTACGTGACCTCGCCGGCCTTCGATGCCGACAACGGCTCGGGCGGCGTGCGCGCACCGATGTTGCGACGCGGCCGCAACGCGCCTCAGCAAAAGCGCGTGCTGGAACCGGACGAAGACGCGCCGAAGCTGCACAAGGTGCTCGCCGATGCGGGCATGGGCTCGCGCCGCGACATGGAAGAACTGATCATCGCCGGGCGCGTGTCGGTGAATGGCGAGCCCGCGCACATCG
The DNA here is from genome assembly GCF_001544755.2 of Caballeronia catudaia. Taxonomy (GTDB): domain Bacteria; phylum Pseudomonadota; class Gammaproteobacteria; order Burkholderiales; family Burkholderiaceae; genus Caballeronia; species Caballeronia catudaia. Next base: position 129,354 of record NZ_FCOF02000015.1, on the reverse strand, counting down.
GCCAGCGCATCATGCCGACCGATCAGGTGCGCATCAACGGGAAGCCGCTCAAACGCAAGCTCGCGAGCAAGCCGCCGCGCATCCTGCTGTATCACAAGCCGACGGGCGAAATCGTCAGCCACGCCGACCCGGAAGGCCGTCCTTCCGTGTTCGACAAGCTGCCGTCGATGAAAACGGCCAAGTGGCTCGCGGTCGGTCGACTCGACTTCAACACCGAAGGCCTGCTGCTGCTCACGACGTCGGGCGACCTGGCGAACCGCTTCATGCATCCGCGCTACAGCGTCGAGCGTGAGTACGCGGTGCGCGTGGTCGGCCAGTTGTCGGAAGCGATGAAGCAAAAGCTGCTGAAGGGCGTCGAGCTCGACGACGGTCCAGCGAATTTCCTGCGAATCCAGGACGGCGGCGGCGAGGGCACGAATCACTGGTATCACGTCGCGCTGGCGGAAGGCCGCAATCGCGAAGTGCGCCGCATGTTCGAAGCGGCGGGCCTCATGGTCAGCCGCCTGATCCGTACGCGCCACGGTCCTATCGCGCTGCCGCGCGGGCTGAAGCGCGGCCGCTGGGAAGAGCTCGAGGACAATCAGGTGCGCAGCCTGCTGGCGTCGGTCGGGCTGAAGGTGCCGACGGCCGAGAAGGGCGGACGCAGTTCTGCGCCGCGCGTGCAACCCGATCCGATGCAGACGTCGATGGGCTTCATCACGCGCGAGCCGGTGCTGAGCTCGCATTCGCGCATGACGCAGCAGCAGACGCCGGGACGCGGCGGGCGGCGCGGTCAGCCGGGCGGTGCTGCATCCGGCGGGTTCGGCCTTGGCGGCACGGGCGGATTCGGCGGCAACGCGGGCGCGGGCAATGCCGGCGGCATGGGCCGCCGCGGCGGACGCGAACCGAACGGCAATCGTGTCGGCAACGAGCCGAACGGCAATCGTGCGAGTGGCGCCCGTCCGGCTCCGCGCGGCGCGCGCCCGCAAGGCGCACCGCAGGGCGTGGGCGGCGCGGGCAAGCGCGCGACTGGCGGCAACGCGCAGCGCGGCACTCGGCAAGGCGGTGCCCAGCAGGGCGCGGGACAAGCGAAGGCGCGCGCCGGCCGCGGCCCGCGCAATCGCTCGCGTGGCCGCTGAGCGCGGGAATCGCAAAGAAGTGAAAAAGAGGCGCCGTGCAGCGGTTTCGGGCGATGTGCGGCGCTTCGCTTTTTGGGATCGCCGAAGCGGAATCGGCGCGAAACGGGCCTCAATAGGGCCGAAAGCGCGCTTTGCGTTTGCGTTTATCCTGAAAAATGGCTAAAATCATGAAGTCGCTGGGCACGTAGTTTTTTTCGCTGCCCGGGTGCGACCTCGGTTGAAGAAGATGGGCGTTGCGCCCATTTTTTTTTGGCTATTCGGTTCGGCATCTCGGGAGCGGGGGTGCGCGCCCGCATGAAGGCGCTCGCCCGCAGGTGTTTCGGCGTGGAGCGCGCGAACACCTTGGAGTTACTGTGCAACTGACGGAATTGATAGAAACCACGGTCTCGGGCCTGGGCTACGAGCTTGTCGATCTCGAGCGTTCGGGAGGCGGCATGTTGCGTGTCTATATCGACCAGCCGGCCGGTATCGCCATCGAAGACTGCGAGAAGGTCACGCGCCAGCTCCAATACTTGCTCGAAGTCGAGAACATCGACTACGACCGGCTCGAGGTATCGTCGCCGGGGCTCGACCGCCCGCTCAAGAAGCTCGCGGATTTCGAGCGCTTCGCGGGCAGCGAGGTCGCCATTACATTGAAAAAGCCGCTGGACGGACGCAAATCGTTCCGCGGCATCCTGCACGCCCCCGAAGGCGACAAGATCGAATTGGAATTTGAAGGGAAGGACGGCGCCGCCATGCTGGATTTCACGCTCGCGGACCTCGACAAGGCACGTCTCGTCCCCAAGGTTGACTTTAGGAGCCGCAAACAATGAGTCGCGAAGTACTGATGCTGGCGGATGCGCTGGCACGCGAAAAGAACGTCAACAAGGACGTCGTGTACGCAGCCCTCGAAGCTGCGCTTGCTTCCGCCACGAAGAAGCTCTTCGAGGAAGACGTGGATATTCGCGTCGCGATCGACCGTGAGAGCGGCGAGCATGAAACCTTCCGTCGCTGGCGCGTGGTGCCGGACGAGGCCGGCCTGCAGGAGCCCGACCAGGAAATCCTGCTGTTCGAAGCGAAAGAGCAAAAGCCTGACGTAGAAATCGACGAATTCATCGAAGAGCCGATTCCGTCGATCGAATTCGGCCGTATCGGTGCACAGGCGGCGAAGCAGGTCATCCTGCAGAAGGTGCGCGACGCCGAGCGCGAGCAGATCCTGAACGACTTCCTCGAGCGCGGCGAAAAGATCATGACCGGCTCGGTGAAGCGCCTGGACAAAGGCAACTTCATCGTCGAATCGGGACGCGTGGAAGCGCTGCTGCGCCGCGACCAGTTGATTCCGAAGGAAAACCTGCGCGTGGGCGACCGCGTGCGCGCGTACATCGCGAAGGTCGACCGCACCGCGCGCGGCCCGCAGATCGAGCTGTCGCGCACCGCGCCCGAGTTCCTGATGAAGCTGTTCGAGCTCGAAGTGCCGGAAATCGAGCAAGGCCTGCTGGAGATCAAGGCAGCCGCGCGCGACCCCGGCGTGCGTGCGAAAATCGGGGTGATCGCCTACGACAAGCGCATCGACCCGATCGGCACTTGCGTCGGTATCCGCGGTTCGCGCGTGCAGGCCGTGCGCAACGAGCTCGGTGGCGAGAACGTCGACATCGTGCTATGGTCGGAAGATCCCGCGCAGTTCGTGATCGGCGCCCTCGCGCCGGCAGCCGTCCAGTCGATCGTCGTCGATGAAGAAAAGCACGCGATGGACGTCGTCGTGGACGAAAACGAACTCGCGGTCGCCATCGGCCGCGCCGGCCAGAACGTCAGGCTCGCCAGCGAGCTCACGGGCTGGCAAATCAATATCATGACGCCGGACGAATCGGCGTTGAAGCAGAACGAAGAGCGCGGCAAGTTGCGCGAGCTGTTCATGGCGCGTCTGGACGTGGATGAGGAAGTCGCCGACATCCTGATCGACGAAGGCTTCACGAGCCTCGAAGAAATCGCCTACGTGCCGCTCAACGAAATGCTCGAAATCGAAGCCTTCGACGAAGACACCGTGCACGAGCTGCGCAATCGCTCGCGTGACGCGCTGCTCACGATGGCCATCGCCAACGAAGAGAAAGTCGAAGGCGTCGCGCTCGATCTGAAGAGTCTCGACGGCATGGACACCGAGCTGCTGGCCAAGCTCGCGGAGCACCAGATTCAGACCCGCGACGACCTCGCGGAGCTGGCTGTAGATGAACTGGTCGACATGACCGGTATGGAAGAGGATGCCGCTAAGGCGTTGATCATGAAAGCACGTGAACACTGGTTCCAGTGAGAAATGACCATGGCGCACTGAAATTTGGCGGCCTGTCTGGCCGCGTGACCCCGATCTAACCGCAAGGGTATGTCCTTGCATCAAGAGGAATGAATGGCGAGTAACAACGTAGCCCAATTTGCCGCGGAACTCAAAATGCCTGCGGGCGTCCTGCTCGAGCAGTTGCAGGCGGCTGGCGTCCAGAAAGCGAGCGCGAATGACGACCTGTCCGAGACGGACAAGGCGCGTCTGCTCGATCATTTGCGCAAGTCGCACGGTTCCACCGACGCCGACAAGCGCAAGATCACTTTGACCCGCCGGCATACGTCGGAAATCAAGCAATCCGACGCAACGGGTAAAGCTCGCACCATTCAGGTCGAGGTGCGCAAAAAGCGTGTTTTCGTGAAGCGCGACGAAACCGGCGTCGAGCAGCCCGAAGCGGCTGCGGCGAATCACATCGAAGAGCCGGAAGTCGACGAGGCCGAACTCCAGCGCCGCGAGGAAGAAGCGCGTCACGCTGCCGAGCAGCTCGAGCGTGAAGAGCGCGAGCTGAAGGAGCGTCAGGCGAAGCTCGAACTCGAGGAAGCCGAGCGCCGCGCCCGCGAGGAAGCGGCGGAAGCCGAGCGTCGCAAGCAGGAAGAAGAGGCGGCGCGCCGTGCGGCGGCGGCGGCTCAGGCAGCGGAAATCTCGCGTGCGGCGCAGGCCGCGCGTCACGAGACGCGCGTCCAGCCGGCGGCGGAAGCGAAGCCGGCGGACAAGCAGGCCGACAAGCAGGCGGACAAGCAAGCCGAGGAAGCGCAACGCCTGGCCGCCGAGAAGGCAGCGGAAGAAAAGGCCGCGAGCGAGCGAGCCGCGCAGCGCGAAGCCGCCAAGAAGGCGGAAGAAGTCGCGAAGGCCGCGGCCGAAAAGGCGCGTCTCGAACAGGAAGCCATCGCGAAGCGCCGTGCAGCGGCCGAGGCCGAAGCGCGCGCGATCCGCGAAATGATGAACACGCCGCGCAAGGCGCAGGTGAAGGCGCCGGAACCCGCGCCCGCCGCGAAGCCGGCGGAAGCGGCGAAGGCCGCCGAAGCGAAGGGCACGCTGCACAAGCCCGCAAAGCCGGAAGGCGCGCAGGCTGCACGTCCCGCTGCCGCGAAGAAGCCGGCAGCCGGCGGCACCGCAGCACCGTCGACGACGGCGCCCGCAGGCGCAGCCGACAAGAAAAAGGCTGGCGGCAAGGGCGGCTGGTCGCAGGACGACGCATCAAAGCGCCGCGGCATCAAGACGCGCGGCGACAGCAGCGGCGGCGTCGATCGCGGCTGGCGCGGCGGTCCGAAGGGACGCGGCAAGCATCAGGAACAGACGTCGTTCCAGGCGCCGACCGAGCCGATCATCCGTGAAATCCACGTGCCGGAAACCATTTCGGTGGCGGACCTCGCGCACAAGATGTCGGTGAAGGCTTCGGAAGTCATCAAGGTGATGATGAAGCTCGGCCAGATGGTCACGATCAATCAGGTGCTGGATCAGGAAACGGCGATGATCGTCGTCGAAGAACTGGGCCATCGCGCGGTCGCGGCAAAGCTGGACGATCCGGAAGCGCTGCTGATCGAAGGCGAAGCGACGGAAGACACGGCCGAAAAGCTGCCGCGTCCGCCGGTCGTTACGGTGATGGGTCACGTCGACCACGGCAAGACCTCGCTGCTCGACTACATTCGTCGCGCGAAAGTGGCGGCGGGCGAAGCGGGCGGCATCACGCAGCATATCGGCGCTTACCACGTCGAAACGCCGCGCGGCGTCATCACCTTCCTCGACACCCCGGGTCACGAAGCCTTTACGGCGATGCGTGCGCGCGGTGCGAAGGCAACCGACATCGTCATTCTGGTCGTTGCAGCCGATGACGGCGTGATGCCCCAGACGAAGGAAGCGATTGCTCACGCGAAGGCGGGCGGCGTGCCGATCGTCGTTGCGATCAACAAGATCGACAAGCCGGACGCCAACCCCGACCGCGTGAAGCAGGAACTCGTCGCGGAAGGCGTGGTGCCGGAAGAGTACGGCGGCGATTCGCCGTTCCTCGAAGTGTCGGCGAAAACCGGCAAGGGCATCGACGATCTGCTGGAAAACGTGTCGCTGCAAGCCGAAGTGATGGAACTGACCGCGCCGGTCGAAGCGGCTGCGAAGGGTCTCGTCATCGAAGCCAAGCTCGACAAGGGCAAGGGCCCGGTCGCGACCATTCTGGTGCAGTCGGGCACGCTGAACCGCGGCGATGTCGTGCTGGCGGGCAGCGCTTATGGCCGCGTGCGCGCCATGCTCGACGAAACCGGCAAGTCGACCAAGTCGGCGGGTCCGTCGATCCCGGTGGAAATCCAGGGTCTGTCGGAAGTGCCGGCCGCGGGCGAGGAAGTCATCGTGCTGCCGGACGAGCGCAAGGCGCGCGAGATCGCGTTGTTCCGTCAGGGCAAGTTCCGCGACGTCAAGCTCGCGAAGCAGCAGGCCGCGAAGCTCGAAAACATGCTCGAGCAAATGGGCGAAGGCGAAGTGCAGAACCTGCCGCTCATCGTCAAGGCGGACGTGCAGGGCTCGCAGGAAGCGCTGGTTCAATCGCTGCAAAAGCTCTCGACCAACGAAGTGCGCGTGCAGATCGTGCACAGCGCGGTCGGCGCGATCAGCGAATCGGACGTCAACCTGGCGACGGCGTCGAAGGCGGTCATTATCGGCTTCAACACGCGTGCGGATGCACAGGCGCGCAAGGTGGCCGAGTCGAACGGCATCGACATCCGCTACTACAACATCATCTATGACGCAGTGGATGAGGTGAAGGCGGCGATGTCCGGCATGCTTGCGCCGGAGAAGCGCGAGACGGTGACGGGCATGGTCGAGGTGCGCCAGGTGATCCGCGTGCCGAAGGTCGGCCTGATCGCGGGTTGTATGGTCACGGACGGCTTCGTCAAGCGTTCTTCGTCGGTGCGCGTGATCCGCAACAACGTCGTGATCCATACCGGCGAGCTCGATTCGCTCAAGCGCTTCAAGGACGACGTCAAGGAAGTGCGTCAGGGCTTCGAGTGCGGTATGTCGATCAAGAACTTCAGCGACATCGTCGAAGGCGATCAGTTCGAAGTCTTCGAAGTGACGGAAGTGGCGCGCACGCTGTAATGCGCTAGCCGCTGATAAAAGGGCGGGGTGAGCCTGGCGGCTCGCTCCGCCCTTTTCATTTGAAGCGGCGGCGGCTCAGAAAACGGAACGAAATCATGGCAAAAAGAAAGACATCCGCGAACCGCAACGTGCAGATTGCGGATCAGATCCAGCGCGATCTCTCGGAGCTGATGCGTGAGGTGAAAGATCCGCGCATCGGCCTCGTGACGATTCAAAGCGTCGAACTGACGCCCGATTATGCGCACGCGAAGGTTTATTTCACCACGCTCACCGGCGACCCGAAGCAGACGCAGGAAGGGCTGAATCACGCGGCGGGTCATTTGCACAATCTGCTGTTCAAGCGCCTGCACATCCACACGGTGCCGACGCTGCATTTCCACTACGACCAGACGATCGAGAAGGCCGTCGAGATGTCGCGCCTGATCGACGAAGCCAATGCGACGCGCGCCAAAGATGACGAAGAAGGCGCGTAAGTGAAAGGCGGCCCGAAGATTCCACGTCGCGCGCTCGACGGCGTGTTGCTGCTAGACAAGCCGCTGGGCTGGTCGAGCAACGATGCCTTGATCAAGGCGAAGCGGCTTTATCTCGCGAAGAAGGCGGGCCACACCGGCACGCTCGACCCGCTCGCGACGGGCTTGTTGCCGCTGTGCTTCGGCGAAGCGACCAAGTTCTCGCAGGATTTGCTCGAAGCCGACAAGACGTATGAAGCGACGATGCGACTCGGCATCCGCACGACGACCGGCGACGCCGAAGGCGAGGCGCTCGACACGCGCGACGTGACGTGCGATGAAGCCGCGGTTGCCGATGCGATGACGAAATTTCCCGGCAACATCGTTCAAATCCCGCCGATGTACTCCGCGCTGAAACGCGACGGCAAGCCGCTCTACGAATACGCGCGCGCGGGGCAAACGGTGGAACGCGAAGGGCGGCCGGTGACGATCCACGCATTGCGACTGGTCGCGTGCGCGTTGCCGCTCGTGACGTTTCGCGTGACGTGCAGCAAGGGCACGTATGTGCGCACGCTCGCGGAAGATATCGGCGAAGCGCTCGGATGCGGCGCGCATTTGACAGCGTTGCGCCGCACGGGTGTCGGCGCGTTGACGCTCGAGCACGCGGTCACGCTGGACGCGCTGGCGAGCCTGAGCGACAGCGAACGCGACGCGCGTCTGCAACCGGTCGACGCGCTTCTGTCGACATTTCCAGCCGTCGAACTGAACGACGAAGCGGCCCAACGCTTTCTGCACGGCCAGCGTCTGCGGCTCGCGGATGTCGTGAAAACGCGTCTCGAAGACGGTCGCGTGCGCGTCTATGCGCAGGAAGGCCGCCGGTTGCTGGGCGTCGCCAAAGCAGGCGAGGGCGTGCTCGCGCCGGAACGTCTGATTGTCACAGCACAATGAGAGAGGCCCGGATTGAAATCCGGGCCTTCGTCACCATCGAGCGCGGCCGGGATCAGTGCGCCGCCGATGCCGCCGCCGCCGAATCGCCGCCTGAACGCTCGGGCCGCGTGATCCAGATCAGCGCGATCAGCGCGACGAGAATCCCCGCCGAAATATAGAACATGTCGTTCACGCCGAGTTGCGCGGCCTGCTGCGTGGCCATGCTGTTGAACAAGCCTCGAGCCTGCTCCTGAGAGAAGCCGAGTGCGCCCATTTGCTGCATCGAATTCGCAAACACCGGGTTGTAGGCATTCGCGCCTTCGATCAATTGCGCGTGATGCACGATCGACCGATGCTCCCAAGCCGTCGAGAAAATCGACGTGCCGATGCCGCCGCACATGATCCGCACGAAGTTCGACAGCCCCGACGCCGCCGGAATGCGATGCCCCGGCAAGCCCGACAGCGTGATCGACACGAGCGGAATGAAGAAGCCCGCCATGCCGATGCCCTGAATCAGCGTCGGCACCGTGAGCGCCCACGTATCCACGCCGGTCGTATAGCGCGAGCGCATCCAGAAGCACAGCGCGAAAACGAGGAACGCGGCCGTCGCGATATAGCGCGGATCGGTGCGCGGCAGGAACTTGCCGGTGATCGGCGAAAGCAGGATCGCGAAGAGGCCGACCGGCGCCATCACGAGACCGGCGTTCGTCGCCGTATAGCCGATATCGGTCTGCAGCCACAGTGGCAGCAGCACGAGATTGCCGAAGTACAGCCCGTAGCCGATCGACAGCGCGATCGTCCCGCCAGTGAAATTGCGCAGCTCGAAGAGCGAAAGGTCGACGACCGGATGCTCCGCCGTCAGCTCCCACACGATGAAGAATGCGAACGAGATCACCGCGATCAGCGCGAGCACGACGATCGTCGTCGAGTTGAACCAGTCGAGGTCCTTGCCCTTGTCGAGCATGATCTGCAGCGAGCCGACCCAGACCACGAGCAGCCCGAGACCCACGGTGTCGATCGGAGCCTTGCGGATCGCCGAGTCGCGGTCGCGGAAGATCGCGAACGTGGCGATTGCCGCCGCGAAGCCCACCGGGATGTTCACGTAGAAGATCCACGGCCACGAAATGTTGTCGGAGATCCAGCCGCCCAGAACCGGACCGGCGACGGGCGCAATCAGCGTGGTCATCGACCACATCGATAAAGCCATCGGCGCCTTTTCGCGCGGATAGCTCGCGAGCAGCAGCGTCTGCGACAGCGGAATCATCGGGCCGGCGACCGCGCCCTGAAGCACGCGCGCGGCGAGCAGGAACGGCAGCGTCGGCGCGAGACCGCAGAGCCACGACGCAATCACGAACAGGATGATCGAGCCGAGAAACAGCTTCACTTGCCCGATGCGTTGCGTGAGCCAGCCGGTGAGCGGCACCGAGATCGCGTTGGCAACGGCGAACGACGTGATGACCCACGTGCCCTGATCGGACGACACGCCGAGATCGCCCGAGATCGACGGAATCGAGACGTTCGCGATCGACGTGTCGAGCACGTTCATGAACACCGCGAGCGACACGGCGATCGTCCCGATGACGAGTTTGCCGCCCGAAAGCGGCGGATGAACGACGTTTTGCGCAGACATGGGGCGAATCCGCTTACATCAGCTTGACGGCCGATGCGGACTTCGCCGTCTTGCCGCGCGTGGCCGACGACGTGCTCTGCGCCGCCGTTCCCGCGCCCGTGCCTGCGTTCTGCTGAATGATGCGCGCGATTTCCTGATCGGCCTGCGCGCCGTAGTTGTCGAACACATTGGTCTGATAGACCGTGTTCTGCGCGTTGCCGAGCTGTCCGCCTTCCTCATTCTTGATCGTCACGTCGACGTTCATCGAAAGCCCGATGCGCAGCGGATGCGCCTGCAGTTCCTTCGGATCGAGCTCGATACGCACCGGCAGGCGCTGCACGACCTTGATCCAGTTGCCCGTCGCGTTCTGCGCGGGCAGGAGCGAGAACGCGGAGCCCGTGCCGGCGGAGAAGCCGATCACCTTGCCGTGGAACACGACGCCCGAGCCGTACAGGTCGGCCGTGAGCTCGACCGGCTGGCCGATGCGCATGTGCTTCAACTGCACTTCCTTGAAGTTCGCGTCGACCCAAACGGCGTTGAGCGGCACGATCGCCATCAACGGATTGCCCGGCGACACGCGCTGGCCGACCTGCACCGAGCGCTTCGCGACATAGCCCGTCACCGGCGCCGGCAGCGTGTTGCGCGCATAGTTGATGTACGAGTCGCGCACCTTCGCGGCCGCGGCGAGCACGTTCGGGTGATCGGCGATCGTCGTGTTGGCGGTGAGCGAGCGGTTCGACGCGAGTTCCTGCTCGGCGGCGTCGAGCGCGGCCTGCGCGCCGCGCACCGCGTCACGCGCATGCGAGATTTCTTCCTGCGATACGGCGCCCGTCTGCGCGACCTGCATGCGGCGCTTCAGATCGTCCTGCGCACGCGACAAGTCCGAGCGGCGCAATGCGATCTGCGCTTCGTACTGGTTGTTGTTCACGAAGAACGTGCGGACCTGGCGCACGGCCTGCGCGAGATTCGCCTCGGCGGAGTCGAGCGCGACCTTCGAATCGGCCGGATCCAGCGTGACGAGCGGATCGCCGATCTTCACCGTCTGCGTGTCGTCCGCGTTCACGGAAATCACCGTGCCGACGACCTGCGGCGTGATCTGAACGACGTTGCCGTTCACGTAGGCATCGTCGGTGGATTCGTGAAAGCGCGCGATGAGGAAGTAGTACAGCCCGTATGCGATGCCGGCGATGAGGATGACGAGCACGATCAGCGTCATCAGCCGGCGGCGTTTGCCATTGCTCTGCTTCGGCGCAGGCGCGGCGGCTGCGGTTTGTTGAGGGTCGCTCATGAAAGACTCCGAATATTCCGTATTGGTCTTGATGCGTGTTCTTGTGTGCGGCTCACTGCGACGGCGTGGGATTCGCCGCCTGGCTCTGTCCGCTGCCGTCGATCGCGAGATTCGCGCTCGTGGCGTCGAAGCCGCCGCCCAGCGCTTTGATTAGCGCTATCTGCAGATCGGTGCGCCTCAAGCGCAGATTTGTCACGGTCTGCTCGTTGGCGAGACGGTTTTCGTCGGCGTTGAGCACCTGCAACTGCGGCGAGAGGCCGGCCTTGTAGCGAATCACCGCGAGCTGGTATGCGCTCGTCGCCGCCGTGAGTGCGCGCTGGGCGTCCGCCGTCTGCCTGTCCAGCGAGCGGATCGCGGAAATGTTGGTTGCGACGTCGTTCAGCGCGCTGATGAGCGTCTGGTTGTAGTTCGCGACATCGCCCTCGAAATCGGCGTAACGGCCCTTCAACTGTGCGCGCAACGCACCGGCATCGAAGATCGGCAGGTGCACCGCCGGCCCGATCTGCATCTGCCGGCTGCTCGCTTGCAGGAAGCGGCTCCAGCCGAAGGCATCGAAGCCGAAGGCGGCGGCGAGGTTGATGTCCGGGAAGAACTCGGCCTTCGCTTCCTTGATGTTGTGCGTCGCGGCCTCGACCTGCCAGCGCGCGGCGACGATATCGGGGCGGCGCGCGACGAGGTCGGCAGGCACGTTGTCGGGGAGCGTCACGTTGACTTTCGGATCGATCACGGGCTTGCCGATCTGCAGGCCGCGGTCCGGGCCCTTGCCGAGCAGCGCCGCGAGCTGGTAGCGGACGGTTTCGATCTGGCCGTCGAGCTCCGACAGATTGGTCTGGCTCGTCGCGACATTGCCTGCCGCCGTCTGGCGCTCGACGGTGGTGTCGAGGCCGGCCGCGACGCGCCCGTTCGTGATGCGTCCCACGTCCTGCCGGTTCGCGATCTCGCGCGACGCGACATCGCGCAGCGCGTAGAGCAGCGCGAGCTGGTTATAGGTGCGCGCCACCGATGCCGCGAGCGTGACGCGCGCTTGCTGCATGTCGGCCTCGGCGGCCTTTTGCTGCGATACCGCCATGTTCAGGCGCGAACGGTTCTTGCCCCAGAGATCGAGTTCCCACGACGCGCTCACGAGCGCGTTGTTCTCGCTGTACCAGGTGCCGCCATAGGGCGGCGGGAAGAGGGCGTTGGCGGAATACAGCTCGCGCGTCCACGAATACGAACCGGTGACTTTGGGATAGAGCGCGGAGCGCGAACTCTCGATATACGACGACGCCTTCGCGATGCGCGCCTGCGCCTGCGCGATGCTCGGATTGTCCGCGAGCGCTTCGTCGATCAGTTGCGGCAGTTGCGGGTCGCCGAACTGCCTGGCCCAGTCGAGCGTCGGCCACTGACCGCCTTGCGCGGGCACGCTTTGCGTGGACTCGAAATTGTCCGTCGACGCGATCTGCTTGTCGCTCGAAATGCCCGAATAGTTCGCGCAGCCCGCCATCACGAACGCCGCGATGACCGCGGCCGCGGCGCTTTTCGCACGGCTCGGCGAGCGTTGCACGGACAGGGAGAGGAATTTCATATCTCGTCTCTCGAGATGAGAATTAAAAGTGGACGTTGCAATGATTTTGTAGGCTTTGGACCGGCAATTTGCTTGACGCCGCAATCACATACCCGGCTTATCGTTGCTGCTAACCAGCGACGCCACCGATGGGTCGCACGAGTTCGCGAGAATTCGTCTCATCATGCTTTTCAGGAAGCCCACTTCCTCTGGCGTGAAGCCCGTCAGCAGATGATCGAGCACGCGGGCGAAAATGGCGGGAATCCTTTCGGCAGTCGCCTGGCCCTCATGGGTGAGCTCGAGGCGCACGACGCGCCGATCTTCTTCGCTGCGCACGCGCGAGAGCAGTCCGCGCTTTTCCAACCGGTCGATCAGGCGCGTGACCGCGCTTGCGTCGATGCCGTATTCGCGGGCGATATCGGCGGCCGTCCAGCACTTGCCGACTGCCAGCATGAACACGATGCTCGCCTGCGTGCCCGTGATGCCCAGCTCGGAGGACGTGTGTTGCGTGACCATGTTCCACATGGTCGAGCGTACCCGGCCGATCAGATAGCCGACGCTTTCGGCCAATACGTAATCGCCGATCGCCGTGGATTTCGGGGCGTCGCTCATTGAAATAACGGTGCGGGTGCAATAGTTGACTAGGCAGCATTATAGGCGGAGTGTATCGGACGCGGCAATAATTTTTCTGAATATGCTTAACAATCGGCCCGCGTTCTTGCCCGCCAGGCACGCTCCAAGCTGGCCCGATTTACGGGTTGAGTCCTATTGCAAGGAAACGTCATCCGTGCGTGCTATAATTTACGGTTCTCACCGCGCCGGGCCCGTTTTTGTCATGCTTGCATGATGGTTTCGAGAGGGGCTTGCCGAGCCACGGAGTCTCAGACGAGACTCGCTCCGACGGCGCACAACCAAGACATCTTTCTATGACTCGCGCCCTCCGCAATATCGCCATCATTGCCCACGTCGACCACGGCAAGACCACGCTCGTCGACCAGTTGCTCCGCCAGTCGGGCACGTTCCGGGAAAACCAACAGGTCGCCGAGCGGGTCATGGACTCGAACGACATCGAAAAGGAACGCGGCATCACGATCCTGGCGAAGAACTGCGCCGTCGAGTACGAAGGCACGCACATCAATATCGTCGATACACCGGGACACGCGGACTTCGGCGGCGAAGTGGAACGCGTGCTGTCGATGGTCGATTCCGTGCTGCTGCTCGTCGACGCCGTCGAAGGCCCGATGCCGCAAACGCGCTTCGTCACGAAGAAGGCCCTCGCGCTCGGCCTCAAGCCGATCGTCGTCGTCAACAAGGTGGACCGTCCGGGCGCGCGCATCGACTGGGTGATCAACCAGACTTTCGATCTCTTCGACAAGCTGGGCGCAACTGAAGAGCAGCTCGATTTCCCGATCGTGTATGCATCGGGTCTGAACGGTTTCGCCGGCCTCGATCCGGACGTGCGCGAAGGCACGATGCGCCCGCTGTTCGAAGCCATTCTGGAGCACGTTCCCGTGCGCCCGGCCGATCCGGACGGTCCGCTGCAATTGCAGATCACGTCGCTCGACTACAACTCGTATGTCGGCCGTATCGGCGTGGGCCGTGTCGCGCGTGGCCGCATCCGCCCCGGCATGCAGGTCGCGGTGCGTTCGGGTCCGGACGGCGCGATCCTGAATCGCAAGATCAACCAGGTGCTGTCATTCCACGGTCTCGAGCGCGTGCAGGTCGAAGAAGCGCAGGCCGGCGATATCGTGCTGATCAACGGCATCGAGGAAATCGGCATCGGCGTGACCATCTGCTCGCCGGACAATCCCGAAGCGCTGCCAATGATCACCGTCGACGAACCCACGCTCACGATGAACTTCCTCGTGAATTCGTCGCCGCTCGCGGGCAAGGAAGGCAAGTTCGTGACGAGCCGCCAGATTCGCGACCGTCTGACGAAAGAACTGAATCACAACGTCGCGCTGCGCGTGAAAGATACCGGCGACGAAACCACGTTCGAAGTGTCGGGCCGTGGCGAATTGCACCTGACGATTCTCGTCGAGAACATGCGCCGTGAAGGTTATGAGCTTGCCGTTTCGCGTCCGCGCGTCGTGCTGCAGGAAATCGACGGCGTGAAGTGCGAGCCGTACGAAAACCTGACCGTCGATATCGAAGACCCGCATCAGGGCGGCGTGATGGAAGAGCTGGGCCGTCGCAAGGGCGAAATGCTCGACATGACGTCGGACGGCCGCGGCCGCACGCGTCTCGAGTACAAGATCTCGGCGCGTGGCCTGATCGGCTTCCAGAGCGAGTTCCTGACGCTCACGCGCGGCACGGGCCTGATGAGCCACACGTTCGATTCGTACGCACCGGTGAAGGAAGGCTCGGTCGGCGAGCGCCGCAATGGCGTGCTGATCTCGCAGGACGATGGCGCCGCCGTCGCGTACGCACTGTGGAAGCTGCAGGATCGGGGCCGCATGTTCGTGTCGCCGGGCGATGCGCTCTATGAAGGCATGATCATCGGCATCCACAGCCGCGACAACGACCTCGTCGTGAACCCGATCAAGGGCAAGCAGCTGACCAACGTCCGCGCATCCGGCACCGACGAAGCCGTGCGCCTCGTTCCGCCGATCCAGCTTTCGCTGGAATACGCGGTCGAGTTCATCGACGACGACGAGCTCGTCGAAGTGACGCCGCAGTCGATCCGCCTGCGCAAGCGTCATCTGAAGGAACACGAGCGTCGCCGCGCGAGCCGCGAAGCGAACGCCGAATAAGCTGCGCGCATCGGCAAACAAAAGCCGCCTTCGGGCGGCTTTTTCATGAGCGCAGCTACCCCTTGCTTATCTCGAAAATGCCCGCAAATGCCTGATGTAGAAGGGACACGGGCAACACGCACATGCGACGTTCGGTCATATGACGATTGCTTCTGTGCTATGCTTCCAAGATTAGCTGTCGCTTTTTAGGTCCTTCCAAGCAGACTTGATTCGCGCAATCCGCTAAACGGTCAGGCCGTGGCGCGGAAGGTTTCGTAACCCGCACTTCCTCGAGAAACTCGAAGAAAGGTGAGCGTAAAAATGATGAAGCAATTCCAGTCGAACTCCTATCTGTTCGGCGGTAATGCTCCGTACGTCGAAGAGTTGTACGAGCAATATCTCGATAATCCTGCGTCAGTGCCCGAGACCTGGCGCGCCTACTTCGACGCGTTGCAGAACGTGCCCGCTTCGGACGGCACGGCTCACAACGACGTGGCCCACGGCCCCATCGTCGAATCCTTCGCCCAGCGCGCGAAGGCGAATGCCTTCATTCCGCGCGAAAGCACCGGTGACCTCACCACCGCGCGCAAGCAAGTCCACGTTCAATCCCTCATCGGCGCGTATCGCTTCCTCGGCACGCAATGGGCCAATCTCGACCCGTTGAAGCGTCGCGAGCGTCCCGCCATCCCCGAGCTCGAACCCGGTTTCTACGACTTCACCGAAGCCGACATGGACCAGGTGTTCAACGCGACCAACCTGTACTTCGGCTTCGAGCAGGCGTCGCTGCGCGACATCGTCAAGGCGCTGCGCGACACCTACTGCAGCACGATCGGCGCTGAGTTCATGTACATCAGCGATCCGGAGCAGAAGCGCTGGTGGCAGGAGAAGCTCGAGTCGATCCGCTCGACGCCGGCCTTCTCGAACGACAAGAAGAAGCACATCCTCAAACGCCTGACGGCCGCCGAAGGCCTCGAGCGTTTCCTGCATACCAAATATGTCGGCCAGAAGCGCTTTTCGCTGGAAGGCGGCGAGAGCTTCATCGCGTCGATGGACGAAGTCGTGCGTCACGGCGGCAAGAACGGCGTGCAGGAAATCGTCATCGGCATGGCGCACCGTGGCCGTCTGAACGTGCTCGTCAACACGCTCGGCAAGATGCCGGCGGACCTCTTCGCCGAATTCGAAGGCAAGCACGTCGATGACCTGCCGGCCGGCGACGTGAAGTATCACAAGGGCTTCTCGTCGGACGTGTCGACGGAAGGCGGCCCGGTTCACCTGTCGCTCGCGTTCAACCCGTCGCACCTCGAAATCGTGAATCCGGTGGTCGAAGGTTCGGCCAAGGCGCGCATGGACCGCCGCGGCGACGAGGAAGGTCTGCAAGTGCTGCCGGTGCAGGTGCACGGCGACGCGGCTTTCGCGGGCCAGGGCGTCGTGATGGAAACGCTGAACCTCGCCCAGACGCGCGGCTACGGCACGCACGGCACGCTGCACATCGTCATCAACAACCAGATCGGCTTCACCACGTCGGACCCGCGCGATGCGCGCTCGACGCTGTACTGCTCGGACGTCGTCAAGATGATCGAGGCGCCGGTGCTGCACGTGAACGGCGACGATCCCGAAGCGGTCGTGCTCGCGACGCAGCTCGCGATCGACTTTCGCATGAAGTTCCACAAGGACGTGGTCGTCGACATCATCTGCTTCCGCAAGCTCGGCCACAACGAGCAGGACACGCCGGCGGTCACGCAGCCGCTGATGTACAAGACCATCGCGAAGCATCCCGGCACGCGCGCCGTGTATGCCGAAAAGCTCGTGCAGCAGGGCGTGATCACGCCCGAAGACGCGGACAACTTCGTCAAGGAATATCGTCAGGCGATGGACGAAGGCCATCACACCGTCGATCCGGTGCTGTCGAATTACAAGAGCAAGTACGCGGTCGACTGGGTGCCGTTCCTGAACCGCAAGTGGACCGACGCGGCCGACACCGCCGTGCCGCTCGCGGAACTGAAGCGTCTCGCCGAGCGCATCACGACAATTCCGGAAAACTTCAAGGTTCACCCGCTCGTCGAGCGCGTGATCAACGATCGCCGCGCGATGGGTCTCGGCGAAGCCAAGCTCGACTGGGGCATGGGCGAGCATCTCGCGTTCGCGTCGCTGGTGGCGTCGGGCTATGCGGTGCGTCTGACCGGTCAGGATTCGGGCCGCGGCACGTTCACGCATCGCCACGCCGTTCTGCACGATCAGAACCGCGAGCGCTGGAACGACGGCACGTACATTCCGCTGCAGAACATCGCGGAAGGCCAGGCGAAGTTCACGGTCATCGACTCCGTGCTGTCCGAAGAAGCGGTGCTCGGTTTCGAGTACGGCTATTCGACCGCCGAGCCGAACACGTTAGTCGCATGGGAAGCGCAGTTCGGCGACTTCGTGAACGGCGCGCAGGTCGTGATCGACCAGTTCATCTCGTCGGGCGAAGTGAAATGGGGCCGCGTCTCCGGCCTCACGATGCTGCTGCCGCACGGCTATGAAGGCCAGGGTCCGGAGCACTCGTCGGCGCGTATCGAGCGCTTCCTGCAACTGTGCGCGGACCACAACATGCAAGTGGTTCAGCCGACGACGCCGGCGCAGATCTTCCATCTGCTGCGCCGTCAGATGATCCGCCTGTTCCGCAAGCCGCTGATCATCGCGACGCCGAAGTCGCTCCTGCGTCACAAGGAAGCCGTGTCGGATCTGTCGGAGTTGGCGAAGGGCTCGTTCCAGCCGGTCATCGGCGAAGTCGATGAAGCGATCGAAGCGAAGAAGGTCAAGCGCGTGATCGCATGCTCGGGCCGCGTGTACTACGACCTCGTCGCGCATCGCCGCGAAGCGAAGAGCAACGATGTCGCCATCGTGCGTATCGAGCAACTGTATCCGTTCGCGCACAAGCAGTTCGACGCGGAGCTCAAGAAGTACGAGAACGCGACCGAAGTCGTGTGGGCGCAGGACGAGCCGCAGAACCAGGGCGCCTGGTTCTACGTCGAGCACCATCTGCGCGAAGGCATGCGCGACGGCATGAAGCTGGCCTACAGCGGCCGTCCGGCTTCGGCGTCGCCTGCGGTCGGCTACTACGCGAAGCACTACGAGCAGCAGAAGGCGCTCGTGGAAGGCGCGTTCGGCCGCCTGAAGGGCGCGCAGACCATCGCGAAGTAATTCGGCTCGATCGGGACGGCAGAGGCTAGGCGCTTCCCGTCCCGACGCTCGTACACACACAGACACGCATCAGGACAATACAGAAATGGCTATCGTAGAAGTCAAGGTTCCCCAGCTCTCCGAGTCGGTCTCGGAAGCGACCATGCTGCAATGGAAGAAGAAGCCGGGCGAGGCTGTCGCCCAGGACGAAATCCTCATCGAGATCGAAACCGACAAGGTCGTGCTCGAAGTGCCCGCGCCGTCCGCCGGCGTGCTGGCGCAAGTCATCAAGCACGATGGCGATATCGTCACGGCCGACGAACTCATCGCGAAGATCGACACCGAAGCGAAAGCCGGTGAAGCGCCTGCCGCCGTCGCCGCTGCCGGCGACGCCGAAGTGAAGCCGGCGCCGGTCGCGGAACCGGCCACTGCCACGGCGG
This sequence comes from Caballeronia catudaia, assembly GCF_001544755.2. Classification (GTDB taxonomy): domain Bacteria; phylum Pseudomonadota; class Gammaproteobacteria; order Burkholderiales; family Burkholderiaceae; genus Caballeronia; species Caballeronia catudaia. Next base: position 110,697 of record NZ_FCOF02000015.1, on the reverse strand, counting down.
CTCCGGCCGCTGCGCAAGCGAGCGCAACGGGCGGCGCCGCTTCGCCGGCTGCGACGAAGATCCTTGCCGAGAAGGGCGTTTCGGCGGATCAGGTGTCGGGTTCGGGCCGCGATGGCCGCATCACGAAGGGCGACGCGCTCGCCGCTTCGGCTTCGGCTCCGGCTGCTGCCAAGGCTCCGGCTCCGGCTCCGGCTCCGGCCGCTGCGCCCGCACGCGCCGCGAAGCCGTCGCTGCCGTCGGTTGCCGCACCGGCATCGGCTGACCAGTGGCTGAAGGACCGCCCGGAACAGCGTGTGCCGATGTCGCGTCTGCGCGCGCGTATCGCCGAGCGTCTGCTCGAATCGCAGCAAACCAACGCCATCCTGACGACGTTCAACGAAGTCAACATGGCGCCGGTCATGGACCTGCGCAACAAGTACAAGGACCGCTTCGAGAAGGAACACGGCGTGAAGCTCGGCTTCATGTCGTTCTTCGTGAAGGCCGCCGTGCACGCGCTGAAGAAGTTCCCGCTCGTGAACGCATCCATCGACGGTAACGATATCGTCTATCACGGCTACTTCGACATCGGTATCGCGGTCGGTTCGCCGCGCGGTCTGGTCGTGCCGATCCTGCGCAACGCGGATCAGATGAGCCTCGCCGATATCGAGAAGAAGATCGCCGAATTCGGCCAGAAGGCGAAGGACGGCAAGTTGTCGATCGAAGAAATGACCGGCGGCACGTTCTCCATCTCGAATGGCGGCGTGTTCGGCTCCATGCTCTCGACGCCGATCATCAACCCGCCGCAGTCCGCGATTCTCGGCGTGCACGCGACGAAGGAACGCGCGGTCGTGGAAAACGGCCAGATCGTGATCCGTCCGATGAACTACCTCGCGCTGTCGTACGACCACCGCATCATCGACGGCCGCGAAGCCGTGCTGTCGCTGGTCGCGATGAAGGACGCGCTGGAAGATCCGGCCCGTCTGCTGCTGGACCTGTAAAACGTATAAGTGCCTTGGGGCGCGCGCGATAGACTCGCGCGCGCCTTCGACGAGGCGTCTGCGCAAGAGCGCAGTCATGCAAAAGGAAAGTCATGTCCAAGGAATTTGATGTCGTCGTGATCGGCGCGGGCCCTGGCGGCTATATCGCGGCGATTCGCGCAGCGCAGCTCGGCAAGTCGGTTGCGTGTATCGAGAAGTGGAAGAACCCGGCGGGCACGTTGAAGCTCGGCGGCACGTGCCTGAACGTGGGCTGCATTCCGTCGAAGGCGCTGCTGGCGTCGTCGGAAGAATTCGAGAATGCGTCGAAGCATCTGGAAGATCACGGCATCAGCGTGTCGGACGTGAAGCTCGATGTGTCGAAGATGCTCGCGCGCAAGGACGGCATCGTCGAGAAGATGACGAAGGGCATCGAGTTCCTGTTCCGCAAGAACAAGATCACGTGGCTCAAGGGCCACGGCAAGTTCGCCGGCAAGAGCGGCGCCGGCGTGCAGATCGAAGTGTCGGGCGAAGGTGAGACGGAAGTCGTTACGGCGAAGAACGTGATCATTGCGACGGGTTCGAAGGCGCGTCATCTGCCGGGCATTCCGGTCGACAACAAGCTGATCGCCGACAACGAAGGCGCGCTGTCGTTCGACTCCGTGCCGAAGAAGCTCGCCGTCATTGGCGCGGGCGTGATCGGTCTGGAGCTCGGCTCGGTGTGGCGTCGTCTGGGCGCGGAAGTGACCGTGCTCGAAGCGCTGCCGCAATTCTTGGGCGCCGCCGACGAATCGCTCGCGAAGGAAGCTGCGAAGCAGTTCAAGAAACAAGGTCTCGACATTCACCTCGGCGTGAAGATCGGCGAAGTGAAGACGTCGGACAAGGGCGTATCGATCGCTTACACGGACAACGCCGGTAACGCGAAAGAGCTGGAAGCGGACCGCCTGATCGTGTCGATCGGCCGCGTGCCGAACACCGACAACCTCGGTCTCGAAGCGATCGGCCTGAAGGCGAACGAGCGCGGTTTCATCGACGTCGACGATCACTGTGCGACGAGCGTGCCGAACGTGTACGCGATCGGCGACGTCGTCCGTGGCCCGATGCTCGCGCACAAGGCGGAAGACGAGGGCGTAGCGGTGGCGGAAATCATCGACGGTCAGAAGCCGCATATCGACTACAACTGCGTGCCGTGGGTCATCTACACGGAACCGGAAATCGCGTGGGTCGGCAAGACCGAGCAGCAGCTCAAGGCCGAAGGCCGCGAGATCAAGACGGGTCAGTTCCCGATGATGGCCAATGGCCGCGCATTGGGTATCGGCAAGGCGGAAGGCTTCGTCAAGATGATCGCCGACGCGAAGACGGACGAGATTCTCGGCGTGCACGTGATCGCTGCGGACGCGTCCGACCTGATCGCGGAAGCGGTCGTCGCGATGGAGTTCAAGGCGGCGTCGGAAGATATCGGCCGCATTTGCCATCCGCATCCGTCGCTGTCGGAAGTGATGCGTGAAGCGGCGCTCGCCGTCGACAAGCGCGCGTTGAACATGTAAGACGGCTCGGCTTCGAGCAAGGCATCGCAAACGAAGGCGAGCGGATAACACCGTTCGCCTTCGTCACTTCGAACGGCAGAAGATGAACGTCACCGAATACTACGAAAACGAGCTGCGCACGCGGGGTTATCAGTCGGACGGGGCGCAGCTCGCGGCGGTCGCGCGCCTGCAGCGCTGCTACGAGGAATGGGTCGCGTACAAGGCGCGCCGCTCGAACGCGCTCAAGAAGCTTCTCGTGCGCCCGGACCTGCCGCGCGGTGTCTATATGTGGGGCGGCGTCGGGCGCGGCAAGAGCTTCCTGATGGACAGCTTCTATGCGATCGTGCCCGTGCAGCGCAAGACGCGCCTGCATTTCCACGAGTTCATGCGCGAAGTGCATCGCGAGCTGGAAGAGCTGAAGGGCCAGGCCGATCCGCTCGATGAACTCGCCAAGCGCATCGCCAAACGCTTCCGGCTGATCTGCTTCGACGAGTTCCATGTCTCCGATATCGCCGATGCGATGATCCTGTATCGCCTGCTCGACCGGCTGTTCAAGAACGGCGTGCAGTTCGTGATGACGTCAAATTATCAGCCGGACACGCTGTATCCTGAAGGGCTGCATCGCGACCGGCTGCTGCCGGCGATCGAGCTCATCAAGCAGCACCTCGACGTGCTCAACGTCGATGCCGGCACCGATTACCGCAAACGCACGCTGTCGCAAGTGAAGGCGTATCACACGCCGCTCGGCGCGGCGGCCAACGAAGTTTTGCGCGCGGATTTCGCGAAGCTCGCGGCCGTGCCCGACGAAAGCCCGATCCTGCATATCGAAAAGCGCGAAATCAAGGCGCTGCGCAAGGCGGACGGCGTCGTATGGTTCGATTTCGCCACACTATGCGGCGGCCCGCGCTCGCAAAACGACTACCTCGAACTGGCGAACCGCTTTCACGCGGTGATCCTGTCGGACGTGCCGCAGATGACGCCGCGCATGGCGTCCGAGGCGCGCCGCTTCACGTGGCTCATCGACGTGTTCTACGACCACAAGGTGAAGCTTTTGATGTCGGCGGCCGTGCCCGCGGAAGAGCTGTACGTGGAAGGCCCGATGGCCAACGAGTTTGCGCGCACTGTTTCGCGTATCGTCGAAATGCAGTCGAAAGAGTATCTGGAGGCGCCGCGACGCGTCACGGATGTTTCGCTGACCTAATACGAGAATCAAAAATATGCCGTTAGCCAAACGGCATAAGCCTTTTAGGGGAATTTAGAGATTCGGACCACTCTTATTTGCTGGGTTTGCGGTACTCGGTATCGTCGATACCAGTTATCAGTCAGCAAATTGGAGAATTTACCGTGAAGCCCTACCGCGACATGTCCGATGAAGAATGGCAGATGGTCGCACCGCTGCTTCCCGAACTGCGTCCGCGTTCCGAATTGCGAGGCCGCCCGCTCGCCAACACCCGCGCCGTGCTGAACGGCGTGCTCTGGGTGATGTACAGCGGCGCATCGTGGTCCACGCTGCCGCGCAAATATCCGTCGTATCAGACGTGCCATCGGCGGTTCAAGGCGTGGCATGAGTCGGGCGTGCTGCTGCGGGTCATGACGCAGTTGTTCGGGCCGGCCGGCGAGTCGCTCTATGCGCTGATGACCTCGCGCATGCGCGTGCCAGCGGAACTGCAATCTGAAAACGTGGAAGTAGCGGAAAGCGCGCAAGCCGATGAGGCGCGTCAGCGTCGCGCCGCATGATCTCGTAGAAGCCGAGACGCGATGAGCAAAGCCGGTCGAAGACATGGATCTTCGACCGGCTTTGTCGTTTCTGAACCCGCTGCTGAATCCTACTGCTCGCGCACCCAGGTCTGCGAGCGCCCCAGCAGCGACACGCCGATATACCCGCGCACGACGAGCTTCTGCCCGCCGTCCTCGAGCGTCATCTTGCATTTGTAGAGCTTGCCGCTTTCCGGATCGAGAATCTGGCCGCCTTGCCAGGAATCGCCGTCGCGGCGCATGCCGCTGAGGATCGTCATGTTCCTGAGCAACTGATCCTTGCGCTCACCGGTGCAGGCCGTGCAGCGCCGGTCCGGCTGATCCAGCCTGCCAATGCCGCGCACGATCTTGCCCGACAACTCGCCGCTGCCGTTGTCGGTGATTTCGATAATCGCTTTCGGCTGGCCGGAGGCATCGTCGATGGTTTGCCAGGTGCCCGCAGGCGTCGCTTGCGCGAAGGCGCTCGCCGAAACGATCGCCAGCAGCGCGCCGATCGCCCGGCGCTGGCCGATGAAACCGGTCATCTGCATCTCCTTGTTCTTCGATTGGACGTGCGAAAGCTTACGGGAAAGGCCCCGCATTCGACTGAGAGGAAAGCTTCTAGCGCAGGCCCGCTTCGAGCGTGGCGAAGGTGCGCTCGTCGGTGCGATCGAAATGCAGCGGCGTCACCGACACGCGGCCGGACGCAACCACAGCCGTTTCGCTATCGGGCGAATCGGGGCGCGGGCCACGCTGAAAGCGCAGCCAGTGATAGTCGATGCCGCGCGGATCGACCATCGGCAGAACATCAATGCCTTCCACGAGTCCCACGCCTTGCCGCGTCACGGTGAGCGGACCGGCGGCGGACGCGTCGCAATCGGGGAAATTGACGTTCAGGCAGGTGGGCGCGTCGTGGGAAATCGACAGCAACTGGCGGATCACGCCCGGCGCCAGCGTGCGGGCGGTGTCCCAGCGCACGTTTTCGCGGTCGGTGAAGGCCTGGCTGAGCGCGATCGACGGCAGGCCGAGCAGCAGGCCCGTCATCGCGGCGCCGACGGTGCCGGAGAACATCGTCTCGACGCCGAGATTCGCGCCGCGGTTGATGCCCGACAGCACGAGCGTGGGCGGCGCGTCCTTCATGATGTGGCGCGCGGCCATCACGACGCAGTCGCCGGGCGTGCCTTGCACGCCGTAGCGCCGCTCGCCCTGACGCGACACGCGCAGCGGCGAATGCAGGCTGATGGAATGCGACGTGCCGCTTTGATCGTGCTCGGGGGCGATCACCCAGACTTCATGCGCGAGTTCGGCGGCGACGGCTTCGAGCACGGCGAGACCGGGCGCGTCGATGCCGTCGTCGTTGGTGATGAGCACACGCTGCACGATGGGTGAGAGGGCGGACATCGCGAATCACTGGGTCGATGGTTGAAAGAATCGACCAATTATTACAGAGTTCGCGTGGCGCGGTCCGGATCGGCGTGTGAACGCTTACTTCACGCCCAGGCCGCGCAACAATGCGTTGCCGTCCGCGGTCAGACGCACTTTCGGCGTGCCGGCTTCCTGCGACACGATCTCGACATAGCCGTACTCCTTCAGCGATGCGACGTCGGGCGTGGCCGCCATCACGTCGATGGGCGCGTGCATCAGCAGAAGCAGGGTGGCGATTTCGTGATGGCTCAAGAGCTTTTTGATGGCTCGCACGGGAGCGGAAGCCGGACGGCGGAAGTTCATGAACGAAGTCCTCGGGTTACATGACGATGCGCGGCGCGGCGGGCGTCGTGCCCCTGCGCTGACCTTGATGTCGATGGAGTGCGAGCAGGTTATCGGCCGACTCTTAGGCGAAACTTAAAACGCGCGGCGCACCGTGCGGCGAGTTGTTACGCCGGGTGTCACGAGCTCAGCAGGCGTTTCACTGCGAGGCGGTCAGAAGCGATAGTCGGGGTTTTTCGGGTCGAAAGTCAGGTCGTCGAAAGACTTGATCTCGACGCGCTCGAACACGACGCTTTCGAAGATATTACCGTCGTTGTCGTACGACTCCAGCGTGCGGAATATCGGCCGTTCGAGGTCGAGCCCGAGCACTTCCTTTTTCGCGTAGAACCCGGGATGGCCATCGGGCGTTTCGTATGTGAGCGCAACCACGCGCAGCCCGTCGATCGTTTTCACGTCGATATTCGTCGGCTTCGTGATGCCTGCTTCGGCGAACTTGCGCCCCTCGTCGATGAAGCGCTGCGTGATCGCGTCGATGCCGAGTTCGCGGATCGAATGATTCGACTGCGCGCGGGCGAGCGGGCCGTTCACGGAGGTCCACATCGGCACGATACTCAGGAAGCCGCCGAGATGACCGTAGAGTTCGCCCGGGCGCACGGAGTCGTCGTAGATGATTTCCTGGCCCGCGTGCGCGCCATCGGGCAGCCATTTCGCGTAAATGCGCAACGGCTCGCGCGTGACGCGCACGAGCATGTGATCGGCGCGCTTCGGCCACTTGCCCTTGATGCGCTCGCGCCGGCGCATCGTGAATTCGCAGGAAGCGAAATCGCGCAAGCCGTCCCGCAGGTAGCGCGGCAGCGTGCGCGCATCGAGCGAGCGGAAGAGGGCGACGAGCTGCGCGTCGTCGAGTTGCGCGAGCGCGCCGCTCGTGGCCGCCCGCGAAAGCCATTGGGTCTGCTGCTCGACGCCGAGACCGCCGACGCGCGAGGCTTCCTGCACGGTCTGCGCCTTCGCGGCCGCATCCATGACCAGCAAACAGAGCCACAACAGGCCCGCGCAGGCGAGCCGCAATCGCGCACGCGGCATGAGCATCTCCGAAGGTCGATCCTTGTTTCGATCCGGCTCCGCGCAACTCATTCGCGCAGTTCACGTCTGAGCACCTTGCCGATCGTCGTGAGCGGCAGCGCATCGCGAAACTCGACGTAGGCCGGCACCTTGTAGCCGGTCAGGTGTAAACGGGCGAACTTCAGCAGTTCTTCCACCGTGAGCGTGTCATCGCGCCGTACGACGAACGCCTTCACGCGCTCGCCGGTGACGGCATCGGGCACGCCCACGGCCGCCACCGCGCGCACCTTTGGATGCGCCGCGAGCACATCTTCGATTTCGTTCGGATACACGTTGAAGCCCGACACGATCATCATGTCCTTCTTGCGGTCGATGAGCCGGATGATGCCGCGCGCATCCATCACGCCGATGTCGCCGGTCGCGAGCCAGCCGTTCGCGTCGATGACGTTCGCCGTGTCTTCGGGACGGTTCCAGTAGCCTTTCATCACTTGCGGGCCGTGCACGCAGAGTTCGCCCGGTTCGTCGACGTTCGCCCACGCGCCGTCTTCGCGGCGCATGCGCACGAGCGTCGATGGCACCGGCACGCCGATCGTGCCGTCGAACGCGCTCTCGCCATGCGCGTCGAGCGGCGTCGCGGCGACGAGCGGAGAACATTCGGTGAGGCCGTAACCTTCGACGAGCGTGCGGCCCGTCAACGCCCTGAAGCGCTCGGCGATCACGCGCTGCGTCGCCATGCCGCCCGCCATCGCGAGCTTGAGCGCGGAGAAGTCGCGCTGGCGGAAGGCGTCGTTGTCCATGAGCGCGCTGTAGAGCGTGTTGAGCGCGGTGATCGCCGTGAAGTTTTCGTGACGCAGCGCGCGCACGAGCGCACGGATATCGCGCGGATTGACGATCAGCACGTTGCGCGCGCCGATCGCGAGAAAAGCGAGCGCGTTCACGGTGAGCGAATAGATGTGATACAGCGGCAACGGTGTGACGATGATCTCTTCACCGTCGACGAGCTGCCCGCCCGCCCATTCGAGCGCCTGTAACAGATTTGCGATGACGTTGCGATGCGTGAGCATCGCGCCCTTCGCGACGCCGGTCGTGCCGCCGGTGTACTGAATGAGCGCGATATCGCCGTGCCCGATTCTCACCGGCTCGAACGTCCGCCGCGCGCCGCGCGCGAGCGCTTGCGGCAGGCGCACCGCATCGGGCAGCGCGTAGGCGGGCACCTGTTTCTTCACGTGACGCAGGATCAGATCGATCACGCGGCCTTTCACGTTGAGCCCGTTGCCGAGCAGATCGCCGAGCCCGGTCACGACGATGTTCCGCACGCGCGAGCCCGGCCGCGCGTCCTGCACGGTCTTCGCGAAGTTCTCGAACACGACGACGGTCTGCGCGCCGCTGTCCTTCAGTTGATGGCTGAGCTCGCGCACCGTGTAGAGCGGATTCACGTTGACGACGATCGCGCCCGCGAGCAGCGTGCCGAACAGGGTGACGGGATAGGCGAGCGTATTGGGCATCATCAGCGCGACGCGGTCGCCGGGCTTTACGCCGACGCTTTGCAGATACGACGCGAACGCATGCGCCTTTGCACCGAGCGTCGCGAAGGTCAGTTCGGAGCCGAGACTCACGAACGCGACGCGATCGGCGAAGCGGCCGACGCACTCGTCGAAGAAATGCGCGAGCGAACGATAGCGCGACGGGTCGATCTCGCGCGCGATATCGGGCGGATACGACGCGTACCAGATGCCGTCCGTCGCGTGCGGCTCCGAAACCCCGCGCGGCGCTGCCTCTCCCGGTCTCATGTGGTGTCTCCGTTGGCTTATATTCTTTTCGCCAAGGCTCGCTGCCTACCGTTCCAGTATCGCGACGACGCCCTGGCCGCCCGCCGCGCAAATCGAGATCAATCCGCGCAGCGGTTTGCCGTCGCCGCGCTCGGGCGCTTGCGCGAGCATCTTCGCCAGCGTGCCGACGATGCGCCCGCCCGTCGCCGCGAACGGATGGCCCGTCGCGAGCGAGCCGCCGTTCACGTTCAGCCGCGCGCGATCGACGAAGCCGGGCGGCGCGTCGAGGCCCAGCGCGGTGCGGCAGTATTCGTCGTCTTCCCACGCAGCGAGCGTGCATAGCACTTGCGCCGCGAAGGCTTCGTGAATCTCGTAGTAATCGAAGTCCTGCAACGCGAGGCCGGCGCGCGCGAGCATCGAAGGCACGGCGTAGGCGGGCGCCATCAGCAGGCCTTCGCGCTTGTCGAAGAAATCGACGGCCGCCGTCGCGGAGAACGTCAGGAACGCCTGCACCGGCAGCCCGCGCCCGGCGGCCCATTCTTCCGATGCGAGCAGCACGGCCGAAGCGCCATCGGTGAGCGGCGTCGAATTGCCGGCGGTGAGCGTGCCCGCGTCGCGATCGAAGACGGGCGTGAGCGCCGAAAGCTGATCGAGCGATACATCGGGACGAAGGTTGTTGTCGCGCGCGAGCGCTTTGTACGGCGTCATCAGATCGTTGAAGAAGCCGCGCTTGTACGCCGCCGCGAGCTTGCGATGGCTCTCCTGCGCGAGCGCGTCCTGCGCCTCGCGCGAGACCTTCCAGCGTTTGGCCATCAGCTCGCAGTGCTCGCCCATCGAGAGGCCCGTGCGCGGCTCCGCGTTGCGCGGCAGGAGCGGCCGGAAGAACATGCCGGGCCGCAGCTTCGCGAAAGCGCCCAGGCGCTGTCCCGCCGAACGTCCGCGATTCGCTTCGAGCAGGATCTTGCGCATGCGCTCGTTCACGGCGATGGGCGCATCCGATGCCGTATCGACACCGCCCGCGATGCCCACGTCGATCTGCCCGAGCGCGATTTTGTTCGCGACGAGAATCGTCGTTTCGAGACCGGTGCCGCAGGCCTGCTGCACGTCGTAGGCGGGCGTTTCTTTCGCGAGCGTGGTCGAGAGCGCGGCTTCGCGTGTCAAATTGAAGTCGCGCGAATGCTTGACGACCGCGCCCGCCGCCACTTCGCCGAGACGCAGGCCGTGCAGGTCGAAGCGATCGACGAGCCCTTGCAGCGTGAAGCTCAGCATGTCCTGATTCGACGCGCTCGCATACGCCGTGTTCGAGCGCGCGAACGGGATGCGGTTGCTGCCGATGATGGCTACTCGCCGAACCTCGCGCCGAACCTCGCGCCGACCCTCGCTCATGGCAGCTCCCATTCGAAATGGCCGCGCAGATGCGGCCGGTCGCCCGCGAGATCGCGTACTTCGAAATCGCGCGCGGTGGGCGAGGGCGCGGCGGTCCACAGCGTCGCGTCGCCGGGCAGATAGAGCGGCAACTTGAAATCGCCGTGTGCGCGCCCGGACGCGAGCGCCTTGACCGGATGCAGCGCGGCGAGCGTGCGCCCGAGCGTCCACATGCCGTGTGCGATCGCGCGTGAAAAGCCGAACGCCTTGGCGCTCAGCATGTGCAGATGGATCGGATTGAAATCGCCCGATGCCTTCGCGTAGTCGCGTCCGAGTTGCGGCGGAAGCTGCCAGCGCGCTTCGCGCGCCAGAAGCGGCGCGCCCGCACCGGAGGCGTCGGCCGGTTCCGTCGAAACCGCCGCGCTTTCGCTGCGCGCGCCGCGCTTCAGATAGACGCTGTCGCCATCCCACACGGCCTCGCCGCGCCGATAGATGCGCGTATGCAGCGTGAAGGCCTGACCCTTCTGATGCGGCATCAGCGGCCCGCATTCCACCTCGATGCGCAGGTTCTGGCCCGCCGTGAGCGGACGCCGCAGCCGCACGGTGTTGGAAAGATGCACGACGCCGAGCGCGGACCACGGAAACGATGGATCGGTGAGCATCATCAGATGCAGCGGAAACGCGAGCACGTGCGGGAACGTGAGCGGCACGCCGTGCTCCGGAATGAACCCGCACACGCGCGCGTAGCGGCCGACCTGCTCGGGATCGAGTTTGACATCGGGACGCACGAGCCTGATCGCGGGCAATTCCGACGCGCGCGCGCGCCTGAAAAGCGCGGGCAGCGCGCGGCCGTAGAGCTTCGCGGGCGGCGGCAAGGTATCGATGACGACGGTGCGGGCGCGTGGCATCGTGGGAGCGTGCATCGGCATTGTTCTCCTTATGTCCTCTTTACGCTCCGATCAGGCTTTGCCCGCACACGCGCACGACATTGCCGGTGATGCCTGCGCTGCCCGGGCTCGCGAGCCACGCGACGGTCTCGGCGACATCGACGGGCAGGCCGCCTTGCCCCATCGAATTGAGCCGTCTGCCGGCCTCGCGCACGCCGAAGGGCATGCGCGCGGTCATCTGCGTTTCGATGAAGCCGGGCGCGACCGCGTTGATCGTGACGCCGCGCTCGCGCAGCAATGGCGCCAGCGCGCGCACGCGGCCGATCACGCCGGCCTTCGAGGTCGCGTAGTTGGTCTGTCCGCGATTGCCCGCAATGCCGCCGATCGACGATATCGCGACGATCCGCCCGTCATCGCGCAGAACGTTCTGCCCGAGCAGGACTTCGTCGATGCGTTCTTGCGCCAGAAGATTGATGTCGATGACGCTGTCCCACATTTCATCGGTCATACGCGCGATGGTCTTGTCGCGCGTGATGCCCGCGTTGTGCACGACGATGTCGATGCCGCCCGACGCGACGAGCGCCGCGGCGATCTCCGCGGGCGCTTCCGGCGTGGCGATATCCGCGACGAGCGCCGCGTGCGCGCCGCCGGAGGGCGACGCGTCTTCGATCGAGAGCATGGTCTGATCGAGCGCATCGCGGGCGGCGTCGACGTCGAGCCCGGTGACGATCGCGCCATGCTCGGCCAGCGTCGCCGCGATCGCCGCGCCGATGCCGCGCGCCGCGCCCGTCACGAGCGCGCGTTGGCCCGCGAGCGGCTTCGTCCAGCTTTGCGGGTCGGCGGAAGGCGCGTCGATCGTGACGACCTGACCCGACACATACGCCGAGCGCGGCGACAGGAAGAAGCGCAGCGCTGATTCGAAACTCGCGTCATCGGCGACGCGCAGCAGATTCGACGTGATGCCGTTGCGCGCTTCCTTGCCGAGCGAGCGGACCATGCCTTCGAGCGCGTGCTGCGCGGTGGCGGCCGCGACGCCCGCCATGCTCGTGGAAGTCGCGCCCGGGCGTGCGAGCACGACGATGCGCCCGTTCTTCGCGAGCGAGCGCAGCGCGTCGTGAAAGAACGCGTAGAGCGCATGCAACTGACTGCTTTGCGCGATGCCGGTCGCATCGAAGATCAGCGCTTCGACGCGGTCGCTGGCGAGCGAATCGCGCGCGCGTGGCTCGAAGCGGCCACTCATCGCACCGTGGCGCGCGGCGACGGGCAGCCAGCCCGATGCGCTTTCGTGCGCGACGCTCGTCATGCCGATGGCGGACAGCACGGCCATCAGGTCATCGAAGCGCGCCGGCGACGGTCCCGCGCCGATGGCCGCGATGCCGCCGAATTCGGCGCGATCCGCGCGATGGCGGCGCAAAGCTTCGGGACGCGGCAGGCCGAGCGAGCGTGCGATGCTCGTGCCGAAGGGCGAATTGACGAAGTCGAGATAGCGGTCTTTCATCGATTGGCAATCGGTCGTCGGGGCGCGCGGCGTTGTCTTGGCCTCGTTGCTTCAGGCGATGGCTTCGGGCGACGGCCGCTCAAGCGCCGCGCTGCGCTTTTGCAATGCTTCGAGGATACCGAAGTCTGCGGAAAAATCATCGACTTTCACGGCTTCGCGCGCATGCGCGGCCCATTCGGTCAGGAGCGCCCGCTCGTTCTCATCGATGAGACCGCGCCCGGCCGCGCGCTGCGCCCACGCGTCGATGTCTTGCGGGCTTTGCGGCAGTGGAGCGGTCTGTCCCGCTTTGACCGCGCCGCGCAGACGCGCTTCCAGCGCCGCGACTGCGGGCGTGAGCGCGAGCAGTTTTTCGCCGCGCGCGACTGGATCGGTTTCGATTGCCGAAACGTGCGAGCCCGCGAGGAGGCGCTCGCGTGCATCGCCGGGCGTTTGCATCAGCATCGCGATATCGTTGCCGAGCGCGTCGGCGCTCGGTGCATGCGGCAGCCCGAACGGGAACGCGACGGCGCGCAGGAAAGCCCCCGCCGCGCGGTTCGGATAGTTCGCGAGCAGGCCATCGAACGCGGCGCGCGCCTGATACAGCGTGTCCTCGGCGCCCCAGCGCACGAGCGGCAGATCGCTTTCGGGACGGCCGTCGTCCTCGAAACGCTTCAACGTCGCCGAGAGCAGATACAACTGCGAGAGGATATCGCCGAGCCGCGCCGAGAGCCGTTCGCGCCGCTTCAGTTCGCCCCCGAGCGTGAGCATCGTGACGTCGGCGAACAGGGCGAACGCGCTCGACAGGCGCGTGGCGGCGCGGTAGTAAGGCGCAAGGCGCGCATCGGCGTGCGCGGGTTTGCGCATGAGCGCGCCGCCGCAGCACGCGTACACGAAACTGCGCATCGCGTTCGACGCCAGAAAGCCCGCGTGGCCGAAGAACGCGGCGTCGAAGGCGCGCAGATCGTCGTCGCGCGTCGCGGCCATTTCCTTCAGCACGTACGGATGACAGCGAATCGCGCCCTGTCCGAAGATGATGAGGCAGCGCGTCAGGACGTTCGCGCCTTCGACGGTGATCGAGATCGGCATCTGCTGATACGCGCGCGCCAGAAAGTTCGACGGCCCCATGCAGATCGCTTTGCCCGCGACGACATCCATACCGTCGTTGATCACCTTGCGTGCGCGTTCCGTGATGTGATACTTCGCGATCGCCGATATCACTGATGGCTTCTCGCCGAGATCGACGGCCTGCGCGGACAGCCGCCGCGCCGCGTCCATCACGTAGAGGTTGCCGCCCATGCGCCCGAGCGCTTCCTGAATGCCCTCGAAGCGTCCGATCGACGTGCGGAACTGGCGGCGCGCGGCGGCATACGCGCCCGTGCCGCGCACCGCGAGCTTCGCCATGCCGACGTTCGATGAAGGCAGCGAGATCGCGCGCCCGGCCGCGAGGCATTCCATCAGCATGCGCCAGCCTCGGCCGACCTGCGCGCGTCCGCCGATGACCCAGTCCATCGGGATGAACACGTCCTTTCCCCAGTTCGGGCCGTTCTGGAACACTGCGTTGAGCGGCCAATGCCTTCGTCCGATATGCACGCCGGGATGGTGCGTCGGGATGAGCGCGCAGGTGATGCCGGGCGCGTCGGCCTCGCCGAGCAGATGATCGGGGTCGAGCGCGCGAAAGGCGAGGCCGAGCACGGTCGCGATCGGCCCGAGCGTGATGTAGCGCTTCTCCCACGTGACGCGAAAACCCAGCGTCTCGCGGCCTTCGTGCTCGGCGCGGCACACGATGCCGACATCGGGAATCGCGGCGGCGTCCGATCCGGCGTAGGGGCTCGTCAGCGCGAAGCAGGGAATGTCGTCGCCTCGCGCGAGCCGCGGCAGATAGTGGTCCTTCTGTTCCTCGGTGCCGTAGTGCAGCAGCAACTCGGCCGGACCGAGCGAATTCGGCACCATCACCGAAACGGCCGCCGCCGACGAATGCGTCGCGAGCTTCATGATGACCTGCGAATGCGCGTACGCGGAGAATGCCTTTCCGCCGTATCGCTTCGGGATGATCATGCCGAGAAAGCCGTGCTCCTTGATGTAGGCCCACGCTTCTGGCGACAGGTCTTGCCAGATCGCGGTCGTGTCCCAGTCGTTCGAGAGTTCGCACAGGCGCGCGCATTCATCGTCGATGAAGCCCTGTTCTTCTTGCGTCAGCGTCGGCGCGCTGTGCGCTAGCAACCGGTCCCAATGCGGGCGGCCGGAGAAGAGCTCCGCGTCCCACCAGACGGTGCCGGCTTCGATGGCGTCGCGTTCCGTCGACGACATCTGCGGCGGCATCTTGCGGAACGCGCCGAACACGTGCCGGCTGACGAGCGCGCGGCGCAGCGGCGTGACGGCGAGCACCAGAGCCTGCAAAACGAAGACGATCGCGAGCAGCGTGACGCCGACGGCCCCCGTCACCCCGATGACTGGCCCCGCGGCCACCCAGATTGCGAGCGCCGCGAACCACGCCACGGCGGGCGCTTGCAGAAACGTCAGCGCGCTGCCGAGAAGCAGGAAAGCGACGACGTAGAAAGCGGACATCACGGATCTCCGAGGTTATCCGCATCGAAGCACGCATCATGCCACGGAGTTTTCTCGCACGGGCTCGGCTCGGGCAGGTTGCTGCAGCGTCCGCTCGTCAAATTAGAGGTCTTACTCGGAACCGGCCCGGATTAGGACGGATCTACTTTGGTGCCCAATATTCGGGAGTTATCCTGACGTCTTGACTTCTGAGTAGTTATTTGATTGCGATTAGTTCGATTTACTAAACAAGCTAAACCGAAAAGATTTTGACGCCCCGCGTCCGCGGGGCGTCGAAGGGTGCTGCGGAACGTCTTTTGCCGGATCGGCCGCAGCGAGTCACAACACCGGGGCTTCTTGTTGTGACCACCTGCCACGTGCGTGGTGGCCACGGGAGCATATGTGAGCGTGGAGAAGAACGATCAATTAGTCAGGCTAAACATCGGCGTCACACCTTATGAAGCCAACTTTTCGGATTGGGTGGTCATTACGGGAGACTTGCTTTATCTGCTGATTCGTTCCAGCGGCGAAATGAATTTCCTGCGCATTCCATTGGACTTTCAAATGCTCGACAGCATCCGCGAGTCAGCCGAGTGGAGCGAAGACGGCATGTACAGAGGCATGTTCGGTGAACCAACGTTGCTGGCCATCTATCTGGCGCTGGTTTTCCTCGACCATAACGTGCCCGTTGCTGCCATCCAGCATGAACTCCGCATGTCCGACACGACGATGAAATGGCTGCTCGCCGTCCGACAGTGTACCGAGGGCGTCATGGACCCGGGCGGCATCCTGCGCCTGATCCGTCTATTGAGGTTCGACGACGGGCAGGCTTAGGCCGGTGATTCGTGTTTGCCGACGGCGGTTTCGAACCGGCTGCCCCGCTCTTGCGAGGCGGTCGTTCGCGAGTGAGCGTGGTTCAACAATTCGCGATCCGGCCAGAGGCGAGTCGATGCTCGAATCGGAAAACGAATGCGCTCGAGAAGTGAAGCCGGAAAACAAAAACCCCACGACGATGCGTGGGGTTTTTGCATGCGATGCGCTCAAGCGAGCGTCTCGCGAAAGAGAGACCTTGGTGCCCAGGAGAGGACTCGAACCTCCACGGTGTTGCCACCGCTAGGACCTGAACCTAGTGCGTCTACCAATTCCGCCACCTGGGCCAAGGGGTACAGCAAGCCCGCTATTTTAGCGGGAACGGACGCCGTGTCAATCGAAACGTCATACGACTCGAATGAAACAAAAATACGGTCTCCGCACAAAAAGAAAAAGCCACCCGAAGGTGGCTTTTTCAAACATCTGGTGCCCAAGAGAGGACTCGAACCTCCACGGTGTTGCCACCGCTAGGACCTGAACCTAGTGCGTCTACCAATTCCGCCACCTGGGCCAAGGGGTACAGCAAGCCCGCTATTTTAGCGGGAACGGACGCCGTGTCAATCGAAACGTCATACGACTCGAATGAAACAAAAATACGGTCTCCGCACAAAAAGAAAAAGCCACCCGAAGGTGGCTTTTTCAAACATCTGGTGCCCAAGAGAGGACTCGAACCTCCACGGTGTTGCCACCGCTAGGACCTGAACCTAGTGCGTCTACCAATTCCGCCACCTGGGCAAGGTGCGTCTTGCTACAAAGTTACTGCAAATTCGCTGCTGGTTCGAGTTCGTTCAGCAGCAAAGAACGCCATTATAGCCCGTCCAATACGTCTGTCAAGCATTTCGATGCGGCATGCATCGTGGGGCGCCAGCCGCGCCGCGTCCGCCCGCAAGCCCGTGGCGCTTAAACGACGGGTGTTAGAATGACCCGCAACGATGACCGCCTTTCCGTTTGCAAAGCATCGCAAAAGTCCGACCAACGAGAAAAAACACGACTACGCCCTTGAGCAAATATCCGTATCCGATTCCGAGCCGCGAAGAAATTCTCGGCGTGCTGCGCACGAGCGAGACACCGCATGCCGCGAACGACATTGCCGAGGCGCTGTCGATCAAGCGTCAGGAGCGCGAAGGATTTTTCAAGCGACTGGCGGCAATGGAGCGCGACGGGCAGATCCGCCTCGACAAGCGTGGCCACTATCAGCTCACGCATCCGTCGAATTTCGTGGCGGGCCGCGTGCAGGGGCATCGCGACGGCTTCGGCTTCCTGATCCGCGACGACGGCCAGGACGATCTCTTCCTTCCCAACGGCGAAATGCAGAAAGTCATGCACAACGACCGCGTGCTCGCGCGCATCGTCGGGTACGACCGGCGCGGGCGGCCGGAAGGGCATATCGTCGAAGTCACGGATCGTGCGAACAAGCGCGTCATTGGGAGGCTGATCAACGAGAACGGCGCGCTCATTCTCGTGCCGGAAGACAAGCGCATCGGGCACGACATTCTCATTACGCAGAATCCGAAGAAGGCCAAGGTCGGGCAAGTGGTGTCCGTCGATCTGACGGATTTCCCGAGCCGCCATTCGCAGCCGCTCGGCCGCGTGATGGAAGTGATCGGCGATATCGACGATCCCGGCATGGAAATCGAGATCGCCGTGCGCAAATACGGCGTGCCGCATCAGTTCAGCGACGCCGCGCTGGCTTCTGCCGCGAAGCTGCCCGACGAAGTGCGTCCGGTGGATATTCGTCATCGCGTCGATTTGCGCGACGTGCCGCTCGTCACCATCGACGGCGAGGACGCGCGCGATTTCGACGACGCCGTCTATTGCGAGCAGGTCGCGGTAGGGCGCGGCCAAGGTTTCCGTCTGCTGGTCGCCATCGCGGATGTATCGCACTACGTGCGCCCGAACGATGCGCTCGACGTCGACGCGCTCGATCGCAGCACGTCGGTGTATTTCCCGCGTCGCGTGATCCCGATGCTGCCGGAGAAGCTGTCAAACGGACTGTGCTCGCTGAATCCGCAGGTCGATCGTTGCGTGCTCGTGTGCGACATGGTCATCACTGCGCGTGGCGAGATCAAGGCGTATCAGTTCTATCCGGGCGTGATGCATTCGGCGGCGCGGCTGACGTATACCGAAGTCGCGGCCGTGCTCACCAACACGAAGGGCCCGGAAGCGGCGAAGCGCGCCGATATCCTGCCGCAGCTCCAGGATCTCTACGGCGTCTACAAGGCGCTGCATGCCGCGCGTCAGAAACGCGGCGCGATTGATTTCGATACGACCGAGACGTATATCGTCGTGAACCCGCAGGGCAAGATCGAGCAGATCGTGCCGCGTCATCGCAACGACGCGCATCGGCTGATCGAGGAATGCATGCTCGCGGCGAATGTCTGCGCGGCGGATTTTCTGAAGCGCAACAAGCATCCGGGGCTGTACCGCGTGCATGCGGGGCCGACCGAGGAAAAGCTGGAGAACCTGCGCACGTTCCTGCGCGGCGTCGGTCTGACGCTGACCGGTGGCGAGAAGCCGCACGCGAGCGATTACGCCGCGCTGATCGCGCAGATTCGCGACCGGCCCGACGCGCAAATGCTGCAATCGATGGTGCTGCGCTCGATGCAGCAAGCCGTGTACAGCCCGGACAACATCGGCCATTTCGGGCTCGCGTATGAAGCGTACGCGCACTTCACGAGCCCGATTCGGCGCTATCCCGACTTGCTCACGCATCGCGCGATCTACGCGATTCTGCAAGGCAAGAAGTATCTGCCGGACGTCGGGCACGATGTGTCGCTGAGCACGGGTTTGACGAAAGCCGCCCGCGAAATGCAGAAGGCCGACGACACTGCGCGCGGCCGCTCGCGCAACAGCGTTGCGATCTGGGAGGAACTGGGCCTGCATTGCTCGTCGAACGAGCGGCGCGCCGACGAAGCCTCGCGCGACGTCGAAGCGTGGCTCAAGTGCTATTTCATGCGCGACAAGCTCGGCGAGGAATACGGCGGCATGGTCAACGGCGTGACGTCGTTCGGCATTTTCGTGCAGCTGGATTCGTTGTTCATCGAAGGGCTCGTGCATGTGACCGAGCTCGGCTCCGATTACTTCCAGTACGACGAGATCAAGAACGAGCTGCGCGGCGAGCGCACGGGCATCCGCTACCGGATGTCGGATCGCGTTCGCGTGCAGGTGAGCCGTGTCGATCTCGATGCGCGCAAGATCGATTTCCGGCTCGTGCGCGATACGCCGGTGAAGTCGCAGTCGCCGCGTCCGTCGTCGTCGGCTGGTGCCGCGGAGATGGCGTCGAGCGGCAGTGGTGTCGCGGGTCCGCGCATTCGTCCGCTGCCCGACGACGACATGCCGGGCACGCGCGCGCGCGGCGGCACGAAGAAGGGCGCGGCGCCAGGCGGCGCGCGTGGCGGCGTGGCGACGAAGCGCGGCGCGACGAAGACGGCGTCGAGCGGGCGCGCGGCGCGTAAGAAGCGGTAAGAAGCGGTAGAAAGCGGTAAGAAGCGATAGACGAGCGGCGCGCACGACGCCGCCACACGAATACGCGCGGCCCGGTGGCGATTGCTTCGGGCCGCGTCGTGTTTTTCAAGTTCTCAGCGAAGGTTCGGATCAGTCATGTCACGTCTCAAGGTTCTATACGGTTTTCACGCAGTGACCGCGCGTCTGCGCGCGGATGCATCGTCGATCGAGGAGGTGCTGTACGACCCGTCGCGCAAGGATCGGCGCATGCAGGACTTTCTGCGGACCGCGAAGGAAGCGGGCGTGCGGCTGATCGCGGCGGACGAATCGCGGCTGTGGGGCCTCGCGGGCAATATTCAGCATCAGGGCGTGGTCGCGCGTGCGCATGATCTGCCGCTTGCGCAGAATCTGGCCGAACTGCTCGATGGCATTTCGGGCACGCCGTTGCTGCTGGTGCTCGACGGCGTCACCGATCCGCACAACCTGGGCGCGTGTCTGCGCGTCGCGGATGCGGCGGGCGCGCATGCGGTGATCGCACCGCGCGACCGGTCGGCGGGCCTGAATGCGACGGCGGCGAAGGTGGCGAGCGGCGCGGCGGAAAGCGTGCCGTATATCACCGTGACGAATCTGGCGCGCGCGCTGCGCGAGCTCAAGGATGCGGGCGTCTGGGTGATCGGCACGGCGGGCGAGGCGACCGCGTCGCTTTACGAGACGAAGCTGGAGGGGCCGGTGGCGATCGTCGTCGGCGCGGAGGGCGAGGGCATGCGGCGTCTGACCCGCGAGACGTGCGACGAGATCATGAATATTCCGATGGCGGGGACGGTCGAGAGTCTGAATGTTTCGGTGGCGAGTGGCGTTTGCCTGTTCGAGGCGGTCAGGCAGAGGGCGGTGAAGAAGTAAGGCAACGCAATCTAATTAGAACGTTAAGCGCGCAATTGCATGGCATCTCTTAGTTCAATCTTTGAACGTCTGACTCCAGCGCATCGGGCGGTGTTGCAGTGGTTCCATAGTCATAAGGGGCAAGAGGTGTCATGGCCTCAACCACTGCAAGACGGAACGCTCGTTGTGGCGACGCCGAAGGGAATCTATAAGCCGAAAGATATCGACTACGCAGTAAGCGTGCGTCAGTCGCCGGGCGCTGATCGCGATCGAGCCGAAGAGCTATGAAGTGTTTGTTTCGCCCAAGCTGCGAGATAGCGAATACGGTTCACTTTCGAACCGCCGGATTAGTTTGCCCAGATTGTCCAAGGGCCGGCCAGATACCAATGTTCTGCTCGAGCACAAGCGATGGGTGCTTTCGCTCTGGGATGCCGACTTCGATCGGGCGAAGGCAAACCAATTCGCGAAGCTAGGAAACGCGGATGTACAAAATAGACTGTTCGATGAGTTTGAATAGAGCGCTGGCCGCATTGATATCGGCGTGCTTCCTCACCGCCTGCACCACCCAACACGACCGCACCACCTACATCGCCGACACGCGCTACCGTGCCCAAAACGCCGACTCCCGGACCCGCTTCCTCGTGATGCACTACACCGAGATCGACGAAGCGCGTTCGATCGAGGTCCTGACCGGCGACTCCGTCAGCGTCCACTACATCGTCCCCGACGTCCCGCGCATCGAAAAAGGCGAACCGGTCGTCTATCAACTCGTGCCCGAAGACAAACGCGCATGGCACGCCGGGATCAGTTCCTGGCAAGGCGCGACCGAACTCAACGCTTCATCCATCGGCATCGAGAACGTGAACCTCGGCCCCATCGGCGATGGAAAATGGCAACCGTACCCGCCCGCGCAAATCGACGTGCTCATCAAGCTCTCGCGCGACATCGTCACGCGCTATGCCATTCCTCCGACGCGCGTCGTCGGCCATAGCGACATCGCGCCGCAACGCAAGATCGATCCGGGTCCGCTTTTTCCGTGGCGCGCGCTGTACGATGCCGGCGTGGGGGCATGGCCCGACGACGCGAACGTCGCCGCGCATCTCGCCGGCCGCGACCGGCAAGCGCCCTCCGACGTGCGCGCGCTGCAGGAAAAACTGAAGCGCTACGGTTACGACGTAGCGACCGACGGCGTACTCGACGTCAAAACGCGCCGCGTCTTCAGCGCCTTTCAGATGCACTTCCGCCCGTCGGACTACGCTGGCAACGCCGACGCGGAAAGCGACGCCATCGCCCAGGCCTTGCTCGACAAGTACTTCGCCAACTAAAAAAGAGCCCGCGATGGCCGACCATTTCCCCTCGGTGCGCGCGATCCACATGACCTGCGCAGGCCTTTCCATCGCCGGATTCGTGCTGCGCTGGATCTGGATGCTGACGGATTCGCACCTCCTCACCGCGCGCCCGGCGAAAGTCCTCCCGCACGTCATGGACACGCTCCTGCTCGCGAGCGCCGTCGCGCTGGTCGCGATCGTCGGCTTCAGTGCGAATGCCGCGTGGCTTTCCGCGAAGATCGCGGGCCTCGTCGTCTATATCGTGCTCGGCACGCTCGCGCTGAAGCGCGCCCGCACAAAGGGCGCACGCGCCGTATATGGCGTGTTGGCGATCATCGTGTTCGCGTTCATCGCGTCGGTTGCGCGCTCGCACGATCCGCTCGGTTTCCTGTACGCGATGGCATGATCCGCGCGCCCCGCGCCCGCGCTCCGATAAAATCTCAGTTTTCTCCGAAAGCACGACCGCTCCCATGACTCAAGACGAACTCAAGCAACTGGTCGGCCAGGCCGCCGCCGACTACGTGAACGCGAACGTGCCGGAAGGCGCGATCATCGGCGTCGGCACGGGATCGACGGCCAATTGCTTCATCGACGCGCTCGCCCGATCGAAGGCGCGTTATCGCGGCGCGGTGTCGAGCTCGCTCGCGAGTACGGCGCGGCTCGAATCGCACGGCATCGAAGTGTTCGATCTGAACGACATCGAGACGCTGCCCGTGTACGTCGACGGCGCTGACGAAATCGATGCCAGCGGCGCGATGATCAAGGGCGGCGGCGGCGCGCTGACGCGCGAAAAAATCGTCGCATCGGTGGCGGACGTGTTCGTCTGCATCGCCGATGCGAGCAAGCGCGTGCCGGTGATGGGTACGTTCCCGCTGCCCGTCGAAGTCGTGCCGATGGCGCGCACCGCGATCGGCCGCAAGCTCACGGCGCTCGGCGGCGTGCCGGTCCTGCGCGTGACGAAGGACGGAGCGCCTTACATCACCGACAACGGCAACGAAATCATCGACGTGAAAGGCCTGAAGATCAGCGATCCGCGCGCGCTCGAAGCACAGATCAACGCATGGCCGGGCGTCGTGACGGTCGGACTTTTCGCGGCTCGCGGCGCGAATATTTGCCTGCTCGGCACGGAAACGGGCGTCGAGCGGATCGACTACGAATAGAAGCAGACGGGCCGGTTCAGAGCGCTTCGATTTCGCGCGTCGCGCGTGTCAGGATTTCCCGCATCTTGTCCAGCCGGGCGGCGTCGTCGCCGTCCGGGCGCGCGCGCCGCACGAGTGCGTGTTTCAGCCGATCGAGCGCCTCGCGCAAGGCGGGTGCATTCGCGGAACGCTCTGCGCTGATCGCGTTCAGGAACGGCTGGTTCTCGTCGAGATAACGGCGCCCGGCTTGCGTGATCGTGTAGCGCCGGCGTGTACCGTCCGGCTCATCCGCCGCGACGTAGCCCTGATCTTCGAGCAGCGAAAGCATCGGGTAGACGAAACCGGGGCTCGGGCCGTAGAAGCCTCCGCAGCGCGCCGTGAGCGCTTCGATGACGCCCTGCGCATCGCGCGCGCATTCGCCGATCGATTCGAGTATCGCGAGCCGCAAATGGCCTGAATCGGACATGCGGCGGCGTTTCTTTCTTTCGCCCTGCATGCCCGTCATGACGTGAAAGGCCGCGCTCTGACGCGGCTCTCGATGCGCGTGTCTGCCGAACATGATCGATTTCCTCGCGGCCACGGTCCAATGGCGATCCACTCACGATATCGCTTTTTTCGAGCCGTCGCGCGTGCCGCAAGCAAACGCATCGATCAATACGCGTTGCGTCCGATGAATCCCTTGAACATCGTCATCGCGACGATCTTGATGTCGAACCAGAACGACCAGTTGTCGATGTAGAAGAGGTCGAATTTCACGCGGCTCTGCATCTTCTCGACTTTTTCCGTCGCGCCGCGATAGCCGTTCACCTGCGCCCAGCCGGTGATCCCCGGCTTGATGCGGTAGCGGAACATGTAGCCGTAGACGAGATCCTTGTACAGATCGTCGTGCTCGATCGCGTGCGGACGCGGACCCACCACCGACATGTGCCCGAACAGCACGTTGAAGAACTGGGGCAGCTCGTCGAGGCTCGTGCGCCGCAGGAACGCGCCGACCTTCGTCACGCGCGGATCGTTGCGCGTCGCCTGCGTGACGTGGCCCTGGTTTTCTTGATGCACCGCCATCGAGCGGAACTTGTAGATGCGAAACGGCCGTCCGTCCGCGCCCTTGCGGTGCTGCGTGAAGAAAACCGGTCCTTTCGAGGTCGCCTTCACGGCAATCGAAATCGCGATCAGGAGCGGCGCGAGCGCCAGGATCGCGGTCGCCGCGAATAAACGGTCGAAGACCAGCTTCGGCCACATCTGGAAGGCGTTGCCGGGCGACGTCGTCAGGTTGATGGTGGCGAGGCCCGCGACATCGGTCATCGAATGGTTGAAGAGCGAAATGCTGCGCGTGTCCGGAATCAGCCGCAGATTCACGAAGTCGTGCCGCAACGCGTGCACGAAGCGGTAGATCGTGTGTTCCTGCGACAGCGGGAGCGCGAGCCAGACTTCGTTGATTTCCTCGGCGCGCACCTTGTCGACGAGGTCGTCGAAGTCGCTCAGCACAGGCAAACGATTGCCTCCCATGCCGACAGCGGTCGTCGGCGCGGCCACGCCGTCGAAGCCGGTGGCCTGCAATTCTTCGTCGCTGGTCGTATCGAGCATGCACACGGGCGTGAAGCCTTGCTCGGGCGTGCTGCACAGGTGTGCGAGCAAGGTCCGCGAAAAACCTTGTGCGCCGACGATCGCCACGGTGCGTTGGTTCAGGCCGCGGCCGCGCATCAGGCGCAGCACCGAATAGGCGATCAGTTTCGCCGCGATGATGAGCGCGCCGGAGATGAGCGTCGAATAGGCGAACCAGAGTCGCGACACGGCATCCATGCGATGCAGCGTGAAGGCGAGCAGAAGGCCCGCCGCGACCACGGTCATCCACGCGAGCGTGACGCGCGCGAACATCTCCGCGAGCGGCTTGCCGCGCCAGGTTTCGTACACGCCGAATGCGGGGAAGAGAACGAGAGCGAGTGCGGAATTGAACGCGATCAGGAGCCTTTCCATGTCGCTGATGTCGAGCGACGAAAAGCGTATGTCATGCGCGATCAATCCGCCCGCAATGATGAGACATACATCGAGACAACGTGCCAGCCATGCAAACAAACCGTGATTTTTTTCTCGCATTAATCCAGACCGTTAAACGCTCGAGGCCGTTGCTGCCTCGGTTGCACGAAGACGCGGGAGCAGCCGGTCGAACTCGCGCTTGACGAGGCCGTAGCACTCGCAGGCGCGGGCTTCGAGACCCTCGCGATCCACGACCTTGATGCAGCCGCGGCTGTGATGGATGAGACCCGCGTCATGAAGCTTGCCCGCCGCTTCGGTCACGCCTTCACGGCGCACGCCCAGCATGTCGGCAATGAGTTGCTGCGTGACTTGCAGTTCGTTCGACGCGGTACGGTCGATTTCGATCAGCAGCCAGCGGCAAAGTTGCTTGTTCAGCGAATGATGCCGGTTGCACGCGGCCGTCTGCGCGACCTGGGTGAGCAGAGCCTGCATATAAAGGAGCATCAGGCGGCGCAGGAAGTCCGAGCGGCCGAACTGCTCGCGCAGGGCTTGCGCGCTCATGCGATACGCGAAGCCGGGGCACTGCACCTGCACGCGCGTCGGCATCGTTTCGCCGCCGGTCAGCACGGGCACGCCCGTCATGCCTTCGCGGCCCACCGCCGCGATTTCGACCGAACCGCCGTCTTCCATCGTGTGCAGCAGCGAGATGATCGCCGTCGTCGGGAAATAGACGTGGTGGATGCGCTGGCCCGAATCGCACAGCAACTGCTCGGTGCGCAGCTGCACGAGTTCGAGATGCGGCGTGAGCGCTTGCCATTCGTGCGCCGGAAGTGCGCCGAGCAGGTGATTGCCGTGCAGGTCGGACTGGAGGGTCAGCATGATTGTTCTCTCTCGAAACTTCGCGCGTTGCGCTTCACTTTTATTTACTGTTGTGGTCCTTCCGGATAGTCGCGTGCGACCAGACAGGAAGAACGTCACATCAGCCCCGTAGCGGCCCGTCGGCGCGTGAATCGATTTTGTTGTTCGCGTCGGTTCGGGTTGCGCGTTTCTATTAGCGAGGACTGTGCCAGTGCGGGCAATCGCAATGCTGGCGGGGCCTCATAGCGGATCAGGTTTTCGTGATGCAGCGCAGCGCAGCGTTTTTGTTTCAGTATTGAACAAGGGTGGTCTTAGGAATAGCCGCGTGCCCCGGTGCGTTTCATCGGGGTAATCGTCTCGAATGAGGGTTCAGGCGAATCGCTTCACCGTGCGACAGGCCTCACACGCCGACGCCCCTTCAAAAGGGCACCTTCTTTCGTAGGGACATTGAAAAATGATTCATCTGTGTTTC
The DNA here is from genome assembly GCF_001544755.2 of Caballeronia catudaia. GTDB lineage: Bacteria > Pseudomonadota > Gammaproteobacteria > Burkholderiales > Burkholderiaceae > Caballeronia > Caballeronia catudaia. Next base: position 84,709 of record NZ_FCOF02000015.1, on the reverse strand, counting down.
ATGCGCTGGGTGGGATATCGAACGCGCGTTATTTTCCGTTGTCCTTGATTCCCCGCGACGCCTTGCCGGGATTGGTTTTGCGGGAAACGCGAAAACCCTTTCACGCGGCGTTGCCCGAAGCGGAAACGTTGCTCCCGTTGCACGTTCCGAAAAATACGTGCGCCGCGCCACGCGCATTCCTGCATCGGTGGCGGCTTATCGAGTGTGCGGGAACCCACAGAGGCCCGACAGGCCTGCCGCGCAGAACGCAACGCACGAAGAAGCATGTTCGCGCGTGAACGTTCGCGCGCATTTCCTCGGATGGGTGCGTCCCGATCCATCTTTCGCCCCGACGAGGCGCGTCGCGAAATGTTTCATCGCGGACAATCTCATGCGGAACTGATTAAGCAGCGCGAACGTGGCTCGAACAAATTGCGGTAAAGAATCACGAGGACATAGGGACGAATAACTGTCTCGCGGGTAAGCGAATGAAAAAGCCCTTGAAACAGGGCTTCGAATGTGTTTTTGCAGCAAGCGTTTGCTGAAGCGGAATAATGCGCTTGCCGCGCGCGCGAACGCAGTCAGCAAACGATATCCGCGAGAGGAGGAATGACGCGCTCGTATGTGTCTTCGATGACATCGAACGACGCCTCGCAAAGCTCGCGTCGTCCACGCGAAATGGCGCGCGCGAGGCGGCACTGCATGACCATCGTCTCGCTTGCGATCTTGCGTGCGCCCGCATGCGTCTGAACGGGAATGTCGAAGCCTTGCTCGCGCATCCAGTGCAGATAGTGCGCAAGCAGTTCGAAGTTCGCGCCGAGCTGCCTCATCACATTGAACGCGTACAGATGCGTATAGGCTTCGCCGCGCGCGATCATCGCATCGACATGCTCGGGAAAAGCCGCGCGCCAGCGTGAAATCGGATTGTGCATCGGTCGCCGCAAAAGATGCATGCACAACAGATCCGCCGAGACTTCGGCGAGCGGCGTGCCCGAAAGCGGATCCTTCACGCGCTTCACGAATTCCACATGAGGAAAGAGCGCCGACTCGCGCGTCCAGTGTGGATCGTGCGTCGCGTCGGGTCGCAATATGCCGTCGTAGTCGTCACCGTCGAGCAGGTGATATCCCGTGTGATGAAAGTAGCCGAGACGCCGCGCGCCCGGATCGATCACGTCGATGCCGATGGTCGTCTTCGCATGCTCGCGCCGATATGAAACGGCGCGCATGTCGGGCAGAAAGAACGCATCCACTTCGACGAGCACCGTGTTTCCGCGGCGGGTCTGGACGAGTGCGCGCTCTTCGAGCGAATCGAACACCGAAAGCTCCTGCACCTGGAGGCCATAGAGCTTCTCGATATCTTCGTACGGGAGCTTGCCGAGCGTGAACTGATCGGCTTCGAAGTCCTGCGTGACGGTGAATGCAAGAGCCGCGCGTGGCTCGAGTCCATTGCCGTGCAGGAGTTCTATCCAAAGATCGATGGGCGCGAAGCCTTCGCGCCAGATGCGCTCGCCGCGGTGCAGCGCGTGAGCATGATGGCGCCGCGCGCGCATGCGCAAAGGATCGAGCGACACGACGCGTGAACGACTCGCGCCGGAATTCGTCACACCGCTCGTATGGAACGCGCTCATGCCATGACCTCGGGCCGGAAATACCGGTATCCGATACCGCGTGCGCACAGGAGCGAATGGATTTTTAGTTGTACGTCTCTGTCGCGTCCGATGGCGGTATGCATTTTGATTTTCCCATGAAGGTGCCGTATGAAGCGAGTGCTATCGACGCAAAGCGAGCGCGCGCGGCGGTCCGCATTGCGGGCTGCCGCGTGAACGTTCGAATGGCCGCGCAGGCGCCTTTTTCCCCGGGACGCCTTCTTGCGTGTGGTCGATCCTATTTGAAAGGCGCACGCGGACTGGGTCGGTGCGATGGCGCACTGAATTAAGGCCGGTCGGAACGTAACGTTCACTCGTCGCAACGCCGGTTATTACCGGTAAAGCATGGAGATAATCAATGAACTGGAAAACCCTGGATTTCGAACAACTCACTGCGCGTGAGCTTTATTTGATTTTGCGCGCGCGCAGTGCGGTGTTCGTCGTCGAACAATCGCATGTCCATCTCGATGCAGATGGCCGCGACGAAACAGGCATTCACGTTTTCGCAGCAGAAGACATGGCCCGTTCGATGCCCGTGCTCGCCTATGCACGCATTCACGCAGGCGATGCGGACGATCCGGAAGTGGTGGTCGACAAAATCCTGACGAGCCCGCTGCGCCGTGGCGACGGCACGGCGCACGCACTGATCGAACGCGTGCTCTCGGTGTCGGCAGAGCGCTGGCCTGGCCGCGCCGTGCGACTGACCGCGCCGGTGAGCCTGCGCGCGTTTTACGAGGCATTCGGCTTTCGCAAGACAGAAGGGCCGTTCCTCGAGCACGGCATGCCGTATATCGGTCTGACGAGAAAAAGCCGTCAGCCGCGCGAAGCATTCGGCGCGAGCAAGCCGCAGTTCGCCGCCGAGGACTATGCGAAGAACACCTACGAGTTGCTGTAGCCGCCACCGAAGAACCGCTGAATGCGCCGCAACCGGAGCGTGCAGCGAAACAGTCAGAACGAAACAAAACCGCAGTCAGCAGCCCCAAGGCGTGGACCGTCGGGCATCGAGGCAAGAACAACGAACAAGGCGGCGCGAGCCGCTTCGAAGCGCGTCCTCGAAACAATAAGAAAGACGCCGCCGGCATGGGCCGGCGCGCGCATAGACAGCTCTTCTCATGCGAATAGTCCACCTCGCCAATCACGCGCAGATGATCGGTAACGGCACCGTCAACATGATGGTCGATCTCGCCTGCGTCCAGGCGCGTATGGGCCAGGACGTCGTGGTCGCATCGTCCGGCGGCGGCTTCGAACCGCTCCTGCGGCGCCACGGCATCACGCATATTCCGCTGCAGCAGTCGCGGCAGCCGTGGCGCGTGCCGTCGATGATCGCGGGCTTCAATCGTCTCATCGATCGTTTCGATCCGGACATCGTGCACGCGCACATGATGACAGGCGCGCTCATTTCGCGTTTCGGCAGCATGCGGCGGCGCTTCGCGCTCGTCACGACGGTGCATCACGAACTGCAGAAAAGCGCTTCGCTCGTGCGCGCCGGGGATCGCATGGTGGCCGTGAGCCGCGCGGTGGCGATGGATTTGCAGGCGCACGGCATCGGGTCCGAGCGTCTGTCGGTGGTGCTCAACGGCGCGGTGGCCGCGCCGCGCCTCGTGTGCCGCCCTGCCGCGAAGCCGGTGCACCTCAGGCATCCGAATATCGTCTGTGTCGCGGGCATGTATCGCAGGAAGGGCATCGCGGATTTGCTGCATGCGTTCGCGCTCGTGCGCGAGCAGTCCGAAAGCGAGCGCGAGTTCATGCCGGAGCCGCACCTCTATCTCGTGGGCGAAGGCCCCGATCGCGGCTCGCTGGAAGCGCTCGCGGCCGAACTGGGCATCGCGGACGTTACGCACTTCACGGGCTTCGTCGCCGATGCGCGGCCGTACTTCGCGAGCGCCGACGTGTTCGCGCTGCTCTCGCGCCAGGACCCCGGCCCGCTCGTGGTCGCCGAGGCGCGCGAGGCGGGCTGCGCGATCGTCGCGACCCGCGTGGGCGGCATCCCCGAAATGCTCGACGACGGCGAGGCAGGCGTGCTCGTGTCCGCGGGCGATATCGCACAGGCGGCGGAGAAGCTGCACTGGCTTTTGCTCGACCGGCCGGCGCGCGACCAGTTCGCGGCGCGCGCGCGGCAAAATCTGCCGCAGCTTTCGGTCGAAAGAGTGAGCGCAGAGTACATGGCGATCTATCAGCACACCCTTGCCGAGCGCGAATCAATGCGGCGCCGCCAGGCGACGATCGATTCCCGACGCACGCGCGCGCAAGATGGCGCGATTTAAGCATAGCGCTGACAAATCCCTGCGCTGCACCGCGCCACGGCGCTGTCGTCCAAACCGTCCGATCATACAAAAGGCCCATGCCAGCAGGCTTGCGTTCGCGTTCGAACAGAAAGCCCACTGGATGCTTGCTCAAATGAGTGCATGATCGGTCCGAGGAGAAGTCGGACCGGAAATGAACGCACTCGCCGCGCCGCGACGCCGCCATTCTTCAGTTTCCCTGATGAATGCCTGCGCGCGCGCGGCGCGAGGGCAGCAGACGCACGTGCAGCGCAAAAAAGAGAAAAAACCAAACTGCGATATCGAGGTCAGAGGGAATACCCTGTCAGGAAATTCCTCACTGGCATTCGAAGCAACGAAGACGCAACGTATCAAGCACGACGAATGGACCTGTCGGGAACCCGTCGTGCCTTTCGCAGCCCGGGGAAGCGAAAGCGATGCGCTCATATACACGGCTACGGAACAGGCAAGAAGGGGAGAAGCGAGATGGATGAAAACAAAGAGCGATCGCTGGTGGCGAAGGTCATGGACGGACTCGTCTCCGGCATCGTCGAGCAAAAATATGGCGCGATACTGCCACCGCAGGACATCCTCTCGAAGGAGTTCGACGTGAGCCGCACCGTCATGCGCGAGGCGCTGTCGATGTTGCTCGCGCGGCACATGCTGGACGTGCGGCCGAAAACAGGCACTCGCATTCGTCCGATGAGCGACTGGCGTCTCATCGACGAAGACGTGGTGAGCTGGCGCTTTCGCGCGAAGCCGGATCAGATGTTTTTGCGTGATGTAATCGAATTCCGCATGCTGATCGAGCCGCGCGCCGCAGCGCTCGCCGCGGCGCGCGCGACGCCCGACGAGATTGCCGGCATTCGCGACGCGTTCGACACGCTCTCGCGCTTGCAGGTGGGCGAGCCGGAATATCAGGCGGCCGACGAGGTGCTGCATACGCGCATCGTCGCGGCGAGCGGCAACCAGTTCTTTCGCCAGATGACGGCGATCGTGCGCGGCGCGCTCGTGACGGTGAATCCGATCGTCGACGGCATCGAGTCCGTGCGCGAGGCGACGCTCGCGGCGCAGAAGAGCGTCGTCGAGGCGATCGAGGCGAAGGATTCCGCCGCCGCCGAAACCGCGACGCGCGCACTCGTCGATCTGGCGGCGGAGGAAGTGGGCCGCGCGTTCTCGCTGGAGCGCGTGAGCAGCCAGCCCGCAGCGCCGAATGTGAACGCGTCCGCGGGCGCGTGAAGCGAGGCGTCGACTCGACTCGACTCGACCGCCGGTTTGCGTCGATGCTGCTTTGAGCGTGACTGAGCCTGGAGCCGGGACATGTCCCGGCTTTTTGTCGTGCGTGCGTCGTGCGCGAACGCGCGGATTCGTGATACGTCGCGTTCAGGCACAATCGCCGCACGACGAACTCTGCGCACGGAGGCAGGATTGAGCAATACCAACATCGCGAACATCGAAGGAGCGACGATACGCTGGGGCATCGTCGGTGCGGGGCGCATCGCGCGGCGCTTCGCCGACAGCCTCGCGCATGTCGAAGGCGCGCGGCTCGCGGGCGTCTCTTCGCGTCGCGAGGAAACCGCCCGCGCGCTCGCCGAAGCGTTCGACGCGCACGCATTCGCCGACTTCGATGCGATGCTCGGGCACATCGATGCTCTTTACATCGCGACCTTGCAGGACAGTCATCCGGAATACGCGTTGCGCGCGTTCGCGGCGGGCAAGCCCGTGCTGTGCGAGAAGCCCGCTGCCGTGAATGCGCGCGCGCTGCGGGAGATGATCGACGCGGCGCGCGCGGCGAAGCTGCTTTTCATGGAAGCGATGAAGCCGCCGTTTTATCCGCTTTACCGGCGTCTGCGCGAGCATCTGGAAAGCGATCCGATCGGCGAAATCGGTCTCGTGCGCGCGGGGTGCTCGATGGCGAACGTGCCGCTCGATCATCCGTCGTTCTCGCTGGAAGCAGGCGGCGGCGCGCTGCTCGACATCGGCATTTACGAGGCGTTTCTCGCGGTCGACTGGCTCGGCGAGGCGCTCGACGTGCAGACCATCGGCCGATTGGGCAGCACCGGCGTCGACGTGTTCGCGAGCCTCAACGTGCGCCACGAACGCGGCATCGCGCAACTTTTCTGCGGACTGGATCTGCAAGGCCGCGGCGATGCGCTGATCGGCGGCACGCTCGGCACGGTGACCATTCACGAGAACTGGTGGAACCCGGCGCGCGCGACCATCGCGTACACGGATGGCCGCAAGATCGAGCTCGACGAGCCGTTCACGGGCGGCGGCCTCAACTACGAAACCGCGCATTTCTGCGAGCTGTTGCGCGCCGGAGAAACCGAAAGCCCGGTGATGCCGCACGCGACGTCGATGCGCATGATCGCGATCATCGACGCGGCGCGGCGCGATCTGAAGCTGCGCTTTCCTTTCGAAAAGGACTAAAGCGTCAGTGGCGTCCCGGCAACGCGAGACGCCGCTCGAAAATCCGCTGCACGAATTCCAGCACGCTGCAAAGAATCCAGTACACGAAGGCCGCCGCGAGATAGAGCGGCAGCGGCTGATAGGTCGCCGCGATCACTTCCTGCGCGCTGCGCAAAAGCTCGGTCACGGTAATCACCGAGACGAGCGATGTGTCCTTGATCAGACTGATGAGACTGTTCGACAGGCTCGGCACCGCGATGCGCAGCGCCTGCGGCCCGATCACGTAACGCAGCGTCTGCACGCGCGACAGCCCGAGGCTGTAGGCCGCGAGCCACTGCCCGACATGAATGCCGAGAATCGCACCGCGCATGCTTTCGGACAGATACGCCGCGACGTTCGCCGACAGCGCGATCACGCCCGCGGGCGTCGGCTCGAGCGAAATCCCGATGCTCGGCAAGCCGTAATAGATGACGAAAATCTGCACGAGCAATGGCGTGCCGCGCATCACGCTCACGTAGCAGCGCCCGATCGCGACGAGCGCGCGGTTCTGGCTGATGCCCATCAACGCCAGCACGACGGCCGCGATGAGGCCGAAGAACATCGAGTAGAGCGCGAACTTGATCGTCAGAAGCGCGCCTTGCGCCAGCACGGGCGCCGATTGAACGAGCAGGGATGTCGTGGACATTTAAGAGACGCGTTGACTGAAACGGTGCTGAAGCGAAACGAATCGGCACATATTAAACCGGTGACAAAAAAGAGAAGGGCGGCACCGTGACGATGCCGCCCTCGCGACGCCGCAAGCGGCGCTGCTTACTTCGCCGGCTTGGTCACGTCGATGCCGAACCACTTGTCCGAAATCTTCGTGAACGTGCCGTCGGCTTCGAGCTGGGTCATTGCATCGGAGATCGCCTTCGCGAACTTCGGATTGCCCTTCTTGAACGGAATGCCCGACGGATTGCCTGGGCCGACGTTCGAACCCGGACGCAGCGGCAGATTCGAGTTCTTCGTCAGATACGCAAGCATCAGGCGGTCGTTGAGCGCCGCGTCGAGCCGGCCGGCGGCGAGATCGCGCAGATATTCCGGCGCGCCCGGATACGTTTTCACGTCGATGCCCGGCACGGCCTTCGCCATGTCCATATAGTTCGTGCCGAGCGCGACGCCGAGCTTCTTGCCTTTCAGTTCTTCGAGCGACTTGAACTCGCGCGTGTCGTCCTTGCGCTGGATCAATTGCGCGTTCGAATACGTGTACGCCGGCGAGAAGTCGAGCGTCTGCTTGCGCGCGTCCGTGATGCCGACCTGGTTCACGATCACGTCGAACTTGCCCGCCTGCAGGCCCGCGATGATGCCGCTCCATTCGGTCGTCACGAACTCGGGCTTCACGCCGAGCTTGGCGGCGACGGCCTTCGCGATATCGACATCGAAGCCGACCAGTTCGCCCGCCGGCGTCTTGGAGTTGAACGGCGGGAAGGTGCCTTCGAGACCGACGCGCAGCGTGCCGCGCTGCTTGACCTGATCGAGCAGGTCATCGGCGTGGGCGGCGGTCGTGACGGCCGTGAATGCCGCGCCGATCAGGCTGGCGGCGACGAGCTTCTTGAGCGTGGACAGTTTCATCGTGTTGTTCTCCTCTTGATGACGACGACGTCTTTCTTCAGATGCGGCGATCATAGTAAAGATGCAATCGCGCCGTAATACCGTTTGCTTATGTCTATATACGGGTTCGACAAGATCATGCGAGCGCTTCGACGCACTCCTTCACCAGCGCGGGACCGCGATAGATCAGTCCCGTATAGATCTGCACGAGCGATGCGCCCGCCGCGAGCTTCGCGCGTGCGTCCGCGCCCGAGAAAATCCCGCCCACGCCGATGATCGGCAGGTCCGCGCCGACTTCCGCGCGCAGCTTGCGGATCACTTCATTCGACGCATCGAATACCGGACGGCCCGACAGTCCGCCAGTCTCGTCGCCGTGCTTCATGCCGGTCACGGCGGTGCGCGAAAGCGTCGTGTTCGTGGCGATGACGCCGTCGATCCGGTGAGCCAGCAGCGTGCCCGCGATCGACTTGATCTGCTCGTCGTCGAGATCGGGCGCGATCTTCAGCGCGAGCGGCACGAGCTTGCCGTGCAGATCGGACAGACGCTCCTGCTTTTCCTTGAGCGCGCCGAGGAGCGAATCGAGCTCGCCCGCGCCCTGAAGCTGCCGCAGATTCTTCGTGTTCGGCGACGAAATATTGATCGTCACGTAACTCGCGAACGGATAGACGCGCTCGAGACAGTAGAGATAGTCGTCGGCGGCGCGCTCGATCGGCGTATCGGCGTTCTTGCCGATGTTCAGCCCCAGCACGCCGCGATAACGCGCCGCCTGCACGTTGGCGACGAACTGATCGACGCCGCGATTGTTGAAGCCCATGCGGTTGATGAGCGCGTTGGCGTCGGGCAGCCGGAAGATGCGCGGACGCGGATTGCCGTCCTGCGCGCGCGGCGTCACGGTGCCGACTTCGATGAAGCCGAAGCCGAGCGCGGCGAGCCCGTCGATGCACGCGCCGTCCTTGTCGAGGCCCGCCGCGAGCCCGACCGGATTGCGGAACGTTAGGCCCATGACGGTGCGGGGCGAATCGGGGCCGCGTTCGGCGAGCACGCCGGCGAGCCCGGTGCGGCCGGCCGCGGACAACATGCGCAGCGTCAGGTGATGAGCGTCTTCCGCGTCCATCTTGAACAGATGCGAACGCGCGAGCGGGTAGAGGGAACTGAACACGAAGTGAAAGCCGGTGACGGCGATTTTTTTAAGACCGCCATTTTAGCGGCTTTGGACGAAGTGCCGGTCGGGCCGGGTTGGCTTTCCGCTTCGGGCGTTATTTCGGGCGTTATTTCGGCTGCGCCGGACCCTGGATACGGCCGGGCATCGGCAGGGTGCCGGCGGATTGCGTGTTCACGGGATCGAGCAGCGTCCAGTGTCCGTCGATCAGGCCTTCCAGCGGCCGGAAATTCGCCTTGTAGGCCATCTTCTCGCTCTCGCGGATCCAGTAGCCGAGATAGACGTGCGGCAGGTCGAGGCTTTTCGCCTGCTCGATCTGCCAGAGGATGTTGAACGTGCCGTAGCTCGTCTTCGGCAGGCCCGGCTCGAAGAACGTGTACACCGACGAGAGCCCGTCGCCGAGAATGTCGATCATGCTGATCATGCGCAGCTCGCCGGGCTCGTCGGGATGGCCCGGATGAGGCGGCTCGCGGAATTCGACGAGGCGCGAGTTGATCCGGCTTTGCAGCAGGAACTGTTCGTACTGGTCGCGGCTGTCGCGGTCCATGCCGCCGCCCGCGTGCCGCGCGGACTGATAGCGCATGTAGAGCGCGTAATGCTCTTCGTCGTAATGCAGCGGCGCGACGCTCGCCACGAGACTGCCGTGCTGTTTCCACACGCGGCGTTGCGCCCGGTTCGGCACGAAGCGCGCGACCGGCACGCGCACCGGTATGCACGCGCGGCAGCCGTCGCAATATGGGCGATAGGTGAACACGCCCGAGCGCCGGAAGCCGGCCTTGACGAGTTCGGTATAGACGTCGGAGTTGATGAGATGGCTCGGCGTCGCGACTTGCGAGCGTGCGACGCGCCCTTCCAGATAACTGCAAGGGTAGGGCGCTGTTGCATAGAATTGCAGCGCGGAAAGCGGTGACAGCGGCAGCTCGTTCGGATGTGTCACGTTGGCGGCTCTCGCAGGCGTCGTCTCGTCGTTGCCGGCCGGCGCGCGCGTGTCTGAATTCGGGCGCGCGGTGGGCGGCTGCAGTTCGTGGGTCGATCGGCGTCAAGCGTTTGGCGAAATGCCCGGCAAAACGCCCGTAGCGTTCAGCGTGCCAGCACGTCGAGAAGGACGGTTTTGTCGAAGCGCCAGCCGATCGCCGGTTGCGCCGTGGCCCCTCTGAGATGTGCGACGAACGCGCGACGGGCGATCTCGCGGCCGCCTAGCGACGCCAGATGCGACGTGTTCTGCTGGCAGTCTATCATCTCAATTTGATTGCGGCGCAAGTGCCCGACGAGCGCCGCGAGCGCTATTTTCGACGCGTCGGTCTCGCGCGCGAACATCGATTCGCCGAAAAACATGCGCCCGAAGGACACGCCGTAAAGCCCGCCCACGCGTACGCCGTCGCGCCATGTTTCGATGCTGTGTGCGCTGCCCGCGTGATGCAGTGTCGTGTATGCATCGACGATATCCGGCGTGATCCACGTGCCGCGCTGGCCGTTGCGCGGCGTCTCGGCGCAGGCGCGCATCACGGCGGCGAAGTCGTCGTCGACGCGGACTTCCCAGGCCGCCTCGCGCACGACGCGCTTCAAGGTCTTGCGCAGCGAATCCGATACCTTGAACTCGGCGGGATAGAGCACCATGCGCGGGTCGGGGCTCCACCAGAGCACGGGCTGGCCGTCCGAGTACCACGGGAAGATGCCGCGCCCGTAGGCATCGACGAGCCGCGAGGGCAGCAGATCGGCGCTCGCGGCGAGCAAGCCCGGCGCGCCGCTCGATGCGCCGAGCGCGCGCTCGACGGGCGGGAACGGATCGTCGTCGGCGAGCCAGGGAACCATGTTCTCGAGTTTCAGCCGTCGCGCAGCGTGCGGAAGATATCGCCAGTATGCAGCGTGAAATTGCCCGCGGCGCGGTCGGCGAAGTAGAAACGCAGCGTCTGGCCGACGGTCGGAAACGCGATCTCGTCCCACGGAATTTCGCTTTCCTCGAAGAGCTTCACTTCCAGGCTTTCCTCGCCCGGATCGACTTCGATGTCGAGCAGCCGCGCGAGATAGAACAGATGCACCTGATGCACGTGCGGCACGTTGAGCAGCGTGAACAGGCTTTGAATCTCCACGCGCGCGCCCGCTTCCTCGAGCGTTTCGCGCGCGGCGCCTTCGCTCGTCGTCTCCTGCATCTCCATGAAGCCGGCCGGCAGCGTCCAGTAGCCGTAGCGCGGCTCGATCGCGCGGCGGCACAGCAGCACCTTGTCGTCCCAGACCGGCACGGTGCCCACGACGTTGCGCGGATTCTGATAGTGCACGGTGCCGCAGTTGTCGCAGACGAAGCGCTCGCGGTTGTCGCCGGGCGGGATGGCGAGGCCGACCTCGTGGCCGCAGAGGGAGCAGAATTTCATGGAAATGGACGTGGGAAGTTTGGTGCGAGTGTATCACCGCACTGCGGCGGCTTTGAGGCGCCCTGGCGTCATGGACGGCTTCCCGCGGACGACGTGCAGTGCCTGCCTTCTCGCTACAATAGTTCACTGCTCTTTCCATATCGAGGCGCATCGAGCGCCCGAGCGAACTTCATGTCATCCACGCCCACCGCTTCCCGCCGTCCTCCGATGCTCGCCACGAGCGAAGCGCTCAGCCGTCTGCTCGACGCCGCGCGCCGGGTCGAAGGGCGCGAGCGCGTCGCGACGCTCGACGCGCAGAATCGCGTGCTCGCCGCCGACGTCACTTCGCCGCTCGACGTCCCGCCGATGCACACCAGCTCGATGGACGGCTATGCGGTCCGCGCCGCCGATCTCGCCGGAGCGACCGAAAGCGCACCCGTCGCGTTGCCGGTGTCGCAGCGCATTCCCGCGGGCCATGCGGCCGAGCCGCTCGCGGCGGGTACCGCCGCGCGCATCTTTACGGGCGCAACCGTGCCGCCCGGCGCGGACACGGTCGTGATGCAGGAGATGGCGCAGGTTTCGGACGACCGGCGCGTCGCGTTCGCGCAGACGCCAGCCGCGGGCGAATGGATCACGCGGCAAGGCGCGGACATCCGGCGCGATTCGGTCATCCTGCCCGCGGGCACGCGCCTGACGCCGCAGGCGCTCGGGCTCGCGGCATCGGTCGGGTGCGCGCAACTGGATGTCGTGCGCCGAGTGCGCGTCGCGATCTTCTTCACCGGCGACGAACTGCGCATGCCCGGCGAGCCGCTCGAACCCGGCGCGATCTACAACTCCAACCGTTTCACACTCAGCGCGCTGCTCGCGAAGCTCGGCTGCGATGTGACGGATCTCGGCATCGTGCCGGATCGCCTGGACGCGACGCGCGAGACGCTGCGGCGCGCCGCCATCGACCACGATCTGATCCTGACGTGCGGCGGCGTGTCGGTCGGCGAGGAAGATCACGTGAAACCGGCGGTGGAAGCCGAAGGACGCATTTCGATGTGGCAGATCGCGATGAAGCCGGGCAAGCCGCTCGCATTCGGCGCGGTGCGGCGCGGGGCTTCGGTAAGCGAGGCGTATTTCATCGGCTTGCCCGGCAATCCGGTGTCGAGCTTCTGCACGTTCCTGCTGTTCGTGCGGCCTTTTCTACTGCGTCTCGCGGGCGGGGAGAACGTCGCGCCGCGCGTCTACTCGATGCGCGCCGACTTCAGCCAGAAGAAGGGCGATCGCCGCAACGAATTCCTGCGTGCGCGCGTGAACGAGTCGGGCGGGCTCGATCTCTTCGAGAATCAGAGTTCGGCCGTGCTGACATCGACCGTCTGGGGCGACGGTCTCATCGACAATCCGCCGAATCATGCGATAAGCGAAGGCGAAATCGTGCGCTTCATCCCCTTTTCAGAACTGATGCGGTAGAGAAATGAAGATCGATCTGAGGTTTTTTGCGAGCGTGCGCGAGGCATTGGGCGTCGCGAACGAGACGGTCACGGTGCCGGATACGGTGGTCAACGTCGGTGACGTGCGCGCGTGGCTGCGCATGCGCGGCGGCATGTGGGAAGAGGCGCTCGCCGAGGGCCGCGCGCTGCGCATGGCCTGCAATCACGTGATGACGGGGCCGTCGCAACGCATCACGGAAGGGTGCGAGGTCGCGTTCTTTCCGCCTGTCACGGGTGGCTGAGCGATGTCGACACACGCCAAGATCCGCGTGCAGGAAGCCGATTTCGACATCGGCGCGGAAGTCGCCGCACTGCGCGCCGACAATCCGAAAGTGGGGGCGGTTGCGTGCTTCGTCGGCACGGTACGCGATCTGAACGAGGGCAGCGCCGTCGAGACGATGGAGCTGGAGCACTATCCCGGCATGACGGAAAAGTCGCTGGAAGCCATCGCAGATCAGGCGCGCGAGCGCTGGCGCGGCTCCGACGTGCTGATCGTGCATCGCGTGGGAAAGCTGAAGCCGCTCGATCAGATCGTGCTCGTCGCGACGACCGCGATGCATCGCGCCGAGGCGTTCGAATCCTGCGCCTTCGTGATGGATTATCTGAAGACGCAGGCGCCGTTCTGGAAGAAGGAAAAGACGCAAGCCGGCGAACGCTGGGTCGATGCGCGCGAATCCGACGACGCGGCGCTCGCCCGCTGGCAGGGCGCGAAGCCCTGAAGCGCGCCTTGAAGTGCGCTACGCGTCGTCGACCGATTTGCCGACGAATTTCGCCGGAAACGGCTCGGCGTCCGGCCGTTCGGGAAACCGCGGTTCGGGCGCACCGCCCGTGCGCTGGCGCTTGAGCGCCGTGAGCAGCGCCTGCTGCTCGACGGGAATCTGATAATCCCAGCCGAACTTGCTGAGCTGCAGGCTCTGCGCGATGCGCAGCGCGGGCTCCATGAACTGCACGGCGGCGGCGGGCTCGTAACGCGCTTCCACCGTGTTCAGAAAAAGCGACAGCCAGCGCGCGAAGTGACGCGGCTCGATATCGTCGATCGGCCGATGCGCCTCCTGCACGTTCCCCCGATATTGCTTCGACCCGAGCACGAGGCTCGACCAGAACGTGGTCATCTTCGCGAGATGCTCGTCCCAGCGGCCCGTCAGCGCGCGGGAAAAGATCGGGCCGAGGAGCGGGTCGTCGTCGACCCGGCGGTAGAAGGCCTCGACCAGCGCGCGGACGTTGGCCTCGCTGGGTTCGCGTTCCCGCGCGGTCGCGGCGGGCTGTGGATCTGAGTTCATGGCAAGGCTGTAGTGCGATCGGTCGGCGGTTCGAACCGCCAGCCGGTGTTTTGCTGACGAAAGGCGGCGATATGAAGCACAATGGCGGTTACCCGCGCGAGGCTTCCCTGTTACGGTTACTGCGACTGGCGGATGCCGTACCGGCTCCATTGTGCCAGCCCGCGTGCGGATAGTAGCCCTCGGGCGGCCGGGCGAAAGTCATCTCCCTTGCCGCCGCGCGGACTTTCGGAGCGGCGCGGCATGACGCCGCTTCCGTCCGGGTCCTTCTCGCTGCTCCGCTGTTCGTCGATGCGCCGAGGCGCTTAACCCCAATTCCAATCGCGCGACACCATGCGACTCACCGACTATACCGATTACGCGCTGCGCGCTCTGCTGTATCTCTCCGTCCGGCCTTCCGGCCTCTCGACGATCCAGGAAATCTCGGACGCCTTCGGCATTTCGAAGAATCATTTGATGAAGATCGTCCAGCAATTGGGCGAGCTGGGCTGGGTCGAAACGGTGCGCGGACGCAACGGCGGGCTGCGGCTCTCGGCGCGCTCGAACGATCTCACGATCGGCGAGATCGTGCGCAAGACCGAGAGCGACTTCGCGATCGTCGGCTGCTTCGCGGACAGGGGCGTCGCGACACAGCCCTGCGTGATTCAGCCGCACTGCCGCTTGCGCGGCGTGCTCGCGGCCGCGCGCGACGCGTTTCTCGCCGAGCTCGACAAGCACACGGTCGGCGAGCTCGCGCACCCGGCGAACGAGCTTGCGGCGCTGCTGGGCATCGCCACTATCGCGCGGATTCCGGCGGACGCGCTCGCGCCCGGCGGCGTGCCCTCCTGATCGGAGCGGTCTCGCGTCCGGCGCGGCCGCGCCCATGATTGTCGAAGAGCAAAAAATGCACTTATCGAGCTAAACCGTGCTTGAAAGTGACAAAAAGCGCCTCATTTTGATCGTATTCAGAATTGGAGCTTCGAAAAATGAGAATCGACAAACTCACCACCAAATTCCAGGAGGCGCTCTCGGACGCGCAAAGCCTGGCAGTCGGGCACGACAACCAGTACATCGAGCCGGTCCACTTGCTGGCGGCGCTCATCGCGCAGCAGGACGGCTCCGCGCGCTCGCTGCTGTCGCACGCGGGCGTGCAGGTGCAGGCGCTGCAGACTTCGCTGAACGATGCGATCGCGCGTCTGCCGCAAGTGCGGGGCACGGACGGCAACGTTCAGGTGAGCCGCGAGCTCGCGGGCCTGCTCAATGCCGCCGACAAGGAAGCGCAAAAGCTCAACGACACGTACATCGCGAGCGAGATGTTCCTGATCGCCGTCGCCGATGACCGCGGCGAAGCGGGCCGCCTGGCGAAGCAGCATGGTTTGTCGCGCAAGGCGCTCGAAGCGGCGATCAATGCCGTGCGCGGCGGCGCGCAAGTCGACAGCCAGAACGCCGAAAGCCAGCGCGAGGCGCTCAAGAAATACACCGTCGATCTGACCGATCGCGCGCGCGCCGGCAAGCTCGATCCGGTGATCGGCCGCGACGACGAAATCCGCCGCTCGATCCAGATCCTCCAGCGTCGCACGAAGAACAATCCGGTGCTCATCGGCGAGCCGGGCGTCGGCAAGACGGCGATCGTCGAAGGGCTCGCGCAGCGCATCGTCAACGGCGAAGTACCGGAGACGCTCAAGGGCAAGCGCGTGTTGTCGCTCGACATGGCGGCGCTGCTCGCGGGCGCGAAGTATCGCGGCGAGTTCGAAGAGCGACTGAAGGCCGTGCTCAGCGACATCGCGAAGGACGAAGGCATGACCATCGTCTTCATCGACGAAATCCACACGATGGTCGGCGCGGGCAAGGCTGAAGGCGCAATGGACGCCGGCAACATGCTGAAGCCGGCGCTTTCGCGCGGCGAGCTGCATTGCATCGGCGCGACGACGCTGGACGAATATCGCAAGTACATCGAAAAGGACGCGGCGCTGGAGCGGCGTTTCCAGAAAGTGCTCGTCGATGAACCGTCGGTCGAGGCGACCATCGCGATTCTGCGCGGTTTGCAGGAGAAGTACGAGCTGCATCACGGCGTCGAGATCACCGACCCGGCCATCGTCGCGGCGGCGGAACTGTCGCATCGCTATATCACGGACCGCTTCCTGCCGGACAAGGCCATTGATCTGATCGACGAAGCCGCGTCGCGCATCAAGATGGAAATCGATTCGAAGCCCGAAGAGATGGACAAGCTGGACCGCCGTCTCATCCAGTTGAAGATCGAGCGCGAAGCCGTGAAGAAAGAGAAGGACGAAGCGTCGCAGAAGCGTCTGCAACTCATCGAAGAGGAAATCGAGCGGTTGAATCGCGAGTATTCCGATCTCGAGGAAATCTGGACTGCCGAGAAAGCGGCGGTGCAGGGCAGCGCGCAACTGAAGGAAGAGATCGAGAAGGTGCGCGCCGACATCACGCGTTTGCAGCGCGAAGGCAAGCTCGAAAAGGTCGCGGAATTGCAGTACGGCAAGCTGCCCGAGCTCGAAGCGCGTCTCAAGCAGGTGACGCAGGCCGAGTCGCAGGAGCAGAACAACCCGACGCGTCCGCGCCTGTTGCGCACGCAGGTCGGCGCGGAGGAAATCGCGGAAGTCGTGTCGCGTTCCACGGGCATTCCCGTGTCGCGGATGATGCAGGGCGAGCGCGAGAAGCTGTTGCAGATCGAAGCGAAGCTGCATGAGCGCGTGATCGGCCAGGACGAGGCGATCGGCGCGGTCGCGGACGCGATCCGCCGTTCACGCGCGGGTTTGTCGGACCCGAACCGTCCGTATGGCTCGTTCCTGTTCCTGGGGCCCACGGGCGTCGGCAAGACGGAGCTGTGCAAGGCGTTGGCCGCGTTCCTGTTCGATTCGGAGGATCATCTCGTTCGCATCGACATGAGCGAGTTCATGGAGAAGCACAGCGTCGCGCGGCTGATCGGCGCGCCGCCGGGCTATGTCGGCTACGAGGAAGGCGGCTATCTGACGGAAGCGGTGCGCCGCAAGCCGTACAGCGTGATCTTGCTCGATGAAATCGAGAAGGCGCATCCGGACGTGTTCAACGTGCTGCTGCAAGTGCTCGACGATGGCCGCATGACCGATGGCCAGGGCCGTACCGTCGACTTCAAGAACACGGTGATCGTGATGACGTCGAACCTCGGTTCGCAGGTCATCCAGGGCATGATCGGCGAGCCGCAGGAGAACGTGAAGGACGCCGTCTGGGAGGAAGTGAAGCTGCACTTCCGGCCGGAGTTTCTCAATCGTATCGACGACGTGGTCGTGTTCCATGCGCTCGATCGTTCGAATATCTCGGCGATCGCGAAGATCCAGTTGCAGCGTCTGCATGACCGTCTGGCGAAGCTCGACATGGAGCTCGAGGTGTCGGACGCGGCGCTCGAGCAGATCGGCAAGGTCGGTTACGACCCGGTGTTCGGCGCGAGGCCGCTGAAGCGCGCGATTCAGCAGGAGATCGAGAATCCGGTCGCCAAGCTGATTCTCGCCGGGCGGTTCGGGCCCAAGGACGTCATTCCGGTCGATGTGCGGGAAGGGAAGTTCGTGTTCGATCGCGTGGTGCACTGAGGCGCGGTGCTGCCGCCCGAAAAGCAAAAACCCCGCACGGCGCACAGCCTGCGGGGTTTTTAAACAAAAAAGGAAAAACGCGCTTAACCCTGCTTCGGCTCTTCGCTCTTGCCGAAGAGACCGGCGAGGCCGCCGAGCGAACCGAGCACGCCGGTCAGATCGAGCTGGCCTTCGGGCGGCACCTGGCCGTTCGGCGTCGCGCGGTCGACGATATGCGGAAGCACCGCCGCCAGCATGCCCGAGAGTTGATCGCCCGAGACGCCGGCCTTCTGCGCGAGCGCACCGACATTGTCCTCACCGAGCACGTTCGTGAGCGTGCCGGGGCTGATGGGCTTGTTCTCGCCGGTGCCGATCCACGACTGGACGACATCGCCCGCGCCATGCTGCTGAAAACGCTGGATCAAACCCATGATGCCGCCCGGCTGGCTGTTGATGAATTGCATCGCCACCGCGATCAGCGCGGCCTGGCCGGACTGGGCAGGTTGCCCGCCTTGTTGCGACGAATTGCCGAGGGAAGAAGCGAGGATATCGAGTAGGCTCATGGCGGTCTCACTACGAAAGGTTACGGGGTGGGTTCGCTCGCGCCGCCGCATCCGGATGGAGTCGAGGCGCGGCGGCGCGGGCATCGGCCGCGAGCGGCCGTTCGACGATGATCCTGCGAAGGCAATTTCCCTTCGATAAGGTTCCCCGAAGAATCACTGACTGGCGGCCGCGGCGCTGGCGGCCTTGTCTTTCTTGGTGCGTTTCGATTTGGCGGGTTTCGCGTCGCTGGCGGCTGCGGGGCTCGATGCAGTCGCTGTCGTCGCCGCTGCGCTTTCCTTCTTCGATTTCTTCGATGCCTTCGTGCCCGATGCAGGCGTGGCGGACGCGGCGGGCGTCGTGGCCGGCGTCGGCGCCGTCGTGGCCGCAGGCGAGGTCGCGGCGGTGGCCGCTGTCGAAGATTTGACCGTCGAGTTCGGCGCGGCGCTGCCGCCTTGCGTCGTCGTGGGCTTGGACGTTTTGCCCGTCGGCGGCAGTGACGAGCCGCCGATCGTCAGGCCGTTCTGCTCAAGATTCGCAACGGACTTCGTGCCGAGACCCTTGACGCGGGTCGCGAGATCGTCGGCGTCCTTGAACGGACCGTTCTTCGTGCGCTCGTCGATGATCGCTTTCGACTTCACCGGCCCCAGACCTTTGACCGAATCCAGCGCGGCTTGATCGGCGGTATTGACATCGACCGCGGCAAACGCGACGCCGATCGACACCATGAACGCCAGGCACAGCATCAACAGCTTTTTCAGCATGACGGCACTCCAGACTTAAGAAGAAAGGATAGATCGATAAGTTCGGGCCGATCGGAAAGTTGCCGTTAAGCATAGGGCAAAAAACCGTCCCGAACGATGACGGTCCGCATTGTGCACGACCCCGTCGCGTGCGCCGCGCTTCCCGCACAATCTTTAACGTTGCGCAACGCCGGACGGATGACGTCGCGGTTTCCGCCAGCGCAACGTTCGCGCCGCACATCATCGGGATGCGCGGGCGACGGTTTTCGCGAACGCGCCGCGAACCTCGAAGCCGACTTTATCGACGACTTCGCCCTTGGCATCGACCAGTTCCAGCACGTGACGGCCCGGCCACGGCAGCCATGCGGCGCGGGCGTCGTGGCCGTACGGCTTGCCGTCGAGCCGCCACGCGAGGCGCGCGCCGCTGCCCGCGCGCTCGAACCACACGCGCTGCCGGGCCGGCGGGATATCCGGATCGAGCGCGAAGATCGTGCCGTTCGTCGGCGCGCCGATGCGTGCCGCCAGTGCATCGGCCGATGCGCCGCGCGCGGTCTGCGCCGCATTCGCCGTCAGGCCGATGTCGCTCATCTGCGTGCCACGCACGAACCACTCGCTGCGCGCCGGTTCGATATCGTTCTGATACGTTACGCGCGTCGCAATCACGCCCGCCGGGGCACGCGGCGCCTGGCTATCCGATCGCCGGTTCAGATAGTTGACGATCGCGTTCCATGCCGGCGCCGCGCCTGTCACGCCTGAAACGTCCCACATCGGCGCTCCGTCGGCATTGCCGACCCACACGCCCACGGTGTATCGCGACGTGAAACCGACCGCCCAGTTGTCGCGCATGTCCTTGCTGGTGCCGGTCTTCACCGCGCTGAAGGTGCGCGTCGCGAGCACGCTGTCGAAGCCGAAGGTGCGCGTGCGCGCGTTGTTGTCGGCGAGGATGTCCGTGACGATGAAGCTCGCCTCCGGACTGAATACGCGCGTGCCTTCGGGCGCCTCGCGATGGTCCGCGAGATCGAAAACCGGCCGCGCGACGCCGCCGTTCGCGAGCGTGCGATACGCATTGGCGAGCGTCGCAAGCGTGACATCGGCGCTGCCGAGCGCGAGGCTGAACCCGTAGTAATCGCCCGCCTTCGACAAGGGCAGGCCGAGCGCGACGAGCGTCTTCGCGAAACGATGCGGCGTGACCATCACGAGCGTGCGCACCGCCGGCACGTTCAGCGACGAGCCGAGCGCCGTGCGCACGCTCACCCAGCCCTTGAAATCGTGATCGTAGTTCTGCGGGATATAGAGGCCGCCGCCGGTCGCGAGATCGAGCGGCGCGTCGTCGAGCAAGGTGGCGGCGGTGACGCGCTTTTCGTCGATGGCCTGTGCGTAGAGGAAGGGCTTGAGCGTCGAGCCGGCCTGACGTGCGGCCAGCACGGCATCGACTTCCGGCGCGTTCGACGACCCGCCCGCCGAGCCGACCCACGCGAGCACATCGCCCGATCGGTTGTCGATCACGATGGCCGCCGCATCGTGCACGTTGCGCGGATGCGCCCGCGCGTTCAGTTCGGCGAGCGTGCGCGCGAGCGTGTCGCGCGTGAAGCGTTGCAGGCGCGCATCGACGGTGGAGCGCACGCGCGCGCCCGCCGCCGGATGCGCTTCGCCCGCGATGCGCCGCGCGAGATGCGGCGCGAGCGCGTCGTCGCCCTGAGCAAAAGCGGGCGCGGACGCCGTGCGCGTGAGCGAGAGCTGAACGTAGCCGCTCAGGGTGTCGCATGGATCGAAGGTACGGGCGCCGTGCAGCGCCTGCATGTCGCGCAGGATCACGCACGCACGCGCGGCGACTTTCGGATACGGCGCGTTCGGCGCGCGCACCAGCGCGGCGGCGAGCGCGGCCTCGCGTTCGTCGAGACCGGAAGGCGCCTTGCCGAAGAGCGTCTGCGACAGCGCCGACAACCCGACGATCTCACCGCGAAACGGCACGAGATTCAGATACGCCTCGAGAATCTGATCCTTGCGCCAACTTCGTTCGAGCCACAGCGCGCCGACCGTCTGCTGCGCTTTTTCGCCGATGGAGCGACGTCCCGCCGGTTTGCCTTCGTCGTCGATGAGGCTCGTGAGTTGCATCGTCACCGTGGACGCGCCGCGTGTGCGCGTATTCCACAGATTGCCCCACGCGGCGGCGGCCGCCCCGCGCCAGTCGACGCCCGCGTGCTCGTAAAAGCGCTTGTCCTCCGATACGACGATAGCCTCGCGCAACGCCGGCGACACGTCCGCGAGCGCGACCCAGTCGCCGCGCCGCGCGTTCTTGTCGATGCGCGCGCGCGCGAGCGGCTCGCCGTCGCGGGCGAGCAGCACCCAGTCGGAGCTGCGCCACTTCGCGCGCACGTCGTCGAAGCCCGGCGACGCGTGCGCCGCCGTCGACAGCATGCACGCGATGAGGATGCAAGCGGCGCGTTTCATCGCATCACTTCGCGGCGAGCGGCTTGACGACGGGTTTGACAACGACGGGCGCATTCGGCAGCGCGCCGAACGACGAAGGCGCGTAGAGCGCTTCGACGCGCGTCGGCGGCAGGCCGAACGTGCCCGGATTGTTCAGGCGCATCGTGTATTCGACCCTGAGCTTGCCTTTCGGCAGATAGCCGTAGTACGCGCGATAGCCGTCGAAGCCGCGTTCCACGAACGCGGGCCATGCGTCGCGATCCTGCTTTTCGCCTTGGGTGGCCGCCTGCGAATCGCGTCCGAGGCCCGAGCCGAGAATCGTCGCGCCCGCGGGAATCGGATCGTTCACGACGACCCAGGTCATGTCGCTTTGCGCGTCGATATCGAGATGCACGCGCACGATGTCGCCGCGCGAGAGCACGCCTTTCACGGCCGGATCGACCGGCGTGACCGTCTTCGCGATGCGATAGCCCGCCGCAAACGGCGCCTTCAGTGCGACGGCCGCGAGACTTTCGATCGTCGCCCACGGTTTGCCGGCGCCGTCTTGCGTCAGCGTGAGCGAACCCGTCGACCACGGCAGCATCACGCTGCGTGCGTTCGCCGTCTTCGTCGCGGGCGTGGCCGGGGCGGGCGCGGGCGATGCTGTTGCTCCACTCCAGTTCACGCTTTGCGTCGACGTGCCCAGTTGAATCGACGTATGACCCGTTACCGGCGTGCTCTCGAACACATGCGAGAAGCGGCCGACCGCGAGCGCGCCCCACAGATTGGCGGTCGTCGTCTGCCACGCGCCGTTTTTCTGCAGTGCGAGCAATCCCGCGATGAGGCGCGGCATCTCGTCCTTCCAGCCGGACGCGTCGGCGAAAAGGAGCGCGGTGCGCGCGGCGTTGGTTTCGGCGCCGGTCATGAGCCACCATAGATCGTCGCGCTCGGTCGAGAAGGTGAGGCGCGTGCCCTGATACGTCAGACGCGCGCGGATGATCTGCTCGGCCCGCGCGCGCTTCTCGTCGCGATTCGGAACGCCGTCGACGCGCGACAGGATCGCGTAGTAATCGAGCACCGCGGACGTCGGCCATTGGTCCGGCGCGACCGTGATCGAGTCGAGCATGCGCGGCTGCGCGAGGCCGTAGCGCGACAACGCCTCGATCGCCGCGAGCTTCTCGTAGTCGAGATCGTTGCGTGGCGCCCAGAACCTGCGCTCGATCTTGCCGTCGACGAAATTCGCGAGACCCGCCGCCATCTGATTGCGCACATCGTCGGGCAGGGTGAAGCGGCGGTCCTGCTTCGCGGCTTCGTCGGTGGCGGCGAGCAGATACGCGGTCAGCGTCGGACTGCCGGTCGGGCGTTCGTCGTCGGCGGGCGGGAAGTAGTTCGCGAGGCCGTCGCGGTCCAGATAGGACGGCATCTTTGCGAGCACGCTCAACCATTGCGCGGCGTCCATCAGACCGAGCGCGCGCGAGGTTTGCTGCTCGAGACAACTGTACGGATAGCGCTCGAACCAGCGGCGCACGCCTGGCAGTCCGTCCGCGAGCTTCGGCTGCAAGGACACGGCGATGCCGCCGCGCACCGCGCCGTCGCTCGACTTGCTCGCCTCGGCGGGCGGCGCGACGGGCAGCGTGAGCGTGCCGTCGACCTGCGCGATCGTCGCCTGCTGCACGGCGACGGGAATGGCCGCGACGACTTTTTGCGTCAGTTTCACGGCGTCGCTGGCGGGTTTGGCAACCGAAGGTCCGGCCTGTTCCGAAGCGCTCACGTTCCAGTCGAGACTCGCGGAAGCGTTCATGCCGAGCACATCGGGCGTCGTTACATCCCAGGCCACTTCCTGCGACGATTCCGGCGCGAGCTCGACCGTGCGCGCATCGAGCGAAAGCGATCCGGCGCGCGGCGTAACGACGACGCGCATCGTCCGCGCCGTCGTGTTGCGCAGCGTGAACTGCGCGCGGAACGCATCGCCGACGCGCACGAGCGGCGGCAATCCCGAGATCAACTGCAAATCCTGCGTGCTTTGAATCGATGCGCTGCCGGTGCCGAACCGCCCGGCGCCGACCGCCGCGACCGCGACGATCCTGAAGCGCGTGAGCGCGTCGTTCAGCGGCACGTCGACGGTGGCTTCGCCCTTCGCATCGAGCGTCACGCGCGGATTCCACAGGAGCAGCGTGTCGAACAGCTCGCGCGTCGCGCTGTGTCCGCCGCCGCCGCCCGCGGGCACGGCTTTGCGCCCGAAGTGACGCCGCCCGACGATTTCCATCTGCGCCGTCGCGGTTTCGACGCCGTACGCACGTTGCTGCAGCATCGCGTCGAGCACGTCCCAGCTTTGATTGGGCATCAGTTCGAGCAAGGCTTCGTCGACGGCCGCGACCGCGATCTGCGTGCCGGCGGGCGCGGGCTTGCCATCGGGCAGCGCGACTTTCACCTTGACGTGCGCCTTGCCGCGCACGGTGTACGACTTCGCATCGGGGCTTACGCTCACCGAGAGCCTGTGCGACGCGGCGCCGACCCTGATCGACGCGAGCCCGTAACGGAACGCGGGCTTCGACAGATCGACGAGCGGCGTCGGCGCCTGATACTGACGGCCTTCGTACCAGAACGCGCGCGCCCATTCGACGGGCGCCTTCCAGCCCCACGTGAAGAACGAATACCACGGCACTTCGCGGATGCGCCCGCGCAGCGCGAGCACCGACACGTAGACGTTCGGCCCCCACGCGTCCTCGACCTTGAGCTCGACGGTCGGGTCCTTGCCGTTCAGCTCGACGACGCGCGTCTGTACGATGCCCTCGCGCTCGACCGCGACGAGCGCCGTCGCCGAACGGAAGGGCATGCGTACCTGAAAGCGCGCGGTTTCGCCGGGCTCGTAACTCGTTTTTTCGGGCAGCACGTCGATGCGGTCCGTGTTCTCGCCGCCGAACCACAATTCGTCTTCGCGCGTGACCCATACCGATGTGCTCGCGTTGGCCGTGCGGCCGTCGCCGTCTTTGGCGATCGCGATCAGATCGACGTTGCCCGGCTCTTTCAGCTTCGCGTCGCACGCGACGATGCCGTGATCGTCGCTCTTGCCGCTGCACAGCGTGCCGAGATCCTTGATCTCGGTGTGGTTGTCGTAGGCATAGAAGCCGCCGACCATGCGCTTTCTCGAACTCGACATCACGCGTGCGACGGCCTTGATGTCCACAGCAACGCCCGCACGCGGCTTGCCCTGCAGATCGAGCGCGATGGCCTGCACCGGCAGCGCGCCGCCGACCGACACCCAATGCCCCGCCTTCACGCCGACCGCCACCGCGGCGGGCCAGAGCGTCGTTCCGCCGCTGATCGTCTGAACCTCGCCGTTCGGATCGGCGAAGCTCGCTTCGAGCGTGAGACGCCTCGGCGATTCGACCGCCGGCAGCGGCTTGATCGTGACCTTGCCCGCGCCGTCGCGATCGAGCGTGACACGCAGCTTGTCGGCGACGAGCTTCGACGTCGCGTTGTCCTGCTCGTCGCTGTCTCCGTCCTCGGTGGGTGCGCTCGCGCCGTCGTCCGCAGGCTTGCGATACGGCGCGAAGGTGAACGCCTCGTACTGCGAAGCGAACGGCGGCGACACATCGCGCACGAGCGCGGACACCTGCACCGGCAGATTCGACGCCGGTCCGCCTTGCACATATTCGAGCCGCACCGCGACCTGCGCTTCCCGCGCCGCGACGAGTCCGGGCGTTTTGCTGTCGCCCGCCGTGATCGAGCCTTTGAAGACAGGCAAACGGAATTCTTCGACGCGGAAGCTGCCCGATTCGTACGACTGCGTGACGGCGTTGTCGTTGTCGTCGTTGTCACCGTTGGCGGTGCCGTTATCGAGCGCCACGCTGTATTCGCCGAGCTTCGCGGCGGCGGGCACGGTGAAGGTCGAATCGGCGCTATGGTCCGCAGCCCATTTCAGCGGCAGATGCCACGTTTGTCCGCTGCCGACATGCCGGATCGTCACGCGCGTCGGATCGTTCGGCGCGAATGCGAAGCCATTCAGCGTTTCGGCGCGCATCAGATGCTTCATCGACACGGTTTCGCCGGCGCGCAAGAGCGTGCGGTCGAAGACGGTATGCGCGTGCGCCGTGCGCGTCGCGCTCATGTCGGTCGGCACATGGAAGCGCCACGATTCGATGCCGCGATTCCAGTCCGACATCACGAACGCCATGTCAGGCCCGCTGACAGGATCGTTCACGCGCGCCGACACGAAGAAGCCGCCCCACGCGAGACTATGCGCGTTGCATTCGCGTGCGGCGGCGAGCGGCTTGCCGATCTTCGCGATGCCTTGTGCATCGGTCCTCGCGGTCGCGATTTCATCGCCATTGCAGTCGGTCACGCGCACTTGCGCGTTCGCGACGGGCTTGCCCTTGTCGAGCGTCGTGACCCAGACCAGGGTGTTTTCGCGTCCCTGCTTGAAATGCACGCCGAGGTTCGTGACGAGCACCGACGTGCGCACGTACATCGCCTGATTCTTGCCGAGCAGCGATGCGCCGAGCGCGGGCGAGTTCATTTCGACGACGTAAAAGCCGGGCTTCGTCAGTGGAATGCCGACGACTTCGAAGGGCCGCAATGCTTTGGGATCGGCGGCGGGCAGGGTAAGAGTTTCGACGCCGCGTTGTTTTGCCAGCATCGACAGCGAGCGGATGTCGATTTGCGGGTCTTTCGACACCGTGCCGTCCTCGTTCGGAATGACGACCGGTTCGATGCCGTTGTTCAGCATCGCGGGCATGCGCTCTTTGATCGACGAGCGGGACATCGAGATGCCATCGAACGTGTCGACGGCGCGCATCCATTCGCGGATGTCGTGATCCGCATCGATCTTGAGCTTCGTGATCTGCGAGGTGCCCGGGTTGAGCCCTTGCACATGCAGGTCCGCTTCGACGTGACGCAGCGTAACCGGCAGCATCGCGGGCATGTCCGGCTCCGCGAATCGTTCGATGATGCCGAACGTCCCCGATGAGAACTTCGCGAGCGGCGGCATCGCGGCCGTCGCGGTCTTGAGCGGGAATAGATCGGCGTTCGCGAGCGTGCGGCCGCTCACGTCTTTCAGGTTCGCGGGCGCGTCGATGGTGAGATCGGCGCGCTCGGGCAGCGGCGCGGCGAACTCGACGGCGCTCACTTCGGCGTCTTTGTCACTCGCATCGAAATGAGGCGCTGCGTTGCCTTTCGGTCCGCGCAGCACGAACTTCTGCGCGTCGGCGCGGCTGACCGGGGCGCTGAGATTCAGGCGCAGCGGACGCAACGGCGTGCAGGGCGCCTTCGCGTTCTCGCGCTCGCACGAAAAATTCGCCGTGAAGGGCTCGCGCACCGTGAAGTCGAAGCGCTTCTCGACATCGTTGGCGATGCCGCTCTGTCCCGTCACGCCCGCGCCGTAGACGAGCTGCATCTTCGTCGCGGAGGGCAGCGTTTGCTGGCACGCGAGCGTGAGCACGCGGTCGCTTTCCTTATCGAGCCGGAAATGTTTGAGCAGGGCAGCACGCGTCGGATCGTCGACGGTACGCACCGGAATGCGGTTGCCGAGCGCGCTCGACTCGCACCAGACATGCTGAAGCACGGAAGCCTGCGTCGCCGGGCCGTTCAGACGCAGCACGAAGGCCTGATTTTCTTCGATGTCGCCATAGCGCGGCATGATGCGCGTGACGAACGGACCGCCCGTTTGGAATGCGAAATGGCGCGGGCCGGAAAGCGCGTTGCCCGCGACTGACTTGAGCCCGTCCGCGAGATCGAGCGCGCAGCGCACGCCGGGCGGCAGATCGTGCTCGAAGTCGAAGGCCCAGGTTTTTTGATCGATCCAGCGGCCCGAGCCCGCCAGCGCCGAGGCGCTCGCGCCGCTACAGGCGACCTTGGCCGGAGCGGCCGCCGACGCGCTGCCGAAGGCGATCATCGGTTCGTCGAATTTGGCGACGACCTGCCGCACCTGCGCGACCTTGCCCTGCGGCGACACGCTCGCGATGCGCGCGGCATCGGCCCGATGAAGCACGGTGCTAAAACCAAGCGCGGCGATCAGCGTGCTTGCGGCCAGAATCCATTTTTTTTGTGACGTTGTTATGCGGCTCATCCACTCGCTCCGAGATTCCTCGACGCGAAATTCTACTTGAGCCTTACGTCATTCTTTCTGATCGCGTCGATCGGGCGACGCATTGCGAGAATCGCTCAGTCGGCGTCGACCCGCGACACATGCCGCGCGCTCACGCGTCGCCAATAGACGAAGAGACCGACGCCCGCGACACCCAGGCTCGCCGAGTTGGCGATCCAGAAGCCGCGCGCGCCCTGCAACCATTCGGGCACGCCGCCGCCGACATCGAAGCCGAGCAGATAGCCGCCGCCGAGCCCGATACCCCACAGCGCGACGGCATAGATCACGGTCGGCACGACCGTCACCTTGTACGCGCGCAGGATGAACGCGACGGTGATCTGGAGCGCGTCGCCAAGGTGATAGAAGAAGATGATGAGCACGAGCGGCATCGCGGCGGCGATCACGTGCGCGTCGGGCGTATAGGCGGCGATCACGTGCGGGCGGGCGGCGATCAGCGCCACGCCGTACACGAGCGCGAGCACGCACGCCATGCCGATGCCGTGACGCCCGATCGAGCGCGCGTCGTCGAAGCGCTGCGCGCCGAGCGCCTGCGACACGAGCGTCGACGATGCAATGCCGATCGACAGCGGCGTCATATACAGCACCGCGCCGAGATTGCCCGCGATCTGATGGCCGGCGAGCGTGGTCGTGCCGAAGCGCGAGATGAAGAGCGCCATGAACGTGTACGACGTCACTTCGATGAGATACGACAGTCCCATCGGAATGCCGAGACGCAGGAGCGCAAACTGCCGTCGCCAGACCGGCCAGCAGAAGCGCGAGAAGATGCCGAACGGTCGGAAGAACTCGACTTTGAAGAGCACCGTCATGCCGACGATCGCCAGCGCCCAGTTGATGAGCGTGCTCGCGAGCGCGCAGCCGGGGCCGCCGAGCGCGGGCACGCCCGCGCCGCCGAAGATGAACCACGTGTTGAGCGGAAACTTGAGCAACAGGCCGCCGACTTGCAGAAACATCACGAGCCGCGGCTTGCCGACCGCGTTGGTGAGCGAACTGTAGACGCGAAACGCGAGGCTCGCGGGCAGGCCGAACGACAGAATCCGCAGATAGTCGACGGTGCGCTCGTGCAGCGCGGGCGGCGTTTTCGCGAGCGAGAGAATCGGCTCGGGAAAGTAGAGCAGCACGAAGCCGATGACGG
This sequence comes from Caballeronia catudaia, assembly GCF_001544755.2. Classification (GTDB taxonomy): domain Bacteria; phylum Pseudomonadota; class Gammaproteobacteria; order Burkholderiales; family Burkholderiaceae; genus Caballeronia; species Caballeronia catudaia. Next base: position 56,093 of record NZ_FCOF02000015.1, on the reverse strand, counting down.
TGAGCGCCGCGGCAAGCCACAACGCCTGCCGCGTTTCCTCGCCGATCTCGCTTTCGCGGCCCGCGCCGAAAAGCTGTCCGGCGATCGGCTGCAACGCGACGAGAATCCCCGTCAGCCCGATATACACCGAGATATAGACGGAGCCGCCCAGCCCGAGCGCGGCGAGATCGGTGGCGGAGAAGCGGCCGACCATCGCGGTGTCGATGACGCCGAACGCGATCACCGCCAACTGGCCGATCAGCACCGGCCATGCGAGCGCAGCGATCTTGCGCGCGTCGCGCAGCGTGCCGGTCGTGCCGGTCGATGTCGGGGTCGCGCGCATCGCGTTATTGCGCCTGGCGCAGGCTCTTCGGACGCAGCGGTTTCTTCGCCGGCGGCGTGGGACGCTCGATGCGCACGTAAAGGCGGAAACGCTCGTCGCGGTCGGCGACGCGCCGGCCTTCCCAAACGAGCTTCCACTGGAACGCCGACATCGACGACGGCTCGCCGAAGTCCGCCCGGTCCTGGCGCAGGATCACGTCGCAGTCCTCGTCGAACGCGAAGTGCATGCCGCCGAAATAGGCGAAGGTCGCGATCTGCGCGTCGCCCAGGCGCACGGGCGAGATGCAGGTGTAGTCGGGCGGCAGGTGATCGGCGATCCGCTCCGCGACATCGCGATACGTCCGGCTGTAGTTCACCACCGGCAGCCACAGGGTCATGAGCAGCACCCACATGAGCGTGGTGCCCGCGCTCGACAGCACGACGCTGCGCCACAACACCTTCGGATGACGCGCGAGACGCCAGCGCGCGAGCATGAACCAGCAGACGGTCACGGCCACCGCGCACACGAAGGAAATCAGCTTGAACTCGGGGTGGAAGCCCGGCGCGAGACGCGCGAGATTGCGGGCCATCGGCGCGGGAAAGCCGAACATGCCCGCGGTCCACACGAGCCACACGAGCGAGCCGATGACGGTGAAGCTGAGCATCGCGAACCAGTCGATCGCGTTGATCGCGCCGCGCTTCAACGTGGGCAGCGCGAAGGTCGCGAGCACGGAGAGCGGCGGCAGGAGCAGCATGAAGAGCCGGTTGGTTTCGTGCGCCTGCAAGACGACGAGCACGAGCAGCGGCCCGATGATCGACAGCGGCACCCCCACGTGCGGCGAGCGGCGCAGTCCGCCCCAGCTGACGAACGCCCATATCGCGAGCGGCCACGCAGGCCACGTGAAGAGCGGCAGGTTCTTGATCGCGTAACCCAAGATGGCTCCGGGCGTGCCGGAGAAGAACGAGAAGCTGTTGCGCCACCATTGGCGCAGCCACCATTCGCCGTCTTCGGGGAAGTAGTGCAGTGTTGGCAGCACCCACGCGGCGATCAGCAGGATCGCGACCGGCAGGCCGAAGATCAGAAGTGGCGCGGCGCGCACCTGCTTCACGATGATCGTCATCGCGAGCGTGCAGAGCAAAAGCGCGAACACGAGCACGGGCGAGCTCGACAGCCCCACCACGCCGATCGCCACGCCCCAGACGAGGCCGCCGTGGATCGGCTTGTCGAGGCTGCGCACGAGACCGTAGATGAGCATTGCAGTGCCGGCGAACTGCGCGAGTTGCGGCGTGGTCTCGTGACCGCGTTCGGCGAGGCCGAAACACGCGAGCAGGATGAGCAGCGCGCCGTCGGCGAGCGTGCGGCCATAGTCGCGCGGCTCCGGTTCCCCGCCGAATGCGTATTTGAACGGCTGCGCTTCGTCGCGCCGGCCGAGCAGATAGGTCGAATACCAGACGAATGCGCACGCGAGACAGAAGAGCAGACCGGTGACCACGCGCGACGCGTTGCTCGCATCGACCCAGGGGCTCAGCAGTCGGATCGCCGATGCGCCGAGCCAGTACATCAGCGGGCCGTCCGCGGTCGGCGCACGACCGACGAGGTTCGGCAGCAGCCAGTCGCGCGCGTCGCCGTTGGCCATCGTCCACATGACGCCGAAGCCTGCCGCATCCTCGTTCTTCCACGGATCGCGGCCGAACAGGCCGAACGATGCGTAGGTGATACAGATGGCGAGCAAAAGCCAGCGCGGCAGGGCGCTGGTGGCGGAGGCAGTCAGACGAACGACAGATCGCATGCGAGAAGCTTGGTTGGATAAGGGGCCGCTCATCTCGCGCAAGGTGCGGGCGGGGCCGGAGCAACCGGCATTGTAGTCGCGCGGCGGGGTTGAAGGCGGATCGCGGTGCGCGCCGTGACCAGACACGACGACGCTCGATCGATGCAGCAAAAGCAGTGCCGATGCGCGCCGCCTGAAAGACGAAAAACAATCAGCGACAAAAAAGGGCAGCCAAAGCTGCCCTTTTTTGCTGAAGCCCAGAGTCCGACTTACTTCTTGGTGGAGAAGCGCGCGAACTTGTTGTTGAACTTCTCGACGCGGCCTGCCGTGTCCATGATCTTCTGCTGGCCCGTATAGAACGGGTGCGATTCCGACGACACTTCGATCTTCGCGAGCGGGTAGCTCTTGCCGTTGAATTCGGCGGTTTCGCGCGTCTGGATGGTCGAGCGGGTCACAAACCTGAAGTCGTTCGACATGTCGACGAACAGGACTTCGCGGTAATCCGGATGAATGCCTTGTTTCATGGTCTTTCCTGGTATCTGGCGGTAGCCAACCCGCTGCGCTTTCGCATGGACCGCGCGAGTCACTTGCCTAGGGTCGAAAAACGGCGATTATGCCAGAAAATCAGTTGCTTGACACTTTTTTCGGACCCTACGCGACAAGCGCGCCCACGCCCGCCGGGTCCTGCCGGTAATAGCGCGCAAGTAGCCGGTAAAGCTCCGGATACTCGGCCTCGAACGCCTTCGGTGTCACGAAAAGCGCCTCGCTGCACACCGCGAAGAATTCCGACGGATGGTCCGCCGCGTAAGGATCGATCAGCGATTCGCGCTCGAAGCGGTTCCAGCGGCGCTCCGGCACCGCGTCCACGCGCGCGCAGAAGTGGTCGTAGGCATTGTCGAAAATATCGGCCCAGGCGGTCGTATCGAGCGGTGCGTGCCAGCGGCGAAAGAGCGGCGGATGCCCGTCGGCGACGCCCGTCACCATGTCGATCTTGTGCGCGAACTCGTGGATCACGACGTTGTAGGCCTCCGAGCCGTCGCTCATTTGCGTGTCCTCCCAGGAGAGCACGACGGGGCCGCCTTCCCACGCCTCGCCGCTCGCATCGTGCTCGACCTCGTGCACGACGCCATCTTCGTCCTCGACTGTCTTTCGGATCACGAATTCGCCCGGATAGACGATCACGCCGACCCAGCCGCGATATAGATCGAGATCGAGATTGAGCACCGGCAGACAGGCTTGGGCGGCGATCGAGACGATCATCTGATCGGTCAGTTCGAGATCGTGCGCGGTCGAGAATTCCTTCCGCGCGATAAACAGGCTCGCGGTCTCGCGCAGACGTCGAAGGTCTTCCACGCCCAGATGGCTGAAGCACGGATACGCGTCGAGCGTGCGCCGCCAGAGCGCGTCGTCGATGGCGTATTTGCGCAGCGCGCGCTCGCGGCGCTGCGCGCCTAACCAGCGTGAGAAGAGGTTGGCCATTCGGGCGGTCGAATCGGTTGTCGTCAGTCGCGTATTGTGCCGTAGCCGATGTTGCGCGGGTCGGCTAACCGATTGTGAGTTCGTGCCGCGCGCGTTCGAGTTCGATCAGCACGCGCTGCAGCACTTCTTTCCAATCGCCAGGTTTTTTCTGCGTGAAGATGCGCATGCTCGGATACCACGGGCTGTCGTCCCGGCCACGCAACCAGCGCCAGCAGCCGGCAAAGCGATTGAGCAGCCATACCGGCTTGCCCATTGCCGCCGCGAGATGAGCGACCGAGGTGTCTACCGAGATGACCAGATCAAGCGACGCCACGAGTCCGGCGGTAGCTGCGAAATCATCGATTTCGTTCATCCAGTCGACAACGCGGGCATGCTGGTCCGGCCCGAGTCGTTTGGTGGTGGACTCCGGTTTTTGCAAGCTCACCCATTGCGCGTGAGGCCAGGCAAAAAGCGGATCCAGTTGCTCTGGCGCGATGCTTCGCCATTGATCGACACCGAGGCCGCCATGACCACCCGCCCACACCAGACCGATACGCGGCGACGAAGCACCAGCCAGCTTGTCCAGCCGACTGGAGAATTTTCGCACGGCACCGGGTTCGACATGAAGATAGGGAATATCGGCTGGTATGGTGTGCAGATCGGTCCCGAATGCCTTGGGCATGGACATCAGCGGGATATAGCCATCCCATTCCCAGACGCTGGCGGGCACTTTATCGAGCAGGATCAGATTGGGCCAGCGGGAACGGAAAGATTGATCGAGCAGCCGTCGCAGCGGCTTGGGGCAAACGAAGCCGACTGTTTGGAATCGCGTGAGCACCCGAGGCAGGTAACGGCAGAACTGGAGGGTGTCGCCCAGCCCTTGTTCGGCCAGCACCAGCAGGCGTTGATCGTTCCGTGCAGTGAACTCGCCTTCCCAGCGGCGGATTGGCAACGCTGGTCTCGACGACAGACCCTTTCCGGCCGAATCCACGAAACTCACCCAGCGGTGCTCGAAGTGCGGCCATGCTTCCTCAAAGCTGCCCGTCGCCAGCAGCGCATACGCAAGGTTCGAGTGACCCGGAAGATAATCTGGATCAATAGCTAACGTTTGCCTGAAATGCTCGATTGCGGCTTCGAGCTGATCCTGAGACAGGAGAAGGAATCCGAGGCTGAGGTGCGCGTCGCGATTGTTCGGAAAGAGGTCGAGCGCCTGCCGATATGCTTGCGCCGCTTCTTCGAATCTTTTGTCTTGTCGCAGCGCGTCGCCCAGACAGTGAAGCAGATTCGCCGTCTCGAGGGGTTGTCGTTGTTCGTGCGGCAGTGCGAGCCCCTTACGGGCTTGCGCGGCGGCGAGATCGAAGTGTTCGAGTCTCGCGAGCGATACGGAAAGGGCATAGTGAGATGTCACACTGGGGGAAATCTCAACGGCCCGCTCGAAGCACTGCCTTGCTTCCGCATTGCGTTGCAGATCCAGAGAGATCATGCCTTTCAGGAGCAAGGCGTTATGCAAGTCCGCGTTGCCGCCAGATTCCGCGATGCATTGGTCGAGATGCTCAAGAGCCGAGCCCAGGCCCCGGCGCTGATAGGCGTCCAACGCCTGCTGATACAAGGCGCGGCTTTTCGTGTCGCTGGTATTCAAGGGGTTTGCCACGGAGAATGATCGAATCGGCAGGCACCGTGGATACCGTCGAAGAACGAAGTCGCGATGGCTGCGATTAATCAATCAGTTTACCGAACGCTCGATCATGCGCGGCAAGGCAGAATTGGCAAATATCTGCACATAGAAAAAAAACCGCCTGACAAAGCAGGCGGTTTTCGTTCGAACGCAAAGCTGAAATGGATCAGCCTCCGCCGCGACGCATCATATCGAAGAACTCGGCGTTGTTCTTCGTCTGACGGATCTTGTCGAGCAGGAATTCCATGGCTTCCACTTCGTCCATGTCGTGGATGAACTTGCGCAGCACCCAGACCTTCTGCAGCAGATCCGGCTTGATGAGCAATTCCTCGCGGCGCGTGCCCGACTTGTTCAGGTTGATCGACGGATAGACGCGCTTTTCCGCGAGACGGCGTTCGAGGTGCACTTCCATGTTGCCGGTGCCCTTGAACTCTTCGTAGATCACGTCGTCCATGCGGCTGCCCGTTTCGATGAGCGCCGTGCCGATGATCGTGAGCGAACCGCCTTCCTCGATGTTGCGCGCAGCTCCGAAGAAGCGCTTCGGACGCTGCAGCGCGTTGGCGTCGACACCGCCCGTCAGCACCTTGCCGGACGCCGGCACGACCGTGTTGTAAGCGCGCGCGAGACGCGTGATCGAGTCGAGCAGAATCACGACGTCGTGCTTCATTTCGACGAGACGCTTCGCCTTCTCGATGACCATCTCGGCCACCTGCACGTGACGCGCGGCGGGTTCGTCGAAGGTCGACGCGATGACTTCGCCCTTCACCGAGCGCTGCATTTCCGTTACTTCTTCCGGACGCTCGTCGATGAGCAGCACGAACAGGATGACGTCCGGATGATTCGCCTTCACCGCATGCGCGATGTGCTGGAGCATCACGGTCTTGCCCGACTTCGGCGACGCGACGAGCAGGCCGCGCTGGCCCTTGCCGATCGGCGAAATCATGTCGATGATCCGGCCCGTCACATTCTCTTCGCCGCGCATTTCGCGTTCGAGCGGCAGCGGCTTGTTCGGATGCAGCGGCGTGAGGTTCTCGAACATGATCTTGTGTTTCGAGGCCTCGGGCGGCTGCCCGTTGACTTTGTCCACCTTCACGAGCGCGAAATAACGCTCGCCGTCCTTCGGCGTGCGTACTTCGCCTTCGATCGTGTCGCCGGTGTGCAGATTGAAGCGGCGGATTTGCGACGGACTGATGTAGATATCGTCCGTACTCGCGAGATACGAGGTCTCGGGCGAGCGCAGGAAACCGAAGCCATCGGGCAGCACTTCGAGGGTTCCGTCGCCGAAAATCGTGTCGCCAGCCTTGGCGCGCTTTTTAAGAATCGCGAACATGAGTTCCTGCTTGCGCAGGCGGTTCGCATTTTCGATTTCGAGGCCATTGGCCATCTCGATCAGTGCGGAGACGTGCTGAGACTTGAGCTCGGATAAATGCATACGGATTTCCCGCCGGGGAGAAGAGGTGCGACAGAAAGATTGGGGAGAAGAGGTGAGCGGAACCGCTCTAGACTTAATACTGCTAGTTAATACTTCTTGAACTCTTGTGATTCTAGCATAGCACACGCCACACGAGCCCCGGGTGGGCTTTGGGCGGGGCTTTTCGGCCGATGTTGTCGTGTGACAACATCGGCTGCATCGCTGTGCGCGTGGATTGCGCCGTGGATGCCGGAAGCTGACGGCGCTCGCCGTCGATGCCGTTACAGGTTGCTGTCGAGGAACGCGGTCAATTGCGACTTGGACAATGCGCCGACCTTCTGCGCGGCCACTGCGCCGTTCTTGAAGAGAATCAGCGTGGGAATGCCGCGCACGCCGAACTTCACCGGCGTCGACTGATGCTCGTCGACGTTGATCTTCGCGATCTGCAGGCGATCGCCATAATCCTTCGCGACTTCGTCGAGGATCGGGGCAATCATTTTGCACGGACCGCACCACTCGGCCCAGAAGTCGAGCAGGACAGGTTTATCCGACTTGACGACATCCTGTTCGAAAGAAGCGTCGCTGATGTGCTTGATTGATTCGCTCATTGTCTGAATACCTCTATTGATTCGAGGCCCGCGTTTGAATGCTCGCCACGATACAACAAACTGAGAAAAATTTCGTCGCCAACGGGCATGTTCAAGCCCGCTCGCCATGCGCCAGTACGACTCGCACGCGGCGGCGAATGACTCGCGAAAGCGCAAAATGCACCACTTCCGCACAATTCACCGGTCATCTTAGCCTACTTTGCTATCCGTTGCCGGGTGCCGATAGGGCGCATCTGAGGGCGGAAGCACGAAGCGCAAGAGGGCGGCGCAAAAGCTGACGCGAATCGATCGATGCCTTCCGGCATCGCATGGCCCCGTGATATAATTCGTCGTGACGGGCCTCCTCGCATGGCGGCGCGGTCAACCTGGTCAGGTCGGGAACGAAGCAGCCACAGCCGTTTTCCACCAGTGCCGAGGGTCGGGCTCGTCACCTTCCGCTTTTCTTCTGCTGTTCCCTCTTGTTTCCCCTGTTTCATCGACATGTAGCACGCTCTCCGCGCGTGGTATTTCCGTGCGCCCGCTCGTGCCCAATGGCCCCGCCGGACGGCGTTTGCACGAGGTCGTTGCTGATACAATTTCGCGCATGACCTATCAAGTTCTCGCACGCAAATGGCGGCCGAAATCGTTCGAATCGCTCGTCGGCCAGGAGCACGTCGTCCGTGCGCTCACGCACGCGCTCGACGGCGGCCGCCTGCATCACGCCTATCTGTTCACGGGCACGCGCGGCGTCGGCAAGACGACGCTCTCGCGCATCTTCGCGAAGGCGCTCAACTGTGAAACCGGCGTGACCTCGAAGCCGTGCGGCGTGTGCCGTGCGTGCCGGGAAATCGATGAAGGCCGCTTCATCGATTACGTCGAGATGGACGCGGCGAGCAACCGCGGTGTCGACGAAATGGCGGCGCTGCTCGAGCGCGCCGTGTATGCGCCGGTCGATGCGCGCTTCAAGGTCTATATGATCGACGAAGTGCACATGCTCACGAATCACGCCTTCAACGCGATGTTGAAGACGCTCGAAGAACCGCCGCCTCACGTGAAGTTCATCCTCGCGACCACCGATCCGCAAAAGATTCCGGTCACCGTGCTCTCGCGCTGCCTGCAGTTCAATCTGAAGCAGATGCCGGCGGGGCACATCGTGTCGCATCTGGGGAACATTCTTCAGGAAGAGCAGATCACGTTCGAGCCGCAGGCGCTGCGTCTTCTGTCGCGCGCAGCCGACGGCAGCATGCGCGACGCGCTCTCGCTCACCGATCAGGCCATCGCGTATTCGGCCAACGAAGTCACCGAGGAAGCCGTGCGCGGCATGCTCGGCGCGCTCGATCAAAGCTACCTGATTCGCCTCATCGACGCGCTCGCCTCAGGCGATGGCGCGCTCGTGCTCGCGATCGCCGACGAAATGGCGCTGCGCAGCCTGTCTTTCTCGACGGCGCTTCAGGATCTGGCGAGTTTGCTGCATCGAATCGCGTGGGCGCAGTTCGCGCCGTCCTCGGTGCTGGATGAATGGCCGGAAGCCGCGGACATTCGCCGCTTTGCCGACATGCTGTCGGCCGAGCAGGTTCAGCTCTTTTATCAGATCGCCACCGTTGGGCGCGGCGAGCTCGGTCTCGCGCCGGACGAATACGCAGGCTTCACGATGACGCTCTTGCGCATGCTTGCATTCGAGCCCGCGAGCGGGCCGGGCGGCGGCGGTGTCGCGGTGAGCGCGCCTTCGGCTGCGAAACCCGCGCGCAGCGCAGCGCTCGCCGGAGCGATGGCCGAGCGCGCAGTCGCGCCGGCGCCGGTGGCAAAAGCGCCTTCAGCGGAAGGCGTCGTCGTCAAAGCGGAAGAGGCGCCGCCGGTCGAAGCTGCCGCGCAAAGCGTGAAGCCTGCCGCGCCCATCGAAGCGAGCGAGCCCGTGCCTGCGAAACCCGCACCGGTGCCGAGCGCCGCGCGGCAGGCCGTCGATGCGGCTGCGCCTGCTGCACCGCGCGCAACGGAGTCCGAAGCCTCGTCGTCGCGCGCTGGCGGCGGCGCTCGCGCGGCGCTCGACGTGCTGCGCAGCGCGGGCATGCGTCTTTCGTCCGATCGCGGTGCGCGCGGCGCATCGGTTGCGCCGGCGGCTGCGCCCGCTGCGCCGAAACCTGCCGTCGCGAAGCCGGCGGTGCAAGTCCAGGTCCCGACGCCCAAGCGCGCGGCGCCAGCACCCGAACCGAAGGCCGCGGCAGCGGAAGCAACCAAGGCGAACGTCGTTCCGCCGTGGGAAGACATGCCGCCCGACGACTATTCGCCGGCGGCATCGGCAGACGACTATTTCATGCCGCCCGATGACGGCTTCGTGCCCGCCTTCGACAGCGGTTCCGACGACATGCGTTTCGGCGCAGAGCCGGCAGCAAAACCCGCGCCCGTCATCGACACGACGCCGCTGCCGCCCGCCGTGCCGCTCGACGTGCTCGGCGTGACCGTCGAATGGCCCGCGCTCGCCGTCGATCTGCCGCTGAAGGGCGTCGCCTACCAGCTCGCGTTCAATAGCGAACTGACCGCCTGCGACGCGAGCTCCATCACGCTCGCGGTCGCGGTCCAGATGTACACGGACGCCACGCACGTCACGAAGCTCAAGGCCGCGCTCGCCGAGAAGCTTGGCCGCGCGATCGAAGTCAGCGTGAATGTCGCGCCCGCGCGCCGCACCGCCGCCGCGCTCGATGCCGCGGACCGCGCGCGCCGCCAGCAGGAAGCCGAGCAGGAAATCAGGCAGGATCCGTTCGTGCAGTCGCTGATCCGCGACTTCGGCGCGAGCATCGTGCAGGGCTCGATCAAGCCGATCGCCGCATCGGGCGCGAGTCCGTCGTGAACTGAAGCGCGCGGCGTGTTGTCGACGTCGCGCATCCGCACAAAATTCCGAGCGCGCGCCGGGCGCACGCTTGCATCACACGTTTTCCAGTAAGGAGCCGAACCATGATGAAGAACCAACTCGCCGGGCTGATGAAACAGGCTCAGCAGATGCAGGAAAACATGAAGAAGATGCAGGACCAGCTCGCGCTGATCGAGGTCGAGGGCCAGTCCGGCGCCGGTCTCGTGAAGGTGACGATGACCTGCAAGAACGACGTCAAGCGTGTGTCGATCGATCCGAGCCTGCTCGCCGACGACAAGGACATGCTCGAAGACCTCGTCGCCGCCGCGTTCAACGATGCCGTGCGCAAGGCCGAGGCCACCACGCAGGAAAAGATGAGCGGCATGACGTCCGGCATGCCGATGCCGCCGGGCTTCAAGCTGCCGTTCTAAACCCGCGCGCCGGAGCGATTCCGGCGTGTCATGAGGAAACATGAAACAACCTTCCGCCCTGTCGGCGCTCGTCGAGGCGCTGCGCGCGCTGCCCGGGGTCGGCCCGAAATCGGCGCAGCGCATGGCGTATCACCTGATGCAGCACGACCGCGCGGGCGCCGAAAAGCTCGGAGCATCGCTGCTGTTCGCGACCGAGCATCTGAAGCACTGCGAGAAGTGCAACACCTTCACGGAAAGCGAAATCTGCGAGGTCTGCACCGACGAGGAGCGCGATCCGGCCTTGCTGTGCGTCGTCGAGACGCCCGCCGATCAGATCATGCTCGAACAGACGCTCACGTATCGCGGGCTCTACTTCGTGCTGATGGGGCGGCTCAGTCCGCTCGACGGCATCGGTCCGAAGGAGATTCACTTCGAGCGACTGATTAACCGCGCGCTCGACGGCATCGTGCAGGAAGTGGTGCTCGCCACCAACTTCACGAACGAAGGCGAGGCGACCGCGCACTATCTCGCGCAGACGTTGAAGAGCAAAGGGCTGAAGGTGACGCGGCTCGCGCGCGGCGTGCCGGTCGGCGGCGAGCTCGAATATGTCGATGCGGGCACGATCGCCCGCGCGATGCTGGACCGGCGCTCCGTATAAGGATCGATCCAATGACAGAAACCGAAGCGCTCGCGCTCGCGACGCATCGTCACTACAAGGGCGGACTGTATCGCGTGATCGGCGTGGCGCGCCACTCCGAGACCGAGGAAGCGATGATCGTCTACGAACATCTGTGGCCGCACGAGCGAGGCCTGTGGGTGCGGCCCGCCGCGATGTTCAACGAAACGCTACCCGACGGCACGCCGCGCTTCGCGCCGCTGGATATCCCGCTTTAAAAACAACTGGAGACAAGACCATGAGCGCAACGACGGGACCACTCGCCGGCGTCAAGGTTCTGGAACTCGGCACGCTCATCGCGGGGCCGTTCGCCGCGCGCTTCATGGGCGAATTTGGCGCCGACGTCATCAAGATCGAAGATCCGAACGGCGGCGATCCGCTGCGCAAGTGGCGCAAGCTGTATCCCGAAGTGGGCGGCACGTCGCTGTGGTGGGCGGTGCAGGCGCGCAACAAAAAATCGGTGACGGTGAATCTCAAGGCCGAGGAAGGCAAGGCGATCGTCCGGCGGCTCGCGAAGGAAGCCGATATCGTCATCGAGAATTTTCGACCCGGCCTGCTCGAAAAGCTCGGGCTCGGCTACGAAGTGCTGTCCGAAGACAATCCCGGCCTCGTGATGGTGCGGCTTTCCGGATACGGGCAGACCGGGCCGTATCGCGATCGGCCGGGCTTCGGCGCGATCGCCGAATCGATGGGCGGGCTGCGCCACATCACGGGCTATCCGAACCTGCCGCCGCCGCGCATCGGCATCTCGATCGGCGATTCGATCGCCGCGTTGCACGGCGTGATCGGCGGCATGATGGCGCTGCATCACGTGCGCGTGAACGGCGGCAAAGGGCAGGTCGTCGACGTGGCGCTGTACGAAGCCGTCTTCAACATGATGGAAAGCGTCGTGCCCGAGTACGGCGTGTACGGCATGGTGCGCGAGCGCACGGGCGCGTCGCTGCCGGGCATCGTGCCGTCGAATACGTATCCTTGCCGCGATGGCAGCATCGTGATCGGCGGCAACAGCGATCCGATCTTCAAGCGGCTGATGAACGCAATCGACCGCGCGGATCTCGCGAACGATCCCGCGCTCGCGTCGAACGACGGCCGCGTGCCGCGCACGCAGGAAATCGACGACGCCATCGCCGCATGGCTCTCGACGCGCGGCATCGACGAGGCGCTCGCCGTGCTCAACGCCGCCGATGTTCCGGCCGGCCGCATCTACAGCGTCGCGGACATGTTCACCGATCCGCAATACATCGCGCGTCAGATGATGCAGCGTTTTCCGTGGCAGGACGGCCGCGAGATCACGCTGCCCAATGTCACACCGAAACTCTCGGAAACGCCGGGCGAAACGCGCTGGCTCGGCCCGAAACTCGGTGAACACACGGATGAAGTACTTCAGACGCTCGGGTATGATGCCGACGATATTGCGCGGCTGCGGGCTGAAAAAGTGATTTGACGCGCGTGTTTTGACGCGCTCGCAGACAACAAGAATTCCAAGGAGACAAAGACGATGAAACGCAGAACGTTCATCGCGAGCGGCGCCGTGCTCGCGGGTGGGGCACTTTCGGGCATGCCGCTCGCGTTTGCGCAGGGCAAGCCGGAACAGGCCAAGGTATCCATCGCGGTCGGCGGCAAGAATCTCTTCTACTATCTGCCGCTCACCATCGCGGAGCGCCGCAACTACTTCAAGGACGAAGGCCTCGAAGTCGAGATCGCCGATTTCGCGGGCGGCGCGAAGGCGCTCCAGGCGGCGGTCGGCGGCAGCGCGGATGTCGTGTCGGGCGCATTCGAGCACACGCTCCTGCTTCAGGCGAAGAGCCAGTATTTTCGCGAATTCGTGCTGCAAGGGCGCGCGCCGCAGATCGTGCTCGCCGTATCGAAGAAGACGATGCCGAACTACAAGTCGGTCGCGGATCTGAAGGGCAAGAAAATCGGCGTGACGGCGCCGGGTTCGTCGACTTCGATCATGGCGGGCTTCGTGCTCGCGCAGGCCGGGCTCAAGGCGAGCGACGTGTCGTTCATCGGCGTGGGCGCGGGGGCGGGCGCGATCGCCGCGCTGCAGTCGGGGCAGATCGACGCGATCGCCAATCTCGATCCGGTCATGACGAAGCTCGAGCGCGCGGGCGATATCCGCATCGTGTCGGACACGCGCACGCTCGCCGATACCGTGAAGGTGTTCGGCGGCAACATGCCGGCGGGCTGCCTGTACGCATCGCAGAGCTTCATTACGAAGAATCCGAACACCACGCAGGCGCTCACCAACGCGATGGTCCGAGCGTTGAAGTGGCTGCAAGGCGCGTCGGGCAAGGATCTGATCGCGACGGTGCCGGAAAGCTACCTGCTCGGCGATCGCGCGCTCTATCTCGATGCATGGCAGCACGTGAAAGAAGCGCTGTCGCCGGACGGCCTGATGCCCGCCGACGGTCCCGCGACTTCGCTCAAGACGCTGCAAGCCTTCGACGAAACCGTGAAGGGCAAGCCGATCGACCTGTCGAAGACGTGGACCAACGACTTCGTGAAGAAGGCGCTCGCCACCGTCAAGGTCTGATCGATGAACGCAACATCGAATCATGCGCTCGCGCTGGAGGACGTCACCTGCACGTTCGCCTCGCGCGAGAGCCGCAAGGACCGCTACACGGCGGTCCGCGATACGAGCCTCAGGATCGCGCCGGGCGAGTTCGTCTCGGTGGTCGGGCCGACCGGCTGCGGCAAGTCCACGCTGCTGAACGTATCGGCGGGGTTGCTGGAGCCTTCGTCGGGAACCGTGAGCGTCTTCGGCGAAAAGCTTGCGGGCATCAACAAGCGCGCGGGCTACATGTTCCAGGCCGATGCGCTGATGCCATGGCGCTCCGCGCTCGACAACGTGACCGCCGGCCTCGTGTTTCAGGGCGTGTCGAAACAGGAGGCCGATGCGCGCGGCGAGGAATGGTTGAAGCGCGTGGGTCTCGGCGGCTTCGGCGACCGCTATCCGCATCAACTGTCGGGCGGCATGAGAAAGCGCGTCGCGATGGCGCAAACGCTCATCCTCGATCCCGACATCATCCTGATGGACGAGCCGTTCTCGGCGCTCGACATCCAGACGCGTCAACTGATGGAAAACGAACTGCTCGATCTGTGGGCGGCCAAGCGCAAGGCGGTGCTCTTCATCACGCACGATCTGGATGAGGCGATCTCGATGTCCGACCGCGTGATCGTGCTGTCGGCGGGGCCGGGCACGCATCCGATCGGCGAATTCGCGATCGATCTGCCGCGCCCGCGCGATGTCGCCGAGATCCGCTCGCATCCGCGCTTCGTCGAACTGCATGCGCAGATCTGGGGCGTGCTGCGCGAGGAAGTGTTGAAGGGCTATCAGCAGCAATTGAAGCCCACCGCCGCCGAATAAGACGATACGACCATGTGGAACAAGCTGCGCCCGAATCGGACGAACCTCATCGTGTGGCAATGGCTGTTGCTGCTCGTGTGTTTCGCGTTGTGGTATGCGCTCACGAGCCCGACGCTCCTGCCGCCCTTCTATTTCGACGACGCCAACAAGGCCGCATTTTTCTTCGGCGAGCCGCAGAAGGTGCTCGTACGTATCTGGGAGTGGTTCACGAGCGGCGAGATCTACATCCACCTTTGGGTGACGCTGATCGAAACGGTGCTGGCGTTCGTGATCGGCACGGTGTCCGGCTTGGGCGTCGGCCTCTGGCTCGCGCTCGCACCGACGACCAGCGCGCTCCTCGATCCCTACATCAAAGCCGCAAACTCGATGCCGCGCGTGATTCTCGCGCCGATCTTCGCCGTGTGGTTCGGGCTCGGGATCTGGTCGAAGGTTGCGCTCGGTGTGACGCTCGTTTTTTTCATCGTGTTCTTCAACGTCTATCAGGGCGTGAAGGAAGTGAGCCCGGTCGTGCTCGCCAATGCGCGCATGCTCGGCGCGAACCGCAAGCAACTGTTGCGGCACGTTTATCTGCCGAGCGCGACGAGCTGGGTGTTTTCCAGCTTGCATACGTCGGTCGGGCTGGCCTTCGTCGGCTCGGTGGTCGGTGAATATCTCGGGTCGGCGCGCGGCGTCGGCTATCTGATCCTTCAGGCCGAAGGCACCTTCGACATCAATACCGTCTTCGCCGGCATTCTCGTGCTGACAGCGTTCGCGCTCGTGCTCGACGGTCTCGTCGCGCTGGTCGAGCGCCGCCTCATGAAATGGCAGCCGAAGAGCGGAGAGACGGAAAAGCTCTGACGGGCGCGTCCGGCAGACGCGGGCGATTTGCGAGACAATTCGTGCCACACCGGTTCCGGCGAATCGGTTATGGTCACGCACGGCGGATATCTTTATGATGCTGCGCTATCCCGGTGCCGCACCGCAGGTCCACGCGGATCCCGCGTGACTTGTCCGAATCAGGCGTCGGGAACACATCAGGTCGTCACGCAATCCAAGCGACACTCTGCATTCGGATGCTGCCGCGCGTCATCGGCGCGGCGCTCATCCGCGCGATCTCGCGAGAACAAGAATGAATCTGCGAACTGACAGTTCGATTGCGGTGGTGTTGCCATCGCCGATCGGTGACAGCCTCATCGGGCTCGTCCTCGTCAACAATCTCCTCCGCAATGGTTATCGCCCCGTCGTGTTCGGTTGGGTCGCGGAGCAGCTTGCGGACTGGCTTCCTCACGTCACAGTGGCACAGCCCGGCGCCTGGCAGGGCGCGTTCGATACGGTGATCGAACTGCTGCCGACCGGCTACGCATCGGCGTTGAGCCGTTCCGGCAAGACGCTGTGTCTCGCGACGCTGCCCGAATACCGCGGCTCGAAGCACATGGTGGACCGTATCGTCGAGGTGGCGACGAAGGTGTTCGGCCTGCGCGACGTCACGCGCGCGAATGGGCTCGTCGTGCCGGCCGGCGTGGTGAAGGGGCGCTTCGCGAATCGCGTCGTCATCCATCCCACGGGCAGCCATCCCGAGAAGATGTGGGGCCGCGCAAAGTTTTTGTCGCTCGCGCGGGGACTCACATATCGGCACTGGCAGCCGAGCTTTCTCGTCGCGCCTGCCGAGTTCGGCGCATGGGGCGATATCTCCAGCGAAGGATGCGAGGTCAACGCGCTGCCGCGGTTGGGCGAAGTTGCGACGTGGATCGCCGAGTCGTCCTGGTTCATCGGCAACGATTCGGGTCTCGGACATCTCGCGTCGTGCATCGGCGTGCCGACGTTGTCGCTTTTCATGCGCCGGGGCCTCGCGCGTTCCTGGCGTCCGGGCTGGGGACCGGGCGCGGTCGTGCTGCCGCTTTCCGTGCTGCCGTTCGGCGCCCTCCGGGAGCGCATGTGGCAACGTCTGCTCACGGTGCGGCGCGTCATGGCGGCGTTTCAGATGCTGCACGACAAGCATGCTCGCTCGCAGCACCATTACGTGGCGGCAGATTTCGCCGACGCGAAAACACGGCAGGCGGAGCGCATCGGCATGCTGCCCGGCGCGCAATCGCGGCGCCTCTAGTTCGACGCGCGCACGTCGAAACGCGCGCTGCGAACCATCCGCCTTATGGCTCGATCACGACCTTGCCGGTCACGCGGCGATTCATCATGTCGTCGAGCGCCTGCGGCGTTTCGTCGAGCGAATAGCGCTTCGTGACGACGGGCCGCAATTTGCCAGCCTTGATCCAGTCGACCATCGTCGAGAACTCGTGATCGGCGAGCGCGTGTTCGCGCTGCATGTGACCGCCCCAGAACACGCCGACGATGCTCGCGCCCTTCAACAGCGCGAGATTGAGCGGCAGCTTCGGAATCTCGCCGTTCGCGAAGCCGACGACCAGATACCGTCCGCGCCAGCCGATGCTGCGAAACGCGGGCTCCGCATACGCGCCGCCGACCGGATCGAAGATGACATCCGGCCCGTTGCCGTCCGTCAGTGTCTTGACGCGCTCGCGCAGATCTTCCTTCGCGTAGTCGATGATGTCATCGGCGCCATGCTCGCGACAGAAAGCGAGCTTCTCCGCGCTCGATGCCGCCGCGATCACGCGCGCGCCGACGAGCTTGCCGATCTGGATCGCCGCGACGCCGACGCCGCCCGCCGCGCCGAGCACGAGCAGCGTCTCGCCTGCCTGCAACGCGCCGCGATCGACGAGCGCGTGGTACGACGTGCCGTACGCGAGCGTGAACGCGGCGGCGTCGGCGAGATCGACGTCATCGGGCAGCGCGATGCAGTCCGCTTCCTTTGCGCGCGCCTGTTCGGCGAACGCGCCTTGCGCCGTGTACGCGGCCACGCGCATGCCGGGCGCGAGGCGCGTGACGTCCGCGCCTACTGCGCGCACGATGCCCGCGAACTCCGCGCCGGGCGTAAACGGCAGGGGCGGCTTGAACTGATACTTGTTCTGGATGATGAGCACGTCGGGAAAATTCACGCTCGCCGCTTTCACGTCGATGACGACTTCGCCTGCTTCCGGATGCAGGTCGGGCAGCGTTTCGATGGAAAGCGTATCGGGCAGTCCGTGTTCGTTGCATCTGACGGCGCGCATGTTTTGCTCCTTTGAGATCACGTCAGTGTAGGGCACGCGACAGGGCGCGCGAAGGGGCGCGGCCGGGCCTTCGAGTCGTCGTCGCGCCATGCTTCCTCGGTTACAATCGTCGGATGCGAATCCTACTCAGCAACGACGACGGTTACCTGGCGCGCGGCATCAATGTGCTGCACGACGTCCTGCAGCCGCTCGGCGAAGTAACGGTGATGGCGCCCGAGCAAAACTGCAGCGGCTCGTCCAACTCGCTTACGCTGTCGCGGCCCTTGAGCGTGCATCAGGCGCCGAACGGTTTCAATTTCGTGAACGGTACCCCGACCGATTCCGTGCACATCGCGCTCACCGGCATGCTCGACCAGCAGCCGGATCTCGTCGTGTCCGGTATCAACAACGGGCAGAACGTCGGCGAGGACACGCTGTATTCGGGCACCGTCGCGGCTGCCACCGAAGGCTTCATGTTCGGCATACCGGCGATCGCGTTCTCGCTCGTCGGCCGGGACTGGCTTCATCTCGAAGACGCCGCGCGCGTCGCTGCGGAGATCGTCGCGCATTTCCTCGACCATCCGATGCCGGGCCATCCGTTGCTGAACGTGAACATCCCGAGCCTGCCTTACGATCAGTTGCGCGAATGGAAGGTGACGCGCCTCGGCAAGCGCCATCCGTCGCAGCCGGTCATCCGCCAGAGCGATCCGCGCGGCAATCCGATCTACTGGATCGGACCGTCCGGCGACGCGCTCGACGCGAGCGAAGGCACCGATTTCCACGCGGTCGCGAACGGCTTCGTGTCGATTACGCCGCTGCAACTCGATCTGACTCACACGAAGCTGATGGCCGAGACGCGCGAATGGGCGCGCGCCGGGAGCCGCAGCACATGACCGACGAGCGCGCCAAGCGCTTTCCGCTGGCGCTCGCGGATCTGGTTCGCGAGCGGCGCTCGCCGGCGGCGCGTGGGCAAGATGCCCGCGGCAAGCAAGTCGCCGCTTCAGCGCTCAAGCCAGCGCCGGCGCAACCGGCGAAACCGGGCCCATCGCGTGCGGCGAACGCGACGATGAAAAATCCCGCGACGGCAGCGGCCTCCGCGAAGCCGGCTACCTCTGTTTTTCCCCCGCGTTCCGGCGCAAAGCCGGCGCCGGGCGCGGCGAACGCCACGAAAGCGGTTCCGGGCGCGAACAAGAGCGCGGCGCAAACGCATCATGCACCGCGCACGAGCGCATTGCGCGCCGCACCGCGCTCGGCCGAGCGCGCCCTGAACGCGTCCGCGGCCGGCACGCGCAAAGGCGCGCCCAATGTCGCGCTTGCAAGTATGCAGACGCTCACGTCGGAACGGGTGCGCGAACGCATGGTCGAACGGCTTCGTTCGAACGGCGTGACCGATCCGCGCGTGCTCAACGCGATGTCCGTGGTGCCACGCCACATGTTCGTCGATCCCGGGCTCGCCGCGCAGGCTTACGAAGATGCCGCGCTGCCGATCGGTCATCACCAGACCATCTCGAAGCCGTCCGTCGTGGCGCGCATGATCGAGCTGGTCGCGGCGGGGCGCACGTTGAGCAAGGTGCTGGAAATCGGCACCGGCTGTGGCTATCAGGCGGCGGTGCTGTCGCAAGTCGCCACTGAGGTTTATTCGATCGAGCGTGTGCGCCCGCTATCGGAGCGCGCGAAGCTCAACCTTCGGCCGCTGCGCGTGCCGAACATCAGGCTGCATTACGGCGACGGGCGCCTCGGCTTGCCCGCGGCCGCGCCGTTCGACGCGATCGTGATCGCTTGCGCGGGCCTCGACGTGCCGCAGGCCCTGCTGGATCAGCTGGCGGTGGGCGGCAAGCTCGTCGCGCCTGTCGGATCGCAGGCCGCGCAGTCGCAAGTGCTGACGCTCGTCACGCGAGTCGCCGCGGCGCAATGGCGTGAAGAGCAGCTCGATCGCGTTTTCTTTGTACCCTTAAAATCCGGAGTGATTTGACACCGATGAGTATCCTTCGTGCTTTGCGAGAAGAAAGTGCGGACCGACGCCTGAGCGCGATGCAGCGCGGCGTGTGCGTGCTGGCGTTGTCCGCGCTGGCTGCGTGTTCGACGCGCATGGACATGGCGCCTGTCGTCGATAGAACGGGCGCGCCCATCGGCACTACCGCTGCGCAGGCGCCGGACAACGGCCCGCCGCCCCCCGGTTATTACCGCGTGAAACCGGGCGACACCCTATATCGGATCGCACTGGAAAACGGTCAGAATTATCACGACATCGCAACGTGGAACAACCTGACCAACCCGAATCAGATCGAAGTCGGCCAACTCATGCGCGTGGCGCCTCCGGGCGCGAACGTCGCGGCGGCGACGCCCGGCGTGGCGACCGCGCCGATCGTGGGCGGCGGCGTGCAGGCACAGCCGCTCAATGGTGCGCAGCCACCGTACTACGGTCCGAATTCGGGCATGGGTGCCGCGCCGGGAGCCACCGCGGGTGCGGCGGCCGGCATGGCGTCGGCGCCGGGCGCGCCGGGTGTTGCGGGCGCTGACGCGAGCGCGGCGCCAGCGGGCCAGCCGGCGTTCATCTGGCCGGCGCGCGGACCGATTCTCGGCACGTTCAACGAGGCGAGCAACAAGGGTTTGAATATTGGCGGTGCGGTGGGAGATGCGGTCAACGCGTCGGCGGATGGCCGAGTGGTTTACTCCGGAAATGGGCTGCGCGGCTACGGCAATCTCATTATCATCAAGCACGACGCAACTTTTCTGACGGCGTACGCACATAACCGTGCTTTGATGGTAAAAGAGGGAGACGCGGTAACTAAAGGGCAGAAGATCGCTGAGATGGGGAACAGCGATTCGGACCGCGTGATGTTGCATTTCGAAGTTCGCCGGCAGGGAAAACCTGTTGACCCACTGAAGTATTTGCCGCCGCAATAAAGCGAAACCATCATGCCAAAAACGAAGCGCCGCCTGCCGCAAGCCGAGACTGAGACCATCAGCCGACCTTTGCAAGTGTCGGTGGAAGACGGTGCTTCGACGCATGACGACGAGAACGTCGACGTCGACGTAGATTCCGAAGAAGAAGGCGAAAGCCGGGGAAAGGGCAGCGACGAAGCGGGTGAAAGCGCAAACGATTCCGCGCCGGACGCCGACGACTTTCGCTCGCTGCTGCAGGCCGAGCTCACGGCCGACACCATCCAGCATTACCTGAACCGCATCAGCGTGAAGCCGCTTCTGACCGTTGAGGAAGAGCAGCGCTACTCGCGGCTCGCAAAGGCGGGCGAATTCGACGCGCGGCAGGTCATGATCGAGCGCAATCTGCGGCTCGTCGTCAGTATCGCGAAGGGTTATCTCAATCGCGGCGTGCCGTTGCTCGATCTGATCGAGGAAGGCAATCTCGGCCTCATGCACGCGATCGAAAAATTCGATCCGACGCGCGGTTTCCGTTTTTCGACCTATGCCACCTGGTGGATCCGCCAGAGCATCGAACGTGCGATCATGAATCAGGCGCGCACGGTGCGCCTGCCTGTGCACGTGATCCGCGAGCTCAATCAGGTGCTGCGCGCGAAGCGCCATCTGGAAAAAAGTTCCGCCAACGCGGCCGACAGCGTCGCGCCCGAGCGCCGCGACGCGAGCATCGACGACATCGCGTATCTCACCGGCAAGACGCCCGAGGAAGTCACAGACATCCTCGCGCTCAACGAGCACACGGCTTCGCTCGACGCGCCGCTCGACCTCGACCCGGGCAGCAGCCTTCTAGATCTGCTTTCCGACGACCAGAGCCAGTCGCCTGACGCGGAAGTGCAGCATCGCGAACTAGAATCGCTCACGCGCCTGTGGCTGTCGCGGTTGTCCGATAAACATCGGCATGTGATCGAACGGCGCTTCGGGCTGAACCATATCGAGCCCGCGACGCTCGAAGAACTCGCCGACGAAATGGGCCTCACGCGTGAGCGCGTGCGCCAGATCCAGCAAGAGGCGCTGGTGCGGCTCAAGCGCTTTTTCGCCTCCAACGGTGTTCGTAAGGACGCCGTGCTTTAACGCTTTGACGGCGCCCCGGGAGGGCGTCGCGTTCCAGGATTCAATGACACCGATTCTCGTTTTCGACATCGAGACGATCCCCGATGTCGACGGCATTCGCCGTCTCGAAGATTTACCCGACGATCTCTCCGACCGCGAAGTCGCCGAACATGCGTTCCAGGCGCGCCGCGAGCGCGTCGGCAACGACTTTCTGCCGCATCATCTGCAACGCGTTGCGGCGATTTCGTGCGTGTTCCGCGACAACAACGGCTTTCGCGTGCGCTCCCTCGGCGCTCCTGGCGATGGCGAGGCGGCGCTGATTCAGTCGTTCTATCGCGTGATCGAGAAATACACGCCGCAGCTCGTGTCGTGGAACGGCGGCGGCTTCGATCTGCCGGTGCTGCATTACCGGGCGCTGGTGCACGGCATTGCCGCGCCGCGTTACTGGGACCTCGGGCAGGACGACCGCGAGTTCAAGTTCAACAACTACATCAGCCGCTATCACATGCGGCACATCGACCTGATGGACGTGCTCGCGATGTATCAGGCGCGCGCCAACGCGCCGCTCGATGCGCTCGCCAAGCTGTGTGGCTTTCCCGGCAAGCTCGGCATGGACGGCGGCAAGGTGTGGGAAGCGTATTGCGACGGCCATCTCGACGAGATCCGCAACTATTGCGAGACGGATGTCGTCAACACGTACTTAATGTACTGCCGCTTCCAGATGATGCGCGGCGGCTTCACGCCCGACGAGTACACCGACGAAATCAATTTCGTGAAGGATGCGCTCGCGCAGGAAACGTCGCCGCACTGGGCCGAGTATCTGGCGGCGTTCGGGAAGTGAAGCGGCGCGATGACGTTCGTCTACAATCTCGCCTTTGCCAATCGTTAGTCAGGAAGTACGCAGGTGTCTGAAGCCGCTCGAAAAACTCCCCATCGCCGTCGTGCCGCGCCGGCGAAGTCCGTCACGCCCGATCCCGACTTCGTCGCGCCCGAGCTCGAAATCGAGTCGCTCGATATGGAAGCGCGCGGCGTCGGCCGCACGGTCAACGAGGACGGCGAGCCGGGCAAGGTCATTTTCGTCGAAGGCGCGCTGCCGGGCGAACGTGTCAGCTATTCGAGCTTTCGCAAGAAGCCGAGCTTCGAGCAGGCGCAAGTGGTCCGCGTGCTGCGTGAAAGCGTCATTCGCGCAAAACCGAAGTGTCAGTTTTTCGGCATCTGCGGCGGCTGCTCGATGCAACATCTCGATGTGCGCGCGCAGATCGCGGTGAAACAGCGCGTGCTCGAAGACAGTCTGCAACATCTGTCGAAACTGCGGGCGGAGACCATGTTCCGGCCGATTCACGGACCGTCGTGGGGCTATCGGTATCGCGCGCGGCTGACGGTGCGGCATGTCGAGAAAAAGGGCGGCGTGCTGGTCGGCTTTCATGAGCGCAAGAGCAGTTATGTCGCCGACATGACGAGCTGCGAAGTGCTGCCGCCGCACGTGTCGGCGATGCTCGTGCCGCTGCGTCATCTGGTGGCTGGCTTGTCAATCCGTGATCGGATGCCGCAGATCGAGCTGGCGGTCGGCTCCGACGTGACCGCGCTCGTGCTGCGCATCCTCGAACCGTTGACGGAAGCCGACGAAGCCCTGATCCGCGCATTCGCTGATGAGCATGACGTCCAGTTCTGGCTTCAGCCGAAAGGCCCGGACACGGTTTATCCGTTTTATCCGCTCGACCGCGAGCTGGCTTATACGCTTCCGGAATTCGACATCCGCATGCCGTTCAAGCCGACCGATTTCACGCAGGTGAATCATCAGATCAATCGCGTGCTGGTGAGCCGGGCGTTGAGTCTGCTCGCGCCCGAAAGATCGGACCGCGTGCTCGATCTTTTCTGCGGCATTGGCAACTTCACGCTGCCGCTCGCGCGGGTGTCGCGCGAAGTCGTCGGCATCGAGGGCAGCGAGGCGCTGACTGCCCGCGCGCTGGAGAATGCGAAGGCCAACGGCGTCGACGGGCATACGTCGTTTGCGTGCCGCAATCTGTTCGAAATCACCGCCGACGATCTGCGCGCACTCGGCGCCTTCGACAAGTTCCTGATCGATCCGCCGCGCGAAGGCGCGCTCGCCGTGTCGAAGGCGCTCGCGGAGATCGCGCAGAGCGGCGAAGGGCCGTTGCCCGAGCGCATCGTCTACGTGTCGTGCAATCCGGCGACGCTTGCGCGCGACGCTGGCCTGCTCGTCCATGAAGCCGGCTACCGGATGAAGGGCGCGGGCGTGGTGAACATGTTTCCGCACACGTCCCACGTCGAATCGATCGCGTTGTTCGAGCGCGACTGATCTCGCGCGGCATATTGCAGGCACAAAAAAACCGGCCCGAAGGCCGGTTTTTCGTTTCCGTCGCAGTGAAGCAAATCAGTTGCGATTGCCGCCGAAAATGCCGAGCAGCGCCAGCAGGTTCGTGAAAACGTTGTACAGGTCGAGATAAATGGCGAGCGTCGCGCTGATGTAATTCGTCTCGCCGCCGTTCACGACGCGCTGCACGTCGAAGAGCATGTACGCGGAGAAGATCACGATGGCGAGCACGGAGATCGTCATCATCAGCGCCGGCAACTGCAGGAAGATGTTCGCGAACGCAGCCAGCAGAATGACGATCACGCCCATGAACAGGAACTTGCCCAACCCCGAAAAATCGCGCTTGCTGACGGTGGCGATGGTCGCCATCGCGGCGAAGATCACGCCCGTGCCGCCGAACGCCATCATGATGAGCTGCGGCCCGTTCGAGAACCCGAGGATGAAGCTCAACAGGCGCGAAAGCATCAGGCCCATGAAGAACGTGAAGCCGAGCAGCACGACCACGCCGATGCCGCTGTCCTTGGTTTTTTCGATCGCGAACATGAAGCCGAATGCGATCGCGAGGAACGCGATGAAGCTCATCGCCGGGCTGGTGGCGGCGAACAGCGAGAAGCCCGTCGCGACACCGACCCATGCGCCGAGCACCGTCGGCACCATCGAGAGCGCGAGCAGCCAGTAGGTGTTGCGCAGCACGCGGTTGCGTGTCTCCAGCGAAGTGACGCTGCCATTGCGGCCAAAGCTATAAGGTGATTCGTTCATGGTTTCTCCTTGCTCCAATTGTCTGTCGTTCGGTCTTCCCGCTACATCCGTCATACACGAATGATAAGTTCTCGGACTTAAACCAGTATTAGGACTGTTTTCCGCTGCTTCCGCTGTACGGCGCACCTTCCCCGTTGCAATGCGGCGCTCTGCTCCAATATGGCCCCGGCGCGTCCCGAATTCAATAGTTCGAAAGGCTGATTCAACTGTGCCGACGGTTAAGCTCTCGCTGGGTTTGATTCTTACTGCGCCGTAAGGTTTCAATCGCAATCATACCTTGCTTCGTGCTACAATTGTCGATTCGTTTTAATCCGTAAACCATTCATTTTCTGGAGTTTTTCATGGCGATCGAGCGCACCCTGTCGATTATCAAGCCGGACGCAGTGGCAAAAAACGTTATCGGCCAGATCTACAGCCGTTTCGAGAACGCAGGCCTGAAGATCATCGCTTCGCGCATGGTGCACCTGTCGCGCGCCGACGCGGAAAAGTTCTACGCCGTGCACGCTGCGCGTCCGTTCTTCAAGGACCTCGTGGAATTCATGGTTTCCGGCCCGGTGATGATTCAAGTCCTCGAAGGCGAGAACGCCATCGTCAAGAACCGCGACCTGATGGGCGCGACCGATCCGAAGAAGGCTGACAAGGGCACGATCCGCGCCGACTTCGCTGACAGCATCGACGCCAACGCCGTGCACGGCTCGGACGCAGCGGAAACGGCAGCGCAGGAAGTCGCGTTCTTCTTCCCGCAAGTGAACGTCTACTCGCGTTAATTTTCGCGTTGGTCGCCGGGTTGGCCGTGCGGCCGATCCGGTATCGCGCCTCGACGCAGAAGAAGTCGTAAGAAAGCAGGAACCGGCGCGAACGGTCCCGGAAAAGATATTCCGGGCTTCGCAATCTGAAATGGCAGAACTCGACATGACGAGCAGCACCACCGTCAACCTTCTTGATCTCGACGCCGCCGGGCTCACCGCGTATTGCGCGAGCCTGGGCGAAAAGCCGTTTCGCGCCAAGCAATTGCAGCGCTGGATCCATCAATATGGCGCCGAAGACTTCGACGGCATGACGGATCTCGCGAAATCGCTGCGCGAAAAACTCAAGGGCCGCGCCAACATGGCGATGCCCGACATCATCAGTGACCACGTTTCCACCGACGGCACGCGCAAGTGGCTGATCGACGTCGGCAACGGCAACGCGGTCGAAACCGTGTTCATCCCCGAAGAAACGCGCGGCACGTTGTGCGTGTCGTCGCAGGCGGGTTGCGCGGTGAACTGCCGGTTCTGTTCCACCGGCAAGCAAGGCTTTTCCCGCAATCTGACGACGGGCGAGATCATCGGGCAGTTGCGCATGGCGGAGTTCGCGCTGCGCCGCTCGCTCGGGCGCGAGGTCGGCGGGCCCGGCAAGGGCGAGCGCGTCGTCACGAACGTCGTGATGATGGGCATGGGCGAGCCGATGCTCAATTACGACGCCGTCGTGCCGGCCATGCGCCTGATGCTCGACGACAACGCCTACGGCCTGTCGCGCCGGCGCGTGACGCTTTCCACCTCCGGCGTCGTACCGATGATGGACCGTCTCGCTGCGGATCTGCCAGTGGCGCTCGCAGTGTCGCTGCATGCGCCGAACGATCCGCTGCGCGACATGCTGGTGCCGCTCAACAAGAAGTACCCGTTGCGCGAGTTGATGGCCGCATGCCAGCGGTATCTGAAAGTCGCGCCGCGCGACTTCATCACGTTTGAATATTGCATGCTGGATGGCGTGAACGACAGCGAAGCGCACGCGCGCGAATTGCTCGCCGTGACGCGCGACGTGCCGTGCAAATTCAACCTCATCCCGTTCAATCCGTTCCCGGAATCCGGGCTGACGCGTTCGAAGAACGAGCAGATCAAGCGCTTCGCGCAGGTGCTGATCGATGCGGGCGTCGTCACCACAGTGCGCAAAACGCGCGGGGACGACATCGACGCCGCGTGTGGCCAGCTCGCGGGCGCGGTGCAGGATCGCACGCGTCTAGCGGAGCGCACCGGCCGGGCAGGAAGCAAGACGATCGAGGTGCGGGCGGTCTGACGGGGCGTTCGAATCAAAAAGCCGCGGAACAGAGGCGAGGGCGCCGGACGCGGCACGAAAAGCCGAACATTTTGTTATAAAGCGGTCTGCAATGGCGCCGGAGTTGTATCGTGCCCGGAGTTTTCGAACCTAATGCAGCAGCAGCGCTATAGAAAAGAATCGATGCGAGGAATTTGGCATGAGTGAGCCGCAGCACCCGACGCCTTTCGGCAGTCATACCAGCAACCGGTCCGGCAGCCAGCACGACGGTCAGACCGGTGCGGAAGGGGCGGCATTCGGTGCGAGCCCGGCGGGGGCCCTGGACTCGGTGCAGGCAGTCGGCGCGCGTCTCGCGCAGCTCCGTCAGGCGAAAGCATGGTCGATCGACGATGTATCGGCGCGGCTCAAGGTGTCGCCGCCGAAGCTGCTCGCGCTCGAAGCGGGCGATATCAGCCAGTTGCCCGATCGCACGTTTGCCGCAGGCATCGTGCGCAGTTACGCGAAGATTCTTGGTGCCGATCCGGCGCCGTTCACGCAGGCGTTCCGGCGCGACGGCGAAGCGGTCGAGCACAATCTGAAGGTGCCCGCGTCGTCGGGTGCAGGCCTGCCGCGCGCACGCGTGTCCGTGCCGCTCGGTAATTCGTCCGGCCGTCGCAAATCGTGGGTGTGGGGCGTGCTGGCGATCATTGTCGTGCTGGCGGCGCTCGTGATGTGGCACACCGGCGGCGACTCGAGCAACTGGCTCGCACGTCTGAAAGCGACGACGGGCGTCGGCCTGTCGTCGACGCCGGGTTCGAACGAGCCGGTCGCGGCATCGTCCACGCCGACGCCCGACGAGGCTGCCGCGGCCAACACGGGAGAAGCGTCGCTGCCGGAAGTCGCGGCGGCGCCCGGCGAGCAGCCGATGCCGCGTCCGCTCGGCACGAACGCGCTCCCGGCTTCGTCGTCGACGCTTTCGGCAGTGCAGGGTGCGAGCGCGCCCGGCGCGGCGGCGCCGGCAACGACCGCGAAGGCGGCATCGGCGGCGGCTGCTGCAGCGTCGTCCGCTCCGGGCGTCGCGGGAAGCGGTTCCGGCGCCGTCGAAGTGAAAGTAAAGGAAGATAGCTGGTTCAGCGTGCGCGGCAAGGACGGCAAGGAACTGTATTCCGGCCTCGTTCGCGCCGGCAACACGCAGCGCGTGGAAGGCGAGGCACCGTTCAAGGTGACCGTCGGCAACGTGAAGGGCGTCGAGTCGCTATCGGTCGACGACGAACCGGTCGATGCCAAGCGCTATTCCTCCGCACGCGGAAACGTCGCGCGCCTCTCGCTGCCTTGAGCGCAGCGGGTTCGCGCGGTACACATTCGAGGGCATCACGGTCTGCATGACGTGATGCCCGTTTGAGATTCCACACACGCAGCCGCGCTGCCAAGGCGCGCAGATTGCCAAAGGGTTTTTCGATGCAATCCGAAGCTCAATCCCTGATCAGCAGCAAGATTTGTTCGACCGAGCCGGTTTTCGGCGGACCGCTCGCGCGTCGCGCATCGCATGCGGTCGACGTGCGATGGGGCGGCCAGCTCGTGACGATCGGCGGGGACGCGCCCGTGCGTGTCCAGTCGATGACCAACACCGACACCGCCGACGCCATCGGCACCGCGATCCAGATCAAGGAACTGGCGCAAGCGGGCTCGGAACTCGTGCGGATCACGGTCAACACGCCGGAAGCAGCGGCTGAAGTCCCGCATATCCGCGAGCAGCTCGATCGCATGGGCGTGACGGTGCCGCTCGTCGGCGACTTCCATTACAACGGTCACCTGTTGCTGCGCGACTATCCGGCGTGCGCGGAAGCGCTGTCGAAGTACCGCATCAATCCGGGCAACGTCGGTCAGGGTGCGAAGCGTGACACGCAATTCGCGCAGATGATCGAAGCGGCGATCAGATACGACAAGCCGGTGCGTATCGGCGTGAACTGGGGCAGTCTCGATCAGGATCTGCTCGCCCGCATGATGGACGAGAACGCCGCGCGCTCGACGCCGTGGGAACTGCAAAGCGTGATGTACGAAGCGCTGATTCAGTCGGCGATCGGCTCGGCGGAGCGCGCGGTCGAGCTGGGTCTCGGCCGCGACAAGATCATTCTGTCGTGCAAAGTCAGCGGCGTGCAGGACTTGATCGCCGTGTATCGCGAGCTCGCGAAGCGCTGCAGCTTCGCGCTGCATCTCGGACTCACCGAAGCAGGCATGGGCTCGAAGGGCATCGTCGCTTCGACGGCGGCGCTTTCCGTGCTGCTGCAGGAAGGCATCGGCGACACGATCCGCATTTCGCTGACGCCGGAACCCGGCGGCGCGCGCACGGGCGAAGTCGTCGTGGGCCAGGAAATTCTGCAAACGATGGGCCTGCGCTCGTTCACGCCGATGGTCATCGCGTGTCCCGGCTGCGGCCGCACGACGAGCACCCTGTTCCAGGAACTCGCGTCGCAGATTCAGAACTATCTGCGCAGCTCGATGCCTGAATGGCGCGACCAGTATCCCGGCGTCGAGAAGATGCATGTCGCGGTGATGGGCTGCATCGTCAACGGGCCGGGTGAATCGAAGCACGCGAATATCGGCATTAGCTTGCCTGGCTCCGGCGAGAATCCGGCGGCGCCCGTGTTCATCGACGGCGTGAAGGTGAAGACGCTGCGCGGCGAGAATATCGCCGTCGAGTTCCAGCAAATCGTAGCCGACTACGTGGAGCGTACGTACGGCAAGCGCGAAGAAACCTCCGCGGCTCCAATCTAAATACAGATGACTGAACAGAAGAAACGGCTCGAAAGACTGAGCGGCGTGAAGGGCATGAACGACATCCTCCCGCAGGATGCCGCGTTGTGGGACTTCTTCGAAAGCACCGTCAAGTCGATGCTGCGCGCCTACGGCTATCAGAATATCCGCACGCCGATCATCGAGCATACGCAGTTGTTCACGCGCGGAATCGGCGAAGTGACCGACATCGTCGAGAAGGAGATGTACAGCTTCACCGATGCGCTGAACGGCGAGCATCTGACGATGCGCCCGGAGAACACCGCTGCGGTGGTGCGCGCGACCATCGAACATAATCTGCTGTACGACGGCCCGAAGCGCCTGTGGTACATCGGCCCGATGTTCCGTCACGAGCGTCCGCAGCGCGGGCGTTATCGCCAGTTCCATCAGGTCGGCGTGGAAGCGCTCGGTTTCGCGGGTCCGGACACGGACGCCGAGATCATCATGATGTGCCAGCGTCTCTGGGACGATCTCGGACTCACGGGCATTCGCCTCGAACTGAATTCGCTCGGTCAGGCAGAAGAGCGCGCTGCGCATCGCAAGGAATTGATCGCGTATCTGGAGAAGCACGTCGATTCGCTCGATGAAGAAGCGAAGCG
This sequence comes from Caballeronia catudaia, assembly GCF_001544755.2. Classification (GTDB taxonomy): domain Bacteria; phylum Pseudomonadota; class Gammaproteobacteria; order Burkholderiales; family Burkholderiaceae; genus Caballeronia; species Caballeronia catudaia. Next base: position 26,023 of record NZ_FCOF02000015.1, on the reverse strand, counting down.
CCGCCTCTACACGAATCCGCTGCGCGTGCTGGACACCAAGAATCCTGCGATGCAGGAGATCGCGCAGAACGCGCCGAAGCTCGTCGATTTTCTCGGTGAGACGTCGCGCAAGCACTTCGAAGGCGTGCAGCGGCTGCTCAAGGCGAACAACATTCCGTTCACGATCAACCCGCGTCTCGTGCGCGGCCTCGATTACTACAACCTCACCGTCTTCGAGTGGATCACCGACAAGCTCGGCGCGCAGGGGACGGTCGCGGGCGGCGGTCGCTACGATCCGCTGATCGAGCAGCTCGGCGGCAAGCCCACCGCGGCATGTGGCTGGGCGATAGGCGTGGAGCGCATCCTCGAACTGCTGAAGGAAGAGCAACTCGCGCCTGAAGCCGAAGGTACGGATGTCTACGTCGTGCATCAGGGCGAGAAGGCGGCCGAGCACGCGTTCATCGTTGCTGAACGTCTGCGCGACACGGGTCTCGACGTCATTCTTCATTGCAGCCCGGACGGCGCGTCCGCGAGCTTCAAATCGCAGATGAAGAAGGCCGACGCGAGCGGCGCGGCCTTCGCGGTCGTACTCGGTGAAGACGAACTCGCGCAAGGCATGATCGGTGTCAAGCCGCTGCGCCGATCGGGCGGCGAAACGTCCGAAGGGCAAAAGAACGAGCAAGTGAACGTTCCGGCGGAATACTTGACCGAATACCTAATCAATGCGATGGTTGCAACCGCCGACGACGAGGGTGCCTAAGATTTAGGCAGCAAAGCTGCATGCGTCGCGCCGGATCAAATGAAACGCAGGAAGGACTAGCTGGACGATGAGTTATCACGACGAACAAGAATCACTCGAAAGCGTAAAGGCCTGGTGGGCCAGATGGGGTAACAGCACGACTTGGATCGTGCTCGTGGCGCTCATCATCGGGGCCGGTTACAACGGATGGAACTACTGGCAGCGTCGTCAGGCGGCCGAGGCTTCGGTGCTGTACGACCATTTGCAGCAGGCGGTGAACGGCAACGACCAGGCGCTCGTCGCGCGTGTCGCGGCGGACATGGAAGACAAGTTCGGCGGCACCGCCTACGCGCAGATGACCGCGCTCGCGGCCGCAAAATCGCTCTATGCCGCGGGCAACACGGCAGGCGCGAAGGCGCAACTGCAGTGGGCGATCGATCACGCGAAGGACGGCGAGTACAAACAGATTGCGAAGCTGCGCCTCGCGCTCGTTCTGCTCGACGAAAAGAACTACGACGCAGGACTCAAGCTGCTCGCGGATCAGCCGCTCGATGCCTTCAAGGGCGTGATCGCCGATCGTCGCGGTGATCTGCTCGCCGCGCAAGGCAAGCGCGACGACGCGCGTGCGGCGTACAAGGTCGCGCTCGGCGCGCTGCCCGCGAACGACACGTCTGCGCGTCAACTGGTTCAGTTCAAGCTCGATGCACTTGGCGGCTGACGTTTCCGTATCGACTCGACATTGCTCAATGGAGCTGCTGGCCCGGCGTGTCGCCATGAAGCGACGCGGCGGCCAGCGCCGATCAACCTCATTCACTCATTCATATTGCGTCCACCGATGATTTTTTTGAAACGTTACGCCGTGCCGCTCGCTTGCGCGATGACCGCCTTGCTGGCTGCTTGCTCGTCGACCAAGGATGAACGCCGCGTGCCGGTGCCGCTCGCCGAATTCAAGCCGGTGTTGAACGTCAATCAGGCGTGGAAGGCGAGTGTCGGCAAGGCCGGCCGTTATCTCTTCTCGCCGGTCGCGGTGGACGACTTCGTGTTCGCTGCGGGCACGAACGGCACCGTCGCCAAGATCGACGCGAAGACCGGACAGGACGTCTGGCGCACGAAGCTCAAGGACGATCTGTCCGCGGGTGTCGGCAGTGACGGCAACCTCACGGCGGTGGGCGGACTGAAGGGCCAGGTCGACGTGCTCGGCGCCGACGGCAAACTGCTGTGGACCGCCACGGCGCCAGGCGAGATCATTTCGCCGCCGCTCGTCGGCAACGATCTCGTGATCGTACGCACGATCGACGGCAAGGTCATCGCGTTCAATGCACAGACGGGCGAGCAACGGTGGGTCTTCCAGTTGCGCGCCGTGCCGCTGAACCTGCGCGTCGCGGCGGGCATGACGTTCGCCGGCAATCAGGCCGTGCTCGCGGGCTTCCCCGGCGGCACCTTCGCGGCGATCAACCTGCAGACCGGCGACGCCTACTGGCAGGCGCCCGTGTCGTATCCGAAGGGCGTGACGGAAGTCGAGCGCATCAACGACGTGACCGGTGCCCCGGGCCTCGTCGGCGCACAGACCTGCGCGGTGACGTTCCAGGGCCGTATCGGCTGCTTCGATGCGAACTCGGGGCGTCCGGTGTGGGAGAAGAACTTCTCGAGCGACAGCGGCCTCGCGCAGGCCGAGCAGGTGGTCGCGGCGGGCGACGACTGGTCGGTCGTCAACGCATTCCGCGCGTCCGATGGCTCGCAGCTCTGGAAGACGGAAACGCTCAAGAATCGCAATGTCAGCGTGCCGTTCATTCTCGGCCGCGCGGTCGTGGTGGGCGACTACCAGGGCTTCGTGCACTTCCTGAACACGGAGAGCGGCGCGCTGGTCGGCCGTGCGCCGACCGACGGCAGCGCAATCACTGCGGCACCCGTGCTGGCGGGCAACACGCTCGTCGTGCAGACCCATGACGGCGACCTCTACGGTTTCCGCCCGAGCAACTGACCGGAAACATCGGCCGCGATAGAGCTTGACGCTCGTTCGCGGCTGACAGCAGCAAGCGCGCCGTCGAATCGGCGGTGCGGCAGGCTCGCCCCAGAGAGCCGCACGAGAAAGAAGCGGCGCCGCGCGCGCGTCGCGATAAGACCCGTACGCAAAAGCAGGGTGCAAGAATGAAGCGCGTCGCGCGAAGGCGACGTGCGAAACGAGCCTCCAGAGAGGCGACCGGCGGACGACCGCCGAAGGGCTGGTCCCACGCACCTCGCGTGCGGCAAGCCAAATCCATGCTAATTTTCGACAAGCGCAGCCATTGCGCGGCGTAGCGGAACGCAACGAGAAGTTTCTACCGCCCGTTCCGCGTTCGCCTGGCGTTCAACCTTGAACAACATCAGATGAAACCCGTGATTGCCCTCGTCGGGCGCCCCAATGTGGGGAAATCGACTCTTTTCAACCGGCTCACCCGTTCGCGCGACGCGCTCGTCGCGGACCTGCCGGGCCTGACCCGTGATCGCCATTACGGCGAAGGCCGCGTGGGCGGCGAGCGGCCGTATCTCGTCGTGGACACCGGCGGCTTCGAGCCGGTCGCGAAGGACGGCATCCTGCACGAGATGGCGCGTCAGACGCGCCAGGCGGTCGAAGAGGCCGACATCGTCGTGTTCATCGTCGACGGGCGCAATGGGCTCGCGCCGCAGGACAAGGCGATCGCGGATTATCTGCGCAAGACGGGCCGGCCGCTCTTTCTCGTCGTCAACAAGGCCGAGGGCATGAAGTACTCGGCGGTCGCATCGGACTTCTACGAACTGGGTCTCGGCGACCCGCGCGCGATCTCGTCCGCGCACGGCGACGGCGTCGTCGAGATGATCAACGACGCGCTCGACATCGCGTACAAGGATCAGCCGGAGGAGACTGAAGAAGAGAAGGCGAAGCACGGCGTGAAGATCGCGATCGTCGGTCGTCCGAACGTCGGCAAGTCGACGCTCGTGAACACGCTGATCGGCGAGGAGCGCGTGATCGCATTCGACATGCCCGGCACCACGCGCGATTCGATCTACGTTGATTTCGAGCGACAAGGCCGCAAATACACATTGATCGACACGGCCGGGCTCCGCCGCCGCGGCAAGGTGTTCGAAGCAATCGAGAAGTTCTCGGTGGTGAAGACGCTGCAGTCGATCGCCGACGCCAACGTCGTGATTCTCTTGCTCGACGCGCAGCAGGACATTTCGGAGCAGGACGCGCACATCGCGGGTTTCGTGGTCGAGCAGGGCCGCGCGCTCGTGGTTGGCGTGAACAAGTGGGACGGTCTGGATTCGCACGTGCGTGAACGCACGAAGGCGGATCTGACGCGCAAGCTCAAGTTTCTCGATTTCGCCAAGTTCCACTACGTTTCGGCGCTCGAGAAGACGGGCATCGGCGCATTGATGAAATCGGTCGATGACGCCTACGCCGCCGCGATGGCCAAGCTGCCGACGCCCAAGCTCACGCGCGCGCTCATCGAAGCGGTCGAATTCCAGCAGCCGCGCCGTCGCGGTCCGGTCCGGCCGAAGCTGCGCTATGCGCACCAGGGCGGTCAGAATCCGCCGATCATCGTCGTGCACGGCAACGCGCTCGACGCGATCACGGACACGTACAAGCGTTATCTGGAAGGGCGCTTCCGTGAAACTTTTGGTCTCGCGGGCACTCCACTGCGCATAGAGTTTCGGTCGAGCCAAAATCCTTACGCGGACAAGGAATAAAGAGCCGCGAGAAGCCTTGCGTTACGGCGCCGCTGGCCATTTGGCCGACCGGCACGGAAACGTAAAACAGCGAAAATCGGCTATAGTGTAGCGATTGTCGGCGGATCTCTTTTTCTTCGTCCACAATACTTCCAACCTGCAAAAAAACACGGAGTTTGCTATGAGCAACAAAGGGCAATTGTTACAAGACCCGTTTTTGAACGCACTGCGTAAAGAGCACGTGCCGGTGTCGATCTATTTGGTCAACGGCATCAAGCTTCAAGGGAACATCGAATCGTTCGACCAGTACGTCGTGTTGCTCCGAAATACGGTCACCCAGATGGTCTACAAGCACGCCATTTCGACGGTCGTGCCGGCCCGCCCGGTGAATTTCCACCCGGACGCTGAATCGTCCTAAACCTCGTCGCGACCGGCGCGCTTTGCACTCCAAACACGAACATTAAGCAACTCGCCGGTCGCTTCAAAAAATCTGAAAACATCAATTTGATTAACGCAGCGCTCGTCGGCATCGACTTCGGCAAGATCGATTTCGAAGCCAGTCTCGAAGAACTCAGTCTGCTCGCACAAAGTGCGGGCGCCCATCCCGCCGTCACGCTCACCGGCCGCCGTCAGAGTCCCGATGCCAAGATGTTCATCGGCAGCGGCAAGGTCGAGGAATTGCGCCTGCAATGTGAAGCGAACGACGTCGAACTCGTCATCTTCAATCACGCGCTCGCGCCCGCGCAGCAGCGCAATCTGGAAGTCGCGCTGAATCGCCGCGTGGTCGATCGCACGAGCCTCATTCTCGATATCTTCGCTCAGCGCGCCCGCAGCCACGAAGGCAAGCTGCAGGTCGAACTGGCGCAACTGCAATATCTGTCGACGCGCCTGATTCGCGCATGGACTCACCTCGAACGGCAGAAGGGCGGTATCGGCTTGCGCGGTCCGGGTGAAACGCAGCTCGAAACCGACCGCCGGCTGATCGGCGAGCGCATCAAGGCGCTCAAGTCGCGGCTCGAAAAGCTGCGTCGCCAGCACGGCACGCAGCGGCGTCAGCGCGCGCGCAATCGCACGATGTCGGTGTCGCTCGTCGGCTATACGAACGCGGGCAAGTCCACGCTCTTCAACGCGCTCACCAAGGCGCAGGCGTACGCGGCCAATCAGCTCTTCGCGACGCTCGACACCACTTCGCGCCGCGTGTTTCTCGGCGAGGAGGCGGGCCATGTCGTCGTGTCGGACACGGTCGGGTTTATCCGCGAATTGCCGCACCAGCTCGTCGCCGCTTTTCGCGCGACGCTGGAGGAAACCATTCACGCGGACGTGCTGCTGCATGTCGTCGATGCGTCGAGCGCGGTGCGCCTCGATCAGATCGATCAGGTGAACGAGGTGTTGCGCGGTATTGGCGCGGACGATATCCGCCAGATTCTCGTCTTCAACAAGATCGACGCGGTACCCGAACTCGCGGCCCGCGGCGAGGCGGTTGAAAGGGACGAGTATGGTAATATTTCGCGCGTTTTCTTGAGTGCACGCACGGGTCAGGGACTCGATGCGCTGCGCGCTGCCATCGCCGAAATCGCCACGGCGGAATCCGAAGAAACCGACGCGGGCCTACCCAGCGTGCTGGCCGAGTTTCCGGTACCGCAAGAGGCGTCCGAAGCAACGCAATCCACGCAGTCCGGGTCTAACGCCATACACGACGCAAACGCGCAGCCGGAAGACCACCGGCAGGCCGTAGAACGTGACGATCACAAGGTTCCCGAGCACGGGCATTGACTTGCTCCGGAACTGCAGCGACCCCGCATCGACCCGGCTGTCTAATGGTGAATCACCGAGTGAACGACTACAAAGAGCGGACTATCCGGCAAGCTGAGCATGCCGTCTTTTCGATGAACGATCCGCGCTGGGGGCGGGGCGACGGCAATGGCGTGAAGAACGACACGAAGCGTCCGCAAGACGGCAAGCGTCCGAACGGCAAGGACGAAGGTCCGCCCGATCTCGACGAGATGTGGCGCGAGTTCAATCGCCGCATCGCCGGCGTGTTCGGCAAGAAGCCCGGCAACGGCGCGCCGCGCGAAAACGGCCGCGGCACGAAGATCGGCCTCGGGATCGTCATCGGCGTGCTGATCGCGATCTATCTCGGCAGCGGCGTGTTCGTCGTGCAGGACGGTCATGTCGGCGTCGTTTCGCAGTTCGGCAAATATCGTCAGACGGTCGCGCAGGGCATTCACTGGCGCCTGCCGTATCCGTTCCAGTCGAACGATATCGTCGATACATCGCAGATCCGCTCCGTCGAGATCGGGCGCGGCGCCGCGCTTTCGCAAGGCAACGTGCGCGACGCATCGCTCTTGACCAACGATGCCGATATCGTCGACGTGCGCTTCGCCGTGCAGTACCAAATCAAGTCGCCTACCGATTTCCTTTACCGCAGCGTCAACGCGGACGACAGCGTCACGCAGGCCGCGCAAGCGGCGATTCGCGAGATCGCCGGCGGCCTCACCACGGACGACATGCTCTACAAGGATCGCGAGGCGCTGCGCTCGCGCCTGATGGAATCGATCCAGCGTTCGCTCGACACGTATCGCACCGGCCTGCAGGTGACAGGCGTCGCGGTGCAAAGCGTGCAGGTGCCGCAACAGGTGCAGTCGGCGTTCGAGGAAGCGTCCCGGGTGCGTCAGGACAATGAACGCGCGCGCGACACCGCGCAAGCCTATGCGGATCAGTTGCTCCCGCGCGCGAAGGCCGACGCGGCCAAGCTGCTCGATGAGGCGAGGGCGTACAGCAACCGCGAAGTCACGCAGGCGCAGGGCGACGCCGAGCGCTTCAAGGAGGTCTACGCGGAGTATTCGAAAGCGCCCGCGGTGATCCGTCAACGCATGTACCTGGATACGATGCAGCAGATCTATTCACGCACCACGAAGGTGTTCGTCGACAGCAAGGCTGGCAATAACGTCGTGTATCTGCCGCTCGACAAGCTCATCGAAGCGAATCGACAGCAGGCGTCGCAGACGTCTGCCCAGCCCGCGAGCGGCGCGGCCGCGCCGGGTGCGCCGGCCACGGCCGAAGGGCCGCAGGCGCGCGCGCAGGGTGCGGCGAGTGCATCGGCGCCGGCTGCCGCGGCGCCTGCCAGCGCGGCGAGCGCGGCAAGCGGTGCGAGCGCGAATGCCGGCGGCGATCCGCTGCGCTCGCGCGATGCGTTCCGCTCCCGCAGCCGCTCCGAAGACTTACAGTAAGGAGCGCGAACATGAATCGAATCATTGCGCTCGTCGTTGCCGTCGTCATCGTGTTGTTCATCGGTTCGTCGATGATCTTCACCGTCGATGAAAGACATGCCGCCATCGTCGCCGCGCATGGCGAAAGCAATCCGCGTCTCGAAGGCCCCGGCCTGCACTTCAAGCTGCCGCCGCCGTTCCAGACGCTCACGCTGGTCGACACACGCACGCTCACCATCGACGAATCCGGCGCGGACCGCTTCTCGACCTCGGACAAGAACGAAGTGCTGGTGAACACGGTGATCAAGTACCGCGTCGCCGACCCCGTGAAGCTCTTCGAGAGCAACGAGAAGAACACGCAGACGGCCCAGGAGCGCATCGTCGCGCTCGGGCGCACGGCGCTTGCGAGCGGCTTCGCGAAGCGCACGCTAACTGATGCCCTTGGCAATCAGCAGGCGCTTGCGAGCGACGCGCAGAAGAGCGTCGAAGGCGCGGCGGCGGCGTTCGGCGTGCAGCTCGTCGATCTGCAAATGACGCGCATCGACTTTCCGTCGGCGGTGGCCGATTCGGTCTACAAGCGCATGATCGCGGCGCGCCAGCAGGCGGCGGCGAACGAGCGCGCGAAGGGCACGGCGGAAGCGGACAAGATCAAGGCCGACGCGGAACGCACGCAGCAGGCGATTCTCGCGGACGCCTACAGCCAGGCGCAGTCGATCAAGGGCGAAGGAGACAGCAAGGCGGCGGCGATATCGGCCGATGCGTACGGACGCGATCCGCAGTTCTACCAGTTCTATCAGAGCCTCGAAGCGTATAAGAAGACGTTCAAGCCGGGCGATCTGATCGTCGTCGACCCGAGCAGCGATTTCTTCCGCTTCATGAAAAGCCCGACGGGCGGCGCGACGGACACGTCGCCCCCCGCCACGGCGAAGCGCTGATTCCCGCCCGCGCCGCGCACCGGATTTTGGCCGGCGCGGCGCCTAAATTTCCCTGGACATGGTCGAGACGTTACTGCTCGCTGTTGCGTTGATGTTGATCATCGAAGGCATGTTTCCCTTCGTTTTCCCGACCGCGTGGCGCGATACCTTTCGCCGCATCGCGGAGCGGCCTACGCACCATATCCGCATCGGCGGACTGATCGCGATGGTGCTCGGGCTCATCCTGCTGCTGATCGCGACGTGAGTTGCACCGGGCAGCAGGCCGCCGTTTCGTCTATCTTGTCTTTATCTTTTCGTCCCTGACCGTTGAAGTCCGCGATCGCCGAACTTCGCGTCCCGTAGGAATCGCATCGATGTCCACCTGGTTACTTCCCGAGAATATCGCCGACGTTCTGCCGTCGGAAGCCCGCAAGATCGAAGAGCTGCGCCGCCGCCTGCTCGATCGGTTCCGTTCGTACGGCTACGAACTCGTGATGCCGCCGATGCTCGAGTATCTCGAATCGCTGCTGACGAGCGGTGGAAGCGACCTGAACCTGCGCACTTTCAAGCTCGTCGATCAGTTGTCCGGGCGTACGCTCGGGCTGCGCGCGGACATCACACCGCAGGTCTCGCGCATCGACGCGCATTTGCTGAACCGGCAAGGCGTGACGCGCCTGTGCTACGCGGGCGTCGTGCTGCATACGCGGCCGCGCGGGCTGCATGCGACGCGCGAGCAGATCCAGATCGGCGCTGAAATCTACGGTCACGCCGGGCTCGAAGCAGATCTCGAAATTCAGCAGCTGATGCTCGATTCGCTGCATCTGGCAGGTCTGAGAAAAGTGCGTCTCGATTTGTGCCACGCGGGGGTGGTCGCCGCGCTGCTGGAGCTCGAACCGGCTGCGGCGTCGCTCGGCGAAGCGCTTTACGACGCGCTCGCGAGCAAGGACGTGCCGCGCCTCAACGAACTCACCGCGCATCTCGGACAGGTGCCGCGCGAGGCGCTGCGCGCGCTGCCGTCGCTGTATGGCGATGCCTCGGTGTTGCAGATCGCGCGCGGCCGTCTGCCGAATCTGCCGGTGATCGCGCGTGCGCTCGACGATCTCGCGTTCCTCGCGAGCCAGGTCGAAGGCGCGGAGTTGATGATCGATCTCGCGGATTTGCGCGGTTACGCCTACCACAGCGGCGTGATGTTCTCCGCCTACATCGATGGCGTGCCGAATGCTGTAGCAAGAGGCGGCCGCTACGACGACGTCGGTCTTGCGTACGGCCGTGCGCGACCCGCGACGGGCTTTTCGCTCGACCTGCGTGAAGTGGCGCGCATCTCGCCCGTCGATGCCCGCGGCAGCGCGATCCTCGCGCCTTGGAAGCACGATGAACCGCTGCGCGCGGCAATTCAGGCGCTGCGCGGCGCGGGCGAAGTGGTGATTCAGGCGTTGCCCGGCCACGATCATGTGCTCGATGAATTCGCGTTCGACCGCGTGCTCGTCGAGCGTGACGGCAAGTGGACGGTCGAGGCGCGGGCCTGAGCGGGACGAATACAGTCGCTTGATCGGCAAGGACTTTTTGTTAGCCGATACCAATCATGCGAGCGTGACGAAATCGCGAAACGCGTCCCGAAAAATTCGGAACCTTTCGCGAACATAGGTAAAATACGTTTTTAACCAGCTAACGAATCAACATGTCTGCCAGCGCAGTGAATGTGAACCCCGGGCGCAACGTCGTCGTGGTGGGCACCCAGTGGGGTGATGAGGGCAAGGGCAAGATCGTCGACTGGCTGACGGACCACGCCCAGGGCGTCGTGCGCTTCCAGGGCGGTCACAACGCCGGCCATACGCTCATCATCGGCGGCAAGAAAACCATTCTGCGCCTCATTCCGTCGGGCATCATGCGCGCGGGCACGGCCTGTTACATCGGCAATGGCGTCGTGTTGTCGCCGGAAGCGCTCTTCAAGGAAATCGACGAACTCGAAGCCGTGGGCATCGACGTTCAGAAGCGTCTATTCATTTCCGAAGCCGCCACGCTCGTTCTGCCATATCACGTCGCCATCGACCAGGCGCGCGAAGCCAAGCGCGGCGCGGGCAAGATCGGCACGACCGGCCGCGGCATCGGACCGGCGTACGAAGACAAGGTGGCCCGTCGCGGTCTGCGCGTGCAGGATCTCTTCGACCGTGCGGTGTTCGAAGAACGCCTGCGTGAAGCGCTCGATTTCCACAACTTCGTGCTGACGCAATATCTCGGCGCGAAGGCAGTCGACTATCAGGAAACGCTCGACACGATGCTCGGTTACGCCGATCGTCTCGCGCCGATGGTCACCGACGTCTCCCGCCGTCTCTACGACGAAAACCACGCCGGCCGCAATCTGCTGTTCGAAGGCGCGCAAGGCACGCTGCTCGATATCGACCACGGCACGTATCCGTACGTCACGTCGAGCAACTGCGTCGCGGGTGCGGCCACCGCGGGCGCGGGCATCGGTCCGCAGCGTCTGAATTACATTCTCGGCATCACCAAGGCGTATTGCACGCGCGTCGGTTCGGGCCCGTTCCCGAGCGAACTGTACGACGCCGACAATGCGCAACGCCAGGACCAGATCGGCCTGAACCTCGCGACCGTCGGCAAGGAATTCGGCTCCGTGACCGGCCGTCCGCGCCGCACCGGCTGGCTCGATGCCGCCGCGCTGCGTCGTTCGATTCAGATCAATGGCATCTCGGGCCTGTGCATGACCAAGCTCGACGTGCTCGACGGCCTCGACGAAGTGAAGCTCTGCACGGGCTACACGCTCGACGGCAAGCCGGTCGACATCCTGCCGCGCGGGGCATCGGAAGTGGCGCGCTGCGAGCCGGTGTACGAAACCTTCGGCGGCTGGAAGGAAAGCACCATCGGTATCACGCAATGGGATGCGCTACCTGCGAACGCGCGCGCCTATCTCACGCGCGTGCAGGAAGTGGCGGGCGTGCCGATCGACATGGTGTCGACCGGCCCGGATCGCGACGAAACCATCCTGCTTCGTCATCCGTTCAAGGTCTGAGGGCTCGAAGAGCCTCGACCCGAACCGGACGCTGTAAAGAATGTGGCCGCCTCCTGCGGCCACATTTCGTATATAACCTAAGCATTTGAAAGAGTCTCACCATGATCGCGATGACGGACCCGCGCAACGACGAAAAGAACCTCTGGGTCGGCTGGGATGAATACCACCGGCTGATCGAAGTCCTCGCGCTGAAGGTGCACGATTCGGGCTGGAAGTTCGACAAGATCCTTTGTCTCGCGCGCGGCGGCCTGCGCGTGGGCGATCAGCTTTCACGCATCTACGACCTGCCGCTCGCCATTCTCGCAACGAGCTCGTATCGCGAAGCCGCGGGCACGGAGCAGGGCGCGCTCGACATCGCGCAGTACATCACGATGACGCGCGGCGATCTCTCCGGCAACGTGCTGCTCGTCGACGATCTCGTCGACTCCGGCGTCACGCTCGCGCGCGTCCAGGAGCATCTGAAGGAGCGCTACCCGGGCGTCACGTCGGTGCGCTCGGCGGTGCTCTGGTACAAGGCATGCTCCAAGATCACGCCGGACTATCACGTTCAGTTTCTTGAAACGAATCCGTGGATTCATCAGCCGTTCGAGGAGTGGGACACGGTACGCCCGCATAACCTCGGCGCATGGATCAAGCGAGGCATGCAGAACGGCCGCGGATGATTCACGCCGCCTGATCGTTTCACAGCGTGACGAGACGAGCGCCGTTCGGCTGGCACGCTGCCGGGCAACGGCGTTTTTTTTGTTTCCCCGACCGGCAGGCGAGCGCGATGAGTCATGACGAGCGCACCCGCCGACGCACGCGGGGCACGATGCTAAACTCTCTCACTCGCGTCTCTCGTGGCGCGTGAGCAACACGCGAGAAGGCGTCGTTCCGTGCGACGTTCGATAGAATGGCGTTCGTTTTACTCCGCCCTGGACGGACATCTCGCTTTTATGACTAACACGACTCACGCGCACGAGCATAAACAACCCATGTCCTCGCTTGCGCTCGCGGCCATCGGCGTCGTATTCGGCGATATCGGCACGAGTCCTCTCTATTCGTTGAAGGAAGCCTTTAGCCCGTCGCATGGCATTGGCTTGTCCGAGGCGTCGATCCTGGGCGTCATCTCCTTGCTCTTCTGGGCGATCGTCATGGTGGTCGCCGTCAAGTACGTGCTCTTCGTCATGCGCGCCGACAACAACGGCGAAGGCGGCGTGTTCGCGATGACCACGCTCGCGCTGCGCAGCGTGAATCAGTCGGGCAAGATCTCGGGCGTGCTGATGATGCTCGGCATCTTCGGCGCGTGCATGTTCTATGGCGATGCGGTCATCACGCCGGCGATGTCGGTGATTTCGGCGGTCGAGGGTCTCGAGATCGCGGCGCCCAAGCTTTCGCCTTATGTGCTGCCGATCACGATCGTGATCCTCATTGCGCTCTTCTGGATCCAGCGTCATGGCACGGCGGTGGTCGGAAAGCTCTTCGGCCCGATCATGGTCGTGTGGTTCGTGACGCTCGCGGTGCTCGGCGTCGTGCATATCGTGAAGGAGCCGGGCATCATCGCCGCGCTCAATCCGTACTACGCGATGTCTTTCATGGCGCAGCACGTGCTGCAGGCGTATATCGTGCTCGGCTCTGTCGTGCTCGTGCTGACGGGCGCCGAGGCGCTGTACGCGGACATGGGCCACTTCGGTGCGAAGCCGATCCGCTATGGCTGGTACGGCCTCGTGATGCCGTCACTGCTGCTGAATTACTTCGGCCAGGGCGCGCTGCTGATGCACGACCCCAAGGCCATCGAGAGCCCGTTCTTCCTGCTCGCGCCCGACTGGGCGTTGCTGCCACTCGTGATCTTGTCGACGGTCGCGACCGTGATCGCGTCGCAGGCGGTCATTTCAGGCGCGTATTCGCTGACGAGCCAGGCGATCCAGCTCGGCTACGTGCCGCGCATGAAGATCCTGCATACGTCGGAGCTCGCGATCGGCCAGATCTACATTCCGCTCGTCAACTGGATGCTGCTCTTCATCATCCTGTGCATCGTGGTCGGCTTCAAGAGTTCGGAGAACCTCGCGGCAGCGTACGGTCTCGCCGTCACCGCGACGATGCTCACGACCACCATTCTCGTGTCGGTCGTGATGGTGAATCTGTGGGGCTGGAACCGCTTTCTCGTCGGCGGGATGATCGCCGTGTTTCTCGCGATCGACATAGGCTTCTTTGGCGCGAGCCTGCTCAAGATCGAGCAGGGCGGCTGGCTGCCGTTGTGCATCGGCGGCGCGCTCTTCTTCCTGCTGATGACGTGGTACAAGGGCCGAATGATCGTCAAGGATCGCACGGCCGCGGACGGCATCCCGCTCATGCCGTTCCTGCAGGGCTTGCTCGCGCATCCGCCGCATCGCGTGTCGGGCACGGCCATTTATCTCACCGGCAGCGATTCGCTCGTGCCCGTGAGTCTGCTGCACAATCTGAAGCACAACAAGGTGCTGCACGAGCGCACCATCTTCATGAACTTCAAGACGCGCGACATTCCCTATGTCGATGACGCGCACCGGCTCGAAGTGAAGGATATCGGCGGCGGGCTGTTCCTTGTGAAGGCGGCTTACGGCTTCAATGAGACGCCGGATGTGAAGGAGGTGCTCGAGCAGATCACGCGCTCGCACGCGATGACCTTCGAGCTGATGGACACGTCGTTTTTCATGGCGCGCGAAACCGTCGTGCCGACGGAATTGCCGGGCATGTCGGTGTGGCGTGAGCGCGTGTTCGCATGGATGCATCAGAACGCCGCGAAGCCGACGGATTTCTTCAGTATTCCGGCGAATCGCGTCGTCGAGCTGGGAACGAAAATCGAGATCTGACGGAGCGTTTTACCGCGTCGGAAAAAGAAAACCCCACGCGAAAGCGTGGGGTTTTTGCTTTGGCGTCTGGCTTCAGCGTTTCAGTTTAGCGAACGCCGCCGCCATTGCGCCTGACGGTTCCGGCTCGCGTCGCTGATTCGGACGCGCGTCGCGCCCATCGCGTCGACGATCCTGCGAAGAACCGCGTGACTGCGATCCGGCGTTGGCGGATGCCGGCGCGAGGTCGTCGTCGAGGCGCATCGTGAGTGAAATGCGCTGGCGCTTCACATCGGTTTCCAGCACTTTCACCTTCACGACCTGACCCGCCTTCACGACTTCGTGCGGGTCCTTGATGAACTTCGTCGACAGCGCCGAAACGTGCACGAGGCCGTCCTGATGCACGCCGATATCGACGAACGCACCGAACGCAGCCACGTTCGTCACGACGCCTTCGAGAATCATGCCCGGCACGAGATCCGATATCTTCTCGATTCCTTCCTTGAACGTCGCCGTCTTGAACTCGGGGCGCGGATCGCGGCCCGGCTTTTCGAGCTCGGCGAGAATGTCGCGCACGGTCGGCAGACCGAAACGATCGTCGACGAATTCCGTCGGCGAAAGGCCCGTCAACGCTTCGCGCTTGCCTAGCACATCGCCGATATGCTTCTTGATCTTCGCGAGAATGCGTTCGACGACCGGATACGCCTCCGGATGCACCGACGAGCGATCGAGCGGATTCTCGCCATTGTTGATGCGCAAAAAGCCTGCTGCCTGCTCGAAGGTTTTATCGCCGAGACGCGGCACCTTTTTCAGATGCTCGCGCGACGGGAACGGCCCGTTGGCATCGCGGAAATCGACGATATTGCGCGCGAGCGTTCCGTTGAGCCCCGATACGCGCGCGAGCAGCGCGACAGACGCCGTGTTCGCATCGACGCCGACCGCGTTCACGCAATCCTCGACGACCGCGTCGAGCGAGCGCGCGAGTTCGCGCTGATTCACGTCGTGCTGATACTGGCCGACGCCGATCGCCTTCGGCTCGATCTTCACGAGCTCGGCGAGCGGGTCCTGCAGCCGCCGCGCGATCGACACCGCGCCGCGCAGGGAAACATCGAGATCCGGAAATTCCTTCGCCGCCAGCTCCGACGCCGAATATACCGACGCGCCCGCTTCCGACACGACGATCTTCTGCAGCTTCAGCTCCGGATGCTTCGCGATGAGCTCGCTCGCGAGCTTGTCGGTTTCGCGCGATGCGGTGCCGTTGCCGATCGATACGAGCTCGGCCTGCGTCTGCGCCGCGATACGCGCGAGCTTGGCAAGCGAGCCGTCCCAATCGCGGCGCGGCTCGTGCGGGTAGATGGTGTCGGTGGCGAGCAGCTTGCCGGTGCGATCGACGACCGCGACCTTCACGCCGGTGCGCAGACCCGGATCAAGGCCGATCACGGCCTTCGGGCCTGCGGGCGCGGCGAGCAGCAAGTCCTTCAGATTGCGCGCGAACACGCGAATGGCTTCGTGCTCGGCTTCTTCGCGCAGTTGCGTGAGCAATTCGGTTTCGATATGCGGCTGCACCTTCACGCGCCAGCACCAGCGGCACACGTCGGAGAGCCATTTGTCCGCGGCGCGGCCGCGATTGGCGATGCCGAAATGGCCCGCGATCATCGCTTCGCCCGGATGCGGAATCTGCGCATCGAGCTCTTCGCCGAGACCGAGCTTCACGCTCAAAACGCCCGCGTTGCGGCCTCGGAACAGCGCGAGCGCGCGATGCGACGGCACTGTGCGGATCGTTTCGCTGTAGTCGTAGTAGTCGCGGAATTTTTCGCCTTCTTCGCCTTGCTTGCCGTCCACCACGCTCGACATGACGAGCCCCTGGCTGAACAGATGCTCGCGCAGCTTGCCAAGGATCTCGGCGGTTTCGCCGAACTGCTCGGAGAGGATGTCGCGCGCGCCGTCGAGCGCGGCTTTCGTATCGGCGACGCCTTTGTCCGCATCGACATACTTTGCCGCTTCGGTCTGCGGATCGAGCGTCGGATCGGCGAGAAGCGCCTGCGCGAGCGGTTCGAGTCCGGCTTCGCGGGCGATCTGCGCACGCGTGCGGCGCTTGGGTTTGTACGGCAGATACAAGTCTTCGAGCACCTGCTTGCTGTCCGCGCCTTCGATGGCGCCGCGCAATTCGTCGGTGAGCTTGCCTTGCTCGTCGATGCTCGAAAGGATCGCGGCGCGGCGGTCTTCGAGTTCGCGCAGATAGAGCAGGCGCTCTTCGAGCGTGCGCAATTGCGTGTCGTCGAGATTGCCTGTGACTTCCTTCCGGTATCGGGCGATGAACGGGACAGTCGAGCCTTCATCGAGAAGCTGCACGGCGGCGGCGACCTGGCGCGGCTGCACGGTGAGTTCGGTGGCGATGCGCTGTACGATCTTGAGTGCTACGGTTTCCGTCATGATTCTGCGCTGTCTTCGGCTCGGCGGCGGTCCGCGCGCATGCGCCGGATTCGCGTGAGCGAGGCGCTGCGGGCAGGTTGCCGCGTGGCGAGCGGGGTTCGGACCGGGTGGCTGAAGCCGGGCATTTTGCCATAAATGCCGGAGCGCTCCGGCGCGCGGTGATAGAATTTGGGCATCGGCGAAGCCGCTTCGCACCTGATTCTTTATCACGTTGCCCCTCATTCATTTGCCCAATATTCGCCTTTCGAACCTGCCGGCTGCGGCGGCTGTTTTGCTGTTGTGCGTGACGGGCGCATCCGCGCCGCGCGACGCGCGCGCTCAATCCGCCAAGCCGATCGATGCCGGCACGTCCGTGAATGTGCGTCCGCTCGATGCGGCGCCGTCGTCCGAGCAAAACGCCGACGACGCGCTGAAATCCGGTTTCGCCCAGCGTCAGAAAGCGCTGGACCAGCGCACCGAAGAAAACAATTACCGTTACGGTGTGAAGCAGCACGACTGCTATAGCAAGTTTTTCGTCAATCACTGCCTCGACAACGCACGCAACGAAATGCGCGAGACGCGTCAGCAGATCCGGCAGCAACAGCTTGCGCTCGACGACGAGCAGCGCGCCGAGCACGCGAAAGAGCGCGATCAGCAGACCGCGATCAAGCAGGCGCAATATCAGGCGGAAGCGCCGCAGCGCGCCGCAAACGAGCAGACGAGCCAGAAGGCCTTCGAGGACAAGCAACGTCAGAACGCGCTCGCCGCCGCGCAGCGCGAGGCCGAGGCTCCGCAGCGCGCGGCCAGTCAAAAGGCATACGATCAGAAGCAGGCGGACTACCAGAAGAAACTCGACGAAGCACGCGCACGCGGCGTGCAGGATGCGCAGCAACGCGACGCAAAGGCGCAGCGCTTCGAACAGAAGCAGCAGGAAGCGGCGCAGCATCGCGCAGAAGTCGAGGCGCGTCAGAAGGAAGCCGCCAGAAAGGCGCAGGAAAAGGCACAGCAGCAGGCACAGCAGCAGGCGCAGCAGCAGGAGCAGGAGCGCCAGGAACAGTTGAAAACGCAGCAGCAACAACAGCCGCAGCAAGGGAAATAGGGCGGGCAGGCTCGCCGCGCGAGCCAGGCAAGCCCTAGCGAAAGAGGATGAAAGGAGGCGAGCATGCAGCAGCGCTTTAGTGAGTTCCCTCGCGCACCCCGACAACCCGCCACGGATGCCGCCGTGCTTCGCGATCGCATCGCGCAATTGCAGGACGAGCATCAAAGTCTGGACACGCTGATCAACAAAATGTCCGGCATCGACGACCTGGAGCTGCGGCGTCTGAAGAAGCGCAAGCTCAAGGTGAAAGACACCATTCTCCTGCTGCAGTTGCAGCTGGACTCGGACGCGCACTGAGCGCCGCGCGCCGGCATCGATGTCGGCAGTTCGCACACTCGACCGCGCCGAAACCCGCAGGATTTAGCACGCCTTGAACTCACGCTCACACACCAGCGACGACGCGAACGCGTCGCCCGCGCTGACGAACAAGCGCAGCGCCGAACTCGACGCCATCTTCTCCGCAGAAGGCCTGCTCGCGCGCGCGATCGACGGTTATCGCTCGCGCGCGTCGCAGATCGAAATGGCGCGCTCGGTCGCGGCCGCGATGGAAGCGTCCGGCCGCGCGATGCCAGAGGCCGCGATGTTCGAAGCGCAGCGCCGTCCCGCGCGCAAGCTCGGCCCCTCGGACAAGCCTTACGCGCCGGAAGAGCAGCCGGCGGAAGACATCGGCATCGCGACGGCGAAGACGGCCGCCGACGGCGGCGAGAACACGCTCATCGTCGAAGCTGGCACGGGCACGGGCAAAACGTATGCCTATCTCGTTCCGGCGATGCTGTGGGGCGGCAAGGTCATCGTCTCGACCGGCACGAAGCATCTCCAGGATCAGCTCTTTCAGCGCGACATCCCCACGGTGCGCGATGCGCTCGCCGTGCCGGTGTCGGTCGCGATGCTGAAAGGCCGCGCCAACTATCTGTGCCATTACTACCTGGAGCGCACCGCCGACAACGGCCGCCTGCCCTCGCGCCAGGACACGTCGCATCTGCAGGAGATCATCCGCTTCGCGAAGATCACGCGCACCGGCGACAAGGCCGAACTCGCGAGCGTGCCGGAGAATTCCCCCGTGTGGCCGATGGTCACGTCCACGCGGGACAACTGTCTCGGCCAGGAGTGCCCGCAGTACAAGGAATGCTTCGTAATGCAGGCGCGCAAGGAAGCGCAGCAGGCTGACATCGTCGTGGTGAATCATCACCTGTTTTTCGCCGATGTCATGCTGCGCGACACCGGCATGGCCGAACTCCTGCCGATGGCGAACACGATCATCTTCGACGAAGCGCATCAGTTACCCGAAACGGCGACGCTCTTCTTCGGCGAGACGCTTTCGACGACGCAACTGCTCGAACTCGCGCGCGATACCGTCGCGGAAGGACTTTCGCACGCGCGCGACGCCGCCGACTGGACCAAGCTCGGCGCCGCGCTGGAACGCGCCGCGCGCGACGTGCGGCTCGCGTTCAAGGAAGATTCGGTGCGCCTGTCGCTCGGCCAGTTGCCGGACGGCCATCCGCTCTTCGAAGCGCTCGACACGCTCGAAACGCATCTCGCGGCGTTGGCGTCCGCGCTCGGTTCGCACGCGGAGCGCGCGGAATCGTTGCAGGCGCTGGTGCGCCGCGCGCGCGAGCTGCAAGACCTCCTCGCGGGCTGGACCGCGCCGCCGACGCCGCTCGAGCGCGCCGTCGTCGCGGATGAAGACGTCGCGAAAGAGGCCGCGAAGGAAGAGCCGAACGAAATGGTGCGCTGGATCGAGGTTTTCTCGCATACGGTCCAGTTGCACGAGACGCCGCTGTCGGTCGCGCCGATCTTCGCCAAGCAGCGCGCGGGCGTGCCGCGCGCGTGGATCTTCACGTCGGCGACGCTTTCCGTGCGCGGCGACTTCACGCACTACGCGGCGCAGATGGGTTTGAACGCGCGCCGTTCGATGACCCTGCCGAGCCCGTTCGATTACCCGTCGCAAGGCTTGCTGTACGTGCCGCGCAATCTGCCGCAGCCTTCGTCGCCGCAGTTCACCGATGCCGTGTTCGAAGCGGCGCTGCCGGTCATCGAAGCGGCGGGCGGCGGCGTATTCGTGCTGTGCACGACGCTGCGCGCGGTCGATCGCATCGCCACGCGTCTGCGGGAACTGATCGAGCGGCGCGGCTGGGACAATCCGTTGCTCGTGCAGGGCGACGCGAGCCGCACCGAACTGCTCGATCGTTTCCGCGCCTACGGCAACGCGATTCTCGTGGGTAGTCAGAGCTTCTGGGAAGGCGTCGACGTGCGGGGCGACGCGCTTTCGCTCGTCGTCATCGACAAGCTGCCATTCGCGCCGCCCGACGATCCCGTGCTCGCCGCGCGCCTCGATGCGCTCACCAGGAAAGGCTTGAGCCCGTTCGCCGTGCATCAGTTGCCGCAGGCGGTCATCACGCTCAAGCAGGGCGCGGGGCGTCTGATTCGCGCGGAAACGGATCGCGGCGTGCTGATGATTTGCGACACGAGGCTCGTCGATAAACCCTACGGCCGGCGCATCTGGCAAAGCCTGCCGCCGTTCAAGCGCACGCGCGAACTGGATGTGGTGCGCGAATTTTTCACCGACGCGGCGAAATGGAAAACGGAGCTGGCGGAGTAAGGATCGGAATCCTAACTATTCATGGTTGCAAAAAAACGGCCGGTCATGTGAACCGGCCGTTTTTTCTTTGCGCCTGACTTACCAGATCTGATACCACGGCTTGTCGGCGTTCGCGCGGCGCTTGCCCGTTACGTATGGGCTGTCCGGGAACGTCGCAGCGAGCACGCGCTTGGTGTCGTCGGCGAGTTGCGGCTGATCGAGCTTCTCGTACGACATCATCATGATATGCAGCGCATCTTCCGTGGCCGGTGCATTTCTGTACTCGCGGATCGCGAGCTGCGCGCGGTTGATCGCGGCCACATATGCGCCACGGCGATAGTAATAATCCGCCGCGTGGACTTCGTGCGATGCGAGTGCGTTCACGATATAGCGCATGCGTTGCGCGGCGTCCGGCGCGTACTTGCTTTGCGGATACCGGTCGACGACGACCTTGAACGCGTCGTAGGACTCGCGCAGCGACTTCGGATCGCGCTCGCTCATGTCCTGACCGGAGAAGCGGCCGAAGAGTCCGAGGTCGTCGTTGAAGTGGATCATGCCCTTGAGATAGTACGCATACGCGATCTCGGGATGGTCCGGATGCAGCTTGATGAAACGGTCGATGGCCTGGTCGGCGGCGGCCGTTTCACTGTCCTTCCAGTCGCAGTACGCGACGTTGATCTGCGCCTGCTGCGCGAAATGGCCGAACGGGTCGCGGCCCTCGAGCGCTTCGAAGTACTTGGCGCACTTGCCCCAGTCGCTGCCGGACAGCGCGTCCTGAGCCTCCGTATATAATTTGTTGTTGTTCCACGTTGCCGTTTCGTCGGTCTTCTCGGGCAGGCCGTGACAGGCCGTGACGATGGCGACGCTCGCGGCCAGCGCCAGATACTTGATCGATTGACGCATCGAGTGATGAATGGTGTTGAAGGCTCGCATCAGTGCTTGCTGTTCCTGGCTGATTCTTGCAGATTCTTCGCTGTTCTAGCTGTATTTCCGGCGCGGCTTGCCGCTTCATGCCCGCTTCATGCCGCCGAATTCTCGTTCAAATGACCCGCTCAAGTACTCGTCGTACCAAAGACCAACTCAAAGATTATAGCCGATGCGCCACCGGCGACGACTCAGCGTCCGCCGATTCCGCCGCCGGCGAGGGCCGCGAAGCGCCGCGCGAGGCGCGCGTGCCCGATGCGCTCGCGGGCGAGCGGCTCGACAAGGTGCTCGCCAAAATTTTCCCCGAATTCTCGCGCAACCGCATGCAGGGCTGGATCGAGGAAGGGCGCGTGCTCGTCGACGGCGCGCCCGCGAAGGTGCGTCAGCCCGTGCCGCTCGGCGCCACGATCAGGCTGGTTCCGGACCTGCTGCCCGAGCAGCTCGCATTCGCGCCGGAAGCCGTGCCGCTGCATATCGTGTATGAGGACGACACCCTCGTCGTCATCAACAAGCCCGCGGGCATGGTCGTGCATCCGGCGGCGGGCAACTGGAGCGGCACGCTGCTCAACGGTCTTTTGCATCGTTACGGCGATGCGGCCGCTGGCTTGCCGCGCGCGGGCATCGTGCATCGGCTGGACAAGGAAACCTCCGGCCTGATGGTGGTCGCGCGCACGCTCGAGGCGCAAACCGACCTCGTGCGTCAATTGCAGGCGCGCACGGTGAAGCGCCGCTACGTCGCGTTCGTGTGGGGCAATATGCGCGACGAAGGCACGATCGACGCGCCGATCGGCCGCGATCCGCGCGAGCGCACGCGCATGGCGGTCGTGCAGAGCGCGTCGGGGAAACCCGCGCGCACGCACTTCAAGACGATCGACCGCACGACGTGGCAAGGACAGCCGGTCAGCGCAATTCACTGCGATCTGGAAACCGGCCGCACGCATCAGATTCGCGTGCATTGCGCGCACGCGGGGCATCCGCTGCTCGGCGATCCCGTGTATGGACACGTGCGCGGCAGGCGCTCGGTGACGCCGCTGCCCAACGGATTCGCGCGTCAGGCGCTGCACGCGTGGCGGCTCGGCCTGAACCATCCCGCGACCGGCAAGGACGTGCATTGGCGCGCGGACGTGCCCGAAGACATCGCGACGCTCGCCGCGGAGCTCGGGTTCGGGCAGGACGAGGAAATCGAATTCGACGAAGACGACTTCGCGCAAGCCCACGAAATGGACGAGGGCGAAGCGGACTGGGACGACGAAGACTACGAAGACGACGAGAACGAGGACGACGAAGCATGACCAGCAATGCCGCCGATCTGCAACCGAAGGACTGTCTCTGGCCGCAATGGAGCGCGTCATCGCGCGTGCGGGCGTTCGTCACGACGCGCGCGGGCGGCGTGAGCGTCGCGCCGTTCGATGGCGGCGCGCCCGGTGCGGGCGGGCTCAATCTCGGTTTTTCCTCGGGCGACGCGCCGGACGCCGTGCGTGAGAACCGCCGCCGCGCGCTCGCCTTGACGACCTCGCGCCATGCCGCGTGGCTCGAGCAGATTCACGGCACCCAGGTCGAGGACGCGCACGCGGTCATCGACCGCCTTGCGAAGGGCGAGCGCACGCGCGCCGACGCCAGCGTGACCGACCGCGCGGGCGTCGTGTGCGTCGTGATGACGGCCGATTGCCTGCCGGTGCTCTTCTGCGATGACGAAGGCCGCGCGGTCGGTGCCGCGCACGCGGGCTGGCGCGGGCTGGCCGGCGGCATCGTCGAGAAGACGGGCGAGCGCGTCGCGGCGCTCGCGTGCGTGCCTGCGTCCAAGCTCAACGCGTTTCTCGGGCCGGCGATCGGCCCGGCCGCTTTCGAAGTCGGCGAGGACGTGCTCGATGCGTTTGCCGCGGCCGCGCAGCCCGATCGCCGCGACACGACGAAAGCGGCGTTCAGGGCCGCGGGCGGCGCGCCGGCGAAGTACTTCGCGGACATCTACGCGCTTGCGCGCCTGCGCCTGGCGGACTTGGGCGTCGACGCTGCGCGCATCCACGGCGGCACGCATTGCACGGTGACCGAAAAGGCGCGTTTTTATTCGTATCGGCGCGACCGTGTGACCGGCCGCATGGCGGCGATGATCTGGCTCGCCGACTGACCGTCGGCAATCGTGTTGGATGCTAACCGACAATCATTGCTTGCCTATGACGAAACCCCTTTGCGAATGCAATATTTCGCATGGGGGAAAACGATAATTAAAAAAATACCGCGCTGCGGCAAAATCGGGACGAAGCATTGACATGCCTGACATCCTGGAGCAAGAATGTTCCCGGAATTCATTCAATCGGGCACGGCGTAGCAAGGCTTTTTCTTGCCGCGCGCATAAGGCGCACCAACACTTGCGCGCTGGTCAGGAAAGCCCGGCGATGCCTGCATTAGCAATCCAGGTCTTACGAGACTCACAGGTCAAAAGCGGGTATGGCTTCCAAATCTACTTCCTCCTCTTCCCGCTCCCGTACCGCCGACAGCACTTCGGCTCAAGCCTCATCTGCCGAAACGAATGGCGTACAGCAAGGCGTGCAGCAAGCGTTCGATCAGTGGCTGAACGCGTGGCGCTCCGTCGCGGATCCCGCGCAATGGGCGAAATTCACTCAACAGACAAATAGCGCGAATGCCGACACCGCCAATACCGCGAGCGATGCGGCCGGCGCTGCGGCGTCGCCGTTCGCGGCATTCAGCGCGTTCACCAACGGTTTTCCCAACGGGTTTCCGTCGGCATTCCCAAATGCATTCCCAACGCTCGGCGCCATGCCGCAGATGCCCGATCTCACGAAGATGGGTGGCATCGCGGAATTCGCGAAGCTCGCGAGCAGCATGCCTGGCTTCGGCGCGGCGATGCAGGGCTTGCCTACGCTGCCGAAGATTCCGACCGCGGCGATTCCACCCGAGCGTCTTCACCAGTTGCAGAGCGACTACTCGCGCGATGCGTCGGAATTGCTCAAGCAGGCGGGCGCGCAGGCCATCGACCCATCGGCGCTGAAGGACCGGCGCTTCACCGATGTCTCGTGGCAATCCACGCCCGCGTACGCGTTCACCGCCGCGTGGTATCTGCTCAATGCGCGCTATCTGCAGGAGCTCGCTGACGCGGTGCAGAGCGATCCGAAGACGCGCGAGCGCATCCGCTTCACGGTGCAGCAATGGGCAGCCGCGGCCGCGCCGAGCAATTTCCTCGCACTCAATCCCGAAGCGCAAAAGACGCTCATCGAGAGCAAGGGCGAGAGCCTGCGTCAGGGCATGCTGAATCTGCTCAACGACATGCAGCGCGGCAAGATTTCGCAGTCGGACGAGTCGCGCTTTGTCGTCGGCAAGAACATTGCGTCGACGGAAGGCTCGGTCGTCTACGAGAACGAGCTCTTGCAACTGATCCAGTACAAGCCGCGCGCGTCGAAGGTCTATGCGCGACCGCTCTTGATCGTGCCGCCGTGCATCAACAAGTACTACATCCTCGACCTGTCGCCGGAAAGCTCGCTCGTGCGCTATGCGCTCGAAGAAGGGCATCAGGTGTTCATCCTGTCGTGGCGCAATGCGGATCAGTCGATCGCGCACAAGACGTGGGACGACTACGTCGAAGAGGGCGTGCTCGAGACGATCGGCGTCGTGCAGGACATCAGCGGCGAGGACAAGATCAACACGCTGGGCTTCTGCATCGGCGGGACGGTTCTCGCGACCGCCCTCGCGGTGGCCAAAGCGCGCGGTGAAGAGCCGGCCGCATCGATGACGCTGCTCACGTCGATGCTCGACTTCTCCGACACGGGCGTGCTCGACGTGTTCGTCGACGAGGCGCACGTGCAGATGCGCGAGCAGGCGATCGGCGGCAAGAATGGCGCGCCGGCCGGCCTCATGCGCGGCGTCGAGTTCGCGAACACGTTCTCGTATCTGCGTCCGAACGATCTGGTGTGGAACTACGTCGTCGACAACTATCTCAAGGGACGCACGCCCCAGGCCTTCGATCTGCTGTTCTGGAACAGCGATTCGACGAATCTGCCCGGCCCGATGTGCGTCTGGTATCTGCGCAACACGTATCTCGAGAACAAGCTGAAGAATCCGAATGCGCTGACCGTGTGCGGCGAGTCGATCGACCTGTCGAGCCTCGCGCTGCCGACCTTCATCTACGGCTCGCGCGAGGACCATATCGTGCCGTGGAAATCGGCCTACGCATCCGCGCCGATTCTCACGGGCCCGCAGAAATTCGTGCTGGGCGCGTCGGGTCATATCGCGGGCGTGATCAATCCGCCGTCGAAGAACAAGCGCAGCTTCTGGATGATCGACAGCGCCGACGAGCGCCTGCCCGACAATCCCGACGCATGGTTCGACGCCGCGGCGGAGCATCCCGGAAGCTGGTGGCCGACCTGGTCGAAGTGGCTCGCGGAGAATGCGGGCGAGCAGGTCAAGCCGGGCGCATCGCAGGGATCGAAGAAGTATCCGGTGATCGAGGCTGCACCCGGCCGCTACGTTCTGGAACGTGACTTCTGAACGGCGTGTGATCGTGCGTGAGAGCGCACGATGCCGGTCTGAAGCCGCATTAACATTCGATGCCAAAAGGAAACTGAAATGACTGACGTAGTGATCGTATCGGCCGCGCGTACGGCGGTAGGCAAATTCGGCGGTTCGCTCGCGAAGATCGCG
>NZ_FCOF02000045.1 GCF_001544755.2 Caballeronia catudaia | reverse complement strand
CTCATCCCTCATCAAGGCGATGATCGTATAACGCTCAAGCCGAGAATCGGTTGTCATGGATTTAGTAAAACTCAATAGCAGCGTGCCGCCGTGCGCGGCAATGTTTGTGTAGCAACGCGAGCGGATATCCTCGGCTTCACACTCCATGCAGTGTGATCTGCGATAGAGGAAAGTAATGCCGCGCTCGAAACGATGCCCCTTCGCACATTCGAACAAATAGCGCGCGTTACTGCCCGCCCACTCTTGCGACAGGCACCGCCAACCGAGCTTAGTCGCATGATCGTGCAGCCTGGCCAGATAGGGATTGGGTTCCAAATTCGCGGCTACGCGCATATTCTGGCAACGCGAGCACGATAGCGTTTCGCTCAGGACGGCATCGCCTCGCGCGGTCCACCGATGGTCGCAATCGCACTCGAAAGGATATAAGTGACGGCTTCCCGTGTACTCATCGGCCAGGCACCGCACGCCTTTAGCGGCGGCGACTGCATGCAGCCGCTCCAGACCATCGCTGCGCAATGCGCGCCGTCCGTCAGCTTCGGCCTTGCATCGCATGCACCAATGACCCAGGCAAAGGCTTGCTCCTGTCGGCGCCCACTCATGCCCCTGCGCACAACGCACCCGACGGCGATCACGAAGTCCCGTGAAGACGCCCAGCAGCGTGCCACCGTGCGCTTCTATGTTGGTCATACAACGCGAGCGGATCTCCTCAGCCTCACACTCCATGCAGTGCGGTCTGCCGTAGAAGGCGTTAGCGCCACGCTCAAAGCGATGCCCTTTCGCACATTCGAACAGATAGCGCGCGCTGCTGCCTGCCCACACTTCCGACACGCACCGCCAACCCAGTTTAGCCGCACCCTCATGCAGCTTGATCAGATAGCGATTGGCTTCCAACTGTCCAGCGCCGCTCATTTTCTACGTGCCTTGGTGTCGTCGGTGATCGACAGCGCTTTATCCACCAGCGCCAGCTTGAGCGGTTCGTCTGCCGACAGTGACTCGCTCTTGATGACCTGCTTCCATGTTCCCGTCTTGTCCGGGTTTTGAAAAAACGCCGCAATCGCCACGTACTTCGTGTCCTTCATCATTGGTTGCGAGAGGTTTGCCGCGCCACCGGGGTTCACCACGACCGCCATGCTCGCCTGTAAATCCTCGTTAAGCACAGGCGCGTCCTTGACAATCAGATCACCGTAGGAGGCGCCGTCAAAGCGCTTACGATCCTTCAACTGATAGACGCGCACGGCAACCGAGTTCGAGCGGCCCGCGCTGTCCCGATTCAACCCAGCGTTTGCGCCCAGATCGACGTTGACCGTTCTTCCGCGGTTGTGGAACACCGTATCGTAGGCATTCGACGTGCTATCGGAGACGGCCTGCCATGCGCCGCACCCTGACAACAGTAACGCCAGCACCGCGCTATATCGAATGAGCATCGTTTCTCCCTTTACTCACGCGGCGTGCTGCTGCATATATGGATTGGGCTGAGGCATCGGAAACGCTTCGCACACGCCCAGTTCCACTGTGATGGCACGCTCCTGCTGCGCCGGCAGCACAACGGTCCAGCCCAAACGCGGCGCGACATCCGTGCGTTTCTCGCCCACCGACGGCGTAGGCGCGAAGCGCGAGGACATTTGCATGCGCAGATGCACGTCCGCCTTCACGCCCATGTAGAGCCCCACGAGCGCTTTTACGTCGCGATGCAGCCAACCGCCCGGCAGCAGATCGCGTGCTTGCTGCGCGTCCTGTGGCTGCAGCGTCACGCGCACCGCACGGCTGCGATATGGCAGGCGCTTGCCCAGCACGTAGCCACCGCCGAGTCCACGGCCTTTCGCAACCGTTCCCTTCGTCGTGAGCGGCTGTTGCTGCCCGGCGCGCTTCGCAACCGGCCAGAATTCATCGACTTTCACTTCCACGCCCGGTGCGCCGAGCGCAATCACACCCGCCAGCCCTTCCGGTGTGCGCGTGCGCTGGATCATGAGACCCAGCAGCGCCAGCGTGCGCGCATCGGGCAGTCCTGCGCGTGCTGGCTTGTTACCCCAGCCAAAGCCGATCAGACACAGCAGATTCTTCGACTGCGCATCGGTGCCGCCGTATCGAAAACGCTCCGGATAGCGATACTTCTTCCACGCCCGGTACAGCAGCGTCACGAACCGGTGGTGAAATTGATCGAGAAACGCTTCGACCGCTTCGTGTCCTTCCTCGCGCTGGGCGACGTCGTCCAGATAGTGGCTAGGCATCGCCGCATCGACGCCGTACAGACCCATGAAGGTCGTGCGGATCGTCGGCGGCTGGGACGTGGCATAAGGATCATCGTCGATATCGGCATATTCGACGCCCGCGATCTCGCCCGCCGGAAAACCCATACGGGCGCGCGAGCGGAAGCGCACCGGCTCTTGTTCGGGTGTGTCGCGCTCACCGAAGCCCGCGCGCTCAGGCATCCCCGCTTCCAGCAGCCGGCAGAGCTGCATGAAGCTCATCTTCGGTGCACGTGCGAGGAGCGCTACGACCAACGGTTCCACGTTCGCCAATTCGCGTGCGCTCATAGCGGCGCCCGCCACGTCTTGCTGCGCGGCCATTCGATGCGCGTTTTCGACGGCAGACTCACGATCGCCAGCTCCGTGAACAGGTTGATCTCTGCGTATTGTTCGAAAAAGCGATGCAGCAATTCGCCGAACAACATCACGTCGCCATCGCCGGAGAAGGCCTGCGAGTCGAGCGTCACTTCGATCAACACGCCCCGCTCCACCGCGCCGCCCGTCACCTCTTCGAGCAGCTCTTCCGACACCCACAGAATCCCCGCCAGACGCCGGCGATTCAGTTCATCGTTGGTCCAGTCGTAGAGTGCGAGCGCGCCGCGCAGCACCTCCGCGTTCATCATCGACAGGAAGTTGGGCGCGAGATGTGACAGGACGCGCCACTGGAAGCGGTCGCCCGTGGGCGGATACAGCGGCAAGGTCGGCGCGATGAGATTGCGCACGCCCGCGACATTCGGCGTACTTTCCGCGAGTTCGTCCAGACGTGCTTCCCGCAAGCCCTTGCGCGGCAGCATGCCGTTGGTGCCCGTCACGTGCAGCGACACGCTTTCCTCCGGCAAATCCTGCATCGTCTCCCACGCGTGGCCGCCGAAGATTACCCACGTCTCATGCAAGCCGTCCATGCCAGGCCGCACGCGCGTATGGAAATAGCGCTCGGGCGCTTCATGGCGCATCATCCCACCGCGATGGCGGAAGGTCGCGAACGGCACGTACTCGTAGCGCTCGGAGCTTTCGTGATCGAAGGCTTCGACCGCATCGACTGAATAGGTTTCGACGTGCTCACCCTGATAGCCCGCCGGCACCACCCGATATTCCGTCTCGTGATGATCGATGACGACCGGCTCCGCATCGAGCTCGAACAGGTTGATGACTGGCGTGCAGAAGAGCCGCACGTTGTCCCTGTTGAAACGCTGATCGGAGGGATACGGATGTTCGAGCACGATTTCCAGTTCGAAGCGCGTCGAGTTCTCGGGAAGCTTCTCGACGTCGAATCCGCACAGATCGACGAAGAGAAACTTCTCGCGGAACGTGAAGTATTCGAGCAGCAACTGATAGCCGGAGAACGCGGCATCTGACTTCGGCCACAGGCGTTCCTCGGGTGAGAAACCCGCAGGTTCGATGGTGACGCCCGCGAGCGGCAACGCTTCACCGTCGCGAATTTCAGGCACGCGCCATTCGATCGTGTGGATTTGACGCGTGAGCGCCAGGTGCATCGCGAAGGCGGTCGGCAAGTCCGCGTTCAGATACAAGCGCAGGCGCGACAGATCCGTTTCCTTGCGGTTCGCCGAATGATCCAGTTCGAAGGCGAGACGGATCACCGAGCGGCCGTCGTGACGCACGGTGGGTCCGGCCTGCAGCAGGCGCAGCGGGTGCAATTCGACGGGCTGCGTGGTTCGGTACAGGCACTGGACGGTCTTTTGTGTGGCGCCGCTACCCGAGTCGTTGCCAGCCGGAATCGGTGCGGAGCGCACGGCCACGCCTGCCGGTACGTGCTCGGTGCGCTGATGCTTTTCGCCAAGCGGGGTCAACTCCACGACCGACAGCGACGGAATCATGCGCAGGTAGTGCGGCCACAGCAGGCTCACGAGCCCCTCGGTCAGCTCGGGCAATTCGTCGTCGAGTTTCTGTTGGAGGCGTCCGGTGAGAAATGCGAAGCCTTCTAGAGGCGTTCGACGTAAGGATCGCGGTCGCCGACGCGATCGAGATTGAGCATGCGCGCCCGGTCCGGATGCGCGCGTGCGAACTCGCGCCCCGCCTCGCGCAGATAGCGCATCTCGGCTTCGTAGTAGCGGAGAACCGGATCGGGATGCGGGTCGGCATGCTGTTCGACGTCGGGCGTTTTATCGTTCTTCATTCAGATTGGATTCTCATGGTGACGCGCGCGCGTCACTTCATCACCGGCAGCGGCACGCCGAGTTTTTGTGCGGAGGCGATGGCGCCCGGTGGCAGGGGCGGCGGTGTCGGTCCCGAAAGCTTCGATCCATCTTTCGCCACGCTCGTCACGAAAATGCGCGTGGGCAACGCGAAGTGGCGCAACTGCAGCACGTCGAGCGGACCGGCACCGGCTTCGGCGCGCAGTTGTACCGACAGCGGGACACCCAAGCTCTGATCCGGCGTCCACGACAGCAGATAGCGCGCGTTGTCCTGCTGTTCGGCTTTCGCGCGCTCCAGCAGGCGAATCAGTGCGAAGCGTCCTTGCGCATACATCGTCGAGCGCAAACCGCCTTCATCGGTTTCCCACTGCAACTGCGCCTGGTTGTCGAGCGCCTGACCCGGCCATTCGAACGGCACCCACTGTTCCATCTGGTTGAAATAGTGCAGCTGCTGGCCCGACGCGATGAGCTTCAGGTCCGTGATGCCGGGCGTGGGCACGCCGCGAAGTTCGAAACGCACGCGGGCGTCGCCAGAGGGGAACAGGACGGTCGAGACGTGCGTGAGCTTATTGAGCGCGGCAAGGAATGCAGGATCCAGCGTAAGCGTGCCCTGATTGGCGCCCTGTGCCGCAACCCAGCGATCGCCTTGTAGTTCGATGACGCCGGCAAGTTGCGTGGCGACGAATCTCGCAATCACGCCGTTATCGAGCCGCATGAAGCGCGCCATGTCGGGCAAAGAAGCATCGTTGTCCGAGTCGGCGAACGGATAGCGTCCGCCAAAGGCGCGATTCCAGTCGGCGAGGATCGAATTGCGCCAGATGTCGTTCAGGCTCGCTGAAGCAGGTTGCACCACCACCTGCCACGTCTGGTCGAGCGGCGCTTCGAACAGGTGCCCGAATCCGGACCACTGTTCGCCGAGGCTTGCGGCGAGGCGGCTCGCATAGTCGCGGCTGTCGGCAATGTCGGAGGTCTTGCCCTGAAGCATCGCTTGCGCGGCGATGCGCGACATCGCGTCCGGATCGGCGCTGGCCATCATCTGCTGAGTCTTCAGACGCATGGCGGTCACGCGCTCAAGGTAACGTGGCAGGCTGAGGTCGCCGACTATCTGGGGCGTCCCCTTCGCATTGACCGGTGCGTTGGTCGCGAGGTCGCTCCCGGTCAGGCGCAGGATCGGGCCGAAGGCCGCCGCTAATGGCGCGATCGCCGGCTGCGTCTGTCTGGACGGGTCCTGCTCGTCCTTGCCGGCCCACTGCTGTGCCTTCGCGATCAGGTTATCCGACAGCGATTGCGTCGAAGCGCCGGCGCTCGCCTGATAGACGATCGCGTTCATCAGCGCCACCAGCGGCGAGCGTTGCGGATCGCCCAGCAGTGTCAACTGGTCGACCGTGCCCGAGAGCGACGGTGCGTTCTGCCAGCGGATGCTGTTCAGGAACTGGCTCCACGCACGGGCGTAATCGTCGAAGTAGCGCTGGCGCAACTCGGTCTTGAGCGCGGACGGCGCGGTGTTGCCGATCTTGGCGTCCGACAGTACCCAGTCGCCCGTGACCGTGCGCTGCTCGCTCGCTTCATCGATCGCCTTCGGGATGCGTTCGTCCCATGCCGCACGCGTGAACACGCCTGAAACCGTAGCGGTCGTATTGAAAAGGCCGCGGCTCGGATGATCGCCCAGCAAGGTCGCCAAGCTGATCGGCGGATACTTCGGCTTCGCTTCCTCGATGATCTGCTGGTAGATCGCATCGGTCGAGTTCTGGATCCCGCGCACGCCGATGATCGTCTGGCGCGTCGAGGCAACAAGGGATACGTCCGGCGTGATGGCCGGTGCCGCGTTACGTTTCAGATGACCCGTATAGAAGGCAATCGCATGTTGGCGCAAGTCTTCCCATGTGCCGGGCGTCACCGACGAATTGTTGGGATGCGTCGGGGCGTTGGTCGCCAGCAATTGTGCGGTAAGGAATGCGGCGTCGACGCGCTCGGGGTGCGCAAGCATCAGATACGTCTTGAGCGTGTCGTAGGCCGCCTGCACTTGCGCGTTGCCGCCGCTGGCGATCTCGGCGTCGGAGAGTGACGCGAGTTGGTTGAGACGCTCTTCGAGCTTGCCTTGAATCGGCGCGATCAGCACGCGCGAAACGGCGCCCTGATAGCCAGGACGCAAAGCGTCCAGCAGCGCGGCATCATGATTCAGGCCGAAACGGGCGAACCACGGAGCGCCTTCGTTGCGATGGATTTCGAGCGTGTCAATCTGCTTATTCAAAGCATCGAGTGCGAGCAGCGCCTGCGTCGGGTCCTGCACGGACGAAAGCTTGGTCAGCGTCGCCGCCGCCTCTTGCATCGCCGCTCGGTTCAACACTCCAGAAATCACCGTGCCGAGCAGCCAAAGCGCGCTTATTGCGATGGTGAACCATGCCACCGTCGTCGAAAGCGAAAAACCTACTCGCCGGCCGTGAACCTTGCGGCTGTGATCCGCGATGGTTTCCCATATAGGTCGAGTCTCCTCTTCCTCCTCGTCGGCCTGCCGCACGCGTTCCGTTGTCGTGCATTGGGAATTCGGCGCAAATAACAGGCCATGCACCGCATTCAGAGCGCTATGAGACCTATTCACCCGCGCCACAAGATCAGATAACGCACCGTGCATTTTCGCAATATGCTGCGAAAGCTCTCCTGCGAATCGATCTCTCCGATTCCGCACAAGTCGTGCGACGCCTTCATCGGCCAGTCGATGCGCCAAATCGAGCAGCGCAGCCCCGATATTGCCTGGCATGGCCGACACGTTCGCCCATAGGAACCCGATCGCCTCGTCCGTCTCCGAATGGTGTTTGGCAACTTCTGAGCAATCGACCAGATACACCGGCGCAACCCATCTGAGCGCCTGCGACTGACGCGCCAGACTCAGCGACAACGCTTCGGAATTGAACGATGCATTCGCTGTGCTCGAACGATTCGCCAACGCGACGGTCGCATCGACCGGTCGACGATGGCGCAACCGGCGAATCTGGCCAAGCCAATCCGCATCGAGCGTTTTGCCGTTTTGCTTCGCGTACAACAGCACCGTCTCACCGCTGATGGAGAACCCCTCCTTCACGAGTTCTGGCGCGAAATTCTTGACCAGCGGCTCCTCCCCGACCACCAGGAGCCAACGGCAGCGATAACGCCAACGCCAGCCATATTGCTCAACCAACGTCGTTTGCAATGAATGCCGCTGGGTTGTCGCGCGACTCTCATTCGGGGCATCAGGATTGGTCACGCGCGCCTGCGCATCGCGCTCGAAGTCACTTGCATCCGCCTTCTTGTCGCGACGTACCCTCCAACGCCATGATCCAGCAAGCGGCGCACGCCATCCGAGCGCGATCAGGCCCAACAGGCAAACTACAAAAATTCGACGCTGAGGCGAAGGATCGATATCCGCACCATTAAACCAGGCGAACAGCGCCGCACATGCTGTCGCCACTCCGACAAGTACCCAATACCCCGAAATCTTCTTGCTCAACTTCATTCCTCTACCGTCTTTTCCTTTTGAGCAACTGGCTGCACGACCAAAAACCTGAGGCTTGCTTCACGCCACGCGATCAATTGCGCTTTTTTTCTACCGGACGCTTGCTCGACACCAAGCGCAAGCGCCATCCATCCGGCGCTGCTGCCAGGACAGCCCAACGCGGCATCGATGTTGTGTAAGCCTGAGAAGTTTGGCGTTGCCGAAACACCGATCGCAAGATCGGACATGCATTGGCTGATGGCATCCTTCTCAGCGCGCTCGACGCCGGACTGCCAGAGATCCTCGACTTCCTTACCCTCCGCTCGCCCCCATTGCAGCGCGGTCGTTATCGACGCCGAAACGTCATTTGAGATTGCTTCGACCGGGCGATGTACGTGCGCCACGATTGGTAAACGCCGACGTTGTGCGAGCGGCAACCAACTTAGGATCAGTGCCACCGCGACTTCCGCACTGTTTTGCGGCGGTGTTTCGTGAAGCTGCACGCTGACAAATAGAAGCGCCTTCTCGAGCCGCGGACCGCCTTTGATATCAAGCCACTCGTCCAGCGACATGACACCCTGCGACGACTCCGTCAAGACAGCTTGCGTTCGTCGCAAGCCGCTCTTGTCCCAGCAGGTTTGCCACACCTGGCGCAGATGATCGCGCTTCGTCTCGTCTGGTAACTGCAATCGCACGCCAAAAGGGATATCGAACGCGATCACTTTGACTGTGGGTGCGATGGCAGCGATCAACGCATCAAAACAGTTTCGATAACGTCTCGTTTCCGGATCGTCATCCTTGTGCTCGTCGTTTTC
The DNA here is from genome assembly GCF_001544755.2 of Caballeronia catudaia. Lineage (GTDB taxonomy): Bacteria > Pseudomonadota > Gammaproteobacteria > Burkholderiales > Burkholderiaceae > Caballeronia > Caballeronia catudaia. The sequence goes on along the minus strand of NZ_FCOF02000045.1, from coordinate 43,679 downwards.
TTTCGGAATCGATTCTTTCTCCAACGTAAGCGCGGAATGGCGTATGCCTTCTACGCCGCTGCGAGTAGTTTGCGCTGTCAGGGTTATCGAACCGTCGGCCAGCTTCCTGGCCAGTTCCTTCGTTCCGAGGCCTGTTAGATAGGCAACACCATTGACCGCCAGCGGCTCGCTGGCAAACTGCAATGCCGTTTCATAGGCTTCTTGCAGCGCCTCGTTCTCGGCCTCGATACGATCGTTTTCCTGTTCGCGGTAAAACAGCCGAAGACCAAACGCGAGCCCCCATGACAACGGTGGAATGACGAACAGGCGAATCCAGAACCAAGCTGTACCGGTAGGTTCCCCCTTCGGCCACGTCAGCAAGGCAGTCGCCCCACCGGCAATCAGCGTAACGACCAGCGCGACCAGCCAGACGACCGGTCGCGGTGGATTTGGGCGCGGCTCAGAAGATTCCGCAGGAGGAAGCACGACCGACATCGAGTGGGCTCAGATCAGGCTTGAGATCAGACGGCAACCGCACATGGCTCGGTATCCGTGACGTGCAAGCGGCACGCCATCGTCGGTCATACTCTCGTCGCCATCGATGATCAGATTGGGATTGATCTCGGGGTGCTTCGGGCATGTCACTTGGTCGCCCTTGCGGGCGACGTATCGACCGTCCATGCGCATCGTCTCCGATGCGGTGATGACTTTGCCGCCGTGATCGGTTGCGTCGCCGAGTCGAATTAGATTGATCATTGGAGCCTTTCTCTCAGAGATTTAAGGGAATAAAAGCCATTTTTGAGCAATGGCACGTGGAAGTGTCATCGTCCTGAATTCAACTTCCGTTGTAACGGAAATACAAGACACCGAGCGGGCCCGGTTCGCCCTGTTGCTTGGTCCTTTTGGTTATTGCCGGGAGATCGATGTTCTTAACGTCTCTCCATCCAAAGCCTTCGAATATTCCTTCTGCTAGCCGGACAAAGCCCATGAACTTCCAAGCGATTCGATATGCGATCACACCGTAGATCGCTGCGGCAGTCAATGATGCCGCCAACAGAGGCGGGAAGATGACTTTCACATCCGTTAGAGTCATCGATTTGCATAGCCCGACTATGAAACCCATCGTGTAAAACGCCATGAAGAAGATCGCGATGACTTTAAAAAATAAAGCGAAGGATTTCTTATAGTGCGCGTAACGCCCTCGGCTGCAATGTGGATGTAGGGCAACGATCCCATCAGCAACGCGACGTATACCGTAGCCCCGCCATCCTTCATCGGACCGCTCAGCAACAACTTCAACTTCATCTCCTTCTCTGAACACGGACGTCCATACCCATGCGCGAACTTGTCGACCATCGAGATCAAAGGACAAAAGATCAGCTTCCTCCGTAGTGTCCAGCGCCGCAGCGCTAAGCCCGGTGGCAATTCCACCCAAACCTGCGAGCCCTGCAGCCACGGCTGTGACGCCCATCTTCACGTGATCAGCCTCCGTGAAGAAAAAATCCTGCGCTTTGCGCTCCTTCCGCAAGTTTTGTTTTGCATATGACCGCGCAGCAATTGCGTCGATGGTAGTTCGCAAGTCTTCGAGTTCAACGTCTATCTCCGCTGACTTCGTTGTAGCGGAAATATAGGATGCCCAGCGGACCCGGTTCGCCGGGTTGCTTGCTCTTCATCGTCATAGCCGGGAGGTCTATGTTTCTGACATCTTTCCAGCCGAAACCTTCGAATATACCTTCCGCTAGCCGGACAAAGCCCATGAACTTCGAAGCGATTCGATAGGCGATTACTCCGTATATGCCCATCGATATTAGTGTACCTCCCAAAAAAATGGGCAATAGACCCTTCCATTCCGACCAAGTTAAAGACTGGAAGAGACAAACCACGAGGCCCATCGCGTAGAATGCCGTGAAAAAAATTGCCATAACTTTAAAAAATAGCTTTGCCGATTTTTTATAGTGTGCGTAGCGCCCTCTACTGCAATGCGGGTGCAACGCCACGATACCGTCATTGATGCGCCGGACTCCGAAGGCTTGCCATTCCGTGGCTCCTCGCTCAGCAACGACTTCGACCTCGTCACCGTCTTTAAATACTGACACCCACACCCAAGCCCGTACTCTCTGGCCTTCTAAATCGAACTCCAATAGGTCAGCCTCCTCTGTCGTGTCAAGTGCGACACCGCTTAGCCCTGTTGCAATTCCTCCCAATCCAGCAAGGCCGACCGCTATCGCGGTCGCGCCCATTCGCGCACGATCCGAATCGGTGAAGAAGAAATCACGACTACGGCGCTCTTTGCGTAGATTCTGAATTTTTCCCCGTAGTAATTGGGTAGGTGCAGATTGATTTTTTCTTGAATTCACTGAGTGACCTCTTCGGACTTAAGTCCGGTTGCAGCAAGAGCTTTATCAAATTCTGCTCGCTGCTGGCTCGAGTCCCACAACGGGTTGTTTGGCGACTTTCCAAACCAACATTTTTCTAGCCATGTTTGTAAATCATTATCGGAAAAATACCAGACCAAGAATTGGATCACCATGAGAACGACCGCAACCTCCCACCCTGCCAAGAACAAAACTGCTCTGCCCAATAACAGCAATGCGCCCCGTTCGCCTACGACAATTCCCACCTCTTCGGCAACGGCTCCGACTGCGGCCTTGCCCGCGAGATCGGCTGCTTCTCGACGAGCAGCGGCACTAACTCCGGCTTCTGTTGCACGAGCTAGCTCAGCCGTCCGGGCTGTCGCCCCAGCCATTCCTGCATTCGCCTTCCCGAGCCATACCAAGCCCTTTCCGCCAGTCGCACGTGCAATCATGGGTGCGGACGACGTCAAAGCGGTCAGAAGATTCGCACTGGCTGCTCCCGCACCTAACGCCGACTTCACAAAGTAAGCGAGAGCGATCTTGACGTCCCCCTTCTTACCAGTAAGAACTGCTTTACGAAAATCAAGCACTGCCCCGATCATCGAAGAAGCGCCACTACAGTAGCCGGTGATAGCCTTCAAATTCGCCAGCGTGCCCGCCGCATCCTTCGCCATTGTCGCCATCGCCTTCATCGGCAACTGCAAGCAGGCAGAGGTTGACGAAAACCCACTGGCGACGAGCAGCGCATAGTCTTCGCCTGACTTATTCTCCTTCGCCAGAATCGAACCGAAAGAGAACAATTCGATAATGGCAAGCGTTCCCGCCAGTCGCATTCCTGTGGCCGCCGCATCGCCTTGGGGTGTGAGACGAACAGCGTTCCACTTGGCACGCAGCAACTTGCCTTCTTCGGCATCCGCAACGTTCATCAAAGCTTTCGTATAAGCCTCGCCGGCCTTCACGCCCTGAAGACGCAATGCTAAGAACTCGGCTCGCAATTTATTGCTCAACACAAGCTCGGTCCTCGCCGACTGCTTCACCAACCCAATTGCGTCGGCGCGCGCAATGCCCGCGTGCATCATTAACGCCCCACGAATCATGAACGCACCTGTGCAATCGCTGAACTTACCCAGTCCCGTCCATTTGAACAACGGCGTGGCAATCACCATGACCAAGCGATCAACCTTCATCGCTTTTAATGCTCTTTCCGTTCCAGACACCGGAAATTCATGCTCGGTCACCTCACCCATCTTGTCCCGGAAATCCGTGAACGACTTCAGCTTATCGAGGTAGATCCCGATCGAATCCAAGCCACCCGTAAAGGTCTGCCACGGAGTCTCCTTGTACTTCGTCGCGGCCTCTAATACTTCCTTTAACTCATCCTTCGGCTTTTTCTGGTTCGATGCAAAGGCGCGCCAAACCACACTCTCGGGCTGCGTCGGGTCCATGTTGTTGACCAAATCAAACAGAATCTGCTCGCCCTTCGCCTCTGATCCTAGACCGGTCACCGCCTCGGCGATCACTGCCGCGAACGCTATGCCACAGGCCAAATTATCATCGTGATAGTCGTTGAGCGTCGCAATGAACAAGGGAGCTTTTAACCAGGCTCCCACGTCCGGCGCGCGATTTGCCTGTATGTTGGTTATCGCGCCTTGCACAGACGCAAACCACGGTCGAAACGCCATAAGTTTGCCCAGATTCAGCTTGGGCAGATATTCGCTGTTCCACTTCGCTTCGCCAATTAGCTTCGCTTCGGCCGGACTGATCTCACCGGCCTTATTTGCAGCCTGATCGATTGCCTTGTAATCGTCATCGCTCATCGAAGGCATCAGGAAGCCGTCCGACCCCAGCCCGCCGCCGCTTCGCTTCATGCTTTCGACGGCACCAGCCATAGCGGATCGCATCGCACTTTTGGAGGCCACTGCACCATTGCGCACCGCGATCTCCGCTGAGTCGATCGATTGCATCGCATCTACCTGCTGCGCACGCTCGCGAACGTACACGTCCAACATGCTCATCGCATCATTGCGAAAGCCGTTCAGCTCATGCGCGTTTCCAACCGCATCCCACAAGGCCAGCAACATCGGCGGGTGAGGTTGCGCCCCTTTGTTCTTGCCGACGTCGTTCATTACGTCGACAAGCTGCTTGCTCGCCGATGCCGGTGTAGCCTGCCGAATCTTGAGCGGATAGCGTGTGGCCTCGCGCCTGATCAACTTCGTGTCGTACGTGCCATCTTCTTTGCTCAGGTTCTTTATCTGCCCCGGATTCAACAGCTTCGAATCCAAACCCGGCATATATTCGATGACCTGGTCGATGCTTTGCTGCGTCGCGGTCACCGCATGCGTGTTCGTTCCTCCGGCCGCCCACTTCGCAGGTTCGATGCATTGCATGCGTTGCCGGCGAAGCTTTTCATCCTGTGCGTAGCGCTTGAAGGTCTCCTTGTGCCAGCTATGTTCCGAGAACGCAATGAACACTTCGCCGCATTTTTCCGGTTGCTCGATCGCGATGATTTCCATCGGGACCGCAACGCCAGCCTTCGCACAGGACGGGTGCGTGACCGGCGTGGCGGGCAGCGGAAGGGACTGCTTCCAGATCCGGCCATCTTCGGTCACCTTATACGCTTCCCAATAATTTCGACCACGCGCTCCCTTGGCGTAAAACAAATAGAGCCAACCCTCACGCAAAGTGCGTAGCGCATAGTTGTGCTCGGTCAGCTTGACGCTGTTCACCTGTTCGCCACTGATTCCGCTCGGAAGATGTGCAGAAACGACCTTCGGTACCACGGTGTAACGCACGGGGAGGATGGGTAGCCCCGCCTTCTTGCAGTTGTCGCACGAGGCGCTGTTATCGATTGCCATGTGAAGTCTGTTTTATTTTGAGTGTTATTTTCGACGCGGAGCGTTGCGGGGCTACGCTGTTTGCTTAAGCCAACGACCGCTTTGAACGTCATCGATTAGTCCAGCATCAAACTCATCAACGACCGCGCAGTGCAGCGCATCTTTAGCGAGCGCCTTGAAGGCGGCGTCGACAACCGGATGTTCGTAGAACTTGGGATGCCATGACAATGCGTATCCAACAAACTTCACAATGTCGTCGCGATCTGACAGCCCGAGATAGTCCGCGCGTGCTGCTGCGACTTGCGCAGCGGCGACTTCGCTCTCGGACGGCTGACGGTCCACGTCGTGCATGAAGAGACTCAGCGCCCGATTGACGTGACTCTGCCGGTGCAACACACGCCACTGATCATCAGAAAGATCAAGGCGGGGCTGCATCGCCCCTTTCGCGGTATAGGTGACGAGATTGGCGCTCGCATCCAGTGCGAACCAGGCCTGCACAGGGCCGAGCAGGGTTCGCTGCTGCTGCGCGTCGAGTACCGGCCACATCAAGCTCAACGCCCGAGAATCATAGAACCGCAACACGCGCTGTTGGCCCCGCTCGTCGCGTTGCAGGAGGACAGCGGACCAGTGAGCCACAATATCGTCGATTGGTGCGCCGCTGAACAACCATCCGCCGACGCGCTGACCGTGGCCACGCGCGAGCTCGGCAGGGTTTCGGTCCGCGAACGCGATGCGAACGGCTTCGCGCAATAATGCGACCCCAAGCGGATCGGACAAGTCGATCTCAAGCAGTTTCGGACGGTGTTCGGACGGAAAGGCACCGTGCTCTATCGGAACCGGATGAGCCGTCATTCGGCTAAAAAACACGCCGTCATCTGGCCGGTCCTCCAGTATCCGCAAAGACGGGTCGATCACCAGATAGCAGTGATCGCCCGGATGCTCCCGGTGATGTTGCCGCAATGCATCGACTACTTTGTCGGCCGGATTGGTCCCCGGCATCGGGTCAGCAATTTGAGTTTTGGATGAGGCGAATGTCATGTGCGAACCTCAGTCCAATGCGACACTGGATGCGCTTTCAGCTGAAGCTGCAGCCGATCGCCACGCGCAACCCTTCAGATCGCCTGAGGTCAATTGCGGGGCTGGCAAGCGCATCGACGACGCGCCAGGCTTGTCCCATGAAGCGCATTTCTCAAGAATGTCGCCTGGGGTTCCGTTTTCGATGCTGTTGGCGTTGATCTTGATGTACGAGCCGCCTGCGCCGATCCACACCTCCTTCGAAGCCGACAACACCAACCGGCCGTCAACGCTTGTGATGGTCAAGTCCTTGAGCGCGGCCAGCGCCATTTCGTCGTCCAGCGCACGGACTTCGACCTTGCCCTTGGCGAAAAGCTTCAGGCCGAGCTTCTGCGCGAAGATTGAAATCGCCTCGCCAGCTGCAACCGTAAAGCGCTTTAGCACGCCGATGTCTGCGTTTCCTCCCGCTGTCGCGATGATGTTCTGGTCCGCACTCAGTTGCAGGTGATCGCCCGATACCAGGCCTATGCCTGCGGGAGCGCTCACGAGCACGCCGGATTTCTTGAGTTCTGTGAGGGTGCCATCGAGCAGAGTCTTCTGCTTCTCGTAGTCCGCCGCGATGGCCTGCGCCGCCGCTGCCGCGCCGGCGAGCGACTCCATCTGCTGTAGGGCCTGTTGAAGCAACCCTTGCGCAGGTTGCATGTCAAGTTGCGCTCCCTGCGCCGCATACTGCGCGTCTGCAGATATGAAGACGCCTTTACCTCCTCTCAGCGCTATGTGCTCATCGCTGCGCAGCTCCGCCCCTTTTCCCCGCTCCTTGCGATCCCCATCGACCATGTGCCCCAGATTCAGCTCACTGGTCTGATACGGCGTAGTAAGATGGATGTGCTCATAACCGCGCTTATCCTCCATGCGCATCTCGTTGAGCGCGGCCGAGCGGATAAGATTTCGCGTGTTGTTGAGGTTGTTGACCAGATCCGGATTCAGGCTGTCATGAAGTGAGCCGGCGATCACCGGGCGATTCGGATCTTGATTTGTAAAAATCAGTGCGACCTCGGTCCCATCGATCAGCGGGAAATGATGCCCGTAGTTCGACCCCGCATACGGCCTCATCATGCGGATCGCGCGGCTGCGCCCACCCGGACTCCACTCGTCCAGATCGAACGGCATCGCCGTGACGTACAGGCCCTTCTCGGTCACATAGCCATAGGTGTATTTTCCCGGCGAATCGATTCGCGCTGGCAGGATGCCTTCGATTTTCGGTTTCGCGACCGAGTCGATGCTCGTGCGCCATCTCCGGTCCGCCGGAATCGCCCGGAACGCGCACCAGTACGACGTGCGTCGACCGCCACCAAAACGGATCGATGTCACCAGAAGCCCGTGCGGCGCATCCTTCGGATTCACGTCCAGATTGACTGCCTCACCCGCTTCGAGCGAGAACGGATTACCCCGTGCCCGGAAGGTGATCTGTGTAGCGAGATGCTCTTCATGGCGCCGACGTGCGATCGCCTTACCCTCTTCGCGGGTTTCATAGTGCTCGCCCCAGTGGTTATCGACACCGTCCGTGGTCTTGTCCGCAGGCGCGGCATTCTCTTCCACCAGCGGCGACACATCCGCCTGCCGATGGTTATAATCGTTCAACTGGATCGCTTCGGGTACGCGCCTGGTGATGGTTCTGAGCGAACGAATCGACTCCGCACCGGCGCTCTCAAGGCCCGAATAGAGGCGAAACGGAATGATCCGCTTCTTGCGCGCGTAGGCATCCAGATCATCGCCAAATATGATGACGGCGCGGTCGTGTTTTTGCTCGAACCGGAACCAAACCCCCTCTTCGGCACACAGTCTTTGGATGAATGCGAAAGTCGATTCGTGATACTGAGTGATATACTCGTGCCGCTTGTACTTGCCGCGCAGCTTCTGGAAGTCGAAGTCCACGCCCAAGCGATAGCCGTAGTGGCGTAGACAATCCGTGATTATTTCAATAACAGATTGTTTTTGAAACAATCTGCATTTTCGCGCGCGCGCGAGTTCTGCGATTTTCGGCACGAGCGTGACGCGATACCGGGTTTCGTCCGCCGACGTGCCAATATTTTCGAATGCGTCAATCACCCCGTGCGTCGAGAACACACCGGGCATTTTGCTGAATTGCTTGGCCCGCTCGCCGAACATACGTGTCAGGTAGGCCATATCCGGGTCCACCGGCTCGATCGTAAATTTAGCTTGCCGACCCACGACTTGATCCATTCCGATGTCAGCGACCGGACTGGTGAATTCGATGTGATATTTGTATAGCTGACTAATGGCAGATTCGCCATTAAAGCCCGATACCGATATCGGGGCAGGCTGCGGCTTGAGCACTAGGCTATACGCCTGGCTCGGTAACACCATCGACATGCAAAAACTCCCTGCTGAACTTGCGCCGTCGGCTCGACGGCAATACTGAAGCGTTGCGCTACGCCCCATCGGATCACATGCCACGAATTCGCTTTGCAATTCGGCTTAAACAGGTTGATTGTGACCTAAATTTTTATTGCCAACAGTCAGTAACAGATCGTAGTCCGCATAATTCGGATTGTTCTCAGGACTCGATGCATTGGCATTTCGAATAGATCGATTGGACTGCGAGGAACACGTGGTCCCCCGCTGAAATGGAGAGCGGACCAGCGAGCCGAGCGTCCCGCCCTTTTTCTGCGTGCTCAGCGGCGGATCGGGGAAACGCCGGACCGCCTGCTGATAAACGCCCGGATACCCGTATCCGTTGCACACCGAGAAGATCACCTGTGCAGGTATTTGCCAGTCGTCCTCGACGGGCGCGAGAATCTCGATGTCGGCATCGACCAGATACATACCCGACGGGACCGAGATCGAATTGTCGCCGTTCAGCGTGAACGGGAAGCCTCCGAATGGGCTGGTGCCCGTGCTGAAATCCAGCTCGTAATGGTCGCCCTTGTCGATGCCGCGGGTTCCCGCGTAGCCGAGTTCGATCTGCAGGCCCGAGGCCAAGCCACTGAGCGATGAGGGCTTGTTGAGGATCATCGCTACGCCCTGCGTCGCGTTCCAGTCGCTGTTGACCTGCGCGGCGGGAATCGTCGGCGTGCCCGAGAGATCCGCGTACTGGCCGGAAGTCGCCACCTGGGCGAGATCCGGCCGATTCAGGATGTGGGCGGCTCCGGCCCCGGCGTCCCAGTCCGCGTTGACCGGCAGCCGTGTGACGAGCACATCGTATTCGCCGTTCACCCGAGCAAGGCACAGCGCGAACTCGCCGTGCGCGAGGACGACGCCAGGCGCCGCGTCGGGGCCGCCCATCCAGATGAAATCATTGCCCTGCGCGAGCAGGTTGAGCACCCCTGCGCCGTGGTGATAGATGAGGAACGCGACGGCATTGAGCGGCAGCGTCGACGTGCGCGCAAGCGTGATCTTGCCGCCGTCCGCGCCGGCCCACTGGATCGCCATGCCGGCGTGGGATGCTTTGAGCTTTGTGTCGTCGTTGAGCGTGACCTGCCCCGAAAAACTCCCGAGCGCGCGCTGCACGAATTCGGTCGTGGCCGGCGCGGTGCTGTGGTCGAACTGCGGCGGCGTCTCGAACTGCGGCTCGCCTGTGAGGTCCGCGTAGTTGCCGCTGGTCGCCACCTTCGCCAGATTGGGGCGGTTGAGAATTTCGGCAAATCCGGAATCCGCATCCCAGTCGGCGTTGACTTGCTCCGCCGGGATGGCGGGTGGATCGACGAGGTCTTCATATTTGCCGCTAGTCGCCACGGCCGCCAGATCGGGCCGATTCCGGATCTCGGCAAGGCCAGATTCCGCGCTCCAGTCGGTATTGACCGGCGAAGGTGGCGTACCGGCGAGGTCGCTGTACTTGCCGCTGGTCGCCACCTTCGCGAGCGTGGGCCGGTTTCGGATGACGCCGGGTCCACTGGTGGCGTTCCAGTCGGCGTTGAGTGACATCCACCCGGCGGCGCTGCCATCCGTCGCATCGGGATTGGTTGCGTTGTTGTCCACGCCGTTCAGCCAAAAGCCCTGAATGGTGCCCTGAGCGTCCACGCGCAGCAGCAGCGCCCCCGCTGGATAGCCGCCGATGTTCGGATCGGTGGCGAACGCCGTGTCATAGGCGAGCGCCCCACTGCTCATCACCCAGCGCGCGATCCGCGAGAGCACGAACAGGACGCCGTTCATGTCCTGACCGAACGGCGGAATGCCGCCCTTCAGCGGGCTCGTCATCGTCAACGGCGGGAAGCCGTCGTTGAAGGACGCCGCACCTTTCGTGACGCTGATCTGTGAGCTGACCGGAATGTCGTTGCGGCTGCCGTTCTGCGCAAACGGCACCGTCACCGGCGGTGGTCTGTCAGTCTGTCGCATGATCCTATCCTTGGGCGGCCTTCAGCTGCGTTCACAGCCCGATCGCTTGAACTTCGTCGGTGGTCGCCGCCGCCATGACCTGGCCGATCTTCAACAGCAACGCTTCATAGTCAGGCGTCGCCCGGTCGGCGACGGCTCGCGCGAGCGCCTGCATGTCGGCGAAGGTAAAGGGCGTGACCGGCATCCCGGACGCGTTCAGCCAGAGGTTGGGCGGCCAGGTTCCGCTTTGCGCATACGCTGCCAGCATCGCGTCGAGCTTCGCCACACTGGCGGCGTCGCAGGCGAAACCATCGGCGTGGCCCGCCGCCGTTGTGAAGTTGACCGGACACTCGGTGGCCGACTGCCAGGCTGAGCGCAGCGTCGCGATCTGCACCGCCTGCGCGTCGGCCAAGCTCGTAGAGGACACACGCAATGGGGCCGGCGGTGGCGAGAACAACGCGCCATCCGGTGGCGTCTGACCCAGTTCGGTGATGCGGTGCTCGGTGGCCGCGGGACCCGCCGTGTCATCATTAGGTAGCCAATACGCCGTCCCGCGCCAGTCGGCGACGACGGCCCATTGCCCATCGACGATCAAGGCGATCTCATGCTCGCCGGCTTTGGGCTGATTGGCCTGCGTCGGAACGATGGCCGACACGGCCCGTGGCGTCGAGACATCGGCTTCGACCGGTGCGGTCGTCGGCTCCGACGAAGAAGGACGATCGTGAACGTCCCATGCGCCGTCCCGATACCGGACGACCTGCGTGTCGGCATCGACGGCAGGGGGCGCCAGCAGCACACAGCCCGGTGGCAACAGATACACGCCCGGCTCCATCGGGTCTTCCTGCACCATCGTCTCGCCCACCAGCACGCCCTGCTCGTCGAGTTGGTATGCGCGTGTCAGGTTCTCCATTGAACGCTCCGAAGGTGACTCAGTTGGCGATTCAGTATGCGATGATGAAATTGGCGGGCAGATTCTTACCGCGCGTTTCCGCGCCGCCCGCCGCGACAATGCTGATGCCGGTGCCACTGCCATAGATGCCGATGCCCGTGCCGCTGCCGTAGATGCCGATATTCGCGTTTGAGGCGCCGATCCAGATGCCCGTTCCGTTGCTGTTCGTGTTGTTGATGGCGCGGTTGTACGCCCCGTACTGGTTCGGCGGGCTCACCGCGCAAGAGCCGCCATTGTCGGTGCCGGACTGAACCCAGCCACCCGCAGGCATCGAGTGCGAGTGGCCGGGGTCGCCCACGCCATGTCCGTGCCCGGGATCGTAGACGCCATGCGCGTGGCCGGGATCGGCGACGCCGTGAGCATGGCCCGGGTCGCTCACGCCGTGACCGTGCCAGGCGTAGCTGTCGGCTTGGTACGAGCCCAGCGCCCGCCCGGGGTCGAGACCGCGGCCGTTGTCGAGTCCGCGCAGGCATACGCCGCGCGTATCCGGCAGATTGAAGGTGGTCGAGCCATTGCCCGCCCCGTAGGTGGTACCGATCGCGGCGAACAGCGCCGCATAGGTCTGGCGTGAGACGGCTGCGCCATTGGCAAGCAGGTACCCCACCGGCACGGCGCTGCCCATGAAGGGCAACAACGCCCCGGGCGGGATGAACGCGGTCGGTGTGCCACTCAGATCGCTGTATTGGCCGGTCGTTGCGACCTTCGCAAGCGTCGGCCGATTCTGGATGGCGCCCGGACCGCTCGCAGCGTTCCAATCGGCATTCAGCGCGATCCAGTTGCGAGCACTGCCGTCTTTGGCGTCTGGGTTGGTCGTGTTGTTGTCGGTGGTGTTGAACCAGAAGCCGTTCAAGTCGGCGCGCAGGACAGTCGCACCCCTCGGATACCCGCCGAGATTCGGATTGGCCTTGAATGCCGGATCATACGCGAACGACCCACCCGCCTGCATCCAGCGCGCGACCGCCGACAGCAGGAACAGGATGCCGTTGAAGTCTTTCCCATCGGGTGGCACGCCGCCCTGCGTCTTGGGCTGCATCGTCGCCGGTGGGAAGCCGTCGTTGAGCGACGCCGCACCAGCAGCCACACCGGTTTGCGACGACTCAGGGATGACGTTCCTGAGTGCGTTGGCCGCGAAAGGCAGCGTGACGAGGGCCGGTGACTGGTCAGCTTGCATGATTCACGACGCCGCGAGCACGCCGCCCGCAAACACGCCCTGATTGAAGGGCTGGAAGTCCTGAGCCGGATTCGAGAACCCGAACACGTCGACGGAGGCGACGACGATGTTGCACAACACGCCGGTCGGGCGCGGCAGCACGCCGGATTGCGTCAGAAACGCCGCTTCGAGAATCGACAGATCGAACTCGAACACATACAGCATCGTCATCGCGCCGGTGTCGAGTGCATAGCAGCGCCCTCGCCCGGCAAACAGATACCCGAGCAAGCGGTTCAACGACGCGCACGAACAGTCGGTGATGTTGGCCATCGCCTTGGTCATGACGAGCGTGCGGTAGGTGCCGTCGTCGAGTGCGACGTTGCGCACCACGGCCGGCGAGCCGTCGTTGAACACGCCACAGTTGAACGGCTGCACACCCAGCGAAGCGTTGGCGCGATCAAAGGCTTCCGCGAAACCAAGCTCAGCGGGCGGCAAGGCCGCGGAAACGCCCCGCTTCACATTGACGATCTTGCCCCACACGTCGAGTCCGTAGCCGATGGCCGTTGCGACATTCCAGATCGTGTCGTAGAAGGCGTCGAGATCTGCCTGCGGATCGAGGTCCTGATTCAGGCAGTCGATGATCGCAGTGAGCGTCGGCGAGTTCGCGTACTGCGCCAGCAGCGTGTCGGTCCAATTTCTCATGACGATGCGACCTGCAGCACGGAAACGTTCGATGGATCAAGCGTCGGATACTGATCGATGCCGAACGCAAGCGACGTCTGTGTAACGTCCATCGGATCGGTACCGAGCGCAATCGAGAAGATGTTCACGTTCGAGTCGGTGGCGGCCACCCCGGCGTAGTAACGCCCCGCGTAGGTGGTCGAACCGATGCGCGCTGCCGCGCCCCCATCCTCACCGTTGAACGCGGCAATGATCGCCTGCTGGATCCGCTGCGTGATGTCGGCGGGCAGTTGGTCATTCGCCTGGATCGTCACGGCAAAGAAGCACTGCACCGGCGCGGGCGTCACCCACTTGATGGTGTACTGCGGCTGCGGTGGATCGTAGCTGGTGTCGGTAACGATGTAGGCCGTGTCGCCGTTGTAGTCGCAGCCAGGCGCCTTCTTGCTCCAGATGGCCGCCGCAATGGCAGCGGGATCACAGCCCAAGGCGGAAACGAACAGCGAGTGGGCGAGCAGCGGATAACGCGTCGAGCCGTACTGCACCACTTCGCTAGTCGGATTGTCGATCACGAAGGCGTCGAGCACGTTCGGCACGTTGAGCACTGCGCCGTAGACCGACTGCACGCCGTTGACCGAGTTGATCGCGACCGACAGACGCCGCCGTGCTTCGAAGGCTGCACGCGACTCAGCCAACTGCCCCGGCGTGCCGGCCGTCGCATTGGTGACGCGATCCCACCCCTGTGCCGCCGTGTAAATGGTTGCGAGCGCGCCGATCGGACAGGCGATAGGACCCATCGTCTGGCACTGGAACGCCACGTCGGTCTTGCCGGAAGCACCGATCGTCACGGCGGCCGTCGACGCGTACAGATAGCCGTTGACATCCTGCGCCACCGACCCGGCGGAAATCACCGCGCCCACCAGCCCGATGCATGTCGCGGTGACGACGGTGCCCGACGCTGCGATGCGGTTCAGAAAGTAGATACGCCCGATTGCGTCCTGCCAGCGGCCCGACGCCACGTCCGGGTCGACCTGGTTCGAGACTTCGAGGATGTCGTCGTTCTTGTCGCCGATGATGGCGGTGAGCGACTGTGCAAGTTGCCCCTGCGGTGTCGTCAGGCCCGGATTGACGCCGCCGCCGAATGCGGCATTGAAGTCGGCCTGCACGCCCGCGAGGACCGCAGATTCGGCTGGCATAACCGGTCCCTGATCCGTGAACTGGATCGGGGGGACGTTGGTCTCCATAGCTGTGCGAAGAGGTTTGCCCGCGGTGGTGAACTACAGGTCAGAAGGCGGCGGTCTGCGTGTTACCACTCGTGTCGGTGACGTCTATCTCGCCAGTTACCTGTCGGTCGTTGAGCACGAGTTGCGTCACGCTTGCTGCCGCCACGTTCGGTACCGTGAGCGCCGCTTTCACAAGTTCGGAACGAATAAACGAGGCCGGCGGCAATTGACTGAGCACTGCCTGCCAATATGGGATGCCGAGAGTCGTGTCGTAAAAGCACTCGCCACGAAAGGTGCGGATCGCGCTGGCTACATCTTGCGCGACCTGATATGGATCAGTCGCGCAGGCGATGTCGCCTGCGGCATCGAGGCACAAGTCCCATCTCGTGAGGTCTAGCAGAAGCGTACGCATCGCCTGAGCCACCAAACGTGCGATGCCAGCAACGCTACGCCTGTCACAGCGTGAACCTAGAACGATGCAACTTCTGCCCGTCCCAGTGACGAGTCGAACGGTCGAGTACGTGCTTAATCGCGTTGATCTTCTCGGCAGCTTGCGAAACGTCCATCTCAGAAATCTCTGAGATTCGGACGGTGCCCATTGAGTTTGTCGAAGTGCCAAGACGAAGGCCTCCACCACTTGAAACGATCCAACGATCATGGATTGGGTGCTTACCCTCTGTCCCGTAGCCGACCACAACGACGTCAGTCTGCGGTGGACCGCCTTCACACATTTCGTCCCAAGCTTCTCGGAACGCTTCTTCGGCGGAAGCGCCCTTGGTCGCGCGATTGATCTCTTCTCTACTAGTTAAGATCGTCAATTCTTTCTCAGGACAGACCTCAGCGATAGTTTTGACCACATCCAAATCATTAGGCCCAAAATACGGATCACTGATGAAGATTTCGGCTCCCGCTTGCTCTGCTATCCACTTCCGAACACGAGCGAAAAGTTGGTCGCGTGCGCCAGGCCCCACGATCGTCTCGCCGACATTGAGAAGTGGTGCTCTTTGGCCACCACCACTACGCGTCAGGAGGTTCACCGCGAGTTCTGCCGCGCAACATATGTTCTCAAAAAATGAAGGAAGCGCACGCTGAGCGTTTTGTTGCGTTGACTTTCTGAGAGCACTCTCAATAATCCAGAGCCATACCGGATACGTCAGCATAAACGGGAAACGCTTGCTTTTCTCAGCCAAGTCCATAAAAAGCTTCACAGACTGAGGTATCTGCCGATCGGCATTCATTGCTCCGATGTTTCGCACAGCAATCTCTGTAAGGTCGGCCACCGAATAATCGTGCAAACTTAAGCGGCTAACATCTGACGCAG
This sequence comes from Caballeronia catudaia, assembly GCF_001544755.2. Classification (GTDB taxonomy): domain Bacteria; phylum Pseudomonadota; class Gammaproteobacteria; order Burkholderiales; family Burkholderiaceae; genus Caballeronia; species Caballeronia catudaia. The sequence goes on along the minus strand of NZ_FCOF02000045.1, from coordinate 27,842 downwards.
CCTCCTTTCTGGCATCAAGCAATTTGAGATGCTCCTTTAGCAGAGACCTTGGTGCCTCATTAGCCTGATCTTCGTCCAGAAGGTCTATCAGTTCGTCAACAAACGACGGGTCGATATTATGTGCAAGATCTAAGATGCGCTGGCGCTTGTCCATCGCTCCAGTGTCACGGATATGAGTGGATGCAAGCATTCCCGCCTTCAGCGTGATACGGCATTTCGGCTTGTCGAAGGGCTCAAGAATCTGAGCCACCCATTGGTAGCGTTCGACGCGGTCGCGATCAGATGGAATGTTTTGGACGTCGCTCAACACCTCCTCGAACCATTTACCGTCAGCAAAGGGTCCGCCGCCATTGGCGCAAGAAGCCACTATGCTGACCACTATTACTCTGTCTGCTCGGTTCTCAATTTTCTTAGAACGATCCAAAAGAGCGAGCCATTGGCCGCTATCTCGCTGCTTTGTCTCAGCAATCTGACACCGCAATATTTCGGCAAGGCATGCGATAAGGAAGCCTTCATGCTTTATATTCTGTTCGTCAGGCAGACTTTTTTCCACTGTCGCCTTCAGATCAACGAGGATATCGGCGACTTGATTGCGGCGAATAGAAATACGATTCTTACGCGAGCATAGACTGTTACACAGTCGAGAAACGTTCCGATAGATCAAAGAATCGCTCTTTATCGCCTTTAACTGTGCGAGCACAGCAACCGCTTCGGAATACGATAACTGAAACTCCATGCGTTCGCGTTCTTGAAAGAAGTCGGACGGTAACATCTTCCTTAGAATTGTTGCTGCTATGGCATCACGAGCTACGTCTCCCTCTTCGCTGGTTAGAACGCGCTCGATTCGCGCATTCGCAGAGTCAGCCGCCGTCAAATACAGCAGCGGCGCAACGTTGATCACGATCTGCCTCTGCAGAGGTATATCATTCGTGAAGTCAGTTGCCAGTATCGGCTCGATCTTCGTCTCGACAACTCGCTGGCTCAGATCGCGCTTCGCTCGGAAGAAAAGGCATGTTCCCACTTCTGCCCATATCTGTGCTTGCTCGTCCAACGCCGGAATCATTCGTACAACGTTCGAGAGTCGGGCTAAAGCCGTATCGAATTCTTGCGGAAACTCGGAGACGAAGCGAGCAAACACCCGACCTGCCAGTTCCGCGGTCAGAAAAAGCTGCGAACCCGCCATGAATGAAGGAGCTCCCGAGGACCGTGCTTCCTCTCGAACCATATGCAACCATTCTTCCGCGGCTTCGCGGTCCGCAGGTGCCAGCTCGCTAACGGCCCAGTAGCCAACGCTGACCTTCGAGGAAGAGTCCGAAATGTCGCACCATAAATCTTTTGCAGTGGTTAGAAGCGTCATCGGCTTTCGCAAAGACGCCGACGTGGCTATGATCTTATGCGTCAAGATCAAGGATTGGACCTTTCTAGTGCTGTGAAGTATTTTCTTCCATAGCACGAGCAACCTTGGCTCTACTGGGAGGCTATTGTCGGCCGCCTGATCATTGGTAATGCGATGGAGAAGAAACACTATCAACTTTTCGCGCTGTTCTGACTCTGTTACGCTCTCGATGCCGGTTACCGCAATATGGGCATAGTCGTTGTATGTCTTATTAACCGCCAAGCACCGAACAATCGCACTGAATCCTTTGTCGCGCCTCTCGCGCGTGTTGAATCGCCTAACGAGTTCGATCGCGCGTTCCGGAGCAGCCATGCAAATCGCCCTTATAGCGTCAACAGCCGCCGTATAGTGTTCGGCTGTTTGACCGAGGAGTAGGTCGATTGCCTCTAGTAAATGGGTAGTCGTCTCAGCGATGACGCCGGTGCGATTCTCTATTGCATATTTATCGCACAGAAGTCCTAAGTGGTACAACATCCAGGCGTAACATGCCGTCCTAATTCCGACGTCTGCGACGCCATGCACTTGCGCAAACAAGTCGATTAGATCACCGTCAATTGCTTCCGGACTCCAGCGTTGCTTGGCCCGCAAAAGAAGCATCTTGAATCGAACGGCGTCTTCCGAGGTTCCATGACTGGTTAACTCGCTACTTTGGGCTTCGAGCCGTGATATGACACGCTCCGATAGCTGTCTGTCTGCAATATGGGGAACGACGATGGCGATCTCTCGCAGGTCTCTGAGCTTAGGCGGCTTCGAGGTGTCTCGCAGCACGATGTCGAGGGCCAGGAGCGCGATCTCCGATGCTCTGTGGTTGGTTCGATGCACCTCAAGCCATCTCTGCAGGAGAAATAACTTGTGACTGTCTCCCAGTGCCGAGATCCGTTTCAGCAGTTCGTCCGCTGGCATCTTCTTTACAAAGAACTCGGCAGCATCCAGCACGGGCCGGAGGCGGCTAGCAGCTTCAACCTGTGCAACTGGTTCATCGGTGCTCTGGTCCTTCGCTGCTCTAGCCTCGCTAGTGCCTGCTTGGTTGGAAGGAGCTTTGTCGGCACGTTCACTGGATGCCGCCTTTTCAAGAATTTGTAACGCTAAGTCCTGGTCAACTTGTAGAAGATCCGCAGCAATATTGATCAGAACTGGCTCGGTCAACTCACTTTCGAGTTCCTTGAGGAGTTCACGCACTGTCGCCACGACCTGCTCGGGGGGCGTTTTTCCCTTTTTCCCAAAACACCCCGCTGCGGCCGCGAGTTGCCGAAGGCGCTCCTCGGCAGTCGATGCGGTAAGTGCCAGGGCCGCCGCCGCATCATCTAAGTCCAAGGAAAGCAGCGCTTCGATTTCATAGGTCGAGCTCGCAGCGAGAGTCGTGCCATTGATCGCTGACTGAATAATGGAGAAACGCAGCTCCGAGAATGTATCGCCACCGCTACGAGCCGAGATCACTCCGAATTCCGCGTGCTTCTTGAGCGAGCGCAGTGAGCCTTCATGCGAAAGAAGTTGTGCGAAGTGTTCACCTGTAAGCACTTTCAATGCTTCAACATGTTTTCCGGCGGAGACTAACTGAGATGGTAGCGCTACGACCGAATCGTGCTCTTCCGACTTACTGAAGAGACGATCGATCAATTGATCCTCAACTCGTCGACGCAAGTGTTGGAGTTTGTCCGCAATGAATCGTCTCTGCGCTTCGGCTCGAATTGACCAAACGCTCCCCGACATATCTAAAAAGCGGCATCGTCTCAACTGCCGTTCAATCTCGCTTTCAGGGAAGCTAGTCAGTTCGCTAAGAGCTCTTGTTGTGAGCGGAACGTGTGAAAAAACGATCAGTGCAAGAAGGCTTTCAGTAGCCTCCTCGGCCTGCAAGCCAGCCCATTCGTGTTCGAATAGCTTTGCGAGAGTCCCCTTCTTTTCCGAAAGCAGGTCGTCGATAGATGTACCCGCCGCTAACAGCGTCCTCACCTTATGCAAAGAGCCAATATTGCCTCCGGTGTACACATGAAAAGCGCGCACATCCGTCTCGCCCATCTCCAGATCCGACAGGTACGATTCAGTCTCTGGTTCACTCAACGTGAATGGGGGGATGCGCACCGCATTCCGCTTTTGCAGATTCAATTCGCGATACAGCCTCTCGCTGCCCGTTATCAGGAATCGAAACTCCGATTGTACCGATGGAAGTTCGGAGACTATATCAAGGGTAGTTTGTCTGTCGGCTCTTTCGGAGTCTTCCAATCCGTCTACAACAAATGTGACTGGCTCCTTCCTACCGAGCGACTGCAGACGCAAGATGTACTGATGGTAGACGGCCTCGCTCACATGTGGCTCGATATTGGACCCTGACCTGACCGTAAGCAGATGAATTTGCTCAGAGAGTGTAAGTCTCAAGAACGGTGGCGAATAGAACATTGGACTGCCGGCCGTTAGGAACGCCCCGATCGCACGCCCATCGTGACGTGTCATAAACTGTGCAGCGAGCTCTGACTTTCCCGAAAGAGGGTCCCCCTCAAGAAAGACAATACTACTGGACTCGAAGGCACGGTCTATAGTGTCTAGGACGTTGTTGCGAACTATTCGCTTTACCGGCTGAAGAGGTGCATTACGAGCATGCAAGACGACGCTATCAACTACCTGATCCATCACAGTCCCCGCTTTGAGACGTTGTTTTTTAACTTGATCCTGATTCTCCCATATTTAAGCGTCGCTCTACGTTGTGCAAAGACAACCCCAATGAGCCTCGGTTCAAGCATTCCGACCGTCATCCCAACCTTCCCCCTTCCGCCGATCGACATACGTGTGGAAGGGACTCGCTAGAGAGTTGTGGCACTGCAGCCCCGGTGTTTGAACCCACGGTCGATCAAACTGCCTTTTCGCCCTCACAGCGGCTTGCTCGTCACACCGTCCGCTGAATCGCGATGCGTGTGTCCATGCACGCTGATGCCGCTGGCCGTCACATCCTGCTGCACCTTCAGCGGTCCCGCCATCTTCGCTGAGCCGCCCATTGGACCCTCACCCTGCGCAATTGCGCCATCTAGATCAATCGCTGGGGCCGAGTCCGTGATCTTGTTGCCCGCCGTCAGACCAATGCTACTGTCGGCCTGCAGCACGATCGTGGGTGCGGCGAGCCGAATCCGCGCAGGCGAAACGATGTCGATTCCGCCGGGCGCGAACGCCACGTACTGCTTCGGCGCAGCCCCGAGCACTGTCGTCACATAGACCGAATCTGACTGATCGTGTTTGCGGAGGCTGCCCGGTGCGGCTGCGCCCACGTTCGCGATCACCGACGAATGGTCGCGATCACACACCGCGACGAGTCCGATATCACCCGCTTGCGGATCGAGAACCACCGCGTTTGCGCCACCCGCCAGCCGCAGGTACGGCACGCCGTGAATCACGCCGTGCGCGATCACATTGCCCGCGCCGTCGAGCTGGCCCGCGAGCGGTTCAACGTCGACTGTGCCCGCGCCCTGCACCGCGCCGTTCTGGCGAGCCGCAACGACTCGGCCGAGATACGCCGTTCGTACCCGCGCAAGCATCTGCTCAACAACCGACCGCTGTCGTTCATACTCGCCCGAAAGTGACCAAGGACGAACGCTCGTGACCGCCGCCGGGGCACTCACCGGCGCACTCGCCATGACATCAGTTGGGGCTGACACCGAGATACCCCACAGGCGAAAGATTGAGCGTGCTGAACCACGCGCCGTCCGGCGTCACCGTTGAAAGTTCATGGCTCGAGCGCATTACCTGCCACGTCCCGGATGCCATCGGCACGATTGACTGCACGTTCGCGGTCGTGCCGAACAGGATCGCGGCATTCCATTCGCAGCTCACCTCGATGCCGGTCGGCGTGAAGGTCGGATAGCCGCGCATGCTCGTCTCGGCCGACAACGTCACTGGCGGAAAATCCGGCGCCCCACCATTCGGCCAGATGTGCAATACGCCCTGATCGAGCAGCACCAGCGTCTGCGTGGCACCCGCCACGCGCTCGATCTGGTCCATCAGCGTGCCGGCGAGATATTGCCCCGAAATCTTCGCGTTCACGCCATGATTACGAAAGGCGAAGCCGGCCTGCTTCGCCAGCCCGCCGATGATGCTCGCGACGTCCTGCGGGCCGGGATAGGTGTTCGGTGGCGACGCCTGAATGCGCTGCAGGAAACCGCTCGATGCGTTCACGACGAACGACACGTCCGGGCTGCCGATGAAATCGGTCACTGCCGAGTAGATCGTGCCCACAAAGATCGTGTTCATGAGCCCCGTATTGGTGTCATCCACCGTGCCCGCCGAGACCGTCACCTGATCGCCCTTCACAGCAAGTCCGGTCAAGCCGCGCGTGGCGAGCACGCCCATGTCGGCCAGCTTCATGCCATAGATGCGCAGCGACAGCGCCGGCAGCGCCAGTCCCCCGCCATTGTTTGCGAGGCTCACCTGCACGCGATGCCCTTCGAGGTCGAGAATCTGCGAGCCATCGGGAAACGTCGACTTCGCTAACGCGAAGGTCACATCGATGCGGCGTCGGGCGAACGGCATGGATTCTTCTCACGACTGGGTCGCCAGATGGGCCTCGACATACAGCAACCGCCAGCGCGTACCCAGTCCGCTGTACTGCGGATCGTCATCGCCGGCACTGTCGACGAACGCCAGATCGCCGACGAAGCCGAAATATGCCTCGCGCACCAGATAGACCAGATTGCGGCACAACACGCCCGCCATGATCAGGTTGCCCGAGGTACAGATCCAGATACAGGCCGGTGCGCTTCTGATAGACGGCAAGCCCACACGACTGCTGCGCCAACGCCACCGAAAGGCGCTGCGAGGGCGTCGTCGCCAGTGGGATCGTGAGCATGTCAGGCTCGCGTTCAGGTGAACACACCAGCAAGAGCCGTTTCGAGCGATGGCGTCACGCCCGAGAAGCCCTGCGTAAGCTGCGTCGTGATGGTCTGCTTGATCTGCGTAACCGACTGTTGCGCGTTGGTGTAACTGTCCGTTACGCTCGTCATGGCCAGCTGAAGCGGCGTACGCTGGTTGGTCGGCGCGGGCAGGTCGGCCGCCGTGCACACCCAGCCTTGACTTTGCGGATCGTTGCCAGAGGGCTGTGCGGTGTTCGAATACGACGCCTGCGCACTGATGCGGATTTCGGTCAGATGAATCTCCGCGACGATCAGCGACAAGCCCGATGAACTGCGGCGCTGGTAATCGAGCCGGTCGAGGTTGTAGTCCCGGTACGTCTCATCGGGCGTTGTGACGTTGACGAGCGTGAGCGAGCCGAGCAAATACTCCAGCTCCAGCAGGAACACGTCGCGGCTCATGTTGCGACCACCGCAGGCCAGACGCAGTGTCAGTTCCTGCGGTTGCCCGACCTTGTTATACGACGCAAACGAGCCCTGCTCGACCGGATACGAAGCGACGCGCTGCTCGCCGCGAAAACCAAGGTCAACTACCGCATCGGGCGTGACCAGCGCATTGCCCTCGTCATCGCACAGTACCCACTGCGGCGTGTCGCCCGGCAGGAAGCCGAAATAGTCAATTCCCTGTAGCGCCTGCGTCACACCAGTCAACACGCCGACGGCGAGCGGCAGACGGTCGAGGTCCGGCACGCCCGCCACCGGCGGCACATTGGGAAACGGAATCAGTGGCATGCAAACGCAATTATTTATGAGATAGCCACACGGCATGCACTGTTACGATATGCCGTTAAAATAGGAAGCCATATGAAAACAAGGTTCGCTATGCTGATGGTCATGATCAGCGCCCTACCCGTCGTTGCGAATGCGGTTCAGCCCGCCATGCAGGTCGTATATCGCTACGTTACTGTCCCCAAGAAGCCACCGGCGCAGATAGCGGCTGGCCTTATCAACACCGACCAGTCAACCACCGAAGGTTGTAGCCGTCGGTTTGGGCGAATCAAGGTCGAGGGTGTGCAATTCTCGTCGAGCGGCGCGACGCTTGAGAGCTTCCGTTTCACCGACGCAAGCGGAAATCAGTGGTCGATTCCAACCGATATTACGAGGTTACCGAACGCGGAACGATCTGCGGCGAACAATTTCATCCGTGCCGGGAAAAGCTACTTCTTAGACGTTGAAGCGTGCGGCAGCGGCGGGTATCCATCACTGATCAGTATGTTCGATGCGAACGTAAGCTTTGGACAGTAAGTTCAAGTCATGCCCCACGCGCCTTGCGCGATGAGTCCGTTCTGGTTAATTTCATCGCGCATGCCCGCCGCCACCGCGTGCCCATCGCTCGTGTCGGAGCCGTAGACGTTCACGGTGCCGATGTGCGTCTGCACGCGGTTATGGCTGTTGTTGACCGATGACGATCCGCCCGCCTTCGCCTGATAGGCCGTAGCCATCATCGGTGCCGGCGTGTTGGCAGCACCTGCAACGCCGAGTGAACCATAGAGCGAAGTCGCCGCTGCCGAACGCTTGGTCATCTCCTGCTCGACGCGCAGCGGCCGCTCATACTTCGCCGATACGATCGCGCCCGCCTCACCTGCCGACTTCGCCAGCCGCAACGCACGCCCTGCCGCTTGCTCGCGCCCGCGCGTGAGTTCGTAGTTCACGAACTGCAACTGCTCATCGAGCGACGAGCCGCGGATGTCGTGGCCGAACACGCGTTTGAATTCCGCTTGCCTGTCTGCATGCCACTGTGCGATGCCATACGCTGCGCCGTTGTCGCCGACGATGTTGGGTCGCAGTCCGCTTTCGATGTTCAAGTTCGCTGCAAGCGCCGCCGCCTGCTCGCGCGACCAGCCCATCTTCATGAAAGTCGCCGACGCTGACTTCGCGTTGCCCGATGTCACGTTTCCCGCTGGTGGCCGATACCCCGTCCCGCCCGTCGGCGCTTCAGCCGCACTCGCGTTCGTCGACACGGCACCGGCGAGTTCCTTCGCCGCGTCGACCAGCACCTTCGAAGCGTCGCGCTGGGCTTGCGCAGCACTCTTTAACTCGCCCGAGGCCAGCGCCGCGGCGATTTCCGCGTTCGATTTGCCGGATGCTCTCGCCGTCATGGCGCGCAGGAAATCGCCTGCCGACAGGTGTGATGATGCGGCCAGCCAGCGCCCGTGCTGGACATCCTCGATGCCAGCCTTGCGGTTCACGTCCGGCAGGCCCGCCGCTTTCGCCCCCTGTAGCCCGAGCCACGAGAGCGCGCCGGCCAGCCCGAGGGTGCTCATCAGCCCACCGCCTGCGGCGGCTCCCGCTGCCGCCCCCTCGCCGGCGGCTCCCGCTGCCGCCGCGCCGCCAAAGCCAAGCATGCGCCCCACTGCGCCGAGTACCGTTTTCAGCCCGCCCAATGCACCGGTCAGCTTCAGCACCCCGCCCAGCGTCGCCCCGGCCATCAGCGTGCCGAAGAGGCCCGCCGTCGCATCGGGATGCGCCTGCATGAACTTGTCCAGTTCATCGAGCGCGCGATTCAGCAGATTGATCGCCGGTGTCAGATTTTTGAAGAGCGTGTTCTTGACGTTTTCCCACGTGTTGCCCAGCCGCGCCCACGCACGGCGCGTGGCCTCCGCCTGCCGGGCGCTGTCTTCGCTGACCGCCGAGTTCCGGTAGCTCTCGTCGACCAGGTCCGACAGCGCGCCGCGTCCCTGACGCAGCATGTTCAGCGTGCCGTCATCCAGACCGAGACGCTGTGCCCAGACGATCTGATCCTGCCGGTTCGGCATCTTCTGGAACGCCGCCGACAGATCGAGCAGCCGCCTGCGTTGGTGTATGCTTTCGCCCGGCTCGTCAACGGCGGCTTTTACTTCGAGGCGATGGAGTGGGCTGAGATCGAGTACTTTCGCAACATGAGCAAGGCCAAAGCGGACGATACGCCCTGGTCGAAATGGCCCGAGGAGATGGCGAAGGTGCGGCCGTTAAAGCGCCTCTGTAAGCGCCTGCCGATGACCACCAAGGCGCGCGCCGCCCTCGCACGCGATGACGCACGCGACTCAGTGCTGTTCGATGCGACACCGGATGATCCCTTGCAAGCGATCAACCGCACCATCCGTGAAGGCCGCACAGCGCCCACCGCGAACTCACCTGCCGCATTGACGAACGATCCGTCGCCCACGCTCGATCTGAACATTGCGCCGCGTACCGCCGAACGTGTCGCGCGCAGACCCGCGGCAGACGCTGCGCAGGCGAAGCCGCCTGATACAAGCCAAGTCGCGCCGACGGTCGAGCGCGAGCCGACGCTGGAAGAAGTGTTGGAGCGGATCGACGTTGCGCGCAACGCTGACGATCTAGCTGCGGCCGGCGCGCTTGCCGCTCAGATGCGAAGCGAGGGCGCGAAGAAGATCGCGCGTGATGCGTACAGTCAGAAGTCAGTCGCCCTGCGCAATGCCGCGTCCGAAGCGGTGCTACCAGCCGAGTCGCACGAACAGCGCCTCGACCGGCAGTACAGCTACGCAGAGGTTCGTGATCGCATCGAGCACGCGCAATCGCTCGAAGAACTGGACGATGCCATCGACCTGATTGACGCTGTCTTCCCACGCGAACATAGCGACGAGTTGCGCGACATCGCGCACGCGCGACGCGAAGGATTCACGCAGTAGATCAGCGCGCGCCCCTTGAAATCAAGGTCGTTCAAGGTGTGTCAATAACGGTCGAACGCCCGCAACCAACCGCACACGAGAGGTAGACTTGTTACGCGATAAGCATCCCGAAGCATGGCGGGCATTCGTCGAGATGATCGTGCGTCAGGTTGCACGCGACCCACGAAATGGCGAGCCCGTTACTCAAGAACAGAAACGAGAGAAAGTATGTCCCTCATCGAACGACTCGCGCTACGAGTCGCGCTATATGGCCGGTTTTCCACCGACAAACAAAAGGAAACCTCCATCACGGATCAAATGAGCGTGTGCGAACGCTTCGCGCAAGGCTTGCCGGCTAGCGAAGTGATATTGCGTTGCTCGGATGAAGGTATATCGGGCTCGACGCGCGTAGAATCACGCAACGGCGGCCGAAAACTCATGGCCGATGCAATGGCCGATCGATTCGACGTGCTGATCGTCGAGGCGCTCGATCGTCTTTCCCGCGATCAGGTCGAACAAGAGACGATCATCCGCCGCCTCGAATATCGGGGCATCCGCGTAATAGGCGTGGCCGATGGCTATGACTCGACTTCGAGCAGCCGCAAGGTGCAGCGCGCCGTGCGCGGATTGGTGAACGAACTGTACATCGACGATCTGCGTTGCAAGACTATCCGCGGCCAAACGGGCCAGGTTGAACGCGGGTTCGTCGCGGGCGGCAAGAGCTATGGCTACGACATCGTGAGGAGCGAGCGCGGCAGCGATTACCAAGTCAACAACGATGAAGCCGCGACCGTGCGCTTCGTTTTCGAAAAATTCGCGGCCGGCTGGTCAACCCTTCAGATTTGCGACGATCTGAACCGTCGCGGCATCCGATCGCCGCGCGGTGGTACATGGATGCGCTCGGCGCTTTATGGCAGCCCCAACAAAGGCTCGGGCATGCTTAACAACTCGTCCTACATCGGCGTCTATATCTGGAATCGCTCGCAATGGCTCAAGGATCCTGACAGCGGCAAGCGCGTGCGCGAGGACCGTCCCGAGCACGAGTGGAAAACCGAGCACCGCCCGCATTACCGGATCGTGTCCGATGAACTCTGGCACGCCGTGCGCGCCCGCATGGGCGCCGATCGTCTGAATTCCGGCACCAAAGGCAGAAGCGCGCCCCCGAGAACCTTGTTTGCAGGAGTGCTGCGCTGCGCGCACTGCGGTGGCGCGCTTACGGCGATTAATCCACGCTATTACGGCTGCGTTACACGCAAGGAACGCGGCAGGCATGCATGCGAAGGGGTCTCCGTGTTTCGCGAGCAGACCGATGAACGACTGCTTGGCGTCTTGCGTGACGAACTCTGCTCCGACGCGACGCAGGCGGACATCGACGCAGCGGTTCGCCGATATTTTGGGAACGACGACACCGACCGGGATGCGGCACGACTTGCCAAGGCAAAGGTTGACGCGCTCACCAAGGAAATGGACAACCTAACTCAGACGATAGCTGAGCTCGGCATGTCTCCCATGCTCGTCCAGCGGTTCAAACACACCGAGGCCGAGCGACAGGCGCTAGAGCAAATGCTCTCGAATAGGAAGATTGGCAGCGACCAATACGCCGAAGTGGCGCAGCGCGTGCGTCGAAGAACTGCTGACCTGAAGGAACTTTTAGCTGGAAGCACAGGTGAAGCCCGGCAAATTATTGCCACCCTATTCGGGCCGATCACGGTTGAGAAACGTGACGAGGCTTACTACGCTAGCTTTGACGACGTTTCCGAACGACTTATTACGACTACACTCGGGAACGTGTCTACGAAAATGGTTGCGGGGGTAGGATTTGAACCTACGACCTTCGGGTTATGAGCCCGACGAGCTGCCAGACTGCTCCACCCCGCGTCTGAAGAATTCGATTATAGGCCGAAGCATTCCTTCAGGTCAAACGCTTTTTGCACCCATCGGCGTCGCACGCTTCGCGCTGGCGTCGATGGCCGCCTCCACCGCGCGCTGATGCGCCCGCGACAGCCTGCCGAGCAAGGGCAGCAACACGATCGCGACAATCGCGCCGCCCGTCGCGAGCCAGCCGAGTCCGAAGAACAGTTGCGTGTAAAGCGGTAGCGATTGCATCGGTTCGAGATTGCCCGACGGCATGCGCGCAAAGTTGGCGACGACGCTGCCGAGATACTGCGACACGCCCGTCGCGACGAAATACGCGCCCATCATAAAGCCGCTCATGCGGGCCGGCACATAGCGCGCGATCATCGCGAGGCCGAGGCCCGACACGAGCAGTTCGCCGAGCGAGTACAGGCCGTACCCCGCCACCATGAACCACGACGACACACGTCCATCCACGGCAAAACGTCCGCTCGCGCTGAACACGAAGAAGCCCATCGCCACGACGACGAAGCCCAGCGCATACTTCGCGGCCACCGGGATATCGCGGCCTCGTCGCGCTTGTCGCGTATAGACGAACGCGAGAATCGGACTCAGCAGCATGATCCAGAGCGGGTTGAGCGCCTGAAACTGCGCCGCGCTCCACGTGAACAGCTCGACACCGCCAATCGCAAACGACGGATCGACGTTGCGCAGCGCGAACAGCGTCAGCGACGTCGACATCTGCTGATAAAACACGAAGAACAGGATGACCTGAAGCGTGAGAATCAGCGCGGCGATGAGGCCCGAGCGCTCGCCGGGATCGCACCGCCTGAGCATGTAGCCGAAGATCGCGAGAATCGCGATGCCGGCCGCGTACACGCACGCGACGGCCACCGCCTTGTGCTCGAGGATGAACACCGTCGCGGCAACGAGTGCGATGCTGCCCGCCGCGACCGCAATCGCGGCCCTCCAGCGGATCGGATGATCGTCCGGCGCGGAGCCGATGTGTGCGAGCGTGCGGCGCATCACCGCGAAGTTGGTGAGGCCGAGCACCATGCCGCCGCAACAGACAGCGAACGCGGCGTGCCAGCCCCATCGATCCTTGATCCAGGGCGTCGCGAGCATCGAAAAGGTCGAGCCGATGTTCACCGCCATGTAGTAGATCGTGAACGCGCTGTCGATGCGCGCATCGTCGCCCTCGTAAATGCGGCGCACGAGATTCGCCGCATTCGACTTGAAGAGCCCATTGCCGACGACGATCACGCCAAGCGACGCATACATGAAGCCGAGCGTATTGACCGGCAGCGCGAGCATCAGATAGCCAAGCGCGAGGACGACCGCGCCCGCGGTCATCGTGCGGCGCGCGCCGAGCACCTTGTCGCCGATCCAGCCGCCGATCGACGGCGCGGAGAACACGAGCGCCGTGAAAGCGCCCCAGGTCAGATTGGCGCGGTCGTCAGCGAAACCGATCTGATCAACCATGAAAAGCACGAGCAGCGCGGCCATGCCGTAATAGCCGAAGCGCTCCCACATTTCGATCAGAAAGACGGTCGAGAATGAACGCGTCTGCGTGGCGCCGGACGGGTGAGTAGACATCGGAAAAAATCCTTCAACAGCGATAAGGCGAAGCGGCGTATTGCAAAACGCCGAATGCACGGAAAGTGCGCAGGCGATTTTGCGCATCGAATACGCGATTATCGCAAATCACGGACAACTGATTGCCTGCAGGCAGTGGCGCAGCAATGTGCAAGAGACAGTATCACGGAAGCGGCGGCGGCCCGGCGCGCGGCGCAATGCCGCCGCGAGCGCGACGATTGCTGCCGGCAAGCACGAATTCAGCGATTCGCTATTTGTTTTCGATGCCACGCAAATTACGCTGAACACCAAAGGCTCATTAATCGACTATCGCCCGATGTAATAATTCTTGCGATCATCTCGACGCTCGCTATTGCGCCGATTCAACTCGCCGGCCGGCGCACGAAAGCCAACATCACCCCGAATCCGATCATCAGCGCCCCGCTCACCCGATTGAACCAGGTAAAGCCACGCGCGCCGCGCGAGAGCGTCCCCAGACGCGCGCCCAGGGCGGCGTAAATAACGATCGCCACTAGTTCGAGCAGCAGAAACGTCGTGCCCAGGATCGCGAAGCTCGTCGCGTACGCGCTGCTATCGACGAATTGCGGGAAGAACGCGGTGAAGACCAGAATCGCTTTCGGGTTGCCGGCGGCGACCCAGAATTCCTGCTTGGTGAGCCGCGCAAGACTCACCGGTTCGTGGGCCATGCCCTCTTCCTTCACGACGAGCGACGGCCCCGAGCGGATCAGCTTCACGCCGATCCAGACGAGATACCCGGCGCCCGCAAACTTGATCGCGGTGAAGAGCGTCTGGGACGCGAGCAGCAATGCACCGAGCCCGAGCCCCGCGATGGCGATCATGATCGCGAACGCGACGATCCGCCCGAATGCCGCCAGCACCGAGGCGCGCACGCCCTCGCGCGCGCCGTTCGATAGCGACAGCACGTTGTTCGGCCCGAACGCCATGTTGATGGCGAAGCACGCGGGCAGGAAAAGCGAGAAGGTCTGGAGCGACATGGAACACCTGCGAACCGGCGGTAACGAGATCGCCAAGTTAGCACGCGAAGCGCGTCCACAAAAGCGTCAGAACCGATGACGGATGCCCGTGGTCAGCATCAACTGATTGCGGCCGCTCGACGGATCGTTCGTGTTGATCACCGCCGGCGCGCCCGACGACGCCCGCTGATAGATCGACTCCAGATAGACATCGGTGCGCTTGGACAGCAGATAGTCGACCTGCAATCCGCCCTCGTGCCAGTGCGCGCCGCCGCCGTTGGTGTACACGTACATGCCCGCGAGCATGATCGCGGGCGTCAGCTTGTAGATGCCGTTGATCTCGTAGTTGTTGAGCGCGAGCGACGGCATTGGGGCGCCGGTATCGGCATCGCTGACGCCTGAGTTGATCGCGCGCGAAAACGCGCCGCTCAGCGTGAACTCGCCAAGCTCATAGCTCATGCCGACGCCGAACGTGTTCTGCTGCTGCACGTTCGCGTTGAAGACGGTGTTCGCCGGGCCGGGCAGCGTGAGGGAGTCGTAGGCGCCGCTCGTCGTGTTGCCGCGCCCGTTGTTGTGCAGATACGCCGCGCCCGCGTTGAACGAGCCCGCCGAGTAGTTGACCCCGACGCTGTACGCGCGGTTGTTCGAGAACGCGCCCGCCTGATTCGAGAACGCGTAGAGGCCGCCGAAGCTGAAGCCGCCATAGGTCGCGCTCGTGTACTTCACGGAGTTCGCGGCGAGGAAGGAGTTATTGGCGTTGTCGTTGTCGAGCACGTGCGCGAAGGCGGTGCCGCCATTGCTGCCGGTCAGCGTGAAGGTCTGGAAATAATCGTGGATCGAATCGTATTGATGACCGAACGTGAGCGTGCCGAGCGTGTCGGTGCCGACGCCGACGTACATCGGATGATCGTTGAGGCCCTCGCCCGTCGCGACCGACAAGCCGCGCTCCAGACGGAAGATCGCACGCGCGCCGCCGCCCAGATCCTCGGACCCTTGCAGACCCCAGTAGCTGCCGTCGATCGTGCCCGTCGTCAGGCGATATTGCGAATGGCCGCCCACGTTGTTGACATAGGCGAGACCCGTGTCGAGATCGCCATAGAGCTGCACCGAACTCTGCGCCCAGGCCGCCGCCGGCAAGCCGATGAGCGTCGCGCAGACCGCCATCGAAGACGTCAGCGAGCGCCGTCGAGGACAGCCTGGCGACGTCATTGATGCGGCTTGGGATGCTTTCGGGCGGATCGGCATGGAGGTCTCCGGTGGTTCTCGGTTCTGGAAAGATTGTCGGTTTTGTTAAGGGGCTTGTCAGTCGAAAAAACGCGCTCGGTCGTTTCTGTATGCCGGAACCAACGAACGACCGTCCTCGACAGTTTTCGCTTGCCGGAACGGCGCGCTTGAGCGTAGCCGACGCCTGAGCGGGCTTGCCGCTAGAATCGAGAGACGCCTTCAGTCAACCCGGTCATGCCCATGCCCCATCCGATTCGAGCCATCCTCACCGGTCATACTCGCGGACTCGGCGCCGCACTTGCCGAACTACTGCTCGATGCAGGTGCCGATGTGCTCGCGATCTCCCGCACGCGCAACGCTGGTCTCGCCGCCCGCCATCCCGGCGAGCTGCAGGAAGTCGAGCTCGATCTCGCCGATCTGACGCAGCTCACCGCATGGCTGTCGGGCGGCACGTTGTCCCGCTTCGTGTCGGGCAGCGAGCGTGTTCTGCTCGTCAACAACGCGGGGTTGCTCGCGCCGGTCGGCAGCCTCGCCGATCAGGACCCGGCGGCCGTCGCGCGCGCGGTGAGCGTGAACGTGGCGGCTCCGATGGCGCTCGCGGCCGCCGTCGTTCAAGCGGGCGCGCAGGCGGCGGAGACGCGCATCGTGCATATTTCCAGCGGCGCGGCTCGCAACGCTTATCCGGGATGGAGCGTCTACTGCGCGACCAAGGCGGCGCTCGACCATCACGCGCGCGCGGTCGCGCTCGACGGCAATCGCGCGCTGCGCATCTGCAGCGTGGCGCCGGGCGTCGTCGACACCGACATGCAGGCCGAAATCCGCGGCACGGAGCTCGGGCGCTTTCCGATGCGCGAACGCTTCGACGCGCTGAAGCGCGACGGTCAGCTCGCGACGCCGGAAGCGTCGGCGCGCAAGGTCGTCGATTATCTGTTGAGCGATGCGTTCGGCGACACGCCGACGGCGGATGTTCGTGACTTGAAGTGACGGTTCCGTCGAGCCTGTGTCATGCCGCTTCGGCGGACGCGCGCGTCGATTCGAGCGCCGCGCGGGAGAGTTCGTCCGCGCGGACATTGCGCGCACGCGGAATCCACTGCAGCCGCACCTCGCCGATCAGCGCGATAAGCGCGCGGGCGCGTGCGGCGTGATGCGCGAGTGAACGAATTCCGGCATCGTGCGGCGCGCTCATGTCGTCGATGACGACGCGGCTGTCGCCGTAAATCACGATATCGACGGCACGTTCGCGCAGCGCCGCTTCGAGCAGCGCGATGAGCGCGAGATACTCCGCAAGGCTGCTGTCGCCCGTGCCCGCGGCGACGCTGATCTCGACCGCCGTTCCGAGCGGCCCGGCCAGCACGCCGCCGACGCCCAATCGGCCCGGATTGGGCAGCGCAGAGCCGTCGAACCAGCCGCGCCATCCGCCCGTGTCGATCCGGGCCTTGCGCTGCTTCGCCTCGCTGACCCGTTCGGCGCGCCGCGCTTCGCGCAAGCGCTGCGCATCCGCGTGACGGTTTTGCGCGGCACGGCGCGCATCGATCAAATCGTGCAAGGACTGCTCGCCCGCCGCCTTTTGGAGTGTCCTGACGAGCGCCGTGTGCTCGGAAATCGACGCGCCTCTGGCGAGCCGGCGGCTCTGCAGGCGCTCCTTCTTGTAGGCGACAGTGAGCAATTCCTCGAAAGCGATCATGGGCGGCGGGCGAATGGAACGACCTCCGAGCTTAGCAGACGACCATGACGCGTCATGGGTATGTCCGTTGCTGACGGAAGCGCGTGAAAGGCTAGCCTTCACGCCTCCTCACAACCTGTCAAAAGGAGCGGATCATGAATCAGTCGATGGGATCGTCTTCGGACGGCGCGAAGATCGTCGGCAAGGGCGCGGCGACGGCTGCGGGCCCCGGCCCCGATGTGATGGCTGCGAGCACGCTCGATGGCAATTCGGTGATGAGCAGCGACGGACACGATGTCGGCTCGCTCAAGGAAATCATGCTCGACGTGACGACCGGGCGTATCGCATATGCGGTGCTGTCGAGCGGCGGCTTTCTCGGCATCGGCGACAAGCTGCTCGCCGTGCCGTGGAGCGCGCTCACGCTCGACACCGACAACCGCTGTTTCAGGATCGATGCGACCGCGGAGCAGGTGCGCAATTCGCCGGGCTTCGACAAGGATGCGTGGCCGTCGATGGCGGACCGCGTCTGGGCGAGCACCGTGCATCAGCACTACGGGCGCGAGCCGTACTGGTCGAACAATCGCGCGGGCGACGTCAGCCAGAGCGGCGCGATTCCGCCCGGTGGCGTGGATGCGCCCGAATCGGGCGGCGTGAAGCTTTAACACAGGGAAGTGGCCGCGCCGAACGGCGGCCAGAGAATGCGGAGCGCGTGCGCGCGATCAGTCGCGCGGTCGCTCTCCGACCTGCATGTCGACGCCTTCGGTCTCGTCCATCAAGGCGCGCAGGACGTCGCCCGCGAAGTCCTCGATGGCGAAGTGCCATTCGAGCGAGCCGACCGGAAAGTCGTGCGGATTGCACTTGCCTTGTGCGCGGCGAATCGCACCGACCGAGAGGCTCAGCGCGCGTGCGTGCTGAAAGTGCGGGTCGTCCGCGTCGAGGAACGGGAATTGATCTTTATCCATGACACCCTTAACGGTCCCTGCCGACGAAACTTTAGGCAAGCCTGGAGCGCGCAATCGTTTGCGTACGATTGCGCGCGCTCGCGGCGGAAGACACCATGCAACCCTATGAGAATCTTGCCGGCAATTCGGGCGTCGAAGCATTCGACATCCTGCGCGACGGCATCAAGGTGCGCTTCGTGAGCGGCGGGACATACTTGTATGACTATCGCGTGCCCGGTCGCACGCGCGTCGAGGAGATGAAGCGGCTAGCCCGCGCCGGACGCGGGCTCAGCACGTATATCGCGAAGTTCGGCCCCGAGTATGCCGAACGATTCGACTAGCTGCTCGAACGGGCGATTTTACGCGATGTAGCGAAGCTTTCTTCGGACGAAACGAAGCGCTGTGTCATCGACGCGACGGCAGATGCGGCACGCGGTCGTTAACCGTTGCGTTCAACTGATGAAGCTGACGCTGCAGCTTGTTCAGTTGTGCCTGCGCCGCGATGCGCTGGCCTTCCAGTTGCGCCAGTTCCTTGCGGACTTCCTGCTGTTTCAGGGCGACTTGCTGGTCATGCGTGCTGCCCTGCTGCAGATCGGTGCGCACGCGGTCGATCTGCGCCTCCGACTCTTCGATGAGACGCGTGAACTGCTCGTTGTGCGCCTCGAGATGCGCGCGCCGCATGTCGGCATCGGCAAGACGCATTGCCTGCTCGACGAAATGACGGAACGCCGGCTCGGCGGCTTCGATATCGCCGGCCTTGAGCACGCGCCACACCGCGTCCTCGTGATACAGCACGGCGTAATAGACCAGCTCGCGCGGATAGAACAACAAACCCGCGCGATACGCGAAACTCTGAAACGTGCGAAACGTCGACAGCGAGCCTTGCTGAACGAGCCATTCGACCTCGGCAAGCTGGCCGGCCTGCAAAGCCTGAACGCCCGCGGACTGTGACGGAACCGCGGCAGGGCGCAACGGCGTCACGCGAGTGACGGGCGCGCTGTTCGGAACATCTTCGTCCGAAGGTACGTCTTCGGGGATTTCGGGCAATGCCACCCGGATTGAACCGTTCGCTTTCTGGCGCACGAGAAACGATGGTGCATTGTCGAGCAAGCTACCTCTTCTGCTCAGCAGGTTTTTCACGATGGCTCCCTGGCCGCATCCCTCGTCGGGACCAGCCGTCATGCAATGTGTCCGGCGGAATGACAGGACCGCGAGCGTTATTCGAATTTCCTGAATGCAGCGATTGCCAATCTGCATGACGAACGGCGCCGACGCGTTCTTGTTCGAATAAGCTGTTGATTCAGTATAGGCGAGACGTTTGGCGTTTCAAACGAAGCGGATAAAACACCGGTGCGATAGCGCCTTTTTCCGCAAGTTGAAGTGAAATTCATGCGGCGTAAATCGTATCCCGCCGCGTGAAACGATTGAGCTCAAGAGTGACGATAATACGCTTGCGCGCCGGTCATTCTCATTTTCTCGATCTGTGCGGAACGCGCCTTTGACATCAACGCGACCATGCGCATGATCCTGATTCCCTGAATACCGCACGGCACGCCCGGCGTCGTGGCGATGCTCGATTCCAACCTGCCCATTGCCCCGTGCAGACTGGCAACCGGCGAAGGCGAAGCGGCGGCGGCCGTCACCGTGACAGGAGCTTGAACCGGAGCGCGTTCCTGCGCGAAGAATACCGAAAGTACGGCCGGCGTTTCGATATCCAGCCGTCCTTCGCACCGATTTTGAAAAAATGCGTGAACAGATTCGAGTTGCGCGACCGGAGCTTGTTCGACGCGCCGCGCAATCGCTGCGCAGCGCTGCAATTTCCAGTTTTCGTGCTGGCTTGCCATTGCGATCGAATCAGCGATGCGCGAGCGCAATTCCGCTTCGCGGCGCGCGATCAAGGCGCCCACCATATGCGCTTCCTCACCCGACTCTTCGGGCAAGCGATCGCGCCATTCAAGTAAATCGTTCAGTGTGATCGACATGACATACTCCGTGGCGTTCAGTCTATTGAGCCGGATTCTGGCAATTCGAGATTGTTTGGATCGCGAATTGTAATGGACCCGCGCTCTTGTCGCCTACCGAATATGCTATCCGGATTCGGACTCTTTAGAGCGCTTTCAGAAATAAATAAGCGCAGTCTTATGCAAGTCGGAGGCGGCACGCTCGATGCTGATAGCGCTGTATGCGGCTGACCGCCGCCCGACTCAAGGAGACGTTCATGAGAACCACCACCGTAATCACTGGCGCGCTCCTCGCGCTCGCCAGCACAGCGGCGCTTTCGCAGGAAATGTCGCGCGATCAGATGATGCAGCGCCAGCAGCAGATGCAACCGGGCAAGAACGAGCCGATGCCGAGCCCGCGTACAGGCGACTCCTCGCAAGGCGGTGTGCAGCCCGGCACCTCGGACAGCGGAACGTTGATGCAAAAGCGCGAGCAAGGCATGTCGCCGAATCAGTCGCAAGGCTCGCAATCGTCCGGGACGATCAAACAATAACTAGCCCGACGCAGTGAGGTCGAAGGACGCCGGCCGCGCGCCGGCGTTTTCATTGAAAGTTACACGGCGCTCAATAGCCGCCTCGAAAAAGTAAGCGATCGCTTCCCTGGTCATACAGACGTCACCCGCAGTTCGTAATAATGCGCGGGGACAAATCATAGGGGACGGGAAGCCAAATGGTCGTGCAACTGATCAACGCATACGATGTCGATTACCGCACAGGCGCCGTCATCTACAACGAAATCACCGACAGCCGTCCGTTCGACTGGACCGTCGCCGGCGATCCGCGCTGGTTCGACGCGATGCTCACGCCTGCCGGCCTCGCGCAGATCAAGACTTACGCGGACGGCATCGGCCCGTGGAAACCGCAGATCGTGCCGCTCGAGATCGCGCCCTTCCCCGCGACCAATCCCGACGGCACGCCCTTCACCGGCTCGACCGCTCAGGCGACCACACGACCGCCCACGAGCGTCATCAGCGATGCGCACAAGGCCGGGCTCTTCGTGCACGTCTTCACGTTCCGCAACGAGAAGAAGTATCTGGCCGCGGACTACAACGGCGATCCGAACGCCGAATACCTGAAATTCTTCCGGCTGGGCGTCGACGGCGTGTTCACGGATTTTTCCAACACCGGCTTCGCGGCCCGCATGGCGTACCTGAAAGAAATCGGCCACTAGGCGCGCGGGCTGCAACGCTTCGCTTCATTCAACAGAAGGAATCGTCATGATTCGCGCTCGTGCCTGTGCCTTGTCGTTTGCGTTGTCCGCGTTGACCGTCGCGTGCTCGTCCGCGTGGGCGAGCGTCGATCTCATCGCCATCGGCCAGTTGAGCGGCAACGGCGCCGATCGCTCGGATGCGACGGCCGCGCCGCTCGAAAACGGCGCGCCGGGCAACCTGCTCGGCGGCCTCGGCTCCGGTCTCGCTTACGCCGGCTGCGACACGTTTCTCGCCGTGCCCGACCGCGGCCCGAACGCGATCGCTTACAACAAGGCCATCGACGACACCGCGTCGTACATCAATCGCTTCCAGACGCTGAACCTGCGTCTCGAAGCGGGCGGCAAAGGCGACGCGCTGCCGTACACGCTGAACCCCACGCTCGCCGACACGACGCTCCTGCATGCCCGCTGATTCAGGACGGCGGCACGAACGGCGCGTACACGCGCATCCTGCGAATCGACGTGCGCACCGGAAAGACGGCGCCATTCGCGTATCCGCTCACCGATATCGGCACCGCCGGCAAACCGAACTATCCGACGATCAGCGATATCGTCGCCGTGAACGATCACGAGTTTCTGCTCGGCGAGCGCGACGGCAAAGGACTCGGCGACGACTCGACCGCCAAATTCAAGCAGCTCTATCACGTGGATATCTCGGGCGCGCAGGACGTGAGCCAGGCGAGCGGCGAAAGCGACCTCCCGCCCTACGCGATCAAGAAGACCTTGTTCCTCGACGTCGTGAAGGCGGTGACGGCTTACGGCTTCAAACCCGCCGACATCCCCGCGAAGATCGAGAGTCTCGCGTTTGGTCCTGACGTGCGCGTCCGCGGCAGGCTGAAGCACACTCTGTTCATCGCGAACGACAACGACTTTCTCGGCACCGAAGGACACGAATCACCCGGACGGCATCGACAATCCGAACAGGTTCTTCGTCTTCGCGATCGACCCCGACGACTTGCAAGGCTATGTCGCGCAACGTCTGCAGGGCGCGAAGGGGCGCGATGGCAAGGCTTGCCGTTTCGATCGGGACGATCACGACGACCACGACGATCAGGGACACGGTCACCGCAAATAACGCGACCATCTCACGCGCTTGTCCACAGTTTCGGTGGACAAGCGTGTAGATAACTCGATGGCTACGCGTCTATCCCGTTGAAGTGAAACGCGTTTCGGAGCGCGCCATCGGGTTTGGCGCGCTCATAAACCGTATATACTGTTTTCTCCACACACGAAAAGGAGAAAACGGATGAGCACACCGCAAGTCAAGGCCCCGACCAAGAAGGCGTTCCATTTCCCAAAGAGCGCCGCCGACAAGGCTGCAACGAACGCCAAACCCGACGCCAAGGTCAGCAAGAACACGCCAACCAAAGCGCCCGCGACGCCGAAGACCGGGACGAAGGCAGCCGCCCCCGCCGCCACGCCGAAGAGCGCAAAAAAGCAGGCCGTGAAAGCGCCCGCAACGAAGACCGCCGCCACGGAGCAGGCCGTCGCGAGTCAGCCGAAATCCGAGCCGAAAGCCAAGCGCGTGAAGAAGGAAAAGGTCATGCGCGACAGCTTCACGATGCCCAAGTCGGACTACGCGAAGATCGACTCGCTGAAGGAGAAGTGCCAGAAAAACGGCGTGCGCGTGAAGAAGAGCGAACTGCTGCGCGCGGCGCTCGCGATGCTCGACGCTGCCACGGAAAAGCGCCTCGTCGAAGCGATCAGGGCGCTGGAAACGGTGAAGACCGGCCGCCCGGCGAATGCCTGAGCGTCACCGGTTCAGAAGAGGCCTCTGAAGAGCCAGTAGAGCCCGGCGGCCAGAGCGATGGACGCGGGCAGCGTCAGCACCCACGCGAGCACGAGGCTGCGCACGGTGTTCCATTGCAGCCCCGAACCGTTGGCCGCCATTGTCCCGGCGACGCCCGAAGACAGCACGTGCGTCGTCGAGACCGGCAGGCCGTAGGCATCGGCGGCGCCGATGGTCAGCATCGCGACCAGCTCCGCCGAAGCGCCCTGCCCGTACGTAAGATGCTGCTTGCCGATCTTCTCGCCGACGGTCACGACGATGCGCTTCCAGCCGACCATCGTGCCGAGGCCGAGCGCGATCGCCACCGCCACCTTCACCCACGTCGGAATGAACTTCGTCGCGTGATCGAGCTGCTTCTTGTAGTTGTCGATCACCGCGCGGTCCGCGGGCGCGAACGCGGGCGTGTTCGCCCTCTCCATCAGGCGGATCGCCTCGGACACGAGGTACATGTTGTTGCGCACGTTGTCGATCATGTTTTGCGGCACCGCCGCAAGCGATCCCGACGCGCCGACCTGATTTGCGATGACGTCGGTCAGTTGCTTCACCGCCGGCAAGCTCGCGGGCGAAAGCTGACGGGTGCGCACGTAGGATTGCACGTCCTCGCGCGCGTCGGAGGAAGCCGGCGCGTTATTGGTGTACTTCGCGAACGTCGCGGAGGCATCGTGCGCCACGGCCACGAAACTCTGCGTCTCGGCGGGGCTCACTGCCTTGTTCAGCGCGTAAGCCGTCGGCACCGTGCCGATCAGGATCAGCATGATGAGACCCATGCCTTTTTGCCCGTCGTTTGAGCCGTGCGCAAACGACACGCCCGTGCAGGTCAGGATCAGCAGCGCGCGAATCCAGAACGGCGGCGGGTGATTCTTCTTCGGCTCCTTATAGAGCGCCGGCACCTTCACGAGCGCCTTCAACAACAGCAGCAAAAGCCCCGCGCAGATGAAGCCGACGATCGGCGAGAGCAGCAGGGACTTCCCGACACCCGCCGCCTGCGACCAGTCGACGCCGCTCGTGCCGTTCGGTCCGCGCATGAGCTGATTCATCAGCCCCACGCCGATGATCGAGCCGATCAGCGTATGCGAACTCGACGACGGCAAGCCGAAGTACCACGTCGCCAGGTTCCAGATGATCGCGGCGATGAGCAGTGCGAAGACCATCGCGAAGCCCGCGCTGCTGCCGACCTGCAGAATCAGTTCGACGGGCAGCAGTTGCAGGATGCCGAACGCAACGGCGCCACTCGAAACCAGCACCCCGATGAAGTTCCACGCGCCCGACCAGACGACCGCGAGATTCGGTGTGAGCGAGTGCGTATAGATGACGGTCGCGACCGCGTTCGCGGTGTCGTGAAAGCCATTGACGAACTCGAATCCGAGCGCGATCAGGAGCGCGACACCGAGCAGGAAATAAGGCAGTGCTGAACTCAGCCGGACGGATTCGAGATCGGACGCGAGATGGAGCCCGACATAACCGGCGCCGCCGATGAGAATAAGAAAGAAGACGAAGAGGCTGGTGCGGCGGGCGCGTTCACTGACGCCGCCTTGCTGGGGAAATGCGATGTCCGGCATGATTGCCTCGCGCGTTTGCCGTAGCGGTGCTCAGCATACTTTCCGCCGAGGCGCCGGATCATGAATCTTTTGTGTCAACAGTTCGCATAAAGCTTTCACCGCGCGAAGCAACGACGCGTTGCGTGTGAACGAGTACGATTTCATCGAAATTTCGAGGCTCTGTCATCGGCATGACATTTGGCATGTCTATGTTTCCGGCCAGCACCTTCGACGACCGGCACAGAACGCCGGCGCACGACTGAAGCACAAGCAGAACGAAGCGTCGTGCGAAACAAGTGCATACCGAGACGATGACACTGAATTTCGACCCAGCGCTCGCACGGAAGAGCCTCAGCAGCTCGCTCGGTTCTCACCCTGCCGCCGCTCGCTCCCGCGTCTCCGAACCCTTCTCACTTCGCGATCAGCCTGTCGCCGATGCTTTCGTCATGCTGACGGCCCCGCTCGCGACCGAAGCCTTTCAGCAAACGGAGTTGATGGCCGGGCGCACCGACGCCGCGCTGCTCGAACGGATGCGCTCGACGCTTCGGCGTTTGCGCGCGCTGTGGTGGGCGTTCGAGCCACTGCTCGACGAGAAAGAGGCGCGTATGGTACGCAAGTAATAGGAATTGTCCGGTCGTTTTCCACTGCTGAAGCGGCTTAAATGCAGGCCTTCTCGTTATCTAAAAGAAGAGGCTTAGTGATGAACAAGCTGCGAATTTCCGTCGATGCGCACGGCCACGCGACGCTCTCGCAATTGGTGCAGATCAGCGAGCACTGCGGCAATCGCGCGCGGCTGCTGACGTCGCTCGTGAATATCGTTGCCGCGCCGGGCGGCTTCGAGCGCTTCTGCGCCTATCCGGAAACGGTGCGCCGGGACATGCTGGAACTGATGCGCTCGGTCGCGGAAGAACAGTTGCCGCTCATCGCCGCGCTCGAAGAGCACGCAACGAAGTCAGGCTATGAGCGAGGCGCTCAGGCAGCGCGCGAGGTTCTGGTCCACGAAGAGCAGGCAGCGAATTCGGCCCTCCACTACGATGCCGAAAATCAGCCCGCTCAGTTGTTGATCCCGCATTGAGCTTTCCCATATCGCGCCTGCCATCGGCGCGATGACGCGATGCCCCGCGGCCCACGCGGGGCTTTTCATTCGTGGCGGGCAAAATCGCGTGTCCCTCCTGACGTCGCTCCGCAATGCGCTCCTTTCCGACCCAACGACAACACCATGCGAACCTCAACCGTCCTGCTGACGCCAATCGCCGTCGCGTTTCTGTTCAGCGCGATGGCCGCTCGCGCGCAGTACACCGAACACTGGATGACGAACGCGGAAGTTGCACGCGCGCAGCCGCAGCCGCAGCCTGCTGCATCGCGCAAAACCGCGAAGTCCGTTCAAAGCGCGCCGCGGCAAACCGCCGCCGCGACAGCCGGCGACGATCCGATCGCCGCATTCGCTCAGGATTCGCACTCGCAAAGCAACACTGCCCGCCGCTGATGGTTTGCGGTTCACGCGGAGAATATCGCGACTTTTCCGATTCCATTCCGAGTTGCATCGACTATGCTTCTGAATGTCGTAAGAGGTGGGTGACATGCGCCGCTGCGCCCTGCCATGTGCGAGAGTTCATCGAGCATTATTAGAGGCGCAGTCATGCCATGGCGCCCACTACTCTTACGACAACATTCCCGCCTGATTTTTCCCTGCTCAAATACTGTGATGCGCGCGCGCCTCGCTTCCTCTTCTCGCCGCAAATACGTAGGAATCCCGATTTTCTGATCATCGGTGAGCTTTCGATCGATCGTGAAACGCCGGAAGCTCGATGGCTGCTGTATCGAGTTGTCGCGATCTTTCGAAACAACGAGGTGCTGCGTTTCACGCACGTCATCGAAACGCGCGATACGCGACGCTCAACTCGACGAGCGGCGCAGAAAAAAAAAAGCCCCTGAAGATCAAGGGCTTGAGAATCTGGCGAAGAGGGACCGCCGTAACAGATTCCGACGCGTTCCATCAAGTTCCAATTTCTGTCTATGATGGGCTGAAAATGGCACTGACAGACAAACAAGCAAAGGCATTGCGACCGGACGACAAGCCGGTTTTCGACGGCAAGGTAACGGGGCTTTTCCTCGCGCCCACCAAGACTGGCGGCAAATGGACCTTTCGTTTTACAAGTCTAAACACGGGCAAGCGTCGCGATGCGGGCCTCGACACGTACCCGAACACAACCATTGCAGACGCTCGGGAGAATGCGCTCGCGATGCGTCGAACCCTCGACGCGGGCGACGATCCGATCGACCAGCGAAACAGCGAGCGCGAAAAAGCCGCAGTCGCCGCTGCTGCACTCACCTTCGAGAAAGCGGCGCGGGAAGTTCACACAGAACTGAAACCGGGCTGGAAGAACGCGAAGCACGCCGACCAGTGGATCAACACACTACAGGCGTATGTCTTTCCGAAACTCGGCGCGAAGAAACTCTACGCGATCACGCCCGCCGATTGCTGAAGTTCTAAGAGCGATCTGCCTCGAAAAGCAGGAAACCGCCAGCCGCGTCCGTCAGCGGATGCACGCGGTCATGCAATGGGCTTGGGCGCATGGTCATGTCACGGCGAACCCTGTCAGCGTGGTCGATCACATTCTGCCGAAGCAGGGCGGTAAGAAAGAGCATCAGCCCGCTATGCCTTGGCGCGATGTTCTGCATCGTCAAAAACCATGTTTCGGAACTCAAGCAAGGCGAAGCCACGCGCGCCGCCCTGCTCTTTCTGATCTTGACGGCGGCGCGAAGCGGCGAAGTACGCGGCGCGATTTGGGGAATTTGACCTGAAGACAGGTATTTGGACCGTTCCGCCGCACAGAATGAGAGCGAAGGAACCGCATCGCGTGGCGCTACCCGCGCCCGCGCCCGCTCTCGCACTCGTCAAGCGGTTGAAACGCTTGTCTTCCCGTCACCACACGGAAAGGTACTCAGCGACATGGCCCTAACGTCCTTTCTGCGCCGCGTTCAAGCGAAGAGTGATACCCCCGGACGCATCGCCACGGCGCACGGATTCCGCAGCAGCTTCCGCGATTGTGCTAGTGAACATGGCTACGCTCGCGATCTTGCAGAGCGCGCGCTCGCGCATACCGTGGCGAACAAGGTCGAAGCGGCCTATCACCGAACCGACTTGCTTGAGCAGCGC
>NZ_FCOF02000066.1 GCF_001544755.2 Caballeronia catudaia | reverse complement strand
TGCGCCGTGTAGCCCATGTTCGCGCCGCCGTATTCCTCGGAGACGGTCATGCCGAGCACGCCGAGATCGCCGAGCTTCTTCCACAGGTCCATCGGGAACTGGTCGGTGTGATCGATTTCGCCCGCGCGCGGCGCGATTTCCTTCGACGCGAAGTTGGCGAGCGAATCGCGCAGCATGTCGATGTCTTCGCCCAACGCGAAATTCAGGCCGGGTACGGTGCTCATGGGGTCGTCTCCTCCAGATACGATGTTTTGGGCGCGCCCTGAAAAATGAGTTTCACTCACACAGGGCAGCAAACCACGGAATGAGGCAATTTCACGCTCAAATCGGCTAGCCGTCAATAGGTTTTTGAGCTACGCTCACATTTATTCTCCGACGCATTGCCGCCATGTCCACGCAAACCAGCACCAGCCGCCGCACGCCAGCGGGCGTCAAATCGCAGCAGCGCGTGAAGGACATCCTTCAGGCGGGCCGCGACGTCTTCGCCGAAAAAGGCTACGACGCCGCGACCAGCGCCGAGATCGCGCAGCGCGCCGGCATATCGGAAGCGACGGTGTTCAGCTATTTCAGCGGCAAGCGCGAACTCTGCGCGCGCGTGATCGCGGATTGGTACGACGAAATCATCGATGCCTTCGAAACCGGCCTGCCGCGCGACGGCTCGGTGCGGCAGCAGTTCGCATTCATCGTTCGAACGCATATGCGGTTGATGCTGACGAACGGCACGGGGCTGTGCGCGCTGGTTTTGTCGGAAGGGCGCACGAAGCAGCACGATCTCTCCGACACGCTCACGGAATATCAGCGCCGCTACACCGCCCCGCTGATGGACGTGCTCGCGCGCGGCCAGACCGTCGGCCATGTCCGCAACGATATGCCGCTGCGATTGCTGCGCTCGCTGGTCTTTGGGCCGATGGAGCACGTCCTCTGGGACGCGACGCTCGCGAAGCGCCGGCTGAGTCAGGCTCAGATCGAGATGACGGCGAACGAACTGGTGGAAGTGTTGTGGGCCGCATTGCAGCCGCCCGATGTGAAACTCGCCGCGCTTGCGCAATTCCGCCAGGACGTCGAGGAAGCGTCGCGGCGCTACGAAGCGGGCACCGCGCGCGAAAAACCTACTTCCTGATGAAGCGCAGCGCGAAACGCGCGAGACTCGGCACGGTGATGGGGCGCAGCAGGCGCGCGTCGTAGCCGCCCATGCGCCGGTCGTTTTCGGTAAGACACAGCTCGATCAACGCACGCACCGTCACGTTGCCCGCGACTGAATCGCCCACATTGGCCGGAAAATTCGCGTCCTGCGCCGCGCCGCTCTTGTCGAAGCCACGCGCGAGCGAGATGCGGTCGCGAACGAGCGAGAACCACACGCTCGCGGTTTTCGCGAAAAACCACGGCTTGCGATACCACGGCAGGCCGCGCCGGTACCACGCAACCCAGTTCGCGAAAAAGAGGATGTGCCGCGCTTCTTCCTGAATGACCGGCTCGAAGGTCTCGACGAGCGCCTCGGGAAAGTAACCCGACTGCCGCGCCGCCTCGAAAAGACCGAACGCGAAGAAACTGTCGATGCACTCGCTGTAGCCCGTCAGCATCCACGCGCGCAGCGCATCGGCGGGCGCGGGATACGGCGGCTCCGGTGCGAGCTCGATCCCGTACGCCTCGACGAGCTTCGACAGCACCAGCTTGTGGCGCGCCTCTTCGCCGCCGTTCATGCGCAGTGCTTCGCGCAGGTGCGGATCGGCGACGCTCGCGGCGTAGGTCGCGACGCGAATCGACGCGCGCCCTTCAGTCTGCACGGCGATGTCCCAGATCGGCAGCGACGTCACGCGCTTCAAAGCCGCCGGATCGAGCTTCGGCCATTCGATGACAGCGGGCTTGTACGGGTTGTGCGTCGTCAGCAACATCTCGCAGAACATGCGCTTGTGGAGGTCCGAGCCGATCGGAATGTTCCCCGCCGACCGGTACGTCCAGTTGCGCATCGCATGATCTGCTTCTACTGGGTTGAGCGTATCGGACATATTCGAATATTGGCCGCCGATCGGGTACGTTCTGCGGATTCTGGCACACAGAACGTCGATTCGCAGCGCTCGCGCGCGGTTCTCCGCGTGACGTGAGATTCGAGCACGGCTACGCCCGCGAAAAAAGCCCCGGTCGAAACCGGGGCTCTTGCATCAAACCGCCATCACGGTGACCGATTTCGACACCAGATACGGCTCCAGCGCCTCCGGTCCGCCTTCGGAACCGTAACCCGAATCCTTCACGCCGCCGAACGGCATCTCGGGCCACGGCGTGGCCGGCTGGTTGATCCACAACATGCCCACTTCGAGCTGGTTGGTGAGCAGATGCACGTTCTTGAACGAACGCGTGAAGGCGTAGCCGGCGAGACCGTACGGCAGACGATTCGCTTCCGCGATCGCGTCCTCGAGGACATCGAAGCCGCGCACCGCTGCGACCGGTCCGAACGGCTCCGCATTGAACACGCCGGCTTCCAGCGAGACATCGGTGATCACCGTCGGCGCGAAGAAGTTGCCCGCCGTGCCGATGCGCTCACCGCCCGTCGCGATCGTCGCGCCCGTTTTGCGCGCGTTCTCGATGACGCTGTTCATCGCCGTGATGCGGCGCGCGTTGGCGAGCGGCCCGAGCGTCGTGCCGTCCGCGAGGCCGTCGCCCACTTTCAGGCTTTCCGCGTGCTTCACGAGCGCCGCGATGAAGTCCTGCTTCAGGCTGTTGTGCACGAGAAAGCGCGTCGGCGAAATGCAGACCTGGCCCGCGTTGCGGAACTTCGCCGCGCCCGATGCCTTCACCGCCAGCTCGACGTCCGCGTCCTCCGCGACGATCACCGGCGCGTGTCCGCCGAGTTCCATCGTCGCGCGCTTCATGTGCTGGCCGGCGAGCGCCGCAAGTTGCTTGCCGATTGCGGTCGAACCGGTGAACGTCACCTTGCGGATATCCGGATGCGCGATCAGGAACTCCGAGATCTGCGGTGGATGGCCGTAGACGAGCTGGACGACGCCTTTCGGCACGCCCGCGTCGGCGAACGCGCGGATCAGCTCGGCGGGCGAAGCCGGCGTTTCCTCGGGCGCCTTCACGATGAACGAGCAGCCGGTCGCGAGCGACGCGCACAGCTTGCGCACCACTTGATTCACCGGGAAATTCCACGGCGTGAAGGCGGCCACCGGGCCGACCGGTTCCTTGACGACGGTTTGCTGCGCGTTGACATTGCGCGGCGGCACGATCCGGCCATAGACGCGGCGCCCTTCATCCGCGAACCACTCGATGATGTCCGCTGCCGAGTTGACCTCGACGCGCGCCTCGGCGAGCGGCTTGCCCTGCTCCTGCGTCATCAGCCGCGCGATCGAATCCGCGCGCTCGCGGATCAGCGCGGCGGCCTTGCGCATCGTGTTGGCGCGTTCTATTGCGGTGAGCTTGCGCCAGGTCGCGAAACCCTGCCGCGACGCCTTGACCGCGCGCTCCAGATCGGCCGTGCCCGCCTTCGCGACCTTGCCGATGACATCGCCCGTCGCGGGGCTCACGACGTTGATCGTTTCGCCGGACGTGGCGTCGCACCATTCGCCATCGATGAAAAGACGTGTGTCCGTGTATCCTGCACTTGCCATGTACGACCTCCGAGAAAAATCGATTGCATGATCCGCGTCGCCGGCGCCGCTCGCAAAACGAGCGCGCAAGCGTGGCGCAGCTTACGGAAATGTCGGGCGGCACGATGACGCGTGAAAGCACAAACGCGCCGCCGGAACCCATCATCTTGCCTCTTATCGCTCCGGCTCGCTTGAACCGGATGAGCCGGACAGCCCCATTCAGTAGGGCTGGATGCCGTTCATCAGCAGCGCGACGACGTGCCGGGCGAGCTGCTCGGAACTCACCGCGCGGTCCCCTACGGCACGCCAGCGCGTCGTCGCGAGCGGGAACACCGTCAGTCCGAACAGCGACGCGAACACGAGCGACGGCTCCAGCGCGGGATTCAGCTTACCCTCCTTCTGCCAGCCCGCGATTCGCTCGATCGCACGGTCCTTGTGCTCGTCGCCGAAGCGCTGGGCCATGCGTTGACGCAGGAGTCCGCCCTCGCTGATCATCTCGCGCACCCACAGCGCCGCGAACCACGGACACTTCTCGACCGTCGCGACAAGCGTTTCGACGAACGCACGCAAGGTTTCGACAGGCTCCGCATGCGGATCGTTGAATACGCGGGCAAGTTCGATGCGCAGCGGGACGAGCCGTTCGTCGATCAGCATGTCGAGCAGTTGGTCGCGCGTCTTGAAGTAGTAATGAACCATCGCCGGCGTGACGCCAGCCTCGCGCGCGATCGCGCCGAGCGTCGTTTCTCCGATGCCCTGCCGCGCGAACAGTTCAAGCGCGATATCCAGCAATTGCGCACGCGCCTGCTCCCCGTGCGCCCCGCTCGGACGTCCGGGCCGGCGCCCCGTTTTTTTCTGCGGCGGGGCGCCCGCGCCGCGGTCCAGCACATCGTTGGCCATAGCTCGATTTGACGAAAATTCACCCGTCGTCTATATTAACTTCCGCGTTAATTAATTACAATCCGCCTGACTTGCCGGGTGCTCGCCCGTCGCGGATTCGTGAAGCGCCGTCCAAAATCATTCATTCAACATGACATCTTTGCATCAAACCGCCGTCGCGGGTGCGGACCCGTCCGACGAAACCGGCGTCGTATCAAAGCCGCCCATCAGGCTGCTGTTCACGGCGCTCCTGCTCGTGATGCTGCTCGGCGCGCTCGATCAGACCATCGTGTCGACCGCGCTGCCGACCATCGTCGGCGATCTCGGCGGGCTCGAAAATCTCTCGTGGGTCGTCACTTCCTACCTGCTCAGCTCGACCATCGTCGTGCCGCTCTACGGCAAGTTCGGCGATCAGTTCGGCCGCAAGGTCGTGCTTCAGGCGTCGATCTTGATCTTTCTCGCCGGCTCGATCCTCTGCGGCGTCGCGCAGAACATGACGCAGCTGATCGTGCTGCGCGCGCTGCAAGGCCTCGGCGGCGGCGGACTCATGGTCATCACGATGGCCGCCATCGCCGATGTCATCCCGCCCGCCGAACGCGGCCGCTTCCAGGGGCTCTTCGGCGGCGTGTACGGCCTTGCGACCGTCGTCGGCCCGCTGCTCGGCGGCTTTCTCGTCGAGCATCTGTCGTGGCGCTGGATTTTCTATATCAACCTGCCGCTCGGGCTGATCGCGCTCGCGGTCATCCAGATGGTGTTCAAGCCGCACACGGCGCACGTGAATCATCGCGTCGACTATCTGGGCGCGGGCTTTCTCGCAGCCGCGCTGACCTGCATCATTCTCTTTACGAGCGAAGGCGGCACGCTTCTGCCGTGGACCTCGCCGCAGGTTTGGGGCACGCTGCTGCTCGGCCTCGTGTGTCTCGGCGGTTTCGTCTACGAGGAACGCCTCGCCGCCGAACCGATCATGCCGCTCTCGCTTTTCAAGGAGCGCACCTTCGTGCTGGCGGGGCTGATCGGCTTCATCGTCGGCTGCGCGCTGTTCGGCGCGGTCACGTTCCTGCCGCTCTATCTGCAAGTCGTGAAGGGCTCGACGCCTTCCGGCGCAGGCCTGCAGATCACGCCGATGATGGGCGGCGTGCTGCTTTCGTCGATCGTGAGCGGGCGCGTCATCAGCAAGGTCGGCAAGTATCGCTTCTTTCCGATCGCGGGCACGGCGCTCGTCACCGTCGCGATGCTGCTGCTCTCCACCTTGAGCCTCGACACGCCGCTCTGGACCATGAACATCTACATGGCGCTGCTCGGCCTCGGGCTCGGCATGGTGATGCAGGTGCTCGTGCTCGCGGTGCAGAACGTCGTGGAATTCCGGCTGATGGGCGTGGCGACCTCCAGCGCAACGCTCTTTCGCTCGATCGGCGGCTCGGTTGATGTGGCGGCCTTCGGCGCGATCTTTTCAAACAGCTTGCGCTCGCGCCTCGAAACGCTCATTCCGCCGGGCACGGAATTGCCGCAATCGCTCGGGCCGCAGGCGGTCGCGCATCTGTCGCCCGCGCTGCACGACGACTATCTGCACGCGTTCGCGGGCTCGATGCACACGGTCTATCTCGTCGCGGCGAGCATCGCGCTCGTCGCGTTCGGGCTGTCGTGGTTCCTCAAGGATCACCCGTTGCGCACGCGCTGAAACCGGCGGGCCAAGCGAGGAAAACTTCTAAAGCTGCTGCTATCGGGGCTTTTACTAGCTCCCGAACTATTTTGGCTTGGTAACCTTCTGCCGATTCTGAGCGGACACGATCCGCCGGATATTCATGCTCCGGCGCCCAACGACGCGCCGGACGTCCGGATACGAGACCTACCGGGCCGAACTGACCATCCTCTGGAGTTAAAACAGTGAAGAAACTGCTTGCGGCACTCACGATGTCCCTCCTCGCCGCCACGTCGCTCACCGCCGTCACGGCGGCGCAGGCGAAGGACTATTCGACGATCCGCTTCGGCGTCGATGCAAGCTATCCGCCGTTCGAATCGAAAGGTTCCGACGGCAAGCTGGTCGGCTTCGACATCGATCTCGGCAACGAAATCTGCGCGCGCCTGAAAGCCAAGTGCGTGTGGGTCGAAAACGACTTCGATGGCATGATCCCCGCGCTCAAGGCGAAGAAGTTCGACGGCGTGCTTTCGTC
Organism: Caballeronia catudaia; assembly: GCF_001544755.2. GTDB lineage: Bacteria > Pseudomonadota > Gammaproteobacteria > Burkholderiales > Burkholderiaceae > Caballeronia > Caballeronia catudaia. Next base: position 16,723 of record NZ_FCOF02000066.1, on the reverse strand, counting down.
GATGTCGATGACCCCGCAGCGCGCCGAGCAGATCGCATTCTCGAGCAAGCTCTTCAACACGCCGACGCGCCTCGTCGCGAAAAAAGGCAGCAACATCCTGCCGACGGCTGACAGCCTGAAGGGCAAGAACGTGGGCGTCGAGCAGGGCACGATCCAGGAAACCTACGCGAAAACCTATTGGGCGTCGAAGGGCGTGACGGTTACGCCGTATCAGAACCAGGACCAGGTCTACGCCGACCTGATCTCGGGCCGTCTCGACGCGGCGCTGCAGGACGCGGTGCAGGCCGAACTCGGCTTCCTGAAGACGCCGCGCGGCGCGGGCTTCGATTTCGCCGGCCAGAACATCGACGATCCGAAGACGCTCGGCAACGGCGCGGGCATCGGTCTGCGCAAGGAAGACACCGACCTGAAGGCGAAGATCGACAAGGCGATCGCCGATATGATCAAGGACGGCACCTACAAGAAGATCGAGAAGAAGTACTTCGACTTCGACGTGTACGGCGGCTAAGTCCGACAGCCTGAAGGCTGAAAGGCTGACGAAAACGGGCTCCACGCTTCAAGGCGCGGAGCCCGTTTCCTTTTCGGACAGCGGTTTCGACGCCGGATTTCCGCTAAGATCGAGCGTTCGAGACAGCGCCGACGGAAGGAGACACCGCGGCGCGAAGTCCTTTTCCGAGGCAAGACCGGCGCACTCGCCTGCGCGCGACCACTATGCAAACCAGAACCCATCCCCTGATCTCGCCGACGCTCGGCACTTCCCGCAACATCACCAGCTTTCACTACGGCCCTGGCGGCGGCCAGAAAATCTATATCCAGTCCTCGCTGCATGCGGACGAGCTCCCCGGCATGCTCGTCGCGTGGCGCCTGCGGCGTCATCTCGCCGAATTCGAGGCTGCGGGCAAGCTGCGCGGCGAAGTGGTGATCGTACCTGTGCCGAACCCGATTGGCCTGTCACAGCATCTGCACGGCACGCTGATGGGCCGCTTCGAGACGAACAGCGGCCACAACTTCAACCGCAATTTCTACGATCTCGCCGCGCTGATCGCGCCGCGCGTCGAGGCGCGCCTCGGCAAGGACGCCGACGCCAACAAGCTCGCCGTGCGCGCCGCGATGCAAGAAGCGCTCGGCGAGCAGACGCCGCACACGGAGCTCGAATCGCAACGCCTCGCGCTGCAAAAGCTCTCCTTCGACGCCGATGTCGTGCTCGACCTGCATTGCGATCTCGACGCCGCGCTGCATCTCTACACGAACCCGGATATCTGGGACGAAGTGGAGCCGCTCGCGCGCTATCTCGACGCGAAAGCGTCGTTGCTCGCGCTGAATTCAGTCGGCAACCCGTTCGACGAGATTCACAGCTTCTGCTGGTCGGACTTGCGTCAGCGTTATAGCGAGCGCTTTCCGATTCCGAACGGCGGCATCTCGGTCACGGTCGAGTTGCGCAGCCAGCACGATGTGTCCTACGAGCTCGCCGATAAAGACGCGCAGGCGATCGTCAACTATCTGATCCACCGCGGCGTGATCGATGCGCCCGTGCCCGAGCAGCCGCCGCTCGCGTTCCCGGCGACGCCGCTCGCGGGTGCCGAGCCGATCGTGGCGCCGGCGTCGGGCGTGCTCGTGTTCCGCGCCGAAGTGGGCGCGTTCATCGAAGCAGGCACGCCGATCGCCGATATCGTCGATCCGCTCACCGACGTCGTCACCACGCTCGAATGCACGACCTCGGGCGTGATGTACGCGCGGCACATCACGCGCTTCGCGACCGCCGGTCTCGAAGTGGCGCGCATCGCGGGTGCCAAGGCTTATCGCACGGGTTCTCTGCTGTCCGCCTGAGAACGCGCTTCTAGAAAGGCGCGAGGCCACATTGCGCGGCCACCACGCGCCACGTTCCACCGCCGTTTTTTTCGTTTATCTCGCCCCAGGTTCGCGTGTAGCGCAAGCTGCCTGCGAACGGGGCGCCCGCGAACGTCCCCGATAACGCCACGCGCGTCACCGTCACGGCGAAGCTGCCGTACACGCGCACGCTCTGCTCTTCCACGTCCAGCTTCTCGATGCGCTGCATGCCGTAGCGATGGCCGTTCAGATCGTCGGCTTTCGTCCAGACCTTGCCGGTTGCATCCACGAAACTCAGGTTGTCGGCCAATAGCGCATCGAGCGCGTCGACGTCCGATGCCAGCATCGCCTTCTTCAGGCGTTCCTCCAGTTCGCGGATTCCCTGTTCGTCCATGCTTGTTCGGTCCATGATTTCGCTCGCGTGTCATCGAACTGCAAGCATACCGTGCGCGCCTCGTGCCCCGCACGCGCGCGCCCACGCACATGCGACCCGCTTTCGTCAGCGCTGTTGTTCGCGCGATACAACGCAAGCCGGTTGAAAGCGTTGTCACATTCCTTTCTTCGGCAATCGCTACATTTGCGCCCGTCGCACCACGCGCCGTCAGAGCGCGAACACGCAGACACCGTCGACACCACACCGCGAACCAACTCACGGAGCTTGTTTTGAAGAAGAATCTCTTGGCGACCGCCGCGCTCGCCGCATTCAGCGTTCTCGCAGCCACGTCCGCCCACGCGCAAAGCAGCGTCACGCTGTACGGCATCATCGACGCCGGTATCAGCTACGTCAACAACAGCTCGACCAGCCCGACGCGCGCCGGCGACTCCCTCGTCAAGTACGACGACGGCGTCGCGCAAGGCAGCCGTTGGGGCCTGAAAGGCGTTGAAGACCTCGGCGGCGGCCTGAAGGCGATCTTCACGTTGGAGAACGGCTTCAACAGCGGCACCGGCGCGCTCGGCCAGGGCGGCGCGGAATTCGGCCGTCAGGCGTATGTCGGTCTCGCGCAGAACAACGTCGGCTCGCTGACGTTCGGTCGCCAGTACAGCTTCAACACCGACTTCCTCGGCTCGAACTACTCGATCGGTGGGCAGACCGTTGCGGGCAACTACGCGTATCACATGAACGACTTCGACCAGCTGACGTCGAGCCGTATCAACAATGCGGTGAAGTTCACGAGCGCGAACTTCTACGGCCTTACGTTCGGTGCGTTGTACGGCTTCTCGAACACGGCTGGCGGATTCGCGGGCACGCCGAACACGACGGTCGGCACCACGACGACGCAAGGTTCGTCGCGCGCCTACAGCTTCGGCCTGAACTACAAGGCTGGCCCGCTCGGCATCGGCGCCGCGTACACGGACATCCGCTTCCCGACGGCCGCCACGCCGGCGTTCAGTTCGACGGTCGCCAACCTCAACCTGACCGGCACGACGAACAACGCGAAGGACCTGCGCAGCTTCGGCATCGGCGCGAACTACACGATCGGCGCGGCGACGATCTTCGGTCTGTGGACGAACACGCGCTTCGAGCCGATCGTCGGCGCGAGCTCGCGCATCAACGCGTTCGATATCGGCGGCAAGTACGCGATCACGAGCGCGATGACGGCGGGCCTCGGCTACACCTACATGGACCTGTACGACAACTTCTCGGGCCACTGGCACCAGATCGACGCGAGCTTCGACTACGCGTTGAGCAAGCGCACCGACGTGTACGCGCTGGCGGTCTATCAGAAGGCGTCGGGCTCGAACAACGGCGTGCAGAATCAGGCTTCGATCGGCTCGTCGTCGTCGAGCTACTTCGGCACCTCGGGTCTGGGCGAAAACAACCAGCTCGCGTTCCGCGTCGGCATCCGCCACAAGTTCTAAGCTTCGCGTTTCATCCAGCAGTCGTGAATCGGGCCGCATGAGCGGCCCGTTTTTTTCACGTCACGGTTTTCACTTCGCCTTGTCGGACTTCTTGCCCGTGGCCTTGTTGTAACGCTCGATATATTCGTCCATGAGCTTGCGGATTGCCCGGCCGATCTGCACGTAGTCGCTTTCGTTCAGATTTGCGAGCGACACACGCCCCGACGGATGCTGCGTGCCGAACCCGCGGCCAGGCAGCAGCACGACGCGCGCTTCCTTCGCGAGCCTGAAAAGCATCTCGGAGGGCTCGGTGTTATCGATGATCCATTCGACCAGTTCGCGGCCGTGCCTGCGCTCGCCGAGATACTCCATGTCGAGGACCGCGTAATAATCGACGGCGTTTTCGTCTTTGGCCTCGGGAGCGATGCCGATTTCGCGATAGAGCGCCTGCTTGCGGCTGCGGATGAGACGCTTCAACGCATTCTTGTATGCGTCGGGCGTGTCCATCAGTGAGAAGAGCGAGAAGAGCGCCATCTGCACCTGCTGGGGCGTCGACAAACCCGCCGTGTGATTCAGCGCGACCGTGCGGCTCTCCGCCACGAGGCGGTCGATGAACATGAGCTTGTCGGGCTCCGTCGTGATCGACTCGTAACGTGCGTGAAGCTGCGCCCTCTTCTCTTTCGAAAGCGCGGCAAGCTGCTTGTCGAGCACGTTTTCCCGATGCGTTGCGATCGCGCCGAGACGCCAGCCCGTCGCGCCGAAATACTTCGAATACGAATAGACGAGGATCGTGTTCTGCGGGCACAGCGCAAAAAGGGAAACAAAGTCATCGGCGAAAGTGCCGTAGACATCGTCCGTGAGAATGATCAGATCTGGCCGCTCCTTCACGATGTCCGCGATGTACTCGAGGCTCTTCGTATCCATCTTCACGGACGGCGGATTGCTCGGGTTCACGAGGAAGAACGCTTTCACTTTCGGATCGCGCAGCTTGTCGAGTTCCTGCTTCGAGAATTGCCAGCCGTTCGCGACATCCGCCTCGAGATTGACCACATTCAACTTGTAGTCATTCAGTTGGGGAATCTCGATGTACGGCGTGAAGATCGGCGTGCCGAGCGCGATGGTGTCGCCCGCGCTGATGAGAAAATTCTCGCGCAACGTGTTGAAGACGTATGTCATCGCCGCCGTGCCGCCTTCGACCGCGAAGACATCGAAATCGCCGACGAACGGATGCTTGCCGATCATTTCGCGCCGCAGATATTGCGCGACAATCTGCTCCGAGAGCTTCAGCATGCGGTCCGGCACGGGATAGTTCGACCCCAGAATGCCTTCGCACATTTCATAGAGAAAGTCGCCGGCGTTCAGACCGAGTTGGTCGCGCACATAGGAAACGGCGCCCAGAAGAAACGAGATGCCCGGCACGCCCTTGTTTTCGCGGGCGAAAATCTCGAAGCGTTCCTCCAGCCCTTCGTGCATCGGAAAGCCGCCGACACCTTCGGACATGTACGCAAACGAGCGCTCCGACTCACGCATCGCGAACAGGCCGAGTTGCCAGAAGCCGTGCCGCGGAACCGTCGCGAGGAAGTTGGGGTTGCCGCGCCCCGCGTTGAGCATCGAAAGGTTCGCCGGGCGCTCGACCGCCCCGCCGCCCGCCGCCTTGATGAGTTCGTCCTTCAGTTCAAACGGACTGAGCGACGCCATGCCGGCGCGATCCCCGGAGCCTGATTGAGTCGACTTTGCCATCCAACACCTCAACAATTGATGAATTGAACCAACCAACAAGAGAAAGACGTCATGTGAGCAGCATCACGATGACCATTCCCCAGATCGTGAGCAGCGTATTGCCCACCGCATAGCTGACCGTGTAGCCGAGGCCCGGCACCTGGCTCTTCGCCGCGTCGCAGATCATGCCGAGCGCGGCGGTCGTCGTGCGTGCGCCCGCGCAGATGCCGAGCAGGATCGCGGGATGGAACCTGAAGACGTATTTCGCGATGTACATGCCGATGATGAGCGGCGCAGCCGACGCGAAAATGCCCCACAGAAAGAGGCTCGCGCCGAGCTTCTGCAGTCCCGCGACGAAGCCCGGACCCGCCGATATGCCCACCACGGCGATGAAGACGTTCAGTCCGACGGAGTTCATGAACCAGATGGTCGGCGACGGAATGCGGCCGAAGGTCGGATGAATCGCGCGCAGCCAGCCGAACACGATGCCCGCGATCAGCGCGCCGCCCGCCGTGGACAACGTGATCGGAATTGCGCCGACATGCAACACGAGCGCGCCGATCAGCGCGCCCAGCGTGATCGCGAAGCCGACGAAAGCCATGTCGGCGGCATCGGTCGGACGATCGAGCACCCCGAGACGCTTCGCGGCCGCCGATGTGTCCTGCGTGCGGCCGAAGAGCGTGAGCGTGTCGCCGCGATACAGCTTCGTGCTCGGCAAGATGGGAATCTGCGTCTCGGTCGCGCCGCGCTTAATCTTGCGAAGAAACACGCCGCGCGCGGCGGGCGAGTGCGCGAGTTCCTGCAGCGTCTTGCCGTGAACGTCCTTGCTGGTCACGTAGACATCGACGCCTTCGAACGGCACTGCGAGCAGCTCTGCATCTTCCACTTCGGCCGCGCCGCCGCCGAGCAGATCGACGAGCAGTTCGCGCCGCCCCGACACCGCAATGACGTCGCCGGGTTGCAGCACGTCGTCGATCTTTGCTTCCTGAATGATGTTGCCGCGCCGGATGCGCTCGATGAATAGCCGCGCGCCGGCCGGCTCGAGTGCCTCGACCTGCGCGATCGACATGCCGCTCGCGCGTCCGTGCTCGGCCACGCGATATGCGCGCAGCTCGAATTGGTGCCACGCCTGGTTCCCGCCGGCGGATTCGCTTCCGCCGCCGAGCGTCGCCTCGTACTCCTTGCAAGCTGCAACCAGATCGATCTTGAGCAGACGCGGACCGAGCATTGCGAGAATCAGCGCGGACCCGATCGTCCCGAAGATGTAGGTCACGGCGTAGGCGGTCGGCATTGCGTCGAGCAGCGCCTTGCTCTGTCCGGGCGGCAGGCCGAGACGGTTGATGGCGTCGGTCGCGAGGCCCATCGATGCCGAGATCGTCTGCGAGCCGGCGAACAGGCCCGCCGCCGAGCCGACGTCGAAGCCCGCGATCTTCGCGGCGGCATAAGGCGCCGCCAGACACAACACGCATTGGATGACCGAAAAGAGCGCCTGCGGCAACCCGTCCTTCGCGATGCCGCGCACGAATTGCGGGCCGACGCCGTAACCCACGGCGAACAGGAACATCAGAAAGAAGACGGATTTGACGTTTGGCGAAACGGTGATGCCCAACTGGCCGATCGCGATGGCCGCGAGCAGCGTCGCCGTCACCGCGCCGAGGCTGAAACCGCGAAAGGTTTTTGCGCCGACCCAGTAACCGATGCCGAGCGACAGAAAAATAGCAATTTCAGGATAACTACGTAACGTTTCTGCAAGCCATGACATGGGAACTCCTTTTGCGGCACGAGCCTCGCTATCATCCGCGTTGGCTCTTCATTCGAGACATCGTTCCCTGCCGGTCATGGTGATGAAAACGTCGATATTCCATGCGCCACGGCGGGGCTGCTTTCGTCAGTCGATTATATCGGCGGCCCAGACCAATACTTTTCCGGTGCAAACAAAAACACCAAAAAAAAGCAGCGGCTCAAGAGCCGCTGCTTCCACATGCGAACGCAATCTGCGAAACGCGTTACTCCGCCGTTTCGAGCAACGGATAGTCCGTGTAGCCTTCCGCGCCTGGCGCATAGAACGTCGACGTATCCCAGTCGTTGAGCGACGCATCCAGCTCGAAGCGGCGCACGAGATCCGCATTCGCGATGAACGGCTTGCCCCACGCGACCGCGTCCGCATCACCGCGCGCGATGATTGCTTCGGCGCTTGCTTTCGAGAAGCCTTCGTTGGCGATATACACACCGCCGAACGCCTTTTTCAACTGCGGCCCGAGGCTGTCCGCGTCTTCACGCTCGCGCGCCGCGATGAACGCGATCTTCCGCTTGCCGAGCTCGCGCGCGACATAGCCGAAGGTGGCGGCGCGATCGCTATCGCCCATTGTGTGCGAATCGGCGCGCGGCGCGAGATGTACGCCGACACGATCCGCGCCCCACACGTTGATCACTTCGTCGACGATGTCGAGCAGCAAGCGCGCACGATTTTCGATCGGGCCGCCGTAGGCATCCGTGCGCTTGTTGGTGCTGTCCTGCAGGAACTGGTCGAGCAGATAGCCATTCGCGCCGTGCACTTCGACGCCGTCGAACCCCGCGCGCTTCGCGTTCTCCGCGCCCTTGCGGAAGGCCGCGACCACGCCGGCGATTTCATCGAGTTCGAGCGCGCGCGGCGTCACGAACGGACGCTGCGGACGCACGAGACTCACGTGGCCGCCCGCCGCGATCGCGCTCGGCGCGACCGGCAGTTCGCCGTTCAGGAACACCGGATCGGAGATGCGGCCCACGTGCCACAGTTGCAGGAAGATCTTGCCGCCCGCGTCGTGCACGGCTTTCGTCACGAGCTTCCAGCCTTCCACCTGCTCGTCGGACCAGATGCCCGGCGTATCGGCATAGCCGACGCCCTGCGGCGTCACCGAGGTCGCCTCGCTGAGAATGAGACCCGCCGCTGCGCGGTCCGCGTAGTACTGCGCCATGAGCGCGTTGGGCACGCGCTCGACGCCCGCGCGCTGACGCGTGAGCGGCGCCATGATGATGCGGTTCTTGAGTGTGAGTGCGCCAACCTTGAGCGGATCGAAGAGTGTCGACATGAAAAGGTATCCTAATGAAGTTGAAAGCAGTTCATCACCGTGCGGCAAGTCAGATGCTCACAGATTCCCGATGGAATCGCGGAACGCCTGAATGACCGCCTCGTCGCGCTTGAAGAACACCCACTGTCCAACGCGCTTCGTGGTGACGAGCCCCGCTTTGTGCAAGGTCGCGAGATGCGCGGAAACGGTCGACTGCGACATGCCGCAGCGGTCATCGATCTGACCCGCGCAGACGCCATGCACGTGCGGCAATTCCTGGCTGGGGAAATGCCGTTCGGGCTCCTTCAGCCATTCGAGAATTTCGCGGCGAAGGGGGTTGGCGAGGGCCTTGTGAATTGCGTCGATGTCCATTTCGTTGCTCATGCGTCTGACGGACGGAAGCACAGGTCTTCCGAATCGTCTTGGAGCGAAGTATATATCGTAAATTCACGATATGCAAATCGGAAATGGCAGGACGGTCTCCGCAAGAAAAATGAAAGGCGAAAGCCCCTGCCCGTGCGTCGCCCCGTCTGGTACCCTCCCCGGTTTCATCGGCCGCAACGAAGAGCAAGAAACCTCATGGATACTCCTTTCAACGAACGCGGCGTCACGTTGTCGCGCGCCGGCCTGTCGGCATCGGGCCAGATGATTCCGCTGCGCGAGCTGCGCGCCGCGCGCGTCGTGATGATTCCGCGTCAGAAGCCGTTGCCGGTCATCATTGCGCTGATCGGGCTGGCGGGGCTCGCCGCGGGCATCGTCACGGGCTTGGGCGCGGCGTTCGTGCTCGGCGTAATGATGATCGTGGTGGGCTACCTCACGTGGATCACGCAGGACGTGATCTATCAGCTGATGGTCGCGACGCCCGATGGCGAGCGCGAAGTGCTCATCACCAAAGATCAGGAATTCGCGGACAAAGTGGCCACGCTCGTCGGCGATGCGGTCGCGAAACACGCGGCAGGCGCAGCGTCGAAGCCGCAGGCGTGATCTTTACGACGCATTGATAGCGCCGCGCGCGACTTTATCGCGGTGTTTAGGCGGGCGGCGCTAGAGTGGATTCGTTGCCACTTCGAGCCGCTATCGGCGGCTGTCTTCGATGTACCGCACAACCGGTCTGCCCGTCATTCCCCATGCGTTCAACGGCGGCTCGCCGCGCCGCCGCGAATCGCGTCACTGCCTTGCTTTCGACCTGACCGTTCCCGGTCTGAACTCCGCACCCGCGCGCGAACTGCTCGCGCACGCTTTCGGTGCGGACGCGCGCGCGCATGTGGTCGCGACGAACCGCCGTCACGACTGCACGACGCTCTATGTCGAAACGGACGACGTGGACGCAAACGCGGTGATCGGCAAGATCATCGCGTGGTTTCCCAATGCGACGCTCGGCCGCGTGATTCGCATCACGCGGCGCTGACGGCTTAAGGCGCTACGCGCGTCACGTCACCTGCAACGTTTCGACGTGCCAGATATCGCGCGCATACTCCGCGATCGTGCGATCCGACGAGAAGATGCCCATGCCCGCGACATTCTCGATCGCGCTTCGCGTCCACGCGTCCTTGTCGCGGAACTTGAGATCGACTTCGCTTTGCGTCTTGTCGAAGCTGGCGAAATCGGCGAGCACCATGTAGTGGTCGCCCCAGTCCACGAGCGTATGGAAGATGTCGTAGAAGCGATGCGGCTCTTCCGGCGAGAAATGACCGAGGCGGATCTGGTCGAGCGCGAGCTTCAGCTCCGCGTTCTCTTCGTAGATCTGCCGCGGCCGATACCCCGCCGCCCGCAGCGATTCGATCTCGTCGGTCGTGTTGCCGAAGATGAAGATGTTTTCGCGCCCGACGGCATCGCAGATTTCGATGTTCGCGCCATCGAGCGTGCCGATGGTCAGCGCGCCGTTCAACGCGAGCTTCATGTTGCCGGTGCCCGACGCTTCGGTGCCGGCCATCGAAATCTGCTCCGACAGATCCGCCGCCGGAATGATGAGTTCGGCGACGCTCACACCGTAGTTCGGAATGAAGCCGACCTTCAGCCGGTCGCCGACGAGCGGATCGGAATTGACCTTCTTCGACACATCGTTGATGAGCTTGATGATGTTCTTCGCCATCTTGTACGCCGACGCCGCCTTGCCCGCGAACATCACAACACGCGGCGTCCAGTCCTGCTCCGGATTCTCGCGGATGCGGTTGTAGCGCACGATCACATACAGGATGTTGAGCAGTTGCCGCTTGTATTCGTGGATGCGCTTCACCTGAAGATCGAACAGCGCTTCGGGACTGATGATCGCGTTGGCGTCGCGTTTCGCGCGCTCCACGAGCCGCAGCTTGTTGGCGAACTTCGCGTCGTGAAACGCCTTGCGGAACTCGGGGTCGTCGCGCCATTCACGCAGCCGGCCGAGTTCGAAGAGATCGGTGCGCCAACGCGGCCCGAGCCGCTTGTCGATCAACGAAGACAGCGACGGACTCGCCTGCGCGAGCCAGCGGCGCGGTGTGATGCCGTTCGTCACGTTGGTGAAGCGCTCCGGATACATGCGCGCGAAGTCGGAGAAGATGTTCTGCACCATCAGTTGCGAATGCAGCTTCGACACGCCGTTCACCGTGTGGCTCGCAACGATCGCGAGATGCGCCATGCGCACGCGGCGCTGGCCGTATTCATCCACGAGCGAGATACGGCGGATCAGATCGACATCGCGTCCGAACTTCTCCGTCACCTGTTTCAGGAACTGCGCGTTGATCTCGAAGATGATCTCCAGATGCCGCGGCAGCAAACGCGCGAGCATCTCGACATCCCATGTTTCGAGCGCTTCGGGCATCAGCGTGTGATTCGTGTAGGAGAACATCTGCTGCACGAGCTTCCACGCCTTGTCCCACGGCAGATGATGCCGGTCGACGAGCAGGCGCATCAGTTCCGGAATCGCGAGCACCGGATGCGTGTCGTTCAGATGCACGGCCACCTTTTCGGCCAGCCGCCCGAAGTGCGTATGCGTGCGCTGATAGCGGCGGATCAGATCCTGCATCGTCGCGGAGACGAAGAAGTATTCCTGACGCAGACGCAGTTCGCGCCCCGCTTGCGTCGAGTCATCGGGATACAGCAAGCGCGACACGTGCTCGGACGTGTTCTTCGCCTCCACCGCGCGGCGATAGTCGCCCTGATTGAATGCGGACAGATCGAACTCGTCGGTCGCGCGCGCGGACCACAGGCGCAGCGTGTTGGTCGCGGTCGTCGCGAAGCCGGGGATGACCGTGTCGTAGGCCATCGCGTTGACGTGCTCGGTGTCGATCCAGTCGGTCCGGTCGTCATGCTGCACGGTGCGGCCGCCGAAGTGCACGGTGTACACGACCTCGGGACGCGGAAACTCCCACGGATTGCCCGCGCGCAGCCAGTAATCGGGCATCTCGACCTGATTGCCGTCGACGATGGTCTGCCGGAACATGCCGTATTCGTAACGAATGCCGTAGCCGAAGCCGGGCACGCCGACGGTCGCCATCGAATCGAGGAAGCAGGCGGCGAGCCGCCCGAGGCCTCCGTTTCCGAGCGCGGCGTCCGGCTCCAGATCCTCCAGCACCGCGAGATCGACGCCGAGGCCCGCGAGCGCGTCGCGCACTTCGTCGTGGATGCCGAGCGCGAGCAGCGCGTTGGTGAACGTCCTGCCGATGAGAAACTCCATCGACAGGTAATAGACGCGTTTCACGTCCTGTTCGTATTGGAGCCGCGTGGTGCGCATCCAGCGCGCGACGAGACGGTCGCGTACCGCCAGTTCGACGGCATGCAGCCAGTCGCGCGGCTGCGCGGTGACCGAATCCTTGCCGACGCCATACATCAGGCGGTTCGAGATGGAGCGCCTGAGCGCATCGACGGTGCTATTGAGCTGGTCGAATTCCAGGTCGACGGATGTCATCGATACCTCCGGTTTTTGCAACATATGCAACGACCGCGAAAGCATGCCCGGAGTTCACATCGAACGCCCCATTTCGGCGCCTGCCCCTCCGGTCACGCGGGTGCGACCATGCCTGAACGTGCAGGTTACGCCAGTTTTATTTTTTTTGGTATGACGAGGCCGAAACGGACGTAGGCCCGCGAATTGCTCTTCGCAACAGCGGGACTTTCATTATGAATTAATTTTTGATTCGTTATCCTGATGTTTTACCCGCGATTCAACGGCGCGACGAGCGAGCGGCGATCAGCAGAAGCGCGGCGAGCGAAACGCCCAGCAGAATGAGCGACAGCGCGGACGCCGGCAGATAGTAGCCGCGATTGACCTGCCCCACGACGACGATCGGCACCGTCGCGAAGCCGGGCGGATAGACGGTCAGCGTCGCGCCGAGTTCGCCGAGCGAGAGCGCGAAGCCGAGCGCGAGGCTCGCGCGTATCGCCGGCACGAGTTGCGGCAGCACCACGCGTATGAGCACCATGCGCGGCGGCGCGCCGAGACTCGCGGCAGCTTCGCGCAGCGTCGTGAGTTCGGGGCGCAGCGCAGCCGCAGCGCAGCGATAGCAGAACGGCAAGACGAGCGCGAGCTGCACGAGCACGACGATCGCGGCCGAGCCGGACAGATCGAGCGGACGCTTGTGATACGCGATCAGCACCGCGAGGCCGAGCACGACGCTCGGCACGCCGCTGCCCATCATCGCGACGGCATCGACGAGCGCGCCAAGACCGCGCCGGTCGCGTCCTTCAAGCGCGAGCGAGAGCCACAATCCGAGCGCGGTGCCGAGGAACGCGACGCCCAGGCCCACTTCGAGACTGGTCATGACGGCGTCGAGATCGCTGGAGGAAAGGCGCGCGAACCAGCGTGTGCTGAAACCGTCGGGCAGGATCGTGCCCGACCAGTGCGACGCCACGCTCGACAGCGCGACCACGACGACCGGCAGCACGAACAGCCAGAAGCAGAGCAGCGCGACGAACGCGGTGAGCGCATGACGCAACAGCGCCTTCGGCCTGAATGCGGCGGCAATGAGTTGCATGTCAGCGCTCTCCCGCACGTCGATTGACGCGCCGGTACAGCGCATACAGCGACAGCGACATCAGCAGCATCACGACCGATCCCGCCGCCGCGGTCGGCAGATCGAGATCGACGGTAGCGGCGCTATAGATCGCGATCGGCAGCGTGATGAGATGCGCGCTGCCGAGCACGAGCAGAATGCCGAACTCGTTCAGCGTGAGCAGAAAGCACAGGATCGTGCCCGCCGCGATGCCCGGCCACGCGAGCGGCAACACGACCTTCGTCGCGACCATCCAGCCATCTGCGCCGAGGCTCTTCGCGGCTTCGACGAGACGCATGTCGAGCGTCGCATAGGACGCCAGCGCCGGGCGCACGACGAACGGCGCATAGAACACGACTTCCGCGAGAACCACGCCGCCGATGCCGAACAGGAAATCGAGCGGCGCCGCATCGAGCGAAAATATCCGCTGCAGGCCGATGCTCACCGAGCCTTGCGAGCCATACAGAAAGATCAGCGTGAAGGCGACCAGAAACGAAGGAAACGCGACGAACAACTCCAGAAAGCGCGTGAGCAGCCGTGCGCCCGCGAACGGCCGGAAAAACAGTATCGACGCGAGCGCGACGCCGAGCAACGAAGCGATACTCGCGCTCGCGAACAGAATGCCGAGCGTCGTGCCGATCATGCCGCGCGTTTCGGGATTGCCGAAGAAAGCGGTATATGCGTGCAGCGAATAGCCGTTCGGTCCCGTCACGCTCAGCATCACGAGCCGCGCAAGCGGATACACGACTAGCGGCCCCAGCACGAACACGAGAATGAAGAGCAGATGCCATTGCTGCTTGCGCTCGCGGCGCTGCGCCTGTGCGGCATGCGCGGCGAATTGCGCGGAGAGATCGGCGTCGCTGATGCCGCCTCGGTCGCGCGCGACGCTGTCAGGGACGAACAAGGACGACATCGTCAGCCTCGAAGCGAAGTGAAACGCGCGTGCCTTTGTCCGGCATGCGCGCGTGGCCGCGCTGCGCGGTCACGAGAACCGCCTCGCCGGGCAAGGCATCGAGCGCGACGGAAATGGAGAGCGCCGCGCCATACCATTCGACGGATGCGATCGTGCCATGCAACGGACCGTCGCCGAGCGGCTGAATCGTGAAGCGCTCCGGACGGATGCACGCGAGACGCTCGCGCTCGTCGTGGCGCTTATCGCCGACGGGATACACCACGCGCGGCGGCAACAGATTCGCCGCGCCGAGATAGCGCGCGACGAACGCATCGCTGGGCGCGTCGTACAGTTCGCGCGGCGCGCCGAGTTGCGCGATGCGGCCATCGCGCATCAACAAGGTGCGATCGGACAGCACGAGCGCATCGTCCTGATCGTGCGTCACGCATACGATGGTCAGATTCGGCAGGCGCTCATGCAGCGCCTTCAGTTCGCTGCGCACGGAAGCGCGCAGATTGGCATCGAGTGCGGAAAGCGGTTCGTCGAGCAGCAGCACATCCGGCTCGATGACGAGCGCGCGCGCCAGTGCGACGCGCTGCTGCATGCCGCCGGAAAGCTGCGCGGGCATGACGTGACCGGCATCGGAGAGTTGCACGAGCTTGAGCGCATCCGCGACGCGCCGCGTGATTTCGCTTGCCTTCAGCTTGCGTGCGCGCAGGCCGAACGCGACGTTATCGAACACGGACAGATGCGGAAAAAGCGCATAGCTTTGAAACAGCAGCCCGAGATTGCGCTGATGCGGCGGCACGTGTGTGAGAGCGCGACCGGCGATCGTCAGGTTGCCCGCGAGCGCATCGGCCTTCACGAAGCCTGCGATGAAGCGCAGCAGCGTGGTCTTGCCGCAGCCGCTTCGGCCGAGGACGGTGAGAAACTCGCCGCGATCGATGCGAAGCGAGAGATCGTCGAGCACGGTGCGCGCGCCGAAGCGCACCGTGAGACGATCGATGTGTACGCCCGACGTCTCATCGACGCCGAACGCTTCTTTGGGAATTGCGCTCACGTTACGACTTCGGCTTGACGAGTTCGGTCTGCTTGCCCGAGTTGCCGATCACCTCGGTTTTCCAGCGCTCGGTCCAGCCGGCCTTCTTCCGCATGACTTCGTTCCAGTCTACGGCAATGAGCTTCACGCCTGAGATCGCCTGCTTGACCGCATCGCCGTTCTTGCCTGCGAGCGGCACGTCGGTGCGGCCCGGAATGCCGTAGATATCCGGCACTTTCGCCTGCACGTCCGACGACATCAGATAGTCGATCAGCTTCTTGCCCGCAGCCTGATTCGGACCGCTCTTGATGAGACCGATCGCATACGGCAACTGGAACGTGGTCGGCGCTTCGCCCGCCTTGTGCGAGAGAAAGAGCGGCTTGATCGACAGACCGCCGTTCGCGGCGTCGTCGAGATCCATTTGCAGGTCGCCGTTTGCGAATGCGATCTCGTTACGCGAGAGCAGCACGTCGAGATAGCCGGTGCCTTTGGTGTGGAACTTGGCGTGCTGCTCAAGGTTCTTGAGGTAGTTGAACGCCTGATCTTCGCCCATCAGCGCGGAGGTGAGGATGATGACGGCCATGCCATCGCCCGCGGTGGCCGGATTCGAGTATGCGATCTTGCCCGCGTAGTTCGGATGCAGGAGATCGGCGAAGGTTTTCGGTGCGCTCTTCGTGACTTCGGGGTTGATCGCGAACGAGAAGTAGTTGTTCACGAACGTGGCCCATGCGCCGTCTTTTTCCTTCGCGATCGCGGGCACGTTCTTGTAGTTCACGCTCTGATACGGCTGCAGCAGACCGACTTGCTGAGCTTGCTGGATGAAAGGCGGCAGCGTGACCAGCACGTCGGCCTTGGGCGAATCCTTTTCGACGGTCGCGCGGTTCACCACTTCACCGCTGCCCGCCGTGACGATATTGACCTTCACGCCTTCCTTCTTTTCGAATGCGGGAAGCACGTCCTTGTAGAGATTCTCGAGGCCGTCGGCGGTGTACAGGACGACGGCGTCGGCGGCGTGCACGGGCATCGCGGCAAGCAGGGTGAAAGCGGCGGCGAACGCCGGCAGCACGTTGCGCGCGAAGCGAAAATCGCGGTTCATGGTGGTCTCTCGTGTCGGGGATGTTTGGAAGGTCTGGTGCGACCTTCGACCCGAAGGATTGCAGAGATCTGTGACATCGACGTGAAGGGCGCCACGGGGCGCCACGGTTTTGCACATTTTGCCAAGGTGGTTTGTTTGCTTGTTGTCGCCGGTTCCCGTATTCGTGTCGGTTTATTAGCTTCGCCCCTATGCGGGGCAGCAGTCACTTTCTTTGCTGCTGTGTATAGACCGGAGACATGGGTAACAGGTGTGTCAGGACATGGGTAACACATTTAGCTCCTTTGACTGCCACGTTTC
>NZ_FCOF02000144.1 GCF_001544755.2 Caballeronia catudaia | reverse complement strand
GCTCGGCCCGGAACTGACGTTTGACCCGGTCCAGCGGGCACGGCACCGCATCGTCGCGCTGCGTCGTCTTGATCCGGCGCCCACGCCGCACACCTTCGAGGCCCATCACCTTCATCAGGCGTGCAACCGTGCAGCGCGCGACCTTTACGCCATCGCGCAACAACTGGCGCCAGACCTTGCGCACTCCATACACGCCGAAGTTCTCGTCCCAGACCGCCCGGATGAGGACCTTCAGTTCAATATCGCGACGCGCTCGTGCTGACCATTGCTCCGGATCGCTGCGCCGCCCGGCGTGCCGGTAATACGTCGACGGCGCGATCGGCAGCAGGCGGCAGATCGGCTCGATACCGTAGACGTCGCGATGCTCGTCGATGAACGCGATCATGGCTTCGATCGGCGGTCGAGCTCCGCCTGCGCGAAATATGCGGAGGCCTTGCGCAGGATCTCGTTGGCCGTGCGCAGCTCACGATTCTCGCGCTCCAGTTCCTTCAGACGCGCCAGTTCCGAAGTTGTCGCGCCCGCTCGTTGGCCACGGTCGCGCTCAGCCTGAATGATCCAGTTGCGAAGCGTCTCGCGCGACATCCCCATCTTCGAGGCGATCGAGCGGATCGCCGCCCCCTGCGTTTGATACTCGTGTTGGTGCTCAAACACCATCCGCACCGCTCGCTCACGGACCTCATCCGAATATCGCGTCCCAGTGGGCTTCCTTGCCTTGCCTTCGCTTTCCATGCTTCAAATCTCCCGTTACAGCCAAGATCCGAAGTCTCCTACATTTCCGGGGCGGTTCA
>NZ_FCOF02000025.1 GCF_001544755.2 Caballeronia catudaia | reverse complement strand
AACTCCGGACGAACCATTCGTCCGAAGTGTTACCCATGTCCTGGAACAGGTGTTACCCATGTCTCCGGTCTATACACTGCTGCAAAGAAAGTAACCAAAGAAACAGCTATCCCCAGCCTAAGCACTTCATGCCGGCCGCGGCACAGAACTACTCTCGTGGTCCAGCGGTAGCGAGTGCCCTCGTAGGTCTCAC
This sequence comes from Caballeronia catudaia, assembly GCF_001544755.2. Lineage (GTDB taxonomy): Bacteria > Pseudomonadota > Gammaproteobacteria > Burkholderiales > Burkholderiaceae > Caballeronia > Caballeronia catudaia. The sequence goes on along the minus strand of NZ_FCOF02000025.1, from coordinate 93,586 downwards.
CGGGCTTGGATCGCGCACGGTCCGTCACATCGCACCACTTAACAACTTGGTGCAGCCCTTGCAAGCTCCAGCCCGCTCCGCGGCCGTCCGGTCAATCGGGTTTGCGCGTGCTTCTTTACTAACCTCGCTATCTCACTTTATCGCCAGTCCGTTGGTTTCCCTTGCAGACCGGGCGGCAGCGCGTAGCGCTGTGCCGGAACTCTTTCGTGCTGAACCAGCGCCCTCAAAGTAATGGTTTGTCAGACCGTGCGCGATCCAAGCCGCGTGAGTTTTGTGAGGGCACTTGCTAGTGCCGGACCACGAGAGTAGTTCTGTGCCGCGGCCGGTGTGAAGTGCTCAGGCTGGGAAAAGCTGCTTTCTTTGGTGACTTTCTTTGCAGCAGCAAAGAAAGTTACCCCCGCCCCGGGGAGGGGCAATGCTAATAGACCGACACGAAAACGGGATTTCACGAAAAGCAGACGAACACCTCACCGCACACCAACCGCCTGCCTAACCGGCCCCCCCAGCGCCCTAAGCGTCTCTTTAACAGTAGCAATCCTCACCGCAAGATCCAAACTCCGCGCTTCGATCCGCAGCTTGTCCTGACCAGCCAGCTTGATGTGCTTATGCTTCTGCACCATCTCGATGATCTTCATCCCATCGACAGGCGGATTCGGAATGAACTGCAGCGAGATGGACTGCTCGCCCGCATCGATCTTGGAAATGCCAAGCGGCTTCGCCGCAAGCCTCAACCGATGCGTTTCGACCAACGCATGCGCCTGCGGCGGCAGCTTGCCAAACCTGTCGACGAGCTCTTCGAGAATGCCATCTATCGCATCGCTCGATTCGCAGTTCGCAAGACGCTTGTATAGCGAGAGACGCTCCTGCACATCGCCGCAGTAATCGGCGGGCAGGATCGCGGGCGCGTGCAGGTTGATCTCCGTCGTCGCCGCGAGCGGCGCGTTCAGATCGGGCTCTCGTCCTTCCTTCAAAGCGCGCACGGCATCGTTCAGCATGTCGGTGTAAAGCTGGAAACCGATCTCCTGAATCTCGCCCGACTGCTTGTCGCCGAGCACTTCACCCGTGCCGCGAATTTCGAGGTCGTGCATCGCGAGATAGAAGCCCGAACCGAGCTCCTCCATCTGCTGGATCGCCTCCAGCCGGCGCTGCGCCTGCTTCGTCAGCGACTGCGGATCGTGCACGAGCAAATACGCATACGCCTGGTGATGCGAGCGCCCGACACGTCCGCGCAACTGATGCAACTGCGCAAGCCCGAACTTGTCCGAGCGATGCATGAGGATCGTGTTCGCGGTCGGCACGTCGATGCCGGTTTCGATGATCGTCGTGCACAGCAGCACGTTCGCGCGCTGCCCGACGAAATCGCGCATCACGCGTTCGAGCTCGCGCTCGTGCATCTGTCCGTGCGCCACCGCGATACGCGCCTCGGGGACGAGCGCTTCGAGCATCGTGCGACGGTTCTCGATCGTCTCGACTTCGTTGTGCAGGAAGTACACCTGGCCGCCGCGCTTGAGCTCGCGCAGCATCGCCTCGCGGATCACGCCGTCTTCCTCGCGGCGCACGAAGGTCTTGATCGCAAGGCGCTTCTGCGGCGCGGTCGCGATCACGGAGAAGTCGCGCAGGCCTTCGAGCGCCATGCCGAGCGTGCGCGGAATCGGCGTCGCGGTGAGGGTGAGCACGTCGACCTCGGCGCGCAACGCCTTGAGCGCCTCCTTCTGCCGCACGCCGAAGCGGTGTTCCTCGTCGATGATCACGAGCCCCAGCCGCTTGAACTTCACATCGCTCGACAAGAGCTTGTGCGTGCCGATGACGATATCGATGCTGCCTTCGTTGATCTGCTGTATCGCCGTCGACACTTCCTTGCCGGTCTTGAAGCGCGACAGCTCCGCGATGCGCACGGGCCAGTCGGCGAAACGGTCGGTGAAGGTCTGCGTGTGCTGCTCGGCGAGCAGCGTCGTGGGCGAAAGAATCGCGACCTGCTTGCCCGCCATCACCGCGATGAACGCGGCGCGCAACGCGACTTCCGTCTTGCCGAAACCGACGTCGCCGCACACGAGGCGGTCCATCGGCTTGCCGCTCGTCATGTCGCCGATGACCGATGCGATCGCCGCGGCCTGATCGGGCGTCTCTTCGAAGCCGAAGCTCTCGGCGAACTTCGTGTAATCGCGCGGTTCGAGCTTGAACGCATAACCCTCGCGCGATGCGCGGCGCGCGTACAGGTTCAGCAGTTCGGCCGCGGTATCGCGAATCTGCTGCGCGGCCTTGCGCTTCGCCTTTTCCCACTGACCGGAACCGAGCTGATGCAACGGCGCGCTCTCCGGGTCCGCGCCGCTATAGCGCGAGATGACATGCAACTGCGCGACCGGCACGTACAGCTTCGCGTCGTTCTGATATGCGAGGTGCAGGAATTCGGTTTCGCCTTCACCGAGATCCATCGACACGAGGCCCATGTATCGGCCGATGCCATGCTGCGCATGCACGACCGGATCGCCGATTTTCAGCTCGGCCAAGTCGCGCACCATCGAATCGACGTTGCTCGCCTGTTCCTGCCGGCGTCGCCCGGCGCGGCGCGCGAGCGGCCCGTACAACTCGGTTTCGGTGACGATCGCGAGCTTTTCCGATGTCAGCACGAAGCCGTTCGCCAGCGGCGCGATGCCGAGCGTGAACTTGCCGTCGCTCGTGAGCCATTCGTGGAACGTGTCGTGCGACTCGCCGCGCAGGCCGTTTTCGGCGAGCAATTGCTGAATCGTCTCGCGCCGTCCCGCGGATTCCGCGACGAGCATCACGCGGTTCTCCGTCTGCTCCAGATAGTGGCGCAGCGCGAGCAGCGGCTCGTCGGCGTGACGGTCGATCGCGAGTCCGGGCAGCGGCAGCGCCCAGCCGCCTTCGGGCGTCGCCGGGAATTTGAGTTGCGCGAAAGGCTTCGCGAACGTGAAGAAATCGTCGTCGGTCAGGAAAAGCCGGCGCGGTTCGAGCAACGGACGCTCGCGATCGTGCGACAGGAAGTCGAAGCGCTGCTTCGTGTCGTGCGTGAAGCGCTTGATCGCCGCGTCCATGTCGCCGATGAACGCGAGCTGCGAGCCTTCGGGCAGATAGTGGAAGAGCGTGGCGGTTTCATCGAAAAAGAGCGGCAAATAATATTCGATGCCCGCCGACGGCACGCCGTTGCCCATGTCCTTGTAAATCTGCGAGCGGCTCGGATCGCCTTCGAACGTTTCGCGCCAGCGGCTGCGAAAGGCCGTGCGCGCGGCTTCGTCGAACGGGAACTCGCGGCCCGGCAGCAGGCGCACGTCGCGCACCGGATAGAGGCTGCGCTGCGTATCGGGATCGAACGCGCGGATCGAATCGACCTGATCGTCGAACAAGTCGATGCGATAGGGCAGCGCCGAGCCCATCGGATAAAGGTCGATCAGCGAGCCGCGCACGCAATACTCGCCCGGCCGCACGACCTGGCTCACGTGCTCGTAGCCCGCGAGCGTCAGTTGCGCCTTGAGCTTCGCTTCGTCGAGGCGCTCGCCCTGCGTGAACGAAAACGTGTAGGCCGCGAGAAACGATGCCGGCGGCATGCGATACAGCGCCGTCGTCGCGGGCACGATGAGAATGTCGCATCGTCCTTCGCCGAGATCGTGCAGTGTCGCGAGACGTTCGGACACGAGATCCTGATGCGGCGAGAACGTGTCGTAAGGCAGCGTCTCCCAGTCGGGCAGGAGGCGCACGCGGGCGTCCGGCGCGAAGTAGGGGATTTCGGCGGCGAGGCGCTGCGCATCGACGGCGCTCGCGGTGACGACCGTCAGGAGCGGCACGCTCTCCCGATAGGCGGCGTGATAGCGCGCGATGGCGAGCGCATCGGAGGAGCCCGACGCGCCGTCGAAGGCGAAGCGCTGGCCGGCCTTCACGAGCGCGATGGGAGAACTGGACTGCGCTTTGACGGCTTTGGAGGACATAAGGTGTGCAGTGAACCGTCCATGCGCGGCACCGGAAAGGGCGCGCCGGACGTGGTCGCGAAAGACATATTATAAAATCCGGGCTTCAACTTTGACTTGTCACCTCATTTGCCCGTGAGCTCCCGCCTGTTTTCACTGATTCCCTGCGCCGGAACCGGCAGCCGGTCCGGCGCGCCGATGCCGAAGCAATACCAGACGGTCGCGGGCCGCCCGATGCTCGCGTACACGCTCGCGGCGTTCGACGCGTGCTCCGAATTCTCGCAGACGCTCGTCGTGCTCGCACCGGACGACCATCATTTCGACGCCCGCCGCTTTGCCGGGTTGCGCTTCGCGGTGGAGCGCTGCGGCGGGGCATCGCGACAGGCGTCGGTCTACAACGGGCTCATCGCGCTCGCGAACTTCGGCGCGCGCGACGACGACTGGGTCCTCGTGCACGACGCCGCGCGCCCGGGCATCACGCCGGCGCTGATTCGCAAGCTTGTCGCGGAACTGCGCGATGATGCAATCGGCGGCATTCTGGCGCTGCCGGTCGCCGATACCTTGAAACGCGTCGCACCGAACATGCCCGATGCGCCGGACAGCCACGCGCGCATCGCCCGGACGGAATCGCGCGACGGTCTCTGGCAGGCCCAGACGCCGCAGATGTTCCGGCTCGGCATGCTGCGCGAAGCGATCGAGCGTGCGCGTCACGACGGCCACGACCTGACGGACGAGGCGAGCGCCATCGAATGGCTCGGGCACTCGCCTAAGCTGGTGCAGGGCAGCTTGCGCAATTTCAAGGTGACTTATCCGGAAGATTTCGCGCTCGCGGGCGCGATTCTTTCCGCGAAGCCCTAAAACGCTTACTTTTACTGCAAGGTTTCGATCGATGGATTTCAGAATCGGACAAGGGTACGACGTCCACCAGTTGGTTGTTGGCCGCCCGCTCATCATCGGCGGCGTGACAATTCCTTATGAACGCGGTCTGCTCGGCCATTCCGACGCCGACGTGCTGCTGCACGCAATCACCGACGCGCTGTTCGGCGCGGCATCGCTCGGCGACATCGGCCGGCACTTTCCGGACACGGCGACCGAATTCGCGGGCGCGGACAGCCGCGTGTTGCTGCGCGAAGCCATGAAGCGCGTGACGGAAGCGGGTTTTGCGATCGCGAACGTGGACAGCACGATCATCGCGCAGGCGCCCAAGCTCGCACCCCACATCGACGCGATGCGCGCGAACATCGCCGCCGATCTCGATCTCTCGATCGATCGGGTGAACGTGAAGGCCAAGACCAACGAGAAACTTGGTTATCTCGGCCGGAAAGAGGGCATCGAGGCGCAGGCCGCGGTGCTCTTGCGCCGCACGTCGATCGACCACTGACCGCGCGCTACGTTCCTTCCGCTTCGATCGTCAGCGCGACCGCGTTGATCACCGCCGCGATGCGGCCGACGTCGCGCAGTTGCGTCGTCGACATGCCTTCGGCCACGAGATTCTCGTAGTGCGATTTCACGCAGAAATGGCACTTGCCGATGATCGACGCCGCCAGCGCGTACATCTCGAAGCGCCGCTTGTCGACGCCGCCGTGCGATGCGTACGCGTTCATGCGCAGGCCCGCGGGCTGGGTCTTGAGATCGGCGTTGCCGGCCATCTCCAGATACGGATACCAGACGTTGTTCATGCCCATCAGGGCGGCTGCGGTGAGCGCCGCATTCGTCTCTTCCGGCGAGAGCACGCCCGCATTGCGAATGATGCCGATGAGCTTCGTCGCCTTCGCGGCGAACGCGGCGGCCAGCGCGACGCCGACCGCGTCATTGCCTTCGAGCGACGAGCGGGCGATCGTGCCGTCGACGTTCAGTCGAATGTCTTTCGCGTAGTCGGGCACGAGTTCCTTGATCGCGGACAGGAATTCCATTGTTCTTCTCCTATTCGATGGCGTTAAAAAGCCCGCCAGCGGCCGAATGGACTCGGCCGAATGGCGGGCTTTGTGGCTTCAGAAACGCTCAGAGCGTCGCGCCGCCGACAGCGCGGTTGCACGGACACAGTTCGTCCGTCTGCAAGCCGTCGAGAATACGCAGTACTTCCTCCGGGCTGCGGCCCACGTTGAGGTTATTGACCGACACGTGCTGAATCACGTTGTCCGGATCGACGATGAACGTCGCGCGCAGCGCCACGCCGGCTTCCTTGTCGCGCACGCCGAGCTGGTCGATGAGTTCACCTTTCACGTCGCCGAACGCGTAGTGGTTCAGCTTGTTCAGATCCTTGTGCTCGCGGCGCCAGGCCAGCTTGACGAACTCGTTGTCGACGCTGCCCCCGAGCAGAACCGCGTCGCGGTCCTCGAAATCCTTCGCCAGCTTCGCGAACTCGACGATTTCCGTCGGGCACACGAACGTGAAGTCCTTCGGATAGAAATAAATGATCTTCCACTTGCCCGGGAAAGATTGCTCGGTGACTTCCTCGAAAGCGGACTGGCCGTTTTCTTCGTGATGGTTGAAACCCGGCTTCGCGGCGGTAACGGTGAATGCTTCGACTTTGTCGCCAACAGTCTTCATGCAGTGACTCCCTGGAATCGTTGAAAGGACACACTCCAACCAAACTACCGGATCGCCGTAACGCTCGCGTGACACTGTCGCGCCAGGCGTGCTGCGCGCTAGAGCGATTCATCTTAAACCCAATTAAGCGATCGCCTCAAACGGCGCTCTAACCTTCGAAACGCGGGCCGCCTTTCATCGGCGGGAAATCGATCGTGACCTCGAAACCGGGCAGGGGCGTGCGATTGCGCAGCCGCAGCGTGCCGCGTTGCCGCGTGACGAGCCGCTGCACGATCGCCATGCCGAGGCCCGTGCCGTTCGCCTGCGTGCGCGCCGTATCGACGCGATAGAACGGGCGCGTGATGAGCGCCACCTGATCGTCGGGGATGCCGCGGCCTTCGTCCATCACCGAGAGCTCGACCTTGCCGTGCGCCACGCGCGTCAGCAGCGTGATGCGCGCGATGTCGTCATGTTCGCTGCGCCCGTACTTGCGCGCGTTTTCGAGCAGGTTGCCGACGACGCGGCGCGCGTCCGTCGGATCGCCTTCGATCACGGCGCCCTGCGCGAGATCGGTGCGCATGACGACGCCGTCGTCGGCCTGAAAGCGCACGGCGAGCTCGCCTGCGATCATCGAAAGATCGACGGCTTCGGGCATGCGCTGCATCGGCCGAGCGTAATCCAGAAAGCGTCCGATGATCATGTCCATCTGCTCGATGTCGTCGATCATCGCGAGCTTGGTCGCTTCGTCCGACGGGCTCATTTCGGTTTCGAGACGCAGGCGCGCGAGCGGCGTGCGCAGATCGTGCGAAATGCCCGCGAGCATCAGCGCGCGATCCGCTTCGAGCTGCTCGAGATCCTGCACCATCTGGTTGAAGCTTCGATTGGTCTCCGCCGCAACGCCCATGCCGCGCTCTGGCAGACGCTCGGGCGATTGTCCCGAACCGAGCTTGCGCGCCGCGAGCGCCAGCCGCGCGAACGGCCGGTTCACGAGACTCGTGATGAACGCCGCGCCGAACAGCGAGAGCGCCAGCGCGAACACGCCCCAGCCGGCCCATTGCAGGCCGGTGACGGTGTCGAGCTGATCGCGGTCGAGGGCGACCCAGTAATCGTCGTCGTCGATCTTGAAGCTGATCCACACGCCGGGAATATCGTTCACCGACTGCGCGATGATCGTCTCGTTGCCGAGCCGCCCGCGCACGTCGCGTTCGATCAGCCGGTTGAGCGATTCGTCGGGCTGCAGCTTGTACTTGTCGGTGGTTTCGCGCGGATAGACGCGCACGCCCTCGTTGCTCTCCAGATCCTGAAGCAGCGCGCGGCGCAGATCGGGGTCGGAATAGAGCAGGGCGGTGCGCGTGAGCTTGACCACGGCGACGAGCTGCAGCGCCACGCGTTGCGCGCGCGGCTCGCGCTCGATCACGCGAAAGCTCTGGAACCACGCCGTCAGACTGACGGCGATGAGCAGCGCGATCAGCGCGAAGGTTCGCCAGAACAGGCCGCCGAACGCGAGCGCCAGTAGCCGCCTGTCGATGCGCATGGGTCTGTCGGGCTCAGCTCTGTGAAGGGGATAAAGCGTGGCGAGACTCGCTCAAGTGAATCAGGCTGCGCCGTCGGGGATGAAGACGTAGCCCAGGCCCCAGACAGTCTGGATGAAGCGCGGACTGCTGGGATCGGGCTCGATCAGCTTGCGCAGACGCGAAATCTGCACGTCGAGACTGCGATCGAATACTTCATACTCACGGCCGCGTGCCAGCTCCATCAGCTTTTCGCGCGAGAGCGGCTGACGCGGATGGCGCGCGAACACCTTCAGCACCGAAAACTCGCCGGTCGTCAGCGGAATTTCCTGACCGTTCTTCGTGAGCGTGCGCGTCGCGAGATTCAAAGCGAACTCGCCGAACTCGAACACTTCGGTGGTTTCGGACGGCGCGCCTGGCAATTCGGACGGCGTCTGACGGCGCAGCACCGCGTGAATGCGCGCGACGAGCTCACGCGGATTGAACGGCTTCGGCAGATAGTCGTCGGCGCCCATTTCGAGACCGACGATGCGGTCGACATCCTCGCCCTTCGCGGTGAGCATGATGATCGGCGTGCGATCGTTGCTGCCACGCAGACGCCGGCAGATGGAAAGACCATCTTCGCCGGGCAGCATCAGGTCGAGCACGAGCAGATCGAAACGCTCGCGCACCCAGAGCTTGTTCATCGACGGTGCGTTTTCCGCGACGTACACGTTGAAGCCCTGTTCACCGAGATAGCGCCGCAGCAGATCGCGCAGGCGCGGATCGTCGTCGACTACGAGAATTTTTGAAGGGTTCTTGGTTTCCATGGAGGCATCTTAGCGCGTTTGATCAAACGCCGAGTTTGTAACAAAAGCAAGTGTAACAGTTGGTTACAAAATTTACGGCGGCTGTGGCACGGCCTAAGGGTTTGCTGCGTACACTGCTTTACCTGAGCCCGCCATTCGGTAGATACTCCATTAGACCAGCGCGTCTTGCGGCCCGACCAAGCCCTTCTGAAGACGTGCGTGAAAAGACTGAGGCTGTCCGGTTGTCGAGCAACGAAGGGAACAACATGAAGGGAGCGCGGCAGCGCGGACCCGTGCGCACCGAGCGCATTCTCAGGAAGACTCTTATCGCCAGTGCGCTTTATGCAGTACTGAGCACCCCTCATGCCTATGCGCAATCCACCGGTTTCACGCGCGACGGCAACGCCTTCGATCGCAGCATCACGAACCCGCCGAATCGTTTCGATGGCCGGATGATTCGCGCGCAGCAGCGCGTGAGCAAGAGCGCCACTTCTTCCAGCCGCGATCGCGACCCCAGGACGTCCGCAATGCAGCCCGTGCAGCAGGCCGATCAGACGCCGCCCGCGCGCCCGCCGCGCCACACCGTGATGACCGCCGACGAGCGGCGCCTTTTGCGCCAGCACATCGAAGAAGCGGTGCGCGATCTCTACAAGCGGTAAGCGGCGCGAACCGCGATGAACCGACGTCGATTCCTCTCGATTGCCGGCGCGTTCGCGGGATGGGCGGGCGGCGTCGGCGAGACGTTCGCCTTCAGCCGATCCGATTCCATCGATGCGCTCGTGCTCGTCGATCTCGACGGCGGCAACGACGGCCTCAACACCGTCATCCCTTATGCCGATCCGCGTTATCGCGCGTTGCGCCCGAACCTTGCGCTGTCTCGCGAGCAAGTCATTCCGCTCGATGAACGCACGGCCTTGCATCCGTCGCTGCTGCCGTTGATGAGCGCGTGGCGCGCGAACGAGCTGGCGATCGTGCAGGGCGTCGGTTACGACGGGCCGAACCGGTCGCACTTTCGCTCAAGGCAGATCTGGGACACGGCGTCGCATGCGGACGAATATCGTCTCGACGACTGGCTTGCGCGTACGAGCGCCGCTTCTTTCGATGACGCCGCTCGCTGCATCACGGCGCACAGCGCGCAAGACGGCCTTAACGTGATTCAGCTCACGCTGCATGGCTTCGACACACACGAGAATCAGGCGCATCGGCATGCGGTGCTCCTTGCACGGTTCGCGGAAGGACTCGCATGGTTGCGCACGGCGTTGATCGCGTCTGGCGCGTGGCGTCGCACGCTCGTGATGACGCGTTCCGAATTCGGACGCTCCGCGCGTGAAAACGCCGCGGGCGGCACGGATCACGGCGCAGCGGCGCCCCATTTCCTGATGGGCGGGAACGTGCGCGGCGGACTCTTCGGCATGCCGCCGCGACTCGCTCGGCTCGATGCGGACGGCGGCGTGCCCGTCGGCATCGACTTCAGAAGACTCTATGCAAACGCGCACGGCGCTGCGGGCATCGAACCGCTACAGTTGCTGCGCGCCTAGCGCGTCTTCCACGTGATCCACAGCTTGCGGATCGGCGTGAGCGAGATGCGCTGATGCAGCACCTGAAAGTTCTCCCGCTCGATTTCGTCGAACAATGCAAGCGATAGCGCGGCCTGGGCGCGCAGCACGCGTTGCGTCGCGCGCTCCGAAGCGGGAATCGCCGCGAGCGCATCGTCGAGCGAGCGCCGGGCGCGCTCGGTCTGGAAGCGCATGAGATCCGAAAACGCATCGCTGTACTTGCGATTGATGATGTCCGCTGCGGTCACGTTGAAGCGTTGCAACTCGTCGATGGGAATGTAGATGCGGCCGTTCCTGGCATCGTCGCCGATCGCCTGAACGCGCTCGGCGAGCAGCAGCGCGGAGCCGAGCGGCGCGGCCCAGGCCGCGGCGCGTTGCGGATCGCGCGCGCTCGCGCGTGCAACGGCGGTCGCGAATGCGCCGCCCGTCTGCTCGAGATAGCGCCTGAAGCCGGGCCAGTCCAGATAGCGCGCCTGATCCAGATCCATGCCGAAGCCGTCGACGACATCAGCAAGCGACGCGCGCCCGACATCGTCGAGAACGGGATGCGCGGCGTCGCCTGCATGCGCTTTCAGCGCTTTCGTGACCGGATGCGTCGGCTCGCCGCCATCGAGCCGGGCGAGTTCGTTTTGCCACCACGCGTGCTTGGTGCGACCGATGGTTGGATCGCTGGTCTCCTTCACGGTCTCTTCGATCTCGCGATAGAGCGCGTAGAGCGCGGTCAGCAGCGGCTGGCTCGACGCCGCCGCGCGGCGCAGCGCGTAGTACGTGCCGGAGCCTTCAGGCGCGGCCTTTTGCTGGCAATAGTCGTCGAAATTCACGAACGGGGCTTGTGGGGAAGTCGAAGGATGCGCGTCGGGACCGGCTGGTGTCGGTTGTTCTCGCCTCGCGTCTCGCAAGGCGCCGGGCGACGCACGGCCGCTCATTTTATCCGGCGGGGCGCGGCTTCGCTGACCGTCGTGGAAATGCTGCACGCGATTGTGCGCCGAACCACCGACGCCCGATGATCGCGTGCGCCACATTGCCAGAATCGACGGGAGGCACGCATGGGCTTGAGCAAATCCGAGAACAGGCAATTCAGCGACAAATGCCTGCCGTACCTCGTGAGGAGCGTGGCGACGGATTTCGGCTTCGATTTCCGCGTGTGTCCGCGTCAGATGCACGTTTCGCCGACGGTCGGGCTTCATATCACCGCGAATCGCCGCGCCGACGCGAAGCTCTCGTTTCCGCTCAATGTCTTCGTGTACTGGCAGCCGTCGTGCGCGCGGCGGTTTCTGTCGCACGTCGACCGGCCGGTCGCCGCCGCGCGCGCGAGCGAGCGCATGCCCGAGGCAATCAGGCGCGTGATGGATCAGTCGGGTGTCGACTTCGCGGGTCGCTCGCAGCTTAAGGGCGAAGTGATGATGGTCGAAATGGGCGAGATGGACGTCTGACGCAAACAAAAAAAACCCCTTTGCCGATGAAAGGGGTTTCGTGTTTCGTGTGGTGCGAGGAGGGGGACTCGAACCCCCACACCCTTGCGGGCGTCAGGACCTAAACCTGGTGCGTCTACCAATTTCGCCATCCTCGCAGCCGCCGTGTCCCGCACCGGCCCACTGCGCCAAGCCCGAAATTCTAACCGATTCGTCTGTCGATGTCTGCGAAATTGCGTCGCGACACTTCGCGCCGCGAATCGGATGCAGCACAGCGCGAATGGCTTTCGATGCCGGCCATACGCATCGCAAGATTGCGGCTTGTCCGATGCCTGCCTACAATCTCGTTCAATCCTTCCGCCTCGGCACGCAAACCTTCCCTCATGACTCGCAACGCGCGCAATCGCTTCGTCGCATGGCTCGGCATCGCCGCCATGTGGCTCGCCATTGTCGCGCCGGTCATCAGTCAGACGCTCGCTGCGCGTGCTGCCGCGAGCGATCCGCAAGCGGTGCTGTGCGCCGTCGATGCATCGGGCGCAGATGCCCACGAAGGTCATCACGCCGTCGCGCAAGATGACACCGCGCACGCCGGTCATCACGCCGGCGCCAGTCACTCCGACGCCTGCTCATATTGCGGGCTGCTCGCGCACAATCTGCCGCTCGCTATCGGGCTCACGCATGACGTCGTGCGTATCGAACGCGTCACGCGCACGTCGACATTCGCCGATATCGACACTGTCGTTTCGAAGTCCTTCAACGCGGCGAGTCCGCGCGCGCCTCCCGCTCTTTCCTGAAATCGTCTTCCGTCCGATCGCTTCGACGTTCGCTGCGCACATGAGCGCGGCGAACGGACGCGATCGCTCGTCAGTTCTTTTCAGGATTTCACGATGTTCACGCTCTCAACGCGAGCGCGACGGCGTTCGCGCCATCGCGCCGTCGCGCGTGCCCGCGCCTGGCTGCCGCTGTCGCTGATTGCGCATGCGGCTTTGTCCGCGGCCGCCAATGCGGAAGTCGATAATAACGCGCCCGCCAATCAGACCGATGCGGCGCTCGCCCCGGTGGTCGTCACCGCGCAGGCGGCGCCTCGTGCTTCGTCGCTCGATCCGAATCTGCCCGCGAGCGTCGATACCGTCACCGCCGATCAGTTCCAGTACTGGAACGTGACGACGCCCGAAGACGTGCTCAAGTACGCGCCGAACATGGGGGTGCGCAAGCGCTTCATCGGCGATCCGAACGCGACCATCGCCGTGCGCGGCACGAGCAACGCGCAGACCGCGCGCGGCCTCGTCTATGCCGATGGCCTTCTGCTCAGCAACTTCCTCGGCAACACATTCACCTTCGCGCCGCGCTGGTCGATGGTCTTCGCCGACGACATCGAACGCACCGACGTCATCTACGGCCCGTACTCCGCGCTCTATCCGGGCAACTCGATCGGCGCGACGGTCGCGATCACCACGCGCATGCCGAGGCAGTTCGAGGCCGACGCGAAAGTGCAGGGCTTCACGCAGCACTTCGATCTGTTCGGCGTGAACCGCAACTTCAACGGCACGAACACGACGGCGACCATCGGCGACAGGATCGGCAAGTTTTCGTTTCTGATCGGCGTCGATCATCTCGAGAACACAGGGCAGCCGCTGCAGTTCGCGACGTTCGCGCAATCGACGACGCCAGCGACCGCCGCCGACAGACCCGTCACCGGCGCGACCTTCTACAACGACCAGTTCAACGCGCGCACCGCGGTGCTCGGCACGTCAAGTGAGGCCATCGAGCGCACGTTTCAGGACCAGTTACGCGTGAAGCTCGCCTACGATCTGACGAGCACGCTGCAGGCGGGCTTCACGCTTGGCTACTGGCATCAGAAGTACAACAGCGACACGCAGACCTTCCTGCGCGATGCAGCGGGCAATCCCGTGTATAGCGGCCGCGTGAACATCGGCGGATTCGAGTACAACCTTCCCGCGGCGACGTTCGCGCCGAGCATGGGATCGAGCGAAAACTTCCTCTACGGCCTGTCGCTGCGCACGCACAACGACACGGGCTGGAACGCCGAGGCGATCGCGTCGTACTTCGACATCACGCAGAGCATCGCGCGCACGGCGAACTCCGGCGTGCCCGGCGATGGTCCCGGCACACTCACCGACGGCAGCGGCGCGGGCTGGAAATCGCTCGATCTGCGCACGAGCTGGACGCCGGCCGCGCGCTCGGGTCTCACCGCGCACGCGCTGTCGTTCGGCTATCACTACGACAACTATTTTCTCGACAACGTGACGTCGAATACGGCCGCCTGGCGCGAGGGCGCGGGCGTGTCCTTCGCGAATTCGTTCGGCGGACGCACGCGCACGCAGGCGGTCTATGCACAGGACGCGTGGCGCTTCCTGCCGCGCTGGGCGTTCGTCTACGGCGTGCGTTACGAGAACTGGAACGCATACGACGGCACGCGCGCCGTCGGTGCGACCGCGCTCGGCTATCCGGACGCGAGCCAAAGCCACTGGTCGCCGAAAGCGTCGCTGTCGTTCGATGTCACGCAGGACCTGACCTTGCGCGCTTCGATCGGGCGCGCGTACCGGTTTCCGACCGTCGGCGAGTTGTTTCAAGGGCAGATCAACGGCATCTCCATCGTCAACAGCAATCCGAACCTGCAACCCGAAGACGACCTGTCGAAGGAGCTGACGGCGGAATGGGTGCGCGGCAACGGCGTGTATCGCTTCACGCTCTTTCAGGACGACGTGAAGAACACGATCCTGAGCCAGACCAACACGACCGTCATTCCGAACGTCACGAACTTCCAGAACATCGACAAGGTGCGTTCGCGCGGCGTGGAATTCGCCTATGAAGGACAGGACGTGATGCTGCGAGGGCTCGATCTCATCGCGAACGCGGCGTACACGCAGTCGAAGATCATCGCGAACGCCAACAATCCGGCGTCGGTGGGGAAGTACTTCTATCGCATTCCGTTGTGGCGCGCGAACGTGGCGGCGACGTATCACACGCCCGGGAATACGGCCACGACGCTCGCGGTACGTTATTCGGGACGGCAATACAACACGCTGACGAACACGGACGTCAATCCCGACACCTACGGCGGCACGAGCACGTATGCGGTCGTCGACGCCAAGTTCACCTGGAAGCCGACCAAGCGCACCGAACTGGGCGTCGGCGTCGACAACCTGTTCGACAAGCGCTACTACGTGTTCCATCCGTATGCGGGGCGCACGTTCTATCTCGAAGGGCGTATCGGCATCTGATGCGCTTCGAATCAACACTTGAACGGGAATCGTCATGCTCGCACCCAATCTGAACACGGCAGCCGCCACCCCGGATGCTGAAAACATCGCGCATCGCCGCACGCTGTGGCGCTGGCACTTCTATGCGGGGCTCTTCGTGATGCCGCTGCTCATCGTGCTCGCGATCACCGGCACGATCTATTGCTTTCAGCCGCAGATCGAGCCGCTTCTATATCGCGACAGGATGATCGTCGCGGATGCGCACGGCCCGCAGCTTTCACGCGATGTGCTGCTCGCCAGGGCCGTCGCGAGCGAGCCGCGCGGCGCGGTCCCGACGCTCGCGCAGATCGAAGCCGATCGCACGCGCAGCGCCGAGTTCGTGTTTCGCCTGCCGTCGGGCGAAAGCGAAAGCGTGTATGTGAATCCCTACGATGGCGCGGTGCTCGGCACGCTCTCCGTCGAGCATCGTGTGATGAAGCAGGTGCGCAATCTGCATCGCGGTCTGATGCTCGGCAAGACCGGCGAACTCGTGATGGAGCTCGCCGGCTGCTGGACGCTCGTGATGATCGGCACGGGCATCGCACTGTGGTGGCCGAGCCGGGCGAACGGGGCGAAGGGCGCAAACGGCGGCGTGTGGCTGCCGCGGCTGTCGCTGCAAGGGCGCGCGTGGTGGCGCGATCTGCATGCGGTCGGCGGCGTCTGGCTCGCGATCGGCGCGCTGTTCTTCGTGCTCTCGGGGCTGCCGTGGTCGGGATCGTGGGGCAAGGAGTTCAAGGCACTGGCGACATCGGCGTCGCTCGGTTATCCGCAGGGCGCGTGGGGCGAAGCGCATGTGCATTCGACCGCGCCGTCGGCATCGGCATCGGCATCGAACGAAGAACACGCGATGCACGGCATGCACATGAAGATGGACGATCTGCCGCTGCATCAGACGCCGTGGGCCGTCGGCGCGACGGACGTGCCCGACAGCGCGCAGGCATCGGCGCACACATCGGCGCAGGCCGCGCGCGTATCGATCGACGACGTGGCCGCGCTCGCCGCGAAAAACGGCGTCACCGAAGACTACGGCATCGCGCTGCCGACCAAGCCGACGGGCGTCTACACCGTGTCGTATTTCCCCGCCGATCCGCGCGCGGAACGCACGCTGCACATCGATCAGTACAGCGGGCGCGTGCTGTCGGACATCGGCTACCCGAGCTACGGACGCGTCGCGCAATGGATTTCGTACGGCACGTCGCTGCACATGGGACGCTACTTCGGGCTCGCGAACCAGATCGTGTGCTCGGCGATCTCGCTCGGGCTCGCGGCGCTCGCGGTGACGGGCTTCATCATGTGGATGAAGCGGCGGCCATCGCGCGAGCTCGGCGCGCCGGCGCGGCCGGTCAGGCGAGCGCCGATGCGCGCATGGCGCGGCGGCCTGACCGTGCTCGGCATGATTTTCCCGCTGATGGGCGCGACCATGCTCGCGGTCTGGTGCGTCGACCGCCTCGTATTCGGCGGCCGTCGCGCGCTCGCGTGATCAGGCAGCGCCGAAGCGCAGCCGCGTGAGTTGCTCGGCTTCGTTCGCGAGCAGCCGCGCGGCGTCGCGGATAGCCGTCTCGAGCGTGATCGGGCCGGGCGCGGGTGAGAAGCAGCCGCTAAAGAACTCGGAGAGACGCGGCAAAGCGGCCGAATCGACCGCGCCCGAGAGCAGCGAGGCCGGCACGCCCTGATCGCGCGCGTGCTTGCAGGCGATGAACGGCGCCTTGCCGTGCAGCGTCTGCACATCCGAGCGGCCTTCGCCCGTGATGAGCCAGTTAGCGCCTTCGAGCGCGGCATCGAGCCCGATTTCACGCGCGACGACTTCGGCGCCCGTCTCGAAGCGCGCGCCGAGCATGTGGAGCGCAAAGCCGAGTCCGCCCGCCGCGCCCGCGCCGGGTTCGTTGCGCTTTTCGACGCCCATCGCGGGTTCGAGCAGATCGGCGAAATGGGTCAGCGCGGCGTCGATGGTCGCGACTTGCGCCGGGGTCACGCCTTTTTGCGGGCCGAAGATCGCGGTCGCGCCGTGATCGCCCGTCAGCGGATTGTCGACGTCGGACATGCCGACGAACTCCGCATCCTTCACGCGCGGATCGAGACCCGATGCATCGATGCGCGCAATCCGCGCAAGCGCCGAGGGCACCGGCTCCAGTTCGTTGCCGCTCGCGTCGAACAGCTTGAGCCCGAGGCCGACGAGCAGGCCCGCGCCGCCGTCGTTCGTGCTGCTGCCGCCGAGCGCGACGTAGAACGTGCGCGCGCCGGAATCGAGCAGCGCGCGGATCGCTTCGCCCATGCCGAGCGTGCTGCGCTCGGTGACGGGCACGGCCATGCCGTCCGGATCGGTGATGCCGACGACTTCCGCCGTCTCGACGATCGCGCCGCCATCGGCGAGCAGGCCCGTCGCGGCGTCGCGGCGCGCGGCCGCAGCCCCGCGCACGTCGAGCATGCGGCGCTCGCCGCCCGCGGACAACATCGCGTCGAGCGTGCCTTCGCCGCCATCGGCCATCGGGCGGATGCGAATGTCGGCGTCCGGCCGCGCGCGCCTGATGCCTTCCGCGATGGCGTTTGCGACGCCTTCCGCGGAAAGCGAGCCCTTGAAGGAATCGGGAGCGATGACAACAATGGGAGCAGCAGACGTGGCAGGCGTGGCGTTAGGCATGGTGTCTCGAATGTTCTGATGTGAAGGAACGATTGAAAAGCCGCGCCGAGGCGCTATCTATGCAGTCGCTGCATGCGCTTCATGCGTTGCGGCAATGCATCGCGCGGCAGTCGGCTTCGTCGCGTGAATCATGCGCCGGCAAGCTTATCAGCGCGGCTCGCACCGCAAAATAGCGGCGTGCCGATAACGGGAATTGTGCGCGCGCAAGCATGCCGGTAAAACGCGGATTTACGCCGAAATCCGACAGAAAAACGGGCACTTTTTCAGCGAAATCGTGCCGAAATGGCTTGGCCGCATTCCCTTGGCCGGGCCACGCGGGATTTGTTTGCTAGAATACTTGGCTCTGTTGACTGACACCGTGTCGGACGACGATCCGGCACTTCTGGCAGACGCGTATTGCGCGCGTCTTCCGGCGCCAGGCGTCGATTTCGGCGCGGCTCGCGCAGAGCCCGCATCCGGACCCGCGCCTTTAGAACCGCGGAAGAACCGAACACCGAATTTACGAATTACTTTAGGACGATTTCAGCCATGGCTAACGTTGTTGAAAACCTCGGCAAGCTCGAACGCCGCGTGACCATTTCCCTGCCGAAGGATTCGGTGCAGAAGGAAGTCGATTCGCGCATCCGCCAGTTGGCCAAGAACGTGCGCATGCCGGGTTTCCGCCCGGGCAAGGTGCCGCTCAAGATGGTGACGCAGCAGTACGCCGGCCAGGTCGAAGCCGAAGTGCTGAGCGACAAGGTCGGCAAGGAATTCTTCGACGTCACGCGCGCCGAAAACCTGCGCGTCGCGGGCCAGCCGAGCTTCGCGCCGAAGTCGGAAGCCGCCCCTGACGACGCCTACGCGTTCGACGCGACCTTCGAGGTCTATCCCGAAGTGCAACTGGGCGATGTGGCGACCGCTGAAATCGAACGCACGGTCACGACCATCTCCGAAGCCGAAGTCGACCGCACGCTGGACATCCTGCGCAAGCAGCGCGTGCATTTCCACGCCCGCGGCGAAGCCGGCGAGCACGGCGACGGCGGCCCGAGCACGGCAGCCGCCGACGGCGACCGCGTGACGCTCGACTTCGTTGGCAAGATCGACGGCGTCGCGTTCGAAGGCGGCAGCGCCGAAGATTTCGCGTTCGTGCTGGGCGAAGGCCGCATGCTGCCCGAATTCGAGCAGGCTGCAACGGGCCTCAAGGTCGGCGAAACGCGCGAATTCGACCTCAAGTTCCCCGACGACTACCACGGCAAGGATGTCGCGGGCAAGACGGCGCAATTCACCATCACCATCAAGAAGATCGAGTGGCCGCATCTGCCGGAAATCGACGCGGATTTCGCGAAGTCGCTGGGCATCGAAGACGGCGATCTCACGAAGATGCGCACCGAGATCAAGGACAACCTGGAGCGCGAAGCCAAGCGCCGCACGCAGCAGATCGTGAAGAACCAGGTCATGGACGCGCTGCTCAAGATTTCCGAACTGGACGTGCCGAAGGCGCTGATCGAGCAGGATCAGCAGCGCCTCGTCGAAATGGCGCGTCAGGACCTGCAGCAGCGCGGCGTGCCGAACGCAGCCGACGCGCCGATCCCGGCCGAAATGTTCGCCGAGCAGGCCGAGCGCCGCGTGAAGCTGGGCCTCGTGCTGGCCGAGCTGGTGAAGGCGAACGAGCTGCAGGCAAAGCCCGAGCAGATTCGCGCTGAAGTGGACGAATTCGCCAAGAGCTACGAAGACCCGAAGGAAGTCGTCCGCTGGTATTATTCGAACCAGCAGCGCCTCGCCGAGATGGAAGCGTACGTCGTGGAAAGCAACGTCGTCGATTTCGTCCTGGGCAAGGCCAAGGTGACCGACAAGGAAGTCAGCTTCGAGGAACTGGCCAGCGCAACGGCGCAAGCCTGACGCGTTAGGCAGGGGGCGTGCGGAGTCGTCGGACTGACGGCCCGCACGCCTTTTTTGCATTAAAGTTTGAGCGTTCGCATGCCGTTCTAGTCGATGTTCCTTTGTCGTTCAGTACCCTTATTCCGAACAAGGAAATTGCATGACCTTTCGCGCTGAATTGCTCGACACGTTGGCGTCCCACGCATCGCGGGACTTCGAAGCCCAGGCGCTCGGCCTCGTTCCGATGGTCGTGGAAACGAGCGGCCGCGGCGAGCGTGCCTATGACATCTACTCGCGTCTCCTTAAGGAGCGCGTGGTGTTTCTCGTCGGTGAAGTGAACGACCAGTCGGCGAATCTGGTCGTCGCGCAGTTGCTGTTCCTCGAAAGCGAGAATCCCGACAAGGACATCAGCCTGTACATCAACAGCCCGGGCGGGTCGGTTTCCGCCGGCATGGCGATCTACGACACCATGCAGTTCGTGAAGCCGGACGTGTCCACGCTTTGCATGGGCCTCGCCGCGAGCATGGGCGCGTTTCTGCTCGCAGCGGGCGCGAAGGGCAAGCGCGTCGCGCTGCCGAACGCACGCGTGATGATTCACCAGCCGCTCGGCGGCGCGCGCGGCCAGGCGTCCGATATCGAGATTCAGGCGCGGGAAATCCTGTACCTGAAGGAGCGTCTGAATCAGTTGCTGTCGCATCACACGGGTCAGCCGGTCGAGCGCATCGCGCGCGACACGGATCGCGACAACTTCATGTCGGGCGACGACGCGCAGGCTTACGGCCTCGTCGACCAGGTGCTTCACAAGCGTCCCTGAAGGCGTCCGGAGCGGCGCCGCGCCGGCGTTCGGAGACGAGCCGGCACAGTAAGGAAGTCGCGCGTGTGGCGCAACGCCAGACGCGCTTCGTTCGCCCTCGCAGGTGTGATTCTGCGTATGGAAATCGAAGCGCGTATCATGTAACAAGAGTGTCCGGAGGCTTACACATTTATGGCGGACAAAAAAGGTTCCAGCAGCGAAAAGCTGCTGTATTGCTCGTTCTGCGGAAAAAGCCAGCATGAGGTGAAGAAGCTCATCGCTGGGCCGTCGGTGTTCATCTGTGATGAATGCATCGATCTGTGCAACGAGATCATTCGCGACGAGGCGGCCGGCGCAGCAGAGGAGGCCGGGCTGACCAAGTCCGACCTGCCGAGCCCGCAGGAAATCAGCGATATCCTCAATCAGTACGTGATCGGCCAGGAACGCGCGAAGAAAATTCTCGCGGTGGCCGTGTACAACCACTACAAGCGGCTCAAGCATCTCGACAAGAAGGACGAAATCGAGCTGTCGAAGAGCAACATTCTCTTGATCGGGCCTACTGGATCGGGCAAGACGTTGCTCGCGCAGACGCTTGCGCGCATGCTGAATGTGCCGTTCGTGATTGCCGATGCCACGACGCTGACCGAAGCCGGCTATGTCGGCGAGGACGTCGAGAACATCATTCAGAAGCTGCTGCAAAACTGCAATTACGAAGTCGACAAGGCGCAGCGCGGAATCGTTTACATCGACGAAATCGACAAGATCAGCCGCAAGTCGGATAACCCGTCCATCACGCGCGACGTGTCGGGCGAGGGCGTCCAGCAGGCGCTGCTCAAGCTGATCGAAGGCACGATGGCGTCTGTGCCGCCGCAAGGCGGACGCAAGCACCCGAATCAGGACTTCATCCAGGTTGATACGACCAACATCCTGTTCGTCTGCGGCGGTGCGTTCGACGGGCTCGAGAAGGTCATCACCGATCGCACTGAGAAAACCGGAATCGGTTTCGGCGCGAGCGTGAAGAGCAAGCAGGAACGCGACGCGGGCGAAGTGCTCCGTGAAGTCGAACCGGAAGATCTGATCAAGTTCGGTCTGATTCCCGAGCTGATCGGCCGTCTGCCCGTCGTGGCGACGCTCGGC
The DNA here is from genome assembly GCF_001544755.2 of Caballeronia catudaia. Classification (GTDB taxonomy): domain Bacteria; phylum Pseudomonadota; class Gammaproteobacteria; order Burkholderiales; family Burkholderiaceae; genus Caballeronia; species Caballeronia catudaia. The sequence continues at coordinate 72,182 of NZ_FCOF02000025.1, read as the reverse complement.
AAGCTCGACGAAGCCGCGCTCGTGAAGATTCTGATCGAGCCGAAGAACGCGCTCGTGAAGCAGTATCACAAGCTCTTCGCGATGGAGCGCGTCGAACTGGAAATCCGTCCGGCGGCGCTCCAGGCCATCGCGCAGAAGGCTATTCGCCGCAAGACCGGCGCGCGCGGGCTGCGTTCGATTCTGGAACAAGCGTTGCTCGACGTGATGTACGAACTGCCGACCATGAAGGGCGTTTCGAAGGTGATCGTCGACGACAACACCATCGACGGCGACGGCAAACCGCTGCTCATCTACGAAGACGCACCGAAAGTAGCGGGTTCGAACTGAAGCAGGCTGTGTGTCGGCGAAAGGCCGTTCATGGCGACGTGAACGGCCTTTTATTTTTTCCGGTTTATCTTGTGGATGACTGACGCGATCTTTGACTAACGACTTTTCCCTTCCGATAAAGGCTTGCAATAGCTCTGAACGGCCTTACTTACGTCTGAATTGATTCCATTAATGGGGAAATGAAATGTCAGGAACCCAACTCCTCCCGCAGGAACGCATTACGCTGCCGCTGCTCCCGCTGCGCGACGTAGTCGTTTTCCCGCATATGGTGATTCCGCTCTTCGTGGGGCGGCCCAAGTCGATCAAGGCCCTCGAAGCCGCGATGGAAGGCGGCAAGCACATCATGCTCGTCGCCCAGAAAACGGCGGCGAAGGACGAGCCGACCGAAAAGGACATGTACGAAGTGGGATGTGTCGCCAACATCCTGCAAATGCTGAAGCTGCCCGACGGCACGGTGAAGGTGCTTGTCGAAGGCCTGCAGCGCGCGAAAACGCTCTCGATCGAAGAACAGGAAACGCAATTCTCGTGCGACGTGATGCCGCTCGAGCCCGATCACGCCGACAGCGCTGAAACGGAAGCGCTGCGCCGCGCGATCGTCTCGCAGTTCGATCAGTACGTGAAGCTCAACAAGAAGATTCCGCCGGAAATCCTGACGTCGCTGTCGGGCATCGACGAAGCGGGTCGACTTGCCGACACCATCGCCGCGCATCTGCCGCTCAAGCTCGATCAGAAACAGCACATTCTCGAGATGTTCCCTGTGATCGAGCGTCTCGAACATCTGCTCGCCCAGCTCGAAGCCGAAATCGACATCCTTCAGGTCGAGAAGCGTATTCGTGGCCGCGTGAAGCGCCAGATGGAAAAGAGCCAGCGCGAGTACTACCTCAACGAGCAGGTCAAGGCGATCCAGAAGGAATTGGGCGAAGGCGAAGAGGGCGCGGATCTCGAGGAGCTCGAGAAGCGCATCACCGCCGCGCGTATGCCGAAGGAAGCCAAGAAGAAGGCCGACGCCGAGCTCAAGAAGCTCAAGCTGATGTCGCCGATGTCCGCGGAAGCGACGGTCGTGCGCAATTACATCGACACGCTGATCGGCTTGCCGTGGCGCAAGAAGAGCAAGGTCAACAACGACCTCACGAACGCCGAGCGCGTGCTCGATGAAGACCACTTCGGCCTCGAAAAGGTCAAGGAACGCATTCTCGAATATCTCGCGGTTCAGCAACGTGTCGAGAAGGTGAAGGCGCCGATTCTCTGCCTCGTCGGGCCTCCGGGCGTCGGCAAGACGTCGCTCGGTCAGTCGATCGCGCGCGCGACGAATCGCAAGTTCGTGCGCATGGCGCTCGGCGGCGTGCACGACGAATCCGAAATTCGCGGTCACCGTCGCACGTACATCGGTTCGATGCCCGGCAAGATTCTGCAAAGCCTCGCGAAAGTCGCTGTGCGCAATCCGCTCTTCCTGCTCGACGAAGTCGACAAGATGGGCATGGATTTCCGCGGCGATCCCGCTTCCGCGCTGCTCGAAGTGCTCGATCCGGAACAGAATCACACGTTCGCGGACCACTATATCGAAGTGGACTTCGACCTGTCGGACGTGATGTTCGTCGCGACGTCGAACTCGCTGAACATTCCGCCGCCGCTGCTCGACCGGATGGAAGTCATCCGTCTGTCGGGTTACACGGAAGACGAGAAAGTCAGCATCGCGCAACGTTATTTGTTGCCGAAGCAGAAGCGCAACAACGGCCTGAAGGAGGGCGAGATCGAAGTCACGGAGCAGGCGATCCGCGACATCATTCGCTACTACACGCGTGAAGCGGGTGTGCGTTCGCTCGAGCGTGAAATCTCGAAGATCTGCCGCAAGGTCGTGAAGATGCTTCTGTTGAAGAAGGCCGAGGGCGCCGTCACGGTCGACGGTTCCAACCTCGATACCTTCCTCGGCGTGCGGAAGTACGACTTCGGTCTGGCAGCGAAGGAAAACCAGATCGGTCAGGTCACGGGTCTTGCGTGGACGGAAGTCGGCGGCGATCTGCTGACGATCGAAGCGGCGGTGATGCCCGGCAAGGGCGGCGTGATCCGCACGGGTTCGCTCGGCGACGTGATGAAGGAGTCGGTCGAAGCGGCTCGCTCGGTCGTGCGCTCGCGTTCGCGTCGACTCGGCATCACGGATGAGTCGTTCGAAAAGAAGGACATCCACATCCACGTGCCGGAAGGCGCGACGCCGAAGGACGGTCCGTCCGCCGGTATCGCGATGACCACGGCGCTGGTGTCGGTGCTGACCGGCATTCCGGTTCGCGCGGATGTCGCGATGACGGGCGAAATCACGCTGCGCGGCGAAGTGCTGCCGATCGGCGGGTTGAAAGAGAAGCTGCTGGCGGCGCATCGCGGCGGCATCAAGCTCGTGCTGATCCCCGAGGAAAACACGAAGGATCTGGCCGAGATCCCCGACAACGTGAAGAACGCCATCGAGATCGTGCCGGTTCGCTGGATCGATCGCGTGCTGGAACTGGCGCTGGAGCGCACGCCGGAGTCGCTGCCTGAAGACGAAGCGAAAGCGACGCCGGTCACTGCCGAAACGCAGAAGGACGCGCCGGCGTCGGGCGAAGTCGTAAAGCACTAAACGCTCTGCGCAGCACTGCGTTCGCCGACGTGTTGCGTGATGGTTGCTAAAAACCCGCGGGTTCACTCCGCGGGTTTTTCTATTTCTGCGCGGCATTTCGAAGAGGTCTTCTAATAGCCCCGCAAACCGCGCCCGATCAGGCTCAACCCTCGTTGACACGCTTCTTTCGGCTAAGTTAAATGAGCGCCGCATCCAGACTTATCGAGATGCTTGTCGTAGCGACGCGGGCATCCATGATGACGTCGATGCTCGACCAGTCGATTACAACGTGCCAATACTGATTCGGGGATCACATGAACAAGACGGAACTGATCGACCATATCGCGCAGCAAGCCGATATCTCCAAGGCCGCGGCCGGCCGTGCGCTCGACGCGGCCATCGACGGCGTGCGTGCGACGCTGAAGAAGGGCGGCACGGTGACGCTCGTCGGCTTCGGCACGTTCGCCGTGGGTAAGCGCACCGCGCGCACCGGACGCAATCCGCGCACAGGCGACGCGATCAAGATCAAGGCCGCGAAGGTCCCGAAATTTCGCCCTGGCAAAGCACTGAAGGATGCGCTAAACTAGCGGACTCGCTGGATGCAGCGCGCTACGAACGGGGCGCGAAATTCGGCGCAGCGCAAACCAGATGAATTTGCGGACCGGGTGCTTAGCTCAGTTGGTAGAGCGGCGCCCTTACAAGGCGTAGGTCGGGAGTTCGAGCCTCTCAGCACCCACCAGGTCTCGGTTCATTGCGCGCTACCCAGGAGCGGTAGTTCAGTTGGTTAGAATACCGGCCTGTCACGCCGGGGGTCGCGGGTTCGAGTCCCGTCCGCTCCGCCAGAATCGAACAAGAAGTCCCGCACGCTGTGATGCTTGCGGGACTTTTTGTTTTTGGATCGCACATCTGCGGGGTCGATCAAGAGTGCTAAACGTCGATACGCATCGTGAAATGCGGATTGCGCAAATTGATTCGATCGTGCGTTAAACGATTGATAAATAAAACAATCTCCATCTCGCAATGGTTCGCGCCCTGCACGTGCAGTCGATCGGAGAACTCGATCAACGGCTGCCTTTCGCCTTTTCCCCCGCCACTGTTGTAATATCGAGCGTTTTGTTCTGACAACGCAGCGCTACGCATGCTCGACTTCTTCCGAAATCACCAGCGCCTGATGATGGCCTTGCTGATCCTCATCATCGTGCCCGGCCTGGGCATGGTAGGGATTCAGGGTTTCAGCAATTACTTCGACGAGAGTTCCTACGTCGCCAGCGTCAACGGTCACAAGATCACGCGCGCCGAATTTGACAGCGCCTTCCGGCAGCAAGTGGACCGCGCGCGTTCCATGCTCGGCGCACAGTTCGACGCCAAGATGTTCGACACGCCCGAGACGCGCGCCGCGATGGTCGACAGTCTCGTGCAACAGCGCGTGATGGCCGACGAAACCCAGCGCCTGCATCTGACCGCATCGGATGACGCGGTTCGTCGCGCGCTGATGTCCGACCCGGTGATCTCGTCGCTGAAAAAGCCCGACGGCAGCATCGACCTCGAACGCTACAAGCAACTGCTCGCCATGCAGGGCATGACGCCCGCGCAATATGACGAGCGCATGCGCTACACGCTCGCGACCGAGCAGATCCCGGGCAGCATTCAAGGATCGTCGTTCACGTCGAAATCGCTCGCGCAGAGTCTCACGGAGCTCGCCGAGCAGAAACGCTCCGTGCAGGGCCTGTCGCTGCGCACGGCCGACTACGCCGCGAAGGTCCAGCCGACCGACGCGCAACTCACGGCTTACTACGAAGCGCATCGCAACGACTTCGCGACGCCCGAGACCGCGACGATTCAGTATCTCGTGCTGTCACCGTCGACGATCGCGGGGGCATCGAAGCCGAGCGACGCCGATCTGAAGAAGTATTACGACGACAACATCCAGCGCTATCGCACGGAAGCGGAAGTGCGCGCGAGCCATATTCTCGTGAACGCGCCGAAGGACGCGAGCGCAGCCGACAAGGGCAAGGCGAAGCAGAAAGCCGAAGAACTGCTCGCGCAAGTCAAGGCGCATCCGGACCAGTTCGCGCAGATCGCGCAGAAGAACTCGGACGATCCGGGTTCCGCGAGCAAGGGCGGCGACCTCGGTTACTTCGCTCATGGTCAGATCGCGGGCGGCAAGGCCTTCGACGACGCCGCGTTCGGCCTGAAGAAAGGCGAAGTGAGCAATATCGTCGAGTCGGACTTCGGTTATCACATCATCGAGGCGACCGACGTGAAGCCTTCTGTCACGAAGCCATTCGATGAAGTGAAGGATTCGATCGCCAAGGACTACGCGGCCCAGCAAGGCACGAAGGGTTTCGCCGACGACGCGCAAGGCTTCACTGATCTCGTCTATGAGAAGGCGAAGTCGCTGCAGCCGGCGGCCGACAAGTACAAGCTGACGATCCAGACCGCGACGGTCGGCCCGAAGCCGAATCCGCAGTTGCCGCAGGACAACCCGCTCAACAACGCGAAGCTCCTCGCAGCCGTCTTCGCACCCGATGCAGCGAAGGACCGCAACAACACGCAGGCGATCGATGTCGGCAACAGCACACTGGTCGCTGCACGCGTGATTGATTACAAAGCGTCGAGCGTTCCCGCGTTCGACGTGGTGAAGGATGACGTGCGCAAGAAGGTCGTCGCCGAAATGGCCGCTGCGATGGCGAAGAAGGAAGGCGAGACGAAGCTCGCGGAACTGCAAAAGTCGAAGTCGACCGATGGCTTCACGTCGCCCGTCACGGTCTCGCGCAACGATGCGCAAGGCTTGCCGCCCGCGGCGCTATCCGCGGTCTTCAAGGCGGACGCATCGAAGCTTCCGGCGTATGTCGGCGTGGACCTCGGCGCGGACGGCTATGCGATCTATCGCGTGAATGGAATCGACAAGGCGGCGCCGGTCGCGGCCGATCGTCTCGCGGGCGCGCAGCAGCAAGTCGCGCAGGTCTATGCACAAGCCGAGATGGAGGCGTATCTCGACTCGTTGAAGGCGCGTTCGAAGGTCAAGCTGAGCCAGTCGCCGCCGCCGACATCGAACTGATCCGATCCGCAATGACACAATGAAAAAGCCCCGCATCCGAAAGGTTGCGGGGCTTTTGTCTGAAATGCAGGCGAACTTCGCTTACAAACACGCCTGAATGTCGCCGGTCGCCTGGCTGCCGGCCGCGCCCGACGCGCGGAAGCCGACCCACGTTCCCGGACCGGACCACGCCGGACGCACGACGGCCGCTGCGCCGTTGGGCGGCTGCTGGCCGGGCACGTACACGTCGACGGCCTTATCGCCCGCAAGCGTGTCCTGCGACACCACCTGCTGCTGCGATTTATCGGCCCATTTCTGTGCGACACATTGCGCAACCTCGTTCGGAGCCTTCTGGCTCGTGCCGACTTGCTGCACGCCGGCGGGCGGCTGCGCGGCGCAGGCCGAAATCGCAACGGTCAGGGCGAGAAGAGGGAAGTATTTCACGTGACCTCCTTGTAGAGTCGCTCAAAGACGAGCGGGTTATAAGAGTTACGCGAAAGTCTCAGATATCTGAATCGTGGCCGTGCTCCGCGTCGATAAGAAAGCTGTCGCGGCCGGCGTCGCTGTCAATGCAGCGCGGCGGCTCCCAGCAAGGGTTTCAAGGTTGGCCAGACGTTATTCAGCAGCAAAGGCTGGGCCTGCACCGTCGGATGAATCTGATCGGCCTGGAACATGGCAGGCTTGTCAGCAATGCCGGCAAGCAGGAAAGGCACGAGCGCGACATTCTTGTCCTTCGCGATACGCTCATAGACCGCATGGAGCTTTTGCGCATAGTCGGGGCCGTAATTGGGTGGAACGTACATGCCGACGAGTAAAACCTTCGCATGCGCGGCCTGCGATGCATCGACGATGCCGCGCAGATTCGTCTCCGTCGTTGCGAGCGGCACGCCGCGCAGCGCATCGTTCGCGCCGAGCTCGACGATCACCACGGCAGGCTTGATACGCGAGAGAACAGCGGTCAAGCGCGCGCGCCCGCCGCTCGTGGTGTCGCCGCTGATGCTCGAATTGGCGACGCTATAATCGAAGCGCTCCTTCGCCAGCCGCTCGCGCAAGAGATTCACCCAGCCGGTATCGCGCGGCAGACCGTATTCGGCCGAGAGGCTATCGCCCAGCACGACGATCGCGGGCTTCGTTTGGGTTGCCGCCTGGGCCTCCGCGGCGTGTGCGGTCGTGATGCCCGCCGCCATCAACGGGATCGCGGGCACGAAGCCGCGCAAGTTCTTTTTCAAAGTGTCCATGCAAAACAATATCGAACCGGTCATCGAAGTGCGGGGATTAAGCAAGCGGGTGAAGGACGCAACGGGCGAGCTCACGATTCTCGATCAGATCGATATGTCGATCGCGAAGGGCAGCAGCGTGGCGATCGTCGGCGCGTCGGGCTCGGGCAAGTCGACATTGCTCGGCCTGCTTGCCGGATTGGACAGCGCGAGCGAGGGCTCGGTTCGTCTGCTGGGCAAGGATCTGTCGAGCCTGAACGAAGACGAGCGCGCCGCGTTGCGCAGCGGCGCCGTCGGCTTCGTATTTCAGTCGTTCCAGTTGATGCCGCATCTCACCGCGCTCGAGAATGTGATGCTGCCGCTCGAGTTGCGCGCTGAGATGCCGCATGGCGAGATCGCCGCGCGCGCACGATCGCTGCTCGATCAGGTCGGCCTTTCGCAGCGCACGAGCCACTATCCGAAGCTGCTTTCCGGCGGCGAGCAGCAACGCGTCGCGCTCGCGCGCGCTTTCGTCACGCATCCGGCCGTGCTCTTCGCCGACGAACCCACCGGCAGTCTCGATGCCGCCACGGGCTATGCGATCATCGACTTGATGTTCGAGATGAACCGCCGCAATGGCGCGACGCTCGTACTCGTCACGCATGATCCTGAACTCGCCGAGCGTTGCGACGCCACGGTGACGATCGAAGCCGGGCGGCTCGTCAACGGCCTGAGCGTGTAAAAAGGCCCGCAACGCGCAACACGCTGCGAGCCTTGCACGACGCACCCGCGTCAGCGCTTCAACGCCTTGCGCGCACGCGCGATCAACGTCGACGTCGACGAATCGTGCTTCTTCGGATCGGCGGTTTCAGCGGTGATATCGGCCTCGACGACCTTGCCGAGAATCTTGCCGAGCTCCACGCCCCACTGATCGAACGAGTTGATGTCCCACACCGTGCCCTGCACCAGCACCTTGTGCTCGTAGAGCGCGATGAGCGCGCCGAGCGTCTGCGGCGTGAGCGCGTCGAGCATGATCGTCGTGGTCGGACGGTTGCCGGGGAAGCTCAGATGCGTCGCGAGTTCTTCCTTGCCCGGACCCGCCACCTTCTTCGCTTCTTCGAGCGTGCGGCCGAGCATCAACGCCTCGCTCTGCGCGAAGCAGTTGGCGAGCAGCTTCGCGTGATGATCGACGAGCGGATGCTCCGGCGTCAGCACGGCGATGAAGTCGATCGGAATGATCGTCGGTCCCTGATGCAGCATCTGGAAGAACGCGTGCTGACCGTTCGTGCCCGGCTCGCCCCAGATCACCGCGGCGGTCGGATAGTCGACCATCTTGCCGTCGAGGCGCGCGGACTTGCCGTTGCTTTCCATCTCCAGTTGCTGGAGATACGAAGACAGAAGACTGAGCGCCTGCGAATATGGCGCGACCAGATCGCTCTGCGAGCCGAAGAAATTGCGATACCAGATGCCGATCATGCCCATCAGCACGGGCAGGTTCTTGTCGAGCGGCGCGGTGCGGAAATGCTCGTCCATCGCGGCTGCGCCTTGCAACAGCGCGTCGAAATTCTTCGGGCCGACCGAAAGCATGATCGACAGACCGACCGCCGACCACAGCGAGTAGCGGCCACCGACCCAATCCCACATTTCGAACACGTTTTCTTTCGCGATGCCGAACTTCACGACCTCGGCCGGATTCGCCGACACGCCGACGAAATGCTTCGCGAGCTGGTCTTCGGGACAGCCCGATTCGAGGAACCAGTCGCGCATCGAGTGTGCGTTGGTCATCGTCTCGAGCGTCGTGAAAGTCTTGGAGACGACGATCGCGAGCGTCTCTTCGGCGTCGACCTGCTGCAGCACGTTCCAGAGATCCGCGCCGTCGACGTTCGATACGAAGTGCGTATCGAGTTCCTTCGATGCGAGATGATGCAGCGCGTGAACGACCATCTTCGGCCCGAGATCCGATCCGCCGATCCCGATATTCACCACATGACGGATGCGCTTGCCGGTATAGCCGGTCCACGCGCCGTCGCGGACCTTATCGGAGAAAGTGGCCATCCTGGCTTTTTCTTTCTGCACCTGCTCGTAGAACGGCGCATCGGGCGATTGCGCGCGCAGCGCGGTATGGAGCACCGCGCGATGCTCCGTGATATTGACGATGTCGCCGCGGAACATCGCGTCGCGGCGCTCCGTGACCTTGGCCTGCCGCGCGACCTCGACGAGCAGCTTGAGCGTTTCGTCCTTGACGCGGTTCTTGGAGAAGTCGATTGCGAGGCCGCCGCCTTCGAACGTCAGGCGCTCGGCGCGCGTGGGCGCGGTGTCGTTTTCCGGCGCGAACCAGTCGCGCAGGCGCTCGCCGGAGATGGCATCGTAATGCGACTGGAGCGCCGACCAGGCAGGAAGCGAGTTGAGCATCGAGTGTTGGGTCATGAGCGGTCCGATAGTCTGAAGGTGACAGAGGAATACGTTCGTGCGATTGCGGCTCGGCTTGCCTGTCCGTGCGTGTCGTGTCTGGTGAACGCGACTGAAAAACATCTGAGCGGCCGCGGTTGCCCGAATCAAAAAGAGTATAGCGACGATGCGTGAACGGATGCTTGCAAAGCGTCACGAAGGATTCGCGGCGCGCCGCGCGCGGGGAATGTGTCAGCTTCGCGCATGCTCGGCATAAAAGCGCCGGTTGATGAGCGCGCGCACCGCGGGCGCGAGCTCGCCCGCGGTCAGTCCCGCCGGGCCGATGCCGTCGTCGGTGAGGGTTTGCGCGGCGAGCCCGTGCAGCCAGACGCCCGCGAGCGCGGCCTCGTAAGCCGGCAGCTTCTGCGCGAGCAATGCTCCGATCAATCCGCCGAGCACGTCGCCGGTGCCCCCTGTCGCGAGTCCGGCGTTGCCGGTCGGATTCACCGCGACGCGGCCATCGGGCGAGGCGATCACCGTGCCTGAACCCTTCAGCACCGCGACGGCGGCATAGCGCGCGGCCAACTGGCGCGCGGCGGCGATGCGTTCGACCTGGACCGCTTTCGCATCGGTTTGCAACAGACGCGCCGCTTCGAGCGGATGCGGCGTCAGGATGCACGGATCGCCCTGCGCGCCGCGCGCCGCGACTTCGGAGGCGAGCGCGTCGTCCTGTGCGATGAGATTGAGCGCGTCGGCATCGAGCAGCTTCGGGATATCGAGCTTCAGCACGCTGGCGAGCACCTGCTTCGCGTGGTCGCTCTTGCCCATGCCGCAGCCGATCGACAGCGCGTCCATTTTGTCGAGCGCGAAGCCGTCGGCACGATGGAGCATCAATTCGGGATGCGGCGGATCGTAAGGCGGAAAACCTTCACCGACGAACGCCACATGCACCTTGCCCGCGCCGCCGAAGAGCGCCATGCGCGCGGCGAGGATCGGCGCGCCGCACATGCCCGTGTCGCCGCCGATGACCGCGATCGAGCCGAACGTGCCCTTGTTGCTCGCGTTGTCGCGCGGCGGCATGCAGGCGCCGAACAGCGCGGGCACGTTGAGCACGATCGACGGCGCCGTGCTCCCGTCGACGTCGAGCGTGGCGACGAACAGCCGGCCAGTCAGATCTCGGCCGAGCGACGTGAAATGACCCGGTTTCGCACCGATGAACGTGATGGTGTCCGTTGCGCGCACCGTTTCGCCGCCATTCACAGGCGCGCCGGTGTCGCTGTTCAGGCCGCTCGGCACATCGAGCGCGAGCACGCGGCCCGATGCCTGCGAACGGCGCGTCATGCGTGCGGCCATCTCCGCGAACACGCCTTCGAGCGGCCGCGTGAGGCCGATGCCGAACATGCCGTCGACGAGCCAGCCGAAACCATCGAACGAGGCGGGCGGCTCGCCGTCGATCGGTACGCCCGCTGCGCGCGCCGCCTCGAGCGCCCAGCGCGCATCGTCGGGCTTGACTTCGACCGGCATGCACACGCGCACGGCGACGCCCGCGCGATGCAGGCGCTCGGCCATCACGAGCGCATCGCCGCCGTTGTTGCCGGGGCCCGCGGCGAGCCAGACCGGCAGCGCGCGCGAATCGGGATCATGTTCCAGGGCGTCGATGAGACACTGCGCGGCCGCCGCCCCCGCGCGTGCCATCAACGTGTGCGGCGGCAGCGCGGCGGCCGCGCGCGCTTCGAGCGCGCGCAGCTCGGCGAGCGTCAGGAGCGCGAGGTGATCGTCTTTGGGCGTGAAGTAGGGGGATCGGGCAGCGGTCATGGCGGCGGAAGGCGTTTCGAAAGGCGATTCGTTCGAAAACCCGGCGTTTGCAGCAATCGTGCCCGTCGCAACGATCCGCTAGAAGCGTTCGGGGCTCAGCGCGGCGAGGGTATCGGCGGGAAGATCGGGCGTGACGCCGGAGACGAGGTCCGCGATCACTTTAGCAGACCCGCACGCGAGGCCCCAGCCTGCCGGGCCGTGCGCCGCGTTCACGAAAAGCCGTGGATGCCGCGTCGCGCCGACGATCGGCAATCCGTCGGCGGTCATCAGCCTCACGCCGTCCCAGGCGCGCGCGGCCGAGACGCGCGCCGCGCCGGGAATCCAGTCGTGCGTGCCCTGACCGAGCAGATCGAGCGCGCGACGGGCGAGCGTGGCGTCGAGCGGCTTGTCGGCTTTGGCGGCGCTCTGAAACACGCCCGCGCCGCCGACGCGCAGCCGCTGGCCCACGCGCGTCATCGTGATGCGCTTGGTCGAATCGACGACGGTGAGATGCGGCGCGCGCTCCTCATAGGCGACGGGCGCGGTGAGCGTGTGCACGCGCAACGGGAGCAGCGACGCCACCGGCTTGTTCCCGCCGACGAGCGCCGGCGTGCCGCTGCCCGCGGCGACGACGATCGCATCGGCGGCGATCAGCTCGACATCGGCGCTGCGCTTCCTGCCTTCGTTCGCGACGGCGAGCTCGACCGCCGCGCGCGCGCCGTCGAGACGCAGCGCCGCGACCGCGCGATGCATGCGGAACTGCACACCGGCGTCTTCGAGCGTCTGCTTGAGTTGCTTGGTGAAAAGCGGACAGTTCGCGGTGCGTTCCTCGGGCAGCAGCACGGCGCCCGCGAATTCGGGATAGTCCGGCACGGACGGCTCGATCTCGACGCATTCCTCGGGTGTGAGCACACGATGCGGCACGCCGCAGGTCTTGAGCAAGCCGATGGCCGGTTGCGCTTCATCGAACTCACGCGGCTGGCGAAATACGTGCAGCACGCCGCGGCGCTGCTCGAAATCGAGTTCGAGACGGCTTTCGATCCCGGCGAGCACGCCCCGCGACATGTCGACGAGCGGCTGCAGGCGCGCGTACTGCGCAGTGAATGCTTCGGGATCGCGCAGCGTCGCGTGTTGCTTGAGGAAATCCCGCGCGGCGGAGTCGAAACCGGTCTTCGCCACCATGCCGCTTTGCTTCGCGCGGCTCGACGCCATGAAGGTCGGACCGAACCAGACATCGAGCGGCGAGGGCAGCAGTGCGCCGCCTTGCCCATAGGTGGCACCTTGCGCGACGGTCGCGTGGCGCTCGACCACGCAAACGCGGTGGCCTGCCGCATGCAGCTGATAGGCGGTGGCGATGCCGGCGATTCCTCCGCCGATGACGATGACATCCATGACTTTTTTGTGCCCGAAGGCGCGAGATTGCAGTGCTGCGCGGCGTGACGCGCGGGTGGAAGCGCCCGGTGCCGCGCGCCAATACGATGAAACGACGAGCATGCCGGCCTGACGGCCAGGCGCCTTACCCGAAGAAAGCGCGCCATGATAGCGCCAAAATCGTTTGCGGGGGACCGCAGGCCGCGCGGCGCGCGCGGTCCGCAACCCGCCCAGGTCGGCACGGCCGGCCTTGCCCGGCGCTATTTCGGGATGCGCGACGGCGCGTCGCGCGACGCACGGCTGCCGCCGCACCGCGCCCGGGCGAAGCGTCCGCCCGATTTCGAGACGCGCATCCGGGTTATAATCGCGGTCTTCCTTTCGCCTCACGCCGCATTGCGTGCTCGAATCCGAATTTGCGAATTTTGGATTTGCAAAAGCGACCGAGCGTCGCGCGAGCGGCACACAGACGTCATCGACGCACCGTCACAATGGCCCACTTCTCGTGTTTCCCAGGCGCTTCGGCCCTCTCCGATTTCCGTCAGACCCGCATTCTCGAAAAGCTCGCCCGCATCGACCCGAATATCGTCGGCGTGCGCGGCCAGTTCCTGCATTTCGTCAACGCGACGGAACCGCTCACGGACGACGACACGAACCGCATCGAGGCGCTGATGCACTACGGCGCGCCGTTCGAGGAATCGAAAGAGCGCGGCCATGTCGAGACCTTCATGGTCGTGCCGCGCTTCGGCACCATTTCGCCGTGGGCGAGCAAGGCGACCGATATCGCACATCACTGCGGGCTCGACAAAGTGCGGCGCATCGAGCGCGGCGTCGAGTACTCGGTCGCCATGAAAAGCGGTTTTCTGGGCGGCAAGAAGGCGCTGTCGGACGAAGCGCGCGCGGCCGTCGCGCAAGCCCTGCACGACCGCATGACCGAAAGCGTCGCGGCATCGCGCGATGCCGCGCTGCATCTCTTCGACGAACTGCCCGCCAAACCCTTGCAGACCGTCGATATCATCGGCGTGGGCCGCAAGGCGCTCGAAGCGGCGAACACCGAGCTCGGCCTCGCGCTCGCGGACGACGAGATCGACTATCTGGTGAACGCGTTCGAAAGCCTGAAGCGCAACCCGACCGACGTCGAATTGATGATGTTCGCGCAGGCGAACAGCGAGCACTGCCGCCACAAGATCTTCAACGGCGAATGGACCATCGACGGCGAAAAGCAGGACATGTCGCTGTTTGCAATGATCCGCAATACGGAAAAGCTGAATCACGCAGGCACGATCGTCGCATATTCGGACAACTCGGCGATCATGCAGGGCGGCGTGGCCGAGCGCTGGTTCCCGCGCGGCACGGACGAGCAGTATCAGCGTCGGGTGGAACTCACGCACACGCTGATGAAGGTAGAAACGCACAATCACCCGACCGCGATTGCGCCGTTCGCGGGCGCGGCGACCGGCTCCGGCGGCGAAATCCGCGACGAAGGCGCGACAGGCCGCGGCGCGCGTCCGAAGGCCGGTCTCGTGGGCTTCACGGTGTCGAACCTCGATCTGCCGGATGCGCGCGAGAAATGGGAAAACGCGCGCGATTGCGCCGTGCCGCTCGCATCGCGCAATCCCGCGGACAATCACGAGCCGTATGGCCGTCCGGAGCGTATCGCTTCGCCGCTGCAGATCATGATCGACGGTCCGATCGGCGCCGCGGCCTTCAACAACGAATTCGGCCGCCCGAACCTCGGCGGCTATTTCCGCACCTTCGAGCAGAACGTCGCGGGCCGCGTGCGCGGCTATCACAAGCCGATCATGATCGCGGGCGGCATCGGCAATATTTCGGATCAGCACACGCACAAGCTCGACCTTCCCGCAGGCACGCTGCTGATCCAGATCGGCGGGCCGGGCATGCGCATCGGCATGGGCGGCGGTGCGGCGTCGTCGATGGCCACGGGCGCGAACACCGCCGAGCTCGACTTCGATTCGGTCCAGCGCGGCAATCCGGAAATTCAACGCCGCGCGCAGGAAGTCATCAACGCGTGCTGGCAGATGGGCGAGGGCAATCCGATCCTGTCCATTCACGACGTCGGCGCGGGCGGCATCTCGAATGCGTTCCCGGAACTCGTCGATGGCGCGGGCAAGGGCGCGCGCTTCGAACTGCGCAAGGTGCCGCTCGAAGAGAGCGGCCTGTCGCCGCGCGAAATCTGGTCGAACGAAGCGCAAGAGCGCTACGTGCTGGCGATCTCGCCCGCCGATCTGCCCGCGTTCCAGGCGATCTGCGAGCGCGAGCGCTGCCCGGTGGCGGTGGTCGGCGTCGCGACGGAAGAGCGCCAGTTGAAGCTGATCGACGAAGCCAACGAAGGCCAGGAACCCGTCGACATGCCGATGGACGTGCTGCTCGGCAAGCCGCCCAAGATGCATCGCGATGTGAAGCGCGAAGCAGCGCGTTTCGAAGCTGTCGACGTAACCGGTCTGGCATTGTCCGAAATCGCGGTCGATGTGCTGAAGCATCCGGCAGTCGCGAGCAAGTCCTTCCTCATCACGATCGGCGACCGCTCGGTCGGCGGCACGACCGCACGCGACCAGTTCGTCGGACCGTGGCAAGTGCCCGTCGCGGATTGCGCGGTGACGACGATGGACTACGCCGGATTCCGTGGCGAAGCGATGACGATGGCCGAGCGCACGCCGCTCGCCGTCATCGATGCACCGGCGTCCGGCCGCATGGCGGTGGGCGAAGCGGTGACGAACATCGCGTCCGCGCCGATCGAATCGCTGAACAAGCTGAAGCTATCCGCGAACTGGATGGCCGCGTGCGGCAGCGCGGGCGAGGACGCCGCGCTGTATGACACGGTGAAGGCGATCGGCATGGAGTTGTGCCCGGCGCTCGGCATCAGTATTCCGGTCGGCAAGGATTCGCTGTCGATGCGCACGAAATGGCAAGACGGCGTCGCGAAGGAAGTCGTATCGCCTGTGTCGCTCATCATCAGCGCCTTCGCGCCGGTCGAGGACGTGCGCCGTCATCTGACGCCGCAGCTCGTTCATGACACGAACACGGTGCTGATCGCGATCGATCTCGGACGCGGACGCAATCGCATGGGCGGCAGCATCCTCGCGCAAGTGACGCAGCAGGTCGGCGATGCGGTGCCCGACGTCGACGATCCCGAAGACCTAAAGCGTTTTTTCGCCGCGATTCAATCGCTCAACGCCGATGGCAAGCTGCTCGCGTACCACGACCGCTCCGATGGCGGCCTCTGGGCGACAGTGTGCGAAATGGCGTTCGCGGGTCACGTGGGCGTGTCGCTGAACGTCGACATGCTGGCGCTCGGCGCCGAGCACGAATCCGATTACGGCGACGCGAAGGACTGGGCGAAGCAGACGAGCGGCCGCCGCGAGGACCGCACGATGCGCGCGCTGTTCTCGGAAGAACTTGGCGCGGTGGTTCAGGTGCGCGCCGCGGATCGCGATGCGGTGCTGGGCGCGCTGCGCGAACACGGCCTGTCGGCCTGCTCGCATGTGATCGGCAAGCCGAACGAGAGCGGCGCGATCGAGATTTATCGCGACGCGAAGAAGATTTTCGATGCGCCGCGCGTCGATCTGCATCGCGCCTGGAGCGAGGTGAGCTGGCGCATCGCGCGTCTGCGCGACAACCCCGCGTGCGCGGACGCCGAATACGACGCGCTGCTCGACGCGGCCGATCCCGGCATTTCGCCCGTGCTGACGTTCGATCCCGCCGGAGACGTCGCTGCGCCGTTCATCTCGACGAACCAGCGTCCGCGCGTCGCGATCCTGCGCGAGCAGGGCGTGAATTCGCACTTGGAAACGGCTTACGCGTTCGACCGCGCCGGCTTCGACGCGCACGACGTCCACATGAGCGACCTGCTCGAAGGCCGCGCGACGCTTGCCGATTTCGCGGGCGCGGTGGCGTGCGGCGGCTTCTCGTACGGCGACGTGCTGGGCGCGGGCGAAGGCTGGGCGAAGACCATCCGCTTCAACGCGCAACTCGCCGATATGTTCGCCGCGTTCTTCGCACGTCCGGACACCTTCGCGCTCGGCATCTGCAACGGCTGCCAGATGCTGTCGAGCCTGGCGTCGATCATTCCCGGCGCGGAAAACTGGCCGAAGTTCACGCGCAACAAGTCCGAGCAGTTCGAGGCGCGCTTCTCGCTCGTCGAGGTGCAGCGTTCGCCGTCGATCTTCTTCGCCGGCATGGAAGGCTCGCGCATTCCGGTCGCGGTCGCGCACGGCGAAGGCTTCGCGGACTTCTCGCAACAGGGCGATCAGGCGAAGGCGCTCGTGGCGATGCGTTACGTCGATCATCGCGGCCAGGCGACGGAGCAGTATCCGTTCAATCCGAATGGCTCGCCGCAAGGCATCACGTCGGTGACGACGCCCGATGGCCGCTTTACCGTGCTGATGCCGCACATGGAGCGCGTGCATCGCAACGTGCAGATGAGCTGGACGCCCGATGACTGGACCACCGATGGCAGCCCGTGGCTGCGCGTGTTCCAGAACGCGCGACGCTTCCTCGGCTGATCGTGCTTATCGCGTTTGATCGCACCATGCAAACGCCCCGAAGTGCGAACTTCGGGGCGTCTTTTTTGGTGCGGCCATTTCGATGTTGTCAGGCGGCAAATATCCCAAAATAATGCGGCTGTAAGTTGCGGGTATAGTCGACGGCACGCCGCGATTCGCGGCAGTACCGGGAGGAGACATGAAGCAATTGCGGTCAAATTACTTAGTCAAGCTAACTTTATCGGCGATGATTGTCGCGACGTCGAGTTTTCTCGTGGCGTGCGGAGACAGTTCGGATTCGGGCTCGGCCAATCTGTCGCCAGTGGCGCGCGCGGCCGCGCTCGGCGAGAACCTGATGGTGCGCGTCCAGATAGACGCCAACGATGCCGCGAAATCCGGTACGCACTGCGCGGACCTCGGCGCGGACTGGGCCAGTTGCGCGCGCGGCAAATTGATTCTCGAGAACACCGGCTCACGCGCGCTCGCCGCCGGCGGCTGGACGCTTTATGTGCACAGCATCCGGCGCATCCTGATGGTCGAGCATCCCGCGTTCGCGTGGAAGCACATCACGGGCGACCTTTATGCGCTCACACCGCGCGCCGGCGCGTTCACGCTCGACGCAGGCGAGCGCGTCGAGGTGCCGTTCGTCGGCGAGTACTGGTATCAGCGCTACAGCGATCTGTTGCCGCGTTCCTATGTCGTCGCCGATGGCAGCGCGACACCCGCGATTCTCAAACACAACGACACCGACGACGAAACCCGCTACGTCGATCGCATTCCGCCGATCGCGGACGATGCAGCCGCATTCGCCGCGACGCCCGCGCAAGTGCAGCGCGCCCGCGCGGAGGCTGCACTGCCGTCGGCGCAGCAGACTGCGGCGCGTGCGTTGCCGGCCGTCCTGCGCTCGTCGGCGGGCGAGGGCGCGGTGCAGGTTGGCGGCATCGATCTGTCGTTGTCGGGATTGACGTCGTCGCAGATCGCGGCGCTGGCATCGCGCGCGGCGACACTCGGGCTCGGTGGGGCGGCCGTGCGCGTGAACGGGCGAATCGCAGGCGCAGCGCTGCCGGCGGATATCGCGCGCTCCGGCGGCTATCGGCTGACGATCGGGCAAGACGGCGTCGACATCGACGCCTTCGATGCCGCCGGGCTTTTCTACGGCGTGCAGACGCTCTTGTCGCTCGCGCCCGCAGGCGGCGGCAGCGTGCCCGCGATGACCGTCGAAGACGCGCCGCGCTATACGCATCGCGGCATGCACGTCGATGTCGCGCGCAACTTCCGCCAGCCCGCGACGTTGCGCCGTCTGATCGACCAGATGGGGGCGTACAAGCTGAACCGCCTGCATCTGCATCTTTCGGACGACGAAGGCTGGCGTATCGAAATTCCCGGTTTGCCGGAGCTCACCGAGATCGGCGCGAAGCGTTGCCACGATCTCACCGAAACGCGCTGCCTCGTGCCGCAACTCGGCTCGGGCCCGGACAATCGTTCGGGAGGCGGCTATCTGAGCCGCGCCGAGTATGTCGCGCTGGCGCGCTATGCGGCGGATCGCTTCGTCGAGATCGTTCCCGAGATCGACATGCCCGGCCACGCGCGCGCCGCGGTCGTATCGATGGAAGCGCGCTATCAACGGCTGATCGCGCAGGGCGACAAGGCGGGCGCGAACGCGTACCGTCTGCTCGATCCGGCCGATACGTCGAACGCGACCACGGTTCAGTTCTACGATCGCCGCAGCTTCATCAATCCGTGCTCGGACGGCGCGCAGCGCTTTGCGTCGAAGGTCATCGGCGAGATCGCGGCGATGCATCGCGAGGCCGGCGCACCGCTCTCCGTGTGGCACTTCGGCGGCGACGAAGCGAAGAACATCCTGCTCGGCGCGGGATTTCAGCCGCTCGACGGCACAGACCCCGGCAAAGGTCACGTCAACCTCGCGGCGCAGGACAAGCCGTGGGGCCGCTCGCCGCAGTGCGCGGCGCTGATCGCATCGGGCAAGGCGGCTTCCGTCGACGAATTGCCGTCAATGTTCGCGCGCCAGGTGAGTCAGATCGTGCGCAACAACGGCATTGGCACGATGGCCGCGTGGCAGGACGGCATCAAGCACGCGAGCGGGCCGCAGGATTTCGCGACGTCGAGCACGATGGTGACGATGTGGGACACGATCTTCTGGGGCGCGTCGGACACCGTGCAGACGTTGAGCAGCCAGGGCTACAAGACGGTGCTCGCGCTGCCGGACTATCTGTACTTCGACTTTCCGTATTCGTTCGATCAGCGCGAGCGCGGCTATTACTGGGGCTCGCATGGCACGGACAGCTTCAAGACCTTCTCGCTCGCACCGGACAACCTGCCGCAGAACGCGGAGATCATGGCCGATCGCGACGGCAAGCCGTTCGAGGTGACGAGCGCGGGACCAGCGCCGCGTATCGAAGGCATTCAGGGACAGGCCTGGGCGGAGGTCATGCGCACGGATCAGCAGTTCGAATACATGGTGTATCCGCGTCTTTTGGCGCTCGCGGAACGCGCGTGGCATCGGGCGGCGTGGGAGCGGCCTTATCGGGAAGGCGAGCGCTACAAGCTCGGCGATACCGATAAGGTCGATAAAGCCGCGCTCGCGCAGGATTGGGCGCAGTTCACGAGCGTCGTGCAGAACCGCGAGTCGGCGAAGCTCAAGCGCGCGGGAGCCGTGATGCGTGAGGGCGCGGGCAGTTGAGCGCGCAATAAAAGGCAAAGCCGCCCTCGGGCGGCTTTGCCTGAAATCCAGCAGCAGCGAAAAGTTACTTGATCACTGCCTTGCTGCGCAACCCTTCCTCGAACGTCTGCAGCTTCTCCTGCTGGATCTGCTGCGCGATCTGCGCCTTCACCTGATCGAACGGCGGCGGGGCGATCTCGCGCGAATCGTCCATGCGGATGACGTGATAGCCGAACTGCGTCTTCACCGGCTCGGGCGTCACTTCACCCTTCTTGAGCTTCTCGGCGGCCGCGCCGAACTCCGGCACGTAAGCCGAAGGCGACGACCAGTCCAGATCGCCGCCGTTCTTGCCCGATCCCGGGTCCTTCGAATATTGCTTGGCGAGATCCTCGAAGCTCGCGCCGCCCTTGATCTTCGTGATCAGATCCTTCGCCTGCGCTTCGTTGTCGACGAGGATGTGATGCAGATGCAGTTCCTTGCCGCCACCGTTCTGCTTCACGAGCTGGTCATAGCGCGCCTTGATTTCGGCGTCGGTCGGCGTGTTCTTCTTCACGAAGTCTTCGATCAGCGCGCGCAGCACGACGGTCTGCTGCGCCACCGCGATCTGCGCCTTCACGTCGGGACGCGTCGCGATGCCTTCGCGCGCGGCTTCCTGCATCAGGATTTCGCGGTTGATGAGTTCCTCGCGCACCGCTTGCTGAAGTTGCGGCGAATCCTGCTGACCTTGCGCCACGAGCTGCTTCACGAGCGCATCGGCGCGCGACGTCGGAATCGGCGTGCCGTTCACGACGGCGATGTTTTGCGCAAACGCGGGAGCAGCCGCGAATGCAGCCAGCAACACCCAGACGCGGGTTTTTTTCAAAGTCATCGGAGGTTCCTAACTGAGCAAACTGACGCCTTCTCAGGCGAGATTCAAGAGGCAAGATAACGGACGAAAACTCGGGACGAAACGCGGATTGAAACACGAGCCGCGCGTTTATTCGAATTGTTCTGCGAACTCCTGCGGCGTGTAAGCACGGATCGCGAGCGCGTGCACGCCGCGCCGCATTTCCTCGGCCAGCGCATCATACACCAGTCGATGCCGCCCCACGCGCGCCTTGCCGGCAAAGCAATCGGCGACGATCGTCACCGTGTAATGGCTGCCCGACGCCGCGCCCGCATGGCCCGCGTGCGCGGCGCTGTCGTCGTCGATATGCACGGATTGGGGTTGCAGCGCCGCGTTCAGCCGCGCTTCGAGATGCGCGATCTTGTCCGCCGCCGATGCGCTCATGAAATCGAAGGATTCGCTCATTGCCCGTCCTCCTTCATGTATTTGGCAAGCCAGAAGCTCTGCGCGACGATGAACAGGACGAGACAGCCCGTCGCGCCGAACAGCTTGAAGTTGACCCACTGATCCGTCGTGAAGTTATAGGCGACGAAAAGATTGACGATGCCGAGCAACGCGAAGAACACGGCCCACGCAACGTTCAGTTGTCCCCACACGCGATGCGGCAGCACGATCTGCTTGCCCATCATCGCTTCGATCAGATTTTTTCTGAAGCCGAGATGCGCGACGATCAGCGCGAATGCGAAGAGCCAGTAGAGCGCGGTCGGCTTCCATTTGATGAAAGTGTCGTTGTGCAGCACGAGCGTCGCGCCGCCGAACACGACGACCACGCCGAGACTCACCCACAGCATCGGATCGACCTTGCGATGCCGGAACGCGACCCAGGCGATCTGCACGAGCGTCGCCGCAATCGCGACGGCCGTCGCGGTGTAAATGCCCCAGACCTTGAATGCGACGAAAAAGAGAATGATCGGAAACAGATCGAACAGAAATTTCATTGGCGTCCGGACGTGAGGGGCATCGGATGAGGGCGAGGCGCGCGAAGAAAAGCGCCCGCGAGAAGCGGCGGGCGCCGGTACGACGAAATGCACGGCTCGCGCTTACTTGGGTTCGAATTGTAGCGCAGCCGAGTTGATGCAATACCGCAAACCGGTCGGGGCGGGGCCGTCCTCGAAAACGTGGCCGAGGTGCGCGCCGCAGTTGTTGCACAGCACCTCGATGCGCAGCATGCCGTGCGACCGGTCGGTTTTTTCCTGAATCACTTCGCCGTTGATCGGCTTGAAATAGCTCGGCCAGCCGCAGCCGGCGTCGAATTTGGTGTCCGATTCGAAAAGCGGCGTGCCGCAACACACGCAGTCGTAGACGCCGCGGTCCTTGTGATCCCAGTATTTGCCGGTGAACGGGCGCTCGGTCACGGCGTGACGCGTGACCTGATACTGCATGTCGTCGAGCTCACGGCGATACGAAGCGTCGTCTTTTTGCAGCGGGTAGCTCTTCGGGGTGTCGTCTGTGCTCATCTGTCGTTCCTTGGGTCTGGCCGGGAAGGCCTTGTATATGAGGGCGATGCTACGAAGAACAACTCACCTCGAGTTCGCCCGCCCAGTCGGGCGGCAGGGCGGCATACGCCTCGTTTTCCGGCTGCTCGTCATAAGGGCGGCGCAGTACGTCCAGAAGACGCGCCACTTCCGAGAAATCCTTCTCGTTCGCCCGGCGGATCGCCTGTTCCGCCAGATGATTGCGCAGCACGTATTTCGGATTCACGCGATTCATCGCCGTGGCGCGCGCGGCGTCGTCGCGCGGTTCGTGCGCGAGCCGTTCGCGATATTGGACGGCCCACGCATCGAATGCGGCGCGGTCGAGAAAGAGATCGCGCACGGGCGCATCGCGGCTCGCGTCGGACTTCGAGAGTTTCGACAGGTTCCGGAACGTGAGCGTGAAGTCCGCGCGATTCGCGTGCATGATTTCGAAAAGCCCGTTGGCGAGCTTGTCGTCGCCTTCGCGCTCGATGTCGAGGCCGAGCTTCGCTCGCATCGTCGCAACGAGCGCGGGCCCGAACCGGTCCTTATAGCGTTCGAGCACCTTCTGCGCTTCTTCGACGACGCGTTCGGCGCGGCCTTCTTCCGGCAGGTTGCCGCCGAAGAGCGGCACGAGCGCCTGCGCGAGACAAAAGAGGTTCCAGTACGCGACCTGCGGCTGGCGGCTGTAGGAATAGCGCCCCTGCGTATCCGAGTGATTGCAGACGTGATGCGCGTTGAACGCGTCCATGAAGCCGAACGGACCGTAGTCGATCGTAAGACCGAGAATCGACATGTTGTCGGTGTTCATCACGCCGTGGCAAAAGCCGACGCCTTGCCATTGCGCCATCAGGTCGGCGGTCGAGCGCACGGCTTCGTCGAGCAGCGCGAGATACGGGTCGTCGGCCTCTTTGCAATGCGGATAAAAGCGGTCGATCACGTGATCGGCGAGCTTGCGCAGATCGTCGACGCGATCGTTCGAATAGAAATGTTCGAAGTGCCCGAAGCGCACAAAGCTCGGCGCGACGCGCGTGACGATCGCGGCCGTTTCGATGGTCTCGCGACGCACCGGCATATCCGCGCCGATGACGGCGAGCGCGCGCGTGGTCGGGATGCCCAGATGGTGCATCGCCTCCGAGCAGAGAAACTCGCGAATCGAAGAACGCAGCACCGCGCGGCCGTCGCCCATGCGCGAATAGGGCGTGCGTCCCGCGCCTTTCAACTGCACTTCGAGGCGCGCGCCATCGTGCTCTCTCTCGCCGAGCGTGAGCGCGCGGCCGTCGCCCAGTTGGCCCGCCCATACGCCGAACTGATGCCCCGAGTACACGGCGGCATAGGGCAGCGCATCGCTCGGCCAGTCGCGCGTCGGATTGCCGGCGAAGTACGCGGCGAATGCGTTCTTTTGGGGGCCGGTGGCGACTTCGGGATCGAAGCCGAGCGATTCGGCCATCTCGGGCGAAAGCCCGACGAGATAGGGATCGGCGACGGGCGCGGCGGGCAGACGGGTCAGGAAAGCGGTGCCGAGCGCGGCGAACGAGCCGGGCAGACCGACGCGGATCGCGCTGGCGATTTCGTCGACGGAACGCGCGTCGGCGGGCGTCTCGTCGCGCGCCGCGCGCACGGCATTGCTTGGGGAAAACGACATGTTGAGCGCCTCTGAGTTAAACGATATTGTAATTCCGCGTCCGCGGGCCTGCAGGAGCCGGCTCGCATCGATTGCCAAGCTACAGACCCATCCGAGGACATCGCCTATGACGTCGCCGCTCTACGGCCAGATGATGGAAGTACCGTTGCTCGCGTCGTCCCTGCTGTCCCATGCTTCGCGTCACTTCGGCGACAACGAAATCGTGTCGCGTCGCATCGAAGGCGATATCCACCGGTATACCTGGCGCGATTGCGAGAAACGCGCGAAGCAACTCGCGCAGGCTTTGACCGCGCTCGGCGTGGAACAAGGCGAGCGCATCGGCACGCTCGCATGGAACGGCTACCGGCATCTGGAGTGCTATTACGGCGTCTCCGGCATGGGCGCCGTGTGCCATACGATCAACCCGCGGCTCTTTCCCGATCAGATCGCGTTCATCATCGATCATGCCGACGACGCCTACGTCTTCTTCGACATGACCTTCGGTCCGCTCGTCGAGATCGTCGCGCCGCAGTGCCCGAACGTGAAAGGCTGGATCGCGCTCGGCGATGCTCCATGCATCGAAGAGCATTTGTCGAACCCGAGCGTGCCGCTGATGAGCTACGAGACGCTCATCGCTGCGCACGACGGCAATTACGACTGGCCGATGCTCGACGAGCGCCAGGCCTCGTTTCTCTGCTACACATCCGGGACGACGGGCAATCCGAAGGGCGCGCTGTACTCGCATCGCTCGACGGTGCTGCACGCTTATGGCGCGGCGCTGCCCGATGCGATGGGCGCGTCATCGAGCGATGCGATCCTGCCCGTCGTGCCGATGTTCCATGTCAATGCGTGGGGCATTCCGCACGCGGCGCCGCTCGTCGGCGCGAAGCTCGTGTTTCCGGGCAAGGACCTCGACGGCAAGTCGCTCTACGAGTTGATGGAAAGCGAAGGCGTCACATATTCGGCCGGCGTGCCGACCGTATGGATGGGCCTGCTCAACCACATGAAGCAGCACGACGCGCGCTTTTCCACGTTGAAGCGCACGGTGATCGGCGGCTCCGCGTGCCCGCCCGCGATGCTGCGCACCTTCGAGGAAGACTACGGCGTGCAGGTGATTCACGCATGGGGCATGACGGAGATGTCGCCGCTCGGCACGCTGTCGCGTCTCTCCTTCAGGCAGAAGCAGCGTCCGCTCGACGCGCAGCGCCACTCGCTCGAAAAGCAGGGTCACGCGATCTTCGGCGTCGACATGAAGGTAGTCGGCGACGACGGCCGCGAGCTGCCCTGGGACGGCAAGTCATTCGGCGATCTGTATGTGCGCGGCCCGTGGGTCATCGGCCGCTATTTCCGTCGCGACGACTCGCCGCTCGTCGACGGCTGGTTCCCGACGGGCGATGTCGCGACCATCGATCAGGACGGCTTCATGCAGATCACCGATCGCAGCAAGGACGTGATCAAGTCCGGCGGCGAATGGATCAGCTCGATCGATCTGGAGAACATCGCGGTGTCGCATCCGCAAGTGGCGGAAGCGGCGTGCATCGCGTGCGCGCATCCGAAGTGGACGGAGCGGCCGTTGATCGTCGCGGTGTTGAAGCCGGGCGCGACGCTCACGCGGGAAGAGTTGCTCGCGCATTTCGAGGGCAAGGTCGCGAAGTGGTGGATTCCCGACGATGTCGTGTTCGCCGACGAGTTGCCGCATACCGCGACGGGCAAGCTGCAGAAAGTGCGGCTGCGTGAGCAATATCGGGAGTATGTGCTGCCGGGCGCGGCTGAGAATCCCGTCTAGGCTGGTCTTGCCGTCTCGGCAAAGCCCCGGTCCGTGCGCGCGGAGCCGGGGCTTTCGCACTCTTGCGCCCCTGCTCGCCGCGCAATCATCTTAATTGAACGATCGTTCTCTTTTGTGTATTCTGGACCGATCGCCCACAATCGATCCGTTATCCGGTCGACAGGAGACACGTTCATGGCAGTGGACTACACGATCCGCGGCGGCGTCGCCGTCATCACGCTCGACAATCCGCCCGTCAACGGGCTCGGGTATTCGACGCGCCTCGGCATCGTCGAAGGCGTCGAGCGCGCGAACGATGATGCGAGCGTGCGCGCCATCGTCATCATCGGCGCGGGCAAGGCGTTCTCGGGCGGCGCGGACATCACCGAATTCAATACGCCGAAGGCCACGCAGGAACCGACGCTCACCACGGTGATCCAGGTGCTGGAAGCCAGCGCGAAACCGATCGTCGCGGCGATCCACGCTGTCGCGATGGGCGGCGGTCTCGAGCTCGCGCTCGGCGCGCATTACCGGATCGCCGCGCCCGGTGCACAGATCGCGCTGCCGGAAGTGAAGCTCGGCCTTCTGCCCGGCGCGGGCGGCACACAGCGCCTGCCGCGCGTGATCGGGCTGGAAGCGGCGCTGAACATGATCGTGTCGGGCACGCCGGTGTTGTCGGAGAAGCTCGCGCATACCGGGCTTTTCGACGAACTCGCGCAAGGCGATCTGCTCGAAGCCGCGCTGTCTCTCGCCGGCCAGGCCGCCGACCGGGGCGGTGCGCATCCGAAGGTTCGCGATCGCGCCATCGAACATCCGAACCCCGAGGGTTTCATTCGGTTCGCGAGGAACGGCGTTGCGGCAGTCGCTATGCATTTTCCGGCGCCGCACAAATGCATCGACGCGATCGAAAAGGGCGTGAAGGAAGGCTTCGAGCGCGGCCTTGCGTTCGAGCGCGAATGCTTTCTCTCGCTCGTGCAGACACCGGAAAGCCGCGCGCTGCGTCATGCGTTTTTCGGCGAACGCGCTGCGGGCAAGATCGCCGATGTGCCGTCCGGCACGCCGGTCCGAAAGATCGAACGCGTGGGCGTCGTCGGCGCGGGCACGATGGGCGGCGGCATCGCGATGAACTTCCTCAACGCGGGCCTGCCCGTCACCCTGCTCGAAACCAAGCAGGAGGCGCTCGACCGCGGCCTCGCCACGATGCGCGCCAACTACGAAGCGCAGGTCAAAAAGGGCAAGCTCACGCAGGAGAAAGCGGAAGAGCGCATGGCGCTGATTCAGCCTACGCTCGCTTATGAAGCGCTTGCTCAAGCCGATCTCATCATCGAAGCCGTGTTCGAGGATTTGAGCGTGAAGGAACAGGTGTTCCGTCGTCTCGATGAAATCGCGAAGCCCGGCGCGATTCTCGCATCGAATACATCGACGCTCGATCTGAACAGGATCGCGTCGTTCACGTCGCGTCCCGGCGACGTCATCGGCATGCACTTCTTCAGCCCCGCCAACGTGATGAAGCTGCTCGAAGTCGTGCGCGGCGAGAAGACCGAAAAGGACGTCCTCGCGACCGTCATGCAGCTCGCGAAAAAGATCCGCAAGACGGCCGTGGTGTCGGGCGTGTGCGATGGCTTCATCGGCAACAGAATGATCGAGCAGTACATTCGCCAGGCGCTTTTCATGCTCGAAGAAGGCGCGCTGCCCGCGCAGATCGATCGCGCAATCGAAAAGTTCGGCTTCGCGATGGGCCCGTTCCGCATGAGCGATCTCGCGGGCAACGACATCGGCTGGGCCATTCGCAAGCGCCGTTATCGCGAGCAGCCCGAGTTGCACTATTCGCGCATCGCGGATCGTCTGTGCGAGACGGGCCGCTTCGGGCAGAAGACCGGCGCGGGCTGGTACGACTATCGGCCAGGCAAGCGCGACGCGTTGCCATCAGAAAGCGTTGACGAGATGATCGTCGCGTATTCGAAGGAACGCGGCATCGGGCGGCGCAGGATCGACGATGACGAGATCGTCGGACGCCTCGTGCTGTCACTCGTGAACGAAGGCGCGAAGATCCTCGAGGAAGGCATCGCCGCGAAGGCGTCGGATATCGACATGGTCTATCTGACGGGCTACGGCTTTCCGCTCTGGCGCGGCGGGCCGATGCTCTACGCGGACACCATCGGCCTCTACAACGTCGAACGCGCGATCCGCAAATACGCGAAGCAGGTCAACGGCGACGCGTGGCAGTTATCCGCGCGCGTGACCGAACTCGCGAAATCGAATGGACGCTTCAATGGCTGAGATGAAACCTGTCGAAGATGTACTCCTCGTCGTCGATGTGCAGAACGATTTCATGCCGGGCGGAGCGCTCGCCGTCGCGCGTGGCAATGAGATCGTGCCTGTCATCAATCGCCTGGCGCGCGCGTTCTCGCATGTCGTGCTGACGCAGGACTGGCATCCGCGCTCGCATGTGTCGTTCGCCGCGAATCACGCAGGCCGCAAGCCCTTCGAGACGATGACGCTGCCTTACGGCGAACAGGTGCTGTGGCCGGTGCATTGCGTGCAGGACACCGAAGGCTCGGCGCTGCATCGCAAGCTGCATGTGCCGCATGCGCGGCTCGTCGTGCGCAAGGGGCATCACGAGCGTGTCGACAGCTATTCGGCGTTTCTCGAAGCCGATCGCGTGACGCCGACCGGCCTCGGAGGGTATCTGCGCGATGTCGGCGCAACGCGTGTCTGGCTCGCGGGACTCGCGACCGACTATTGCGTCGCGTGGTCCGCGCTCGATGCGCGCGCCGCGGGTTTCGAGGTCAACGTGATCGAAGACGCGTGCCGCGCGATCGACCTGAACGGCTCGCTCGATCAGGCGTGGCGAGACATGCAGGCCGCGGGCGTGAAGCGCGTGAGGTCGGAAGACATATTGAAGGAAAGGGAGACGACATGACCGATGCAGTCATCGTATCGACGGCGCGCACCGCGCTCGCCAAATCCTGGCGCGGCGCGCTGAACATGACGCACGGCGCGACGCTCGGCGGCCACGTGACGAAGGCTGTCGTCGAGCGCGCGGGGCTCGATCCGGCGCGCATCGAGGATGTCATCATGGGCTGCGCGAATCCGGAAGGCGCGACGGGCATGAACATCGCGCGGCAGATCGCGTTGCGCGCCGGCCTGCCCGTCTCCGTGCCCGGCATGACGGTGAACCGCTTCTGCTCGTCGGGTTTGCAGACGATCGCGCTCGCGGCGCAGCGCGTGATGACGGGCGAGGGCGATGTCTTCGTCGCGGGCGGCGTCGAATCGATCTCGTGCGTGCAGAACGAGATGAATCGCCACATGCTCGCCGAAAGCTGGCTGAACCAGCACAAGCCCTCGATCTACTGGTCTATGCTGCAGACCGCGGAGAACGTCGCGCGGCGCTACGAGATAACGAAAGAACGGCAGGACGCCTACGGCGTGCGCTCGCAGCAGCGTGCGGCGGCAGCGCAGGCCGCGGGCAAGTTCGACGATGAAATCGTGCCGATCACCGTGCTGGCCGGTCTCGCCGACAAGTCGACGGGACGCATGTTCACGCAGGAAGTCACGCTCACCGCCGACGAAGGCATCCGCGCCGACACGACGCTCGAAGGCGTGTCGAAGATTCGCACTGCGCTGCCGGGCGGCGTCGTCACGGCGGGCAACGCGAGCCAGTTCTCCGATGGCGCGTCGGCGTGCGTCGTGATGAACGCGACGCTCGCCGAGAAGGAAGGCCTGCAGCCGCTCGGCATCTTCCGCGGCTTCGCGGTCGCCGGCTGCCAGCCGGATGAAATGGGCATCGGTCCGGTGTTCGCGGTGCCAAAGCTGTTGCGGCGCGCGGGCCTCAACGTCGACGATATCGACCTGTGGGAGCTGAACGAGGCCTTCGCCGTGCAGGTGCTCTATTGCCGCGACAAGCTGGGCATTCCCGACGAGCGCCTGAACGTGAACGGCGGCGCGATCGCGGTCGGGCATCCGTACGGCGTGTCGGGCGCGCGCCTCACCGGACACGCGCTCATCGAAGGCAAGCGGCGCGGCGCGAAGTTCGTCGTGGTGACGATGTGCATCGGCGGCGGGCAGGGCGCGGCGGGGTTGTTCGAAGTCGTGTGAGCATTTGCTGCTCGATGATTTTTGCTAACCTTCGGGATTCATCGCAAATGAAGGAGTCGCCGTGCTACGTCACATCGTCATGTGGAAGCTGAAGGAAAACGCCGGGGGCGCGAGCCGCGCGGAAAACGCGCAGAAGCTGAAGGCGAAGCTCGAAACCTGCCGCAGCATCGTGAAGGGTCAGGGGCATTTCGAAGTCGGCACCGCGCAACCGGGTTTCGACTGCACGTATGACGTCGTGCTCGTCTCCGATTTCGACGACAAAGCCGCGCTCGAAGCGTATCAGGTCCATCCGAAACATCAGGCGCTGAAGGACTTCGTCGCGGCGATCCGCGAAGAACGTCAGTGCGTCGATTACGAAGTGTGAGCGCGATGTCCTCTTCCGAATCATCAGCAGGCGGCGTGTCCCTCGAAAGCCCGTTCATCGACGCGCTCGGCGTCGAGATCGTCAAGGCGAATGACGGTGAAAGCGAAGTGCGCATGCCGCTTCGGGACGAGCACATGAACACGTGGGGCATCGCGCACGGCGGCGTCACGATGACGCTGCTCGACAGCGCGCTCGCGGTCGCGGCGCGCAGTATCGCGGGCGATGGCATCGGCGTCGTCACCGTCGAGATGAAAGTGAACTTCATGCAGCCGGGGCGAGGCGAGCTGCGCGGTTACGGCCGCGTGCTGCATCGCTCGACCACGATGGCCTACTGCGAAGGCGAGATCCGCGACAGCGAAGGCCATTTCGTCGCGAAGGCGCTCGGCACGTTCAAGTACATGAAGCGGCTCGCGGTCGGGCGCGACATCGTCAAACAGAAGATGCGTTCCGATCCGAAGGCGAAGCCCGGACCGAGCGACGCCTGATTTTCGCATTGTCTCCAAGGAGAATCCGCATGGCAGACGCACAGATCAACCGTCAGATTTTGCTCGTCTCGCGGCCGCAAGGCGAGGCGTCGGTGTCGAATTTCAAGCTCGTCGAAACGCCGCTCGCGCCGCTTCAGGACGGCGAAGTGCGCGTGCGCAATCACTATCTGTCGCTCGATCCGTACATGCGCGGGCGCATGGACGACGCGAAATCGTACGCCGCGCCGCAGCCGCTCGATCAGGTAATGATCGGCGGCACCGCGGGCGTCGTGAGCGAGTCGCGCAATGCGGCGTTCAAGACCGGCGACCACGTCGTCGGCATGTCCGGCTGGCAGGAATACGGCACCTCCGATGGCAAGGGGCTGAACAAGGTCGATACGTCGCGCGTGCCGCTTTCCGCGTATCTCGGCGCGGTCGGCATGCCGGGCGTCACGGCGTGGTACGGGCTGAACGGCATCATCGAGCCGAAGGCAGGCGAGACGGTCGTCGTGTCGGCGGCGAGCGGCGCGGTGGGCAGCGTCGTCGGGCAACTGGCGAAGGCGGCCGGCTGCCGCGCGGTGGGCATCGCGGGCGGCGCGGAAAAGTGCCGCTATGTCGTCGAGACGCTCGGCTTCGATGCGTGCGTCGACTACAAGGCGGGCAAGCTCTACGAGGATCTGAAAGCCGCGACACCCGATGGCGTCGACGGCTATTTCGAGAACGTCGGCGGCGAAGTGCTCAATGCCGTGCTCGCGCGCATGAACGCGTTCGGGCGCGTCGCGGTGTGCGGCATGATCTCCGGCTACAACGGCAAGCCCCTGCCGATGGACGCGCCCCGGCTCATCCTGACGCAGCGCCTCAAGCTGCAGGGCTTCATCGTCTACGAGCATCTCGATATCTGGCCGCAGGCGCTGAAGGAGCTCGGCGAACGCATCGCGACGAAGAAGCTGCATTTTCGCGAGAGCATCACGGAAGGGCTCGAAAATGCGCCCGAAGCGTTTCTCGGCCTGTTGCGCGGGAAGAACTTCGGCAAGCAGCTCGTGAAGCTCGTTTGAATCACGAGGACCGAACGTGGAACGCTTCGAAGGCAAGGTCGCCGTCATCACGGGCGCGGGTAGCGGGTTCGGGCGCGAGTTCGCGAAAGAGGGCGCGGCGCTCGGCATGAAGCTCGCGCTCGCCGATCTCGACACCGCCGCACTCGCCGCAACCGTCGAAGCGGTGCGCGCGACGGGCGGCGATGCGATCGGCGTCACGACGGACGTGTCCGATAGCGCGCAGGTCGAAGCGCTCGCGCGCGCCACGCTCGATGCGTTCGGCGGCGTGCATCTGCTCTTCAACAACGCGGGCGTAGGCGCGGGCGGCTTCGTCTGGGAAAACAGCGCGAACGACTGGCAATGGGTGTTCGGCGTGAACGTGATGGGCGTCGCGAACGGATTGCGCGCATTCGTGCCGATCATGCTCGAGCAGAAGGAGCCGGCGCATATCGTCAATACGGCGTCGGTGGCGGGCCTGCTCGCGGCGCCCGCGATGGGCGTCTACAACGCGTCGAAGCATGCGGTCGTCGCGATGACCGAAACGCTTCATCACGACTTGCGGCTCGCGGGCGCGTCGCTCATCGGCGTGTCGCTGCTGTGCCCCGCGTTCGTGCCGACGGGCATTGCGGACGCCGAACGCTCGCGGCCCGAGGCGCTCGCCAACGCGGCGCCTTACACCGCCTCGCAAAAGCTCGCGGCGCGGCAACTGACGCGAGCGGTGGAAGGCGGCAAGCGCTCGGCGCGTGACATCGCCGGAGCCACATTCGACGCGGTGCGCGAAGGACGCTTCTATGTCATCACGCATCCGCACATCATGCCGTCGGTTCAACTGCGGCTCGACGACATCGCGCAACTGCGCACGCCGACCGATCCGATGTCGCTGAAACGTCAGGGCTGACGGGCTGACGTGGCGCGGTTCGTGGCATCATCGTGACCCTTTTGACGCTTATTCCCGCCGATGCCGCTCAATCCGAAGATCGCGCAAATTCTGGAGATGGTCGCGCGCGCCAATCGCCCGCCGTATCACACGCTCACGCCGCAACAGGCGCGCGCCGCGTATGCGATGAGCGCGCAGATTCTCGATATCGCGCCGCTGCCGATGTTCAGCGTCGAAGACCTGCGCATCCCCACGCGCGATGGTGAAACGATCGGCGTGCGCATCTACCATCCGGTCGAGCCGGGCTGGGCCGAGCCTTCCGCGGGGCTTCTCTATTTTCACGGCGGCGGCTTCACGGTCGGCAGCGTATCGACGCATGACGCGCTGTGCCGAAAGCTTGCGCACGATGCGGGCTGCGCGGTCGTATCGGTGGATTATCGGCTGGCGCCGGAGCACAAGTTTCCCGTCGCGGTCCACGATGCGTTCGACGCGCTCGTCTGGCTCGCGCGCGAAGCGCTGACGCTAGGCATCGATCCGGCGCGGCTCGCCATCGGCGGCGACAGCGCGGGCGGCACGCTCGCGATCGTGTGCGCGGTGCTCGCGCGCGACGCGGGTATCGGCTTGCGGCTGCAACTGCTGATCTATCCGGGCACGAGCGCATGGCAGAAGAGCGCATCGCATGCGCGGCTCGCCGACGGATATCTGCTTTCCGGCGAGACGATTCAATGGTTCTTCGCGCAATATCTGCGCGACGACCGCGATCGCGACGACTGGCGCTTCGCACCGCTCGATGCGGCAGGCGGGGTGCCCGACTTCGCGAACGTGGCGCCCGCGTGGATCGCGGCGGCGGACCACGATCCGCTATTCGACGAAGACATCGCGTTTGCTTCAGTGCTCGAGAAGGCGGGCGTGCCAGTCACGCTCATGCGCTACGAAGGCATGATTCACGAGTTCTTCAAGATGGGCGGGTTCGTGCCGGAAGTGGCGCAGGCGCACGCCGATGCGGTCGGGGCGTTGCGGAAGGCGTTTGAGACGGCGTAGCGAATCAGCCGATCTCAAACCCGAACGCCCGCTCGAACGCCCCCGGCCGCACGATGCGATGCGAACCGTCGTCGTCGCTGCGTTCCTTGATCTCGAGCGACAAGCCGCCCGCTGCCAGCATCACGCGCAAAGCCGTCGTGCTGCGCGTCCCGTATTCGGGCGTCTCGATGAACGCCGCCGACAGCACGCGTTCCCGCTCGATCGAAATGCCCGTCGAAGGAAGATGCTCGTCGTTCGCGATGTGCGGATCGCGCAACGTTTCGATGAGCACATCGAGCGACGGCCGCTCATCGGCGTGAATCAGATCGCACAACGCCTCGCGCTGCGCGACGAGCTTCGGCCACGGCGTATTCAGCAAGCTGTTGGACAAGCCATGCACGCCCGCATCGAGCAGAACGGGCGGCGCATCGGCGCGATTGCCGTACCAGCCGAGCTCGCGCCGCGTGAAATCTCCGCACAGCAGATTGAACCCGTTATAACGATGACC
This sequence comes from Caballeronia catudaia, assembly GCF_001544755.2. Lineage (GTDB taxonomy): Bacteria > Pseudomonadota > Gammaproteobacteria > Burkholderiales > Burkholderiaceae > Caballeronia > Caballeronia catudaia. The sequence continues at coordinate 38,206 of NZ_FCOF02000025.1, read as the reverse complement.
TTCGCGCGCCACGCCTCGCAGGTAGTCCATCGGCGCAACGCGTTCGCCCGCGAGAAACGCGCTCACGAGCGTGCCGCGCGTCGGCGCATTCGGACGCATCTCGCTCGGCGCGCGATAGTTCGTCAGCGCCGCAAAGCGGCCATCGCGTGAGACGCCGAGCCACGTTCCGCCGCCCGTCAGATCGCGGCCCGCGAGGACGCCCGGCGCATCGGTCCACCAGTGCATCGGCTCGGCATCGCGGCGAAAGAATTCGTCGCGATTGGCCGAAAGGGTCAGCAATGCGCGGCCGTTCTCTTGCGAAGCCGCGGGCTGCCAGTCGAAGACGATCAGGCACATGCGCGCAAATCCTCAAGCGTCCGCGGGGAAAGCGTAGGGCAGCGGCACGAAGGTGAGCGCGGGACCCTCGGCGGAACCGACGTGCACCGTGCCGTTGTCGAGCGCCGCGAGCTTGACCTCCACGAGACAGTCCACCCCGCCGCCTTCGCCCGGCGCCACGTTGACGACGAGCCCGCACGGCTGGCCGGGATCGTCGGAATGGAAGAGCTCGGCGCCGGCCGTCGCGCAATCGGCATGCGCGAGCGCCGTGCGCCGCTTGATCGTGCCGCGATACTGGCTGCGCGCGACGATCTCCTGACCCGGGTAGCAGCCCTTCTTGAAGTTCACGGCGCCGAGCACGTCGAAGTTCACCATTTGCGGAACGAACTGCTCGACCGTTGCATGCGTGATGCGCGGCTCGCCGGCGTGAATGTCGAGCCAGTCCCACATCGCCTCGGGTACACGCGCGAGCTTGCCTTCGAGCTTCGCGAGCTGCGTTTCCACATCGGCTTTCGGGCCGACCCACAGGAAGCGCGGCCGATGCGCCGCATCCGGCACGCGGATCAGCGCGCCGTGCGGGCCTTCGACTTTCACGTGCACGCCGTCGGGCAGCGCATCGAAAATGCCGGACAGCGCCGCCCGCACATCGCCCGCGAAGCCGACAGCGGCGACGTCGGGTGTCGCGTCGCTCAACTTCGCCTTCGAGCGCAGCACGAACATCGACAGACGCTTTTGCACGGCGGCCTGCACGTCCTGCGCGATCAGAAGACGCACGGTGTCGGCGGTGCGCCACATGAGGAACGAGCCGAGCAGCCGGCCCTTCGGCGAACAGTAGCCCGCGAGACGCGCCGTCGACGCGTCGAGGTGCTGGACATCGTTCGTGATTTGCGTGTGCAGGAAGGCGGCGGCGTCCTCGCCCCTCACGTCGATCACGCCGAACTGGGTGAGCGGCATGTACGCGCCGGCGGTCTTGACGGATTCGAAGTCGGAGGCGGCGAGGGCGGTAGTCTGGGAATTCATGAGGTGGGCGGTTGTCAATCCGGTTTCAATCCGGCTGTCGATGCTGTCGTTTGGGCCCGGGCCGGCGAATGCGGTTCTGGGGCGGGCGGCAAGTTATTATATTGGTCTTATCTCAAGCGTGTTTCGCATGTCCTTTCTGAAGAAATGCGTCGTGGCGGCGGTGCTCGCCGCGATGCTCGCGGCGGCCGTCGCGGGCGGCGTCTGGTGGTGGGCCAACCGCCCGATGCAATTGCCGGCGCCCGAACTCGACGTCACCATCAAGCCGCACAGCAGCCTGCGCAGCGTGAGCGCCCAGTTGAACCGCGGCGGCGTGCCCGTCGAGCCGGAGCTTTTCGTGCTGATGACGCGCGTGCTCGGCCTCTCCGCCCAGTTGAAGTCGGGCAACTATGCTTTCAAGGGCGGCGTCACGCCTTACGAAGTGCTGCAAAAAATCGCGCGCGGCGACGTGAACGAATACGTCGCGACCGTCATCGAAGGCTGGACGCTGCAGAAAATGCGCAGCGAGCTCGACGGCAATCCCGCGCTCAAACACGACACCGTGGGCATGACCGACATCGACCTGATGCGCGCGATCGGCGCGGCGGAAGTGGAGAAGGCATCGGCCGAGGGCCTGTTTTTTCCCGACACCTATCTCTTCGACAAAGGCACGAGCGATCTCGCCGTCTACAAGCGTGCGTACCGGCTGATGCAGGCGCGGCTCACCGAAGCGTGGAACACGCGCGCGCAGAATCTGCCTTACAAGACGCCGTATGAGGCGCTCATCATGGCGTCGATCGTCGAGAAGGAGACGGGGCGTCCGCAGGACCGGCCGCTCGTCGCGGCGGTGTTCGCGAACCGGCTGCGCATCGGCATGCCGCTTCAGACCGACCCGACCGTGATCTACGGGCTCGGCCCGGCCTATGGCGGGCGCCTGAAGAAAAAGGACCTGCAGACGGACACTCCGTACAATACCTACACGCGCATGGGCCTGCCGCCGACGCCGATCGCGCTGCCCGGCGTGGCCGCATTGAACGCCACGCTCAATCCGGCCGCGAGCAGCGCGCTGTATTTCGTGTCGCGCGGCGACGGCAGCAGCATCTTTTCCGACAATCTGGGCGACCACAACAAGGCCGTCGACAAATACATCCGGGGTCAATGAATGGCGCGCGGCAAGTTCATCACGTTCGAAGGCATCGACGGCGCGGGCAAGACCACGCATCTGGACTGGTTCCGCCAGCAACTCGCGGCGAAGCTCGAACCGGCCGGGCATGATGTCGTGACGACGCGCGAACCGGGCGGCACGCCGCTCGGCGAGACGCTGCGCGGCATCCTGCTGAATCAGCCGATGGATCTCGAAACCGAAGCGCTGCTGATGTTCGCCGCGCGCCGCGAGCATCTGGCGCAGGTGATCGAACCGGCGCTTTCGCGCGGCGACTGGGTGCTGTCGGATCGTTTCACGGACGCGACTTTCGCGTATCAGGGCGGCGGGCGCGGCCTGCCGCGCGATAAGCTGGAAGCGCTGGAGCGCTGGGTGCAGGGCGGTTTCCAGCCGGATCTCACCGTGCTGTTCGACGTGCCGCCCGACACCGCGAGCGAACGCCGTTCGGCCGCGCGCGCACCGGACAAGTTCGAAAGCGAATCGGAAGCGTTTTTCGAGCGCACGCGCAGCGAATATTTGCGCCGCGCCGAGGAATCGCCGCAGCGTTTTTTCATCGTCGATTCGACAAGGCCCATCGACGATATCCGCAAAAAACTTGCGGAACTGGTCGCAAGCCTCTGATTTCAAATAGAAACGAATCGATGATCTATTCCTGGCAAACCGACGATTGGCAGCGTCTCCAGCAATTGCGCGCGCATTGGCCGCATGCGCTGTTGCTGCACGGAGAAGCCGGCATCGGCAAGCTGCAGTTCGCGCAGCATCTGGCGCAGGGGCTGCTGTGCGAGACGCCCGCCGCCAATGGCGAGCCGTGCGGCGCCTGTGCGGCGTGCCTGTGGTTTTCGCAGGGCAATCATCCCGATTACCGCGCCGTGCTGCCCGAAGCGCTCGCCGGCCTCGCCGCCGCTGGCGCTGACGCCGACTCATCCTCGGAAAAAGCCGACGGCGACGAGGGCAAGAAAACCCGCGCGCCCAGCAAGGAAATCAAGATCGAGCAGGTGCGCGGGCTGCTCGATTTCTGCGGCGTCGGCTCGCATCGCGGCGGGATGCGCGTCGTGCTGCTGTATCCGGCGGAGGCGCTCAACGTCGCGGCGGCCAATGCGCTTCTCAAGACGCTCGAGGAGCCGCCCGCGGGCGTCGTGTTCCTGCTGGTGTCGGCGCGCGTCGACCGGCTGTTGCCGACGATCATCAGCCGCTGCCGTCAATGGCCGATGAGCGTGCCGCAGCCGAAAGACGCGAGCGCGTGGCTGGCGTCGCAAGGTGTCGACGATCCGGCGGGCCTGCTCGCGCAGGCGGGCGGCGCGCCGCTTGCTGCACTCGCGCTGGCGAACGACGAGAACCGCGCGCTGCGCGATTTCACGCTCGCGCAACTCGCCGCCGGGCCGAACTGCGACGCCTTCGCGTGCGGCGAAAATCTCCAGAAACTGCCGGTGCCGCTCGTGCTCGGCTGGCTGCAGCGCTGGCTCTACGATGTGCTCGCGCAGCGCACGGCGGGCCGTCCGCGTTACTTTCCCGGCGCGGCGAAGGCGCTCACCCGTTGCGCGCAGAGCGCGGACCCCGCGGCGCTCGCGCGCTACATGAAAGCGGTCACGCGGCAGCGCGCGGTGGAAAACCATCCGCTGAATGCGCGCCTCGTGTTCGAGGAACTGTTCATCGGCTACCGCGGGATCTATTGCGCCGCCTGACGTACCGCAAGACATGCATTAAGGAGCACCGGATGTTCGTCGATTCACACTGTCACATCAACTTCGAAGGGCTCGCCGACCGTTTGCCCGACGTGCTCGACAAGATGCGCGCGCACGCGGTCACGCATGCGCTGTGCGTGTCCGTCGACCTGGAAACGCTGCCCTCGGTGCTCCAGATCGCGGAAAAGCACGAGAACGTGTATGCGTCAGTCGGCGTGCATCCGGATCACGAGGACATGCGCGAGCCGAGCGTCGCGGAACTCGTCGAGCTGGCGAAGCATCCGAAGGTGTGCGCGATCGGCGAAACCGGGCTCGACTACTATCGTCTGGAAGGGCGCAGCATCGCCGACATGGAATGGCAACGCGAACGCTTTCGCACGCACATACGCGCCGCGCATATCGCTGGCAAGCCGCTCATCGTCCACACGCGCTCGTCGTCGGAAGACACGCTGCGCATCATGGAGGAGGAGCGCGCGGGCGTGCCGGGCGGCGTGATGCACTGCTTCACCGAGCCGTGGGACGTCGCGGAGAAGGCGCTCGCTCAGAATTTCCATATCTCGCTGTCGGGCATCGTCACGTTCAAGAATGCGAAGGATGTGCACGAGGTCGCGTGCCGCGTGCCGATCGAGCGGCTGCTAATCGAAACCGATTCGCCCTATCTCGCGCCGGTGCCGTATCGCGGCAAGCCGAATGAACCTGCTTACGTCAGCTATGTCGGACGTTTCATCGCGCAGTTGCGCGAAGAGCCGGAAGAAGCTGTCGCCGAGGCGACCACCGAGAATTTTTTCCGGCTCTTCAAGATCGCGCGGCCGGCGTGATGTTCGTCCCGGGCGGTCGGCCCGCTCACGAGAAAACTGTTTCAAGGCAATCCGAAGGTCACTTATGAACAATTCCCCGATGGTTTCCACTCTGTCCGTGGCGAGCGCGCCAAACGTTTCACATGCGCGCGATGTCTTTCCTTCGCGTCCTGCACGTAAGGCCGTGCGCGGCCTTGTCGCCGGCGCGCTGCTCGCGGCGTGCGCGATCGCGCAGCCGGTCTGGGCGGCGTCCGTGGACTCGCTCATCAAGGCCGTCAAGTTCGACGACATATCGGCGGTCAAGAAGCAGCTCGCGCAGGGCGCGGACCCGAATACCGTCGACAACACCGGCACGCCGATCATCGTGATCGCGGCGCGCGAGAAGTCCGACAAGGTCGGTCAACTGCTCGCCGACAATCCGAAGATCGATCTGGAAAAGACCGATGCCGCCGGCGAAAACGCGATGATGCTCGCCGCGCTCAACGGCGACGCCACGTTCGTGAATCTGCTGATCGCGAAGGATGCCGAAGTGAACAAGAAGGGCTGGACGCCGCTGCACTACGCGGCGACCAACGGCCATGACGATATCGTGAAGATTCTGGTCGACCATTCGGCCTACATCGACGCGGGCTCGCCGAACGGCACCACGCCGCTGATGATGGCCGCGCGCGGCAACCATCTTTCGACCTGCAAGCTGCTGCTCGACGAAGGCGCGGATCTGCGCGTGAAGAATCAGCTCGGCATGACGGCGGTGGATTTCGCCCGCAAGTACGAAGCGAGAGACGTCGCCGAAGGTCTGCAGGCGCGTCTGGATTCGATGCCGAGCGGCGGCAGCGCACCGCAAAGCGGCTCAAACGGTGCAAAATAGCGCAGCGCGATTTTGAGGCGCGGCGAGGGCGGTCAGGCGCGGCCGCTGTTCGTTCCGCCCGCGTGCGCTCAAATTAAGCCGCCGCTCAACATAAAAGGAAGATCATGCTGCGGGAATTCGTCATCGCCTGTGCTCTCGCGACGCCCCTGTGCGCGTTTGCGTTCACCGGCAACGACCTGAACAAGCTCTGCACCAAAACGGACCCGAACTCACGGACCGCCTGCGCGGCCTATATCGAAGGCGCGGCGGACGGCATCTACAATACGATCGAGGCGATCGGCGGAACCTCCGGGCCGCAGATCGGCCAGTACTTCTGCCTGCCCGCGGACGTGAAGCCGCAGCAGCTCACGGACGCGGTGCGCAAGTACATCGCCAATAATCCCGACAAGGCCGATTTCAACGCGACCACGATGGTCTCGCTCGGCCTCGGCAAGGCGTTTCCCTGCAAGGCGGAGCGCTGAACGCGCGCTGAGCGCGTCATTGCCTCGGGGCGCCGCCGCGCGTCCTGGCGTCACGCCTGGCTGACACAAAGATGACGATTGCCGCGCCCGGACGGCCATCGCCGCAGCGCTGGCTGCATCCGCATCCGCGCGATGCGACCGCCGTATCCACCTCGACGCTGCATTCCTTCACGAGGCCGATCCCGCGACGCTCATGCTTTCACTCGATCATGTCCTGGCCCTGGCAGAACGGCCGCTCGGCACCTGGCCCGGCGCGTTCGTCGTCGCGATCATCGCGGTGGCGGTCGCGCTCGGCGTGCATCGCATCGGCTCGCGCATCCTGACGCGCATCGCGCGGCCGTATCCGCTGATGAGCGTCGTGCTGCGGTACATCGACACGCCCGCGCTCGTCCTGCTCGTCATCCTCGGAATCGGCTTCATGATCTTCGAGGCGCCCGATGCGCTCCCGTTCATCAGCGTGCTGCGCGATGTCGAAACCGTCGCGCTGATCGGCGCGCTCACGTTCCTCGCGGTGCGCTCGGCGGGCGCGGTGGGCGAGGCGATCGTTCAGTCGCATCCGCTCGACACCGACGACAATCTCAACGCGCGCCGCATTCACACGCAGGCGCGCGTGCTCGCGCGCTCGGTGATGGTCGTGATCGTCATCATCGGTTTCGGCGGGGCGCTGATGGCATTTCCGAGCGTGCGGCAGATCGGCGCGAGCCTGCTGGCTTCGGCGGGCGTCGCGGGACTGGTCGCCGGTATCGCGGCGCGGCCGGTGCTCGGCAATCTGATCGCTGGTTTGCAGATCGCGCTGTCGCAGCCGATTCGCCTCGACGATGTCGTCGTCATTCAGGGCGAATGGGGGCGCGTCGAGGAAATCACGGGCACGTATGTGTCGATCCGCATCTGGGATCAGCGGCGGCTCATCGTGCCGTTGCAGTGGTTCATCGAAAATCCGTTCACCAACTGGACGCGCAACAGCTCGCAGATCATCGGCACGGTGTTTCTGTATGTCGATTACCGCATGCCGGTTGCGCCGCTGCGCGAAGAACTGGAGCGCATTCTCGCGCACGCGCCTGAATGGGACGGCCGCGTGCAGGTGCTGCAAGTCACTGACGCCACCGATCGCGCCGTGCAGCTTCGAGTGCTCGTCAGCTCATTCGATTCGGCGCTCAACTGGGATTTGCGCTGCCGTGTGCGCGAAGGGCTCGTGAATTTCGTGCAGGCCGCGTATCCGCATTTCCTGCCGCGTGCTCGCGCGGATTTGTCGACCGGCAAGGACAGCCACGTCGATTTCGCGCCGCCGCTCGAACGCGCGGTCACATCGCAACCCGGAAGCACGGCGAACACGCCCGCCGATCCCGTCGCGAGCCGCGGCGAGCCGGGCGGCCCGGACCCGCGCGCGCATGCGGCGGCGTCGACCGGAAGAACGTGAAACCCGCGAGGAGGTTTCAGGTCGAAAATTTGCGGATTATTCTTAAAGCGTAGTGTTCGAAGAGGAAGAGGAACCCCCATGAGCCGTCTCGTCGTCGTATCCAACCGGGTCGCCACGCCGACCGAAACCAAGGGCTCCGCGGGCGGGCTCGCCGTCGGCGTCTTCGGCGCGCTGAAGGACAGCGGCGGTGTCTGGTTCGGCTGGAGCGGGGATGTTGTCAGCGAGACCGTCGCGAATCAGGGGCCCAAGCTCGAACAGGACGGCGCCGTGACCTTCGCGACCGTCGGCCTGCCGAAGAAGGATTACGACCAGTATTACCGCGGCTTCTCCAACGCGATGCTGTGGCCGGTCTTTCACTATCGCAACGATCTCGCCGTCTACGATCGCGACGAATACGCCGGCTACCGGCGCGTCAACGCGTGGCTCGCCCACAAGCTCATCAAGCTGCTCGAACCCGGCGACATCATCTGGGTGCACGACTATCACATGATTCCGTTCGCCGAGGCATTGCGTGGCGCGGGCATTACGAATCGCATCGGGTTTTTTCTGCACATTCCGTTTCCGTCGCCGCAAATTCTCTTGAACATTCCGCCGCACGAGGAACTGGTCAAGTCGCTGTGCTGCTACGACGTCGTGGGATTTCAGACGGAAAGCGACCGCGTCGCGTTTCACGATTACATCATCCGCCACGCGCACGGCACCGCGACGCCCGACGGCCACGTCGAAGCCTTCGGCAGAAAGCTCAGGACCAACGTGTACCGCATCGGCGTGTTTCCGGACGAGATCGCCGAGCAGGCCGAGCGCGGCGAAGCGCGTCAGGACGTGATGGATCTGAAGCAGAGCCTGGAGGGGCGCAAGCTCATCATGAGCGTGGACCGGCTCGATTATTCGAAGGGGCTCGTCGAGCGCTTCCGCGCGTTCGAGCATTTTCTGGAGAAGTCGCCGGAGTGGCGCGGCAACGTCACGCTCGTGCAGATTGCGCCGCCGACGCGTTCGGATGTCGAAACCTATCAGCAGATTCGGCAGAACCTGGAGTACGAGGCCGGGCGCATCAACGGGCGCTACTCGGGGCTGGATTACACGCCGATTCGCTATCTCAATCAGCGTTACGACCGATGGAAGCTGATGTCGCTCTTTCGCGAATCGCAGATCGGCCTCGTCACGCCGTTGCGCGACGGCATGAATCTCGTCGCGAAGGAATATGTCGCCGCGCAGAATCCGGGCGATCCCGGTGTTCTCGTGCTCTCGCAGTTCGCGGGCGCCGCCGACGAAATGACCGGCGCGGTGATGGTCAATCCTCACGATATCGTCGGCACCAGCGAGGCGATCGGTCGCGCGCTCGCGATGCCGCTCGCCGAGCGCAAGCAGCGCCACGAGACCAACATGATCGCGCTGCGCAAGCACGACCTGGGCGTGTGGCGCGACAACTTTCTCGCCGATCTGCGCGGCGATTCCGAAGCGTAACCGTCTCGCGAAACGAATGTTTCGCCTTTGTAACAGAGCGATGGAAGTGCAAAAAGCCGCTGGATCGGCTGCGCAGGTACTCGATAATCCGCTCACCGCGCTGACGAGTTCGCGGCGATTTCGCGGCGCACGGCAGCCATTGGCGGCGAGCGCGAGAGGGAATAACGCGTAAGGGCAAACCTCGTTGGCCGACCTTACGGCCCGCTGTCATACTCGGATGCTGCGCCGCGGCGCACGTCAATATTCGCAAGGAGACGAGAACGATGAGAATTGCCCAGATTGCTCCGCTGACGGAATCGGTGCCGCCGAAGCTCTATGGCGGCACCGAGCGCGTCGTGTCGTACCTCACCGAAGCGCTCGTCGAGCTCGGGCATGAGGTCACGCTCTTCGCGACCGGCGATTCACAAACCAGCGCCAACCTGGAAGCCGTCTGGCCGCGCGCGCTGCGCCTCGACCCGGCGATCCGCGACCGCATCGCCCCGCACATGCTGCTGATGGAGCTCGTGCGGCGCCGCGCGGAGGAGTTCGACGTCCTGCATTTCCACATGGACTACTACTCGTTCTCGCTCTTCAAGCGCCAGGACACGCCGTTCATCACGACGATGCACGGACGCCTCGATCTTCCCGAACAGCAACCGGTCTTCGATACCTTCAACACCGCGCCCGTCGTTTCGATTTCGGATTCGCAACGGCATCCGTTGCCGCAGGCGAAGTGGGTCAGCACGGTCTATCACGGCCTGCCGGAGACGCTTTACACGCCGCAGCCGGTGGAGCCGAAGTATCTCGCGTTCCTGGGGCGCATCTCGCCGGAAAAACGTGTGGATACGGCGATTCGCATCGCGGGCCGCTGCGGCCTGCCGATCAAGATCGCGGCCAAGGTCGATTTCGCCGATCACGAATACTTCGAGCGCGAGATCGCGCCGTTGCTCGAGTTGCCGTATGTCGACTATGTCGGTGAGATCAACGACAGCCAGAAGGCCGAGTTTCTGTCAGGCGCGCATGCGCTCATTTTCCCGATCGACTGGCCGGAGCCCTTCGGCCTCGTGATGATCGAAGCGATGGCGTGCGGCACGCCCGTCATCGCATTCAATCGCGGCTCGGTGCCGGAAGTGGTGGATGAGGGCGTGTCGGGCTTCATCGTCGAGGATGAGATCGGCGCGGTGGCCGCCGTGAATCGTCTGCACACGCTGCCCCGTGAGCGCGTGAGGAAGCGCTTCGAGGAGCGCTTCACGTCGCATCGCATGGCGCGCCAGTATCTCGAGGCGTATCAGGCCGTGGTGCGCGCGCAAAAGCGTGCGCGCTTCAAGGTGATCGATCGCGCAACGTCGACCTGAGCTCGCGAAAAACCAGAAAAAAACCGCCGTGTGACGCGACCCGAAGGTCGCGTCACACGGCGGTCATGCGTTGCCGCCGCGTTGCCGCGGAATCGAAGGACGCGCTCTCAGTACTTGATGCGCGATACCTTCGTGCCTTGCAACGAGACGTCGGCCATGAGACCGGCGTTGGTCAGCACGATGGCTTCGACTGGCTTCGTCGCCGTGGTCGTGTCGATCACGCCGTTCGCGCCCATCTTCACGAGCGCCACCGATGCATCGGCGCCTGCCGACCAGCCGTCGGAATTGCGGAATTTGTCGAGCGCGTCTTGCGTCATGAACAGGAAGATCAGCGACTTCGACTGCGCGCCCGCCTGCAGGCCGAACGAGCCGGAGGTGGTGCTGTAATAGCCGACGGTGCTGCCGCCGACACGCAGCGCGCCCTTGCCGTACTGCGCACCGACGATGAAACCTGCCTGGATGACCGACGGGAACACCAGCACGCCGCGCGATTTCGCGACCAGCTCGCGCGAGCCGCCCACGGTGGCGTAGAGACGCTGGATGGTGCTGTCGACGTCGGCGTCGATGGCGCGGCGGTCATCGGCCGCGCCGGCGGCTGCTTCGGCGCCGGTGTTCTTGTTTGCCGTGCAGCCGGCAAGCGCGAGGCCTCCCAGCGCCAGAACGGCGGTTGACTTGAGCATGAAGTTTCGTCTTTGCATCATTGTTCTCCATCGTGGAATTTAGGAAACCCCATAGAGCGGGAGGGTGAGGCACGCAAAGTTATAGCACAGCAACGTTAAACGCGAGCCACGCCCTGACGCCCGAAGCCTTGTCACGCTTGAGTTTTCAGGCTCTGCAACATTTCGGGTGGGATCAAAGTCTGTCCTAGCTTACTCCGAACCTGGCCCCATCACCCCGAGGTGAGACGGTAAATTACACAAAACTTTCGACCCAGGCCTCATCTCCCCTATCAGGGTAGACGAAGCTTCGCCAAACCGGAACGGAATCGGCGTTTTCGTCCGAAGCGTGACCGGTAGGGAAGCACAATTTTCGTAACGTCGAGGTCGAACGTTTCGCAAAAGCCGCAACTGCAAGTAGCAACGACCGTACCCGGCCATCGCTCACGAATGAGTCGTCGTTTTTACTTTCGTGGGAGGAGACGACGGCGCGGAGGACGGCGCGGAGGACGGCGCGACCGGCGAGCGCCGCAGCGCGCGCCTGACGCCGCCGATCAGCATGCCGAGCACGAGCAGGAATGCGGCGGGCACGACCCAGTAGCCAACGAACGCATGCCACAGGTAATCCGCGAGCGTCGCCTTGCGATGGGCGTATTCATCGAGCGCTTCCTGATGCTTCGTGGCGTTGGCCGCGAGGACATCAGCGGGGCAGCCGGAGGCGCTTGCTTCGTCGGGCGCGCCGTGGCAGCGCGCGGCGGCGCCGGCCGCGCGTTGCCCGTCGGTCAGGTCCCACGTGGAGAGCGACTTCTGGAGATCGACCTTGTTGTATGCCATCTCCTCGCGTACTTCGTTCACTGCAACGATCAGCACCGGCACGAACCAGAACGTGATGATCATCAGCCACCGCCTGAACCAGCGGTTTTTATGTCTCCATGCCATCCACTGCCTCCATGCGCGGCGTATAGCCTCGCTCGAAACAACGGCGGCCGATGGCGAATTGACTTGTATTGATGAGGGGCCGCCTTCGCGCCATCTTATGAGAAAAAGACGACGGTGCGAATCAATTGCTTGGGTGCGGTGCAATAAACACCGGCAGACAGCGTAAATACGACAGGGACACTACGACAGGAACGCCGCGCGCGACGGCGCGGCGTGACGGCTGGAACGCGCCGGTGCGATAAGCAATCAGCCCTTGTTGCTGAGACAGCTCTTCATGAACGCCTTGCGGTCGTCGCCTTTCTTGTCGGTCGCCTGCTGGTTGCACGCGGTCATCTTCTGCTGCTGCGTCATCGGCGCGGAAGCGGCGGCGGGCGCGGCGGACAGACAGCTTTTCATGAACGCCTTGCGATCGTCGCCTTTCTTGTCGCCCGCCTGCTTGTTGCAGTCGGTCATCTTGCTTTGCTGGCTGTTCGCGGCGAAGGCTGCATTCGCGCCGAGCGACAGGCTCAGCACGGCGATGAGGGCGGTGGCTCGAATGGTCATGTGACGCTCCCTGATTTGAATGGCGGTTGTTTTTTCGACGGCGCGTGTCCGCTGCGGCATGCCGCCCGCGCATTATGGCAAACCCAACATGAACGGTGTGCGGCGTAGGGTGAAATCGGGAGGCGGCGGGAATGCTGCTTGCAACAAGCTTTCATCGCCGGTGTTCGTGGCGATTTCGCCGTGCGAGGCGATCCGCACGATGCAGGCCGCCGACGTATGATCGTGCGGTGCAGGTCCAACGCAAAGGAGACGGTTCATGTCTACGCCGCTGTCCGACCATTACAAAGGCTTCGAAATCAGGGTGCAGGCATTGCGGCGCGCGAAGGAGCGCGACGAGCCGGACGACGGTCCGCGCCACTTCGACATCGTGGTGACCATCGTGAGAAGCGCGCATGGCGAGAGCGGCCGCCCCGTCATGTTCGGCGTGCCCGATCAGGAACCGTTCGAAAGCCCGATCGATGCGACGCGCGCGGGCATCGACTACGCGCGCGACATCATCGACAACAAGGTGGAAGGGCAGTCGGTCGAAGACCTCTGATTCCGGCAGACACTTTGCGCTGCGTCCCAATGACTTGATGCCGTCGCATGCCCGTCCGGCGGCGATTTGGCATTTGGCGTACACGTTAGCCCGATTGACCTTGCGCGCCGCTCCATTGAGAATCGACGGCGGGCAAACGTTCAAATCGCGCCCGAAAGGGCGATCGAAGGCTTATGGCGCGTGACCAGGCGAAGGCGTGCGGCGTGACAGGCGTGGGCTTTTCGCTTCCCTCGAGCGCCCGGCGCGAATCGACACGCGTTGCTCGCGTTCGCTGCATCTCGCAAGACCACACAAACCAGAACAAAGCATCGGAGATCCGCATGAATCGAACCATTCGCCGACGCGTCCTTTCGGCCGCCGTCGCGCTCGCCGCTTGCGCCGCACTGCCGCTCGCGTCGTCATCCGCTTTCGCGCAAACGCCGGCCAAGCCGAAAGTCGCGCTCGTCATGAAGTCGCTTGCCAACGAGTTCTTCCTGACGATGGAAAACGGCGCGAAGGAGTATCAGTCGCACAACGCCAGCCAGTTCGACCTGATCACCAACGGCATCAAGGACGAGACCGATACGGCCGCGCAGATCCGCATCGTCGAGCAGATGATCGTCTCGAAGGTCGACGCGCTCATCATCGCGCCGGCGGATTCCAAGGCGCTCGTGCCGGTGATCAAGAAGGCGGCGGACGCGGGCATCATCGTCGTGAACATCGACAACCGGCTCGATACCGACGTGCTCAAGTCCAAGGATCTGAACGTGCCGTTCGTCGGACCGGACAACAAGAAGGGCGCGCGCAAGGTGGGCGACTATCTCGCGCCGCGTCTGAAGAAAGGCGATGAAGTCGCGATCATCGAAGGCGTGACGACCACCACGAACTCGCAGGCGCGCAGCGCGGGCTTCAAGGAAGCGATGGACGCCGCCGGCATGAAGGTCGTCGCGCTGCAGTCCGGCGAATGGGAAATCGACAAGGGCAACGCGGTCGCGTCGCAGATCCTGAACGCGAATCCGAACGTGAAGGCGCTCCTCGCCGACAACGACAACATGGCGATCGGCGCCGTGTCGGCGATTCGCGCGGCCGGCAAACAGGGCAAGGTGCAGGTCGTCGGCTTCGACAACATCGGCGCGATCAAGCCGATGCTCAAGGACGGCCGCGTGCTCGCAACCGCCGACCAGTACGCGGCGAAGCAGGCGGTGTTCGGCATCGACGTGGCGCTGAAGGCGATCGCGGGCCACAAGAAGCAGTCGGAGCTGTCGCAGGTGGTCGAAACGCCTGTCGATCTCGTGACCAAGTAAGCGCGGCGCGGGGCGGCGTCTTCCGGAGCCGTCTCGCGCCTCCAGGACAAGTAAAGACAAGCCTCAAGTTCGCCTCCGACGTGCCGATAAGATGCTGACGAGCGCGAAAGACAGACCTTGGGAAAACGTTCGCGCGATGGCTTCGAAACCGCACGACGAAGCCATGCGCGACCACCTGCGGGGACACCGAGCGAGGATGCACAGCGAAAGCGTGAAGCGCCCCATGACCGGATCGAACGAAGCGAACGTGCTGACGGTGACGGGCATCGGCAAGACCTATGTCGAGCCGGTGCTGGCGGACGTGTCGCTCGAACTCGCGCCGGGCCAGGTGCTCGCGCTGACCGGCGAGAACGGCGCGGGCAAGAGCACGCTGTCGAAGATCATCGGCGGGCTCACGGACCCGACCACGGGAACGATGACGCTCGCGGGCCAGCCCTACGCGCCGAAAAGCCGTTCGGACGCCGAGGCGCTCGGCGTGCGCATGGTGATGCAGGAGTTGAACCTGCTGCCGACCTTGTCGGTGGCGGAGAATCTGTTTTTGAACCGCTTGCCGAGCAAAGGCCTCGGATGGATCGACCGGAAGCGGCTCGCGCAGGACGCGCGCCACGCGATGGCACAAGTCGGCCTGGATGCGATCGACCCGGAAACGCTCGTCGGCGGTCTGGGCATCGGGCACCAGCAGATGGTGGAAATCGCGCGCAATCTGATCGGCGATTGCCGCGTGCTGATCCTCGACGAGCCGACCGCGATGCTCACCGCCCGCGAAGTCGACCTGCTGTTCGAGCAGGTCGAGCGGCTGAAGGCGCGCGGCGTCGCGCTCGTGTACATCTCGCACCGGCTCGAGGAGTTGCGGCGCATCGCCGAGCGCGCGGCGGTGCTGCGCGACGGACGCCTCGTGCATGTCGGCCCGATGGACGAGCTGACGAGCGACCGGCTCGTCACGCTGATGGTCGGACGCGAGATCGGCGAGCGCATCGATCTGGGCGAGCGCAAGATCGGCGGCGTCGCGCTGAAGGTGGAAGGCATGTCGCGGCTGCCCGCCGTGCGCGACGTGTCGTTCGAGGTGCGCGCGGGCGAGATTTTCGGCGTGAGCGGGCTGATAGGCGCGGGCCGCACCGAGCTCGTGCGGCTCATTTACGGCGCGGATCGCGCGGACGCGGGCAGCGTGTCGGTCGCGCGTATCGGAGAGGCGCTGCGGCGCGTGAACGTGCAATCGCCGTCGGATGCCGTCGATGAAGGCATCGCGCTCATCACGGAGGATCGCAAGGGCGAAGGCCTTCTGCTCAGCTTGCCTATCGCCGCGAACGTTTCACTGGGCAATCTGAACGCGGTGGCGCGGCATGGCGTCGTCGACGCGCGCCGCGAAGCCGCGCTCGCGCAACGCCAGATCGACGCAATGCGCATCCGCACGTCGGGTCCGGCGCAGGCGGTGTCGGAGCTGTCGGGCGGCAATCAGCAAAAGGTCGTGATCGGCCGCTGGCTCGCGCGCGACTGCGCCGTGCTGCTGTTCGACGAACCGACGCGCGGCATCGACGTGGGCGCGAAATTCGACATTTACGGGCTGATGGGCGCATTGGCGCGCGAAGGGCGCGCGCTCGTCGTCGTATCGAGCGATCTGCGCGAATTGATGCTGATCTGCGACCGCATCGGCGTGATGTCGGCCGGACGCATGACCGGCGTGTTCGAGCGCGCGAGCTGGACGCAGGATGCGCTGCTCGCGGCGGCGTTCTCGGGTTACGCGAAGCGCGACGCGATCCTGCACGAGCCGATCGCGCCCGACGCCAAAGCGCCTGACACCGAGACGCCCGAAGACAACGTGGAGCATTGAATGAGCGAAGCGAACCTGCCCGCCGATGCGCCGAAGAGCACCAAAGGCGTCGGCACGCGCCTCGGCATTTCGAATTACCTGGGTCTCGCGGGCGCGCTCGCCGCGATGATCGCGCTGTTTTCCGTCTTGAGCTCGCACTTTCTGACGTACGACACGTTCAGCACGATCGCGAACCAGATTCCGGATCTCGTCGTGATGTCGGTCGGCATGACGTTCGTGCTGATCATCGCGAGCATCGATTTGTCGGTCGGGTCGGTGCTTGCGCTCGGCGCGTCGGTGGTGAGCGTGGCTGCGCTCCAGTGGCACTGGCCGGCTTTTCCCGCCGCGCTGATCGGCCTCGCGGCCGCCGCGCTGACGGGCACCGTGACCGGCCTCGTGACGGTGGCGTGGCGGATTCCGTCGTTCATCGTGTCGCTCGGCGTGCTGGAAGGCGCGCGCGGGCTCGCGTATCAGATGACGAAGTCACGCACGGCGTACATCGGCGATGCGTTCGATTTCCTGTCGAATCCGATCGCGTTCGGCATCTCGCCCGCGTTCCTGATAGCGGTCGCGGTGATGATAGTTGCGCATCTGGTCTTGACTCGGACGGTTTTCGGCCGATATCTGGTAGGAATAGGCACGAACGAGGAAGCCGTGCGGCTCGCGGGCGTGAATCCGCGGCCCTACAAGGTAATCGTTTTCGCGCTGATGGGCGCGCTGTCCGGGCTTGCCGCGCTGTTCCAGATTTCGCGTCTGGAAGCGGCCGATCCGAACGCGGGCGCCGGGCTGGAGCTGCAGGTGATCGCGGCCGTGGTGATCGGCGGCACAAGCCTGATGGGCGGGCGCGGCTCGGTCATCAGCACGTTTTTCGGCGTGTTGATCATCTCCGTGCTGGCGGCGGGACTGGCGCAGATCGGTGCGAACGAGCCGACCAAGCGCATCATTACCGGCGCGGTGATCGTGGTGGCCGTGGTGTTGGATACATACCGCAGCAGAAGAAAACGTGTCTGATCGAGGGACGTCGTAAGGCGCAAAAGCGCGTCCGGCGACGATGAACGAAGCAGAGAAAGCAGCAAGCAGGGCGCGGGGAAGCAGCACAACGGCGCGTGGCAGCAGGGCGCCGGACGCCTTACGACCAATAAGAGCAGTTGGACCAAAGATAGCGAAGGACGATGTATGGCGACGATCAAAGACGTGGCAGCCATTGCCGGGGTGTCGTTTACGACGGTATCCCACGTAGTGAACAATTCGCGGCCGGTATCGGCCGACGTGCGGGCGAAAGTCGAGCGGGCGATCCGCGAACTCGACTACGTGCCGTCGGCGGTGGCGCGCTCGCTGAAGGCGCGCTCCACCGCGACGATCGGCCTGCTCGTGCCGAACGCGACGAATCCGTATTTCGCGGAGCTCGCGCGCGGCGTCGAGGACGGTTGCGCGAAGAACGGCTATTGCGTGTTCTTCTGCAACTCCGACGACGATCCCGCGAAGCAGCGCAGCTATCTGCGCGTGCTGCAGGAAAAGCGCATCGACGGGCTCGTGATCGCATCGGCGGGTGAAGACTCGGTGCTCGCGCAATGTCTCGCGGGCGCGCGCGAGCCGCTCATGATCGTCGACCGGAATATCGAGGGGCTGCAATCGGACCTCGTGCAGATCGATCACGAGAAGGGCGCGTATCTCGCGACGCGGCATCTGTTGCAGCTCGGGCATTCGCAGATCGGCTGCATCACCGGGCCGGTCGCCACGGCGGTTTCCGCGATGCGCTTGCACGGCTTCATCCGCGCGATGGCCGAGCGCGGCGTCGAGATTGCGCCGAACGCGATCCAGCAGAGCGATTTCTCCGCGACGGGCGGTTATGCCGCGGCCTCGCAATTGCTCGACAACATGAAACCGACCGCGATCTTCGCGTGCAACGACATGATGGGCATCGGCGCGCTGCGGGCGGCGGCCGAGCGCCACATCGACGTGCCGACCGATTGCTCGATCATCGGTTTCGACGATGTCGAGCTGTCGCGCTACACCTATCCGGCGCTGTCGACGGTCGGGCAGTCGGTGCGCGCGCTGGGCGAAATGGCCGCGCAGACGCTGATCGACCGCATCACCGGCAAGCTCACAGGCACGACGCGCCGCCGCGTGGTCGCGCCGCGCCTCGTGCTGCGTGAATCGACCGCGGTCGTGCACGAAGCGCGTCGCGTCGAACGGGCTTAAAGAAGAAGGAAGCAACGAAGAAGGAAGCCAACGAGGATGAACGAGAACGCAGCGATCGGCCGCGTCACCGTGGTCGGCAGCCTCAATATGGATCTGGTCGCGCGCGCGCCGCGATTGCCGCGGCCGGGCGAGACGCTCGCCGGACACGCGTTCGCGCAGGTGCCGGGCGGCAAGGGCGGCAATCAGGCGGTCGCCGCGGCGCGCCTGGGCGCGCAGGTCGCGATGATCGGCTGCGTCGGCAACGACTCGAACGGCGCGACGCTCAAGGGCAGTCTCGAAGCAGAAGGCATCGACTGCAGCGCACTCGCAACGAGCACGAGCGCGCCGACCGGCGTGGCGCTCATCGTCGTCGATGACGCGAGCCAGAACGCAATCGTCATCGTCGCGGGCAGCAACGCCGAAGTGACGCCCGCGCGCATCGAGGAGCAGCAGGCGCTGCTCGAACAGGCCGACGTCATCGTGTGCCAGCTCGAAACGCCGGTCGAAACCGTGCGCGCCGCGCTCGCCGCCGGCCGGCGCCTGCAACGCACGACGGTCCTGAATCCCGCGCCCGCCGCGCGCAAGCTGCCGCCGGACTGGTTTCCGCTCGTCGACTATCTGATTCCGAACGAGATCGAAGCCGCGACGCTGTCGGGCGTCGCGATCGAGACGCCCGACGACGCGCGCCGCGCCGCGCAGGCGCTGAAGGCGAAGGGCGCGCGCAATGTCATCGTGACGCTCGGCGCGCAGGGCGTGCTCGCGCTTCTCGACGGCGCCGACGAAGAAGGCGTGCATGTGCCGTCGCCGCAAGTCGAAGCCGTCGATACGACCGCCGCCGGCGACACGTTCATCGGCGGTTTTGCGGCTGAACTGGCGCGCGGTGCCGCCGCGCTCGATGCGATCGCATTCGGCCAGCGCGCGGCCGCCATCGCGGTGACACGGGAAGGCGCGCAGCCGTCGATTCCGCACCGCAGCGAAATTTCCGCATAACTTTTCAATGTTCGTTGAAAACGGCGCGTCTCGACGCGCCGTTTTCTCTTCATATGAAATATCTTCCTCAAGTGTCGAGTCTTGCACGCCGTTTACGTCGATAGCGGACGCGCGAAATATCGCGCGCTCGCGCATCGACGGAAAGGACGGCGCGCATCGGCCGCGCGGACGTCATCGGCGCGCCGGCCTGGCGCGTTGGCCGTCAACCGGCCGGGAGACCCGCTTGCACAGCGGCATCAGGGAAAACTTCATGAAAAAGGCTTTGACGATCAAGGCGCGCCTCGGCATCTCGATGGCGTTTCTGGGTGCGCTGCTCATCGCGATCGGCGCGCTGGGGCTCACCGGCATGAGCCACTCGAACGGCGCGTTCCTCAACACGTATTCGGTGCAGATGCCCGCCGCGATCGCGGTCGGCAACGCGGAAATGTATGCGGCGCGCGAGCGGCTCGTGTTCGACCGCGCGGCGCTGCTCGCCGGCACGCCGGAAGTGGCCGCCACCGTCGAGCGTTCGCGCCTGATGCGCGATCGCGCCGACGGCTACTGGAAGGAATACACGGCGCTGGCGCAATCGCCGGAAGAGAAGCGTCTCGCCGACGCCGCGCAGGAGAAGCGCGTCGCGCTGCAGCGCATCGTCGACAAGGGCATCGCTTCGATCCTGGCGAACGATCACGACGCGATCATCGCGAACGCGAAGGCGATGCAGGTCACGTACAACGATCTCGCCAACGCCAACGACGCGCTGCGCAAGTTCCTGACCGAAGCGGCGAAGCAGAGCTACGAGGCGACGCAAAGCCGCTTCCTGTGGTTCCGCGCGCTGAGCCTCTGCGCGATCGCGCTCGGGCTGGCGGCGGCCGCGTTCGCGTGGGGATCGCTCCGGCGCGCAATCGCGCGGCCGCTCGAAGCCGCGCTTGGCCATTTCGAGGCGATCGCCGCGGGCGACTTGCGCCGCGAAGTCGCCGTCACGTCGCGCGACGAAATGGGGCAATTGCTGCAAGGTCTCGCCAACATGCGCGCAAGCCTGCTGACGACCGTGCGAACCGTGCGCTCGGGCAGCGAATCGATCGCGTCGGCGACGCAGCAGATCGCGGCGGGTAACACCGATCTGTCGTCGCGCACCGAGGAACAGGCGTCGGCGCTGCAGGAAACCGCGTCGAGCATGGAAGAGCTGACCGGCACCGTCCGGCAGAACGCCGACAACGCGCGGCAGGCGAGCGCGCTCGCGGCCAACGCGTCGGAAATCGCGGGCAAGGGCAGCGCGGTCGTCACACAGGTCGTGACGACGATGGGCGAGATCAACCAGAGTTCGTCGAAGATCGCCGACATTATCACGATCATCGAGGGCATCGCGTTCCAGACCAATATCCTCGCGCTCAACGCGGCGGTCGAAGCGGCCCGTGCGGGCGAAGAGGGGCGCGGCTTCGCGGTCGTCGCGGGCGAGGTGCGCAGCCTGGCGCAGCGCTCGTCGGCGGCGGCGAAGGAAATCAAGGAGCTGATCGATACCTCGGTGGCGCGCGTGCAGATGGGCACGACCCTCGTCGACGAAGCCGGCCGCACGATGAACGACATCATCGGCGCGGTGCAGCGCGTGACGGACATCATGGGCGAGATTGCGGCGGCGTCGGAGGAACAGTCGAGCGGCATCGAGCAGGTCTCGCGCGCCGTCACGCAGATGGACGAGGTGACGCAGCAAAACGCGGCGCTCGTCGAGGAAGCGGCGGCGGCGGCGCAGTCGCTCGAAGACCAGGCGGGGCGCCTGCGACAGGCGGTCGCGGTGTTCCAGGTCGCGGACGGCGCGCCGCTTGCTGCTGTCAAGGCCGGTACGGCGACGACCATTGCTGCGCGTGCAACGGTTGCCATGCGTGCCGCACCGAAAGCGGCTTCTGCCGCGACGGCGAAACGCGCCGCTCCGATCGCTGCGCTCAAGGCACCCGCAAGCAGAGCGACTGCCGACGCAGGCGGCGACTGGGAGACGTTCTGAGTACGACAGGCGGCGCGTAGCGCCAGCGGGGCATGATCGCGCGCGAAATCATGCGCGCGCGGCCCACGCCGATCCGGTCACGTAACCCGTACACTGAGAGGTGTGCGTCATCGTTCACACGAGGATATCGATATGACCGGATCGACACTCGCCGCGAAACTCGCGGAGGCCCGCCGCCGGCATCAGCTGATCGAAGTGCTCGAGCCCGCCGACATTCCGGCCGACGCGCCCACCGCCTACGCGATCCAGCACGAGATGCTGAAAGCATCGGAGGGGCGCATCGGCGCGTGGAAGATCGGCGCGCGCGCGCCCGACGCGCTCGCCGCGGGCGCGCCCATCGACGACGGGCTCGTCTATGTTTCGCCCGCGCGCCTGCCTTTTCAGTCCTTCTTTCGCGTGCTGGTGGAACTGGAGATTGCGTTTCGCTTCGCCTATGCGCTGCCCGCGCGCAGCGATCCTTACACGCGCGAGGAAGTATTCGACGCGATCGGCGGCATTGCGGTCGCGCTCGAAGTGGTCGACAGCCGTTTCGCGCAATGGCCCAATCTCGACCCGCTCGCGCAGCTCGCGGATTCGCAGAACAACGGCGCGCTCGTCGTATCGGGCATGGAGCCTTACGACGTCGTCGCGCCGGGCTTCGACTTCCTCACGCCGCGCCTCGAATTCACCTTGGATGGCGAGTCGATCGCGCCCGCCGCGCTCGGCAATCCTGCGGGCGATCCGCGCGAGTTGCTGCCGTGGCTCGTCAACCATTGTTCCCGCATGGGTTTGACCGTCGAGCCGTTCTGGACGATCACCACGGGCTCTTATACAGGAGCGGTTCGCATCGACGGACCGGCCATGCTGCACGGCGCGATCGATCGCATCGGTGAGCTCGAACTGGTGCTCGTATGAGGACGAAACACCATACGTCGGGAGCGGTTATTGATCACGCTGCACGGACATCGCGGTATCGAATGTAACGGACACGAAACGCACGCGAGCGTGAGCCACGCCGCATTGGCGGACAAGAGCAGTGGATAAGTAGCGGCGAGCGCGGGGAAACGAACAGGCAGGACCGAGGTCGAGCAAGACGATACAGTCATCAGGACATCGGGATGCACATTGTAGGTGAACGAAAATAACGCACCAAGCTAGGAATTCTGCGAAGCAAATGAACAACGCAAGTGCGTGAAAAAAAATTCGAAAGGGTTTAGGATGATTTCAAGCGATGTCGTTTCGATTACGCGCGTTGCGCACGGCATAGCTTTCTGACTTCGGCGAGGAGGTAGCATGGATATCTACAGCAGTTTCGCGACCCGCTTCGAAAAAACTCGAGAGGAGGAATTCTCGCTCGAAGAGTACCTCGCGCTCTGCAAAGAAGATCCTGCCACATATGCAACAGCGGGCGAACGCATGTTGACGGCCATCGGGGAGCCGGAGCATGTCGATACGCGCCTCGACCCGCGGCTTTCGCGTGTGTTTGCAAACAAGGTCATCAAGGTGTATCCCGCATTCCGCGAGTTCTACGGAATGGAGGAAGTGATCGAGAACGTCGTGTCGTATTTCCGGCACGCGGCACAGGGTCTGGAAGAGAAGAAGCAGATCCTGTATCTGCTGGGTCCGGTGGGCGGCGGCAAGTCGTCAATCGCCGAACGACTGAAGCAGCTCATGGAGCGCGTTCCGTTCTATTCGCTGAAGGGCTCGCCCGTCAACGAATCGCCGCTCGGCCTCTTCGATTACGACGAAGACGGTCCGGTGCTCGAAGAGCAATACGGCATTCCGCGCCGCTATCTGAGGAACATTCTTTCGCCGTGGGCCGTGAAGCGCCTGCACGAGTACAACGGCGACATCCGCAAGTTCCGCGTCGTGCGCCGGTATCCGTCCATTCTTCGCCAGATCGGTATCGCGAAGACGGAACCGGGCGACGAGAATAATCAGGACATCTCGTCGCTCGTCGGCAAGGTGGACATCCGCAAGCTCGAAACCTATTCGCAGGACGACGCCGACGCGTACAGCTATTCCGGCGGCCTGTGCCTCGCCAATCAGGGCTTGCTCGAATTCGTCGAAATGTTCAAGGCGCCGATCAAGGTGCTGCATCCGCTGCTGACCGCGACGCAGGAAGGCAATTTCAAGGGCACGGAAGGCTTCGGCGCGATTCCGTTCGACGGCGTCATCCTCGCTCACTCGAACGAGTCGGAGTGGAAGGCGTTCCGCAACAACAAGAACAATGAAGCACTGCTCGATCGTATTTTCGTCGTGAAGGTGCCGTACTGCCTGCGCTACGGCGAAGAGATCAAGATCTACGAGAAGCTCTTGCGCAACTCGTCGCTCGCGGAAGCGGTGTGCGCGCCGGGTACGCTCAAGATGATGGCGCAGATGGCGGTGCTCACGCGTCTGCACGAGCCAGAGAACTCGAGCCTCTTTTCGAAGATGCAGGTCTACGACGGCGAGAACCTGAAAGACACCGACCCGAAGGCGAAGTCGTATCAGGAGTATCGCGATTACGCGGGTGTCGACGAAGGCATGACGGGTGTCTCCACGCGCTTTGCGTTCAAGATCCTGTCGCGCGTGTTCAACTTCGATTCGAGCGAGGTCGCTGCGAACCCGGTGCATCTCATGTACGTGCTCGAACAGCAGATCGAGCGCGAGCAGTTCCCGCCGGAAACGGAGCAGAAGTACCTGTCGTTCATCAAGGACGTGCTGGCTTCGCGCTATGCCGAGTTCATCGGGAAGGAGATTCAGACCGCGTATCTGGAGTCGTATTCGGAGTATGGACAAAACATCTTCGACCGCTATGTGACCTATGCCGACTTCTGGATTCAGGATCAGGAGTTCCGCGATCACGACACGGGCGAGAGCTTCGACCGGGCGTCGCTCAACGCCGAGCTGGAAAAGATCGAGAAGCCTGCGGGCATCAGTAATCCGAAGGACTTCCGCAACGAGATCGTGAACTTCGTGTTGCGCGCGAGGGCGGCGAACGGCGGCAAGAATCCGGCGTGGATCAGCTATGAAAAGCTGCGCGTGGTGATCGAGAAGAAGATGTTCTCCAACACCGAAGAACTTCTGCCGGTAATCTCGTTCAACGCGAAAGGATCGGCGGAAGAGCAACGCAAGCACGAGGACTTCGTCAATCGCATGGTCGCTAAGGGCTATACGCCGAAGCAGGTGCGGCTCCTGTGCGACTGGTATCTGCGCGTGCGCAAGTCGTCGTGATGGTGTGATCGACCGGAACGGCGCTGCGCGCGCGGTTCCGGCCCCGCGCAGCGCGGGAGTGTGGCTGTCTCTGGTCGTGCGGGCGCGTGGATTGCGTTCGAGCGGCACAGTGGGCAAATTGCGAGAGAGGGACGCTGCGACAGATGCACGACGCAGGCAGCGCCTCGCTTCCTCGCCAATAACGCGGGAGACTGGATGTGCTGCACCAAATCATCGACCGCAGGTTAGCCGGCAAGAACAAGAGCATCGCGAACCGCGAGCGCTTCCTGCGACGCGTCAAGAGTTACATTCGCCGCGCGGTGTCCGACGCGGTGCGCGATCGCAGCATCAAAGACATTCAAAGCACCCAGAGCATCACCATTCCGAAGAAGGACATCTCCGAGCCGTCGTTCCGCCACGGGCCGGGCGGCAAGCGCGAGTTCGTCCATCCGGGCAATGCCGATTACATTCGCGGCGACAAGATTCCGCGTCCGCCGGGCGGCTCGGGCGGCGGCGGCAAGAGCGCCAGCAACGAAGGCGAAGGGCAGGACGATTTTGTCTTCGAACTGTCGCGCGAAGAATTCATGCAGTACTTCTTCGACGATCTCGAACTGCCGCGCCTCGTCAAAACGCAGTTGCTCGCCGTGCCGACATGGAAGAACGTGCGTGCGGGCTGGGCGGCGGAAGGCACGCCGAATAATATCGATGTGGTGAGATCGCTGCGCTCCGCGCTCGGTCGACGCATCGCGCTCGGCTGGCCGCTCGCGTCGCAGTTGCGCGAGATGGAACGTCAACTCGAGCAACTGAAGGACGAAAACGGCGACGCGGAAGAAATCGCGCGGCTGGAAGCGGATATCGTCATCATGCAGGGGCGGATCACGCGCATTCCGTTCATCGACCCGTTCGATCTGCGCTATATCAATCGCGTGAAGCAGCCCACGCCATCGAGCAAGGCCGTGATGTTCTGCCTGATGGACGTCTCCGGCTCGATGGACGAGCAGCGCAAGGATTTGTCCAAGCGCTTCTTCATCCTCCTGTATCTGTTCCTGCAGCGGAACTACGAGAAGATCGAAGTCGTGTTCATCCGGCACCATACGCGCGCCGAGGAAGTGGACGAAGACACGTTCTTCCATTCGACCGAAAGTGGCGGCACGGTGGTGTCGAGCGCGCTCGAGCTCATGAAGAAGATCATGGACGAGCGCTATTCGCCGACTGAATGGAACATTTACGGCGCGCAGGCATCGGACGGCGACAACTGGACGGACGATTCGCCGAAGTGCCGCAAGCTGCTGTCGGACGACATCCTGCCGAAGGTCCGGTATTTTGCCTATATTCAAGTTGCGCCAGAGGAGCAAAATCTCTGGTTGGAGTATGCTCAGCTGGCGATGGGCGCGCCTGAACTCGCCATGAAAAAAGTCGATTCGGCCGCTGACATCTATCCGGTGTTCCGCGAACTTTTCGAAAAGCAACAGGCGGCCGCATGACGACGCGGCATGAGCACAACGAGACGCGCGGGTATCAGCTGGAAGGCGCGGACGATCGTGTTTCCGATCGTGTCGCTACCGAGCTCGGGCCTGAAGCAGAGCAACGCAATGCGTCCGTAAAGACGACCGAGGCGCACGAGGAAGGCAGAATGAATGTTGCAGAGAGAAAGCGGCCACTGCCGTGCCCGTCGGACTGGAGCGTCGAGCTGATCGAGGAATACGACGCCGAGATTTCGCGCGTCGCGAACCGTTACGGGCTCGACACCTATCCCATTCAACTCGAAATCATCAGCTCCGAGCAGATGATGGATGCGTATGCGTCCGTCGGCATGCCGGTGAACTATCGGCACTGGTCGTTCGGCAAGCACTTTCTCTCGACCGAGAAAGGCTATCGGCGCGGGCAGATGGGCCTTGCGTACGAGATCGTCATCAACTCGAATCCCTGCATCGCGTATCTCATGGAAGAAAACACCATGACGATGCAGGCGCTCGTGATCGCCCATGCGGCGTACGGGCATAACTCGTTCTTCAAGGGCAACTATCTGTTCCGTCTGTGGACGGACGCGCACGCGATCATTGATTACCTCGTGTACGCGAAGAATTACATCGCGGAGTGCGAGGAGCGTTTCGGGCTCGATCGCGTCGAGGAATTGCTCGATTCATGCCACGCGCTGATGAATTACGGCGTCGACCGGTACAAGCGTCCGCAAAAGTTGTCGCTCGCGAAGGAAGCGGCGATGCGACGCGAGCGCGAGGCTTATTTGCAATCGCAGGTCAACGAATTGTGGCGCACGCTGCCAAAGGGGAAGGAGCCTTCGCAGGAGGAAACGGAAAGCCGTTATCCGCCGGAACCGCAGGAAAATCTGCTGTATTTCGCGGAGAAGAATGCGCCGTTGCTGGAGCCGTGGGAGCGGGAAGTCATCCGCATCGTGCGCAAGATCGGCCAGTATTTTTATCCGCAGCGGCAGACGCAGGTCATGAACGAAGGCTGGGCGACGTTCTGGCATTACACGCTGCTCAATACGCTCTACAACGAAGGCCGCCTGGAAGACGGCTTCATGATGGAATTTCTGCACTCGCATTCGAACGTCGTGTATCAGCCGCCGGTGACGAAGCCGTATTACAGCGGTATCAATCCGTATGCGCTCGGTTTTTCGATGATGAGCGATATCCGCCGCATCTGCGAAAACCCGACGGACGAAGACCGCGAATGGTTCCCGGAGCTTGCGGGCAGCGACTGGCTGGAATCGCTGCATTACGCGATGCGCAATTTCAAGGACGAGAGTTTCATCGCGCAGTATTTGTCGCCGCAGCTAATCCGGGATATGCGTCTTTTCTCGATTCTCGACGACGACATGCGCGACGCGCTCGAAGTGTCGGCGATTCATGACGACAGCGGCTATCGCTATGTTCGGCAGGCGTTGTCGCGGCAGTACGATATTCATCATCGCGAGCCGAACATTCAGGTTTATTCGGTGAACACGCGGGGCGATCGCAGTCTGACGCTGCGTCACTTCATGACGGATAACCGCCATCTCTCGAATGACAGCGACGAAGTGCTCAAGCACATGGCGCGCTTGTGGCAGTTCGATGTTTATCTCGAGAGTGTCGACGAGAATGGGACGGTCAGGAAGCGGTTCGAGTGCCGGTATACGGCGCCGACTCCGCGGTAGTTTTGCTTCGAAGGTACACAAAGCCGGCTCCTGGTGAGCCGGTTTTTTATTAGCGTTGTCTGATAAACCAGCCAACGCTCATTCCCGTCGATTCCACTCGCTATCCTGCGAAAAAAGATCCCAGCTAGCCATGAACAACGCCGCGACGAGCGGCCCGATCACGAATCCGTTGATCCCGAATAGCGCCATCCCGCCGAGCGTCGAAATGAGCACCACCCAGTCCGGCATCTTCGTGTCCTTGCCGACGAGAATCGGCCGCAGCACATTATCGACGAGCCCGATCACGACGGCGCAGAACACGACGAGAATCACGCCCTTGAGGATCGCGCCCGTCATGAAGAAGTAGAGCGCCGCGGGCACCCAGACGATCGCCGCGCCGACCGCCGGCAAGAGCGAAAGAAACCCCATCAGCACGCCCCACAAGAGCGACCCGCCGATGCCCAGAATCCAGAAGATCAGCCCGCCGAGCAATCCCTGCACCGCGGCGACCGCGATATTCCCCTTGACCGTCGCGCGCACCACCGTGGTGAACTTCGCGATCAGATGAAGTTTCGGCTCCGGATCGAGCGGAATCGCGCGCCGGATGCGCCGGCCGATCTCGCCGCCGTCGCGCAGCAAAAAGAACACGAGATAGAGCATCACGCCGAAGCTGACGACGAACTGAAACGTGTTCTGCCCGATCGACAGCGCCTGCGTCGCGGCGAACTGGCTGATCTGCGCGGCGCCTTCCATCAGCTTGCGCTGCACGCCGACGATATCGTCGAGACCGTAACGGCCGAGCAGTTGCTGCGCCGACGCGGGCAGCGCATGCAGCACGTGCTGGAAGTACAGCCCGAAATTCAGCTCCCCGCTCTTGATGCGCGAATAGACGAGGGCGATTTCCTGCACGAGCGTCACCGCGACGACCGCCAGCGGAATGATGACGATCAGAATCGCGGCGGCCAGCGTCGTCAGCGCGGCGAGATTGCGGCGCTTGCCGAAGCGCGCGGCGAGATAGCGCTGCATCGGCTGGAACAGGATCGCGAGAATCGCGCCCCAGAAGATCGCGCCGAAGAAAGGCAGCAACACCCACCCGAGCGCGATCGTCACGACGAACAGCAAGATATGGAAGAAATTCTGATGGACGTTGGGGTTATTCATGAGCGAACGAGAGGGCGGGCGACAGGGCTTATAGCAAGCGCGAGGCCGGGCCATGCTATCACGGCCCTTCGAACGGCTTTTCGCGCTCAGGTTCGAGCACGAATTCGTCCAAGGGTTCGCGCGCCGCTGGAGCCAGACCCCGTACGTCGACTAAAATCCGGCTTCCAATCCTTGCGGATCGCTTGTCCGTCGGACGGCCAGGCAACGCGGGCGAGCGAGTCGATCGTTCGTGCGCGGTCACTTCCGCTCAACGCATCGAACAATGAATCCAGGCGTCGTCTACGCATTCTCGGCCTTTGCCATCTGGGGCCTTTTTCCGATTTACTTCAAGGCCTTGCATTCGATCGGCGCGGTCGAGATGCTCGCGCATCGCATGGCCTGGTCGATGGTCTTCCTGCTGATCGTGATGACCGCGCGCCGTCAGTGGAAGTGGCTCGGTCCCGTGCTGCGCGACAGGCGCCTGCTCGCGCGCTTCGCAGCGAGCGCCGTGCTGCTGTCGGCGAATTGGGGCATTTACATCTGGGCAGTGAACGACGGGCGCATCGTCCAGGCGAGTCTCGGCTACTTCATCAATCCGCTCGTCAACGTCTTGTTCGGCATGGCGTTCCTGCACGAACGGCTGCGGCCCGTGCAGTGGATCGCGGTGACGATCGCCGCGCTCGGCGTCGTCTGGCTGACGTGGGTGAACGGCGCGCCGCCGTGGATCAGCCTCGCGCTCGCGCTGACTTTCGGCGGCTACGGCCTGCTGCGGAAGACCGCGTCGCTCGGCGCGCTCGAAGGGCTCACGCTCGAAACCATGCTGCTTTGTCCCGTCGCGCTGCTTTATCTTTTCTTCCTAAGTTCGCACGGCGGCAGTGGCTTCGCGCACGCGTCGGTCGGGGTGAAGCTGCTGCTCGCGGCAGCCGGACCCGTCACCGCCGTGCCGCTCCTGCTCTTCGCCGCTGGCGCGCGACGTATTCCGCTTTCGATGCTCGGGCTGATCCAGTACATCACGCCGACGCTGCAATTGCTGATCGGCGTCGTCATCTATCAGGAATTCTTCGGCCACGATCAGCTGATCGGCTACGGCGCGATCTGGGCGGCGCTCGCCATCTATTCGCTCGAAGGTTTCTACCGGGCGCGGGCGGCCCGCGTCTGAGCGCGGGCCATGTCGACGATCAGCGCAACGCGTCGCCGAAGCGATACTCGACCGTCGCTTCGTCGAGCTTCGTCTTGATCTCCGGATCGATCGGCTGATCGACGGCCGCGAGCGTCTCGTTCAGTTGATCGGGCCGGCTCGCGCCGATGATCGCCGACGTCACCGCCGGATTCGCCAACACCCACGCGAGCGCCGTGCTCGCGAGCGAGCGCCCGGTCGGCGCGACGATCCCGTTGATCGCCTCGATGGTGTGAAACTCGCGCTCGTGCCAGTAGCGTTGTGTGTACATCGCGCCCGCCTTGCCGACCGCGCCGGTGAAACGGCCTTCGGCCGGCGCGGCATCGAATTTGTGCTTGCCGGTCAGAAGCCCGCCCGCGAGCGGGTTGTACGGAATGACCGCTAGCCGTTCCTCGGTTGCGAGCGGCAGCAGTTCACGCTCGATCTGCCTGAACAACAGGTTGTAGCGCGGCTGCACCGAGACGAAGCGCGCGGTGCGCAAGACATCCGCGCGGCCGAGCGCACGCGCGAGCCGGTACGCCAGAAAATTCGACACACCGATATAACGCGCCTTGCCGTGCCGCACGATGATGTCGAGCGCTTCGAGCGTTTCGTCGAGCGGGGTGTCGTGGTCGTCGTTGTGGAGCTGGTACAGATCGACGTAATCGGTGTTCAGCCGCTTGAGCGAAGCGTCGATCGCGTCGAGCAAGTGCTTGCGCGATGCGCCCTTGTGCCACGCGAGTGGCCCCATTTCATGCGCCGCCTTGGTCGCGAGGATGAAGTTATCGCGACGGCCCTTGAGCCAGCGCCCGACGATTTCTTCCGTGCGGCCCGCGAGATCGTGCCCGCTGCCGAGCGGGTAGACGTTCGCCGTATCGATGAAATTCACGCCCGCATGCGCCGCGCGGTCCATGATGCTGTGCGACACGGATTCCTCGGTCTGCAGGCCGAACGTCATCGTGCCCAGCGTGAGACGCGAAACGGTGAGACCGGTATTGCCGAATTTGCGGAATTGCACGGTTGCGCTCCAGGAATCGGTTGGACCGACAGGATAATCGTTAAGCGACGCGCTTGCCGACGCGGGCAGGCGTTGCGTTTTCCTGTGCGGAATCGAGCCGGCGGAACACGGCGCCCGAGAAAAGCGTCACCACGCCCATGCAGACGAAGCTCAGCCTGAAGCCCGTCGATGTCGAAAACGGTCCCTGGAACACCTGCACGAGCGAGCCGCCGACCGACACGCCCAAGCCGATCGCGAGCATCTGCACCATCGAGAAGAGGCTGTTGCCGCTGCCCGCGTCCTTGAGCGACAAGCCTTTCAACGTGACGCTGTTCATCGCGGCGAACTGCATCGAGTTGCTCGCGCCGAACACGGCCAGGATCGCGATTTCGATGCCGAGCGGCAGCGTCGGCGAAAACAGCGCGAACGCGACGATCGACGCGCCGACGAGCGCCGTGTTCACGAGCAGGAACGTGTCGTAGCCGTAGCGCTTCACAAGTTGCGCGATCCAGCGCTTGCTGATCGTCCCGGCGATGGCGATGGGCAGCATCATCAGCCCCGAATGCAGCGGGCTGTAGCCGAGCTCGAGCTGCATCATGAGCGGCAGCAGGAACGGCACCGCGCTCGAACCGATCCGGCACAGCAGATTGCCGACGAGCCCGACACTGAAGTTCGGCTCGTTAAACAGTGCGAGATGAAAGAGGGGATTGCGCTTGCGCCGCGC
Organism: Caballeronia catudaia; assembly: GCF_001544755.2. Lineage (GTDB taxonomy): Bacteria > Pseudomonadota > Gammaproteobacteria > Burkholderiales > Burkholderiaceae > Caballeronia > Caballeronia catudaia. The sequence goes on along the minus strand of NZ_FCOF02000025.1, from coordinate 6,468 downwards.
GTACGGGACATACGCGAACGCCGACACCGCCGCCAGCGCGAACAGCGCCGCCGACACCGCGCCGCGATGCGTCTCGACCGGCGAATCGAGCGCGAGCGAGAACGAAACCATGCACATCGACAGCAATCCGCAGCCGACGAAATCGAAAGGCGGCGCGTCGTGGAGCGTGTCGTTCGGCAGGAAGCGCTGCACCGCGTAAAGCCCGACCGCGCCGATCGGCACGTTGATCAGGAAAATCCAGTGCCACGAGAACGATTCGACGAACCAGCCGCCGAGCGTGGGGCCGAGAATCGGGCCGACCTGGCCAGCGACGGAAATCATCGCGAGCGCGGAGACGTATGCTTCGCCCGAGACGGCGCGCAGCACGGCGAGACGGCCGATCGGCAGCAGCATCGAGCCGCCGATGCCTTGCAGCACGCGTGCGAGCACCAGCTGGTTCAGCGAATGCGCGCCCGCGCAGGCGAGCGAGCCGATCACGAAGAGCGAGATCGACACGAGATAGACGCGGCGCGTGCCGAAGCGGTCGGCGAGCCAGCCGGACGCGGGCGTGAACAGCGCCATCGTGAGCGTGTACGCGACGACGATCGACTGCATCGCGAGCGGCGCGGCGTTCAGGCTGCGCGCAATTGATGGCAGCGCCGTGTTGACGATCGTCGTGTCGAGCGCCTGCATGAAAAAGCCCACGGCGACGATCCAGAGCAATGCCGTGTGCGAAGAACTTTTGGTCATGTGGAAACGGTGAGTCCGGTGGTCGCGCCGACAGGAAAGCCGTTTGAAAACAAACGCATTGCGCGATTCATGAAATGTTAATGACTTGCGGCATCATCGGGAAGACCGCTAACCGCATTGACTGTCATCGGAGTTTCCGATGACAATGGCGCATGCTCAATCCAGTCTGGCTGAACACCTTCGCGACAGTGGCGGCGTCGCATAGCTTTACCGATGCCGGTCGGCAGCTCGGGCTGCGGCAGTCGAGCGTCTCCGAACATATCCGTCGGCTGGAGGAGAGCGTCGGGCGGCGGCTTTTCGTGCGCGACACGCATTCGCTCGCGCTCACCGCCGACGGCGAAGCGATGCTCGTCCACGCCCGCGTGATTCTCGATGCGATGGCGCACGCGCAGTCGCAGTTCAGTTCGCCGCGTCTGCGCGGGCGCGTGCGGCTCGGTTCGTCGGACGATATCGCGCTCGGGCCGCTGCCGAGCGTGCTCGCCGCGTTTCGCGATACGCATCCGGACGTCGAGCTGGAAATCACCATCGGCATGACGGGCAGGCTTTACCAGATGGTCGATGCGGGCGAGCTCGATCTCGCCGTCGGCAAACGGCGTCTTGGCGATGCGCGCGGCACGCGGCTATTTTCCGGCCGGCTCGAATGGCTCGCGAAGCCCGGCACCGTCGTAAATACAGGCGAGCCGCTGCCGCTCATCCTCGTGTCGGAGCCGAGCGTCACGCGCGCCGTCGTGCTCGATTCGCTCGCGATGACGGGCGCAAGCTGGCAAATGGTCTGCACCAGCAGCAGCCACGCGGGCTGCATCGCCGCGGCGCGCGGCGGGCTCGGGCTGACGGTGCGCTCGCATTTTCTGGCCGCACGCGGACTCGCGCCGCCGGTGAATCGCGCGGACTTGCCGGAATTGCCGGAAGTCGAGTTCATCGCGTTCGGCGCGAAACATCTGAGCCGTCCGGCCGAAACCTTGCTACAGCTTCTCGAAAATAGCGACCTGCGCGGGGAATGGACGGGCGAATGAGCGCGGGCGAGGGCAGGGCAGCCGGTTGTGCCGCTGCAACGGCCGGCCGTTCGGAATGGCTATCTCAAAACTGTTCTTATATATTGTGCGGCGTTTGAAGCAGCCACTTCCAATCCGTGTTCCGTTTCCTCCGCCATCTATCGTCCGATCTGTTCCGCTTCCCGGCGTTTTTCGTCGCGATGGCGCTCGTGGTGTGCTCGAACGCGCAGGCCGCCGCTTACGTGACGAAGCACTGCGACGACCTCGAAGGCAAGATCGTGCCCGCTTCGATCATCGGCCTGCCGACGCGCGGCGCGACGATCGTCTCCGCGTGGGTCGTGAAAGCGGCTGCGCCCGGCAACCGAAACGGCGAGTATTGCCGCATCACCGGCTTCATCAAGGCGCTGCAGGACTCGACCCCCGACATCCGCTTCGAAGTGAATCTGCCGAGCCGCTGGAACGGCCGCGCGCTGCAGATGGGCGGAGGCGGCTACAACGGCACGATCGTCTCCGGCACCGATCCGATGCCTTTCGCGCCCGATTCGACGCCGCTCGCGCGCGGGTACGCGACGTTCGGCTCGGATTCGGGCCACGTCGGCAATTCGAGGCGCGCGGATTTCGCGGGCAACGACGAAGCCATCGTCAACTTCGGCTTCGGGCATCTCAAGAAAACGCGCGATGTCGCGCTCGCGCTGATCCAGATGGGCTACGGGCGCGCGCCGGAGAAGACCTATTTCGCGGGCGGCTCGACGGGGGGGCGCGAAGGCTTCACGGTGATCGAGCGCTTTCCGAACGACTACGACGGCGTGATCGCCAACGCGCCGGCGATCAACTTCTCGGGCGTCCGGCTGATGGGCGTGAAAATCGGGCAGGCGTCGTATGCGAAGCCGGGCGGCTTCGTCGGCATCGCGCAGCAGCGGCGCGTGTTCGAAACTGTCGTGCACGAGTGCGACAAGCTCGACGGCGCGGCGGACGGCATCGTCGGCAATGTGGAGGCGTGCCGGAAGCTGGAGCCGCAGATCATCGCGTCGTTGCGTTGTGCGAACGGCCAGCGTCCTTCCTTGCGCGACAGTTGTTTGTCGGATGCGCAGATCGACACGCTCGAGACCTTGCGCGACGGCTTGAGCCTGCCCTATGCGCTCGCCTACGGCGTCGACGCGTATCCGGGCTACAACGTGTTCCAGGGTGTGGACTTTTCCGGCTCGCTCGGTCTCGGCGACTCGCCGACGCTCCTGAATCCGCCGACCTTCGCCGCGAACGGCTATCTCTTCGCACAAGGCGACGCGTATATGCGGCACTTCGTTGCGCGCGATCCCGGCTTCAGCGCGCTCACGTTCGATCTCGACAATCCCGGCCGCTTCAGGCAACGGCTGACGACGCTCGCGTACACGGTCGGCGCGATGAACCCGGACTTCTCCGCGTTCATCGCGCGCGGCGGCAAGCTCATCGCGATGCACGGACTCGCCGACGAAGTCATCAGCCCGAACCAGACGATCGCGTTCTATCGCGGACTCATCGACCGATACGGGCAGGACATCGTCGATTCGTTCATGCGGCTCTACATGGTGCCAGGCTTTCAGCATGGCAACGGCGTGTTCATTCCCGCGTGGGACGAGCTCGGCGCGCTCGACGACTGGGTCAGCAACGGCATGGCGCCGGAGACGCTCATCGGCAGCGACATCGCGCCCGCCACCAACGGACGCACGCGGCCGATATGCCGTTATCCGAACTATCCGCGCTATGTCGGCAAGGGCAGCATCAATGCCGCCGCGAGCTTCCGCTGCGTGGAGCCGTGACACGCTGAATGTCTAAAGCGCGTTCGCGTGCCGGTCGGCGATGCGCGGCCAATACCGTGCGACCCAACGCGCAATGACGCCGCGCCGCTCGACGCGATGAGAAGTGAGCGACACCTCGATCGCCTCATCGCTTTCCGATGTGAGCCACACGCGTTCGCCGCGCGCGAGAAGCACGACATCGCCGGGCTTCATCCAGTAGTCGTAGGAATCGCGATGACGCGTGAGCCAAAGCGAGCCCTCGGACGCATCGCCGATGCGCAGTTCGGCATCGCGCGTGAGCCGCCACGACACCATCTGATGCGGATGCACGTCGACATAGACCACGACGCGCGCGCCCGATGTGCTCAGACGCCCCGATGCGACGCCGTGGCCGACGCCATGACGCACGAAAACTTGCGATACCTCTTCCATCTCTGCTCTCCATGATGTGAGCCGAAGACGGAAACCTGGCACGCAAAAACAAGAAGGCCCCGTCTTGCGGCGGGGCCTTCGGAATCGATTTGTTTGCCTGTTTCGCTAGCGCACACGCTCTTCCGATGACCCGCCACACATGGCGTTCATACGGTTTTTAATCGCGGCGATGGAGAAAAGGATGGCTGCGTGCATGTGTCGCAGTATCGATGGGCGCCTCTGTGTTTGTCAATATCGAGATAGACTTGAACGCATCGAAAAAAACGTTCGGAGGCTTGTCGTGGCTTATCTGCTGCTCGTCGTGGAACCGGTCGAACAACGTGGCCAGCGCACGGAGGAAGAGGGGCGCGAGGCGTATGACCAGATGGCGCGATTCGCCGATGGACTGAACACGCGCGGGATCTTGCGCGCGGTCGAATCGCTGACGTCGCTGAAGGATGCGTCGCGCGTCACGGCCAGCAATGGCGATGCGCGCATCGTCGACGGGCCTTTCGCCGAGGCCAAGGAGATGATCGGCGGCTTTTTTCTCATCGATTGCGAAACGCGTGCGCAAGCGGTCGAGATCGCGGCGCAATGCCCGGCGGCGAAGTGGTGCACGATCGAAGTCCGCAAAGTCGGGCCGTGTTATTCCTGAGCGCGAAATTGTCGATTTTTCTGTGAGTCGTTCGTCGTGGTATTGAGAACATCGGAGACCACCGCCATGCACAAACAGATTTTCGTGAACCTGCCGGTTCGCGACCTCAAGCGCTCGATGACTTTCTTCAAGGAACTCGGCCTGAGCTTCGACCCCGCGTTCACGAACGATGACGCCGCGTGCCTCGTAGTCGGCGAAAACATCTACGCGATGCTGCTCGTCGAGCGGTTCTTCCAGACCTTCACGGAAAAGCCGATCGCCGATGCGCACGCGAGCACCGAAACGCTCGTGTGCCTGTCGTGCGAGAGCAGGGCGGAAGTGGACGATCTGGTCGCGAAGGCCGTCGCCGCCGGTGGACGCGCGCCGCGCGAGCCTCAGGATCATGGCTTCATTTACGGCCACGGTTTCGAAGATCTCGACGGTCATATCTGGGAGCTCGTGCACATGAATCCGGAAGCGGCGTGAGCGGGCGATCGAAGCAGCGTGACGCTGACGATGCCGCGCGGCGGGCCATCGACGCCGTCTGGCGCATCGAGTCGGCGAAGGTGATCGCGAGCGTGGCGCGTGTCGTGCGCGATGTCGCGCTCGCCGAGGAACTGGCGCAGGACGCGTTCGTCGCGGCGCTGGAACACTGGAGCAAACCGGGCGTGGGCGTTCCGACCAAGCCAGGAGCGTGGCTCATGACGACAGCGAAGAACAAGGCGCTCGACCGGCTGCGGCAGCACGCGCTGCATGCGAGGAAGCACGAGGAATACGGTCGCGATCTCGACGCGCAGGAAGCGTATGTCACGCCCGATTTCGTCGATGCGCTCGATGCCGCGCGCGAGGACGATATCGGCGACGATCTGCTGCGGCTGATCTTCACGGCGTGTCATCCGGTGCTGTCCGTCGATGCGCGCGCCGCGCTGACGCTGCGCCTGATCGGCGGACTGACCACCGACGAGATCGCGCGCGCGTTCCTCGCGCCGGAGCCGACGATCGCGCAGCGCATCGTGCGGGCGAAGCGCACGCTGTCGGCGGCGCGCGTGCCGTTCGAGGTGCCTAAGGCCGATGCCCGTACGGAGCGGCTCGGCTCGGTGCTCGAAGTGATCTATCTGATTTTCAACGAAGGCTATTCCGCGACCGCCGGCGACGACTGGATGCGTCCGGCGCTGTGCGAGGACGCGCTGCGCCTCGGGCGCATTCTCGCCGAGCTGACGCCGGATGAAAGCGAGGTTCACGGGCTCGTCGCGCTGATGGAAATTCAGGCGTCGCGGATGAAGGCGCGCGTCGACCGGGAAGGACGGCCGGTGCTGTTGCCGGATCAGGATCGCAGTCGCTGGGACCCGCTGCTGATCCGGCGCGGGCTGGCGGCGCTCAAGCGCTCGGAGGCGCTGGGCGGCGCACGCGGGACGTACGCGCTGCAGGCGGCGCTCGCGGCATGTCACGCGCGCGCGGCACGCGCAGCGGATACCGACTGGCCGATGATCGTCGCGCTCTACGACGCACTGATGCAGACTGCGCCGACGCCGGTCGTCGAGCTGAATCGCGCGGTCGCGGTGAGCATGGCGTACGGGGCGGAGGCGGCGCTGCCGATCGTCGATGCGCTCGCCGACGCGGCTTCGCTGAGGAACTATCACTGGCTGCCGAGCGTGCGCGCGGATCTGCTTGCGAAGCTGGGGCGCAAGGATGAGGCGCGTGCGGAGTTCGAGCGCGCGGCGTCGCTTGCGAAGAACGCGCGGGAGCGGGAGTTTTTGGTAAGGCGCGCTGGGGAGATGGGTTGAGGGTTTGCGTGTCGCTGTTCTTGGATTTTTTTGATTTTACATAAGATAAATTATCGAAGTTTTATGTGTCAGGGCTTTTTAATAATGTCCGATTTGAGCTCATTAGAAATGTCCGATTTCAGCCCTCTGGCGCATGCTGGCGC
>NZ_FCOF02000026.1 GCF_001544755.2 Caballeronia catudaia | reverse complement strand
ATGGCGAGGCGTTCTTCAGGTTGAAGGTGCTGGTATGAAGTAGTTTTGTCGGGCATTGCAACACCTTATACGAGATAGGTGTTGCACCTCGCTTTTGAGGCCGCCAGCCATAAAACCCCAGCTCTTCGGGCAATAGCCATTGCGCAACCCCACCCATAATGGCCCCATCGCAACAACCGTCCTCGCAACGCAAGGCGCGCAAACGCTCAACTTCCCCGCCAATCCGCCGATATACACATCAAGCCATGCGGCAGCGCCAGCTCCCTCGCCGCCTCACCAGGATTCACGCATGTCCAATAACATCTTCAGCATTGGTCTTTCCGGTCTGAATGCGGCCCAATGGGGCCTGACGACGACAGGGCAGAACATCAGCAACGCCGCGACGCCGGGCTATACGCTCGAAAAGGTCTCGTATCAGGAAGCATCAGGCCAGTTCACCGGCTCGGGTTATCTCGGCAATGGCGTGCAGGCCGTCACCGTGTCGCGCCAGTACAGCCAGTACCTCACGACGCAGGTGAACAACACACAAGCGTCGAGCAGCGCAGCAAGCACGTATTACTCGCTCATCTCGCAACTGAACAACCTCGTCGGCGATCCGACCAAAGGCATCGCGCAAGGCATCACGAACTACTTCTCGGGCCTGCAGTCGGTCGCGAATTCGGCAAGCAGCACGGCCGCGCGCCAGTCGCTGATGAGCAGCGCGCAGACGCTCGCCGATCAGATCAATTCCGCGGGCGAGCAGCACGATCAGCTGCGCCAGAGCGTCAACACGCAACTGACCAGCGCCGTCTCGCAGGTCAACAGCTACTCGCAGCAGATCGCCGATCTCAACAAGCAGATCAACATCGCCAGCGCAGGCGGCCAGCAGCCGAACCAGCTGCTCGATCAGCGCGATCAGCTCGTGTCGAATCTGAGCTCGGTCATCGGCGTGCAGGTGGTGCAGCAGGACGGCAACTACAACGTGTTCATCGGCAACGGGCAGCCGCTCGTCGTCGGCAATACGCAATACGCGCTGCAAACGGTGCCATCGGCGTCCGATCCGAGCGAGCTCACCGTCGCGTTCCAGAATCGCGATGGCAGCACGGCAACACCCGCGACGACGCAATACATCGAGAATTCGACGCTCACGGGCGGCGTGATCGGCGGCCTGATCGACTTCCGCACGCAAACGCTCGATCCGGCGCAGGCGCAACTCGGCGCCATCGCGACCAGCTTCGCCAATCAACTGAACGGTCAGAACGCGCTCGGCCTCGACCTCAACGGCCAGCCCGGCGGCAAGCTGTTCGCGACCAGCGACCCGAATATCCTGGCCAACGCGCGCAACAAGGGAACGCACACGCCGACGGCGACGATCGCCGATGGCACGCAGCCGCCCGCGAACGATTTCACCGTTACCTACGACGGCAGCAAGTTCAACGTGACAGACCCGGCGAGCGGCCAGACGCTCGGCACCATCGATCCGGCGACGGAGACGAACAAGACGATCGGCGGCCTGAACATCGACGTATCCGCGCTGACCGATGTCGCGAAGGGCGACTCGTTCACGATCCAGCCGACGCGCGCCGCGCTCGACAACTTCAAGCTCGCGACGACCAAAGGCGCGGCGATCGCGGCGGCGTCGCCCGCGGTGACGTCGGCGGCGAGCACGAACACGGGCACGGCATCGATCTCGTCGGCGACGGTGACGAAGAGCCCGCTCGCGGCCGACATCAACCTGACCTACGACGCAACGGCGAAGGGCTTCACCTCGGACGTGGACCTCACCATCGGCGGAACGGCCTACACAGCCGGCACGATGATTCCCTACGATGCATCGAAGGGCATGACCGTCGCGGGCGATGGTGTTTCGGCGACCATCAGCGGCACGCCGAAGAACGCCGACAAATTCACCATCGCGCAGAACAAGGGCGGCACGAGCGACGGCAGCAACGCGCTCGCGATGGCGAATCTCGTGTCGGCGAAGTCGCTCGACGGCGGCGCCGAAACGCTGACGAGCTCTTACGCGAGCTACATCAACACGATCGGCAACACGACCAACCAGCTCAAGGCGACGAGCACGGCGCAAAGCGCGCTGCACACGCAGGCGACGTCGGCGCAGCAATCCGTGCAGGGCGTGAACCTGAACGAGGAAGCGGCCAATCTGATTCAGTATCAGCAGCTCTATCAAGCGAACAGCAAGGTGATTCAGACCGCCTCGACGCTGTTCCAGTCGCTGCTCGGCATGTTCAACTGAGGTTAAACGCGATGCGTATTTCCAGTTCACAGTACTTCAACCTGAACGTCGCTTCGATGGGCGACCAGCAGAGCACGCTTGCGTCGATGTATCAGCAGATCTCGTCGGGCAAGCGGATTCTCACCGCGTCCGACGATCCGCTCGGCGCGGCGCAGGCCGTGCGGCTCACGCTGAAAAGCGGCGCGCTCGCGCAATACAGCACGAACCAGACGACGGCGCTTTCGACGCTGCAGCAGGAAGACTCGACGTTGAGCGGCGTGAGCGACGTGCTGCAGAGCGTCCAGACGCAGATCGCGCATGCGGGCGATGGCTCGCTCACCGATTCGGACCGCTCGGCGGTCGCCAACGCGATCCAGGGTCTGCGTGATCAGCTTTTCGGCCTCGCGAACACCACGGACAGCAGCGGCAACTACATCTTCTCGGGTCTCAAGGGCGGCACGGCGCCGTTCTCGAACGATCCGTCGGGCGTCGGCGCGAATTACTCCGGCGACTTCGGTCAGCGTTCGGTGCAGATCAGCGAGGGCCGCTCGATGACCGTGGGCGACACGGGCGTGTCGATTTTCCAGAGCGTGTCGCCGATCGAAAGCGATCCGGTGTCGCGCGCGGGCGCTGCGAACGCGGGCACGGGGACGATCAGCCCGGTGAGCGTGACCGATACGAGCGACAAGGGCAACACGAGCAAGTACACGGTCACGTTCTCGATCTCGCAAACGGACGGCACGACGAGCTATTCGGTCACGTCGGACCCGGCGGACGCCACGCTGCCGACGAATGTCCAGTACAAGGACAAGGCCGATATCGCGCTGGGCGGCCAGAAGGTGACGATCGGAGGCGCGCCTGCGGATGGCGACAGCTTCACCGTGCAGCCTGCGGCGACGGAGAACAACGACATCTTTGCGGCGCTCGACACCATCGTGAACGCACTGAAGCAGCCAACGGGATCGCCGGAAGCGCAGGCGAAGCTCACCAATGCGCTGACGACGGCCGGCACGAAGATCGGCAACACGTTCAACAATGTGCTGTCGGCGCAGACGGTGGTGGGCGGACGCGAACAGGAAGTGCAGTCGACGCAGACCGCCATGCAGACGAGCCAGACGCAGACCGCGAGCGACATCGCGAATTTGACGAGCATCGATCTCGTATCGTCGATCAGTCAGTATGAGTTGACGCAGAATTCGCTGCAGGCCGCGCAGATGGCGTTTTCGCAGATTCAGAAGATGTCGTTGTTTGATTACATCGGGAGTTGAGGCCTTCGCTGGGGCTTCGGCTTTTATTGGGGTGGAGCTTGTTTTCGCGTCGGTCTATTAGCGTTGCCCCTATGCGGGGCGGCAGTCACTTTCTTTGCTGCTGCAAAGAAAGTAACCAAAGAAACAGCTATCCCCAGCCTAAGCACTTCACACCGGCCGCGGCACAGGCGATCGCCTAATGGCGCCCAGAGTAGCGAGTGCCCTCACAAAACTCACGCGGCTTGGATCGCGCACGGTCTGACTAGCCATAACGCAAAGGCCGCTGGTTCAGCACCAAATAGCTTCGGCACAGCGCTACGCGCTGCCGCCGGGTATGCAAGGGAAATCAACGGTATCCTTAGCAAATACGCAAGCTCACGCAAGCCCGATCGACCCGTCGGCCGCGAAGCGGGCCGGAGCTTGAAAGGGCTGTACCAGAGAACTAAGCGGTGCGATGAAACAGACCGTGCGCGATCCACGCCGGATAAGACCTTCGAGGGCACTCGCTACTCTGGGGGCCATTAGATCAATCGCCTGTGCCGCGGCCGGTATGAAGTGCTTAGGCTGGGGATAGCTGTTTCTTTGGTTACTTTCTTTGCAGCAGCAAAGAAAGTGACTGCCGCCCCGCATAGGGGCAACGCTAATAAACCGACACGAAAACGGGATCCATCAAAAGAAAAAAACAAACCCTAAAACATCCCCGCCGCAACGCGGCCCACCTGCCCAATCCCCACCTCGAAAATCCGCTGAAAGAACGGCATCAAGTTGGGCACCATAAGCTGCAACAGCAGCAACCCGACGAGCATCGTCACCGGAAACCCGACCTGAAAGATCCCGATCTGCGGCGCGGCTCGATTCAAAATCCCGAGTGCAAGGCTAGCAATGAGAAGCGCGGCCACGATCGGCAACGCCAGAAGCAAACCAGTGGAAAACACGCTGGCGCCATAGCCAACCAGAACCCGCCACCCCTGCGCATGCGAAGCCGACGCCACGACATTCGCCTCGATCGGCACGCTCTGAAACGTCATCACGAGCGCGCTCATGAGCTGCAAATGCCCATCGAATACGAGGAACGCGAGCATCGCAAGCGTATTCAGATACCGTGAAACGACCACGGCATTCCCGCCCGCGCGCGGATCGTAAAGCATCGCGAAACCCAAGCCCATTTGCTGGCCGATGAACTCACCGGCCGCATCGACGGCGGCGAACGCGATCTGCATCACCATGCCAATAGCCGCGCCGATCAAAAACTGATTGACGATGATCCACACGCCCGCCGCCGAAAACACCGTGACCTCGGGCATCGCGCCCAAAGTAGGCGCAACGATCAACGATATGAACGCGGCAAGCGCGATCTTCACGCGCATCGGAATCGCCATGTGACTCAGCACCGGCGCGGTCGCGATCAGCGCGAGGATGCGCACGAACGGCCATAGAAACGCCGTGAGCCAGCCGTTCAGTTGCGCGTAAGTGACGGAGAACATCAGCCGCTGACACCCGGCGAGATGGTGAGGACCGAGCGCATGTAGTCAAGCAGCGTCGACAACATCCACGGACCGGCGATCACGAGCGTCACCGCCACCGCGATCAGCTTCGGGATAAACGACAAGGTCGACTCGTTGATCTGCGTCGCCGCCTGAAACAGGCTCACGACCAGACCGACGACGAGCGCGACCAGCAGCAACGGCGCGGCGAGCAACAGGGCGACGTACATCGCCTGATGCGCCATCGTCATGACGGATTCGGGTGTCATCTCGCGTGTCCTCAGGAAACGAAACTTTGAGCCAGCGAGCCGATGAGCAACTGCCAGCCATCGACGAGCACGAACAGCATCAGCTTGAACGGCAGCGCGATGGTCGTGGGCGACACCATCATCATGCCCATCGACATCAGCACGCTCGCCACCACCATGTCGATGATGAGAAACGGAATGAAGATCGTGAAGCCGATCTGGAAGCCCGTCTTCAGCTCGCTCGTGATGAACGACGGCACCAGCAGCGAGAGCGGCACGTCTTCGGGACCGTTCATCGGCGGGGCCTTCGAGATGCGCGCGAAGAGCGCGAGATCGGATTCGCGCGTCTGCTTCAGCATGAACTGCTTGAACGGACCGACGCCGCGCGTGATCGCCTGATCCATCGCGATCTGGCCTTCGGAGAACGGCTTGTATGCGTCGTTGTAAGCCTTGTCGAGCACCGGCGACATCACGAAGAACGACAGGAACAGCGCCAGTCCGACGAGCACCTGATTCGGCGGCGTGCTCGACGTGCCGAGCGCCTGGCGCAACAGCGACAGCACGATGATGATGCGCGTGAAGCTCGTCATCATGAGGACCATCGCGGGGAGGAACGAGAGCATCGTCAGCAGCAGCATCGTCTGCACGCTGAGCGAGTAGGTCGTGCCGCCGTTCGGGCCGGGACTCGTGTTGAAGGCCGGAAGGCCGGCGGTGCTCTGCGCGAGCGCGAGATACGGCATCGAGCCGATGAGAACCGGAAGCGCGAGCTTCACCGCACGCACGATATGACGACTGACCTGCATTACTTGCTCCCGCCGACGATGCTTGCGAGGGCATCGAGAATGCGCTGACCGTGAAGAACGACGAACGTGATAACCATGACTTCCTGCCTCTTTCGATAGCGTGAATTCTCGGCTATCGCGATGCCGGACGATGGCACGAACAGAGGGGAAAACCCGCGCCAACTCGTTCTATTGGTAAGCGGCGGCTGTAAACGCAAATCGGGCGTGGCCTTTGCGAACCACGCCCGATGTATCGGCAAATCTGCCTTACTTGACGAACTTCTGCAGCCGCTTGTTCGCTTCGCCCGCGAGCGCGTCACGGAATCTCGCGCCGAAGCTGCCGGACGACGACGATGCCGGGACGCTGACGCCTTCCACTTCCGCCGAGCCTGCGGGCATCGTATGCAGGAGACGCACGTTGCCGGGACCGGCGCCGAGCACGAGCCACGTATCGCCCACTTCGATGACCGCGACGCGCTCCTTGTTGCCGAGCGATGCGCCGCCGACCACCTTCACGAGTCCCGAGCGCTTGCCGCCCTGAAAGCCGAACTTGCGCGCGAGCCAGGCACAGCCGAACACGAAGCCGATGACGACGACGAGCCCGACGAGCGTTTGCAACACGGCGCCGAAGCCGAGCGACGGCACCGCGCTGCCCGCGCCGACGCCCGATGCGATCTGCGCGGCGTGATTCACGGCGTTCATGTCGGCGGCGCGTGCGAAGAGAGGCGCGCAGGCGAAGAGCGCGGCGGCGAAGCGTTTCATCGATTCAACTTCCGGATGCGTTCGGACGGCGTGATGATGTCGGTCAGGCGAATACCGAACTTGTCGTTGACCACGACGACTTCGCCCTGCGCGATGAGACAGCCGTTCACGAGCACGTCCATCGGCTCGCCGGCGAGGCCGTCGAGTTCCACGACCGAGCCCTGCGCGAGTTGCAGCAGGTTGCGGATCGCGATCTTCGTGCGTCCCAGTTCCACCGTCATCTGCACGGGGATGTCGAGGATCATGTCGATGTCGTTGCGCGTCGACGGCGCCGCGGCCTTCGACAACGGCTGGAACACGCCGGCGCTCGCCGCGACGGGCGCGTCGTTGCCGTTCTGCTCTGCCAGCGCGCTCGCCCAGTCGTCCAGGAGAAGCTCTTCGTCTTTTTCCGGCGCGCCGGGCGCGTCGTTCTGCATCAGGTCACTCATATCCACCTTCCTTCATCGTGTCGGTCGCGCTGATCATCTTCTGGACGCGCAGCGCGTATTGACCATTGAACATTCCGTAGCCGCATTCCATGACCGGCACGCCATCCACTTTCGCGACGACCTGCTCCGGTACGTCGATCGGCAGCACGTCGCCCGCGCGCATGTTGAGAATCTGTGCGAACGACGAGCGAATCTCGGCGAGATCCACCGTCAGCTCGACTTCCGCAGACTGCACCTGCTGCGACAGCACGCGCACCCAGCGGCGGTCCACTTCGAGCGCTTCGCCCTGAATCGGCGAGGAGAGCACGTCGCGGATCGGCTCGATCATCGAGTACGGCATGCAGATGTGCAGCGTGCCGCCCGTCGAGCCGAATTCGATCGTGAACTGCGTCACGATGACGATCTCGTTCGGCGTCGCGACGTTCGCGAACTGCGTGTGCATCTCCGAGCGCATGTATTCGAACTGCAGCGGTTTCACGCTGCGCCACGACGTCGCGTAGTGCTCGAACACGAGATTCAGCAGCTTGCTGATGATGCGCTGCTCGGTCTGCGTGAACTCGCGGCCTTCGACGCGCGTGTGAAAACGCCCGTCGCCGCCGAACAGATTGTCGACCACGAAGAACACGAGATTCGGGTCGAACACGAACAGCGACGTGCCGCGCAACGGCTTGACATGGACCAGGTTCAGGTTGGTCGGGATCGGCAGATTGCGCGTGAATTCGCTGTACTTCTGCACCTTCACCGGGCCGACGGAGATTTCCGCCGAGCGCCGCATGAAGTTGAAGATGCCCACGCGCATGAGGCGCGCGAAGCGGTCGTTGATGATTTCGAGGCCGGGCATCCGGCCGCGGACGATGCGTTCCTGCGTCGCGATGTTGTACGGACGTACGCCGGCGGGTTTTTTCTCGTCAGCTTCCTGATCGATCTCGCCGGTGACGCCCTTGAGGAGGGCATCGACCTCCTCCTGCGACATGAACTCTTCGTGGCCCATGACTCTTTACTCGCTGGTTCGGCGTTACTGAACGACGAATTCGGTGAACAGTACTTCTTCGACGCGCACCGGCTTTTCGGCCGAGCTCGCCGCCGTTTCGACTGCTGCGCGCAGTTCGTTCGCGAGCTGCTTTTTGCCGTCGACGGATGCGAGATCGTCGGGGCGCTTGCCGGAGAGCAGGAGCAGCACGCGGCTGCGAACTTCGGGCATGTGCCCGGTGACGAGCAACTGGACCTTTTCGTCGTGCAGCTTGAGCGTGAGGCCGGCGCGGAGATAGTGCATGGCGCCGTCGTCGGACTGGAGGTTCACCGTGAGCGATTCGAGCGGGAAGAACACGGGCGGCGGTTCCGGCGCGGGCTTGGCCGGGCCGTGATTTTTGCCGAGGAAGAAGTAGGCGCCTCCGGCTCCCGCGCCGAGAAGCACGATCGCGCCGACGGCGAGGATCAGGATCTTTTTGAGCTTGCCGCTCTTTGCGGGAACGATGGGTTGCTGGTTTGCAGTCGTGGTAGCCATTTGCTTGCCTCTTTCGATAGGGTGAATTGTTGGCTATTGACGTGTAAAGCGATGGGTCGAACAGAGGGGGGATTTGGGGTTATTTGGGCTTTTTGCCCTGCGCGGGCTGGGGCGGTTTTTTGGGTGGAGCTTGCTTTCTTAGTGGTCTATTAGCACTGCCCCTCCCCGGGGCAGGGGTAACTTTCTTTGCTGCTGCAAAGAAAGTCACCAAAGAAAGCAGCTTTCCCAGCCTAAGCACTTCACACCGGCCGCGGCACAGGCGATTGGCTGAATGGAACCCGGAGTAGCAAGTGCCCCCAAAAAACTCACGCGGCGTGGACCGCGCACGGTCTGACAAGCTAGTACCCGAAGGACACTGGTTCAGCACAAAACAGCTCCGGCACAGCGCTACGCGCTGCCGCCGGGTATACAAGGGAAACCAATGTTGAGATAGACATGTAGCCGAAAAGACGCGCGCCATGCCGGTGAACCGGTCGGCCGCGAAGCGGGCTGGAGCTATTTGGTGCTGAACCAGTCAGTAGTGCGGCGCGATGTGTCAGACCGTGCGCGATCCACGCCCGGTGAGACCCATGAAAACACTCGCTACTCTGGGGGCCATTAGGTCAATCGCCTGTGCCGCGGCCGGCGTGAAGTGCTTAGGCTGGGAAAAGCTGCTTTCTTTGCCTACTTTCTTTGCGTCGACCAGAGTTGGCGCTTTAGCGCTTACTCTGGTCCCGAGCAAAGAAAGTAGGTGCCGCCCCGCATAGGGGCAGTGCTAATAAACCAACACGAATACGGGATCCGGCGAAAAAATCAAGCAAACGTATCGACCAAGCCCACCGTGCGCCGCACGGGCACACTCACGCTGGCAGCACCGCCCGAATCCCCCCCCCCGACGCCACCCATCCCACGCCCGCCCGAGCGAGAAGAAGACCGCCCTTCGCCCCCACTCTGCTGCCGCGCAAACGCCGACCCATCCGAAACAGAAGCACTCCCGAGGCTGATGCCATTAGCCTCCATCGCTTCGCGAAGCCTAGGCATCGCAGCCTCGACCGCCTCCCGCACCTGCTGATGCTGCGACACGAACAACGCGTGCGCGTGATTCTCCGAAACCTGCAACGTCACCTGCAACGGCCCCAGGTCCTTCGGATTCAAAGTCAGCTCAGCACTCTGCTGATCCGCCTTCGACAGAAACACGACCTTCTGACTGAACGCATCGTCCCAGCCGGACGAACCCACATGCGGCGCGATCGCCGCGCTCGTCGCCGATGCCATCGCGCCCTGCGGGCTCGACACCGCCGCGTTCGCCGATGCCGATTGCATCGCCACCGCATGAGCGGCCGCATCGGCGGCTTGCTTGTAAGCGGCGCTCGCTGCGTCCGCCGGCGTCGTCGCCACGGCCTGCGCGGCGGCGAGCGCGGCAGTGTCGGCAGTCTTGTCATCGACCTTCGTATTCGCGGCAAGCGCGATCAGACCCGCGCCCTTTCCGCCCTTGGCGAACAAGCCACCTTCTTCATCATCCTTCGAACCCTCGCGAGCCGTCGCCACCGCACCATTCACCGGCGCCGGATTCGGCTGCGCGTTGTTCAGCGCCGCAAGCGCCGCCTGCAACGCGTCCTGCGGCGATTTCGCGTCGCCGGACTTGTGCGTTTCGCCCGTCGATTTGGCGTCGTCGGTCGAGGCTGTCGCCGTCGCCGCAGCCGCGGCGTCGGTGAGATCGGCGAGCGCGGTGTCGGGGTCGTCGGCATTCGCGACGTTCGCCGCATCCGCGCGCGCTTTCGCCTGCGCTGCGGCGGCGGCATCGGCGGACGAACCGGCCGATTGCGACGGCGCAGGCTTCGATGCGTCCGCCGTCTGCGTCTTGTCCGTACCCTTCGATGCCTCTTTCGGCGCGTCAGCCTGCTCGGGCTTCGACGCGTCCTGCGTGTCATCGCTCGAAGACGCAGCGGAGGCGCTGTCATCCGGCTTCGGCGCGTCGTGGACGCTCGACTTGTCCGTCGAAGAATCCGCCAGCGCCTGCGCGGCCTGCGCGTCGGCATTGGCCCTGTCGGTGATGCCTTGCAGCGTCATGCCGAACGATGCGCCCGCGCTCGCCGCGCGTTTGCTTGCGGCCTGGGACGACGCCGCGCCGGAAAGCGCGCCGAGAAGGGATACGGAGGACATGGACGGTCTCTAGACTCAATGAATAAATGGATTACGACGACGCGCGCTCGGCGCGCATGCGCAGCACTTTCGCGGCGTGCTCGTCGGCGTCGCGCTGCTCGACTCGCGCGGCCTTCTTCGCAAGCATCGCCTCGCCGCGCGCAGCCAGCACTTCGTAGCTGCCGAGCTTCTGTTTCTTGAGACGCCAGTCGGGCTTGGCCGCCTCGATCCGCTGGTCCGCCATGACCAGCGCCGTGCGCTGCTGCGCGATCGCGTTGTCGAGCGTGTCGACGAACGCCTGGAAATTGCGCAGCGTCTGCGCCGTGGTGCCCTGCTGCGCCGATGCCGTGAACCGCGCGTGATACTCGTCGCGATACGTCACCAGCGAATGGAGCTGCGCTTCGATCTCGTTGCGTTCCTGCTGGAGCTTGCCGAGTTTTTTCGTGGCGGCGTCGAGCTCCTCTTCGGCAAGTTCGATGAGCGTGTTGATCGGCAGATTCTTGGACATGGCGTGGCGGTCCCGTATGGTCTTTGTGCTTTCTTGTGACGAATGCTTCGGATACTAGTCGAAAATTATTCGAACAGTTGATTCAGCATCGCGATGCTCGGATCGAACGGGGCCTCTTCGCGAAACCCCTGCTGCAAAAACGACTCCATGCGCGGATACAGCGCGATCGCACGATCGAGCAGCGCATCGCGGCCGCTCGAATACGCGCCCACGTTGATCAGATCCTTGTTGCGCTGATAGCGCGACAGCATCTGCTTGAAAAGACGCACCCGCTCGAGGTGCCTGTCGTCGATGAGCGCGGTCATCGCGCGGCTGATCGACTGCTCGATGTCGATGGCCGGATAGTGCCCCGCCTCGGCCAGCGAGCGGTTCAGCACGATATGGCCGTCGAGAATCGCGCGCGCGGAGTCGGCGATCGGGTCCTGCTGGTCGTCGCCTTCGGTTAGAACCGTATAGAACGCGGTGATCGAACCGCCGCCTTCCGGGCCGTTGCCGGTGCGCTCGACGAGCGCGGGCAGCTTCGCGAACACCGACGGCGGATAACCCTTCGTCGCGGGCGGCTCGCCGATCGCGAGCGCGATCTCGCGCTGCGCCATCGCGTAACGCGTCAGCGAATCCATCAGCATCAGCACGTGCTTGCCCTGATCGCGGAAATATTCGGCGAGCGATGTCGTGTACGCGGCGGCCTGCATCCGCAAGACCGGCGACACGTCCGCCGGCGCCGCGACGACTACCGAGCGCGCGAGACCGTCCTCGCCCAGAATCTGCTCGATGAATTCCTTCACTTCTCGGCCGCGTTCGCCGATCAGCCCGATCACGATCACTTCGGCGCTCGTGTAGCGCGCCATCGTTCCCAGCAGCACCGATTTACCGACGCCCGAGCCCGCGAACAGACCCATGCGCTGGCCGCGTCCGACCGTCAGCAGCGAATTGATCGCGCGCACGCCGACGTCGAGCACTTTGTGAATCGGCTCGCGCTTCAGCGGATTGATGACCGGCGCGGACAGCGGCGCATCGACTTTCGCGCCGAGCGGGCCGAGTCCATCGAGCGGACGGCCGGACGCATCGACCACGCGGCCGAGCATTTCCCAGCCGACGGGCAAGCGCTTCGCGCCCGCCATCGGATCGTTGATCGGCGCGCTTTCGAGCGGATAGACGCGCGCGCCGGGCAGCAAGCCGCCCATTTCCGTGGTCGGCATCAGAAAGAGCTTGTCGCCCGAGAAGCCGACGACTTCGGCTTCGGCGGTCGGAATCGCGCTGCCCGGCGGCAGCTCGATCATGCATTCGGAGCCGACGCCCAGCTTCAGGCCGACGGCTTCCAGCACGAGGCCCGCTGCGCGCGTCAGACGCCCGCACGGACGCAGCGGCTTCGCGATGGCGTTGCGCGAACGCAGCGCGTCGAGCTTGTCGCGCCACATGTCGATGTGCGGATTGCCCGCGATACCGCCCAGTTCGGCGATGGTGCGCGCGGCGTGTTCGTCGGGTTCGGTGTCGATGTCGTCGTCGACGGCGAGCGGACCGAACGATGCGCGCGCCAGCTCCTGTTCGAGCGCGGAGAGGCCATCCTGCGTGATCCGTTGATTCACCACGGCTTGTTTCTCCCCAAAGCGGCCACGACGCGCTCCCAGCGCGACACATTGGTCGAATCGATTTCCCCCGTCGCCGCGTGCGCCTTGCAGCCGCCGCGCTCCACGACCGGGTCCGGGCGCACGGTCCAGCCGGCGCCTTCGAGTTCGTCCTTCAGATACGCATCGACGACCGGCATGTCGGCGGGATTGACCACGAGCGTCGGTTCGCCCGCGAGCGCCGGTTCAGCGGCGATCACTTCACGCGCGACCGCGACGAGCGCGGTCGGATCGAGCGCGAGATGCTGGCGCACGACCTGCTGCGCGATATCGACGGCGAGTTCGGCAAGCGATTCCGCGATCGCGGCATCGGCGGCCTGCAACGCGGTCTTGAACGCATCGGCGATTTCGGCGAGACGCGCGGCCTGCGCGAGCGCTTCCTTGCGGCCATCGTCGAAACCCTTCGCCTGGCCCTGCTCGTAACCGGCCTGATAACCGAGCGCCTGGCCCGCGACGTGACCCTTCGCGAGCCCTTGCTGATACGCGTCTTCCTCGACGCGGCGCAGGTGCGCTTCGAGCGCGGCCTGTTCCGCCGCGCCGTTGTCGGCCTTGACTTCGACGGGATCGAACGACGCCATCTCCCAGCGCTGATACGCCGAAAGCGGGGCCGTCTGGCCCTTGTGCGCGCGGGCGTCAGACATACGCGTCCTCCGCCTTGCCGCCTAGCTGGATCTGACCGTTTTCCGCGAGATTGCGGACGATCTGCAAAATCTTGCGCTGCTGCTGCTCGACTTCCGACACGCGCACCGGACCGCGCGAATCGAGGTCTTCGGCGAGCAGTTCGGCCGCGCGCTGCGACATGTTCGACAGGAACTTCTGACGCAGCGCGGGCTGCGCGCCTTTCAGCGACACGATCAGCGTTTCCGACTCCACTTCCTTCAGCAGCATTTGGATCGCGCGGTCTTCCAGATCGAGCAGGTTCTCGAACACGAACATCTGGTCGATGATCTTCTGCGCTAGCTCGGCGTCGTATTCGCGGACGTTCGAGATGACGCCTTCTTCATGATTGCTCGACATGAAGTTGAGGATTTCGGCCGCCGTGCGGATGCCGCCCATCGGCGCGCGCTTCAGGTTGTCGCTGCCGGAGAGGAGCGTCGTCAGCACGTCGTCGAGTTCGCGCAGCGCGGCGGGCTGAATGCCGTCGAGCGTCGCGATGCGCAGCAGCACGTCGTTGCGCAGGCGCTCGGCCAGCAGCGAGACGATTTCGGATGCCTGATCGCGGTCCAGGTGCACGAGGATCGTCGCGATGATCTGCGGATGCTCGTTCTTGATGAGTTCCGCGACCGCGCCCGAGTCCATCCACTTCAGGCCTTCGATGCCGCTCGTGTCGCTGCCTTGCAGGATACGGTCGATCAGCGCGCCGGCCTTGGTTTCGCCGAGCGCCTTCGTCAGCACCGAGCGGATGTATTCGCTCGAATCGAGCGAGAGCGCGGTGTGCTTCTCGGCTTCATCGACGAATTCGGTCAGCACGTCGTCGAGCTGCTCGCGCGTCACGTTCTTCAGCGCCGCCATCGTCGCGCCGATCTTCTGCACCTCGCGCGGGGCGAGATACTTGAATACTTCGGCGGCTTCTTCCTCACCGATCGACATGAGGAGGAGAGCGGCTTTGTTCAGGCCTTCAGCGTTCATCGGACACCCAGTTCTTTACGACCGTCGCAACGATTCTCGCGTCCTGACGCGCCACCATGCGCGCATAGTCGAGATTGCGATCGAATTTGGCTTTCTTGCTTTCATGACCGAGCAGACTCACCTCGGCATCCCTGTCTTCGTCTTCCTTCTTCGCGCCCTCGGCCGCGGGGCCGTCGAGCATCGAGAGTTCATCCGGTGCGCCGAGCGTCGGCGCGATTTCGGGCGGCGGCGGGAAGGCGCGCTTCATCGCCGGCTTCACCATGCTGAAGTACAGGAACAGCGCAACGATGCCGATGCCCACGTACTTCGCCGCCTGAATGCCCCACGCGATCATCTGCGGGGTGCGCCACCACGGCGCTTCGGGCGTCACGTTCAGATCGGTGGAGAACGCGCTGTTCACGACGTTCACCGAGTCGCCGCGCTTCTCGTCGAAGCCCATCGCGTCCTTGACCAGTTGCTGGACTTGCGCGAGCTTGTCGGCGGCGAGCGGCGTCATCGTGACATTGCCCTTCGCGTCGACCTTCTTCTCGTAATTGACGACGACCGCCACCGACAGACGCTTGATGCCGCCCGTCGCCTGCTCGTAGTGACGCACGGTGCGGTCGACTTCGTAGTTCGTCGTCGTGTCCTTGCGCTCGCTCTTCGGCGTCGATTTGACCGATGCGGCGGCACCCGAGGCGGCTGCGTCGATCGGCGCCGATGCGGCTTGCGGCGGCTGGTTCGACAGCGCGCCCGGCACGCCGGATGCGCCGCCGCCCGTCGACTCGCTCGATTCGCTCGATTGCTGGCTGCGGATCGCCGTCGCTTGCGGATTGGCGTTCGGGCCGTAGCTCTCGGCGGTCTGCTCCAGCTTCGAGAAGTCGATGTCCGCGCTCACTTGCGAATGCGCGTTGCCGGCGCCAAAGAGCGGCGAGAGGATCGCGTCGATGCGCTTTTGCGTGTTGTGCTCGATTTGCTGCACGTACTTGAGCTGCGACGCGTCGAGGCCGTTCGCGGCGCTCTGGCTCGTGAGCAGGCTGCCGTCCTGATCGACGATATTGACATTCTTCACCGGCATGTCCGCCACGCCCGACGCGACCATGTGCGCGATCGCGACGACCTGGCCTTCGTCGAGCACGCGGCCCGGGTACAGATTGACCATCACGGAGGCGGTCGGCAGCTCCTTGTCGCGCACGAAGACGGAAGGCTTCGGAATCGCCAGATGCACGCGCGCCGACTTCACCGACGAAATCGAGCCGATCGTGCGCTCGAGCTCGCCTTCGAGCGCGCGCTGATAGTTGATCTGCTCGGCGAACTGGCTGATGCCGAACTTCTGGTTGTCCATCAGCTCGAAGCCGACCGAGCCGTTCTTCGGCAAACCCTGGCTCGCGAGGCGCAGGCGCGTTTCGTGAACCTGTTCCGACGGCACGAGAATGGCGCCGCCGCCGTCGGACAACTTATAGGGAATGTTGCCCTGCTGGAGCGCGGCAACGATTGCGCCGCCGTCACGGTCGGAGAGATTCGAGAACAGCACGCGGTAGTCCGGCTGGCGTGACCACATGACGAGGCCGGCGACCACCATGACCAGAATCGCGGCTGCGATGATAAGCGGCACGCGCGGGTTCGAGCGGAACTGGTTGAGCACCGGCACGCGTTGCGCGAAAGCGCCGAAGTCGGCGCCTGCGCCACCGAGGCTCGAGCCCGCGGCGGCCGTAGCGGCTGCGCCGGGTTGTGCGCCCGCCAGGCCCATTCTGGCGTCGGGCGTGATCAGTGAGTTGTTGGGCGTTTCCATTTAGCGTCGAGGCTCCGAATCTTTGCGTCCTCTGCGGCCGCCCGACTTTTAATAAGCGGCGGTAGAGGACTTTTCACGATGGGGATTATCCGCAGAAGATTGCAAGTCGATTCGGCGAATAGAGCGGGGTTTTCCCCGTTCTTCCAGTGCTTTGAAAAAGTCCCCGCTGCTAAGATTTTTCGTACTCGGAGAACCGCCGCCAACGCGGCCCCGAGCATCAGGTCTCCGCCACGAGCGGCGCCGGCTTTTTCCTGTCACCCGGAGTCAACATGAACTTTCCGATCAATCCGCTTTCCTCCGCGCTCTCGGCGATCACGTCGATGGCGTCGCAAGCCGCCGGCGGCGCCGGCGCGGCCTCGACCGTCGCGTCGGGCGCCGTCGCGGACAGAAGCGGGACATCGGGCGCGGCGAGCGCGGGCAGCTTCGCCGATGCGCTGAAAACGTCCATCGACAAGATCAGCGACAACCAGACCAGGGCGCTCGGCGAGGCGCACGCGTTCGAAATCGGCGCGCCGAACGTGTCACTCAACGACGTGATGGTGGACATGCAGAAGGCGAACGTCGGCCTGCAATTCGGGCTTCAGGTGCGCAACAAGCTCGTGTCGGCCTACAACGACATCATGCAGATCTCCGTCTGACGCGCGGCTCCTTTCGCGATCCAGCCCTTTAGCGCCCCGAAGGGGTCTAGAGCCTTGCGTCCTAAAGCTTTTCCGCGTTTCTCCGATAACCCCGGTAACGGCACGGCGAACGATGGTTCGCCCGCAAGAGCGGGCGGCTCGCTCGCCCACACCGGTTTCACCGGGCCCACACGGATCAGGACGAGAGGCACGGCGTCCGCAAGAAGCCCGCGGACGCTGCGGCATCGCACAAGGAGAACCGACAGATGTATTCCCCAGGACACGCTGGAGCCAGCGCCTACGCACGCGTCGGCGTCCAAACAGGGGTGATGGGAGCGAGCCCGCACCGGTTGATCGTGATGCTGTATCAGGGCGCGCGCCAGGCGATTGCGCTGGCGCGCATGCACATGCAGCAGAACAACATCGGTGCGCGCGGCGCGGCGATCGGCAAGGCCATCAGCATCGTCGAGAGCGGGTTGCAGCAGGCGCTCAACAAGGATGCGGGCGGCGAGATCGCCGAGCGGCTGGATGCGCTCTACACGTATATGTCGCGCCGGCTGCTCGAGGCGAACCTGAAGCAGGACGAGTCGATGCTCGTTGAGGTCGACAACCTGCTCGCGACGCTCGAGGAAGCATGGGTGGGAATTGGACCGGAAGTGGCGCAAATGACGACTGCGCCCGTTTGACGGGAATGCGGGTCGACTGCCTCGAAAGAATGAAGACGACACAAGATTATTTCGCCCATTACGAAGCCATCGCGGCCATTTCCGGCCAGATGCTGACGGCCGCGCGCGGCGGCGAATGGAGCGAACTGAAGACGTTGCAAGGCGCCTACCGCGAGTTGATCGAGCAACTGAAGGAAGTGGATTCGGCCTCGGAACTCGACGAGAGCGCCCGGGCGCGCAAGCTGGACCTCGTGAAGAAAATTCTCGCCGACGACGCCGCGATCCGCGATCTGAGTTCGCCGAGCCTCGCGCGCCTGTCCGCGCTCTTCACAGTCAACAACCCGGCGCGCGTATTGAAAAAAATGATCGGACTGCGCTAGGCGGCCCGATCGCGCCCGGCTGCGGCCAGGCGCATTTGAGGATGTGGGCATGACAGGACTCGACACCGCGATCGCAACGCTGCTCGCCAGCCGCACCGAGCTCCTCATGTCCGCGATCCGCGCGCCGGGCGGCGTGAGCGGCAGCGGCGTGACCGGCGCGAGCGTCGGACAGGCGGCGACGCAGACGGACATATTGCCGTCCGTCGCCACACCGCCTGGCAGCGCGGCGCCGGCCGCATCGACGCAGACCGCGCTGTCGAGCGTCGCGCGCACGCTCGACGTGATTTCGCGCTTCGGCGGCGCGGCGCCCGCATTGACCGGCGACGCTCCGCTGTGGCCGACGCCGCCGCGTCCCGCGAGCGCCTTTGCCGCATTCACGACCGGCCTCTTCGACACCGCTTTCTCTTCCAATGCAGCCGCCGTCGCGGCCGCGCGCGCCGCGACGCAGAATCTGCCGCCGCTGCCCGCCGCGGTGCTGGCGAGCGCGCTGGCGAAGACCGTTGGCGAAAGCGGGCTTTTCTACGAAGCGCATCTGATGCAGTGGCTCGCGGGCCAGCGCAGCGCGGCGTCGCTCGGCAACGAACCGCAGGCGCGCGCAGACGCCCGTTCGATGAGCTTGCCGCTCGATTTCGCGCGCGGCGCGGCGGCGGGCGACACCGGGCTCGACGACGCCCGCGCGACGCCATTCACTCCCGATTCGCCCGATTTCCATGCAAACGTGCGCGCCGTCACGACGCCGCAAAATCCGCAGCAGGCGGCCGCGCTCGCGGCGTCGGTGCGCGATGCGCCGGCGTCGGCGCTGTCGAATTCGCAAAGCGGCAACGCGGCGGGCGGCGCGGGCGCGCAAAGCGCCCAGCCGGGCCAGCACGAATCCGCGCTGCAGGCGTCGATCGCGGCGGGCATTCATCCGGCGACGCTCAATGTCGTGCGTCAGCAACTCGACGTGCTCGCCAATCAGCAGTTCCGATGGCAAGGCGAGGCGTGGCCCGGCACGCGCTTCGAATGGGAAATCGCGCGCGAACCGCGCGATCCGCGCGCCGCGGCCGACGAAGCCGCCGACGAACGCGCGTGGCGCACGCGCATCACGCTGTCGCTGCCAGCGCTCGGCACGGTCGACGCCGAACTGGTGCTGACGGGCGAGAAGCTCGTCGCGCGTATCAAGGCAGGCGATTCGGGCGCACGCCGACTCGCCGCCGATCGCGAAGCGTTCGCGCGTCAGCTCGAAGCGGCGGGCATCGCGCTGGCGTCGCTTTCCGTGCGCTCGATGGACGGCGTCACCGATCTCGCGCGCACAGGTGGCAAGCCCGTCGCGAAGAAGCCGATGCGCTCGCCGCTCGAGCATTTGTTCCGCGCACCCAACGGCGACGGGAGCGACGCATGAGCGCCGATCAACCGCTCTATACACGCAAGCAGGCGACCGCGCTTGCCTACGAGGCGGGCAACCGCGAGTCGACGCCGCGCGTCGTCGCGAAGGGCTACGGCATGGTCGCCGAAATGATCGTGCAGCGCGCGAAGGAAGCGGGGCTGTACGTGCACGAGTCGCCGGAGATGGTCTCGCTCCTGATGCAGGTGGATCTGGACGCGCATATTCCGCCGGCCTTGTATCAGGCGGTGGCGGAATTGCTGTCGTGGGTTTATCGGCTGGAGAATGAAGAGCCGTTGCGGGAGGCGGGGCGGCAGATTCGCTAAATCGCAAACGCCCGCGCCACGATCCCCGCATGATCGAACCGCGCCGGCAGCGTCCCATATACGCGCCCGCTTTCGCCACGCGCAGCCCCGAGACGGGTTTCGATGAACGCATCGGCGACGTCCTGCGGCGCATGCCGCGCCAGCAGCACGCCCTGCGCGCACAAGGTCAGTTGTTGCGCGATGCGCCGCGCCGACGCTTCCCGCGCGGCCGGATCGTCCGTCAGCATCTTCAAGAGCGATGACAACGCGCCCGCCAGCGCCGGATGCGCCGCCGCCGCCGTCTTCCAGTCGTCGAGCAGTGCATGCGCCGCATCCTGCTCGCGCTCGAATGCGCGCAGCACGTCGAGGCACATCACGTTGCCCGAGCCTTCCCAGATCGAATTCACCGGCGCCTCGCGATAGAAGCGCGCCATCGGCCCGGTTTCGACGTAGCCGTTGCCGCCCCAGACTTCCATCGCCTCGCCGGTGAATTCGAGCGCGCGCTTGCAGACCCAGAACTTCGCGGCGGGCGTCACGATGCGCCGCCACGCGCGTTCAGCCGGCGCACCGTCCGGCGCGGCGCTCTGCTCGAACGCGCCCGCGAGCCGCATGAAAAGGACCGTCGCCGCTTCGGATTCGAGCGCCAGATCGGCAAGCACGTTGCGCATCAAAGGCTGATCGACGAGATGCGCACCGAACGCGCTGCGATGCCGCGCGTGATGAATGGCCTGCACGAGCGCCGCGCGCATCAGCGCCGCGCTGCCGATCACGCAATCGAGCCGCGTGAAGTTCGCCATCTCGATGATGGTCGGCACGCCGCGCCCCTCGTCGCCGATCATCACGCCGTACGCATCGAGAAATTCGACTTCGCTGCTCGCGTTCGAGCGGTTGCCGAGCTTGTCCTTCAGGCGCTGGACCTGGACCGCGTTCTTGCGCCCGTCCGGCATGAAGCGCGGCACGTAGAAGCACGACAGTCCGCCTTCGTCGGCGGTGCGCGCGAGCACCAGATGCGCATCGCATTGCGGCGCGGAGAAGAACCACTTGTGACCGACGAGCCGATAGGCGCCGCCACGCCCCGGCGCAGCGCCATCGATGGCATGCGCGCGCGTGCGGTTGCTGCGCACATCCGAGCCGCCTTGTTTTTCGGTCATGCCCATGCCGATCATCATCGAATGCTTGCCGGCTTCGAGCGGAATATCGCGCGGGTCGTGCTCGCGCGATAGCAGCGGACGCGAGATGCGCGCGAACAGATCCGGCTCGTTGCGCAGAACCGGAATGCTCGCGAAGGTCATCGTGATCGGGCACAGCGAACCCGATTCGAGCTGCCCGTGCAGAAAATAGCCGGCGCAGCGCGCGGCCATCGATCCGGCGCGCGCCGACGGCTCGAACGGCAACGCGTGCAGCCCTTCGTGACGCAGACGCCGCACCAGTTCGTGCCACGCCGGATGAAACTCCAGCGCGTCCACGCGCGCGCCGCGCGAATCGTGCGTCGCGAGTTCCGGCTCGTGACGGTTGGCGAGATCCGCCAGAACGACGACATCCGGCTGCGTGAGCGCCATGCCGTCGCGCGAAAGCGCCTGGGCGTGCCATTGCGCGCCCTCTCTCCCGACCGCCGCGGCGAGCGCCGCATCGAACGCGAACGCGTCATAGCCGACGAGCGGCGGCACCTGATTCGTGACTTCATGTGTCTGCCCGAACGGGCGATCGGCGCAATCAAACGTAAGGGACATCGTCGGTCTCCTCTTTGGCGCGCGCAGAACGGCGCCGGCGCGCTGATTCGTCACTGTCGGGCGGGCGCAACGGCCACGTGGGGCCCGATCGGCCATTCGGGCGCCATCTCGAATTCAAGAATCATAGGCCGCGCATGCGTCCGGCGTGTAGAGGCGTCGTTCTTTTCGGAATCGTGCCTGACTTTCTTATGCGCAGTCCTAAAGCGCCATTTGCTGAGACAAATCCGATTGTTATTCCCACCCCAATGACGTGCAGGAGGCCGAACCTATAATCGGCTCGACTATTTACCGGCAGACGCAGAAACGCCTTTCAGGGAAGCATTCGCAATGAGCATCAACCTCAACCAACTCGTACAGGGCGCTTTGACAGAAAGCGTGCTGCAGCATATCGCCGGGCGCATCGGCTGCGCGCCGGAATCCGCCCGGCGCGTGGTCTCGCTGTGCGGGCCGGCGCTCATCGGTGCGATGATGAACAAGGCGTCCTCGCTCGAAGGCACGCGCAACCTGTTCGCGGCCATCATGTCGCCGGCGACGAACGCACAGATCGCGGATGAATTGCCGCATTTCGTCGTGCAGGACGATGGCTTCAGAACGCTCATCGACACCAGCGCGAAAACCGATCACGCGATCGCCTCGCACGACAGCCTGAACATGCTCGCCGAGCGCATTTCGGAATACACGGGCGTGGCGGCAAGCGCCACACGCACGCTGGGCGGCGTGGTCGGCGCGACGCTCTTCGGCATGCTCAAGCGCTATCTCACGCAACACAGCGGTCATCCGGCCCAACTCCCGACGCTGCTCGGCCACCAGTTGCCGGTGGTGCGCGCGAACATGACGGACTCGTTCGCGCAGGCGCTCGGGCTCGGCTCGGTCGGCGCGTTCCTCGCGGGCGTCGCGTCGCGGCTGAAAGCGGTGTCGGCGCATCTGGAGCATCCGTCGACGCACGAGGCGGCCGCATTCTCGCAGCCAGTCGAAACGCCCGCCGCGCCCGAGCAACCGGCAAAGGAGCATGCGCGCAAGAAGAAGTGGTGGTGGATCGCGCTCGCCGCCGCGCTCGCGCTGCTCGCGGTCTTGCTCGGACGCGGGTGCTCGACGGAAACGGAGCAGGACGCGGCGCCCGCAGCGAAGCCGGACGCGGCTTCCGACGCGATTTCCACCGCGGCTGCGGATTCGAATGCGGCGGCCGCATCGGCATCGGTGGCAAGCGATCAGGCATCGGCCCCCGTCGCGCTGCCGGGCAAGGACTCGACGATGTCCTTCGTCGTCGACGCATCCGGCGTTCCGACGCTGACCGCAACGGTCAATAGTGAAGCGGAGCGCCGCCAATTGATCGACACGCTCGCGGCGAAGCTCGGCGCCGACAAGTTCCACGCGGACATCACGGTCGACCCGGACACGAAGCCCGCCGCATGGATGGCCAAGCTCGACGGCTTGCTGCCGGTCATGACGCTGCCCGGCGCGAAGGTGCGCGTCACGGGCGAGACGGTCGATCTCGCCGGCCGCGCCGCCGACGCGACGCTCGGCTGGCTGGACAAGCTGAAGGCCTTGTTCGGCGACGGCTGGACTATCGGCGCAAGCGAAAGCGCGCCAGTGGCGGCGAGGACGTTGGCCGCTTCCGACGCGCAAGCCGGCGCGGCCTGCGCAGCCGCCGATGTCGCGAAGCAACTGAATGCGCGTCCGATCAACTTTGGCTTTGCGTCGAACGCCGTGCCGCGCGCGGCGCTGGCCGAACTCGCGAACGCGGCGAAATCGCTCAAGGAGTGCGGCGCGGCGGGCCAGCCGGTCAAGTTGCAGATCGGCGGTTTCACGGATAGCACCGGCAACCCAGCGGCGAATCTGTATATCTCGAAAAAGCGCGCGGAGGCTGTGCGCACGTATCTGGTCCAGCACGGCGTGCCGGCGAACACGCTCTCCGTGGAAGGCTTCGGCGACGCACATCCGATCGGCGACAACGCGACACCCGCGGGCCGCGCGGCGAATCGCCGAATCGAGTTCAAGGAACTGAGCTGATCCAGGAAACACCCGCAAGCCGCTGTGAATGACGCGCCGGTCCGCTCATCGCGGGCCGGCGCGTTTCGTTTGGGCGTCAGCGGGTCATGGTCCAGGCTGGCCGCGCCGTACGCGCGGGAATCCATCGGCCATGAAATCCTGATCGAGATTCGCGGGCAGCATTTCGCGCGCCACTTCGATCCATGCGCGCGCCGCGTGCGACAGATAACCGTTGCGCCGCCAGCCGAGCGCCATGTCCCAGTGAATCTCGGGCGCGACGACGCGACGGCACGTGAATGCGTCGGCGTCGAGACGGCGGCAATAGGGCGCTGGCAACAGCGCGATGCCGATGCCCGCCTGCACGAGCGCCGCCATGAAATCCCAATGCCCGCTGCGACCGACGATCGTCGGTGCAAAGCCCGCCTCGCGGCACGCGCTGAGCACCACGTCGTTCAACGCGAGGCTTTCGCCGTAGAACACGAACGGCTCGCCGGCGAGATCGGTGAGCGCGACTTCGCGCGCTTCGTCCCAGCGCGAGCCCTTCGGCGCAACGAGCCACAGCACTTGCCGGCTGACGGGCAGCACGTCGAAGACTTCGGTGTTCACGGGCTGGAGCACGCCGCCCAGTTCGAGTTCGCCATCGACGAGCGCCGCCTCGATCGCCTTCGAGCCGCGCTCGAATAGCTTGAGCTCGACCTTCGGATAGCGTTGCCGGAATGCAGCGATGGCCGGCGTGAAAAGCGCACCGCCCATCGGCGGAATGCCGATCGTCAGCGTGCCGCGCCCGAACGTGCCGAGATCGTTCAGTTCGGCCTCGAGCCGCGCATGCGCCGCCAGCACCTCGACGCCCCGCTGATACACGATCTGCCCCGCGTCGGTCAGCACCATCTGACGCCCTTCGCGCAGGAGCAGCGGCGAGCCGACCTCGTCCTCCAGCGCCTTCACCATCTTGCTGATGGTCGGTTGAGTCACGAACATGTGCTCGGCGGCGGCGGTAAAACTCTTCTGCTTCACCACTTCGATGAAGTACCGCAAGGCGCGCAATTCCATCGGCGGCTCCAGAATTCCAGTTTGGAATGATTCGAATAAGGTTAAGTCATTATTATTATGCGAGGGGCGTCCCTATACTCTGACTACGGGATAACCCTAATCACTCGCATTCAACGCACAAGAGTTCGCCATGTCCGCCGCCCTTTCGACGCCAACGCCCTCCGCCTTCGGCCGCTTCGTGCGCATCGCGCTGCAGTCCGCCGCGCTGGCGGGAATCTGGGCCGTGGCGGATTTCGTCGCGCGCAAGCTGGCCTTGCCGGTGCCGGGCGGTGTGATCGGCCTCGTCGCGCTGCTCGCGCTGCTGTTTTGCGGCGGCGTCGCGCCGCGCTGGGTGAAGGCCGGCGCCGACTGGCTGCTGTCGGACATGCTGCTGTTTTTCATTCCGGCTGCGGTCGCGGCGGTGCAGTACGGCGGTCTCTTCATGGAAGACGGCTGGCGGCTCGCGCTGGTCGTCGTCGGCGGAACGCTGATGGTGATGGTGGCAGTCGCGTTCGCCGTCGACCGTGCGGCGCGCCTCGAACGCCATCTGGCGCTGCGCCGCGCGCTCGTGGCGCGGCATGCGGCGCGCGCCTGAGCACATCGACATGAACCACTTCTTCGACTCGCTTCTCGCAGACGACGCCGCGCGCCTCATCGCCGCGGGCTGCTTCGTGCTGACCGTCGCACTGTATTTCGTCGCGAAGCATGTGTACGCGCGCTTCAGGCAGCCGTGGCTCACGCCGCTGCTCGCGGTGCCGGCGGTGCTCGCGCTGATCGTCGTGATGGCGCGCATTCCGTACTCCGTCTACTACGCCGACACGCGCTGGCTCATGTGGCTGCTCGGCCCGGCGACGGTCGCGTTCGCCGTGCCGATCTACGAATACCGCGCGCTCATCAAGCGGCACTGGATTTCGCTGACGGTCGGCGTGACGGTCGGCATTCTGGTGGCGGTCGGCGGATCGCTGATGCTCGCCAAGCTGCTGCATCTGTCGCCGGAATTGCAGCGCAGCCTCGCGACGCGCTCCGTTTCGACGCCGTTCGCGCTCGCCGTCTCCGACAAGATCCACGCGCCGAAGGATCTCACCGCGCTCTTCGTGATCGCGACGGGCGTCTGCGGCATGCTGTTCGGCGAGATCGTTCTGGCGCTCGTGCCGCTGCGCACGCGGCTCGCTCGCGGCGCGCTGTTCGGCGCGGCGGCGCACGGCGTCGGCACGGCGAAGGCGCGCGAACTCGGCAGCGAAGAAGGCGTCGTCGCCAGTCTCACGATGATGATCGCCGGCGTCGCGATGGTCCTGCTCGCGCCCGTGCTATCGGCGTTGCCGTTCTGATCGCGGGCAGCGCCGCGAAAGCCCACTCGCCCGTCCCGGAATCGGTTGGTTGCGGCGAGACTTTGCTACAATCTGCGTTCGCTTCCGAGGAGCGTTGCGACGGCCTTTCAGTACGACAGTACACGGCCGCCAGGCTCGGAGGCTTTCAATTCGGACGGTTCAAAGGCGCTTGCAAAGGCGCCCGCTGAGCCACCGCATTCGAACGGCGCTCACGTCAACATTTCTAGTCTTTTTTAGAAAGGAGGGCGTGATGAACGCCGCAGTTCTCGATTCCAAAAATTCCAAGGATTACGTCGTCGCCGACATGTCGCTGGCCGCATGGGGCCGCAAGGAACTCGACATCGCCGAGACGGAAATGCCGGGTCTCATCCAGACGCGCGAAGAGTACAAGACGCAGCAACCGCTGAAGGGCGCGCGCGTCGCCGGTTCGCTGCACATGACCATTCAAACGGGCGTGCTGATCGAAACGCTCACCGCGCTGGGCGCGGACGTGCGCTGGGCGTCGTGCAACATCTTCTCGACGCAGGATCACGCTGCTGCCGCCATCGCCGCGGGCGGCACGCCGGTGTTCGCGTTCAAGGGCGAATCGCTCGACGAATATTGGGAATTCTCGCACCGCATCTTCGAATGGCCGAACGGTGAGTTCGCCAACATGATCCTCGATGACGGCGGCGACGCAACGCTTCTGCTCATTCTCGGCGCGAAGGCGGAGAAGGACCGCTCGGTCATCGCCAAGCCGACGAACGAGGAAGAAGTCGCGCTGTACAAGTCCATCGCCAGGCATCTCCACAGCGACCCGACGTGGTACTCCACGCGCCTTTCGCACATCCAGGGCGTGACGGAAGAAACGACCACGGGCGTGCATCGCCTGTATCAGATGGAAAAGGAAGGCCGCCTGCCGTTCCCGGCCATCAACGTCAACGATTCGGTCACGAAGTCGAAGTTCGACAACCTCTACGGCTGCCGTGAATCGCTCGTCGACGGCATCAAGCGCGCGACCGACGTGATGATCGCCGGCAAGATCGCGGTCGTGGCCGGTTACGGCGACGTGGGCAAGGGCTGCGCGCAGTCGCTGCGCGGTCTGGGCGCGACCGTGTGGGTCACGGAAATCGATCCGATCTGCGCGCTGCAGGCAGCGATGGAAGGCTACCGCGTCGTGACGATGGAATACGCCGCCAGCCGCGCCGACATCTTCGTGACCGCGACGGGCAACTACCACGTCATCAACCACGATCACATGAAGGCGATGCGCAACAACGCGATCGTCTGCAACATCGGTCACTTCGATTCGGAGATCGATATTGCTTCCACGCGCCAGTACACGTGGGACAACATCAAGCCGCAGGTCGATCACATCGTCTTCCCGGACGGCAAGAAGATCATCATCCTGGCTGAGGGCCGTCTCGTGAACCTGGGCTGCGCGACGGGCCATCCGTCGTTCGTGATGTCGAACTCGTTCACCAACCAGACGCTCGCGCAGATCGAACTGTTCTGTCACGGCAAGAAGTACGAGAACAAGGTCTACGTGCTGCCGAAGCATCTCGACGAAAAGGTTGCGCGTCTGCACCTCGGCCGCATCGGCGCTGAGCTGACCGTTTTGAGCGACGAGCAGGCCGGTTATATCGGCGTCGACAAGAACGGCCCGTTCAAGCCGAACCACTACCGCTATTAATCGACGGAGCGGCGGTAGTACCGGCGCGGGCCGCGACATCAAGCCCGCGCGATTCAATGCATCAACCGGAGAACCCTCGATGACCGTGCTGCTGACATGGCTGATCAACGCGCTCGCGCTTCTGATCATCACGTATCTGGTGCCGTCGATTCACATTCGCAGTTTCGGCACGGCGCTCATCATCGCGGTGGTGCTCGGGCTCATCAACGCAGTGCTGAGGCCGCTTCTGATCCTCCTCACGCTGCCGGTGACGATAATCACGCTCGGGCTCTTCATCCTCGTCGTGAACGCGCTGTGCTTCTGGCTGTGCTCGTCGCTGCTGAAGGGCTTCGAAGTGTCGGGATTCTGGTCCGCGTTCTTCGGCTCGATTCTGTACAGCATCGTGTCCTGGCTGTTGTCGGCGCTCATTTTCGGGAACCGCAACTTCGGCTAGGCGGATGCCGCCGCCCGAGTCCCTCATCATCATGAAACCGATCGAACTCTCATTCGAGTTTTTCCCGCCGAAGACGCAGGAAGGCGTGGACAAGCTGCGCGCTTCCCGCGCCGAGCTCAAGAAGCTCTCGCCCAAGTTCGTCTCCGTGACGTTCGGCGCGGGTGGCTCCACGCAGCAAGGCACGCTCGACAACGTCCTCGACATGGCCGCGGAAGGTTTCGAAGCCGCGCCGCATCTGTCGTGCATCGGATCGTCGAAAGACAATCTGCGCACGATCCTCGCGAATTACCGCGAGCACGGCATTCGCCATATCGTCGCGTTGCGCGGCGATCTGCCTTCGGGCATGGGCGAAGTCGGCGAGTTGCGCTATGCGTCGGAGCTCGTGGCGTTCATTCGCCAGGAGCACGGCGACTGGTTCAACATCGAAGTGGCCGCGTATCCGGAGTTTCATCCGCAATCGAAGTCGCCTCGCGCCGATCTCGAAAACTTCGCGCGCAAGGTGAAGGCGGGCGCGAACTCGGCGATCACGCAGTACTTCTTCAACGCCGACTCGTACTTCAAGTTTGTCGAGGAAGCGCGGAAGCTCGGCGTCGACGTGCCGATCGTGCCGGGCATCATGCCGATCACGAACTTCTCGCAACTGATGCGCTTCTCCGACATGTGCGGCGCGGAAGTGCCGAAGTGGATCGCGCGCCGGCTCGAAAGCTTCGGCGACGATCGCGAGTCGATTCGCGCATTCGGCGTGGACGTCGTGTCCGGATTGTGCCGCCGTCTCATCGACGAAGGCGCGCCGGGCCTGCACTTCTACACGCTCAACGGCGCGTGGGCCTCGAAGACGATTTGCGAGCGGCTCGGCTTCAAGAGCGCGTAATCGAATCACCCCGCGCATGACTGCTTCACCCGCGCGGCGCTCGCCGCGCGGTTCTATCTCATCTCTCCCGATTACCGCTTTTTTTCCGCCGCCCCGCGCGCTGGCGCGCAATATTTCGTCCTCCGGTCCATCACCTCTGCGCATGGCCGATAAACTGCCCTTATCGGAGCGCCATCGGCGGCAAACTCTAGTGGGGAAAACCAACAACGCGCGTCACTTTTGTTCGTGCTAGGGTAGCGCCCGACTTCGCGCACACGCGCCGAAAAACGGGCGGTGCGATCAAGTACACTCGCGCTACGCCGGCCAGAAGCCGGAATTGACTTGGAGGAAACATGAACAAAAACAGCCTGTTGCGAGCCGTCCGCAGGTCGGCGCTCGCGGGCGCCGTGGCCACGGCCTCGCTCTTCGCAGCCACTGCGGCAAACGCCGCCATCCCGAACAAGACGCTCGTCTACTGCTCGGAAGGCAGCCCGGCCGGGTTCGATCCGGCGCAATACACGACCGGCACCGATTTCACCGCGAACACCTTCACCGTCTATAACCGTCTCGTCGAATTCGAGCGCGGCGGCACGAAGGTCGAGCCGGGTCTCGCAGAAAAGTGGGACGTGTCGTCCGACGGTCTCACCTACACGTTCCATCTGCGCCACGGCGTGAAGTTCCAGACGACGTCGTACTTCAAGCCGACGCGCGAATTCAACGCGGATGACGTGATCTTCACGTTCAACCGCATGCTCGATCCGAACAATCCGTTCCGCAAGGCGTACAACGTGCAGTTTCCGTACTTCACGGACCTCGGCATGGACAAGCTGATCTCGAAGATCGAGAAGGTCGATCCGTACACCGTGAAGTTCACGCTGAAGGAAGTGAGCGCGCCGTTCATCCAGAACATGGCGATGGAATACGCGTCGATCCTCTCGGCCGAATACACCGACAAGCTGATGAAAGACGGCAAGGCCGCCGACATCAACCAGCAGCCGGTCGGCACGGGTCCGTTCATCTTCCGCAGCTACACGAAGGACGCGACCATCCGCTTCGACGGCAATCCTGATTACTGGAAGCCGAACGCCGTGCAGATTTCGAAGCTGATCTTCTCGATCACGCCGGATGCCGCCGTGCGCGTGCAGAAGCTGAAGAGCAACGAATGCCAGGTGATGAGCTATCCGCGTCCGGGCGACATCGCGGCGCTGAAGTCGGCGTCGAATGTCGATACGCCGTCGCAGGCGGGCTTCAACGAAGGTTACGTGGCTTACAACGTGACGAAGAAGGGCCTCGACAACACCGACGTGCGCCGCGCGCTCGACATGGCGATCAACAAGAAGGCGATCATCGATTCCGTGTATCAGGGCGCGGGTCAGGCTGCCACCGCACCGATGCCGCCGACGCAGTGGTCCTACGACAAGAACCTGAAGGGCCAGACGTATGACACGGCAAAGGCGAAGGATCTGCTGAAGAAGGCGGGCTTCCCGGACGGCTTCGAGATCACGCTGTGGGCGATGCCGGTGCAACGCGCGTACAACCCGAACGCGCGCCTGATGGCGGAAATGATTCAGGCCGACTGGGCGAAGATCGGCGTGAAGGCGAAGATCGTGTCGTACGAGTGGGGCGAGTATCTGAAGCGCGCGCACGCGGGCGAGCATGACGCGCTGCTGATCGGCTGGACCGGCGACAACGGCGATCCCGACAACTGGCTCGGCACGCTGCTCGGCTGTGACGCCGTGAAGGGCAGCAACTTCTCGAAGTGGTGCTACAAGCCGTTCGACGATCTCGTCGTGAAGGGCCGTTCGACCACGGACGTCGCCGCGCGCACGAAGGCGTACACCGACGCGCAGCAGATCTTCGCGCAACAACTGCCGTTCTCGCCGATCGCGCACTCGACGGTCTATCAGCCCGTCAGCAAGAAGGTGACGAACATGAAGATCGAGCCGCTCGGCTACGTGCGTTTCGATGGCGTCGGCATGCAATAAAGTTTGTCTGCGGAACGCTTTTTGCACTAAACCATAACTAATCGAGAAAGGTCCGGCGGCGCGGGTCCACACGATCCGACGCCGCCGGACACTTTTCTGGTTCCCACAAGTACGAACCAAACGAACCAAAGGGCGATCATGTTCCGATTCGTTTTGCGACGCATAGGAATGGTGATACCGACGTTCATCGGCATTACGATTCTCGCGTTCGCACTCATCCATCTGATTCCCGGCGACCCCATCGAAGTGATGATGGGCGAGCGCGGCGTGGACCCGGCGATGCACGCCGAAGCCATGAAGCGCTTAGGCCTCGACCAGCCGCTTCCGCTGCAGTATCTGACGTACGTCGGGCACGCGCTCAAGGGCGATCTCGGCACGTCGATCATCACGAATACGAGCGTGATGGGCGAATTCCTCGCGCGCTTTCCCGCGACCGTCGAGCTCTCGATCTGCGCGATGATCTTCGCGCTCGCCATCGGTCTTCCGGCGGGCGTCGCGGCGGCGCTGCGGCGCGGCACCGTCGTCGATCACGGCGTGATGGGCACCGCGCTCACCGGCTATTCGATGCCAATTTTCTGGTGGGGCTTGATCCTCATCATGTTCTTCTCCGCGAAGCTCGGCTGGACGCCGGTGTCGGGCCGCATCGCGGTGGAGTACGACATTCCGCACGTCACGGGCTTCATGCTGATCGATGCGCTCTTCTCCACCGATGAAGGCGCGTTCACGTCGGCCGTGAGCCATCTGATTCTGCCGACCATCGTGCTCGGCACGATTCCGCTCGCGGTGGTGGCGCGCATGACGCGCTCGTCGATGCTCGAAGTGCTGCGTGAGGACTACATTCGCACGGCGCGCGCGAAAGGTTTGTCGCCGTTGCGCGTGGTGGTCGTGCATGCGCTGCGCAACGCGCTGATTCCCGTCGTGACCGTCATCGGTTTGCAGGTCGGCACGCTGCTCGCGGGCGCGGTGCTGACCGAGACGCTGTTCTCGTGGCCGGGCGTCGGCAAGTGGCTCATCGATGCCATTTCGCGTCGCGATTATCCGGTCGTGCAAGGCGGCATTCTGATGATCGCGACACTCGTGATCGTCGTGAATCTGGTCGTCGATCTGCTCTACGGCGTGTTGAATCCGCGCATTCGCCATACTCGCTGAGGAAACACGAATGGCTGACATTCAAAACAATCTCCCGCCGGGCGCGCTGACGCCGCCTTCCGGCCGCATGGTCGCCGCGCGCGAGTTCTGGTTCAACTTCTCGCGCAATCGCGGCGCGGTTATCGCGGGCGCGATCGTGCTCGCGCTGATTTTCGTCGCGATCTTCGCGCCGCTGATCTCGCCGCATAGCCCGATCGAGCAATATCGGGATTACGTCAAGATTCCGCCCGCATGGCTCGAAGGCGGCAACCGCATGTTCCTGCTCGGCACCGATGAAGCGGGCCGCGACATCCTCTCGCGTCTCATGTACGGCGCGCGGCTGTCGTTCTGGATCGGTTTCGTGTCGGTGATGCTCGCGCTGATTCCGGGCGTCGTGCTCGGGCTCATGGCTGCGTTCTTCAACTGGCTCGATACGCCGATCATGCGCGTGATGGACGTGCTGCTCGCGCTGCCGTCGCTGCTGCTGGCGGTCGCGGTCGTCGCGATCATCGGTCCGGGTTTGGTCAACACGATGCTCGCGATCGCGATCGTCGCGCTGCCCGGTTATGTGCGCCTCACGCGCGCGTCCGCGCTCGGCGAACTGCAGAAGGAATACGTGACGGCATCGCGCGTCGCGGGCGCGGGCACGGTGCGGCTGATGTTCTCGCAAGTGCTGCCGAACTGCGCCGCGCCGTTGATCGTGCAGGCGACGCTCGGCTTTTCTTCCGCGATTCTCGATGCCGCCGCGCTCGGCTTTCTCGGCCTCGGCGTGCAGCCGCCGGCGGCGGAGTGGGGCGCGATGCTCGCATCGGCGCGCGATTACATCGAAAGCGCATGGTGGATCGTGACGATGCCGGGCCTGTCGATTCTGGTGTCGGTGCTCGTCATCAACCTGCTCGGCGACGGTCTGCGCGACGCGCTCGATCCGAAACTCAAGCGGATGGGCTAAGCGATGAACGATCTGTTGACTATCCGTAATTTGCAGGTGACGTTCGGCGGCACGCAGGCCGTCGATCGTATCGATCTGAGTGTGAAGCCGGGCGAAGTCGTCGGCGTGGTCGGCGAATCCGGCTCGGGCAAGAGCGTCACGATGATGGCGCTGATGGGCCTCATCGACGCACCCGGCAAAGTGACCGCCGACCAGGTCATGTTCGATGGCCGCGACTTGCTGAAGGCGTCGGCGCGCGAGCGTCGCAGGATCATCGGCAAGGACATTGCGATGGTGTTTCAGGACGCGCTGACGAGCCTGAACCCGAGCTATACCGTCGGCTATCAGATCAAGGAAGTGCTGAAGCTGCACGAAGGCTTGCGCGGCGATGCGCTTCACAAGCGCGCGGTCGAGCTGCTCGATCAGGTCGGCATTCCGGATGCGAAGAGCCGCATCGAGTCGTTTCCGCATCAGATGTCGGGAGGCATGAACCAGCGCGTGATGATCGCGATGGCCGTCGCGTGCAATCCGAAGCTCCTGATCGCCGACGAGCCGACCACCGCGCTCGACGTCACGATTCAGGCGCAGATCATGGAACTGCTCGTGCGTCTGCAGAAGGAACGCGGCATGGCGCTCGTGCTGATATCGCACGATCTTGCCGTGGTGTCGGAAGTGGCGCAGCGCGTCGCGGTGATGTACGCGGGCGAGATCATCGAAACGAATCATGTGCCGACGATCTTCAGCGAGCCGCATCATCCGTACACGGAAGCGCTACTCGCCGCGATCCCCGAGCATAACCGCGACGCGGATCGTCTCGCGGCGCTGCCGGGCATGGTGCCGGGCAAGGACGACCGGCCGAGCGGGTGCCTCTTCGCGCCGCGCTGCAAGTATGTCGTCGACGATTGCTGGAAGGCGCGGCCGAATCTGTATCAGCTCGACAAGAACGACCCGGCCGTGCGCGCGCGTTGCATCAAGCCGTTGAATATCGATGTCGTAGTGGAGGGCGCGCGATGAACGCCGTACCGAAGGAAATCAGTCAGGACATCGTGCTCGCCGCCGACCAGCTCACGAAGCACTACGACGTGAAGCGCAGCGCGTTCAAGCACGGCACGGTGAAGGCGCTGAACGGCGTGTCGTTCGAATTGAAGCGCGGGCGCACGCTCGCGGTCGTCGGCGAATCGGGCTGCGGCAAGTCGACGCTCGCGCGTCAGCTCACGATGATCGAAGCGCCCACTTCGGGCCGCTTGCTGATCGAAGGCGACGACGTCGCCGGCGCGAGCAAGGCGAAGATCGCCGAGTTGCGTCAGCGCGTGCAGATGGTGTTTCAGAACCCGTTCGCGTCATTGAATCCGCGCAAGACCGTCGAGCAGACGCTCGGCGAACCGCTCGCGATCAACACGAAGCTGAGCGCGACCGAGCGCGCGGAGCGCATCGCGCACATGATGCGCACGGTCGGCTTGCGGCCCGAGCATGCGTCGCGTTATCCGCATATGTTTTCGGGCGGGCAGCGTCAGCGCGTGGCGATTGCGCGCGCGATGATTCTGGACCCGCAGATCGTCGTCGCAGATGAGCCCGTGTCCGCGCTCGATGTATCGATTCAGGCGCAGATTCTGAATCTGTTCATGGATCTGCAGGCGCAGTTCGGCACGAGCTATGTGTTCATCTCGCACAACTTGTCGGTGGTGGAGCATATTGCCGACGATGTGATGGTCATGTACTTCGGCGGCGTCGCCGAGGTTGGCGACAAGAATACGATCTTCGCGAAGCCGCGGCATCCCTACACGCGCGCGCTGATGTCCGCTACGCCTGCGATTTTCGAGGCAGACCGGAGCATCAAGATCAAGCTGCAGGGCGAGATGCCGTCGCCGCTCAATCCGCCGTCGGGCTGCACGTTTCATCAGCGATGCCCGTATGCGATCGAGCGATGCCGCGTGGAGGAGCCGAAACTGCGCGTCGTCGATGGGCGTCAGGTGTCGTGTCATCGCGCCGAGGAAGTGGGGGACGGCGAAGTCTGAATCTCGGCGGGCGCGTGCGCGGCGCGTCATGTGAATGTTTTAAGATGTCGGTCGTGCCGGATTCATACGTCAAGCCGCGTTTTTTGCGCGCGGCCTTCGCCCAGGCGACAGCCATCGTGCTGTCGTTCGTGCTGTTTACGGCGGGTGTCGCCGAGTGGTCGTCCAGCTTTGCGGTGGTCGGATCGCGCACGCCGCAGGCCGCGGGCGATGCCAGTTCCGCGGCGTTGCCGTCTAGTGCGCCGCCGACGCCAGCGCCTGCTCCGCGCGCGGATCGGTCCACCGGCACGACGGCGAGCGGTCCGGTGCGTGCGCAACCGCCCCGCATGCCGTTCTATGTCGCGACCAAGGGCGCGACGACCATCTACGTGCTCGGCACGCTCCATGTGGGATTCGCGAGCGACTATCCGCCCGAGCAACCGTTTCGCAAACCGATACTCGCGGCGCTCGATGCATCGCCGACATTGGCGCTCGAGATTTCTCCCGACGAGCTGCTGCTCTCCCAGGACGATGTGAACCGCTACGGCGTGTGCCGCAGCGAATGTCTGATCGACTACTTGCCGGACTCGATGTGGAAGAAGGTCGAGTCGCGCATGCGAAACAATCCGCAGGCGCTCAAGGAATTGCGGCACACGCGGCCGTGGCTCGCGTCGATGCTGATTGAAACGTACGACACGCTGAAGGCGGGATTTCAGAGCGAGTACGGGACGGAGGCGCAATTGCAGAATGTGTATCTGCGGGCGCGCGGGAAGATTGTCGGGCTGGAGACGTTGAACGAACAGATTTCGACGTTCACGCGCCTGAGTTCGGCGCAGCAGCGCGAGATGCTCGCGCAGGATCTGGTGCAGACGCCCGCGGAGAATGTCGCGGACGTGAAGGAGCTGCATCGGTTATGGCGGATTGGCGATGCCGATGCGTTGAAGGCCTGGGATGACGCGAAGGGCTCGAAGCTGGCCAGGTCGAAGACGCTGGCCGCGCAGGTCGATAATCGTGTCGTGTATGAGCGCAATCGCCGGTTCGTGCAGAGGATGGTGGCATTGGCCGCGCCGGATAAGCCGGTGTTTGTGGCGATCGGGGCGTTGCATCTCGGCGGGCCGAGGGGGGTGTTGGAGTTGTTGAGGGCCAGGGGGTTTGTGGTGGGGGCGGGGTAGCCAGTTACGCTCGGTGAGGCTAGCAGCGCTGCCCGTTTCGCGGTTGTCGAATCGCCGAGCTTGCATCCTGGCTGAATTAAATCGACTTTCATAAATTGAAAGCGTTAGCTTAGCCCAAATAGAAATACAAAGAATCGGTTTAAAATAGAATCGCACAAATCCTAAATCAACGATCTCTTTACATAACACAACAGCTTTCATTGGTAAGCGCACGTAACATTAGCGCACAAAGCTTGACAACAATCAGCAAAGAAATGCGGCATAGTGCTAGTTTGGTGTCACAATCATGCACTGATGTTTTCGTTCGTTCCAAATTCTCGCAAAGAATAATCGACAAAAATAATTGATGCTGGCCGCCGCAGAATGCTCAGCAGTGGCGGCACAAACAAGCGGCGATTTCGCGCTCCTGGCTGGTTCTGGTTTAGCACCAATATTGCGGCTTATTCCGACATACTTCCATCACTTAAAAGCCTAATATAAGTTCGGATTTGCGTTCCGGAGCGCGGTTACGACTCACAAGCACAACGTTCGAGCCCTCTACACAAGGACGAGACAGTGCGACTGACGATTCCATCAGGCTGCTCGGAAAACGTCGATAGCAGCGCAGCCGGCATGGCCGTCGGGCGCCGAGCTCCATTTTACCGAGT
The DNA here is from genome assembly GCF_001544755.2 of Caballeronia catudaia. GTDB lineage: Bacteria > Pseudomonadota > Gammaproteobacteria > Burkholderiales > Burkholderiaceae > Caballeronia > Caballeronia catudaia. Next base: position 55,578 of record NZ_FCOF02000026.1, on the reverse strand, counting down.
CCATTTTGTGTGGAAAACACAAACTGGTGCGGCATTTCTGGAGGCAAAGACCGGAAGAACAAACCCGGTCTTCGCTCGACATCAACGACACAGGAACGGATAAGCCCGCTCGTTGTGACGGTCAACTAATTTACAAATGACATTGAATCGGTATTGCTTATGAAGATCACGATAATTGGCACCGGATACGTCGGGCTGGTTACCGGTGCTTGCCTGGCCGAGATCGGCAATGAAGTCGCTTGTATTGACATCGACGAAAAGAAAATTGCCGTTCTCCAAAGTGGCGGAATTCCGATTCACGAGCCCGGATTAAAAGAGCTGATCGATCGAAACCGGGCGGCCGGAAGACTGTGGTTTTCAACTGACCTGCCTGCCGGGGTTGCGCACGGATCTGTTTTGTTCATTGCGGTCGGAACGCCGCCTGGCGAAGACGGATCAGCAGACGTGGGCTACGTTTTGGCAGCGGCCCGCGGCATTGCGTCACACATGCGGGAATTCAAAGTCATCGTCAATAAGTCGACCGTTCCAGTTGGCACCGCCGATCGTGTTGCGGCAAGCGTAAGGCGCGAACTGGAAAATCGCGGCGTTTCGTATGGGTTCACGGTCGTATCGAACCCGGAGTTTTTGAAAGAAGGGGCCGCGATTCAGGACTTTATGCGTCCGGACCGTATCGTCATCGGTAACGCCGACGACGAAGCAGGGCAATTCGGCCGTGAACAAATGGCCAGACTCTACAAGCCTTTCAATCGGAACCACGAACGTACGATGTACATGGACGTCCGCTCGGCGGAGTTCACGAAGTACGCCGCCAATTCGATGCTGGCAGCACGTATATCGTTCATGAATGAGTTGTCCAACTTGGCGGAGCGCGTCGGCGCCGACATCGAATCGGTGCGTCGCGGTATTGGTTCAGATCCCCGTATCGGATACGACTTTCTCTATTCGGGAGTGGGATACGGCGGCTCGTGCTTCCCGAAGGACGTTCAAGCGCTTGCGCGGACGGGAGTTGAATCGGGTGCGTCGATGCGAATCTTGGACGCAGTCCAGGAAGTGAACCGTCAACAGAGCGAGATCTTTACCAGCAAGATTACTAACCGGCTGGGAGAGCGGTTGAATGGACGCGTGTTTGCGATCTGGGGACTTGCCTTCAAGCCCAACACCGATGACATGCGGGAAGCGCCGAGCCGGACGATTATCTCGAATCTCCTCGCTCGCGGGGCGCGGGTAAAAGCTTACGACCCGGTGGCGATGGAAGAAGCCGACAAGGCGATAACCTCGGATCTGCAATCGAGCCCGGACCAATTAATGCGCGTCGAGTTCGTTGGAAGTGCAGACGAAGCGGCAGCAGGCGCGGACGCTCTGGTTATCGTCACCGAGTGGAAGGAGTTCAAGATGCCGAATTTCCAGCGTCTTCGCGAGCTGTTGAAAGCACCGTTGATCTTCGACGGCCGTAACCTCTACGAAGCCGATGCATTAGCAAGCGCTGGCTTCGAGTATTACTGTATGGGGCGCCCAGCCGTTGTACCGGCGAGAGCGCGGGACATCGGACACGAAACGTCTCACCTTGAAATTCGATAAGCCGAGTCGGCTTGCAATCCGCAATATGCGTGTCGATTGACCGACTCGCAAAAGCGGATTCGGCATCCCTCTTTCATCCATTGTTATGCGAATTTTTCCTCTCCTCTTGTGTGGAGGTAAGGGCAGTCGCCTTTGGCCCATGTCCAGAGGCAACTATGCGAAACAGTATCTTGCGCTGACCGGTGAACAAAGTCTTCTCCAGAAGACCGCGTTGCGTCTCGAGCAGTTGCCTGACGCAATGCCGCCTATCGTCGTGACCAGCAGTGAACAGCGATTCCTCGTTGCTGAGCAATTGCGGCAGATAGATGTCACGCCTTCGACGGTTATTTTGGAGCCCGTGAGCCGAAACACTGCACCGGCGACCGCCGTCGCAGCGGTCGTCGCGCTACGCGAATGCTCCGACGCATTACTGCTGGTGCTGCCTGCCGACCACGCGATAGAAAACGAGGATGCGTTCGTCCGAGCGGTTTCATCGGCAACCGATGCTGCAACGAATAATTTCCTCGTGGCTTTTGGGATCACCCCCAGTGAACCGCACTCAGGCTACGGATATATTCGTACGGGTCCTGCTCTGGCAAACAGCGTGCATGCGATCAACATCGAGGGCTTCGTCGAAAAGCCCTCGGTGGACACCGCCCGGTCTTTGCTAGAGGAGGGAGGCTATCTCTGGAACAGCGGAATGTATATGTTCAAAGCGGCCCGCTATTTGGCGGAACTGGAAGCGCACGAACCGCACATCGTGGCACAAGCGTATCGCGCAGTCGAAGAGGCGTGTCGGGACGATGATTTCCTTCGCCTGAATGAGGAGGCTTTTGGTGCATGCACCAGCATATCGATCGACCACGCCGTGATGGAGCGCACCGATCATGCCGTGGTTATCCCGAGTGACGATCTGGGATGGAACGACATCGGATCCTGGAGTTCGCTGGATGATCTGGCGAATCACGATGAGCACGGCAACGCGCTCTCGGGCGACGTCGTCTGTGAATCCGTTTCGAACTCCTTCATTCGGGCTAACCACAGGTTGGTTGCAGCCGTCGGAGTCGACAATCTGGTCATCGTCGAAACGCCGGATGCAGTGCTAGTGACGAGTCGCGAGAAGGTACAAGATGTTAAAAAAATCGTCGAGAGACTGGAGGCGGCTCACCGCATTGAAGCGAGTTCTCATCGACGCGTCTTCCGTCCCTGGGGTTGGTACGAGCGCATAGATCACGGTGACCGCTTCCAGGTGAAGCGCATCGCCGTGAATCCCGGCGCGCAACTCAGTCTTCAGCTTCACCATCATCGTGCTGAACACTGGATCGTCGTGAAGGGAACCGCGGTCGTAACGAACGGGGATAGCGAAACGATTCTCTCCGAGAATCAGTCGACCTTCATTCCGTTGGGCATCAGACATCGATTGGCCAATCCCGGAAGGATTCCACTCGAATTGATAGAAGTTCAGTCGGGCACTTATCTGGGAGAGGACGACATAGTTCGTCTGGAAGATACATATGGCCGCGCGTAGCAAAAGCCGTCGATAGACGCGTCGGCACGCAGGCGATTGCAATACATGAAGCTAGACGGACTTGTCGAACTTTCGTTGCCGGCTCAACCGTGCGTCGGCGACCAAGATCAGCGCCCGGCATCAACATATTTGAAAGACATGCTTTTTATTAGGATAACAGATCTAATCGCTGTTGTTTTTGGAGCTTTTCTGGCATCGCAGTTGGGTCATTCGTGTGTCGCTGATACGCCTCATCTGATAGGGGAGCGGGTGGCATTTGCGATGGCGCTTTCACTGAGTGCGTTCCCTGCCTTCGGTTGCTACCGCCGTCTGCCTTCCGTGTCGATGCGCCGATTGATCAGCCGCGCCATCGCCGCGTGGCTTGTGGTGCAAGCATGCGAACTCGCGATCGGCTATCTGCTTCGGAACGCGGATGCGGTCGCTCTTCGTTGGAGCATTGCCTGGACGCTTCTCAGCGCCTTCGGAATGCTCCTTGCGAGGCTCATGATGCGTTGCTTCCAGCGCCTGCACCTATGGAGAAGAAATTCCGGAAAGCGCGAAGCTGCGGCGTCAATGCGCTCTCAGCGCGCCCTGAAGCGGGCTTTCGATCTGGTGACGTCAGCGATGCTGTTAGTGGTCCTTTGTCCCGTGTTCTGCGTAATTTCCCTCGTCGTCCGACGCGACGGCGGACGGGCGATTTTCGGCCATGAGCGAGTCGGACGGGGCGGGAAGAAGTTCGCATGTCTTAAGTTTCGCACTATGGTGACGGACGCCGACGTCGTTCTTGCAGACCTGCTGGCCATCGACGCGAAGGCGCGCGAAATGTGGGAACGCGAGTTCAAGCTCAAGGACGATATCCGTGTCACGCCGGTTGGGCGGCTTCTTCGCGCAACGAGTCTGGACGAATTGCCACAACTGTGGAATGTCTTGCGCGGCGACATGAGCCTTGTAGGTCCGCGGCCGATCGTCGAAGCCGAACTGGAGAAGTACGGTGAATTCAAGACTCGCTACCTGAGTGCGACGCCAGGCATGACTGGACTGTGGCAGATCAGCGGGCGTAACGACGTGGACTACGCGACTCGCGTGAGTCTGGATACGGCCTACATCAGCAACTGGTCGCTTGGCGAGGATTTTCGCATTCTCTTCAAGACTTTCAATGTCGTCCTGCGCCGGGTGGGAGCCTATTGAGCACATCACGCGGGCACCGTCTTGAAGCGCTCGAACTCGGGACTTACCTCCAGATCGCAGCAGGACTTGAATCCGATGCAACAACCGGATCATAGCGCTCGCGCGTTTATCGAAATGGCCTTGCAATTGGTATTGCATCGGCCAGTCCCGTCGATATAAAAGTAACCAGAGTAACGAAAATGAATTACCAAGATGCGCCGACGGAAGCGGCGACTAGTAACAAAGGGTTTTGGCAGGGCATGCAACGCATCGCTGGCATCGTTCTGTGTGTCACTCTGGGCGCATGCGCCGCCGCGCCGGGTATGAAGATGACTGACTCGCCGACGCTGCCGGTCAGTGCTGGAAGCACGAGTAATTCGGTGAACTCTGAAAATATCCCGATCCGGGACATCGATCTCTCGTTAATTCGGAAGATGCAGAACGAAGCTGCGACGAGTGGCGGTCTCGACGATCCGTCGCTGCTCATCCCTCCCGGACCCTATAGGATCGGGCCGGGCGACGTGCTGCAGATCACAGTATGGGATCACCCTGAAATCGCCGCGGCGGCAGGTGCACCGCTTCAAGGGACCGCGCGAACGGCTGATCCGGCGCCTGGTTTTGTCGTCGATCAGAGCGGGAATCTCCAGTTCCCTTACGTAGGCAACATTCACGTCGCCGGACTGCAGCCCGACGAAGCCCGACAATCGCTCGTGGCGCAACTCGGAAAGACCCTTCGTTCACCACAGGTGACACTGCGTGTGGCGTCGTTCCGCTCGCAGGCGGTGTACATCGACGGTGAGGTTCGCACGCCGGGTGTTCAACCGGTCAACGACATCCAGATGTCGATTTACGACGCTATCAGCCGGGCCGGCGGTTTCAGTTCGACCGCCGATCAGAGCCGTGTCGTTCTGATCCGCAACGGTACGTCTCATAGCATCAGTTTTACGGCCATGCTCGGTCGCGGTCAAAGCCCGGCGCAAATCGTTCTGCGCAACAAGGATGTCGTGCGCGTGCTCGCCAGAACGGACAGCCCGGTGTACGTCATGGGTGAAGTGAACAAGCCAGCCAGTGCAGTGCCAATGTCGAACGGCAAACTCACATTGAGCGATGCGCTCTCGCAGGCGGGCAGCCTCAACAGCACAAGCGCCGACGCGGCGCAGATCTATGTGATCCGCAATGCGTCGGCGGCCGAGCCACAGGTGTTCCATTTGAACGCTCACTCGCCCGTTGCCATGATCCTTGCCAACCAATTCGACCTGCAACCGTCAGACGTCGTCTACGTCGATGGCAATGGCCTCGTGCGCTTTAGCCGCGTGCTTTCCTTGTTGCTGCCCGCCATCAACGCCGGCCTGACTGCGGCGATCTTGACGAAATGATGACCGCGTTGCCGACTCAGCATGAATCGCACCCAAGTTTTATCTGGCTCTCGTCTCCGTCGGTACAGGACGTTGAGCGTGCCGGACCGGAGGCGCTGACGTGATCACATTCACGCGAATACTCGTGGTTTGCACGGGGAACATTTGCAGAAGTCCGATGGGTGCGGCGTTGCTGAAACGCGAATGCGGATTCATCGACATCAGTTCGGCAGGTCTCCATGCCCTGAACGGACGCAGTGCGGACCCGCTCGCCGTTGAGGTCATGGCGGAACAGGGTATCGATATCGAGAGCCATGTCGCAAGATCCCTCACGCGCGAGGCGGCGGTAAGCGCCGATCTCATATTGGTCGTGGAAGCGGCTCAGAAGCGGGAGATCGAGTGGCGAATTCCCGAAGCAAAGGGACGCGTATTTCGCTTCCTCGAGCGTCGCGCGATTGATGTGCCTGACCCGTTTCGAAAATCGAAGGCGCACTTCAGTGCGGCGCTCGACTTGATGGCGGAAGGAACGGCGGACTGGATAGCAAGGCTGAACGCCCCAGCTGTATTAAGGAAATAAGCGATGTCAGGTATAAGCGACGATCAACTCAGAGCATTCATGCAGCCGGATTCGGAAGGCGAGAAAGGCATTGGTGACTTTCTGGCTATCCTGTGGGACAGCCGTTGGACCGTGGTGGTCGTCACCTTGGTCAGTTTGGCACTCGGCACGCTCTACGCGTTTCTGGCTGCGCCGACATATCGGTCGGATTTCGCGGTCCAAATCGAACAATCCACCCCCGGGGGAGCGACCGCCTCGACCCTGCTAGGTCAGAACCTGTCAGGCTTTCTCGGCGTGTCGTCGCAGGCAACGACCGAAATCGAAGTTCTCAACTCGCGTCTCGTCCTTGGGCAGACTGTCGATGACTTGCGCTTGTTCGTCGTCGCAGAGCCGCGGCGGTTTCCGGTGCTCGGTCGACTGGTCGCTAAATCGGCCCCTAAAGATCAGCCTGCCAAACCCTTGTTCGGCCTTCGCAGCTATGCGTGGGGCAACGAGCGCATCGAAGTCGATGTGTTCGACGTTCCGGCGCAGTTCTATCGCGCCAAGTGGATCGTCGTTGCGCAAGGAGATGGCAGATATCGACTGCTCCTCGACGGCGAAAAAATCCTTGATGGAGTCGTTGGACAGCTCGCGGCGGGCGAGACCAGCGTGGGGAAAATTTCACTGAAGATCGACAAGCTGACTGGCGAACCGGATACGGAATTCACTCTGATCCGCAACGAGCGGCTCGATACGATCGATCAACTATCGAAGTCCCTGCTGATCGCGGAACGCAGCAAGGATTCCGACGTCGTCGGCGTGACGCTCGAAGGCAAAGATCCGGTATGGGTCGCTCGCGTGCTCAATCAGATGGCGCAGATCTATCTGCGGCAGAACGCTGACCGAAAGTCAGCCGAAGCCCAGAACATGATTTCGTTCCTTGACGGACAGCTTCCGGTAATCAAGTCGCAGCTCGGTGAGTCGGAGAAAGCCTATAACGCTTTCCGGCGCGAACACGTCATCCTCGACTTGCGGGAGGAAGCCAAGTTACTGCTCAAGCAGAGCGTGGATGGTGAAGCTCAACTGGCCGAGTTGCAACAACGCAGGGCCGCACTGATTCCGCGTTTCATGGAACACGCACCGGAGGTAACCGCGATAGATCAGCAGATCGCCGCGTTGAATAGCACGATGTCCGCGAGCAAGGACCGGATCAAACGCTTGCCGAACGACGAGCAGGCCGCGCTCGGACTGATGCGCGACCTCGAGGTGAATACTCAACTCTACACAAACCTGCTCAACAACCTCGAGCAGCTGCGCGTCGTGAAGGCGGGGAAAATTGGCAGCGTGAGAATCGTCGACAACGCGGTTGCTCCGTACTACCCGGTTAAACCGAAGAAATTGCTGGTGATTTGCCTCTCCGCGATCGTCGGCTTTCTGCTGGGCATCTGTGTCTCGTTGGCTCGCGCGGGAATGCAATCGGGCGTTGAGGATTGCGATGTGATCGAAAGTCGTTTGGGGCTGCCCGTATACGCAACGATTCCCAAGAGCCGCGGCGGATCGCGCTGGATGTCCGTGCTTTGCAAGAGGAAGCAGCAAGGCCGCCTGGCCTTCGAGAACCCGTCCGATAGCGTGATCGAGAGCCTACGCAGCCTTGCGACCGCATTGCACTTCACAATGCAAGATGCACCCACCAATTCGATCATGATCTCCGGTCCCGCGCCAGGCGTCGGAAAGTCGTTCGTCGCCTCCAACCTGGCGGCCATACTCGGTTCCATGAACAAACGCGTGCTGCTGATCGACGCGGACTTGCGGCGCGGCACCCTGCATGATTCTTTTGGAGTCGGTCGAAACAAGGGGCTGTCGGAGATCATCTCAGGCGTCGGAAAGATCGAGAACCTAATTCATCGCGAAGTGGGGCCGGGGTTGGATTTCATCTCGACCGGCGCGATCCCGCCGAATCCGGCGGAGCTGCTTCTGCATCCAAACTTCGATCGATTCCAGAAAGAAGTTTGTGCGCTGTACGACATCGTCATATTCGATACGGCACCGGTACTCGCGGTAACCGATGCGGCCATTATCGGTCGTTTGAGCGGTGTGGCTCTGCTCGTCCTGCGCTTCGGCGCACATCCGGTCAGAGAGATCGAAATGACGGTGCGCCGGCTGACGCAGGCGGGGGTAAACCTGAAAGGGACCGTGATGAACGGTGTTCCGCTCGCAAACGGCAAGTTCAGATACGGACGATACAAGTATTCTTATCAGTATTCCTATGATGACAAGCGCTAAACGGATGCGCTGGCGTGGTCGCGTGGCGCGGAGCGATGGCTAATGGCATTTCGGAATAATGGCCTGATAAGACGTGGCCTGCTCACGCTCACGATGCTGCTCGCGCCGCTTCAGATCTACACGTTGCCCGTCGGCGAAATCTATCCCTCGCTGGTTTTGTTGCTCAGCCTCAGCCTCTTCATCTTCTATGACGTCTGGACTCCGCTCAGAACGTCCACGGCCTTGAAGTGTCTGGCGGCACTCATTCTGGCGCAGGCTGTCAGTCTGCTTTGGGCAGTCAATGTGCGTGACGGGATCCGCGAAATCATCTATACGCTGCCGTTCTTTTTCATATTTGCAGCGTGTATGCACGAAGCGAAACGCGATCCTCGCTTCGTCATTGGTCTGATCGTCGCCTACTCGGTTTGCGCACTCGTTCAATCCGGCCTCGTCATCGGATTTCGGCTCGAACCGGCCGTCAAGATCAGCTACTTGCAGAGCCGGGCCGCCGGTATATTTGCCAATCCGAGCACATTGAACGGCCTCTTCGACGTTGCGAGAAACAACGCACTCGATCCCGAGAAGTCGGGAGGCTTCGAAGTCAATGCGAATTTCGGCGGCGTCTGGATCGGCATGGTCGGGATTCTGACGGTCGGGATTGCCGTCGGTTTGCGTAGGCCCTTGCTGGCTTGCGTGGGCGTAGTACACCTTTGCGCGGTCGCGTTCACCGGGTCCAAGGCTTCCCTGATGCTCGCTGTGATGCTGTTGTTCGTCATGAGCATGCTGGCGTACACATCCAGGAAAATCTCAGCCTCGCGACTTGCTTTGGTGTTCTTCATGCTGGCAGGTGTGGTAGTCGTGGGCGTGGCTGGATCGTCGTTTCTGTCATCGACACGATTCGGACAGGACTCCTCAGACACGTTCGGCTCACGTCAACTGATCTGGGCGCACGCTGCGTCGGAGTTCATCCGAAGTCCATTCCTGGGACAGGGGTTCGGTGGTTGGGCGGAGTCGTTCAAATCGTATGCGTGGCAAAACAAGATCCTTGAACTTCCGCCGCACGACACTTTCATTCAACTTTGGTCACAGAGCGGCATTCCTGCGGTCGTTTGCGGCGCTGCATTCGCAGTCACATTCGCAACCGAAATGGTCGGGTTCATGCGCTGCGGACCGAAAAGCGCCGCATGGATCGGCGCGGGAATGCTTTGCGGATTTCTCTTTATCTTCATTCAAGGGTTGGGAGAAAACTGGGGATTGCTCGGCACGCTACGTGTGAGTCCAATGCTGGCGGCATGTCTGGGCGTGGCGCGAGTGATTGCTTTCCGGATTCGCAAGGCGGATCAAGACGAATCGACACGCTCCGGTGCAGGAAGGTTGCGAAATGCGTAAGCCTAGTGTGCTTGTCTATCGACATCAGTTATTCAAGGCTTCAGAGCCGTTCATTCACGCGCAGGCGAGCCAGTTGCAGCGCTATCGCCCGTTGTATGTGGGACGGAAGACTTCGGGACGTGCTCCCGAAGATAGCGAGGTCAGAACGATCGAGGGCGCATCGGCCTGGGACCGCATCGCAAATCGCTTGTGGTGCGAGCCGCGCCCCTTTCTCGAAGCCTTGCGCGACGATCGACCTGCGATCATGCATGCACACTTCGGACTCGATGCAGCATACGGGATTCACCTTGCTCAGGCGCTCGACATTCCCGTAATCGCTACCCTTCATGGGTTCGATGTGACAGTCCGTCGATCGGCCTTTGCGTTATCGGGCAAGCCCACGGAAATGCGATACGCGTTTTCGCGGAACGCTGTTGCGCGAGGAGTCAGCCGGCTCATTTGCGTGTCCGATTTCATCAGAAGCCGGGCAATCGAGTATGGCTATCCTGAGCATCTTCTCGAGACTCACTACATGGGCATCGACGCGCGTCCGTTCGAACCTGCCGTATGGGATGCTCAACCGAGACGCCGAATCCTGCACATCGCGCGTCTCGTCGAAAAGAAGGGCACGCGATACCTCATCGAGGCTTTCGCAAGTCTGCGCAAACGCGGGATCACGGACATCGAGTTGGACATCGTTGGAGATGGTCCACTGCGCGAAGACCTGATGGATCTCGCCAAATCCTTGCGACTCGGCGACTCGATCCAGTTTCGCGGCACCTTGTCGTGGGCCGACGCCATGAAACTCATGTCGACCACCTATCTGTTCTGCCTGCCGAGCGTGACCGCCAAGTCAGGAGACTCGGAGGGCCTGGGCATGGTGTTGCTTGAAGCCTCGGCGCACCACATTCCCTGTGTGGCCACGCGTCATGGTGGTATTCCGGAAGCGATCCACGACGATGTGAATGGATTGCTCGCGGCAGAGCGCGATGTCGATGGTCTCGCTGAACCCATGGCAGCAATCTTGACGGACGCACAACTTCATGCGCGCCTCGCCACGAACGCACGCCGCGTCGTCGAACGGGACTTCGATATCGCGCGGCAAACGCAGAAGTTGGAATCGATCTACTCCGCAATGGGTGGGATTCGTCAGTGACACGTCATATCAGCCTGTTTTCCCGTTCGATTCCGATGCACGGAATCGGTGGAATGGAGCGTGTCGTCTGGGATTTGGCGCAGGCCTTTTGCGCGCGCGGCATCAGGACGACCGTCGTGACATCCGCGATCGCCGGCCGTACGGGCCGTTTCCAGATCGACGGCATCGACGTCGTCGCGATCGAGGAAGCGCGTGACGGACAGTATTCGAAGGCCTTCTGGAAGGGCACGCTGAACGCTTTCGATATGTTGTGTGAAGAAGGCCTCGACGCAGTCATCGGTGTCAGCGCGGGCGCGCGCGAAATCGTATTGCATCGGACGAACCGCACGGTTCCCGTGTTGATGCAGGCACATGGATCGAGCATCGGAGAGTTCGTATCCAAATGGCGCAGGCCGACGGCACGATCGATACTCGGCTCGGCGAGAAATCTTGTCTGGATTTTCAAGGACCGTCACGTGCTTTCGCGCTATGACGCGATCGTTGCGATCTCTGACCTCGTCAAACGGCAGATTCGATGGACCTCCTTTCTTTCCAGGTCTCACGCGCCAGTCGAGATCATCGCCAACGGCATCGACGAGCGGCTGTTTGCATTCGAGCCCCCGGCTCGTCGAAAGGCAAGGCAAGCATATGGATTCGACGACACTCACCAGGTGATCGCATCGGTCAGCCGCCTGCATCGTCAGAAGGGCGTCTGTGAACTCATATTGGCATTCGATATATTCGCGCGATCGAATCCCGGCGCGCGTTTGTTGATCGTGGGAGACGGGCCGGATCGGAATACGCTCGAGGCGCTGGTGAGAGATAAAGGGCTCGCCTCGCGTGTCGTGTTCACCGGCGCGCTTGCGAGAAGCGAAGTGGCGCGCAGTTTCGCTGCGGCCGACGTGTTCAGCTTCCTGACACTTCGGGTCGAGGGTTTGCCGCTCAACATGCTGGAGGCACTGGCCGCCGGACTTCCATCGGTTCTTGCGAGAAGCGTGGCTGCCTCCATCCCCCCTCAGGCAGGCATTTTCACTGTCGATCCCCGAGACCAGGAGGCCGTCATCGCGGCCTTTGCACACGCGTGTGAATTTGCCGCGCGGGGTGGCCGCACGCAGCTCTCGGACGCGTATCGATTGGAGCAATGCGCATCGACTTATCTGGAGCTGATCCGACGGACGGGGCGGCGATGAGACGAAAAATCGTTGCGCTCATGAGCGGCGGGCTGATCGGCAAGATTGTCGGCGTGGGGCGCGAGCTGCTCGTCGCATCGCTGTATGGAACGGGTCCGGTAGCGTCCGCTTACCGGTTGGCTCAGGCCGCGCTGTTCATTCCCATCAATTTCTTTACCGCCGATGTTTTGAACGCCGCGGTGATACCGCTGCAACGGCAGTATCAAGGTTCGGGGGACAAAGACGCCGAAGCGCGCTTTGCGACGATCGTCCTCATGGGATTCGGGCTCTTCGGGCTGCTTCTTGGCCTTCTCATGGTCTGCTTCGCTTCGGATCTCGTCCGTGTCCTCGCGCCTACTTTCAACGCGCCGACGCACGCCTGCGCGACCATGTTCCTGCAGATTCTCTCTCTGGGAGCGCCGCTCTACATTCTCGCCGGGCTGATGTCGTATCTGGAGATGGGTGCGGGCGGACATAGCTTGACGAGCGCTCGCGCGACCGTCCAAAGCGTTGGACTGATCGCATCGACCTGCGCCGCCTATTATCTTGGACAGTCCGCGTTGCTCGCGACCGGTTTCGTGCTGGCTCAGATTGTCTGCTGCGTTTGGGGATGGAGAAGACTGACGGCACTCGGCCTGATCCGGCGGACAAGTATCAGGTCCGATCAGGTGAAGGAAGTCGTGCGACGCGTTTTACGATTGATGCGTCCGCTGATCCTTTTGCCGATATTGATGCAGGGCAATTTTGCGGTGGAGCGAATCGTCGCCACCCAGTTGGCTGACGGCGCCGTGGCGGCGATCGACTACGCGCGACTGGTCTCCGACACCGTCAATATTCTGATCACAGTTCCTTTTGCGCTCGCCGTGTTGAGCGAACTCGCGGGCAAGTCGGCCGATGAGATTCGCCGGGCGCTGCTTGGAATTGCCGTTCCATTGACGTTGCTCACCGTGCCCGCATCGGGATTCCTCTATGTGCATGCGCACGACGTCGTGGCGCTGATGTATGGCAGAGGCGCTTTTGGCGAGCGTTCGATCCTTTTGACGAGCGCCATTCTTTCCACCATGTCGATCGGCCTTTGGGCCCAGGCACTCGGCTACATCGCACAGAAGGCGCTCGCGGCCCAATTGAGAAACAGGACGGCGGTCGCTTTCATGATGATCAGCCTGGCGGTTTCCGTCGCGATCAATCTCGTCGTGTCACGCTGGATCGGTGTCGCGGCGATCGGACTCGCCGTAACGGGCTACGGCGTGGTCAATAGCGTCATGGCAGCGCGTGCATTCGGTTACAGCTTCAAGGAACTCAGTCCGATCGGCTGGATGATCGCAGGAGAGATCGCATACATCGCGCTCGCTGCTGCGATCGACTGGCCGTCCGGACTGAAAGGTCTGGTGATCGCTGCCGTCGCTTCAGGCATTTTCTGGATCGTCTGGATAGGCGCAAACAGCCGCCTTCGCCGGACGATGCTCGGATATATGAAAACACGAGTTCAAGGTAGGACGATATGAGTAGTAAAGACGATATCGTATTGATATCGACGGCGGACTGGGACAACCCATTCTGGACAAACAAACAGCACGTCGCAGTCGAACTGGCGCGCCGGGGGCATAAAGTTCTCTATGTGGACTCGCTTGCCATCCGCCAGCCCTCCGCCTCAGGCGCGGATCTGAAGCGTATCTTGCGCCGCGTACGGCGTGGGCTTGCCGGTCCGAGGAAAGTTCGCGAGAACTTGTGGGTGTGGTCCCCGCTGATCCTGCCGCTGCATCGCTATCCCTGGGTCGTGCGCCTGAACCGGCTCCTTCTGCGCGTGGGTCTGTCCCGATGCCTCGCGAGCGCGGACATGAAACCTGAATTGTGTTGGACCTATAACCCCAGGACGCATGATCTGATTAAGCTCGACAAGTTCGCACGAGTGGTTTTTCATTGCGTCGATGAGATCAAGGCTCAACCCGATATGCCGGTTGCCGAACTCGAACGCGCGGAGCGTGAGATGGTAAAGCGGTCGGACCTATGCTTCGTCACCTCGCAGCATCTTCTGGACACGCGCAGAGCCTGGAACGAGAACACCCACTATTTCTCGAACGTCGCGGACTTCTCGCATTTCCAGACAGCGATGGAAGACAGCGTCGGCGTTCACGACGAACTTGCCCGCATTCCCGGCCCTCGGATCGGCTTCATCGGCGCTCTGAGCGCTTATAAGGTGGACTTCGAACTCATCGCCGAGATGGCGCGGCGAAATCCGGAATGGTCGATCGTGCTCATCGGAAAGGTCGGCGAAGGCGAACGGAACACGGACGTATCGCGACTGCAACAGCACGCCAACATCCATCTGCTGGGTCCGCGCGCCTACGGCGACCTGCCGGCCTACTTGAAAGGACTCGACGTGGCGATACTGCCGTGTCAAATCAACGATTACACCCGTGCGATGTTCCCTATGAAATTCTTCGAATATCTGGCGGCAGGCAAACCCGTCGTGTCGACCAATCTCCATGCGCTTCAGAACTACGGCCATGTTGCCCAGCTTGCCGAGACCCACGACGCGTTCATCGAGGCCGTGGCTGCAGCATTGCGAGGCGAGAGTGCGACGCTCGATGCGCGACTGGAAGTAGCGCGGGAGCAGACCTATGAGATGAGAACTCAGAAGATGCTCGATCTGATCTACCGCGGGAGTCAGGAACATGCGTGAATTCAGCGCGCTGCGTGTCGCGATCGTCCATGAATGGCTCGTGACGCGGGGAGGGTCCGAGAAAGTCCTTGAGGAGATGCTCGAGATCTGGCCGAATGCCGACTTGTTTTCGGTCATCGACTGTTATAGCGATGCCGACCGGAAGCACATCGGCGGGCGCCGGGCCAAGACGACGTTCATCCAGCAACTGCCCTGCGCATCACGTCTTTACCAGAAGTATCTTCCGCTCATGCCGTTCGCCGTGGAGCAGCTTGACCTTTCATCGTACGACCTCGTCATCTCGAGTTCGCACGCGGTCTCGAAGGGCGTGATCACCGGGCCCAATCAGCTTCACATTTGCTACATTCATTCGCCGATCCGTTACGCCTGGGATATGCAGCATCAATATCTCAAGGAAGCGGGTCTCGACAAAGGTCTGAGCGGATGGGCAGCGCGGCTGATTCTGCACAAGATTCGCCAATGGGATGCCCGCTCGTCTCTTGGCGTGGACTGTTTCGTCGCGAACTCGCAATACATTGCGCGCCGCGTGAACAAGGTCTACCGACGGGAAGCGAAGGTGATATATCCACCTGTCAGCATCGACGCTTTCGAACGCGGTGATACGAAGAGTGATTTCTATCTGACCGCATCGCGACTCGTCCCGTACAAGAAGATTCCGGCCATCGTCGAGGCGTTTGCGAAGATGCCTTCCCGACGCCTCGTGGTGATCGGAGACGGTCCTGAGTTCGCGAAAGCGAAAGCTCATGCGACTTCGAACGTCACGCTGATGGGCTATCAACCGTTTAGCGTCTTGCAAGACCACATGCGCCGGGCCAAAGCCTTCATCTTCAACGCGGAAGAAGACTTCGGGATCGTTCCGGTGGAAGCGCAGGCGTGCGGCACACCCGTGATCGCATTCGGAAGCGGCGGAGCCAAAGAGACGATAATCAGTGACGCGTCACGCGGAACGACCGGATTGTTCTATGCGGCCCAAACCCCAGACGCGATCATGGATGCCGTGGCGCGCTTCGAATCTCTGGCGACGCCGATCGACCCGCGGGCATGCAGACAGAACGCGGAACGATTCTCGGCTGAACGATTTCGGCAGTCGTTTCGCTCGTACTGCGAGAAGCGGTACGCCGAATTCGTCGAAAGCTGCGGCACTATTCCTCAAGCTGATCACATTCCGTATTCGAGTCAGAAAGCGAAGTGACGATATCCCGCATCTATACATTCGTCTGCATCGGCTTAATGTCGATGTTCAGTGTGGCTGCGCATCCGGCGCAGGACATGATCGTTGGCGTCGGCATCCACCGGGCGGCGGATTCCGGCTTTCAGGGCCGTACATTGCCGATGGTGAGCAATTCGGGCATGGGGTCGATCCGAATGGAAATCCATTGGTCCGATGTCGAGAAATCAAAGGGCGTCTACACATTTCCAGCGGGCCCGGATCGGACAGTCGCGCTGGCGCGTGATTTGGGGCTCAAGGTGCTGCTGATTCTCGACTACGGCAATCCTTTGTATGGCGATGGCAAAAAGCCAGTGTCGCGGGAGGCCGTGGAAGGTTACGCGCGCTATGCGGAAGCGATCGCTCGTCACTTCGGCGATCGAATTCGCTACTACGAAATCTGGAACGAATGGGACAACGGGCTTGGCGGCACCGAGCCAGGCTCTGTGGACGACTATGCGGCGCTGGTCAAAGCCACCTATCCCGTCATCAAAAAAATCAGGTCCGACGCTGTCGTGCTGGTTGGCGGGGTCACGGAAAAAGGCCTGAACAATGGCTGGTACGAACGCTTGGCGCAGCTCGGCGCGCTTCGGTACGCGGATGGACTGTCGGTCCATCCGTACGGCTATCATGAATCGCCCGTCTGCGCACCGGATCACGCCGTAGGCTGGCTCGATTCATTGGAGTCAGTCCTGAACTCTCGATACGGCATTCGGCTGCCCGTGTACATCACGGAAGTGGGATGGCCGACGAATCAGGGCAAATTTGGCGTCACGGAATCCGTTCAGGCCGAGATGTTGACCCGCTTCTTCGCGCTCGCCGCTGATCGCCCGTATATCAAGGGCGTATGGTGGTATGACCTTGTTGACGACGCGAATAATCCATTGGACAAGGAAGCCAATTTTGGCTTGCTGCATTTTTCCGACCTCAGTGCCAAGCCCGCGTGGCAGGCATTCGCGAACCTTCCATCGATCCGGGCACCGGGTCACGCCAGCACGGCAATCCGGCCGAATCGAGGCTGCGTTCTCTGAGCGCATCAGCGCATAGATCGGGACCGGACGCCTCAAACAAACTTGCATCAAATAAACATCAGCCAGTTCAACAGAAAAATATTCACGACCAGAAGCGTGAGAGCCGTCGGCACCTGCACCTTGATCACCGCGTTCTTGTCCGGCAGTTCCAGCAGCGCAGCCGGCACGATATTGAAGTTCGCGGCCATCGGCGTCATGAGCGTGCCGCAATAGCCGGAGAACATGCCGATCGCGGCCATCGTCGCGGGATTGCCGTGGAACATGCCGACGAGAATCGGCACGCCGACGCCGCCCGTCATCACCGGAAACGCGGCGAAGCCGTTGCCCATGACCATCGTGAAGAGCGCCATGCCGACGACATACACCGCCACCGCGACGAACCGGTAGTCCATGTTGACGTACGCCGTCGTCACGTGCGCGACGGCCTTGCCGACGCCCGCGTCCGAAAACACGAGCCCGAGCATGCCGAGCATCTGCGGCAGCACGGCGGCCCACGACAGCGCGTCGATGAGACGGCGCGTCTCGCGCATCGACTGGCCGACGGTATCGCGCGTCATCACGCAGGCGATCGCAAGCGCGATCACGCAGCCGATGCCGAAGCCGATCAACGTCACGTTCTTCGGATCGATCAGCGGCTTGCCGCCGAACACGAGATGGCTCACGGAAAGCGTGAGGATCACGGTGACGACGGGAATCGTCAGCGCCGGCACGAAGAGCTTGTTGCCGAGACGCACGGCGCTCTGCCGGCGCGTTTCCTCGGAGAGCATTTTGGGCTTCGCGCCGGTGACGCCGCCAAGCCCCGCGATCAGCGCCATCGCCACGACGAGCACGCCGACCACCGTCACCGGAATCCAGTCGCCGACGAGAAAGATCAGCGCGTAGATCAGCCAGAACACGCCCGCGGAGAGACGCCGCGGATGCGACTTGTCCGTGAGGATCATGCCCGCGACGACCACGAGCACGATGCCGACGAGGTAGAAGAGATAGTTGATCGTGAGCGTCATGCTTTCTCTCCCGCGACATTGCGCGTGAGCGCGTCGAGCTCGCGCGACAGCCTGCGATCAAGCAGCCACAGCCGGAAGCCGTGGATCAGGAACGCGCAGATCGCGGTGGGAATGCCCCACACGGCAACGTGCATCGGTTCGACGACGATGCCTGCTTCCTTCAGGAACGTGGTCATCAGCACGATCGCGCCGAACGCGACGAAGATGTCCTCGCCGAAGAACAGCCCGACGTTGTCGGTCGCGGCCGAGTACGCGCGCAGCTTGAAGCGCGTCGCGTCGGAGAGCTTGCCATAACGCGCTTCGGTGGCGCCTTCGGCCATCGGCGCAAGCAGCGGACGCACCATCTGCGGGTGGCCGCCCAGTCCCGTCAGGCCGACCGCCGCCGTGATTTCACGGACGAACAGGTAGACGATCAACAAGCGTCCGGCCGTCGCCGCCTTGATGCTCGAAATCCACATCTGCGCGCGCTCGCGCAGGCCGTGCCGTTCGAGCAGGCCGATCACCGCGAGCGGCAACAGGATGATGAGCGGAATATTGCGCGTCTTGAGAAAACCGCTGCCGATCGCGGTCAGAATGCGCTCGACGGGAAAATGCGCCGCAAAGCCGGTGATGATCGCCGCGGCCGCGACGATCAGCATCGGATTGAAGCGCAGCACGAAGCCCACGATGATGACGGCCACGCCGATGAGTGGCCATAGGTTGACAACATTTGCCATTGAGATCTCCACACTGACAGGGAAAAGACGCGCCTCGAATCGGGCGCTTTCTTGCTGAAACGCCCCAGGATGGCGGGGCGTTGAAACTCGCTGAGAGAAGCGTCAGGCGTCGGCGTGCGCCGCGCGTACTTCGATGCCCGCATCGGCGAGCGCGCCACGAATGCGGCGGGCGAAATCCAGCGCGTGCGCGCCGTCGCCATGCAGGCAGATCGTCTGCGCGTTGAGGGCCACCCATTCGCCCGACACGGCCTGCACGCGCTGCTCGCGCACCATCGCGAGCGTGCGGTCGAGCACGACGTTTTCGTCGTCGAGCAGCGCGCCCGGCTCCTTGCGCGGCACGAGTGAGCCGTCCGCGCGATAGCCGCGGTCCGCGAACACTTCCTCGATCGCGGCCAGCCCCGCGCGCCGCGCCGCTTCGACGAGCCCGCTGTTCGCGAGCCCGAACACGAGCAGCGACGGGTCGAAGTCGTGCACGGCGGAGACGATCGCATCGGCGATTTCGGGACTGCGCGCCGCCTGGTTGTAGAGCGCGCCGTGCGGCTTCACGTGCGCGATGCGCCCGCCCTCCGCCTGCGCGATCGCCGACAGCGCGCCCAGTTGATACAGCACGCCCGCGTAGATTTCCTCGGGCGGCAGGTCCATTTCCTTGCGGCCGAAATTCTCGGGATCGTTGAAGCTCGGATGCGCGCCGATGGCGACGCCTTTTTCCACGGCCCAGCGCACGCAGTCGCGCATCGCGGTGGCGCCGCCGGCATGCCAGCCGCACGCGATGTTCGCTGAACTCACGAGATCGAGCAGCGCTTCGTCGGAGCCGCAGCCTTCGCCGAGATCGGCATTGAGATCGATTTCCATGATGTTTCGGTCGTCCCGTTGAATGTTGAGTGTGATGCGTCGCGTCTGCCGCGCGGCTTTCGATTCAGGCGCCCGCCCGCGCGATGCGCTCCTCGTGCATCGCGATGGCCGTTTCCACCTGGCTCACGTATTGCCGTTCCTCGGCAAGCGCGCGGCGCGCCTCTTCCACCGACGTTTCGATGAAGCGCACGCCGCCGTTCAGCTTCACCTGCGCGAGCTTCCACAGATCCGCCTTGATGACCGCGCCGATCTTCGGGTAGCCGCCCGTCGTCTGCGCATCGCCCATCAGCACGATCGGCTGGCCGTTCGGCGGCACCTGCACCGTGCCGGGCAAGACCGCGTGCGACAGCAGTTCGATCTTCTCCCTGCGCTCGAGCGCCGTGCCCGCGAGGCGAAAGCCCATGCGGTTGCTGTTCGGCGTGATCGTCCACTCCTCGTTCCAGAAACTCTTTTGCGCCGCGTCGCTGAAGCTGTCGTATTCCGGCCCGCGCAGCACGCGGACCGGCAGCGCCCACGCGAGGCTCGGCGAATGACGTCCGCGCCGCACGGGTTCGTCGACGATAACGAACTTGCACCACGCCGGCGCTTTCACGCCGAACGCAGGTTCTTCCGGCGAGAACGCAATGCCCTTATGCGGCTGCGGCACGCCGACCGGCAAGCGGTCGCCGTCGCGCAGCGCGCGTCCGCCGAGACCGCCGAAGCACGCGGCGAGGTCGGTCGAGCGGGAGCCGAGCATCGGCAGGACGTCGATGCCGCCCGCGATCGCCACGTAGCAGCGCATGCCGCGCTTCGCCGCGCGCAGCGTCAGTTCCTGGCCCGCGCGCACCGGCAGGCTCCACCATGAATACACCGGCTTGTCGTCGAGCGTCGCGCCGAAATCCGTGCCGGTGATCGCGACGCGCGTCGCGTGTTTGAAGCGCAGCACGGTCGGCCCGAACGTCACCTCGATGCCCGCCGCATCCGGTTTATTGCCGACGATGCGATTGCCGATTTCCAGCGACAGCGCATCGAGCGCGCCGCCCGCGCTCACGCCCAGATGCCGGTAGCCGCGCCTGCCCAAATCCTGCACGGACGTGAGCACGCCCGCGCGAATCACGTCGATCATGCGCGCACCTCCAGCGCCGTGAAGCGCACGCGGTCGCCGGGCTGCATGAGCGTCGGCGGATTTCTGGCTGGATCGAAAAGTTTCAGCTCCGTGCGCCCGAGCAATTGCCAGCCGCCCGGCGACGCCGCCGGATATATCCCCGTCTGCGCCCCGCCGATTCCCACCGATCCCGCCGGCACTTCCAGACGCGGCTCGGCGCGGCGCGGCATCGCGAGCGCGGGATCGAGTCCGCCGAGATAGGCGAAGCCCGGCTGAAAGCCCAGAAAGAACACGACATATTCTGCTTGCGTATGGCGTTTCACCACTTCGTCGACGGACAAGCCCGTGTGTTTCGCGAGCGCGGCGAGATCGGGACCCTCGGCGCCGCCGTAGCGCACCGGGATCTCGATTTCGCTGCTGTCCATGTCGGTCGCCTGAGCTGCGTCCCAGCCGGTTTCCAGTTGCGCGGCGAGCGTTTCGTAGTCCGCTTCGAGCGGATCGAACACGATCGTCAGATTGTTCATGCCCGGCACCACTTCGACGACGTGCGGCATCAGGCGCGCGTGCTCCGCCAGCGCCCACACGCGGCGCTGGCAGTCGAGCGTGGCGGGCGGCGCGGCTTCGCACACGAGCGCGGTGTCGCCCAAGGGGTGGATTCGTGGTTTCGTCATGCCTTCGATTGCCTTTGCAAAACGCGAAAATCGTCGGTTCGATCGACTTCACGCCATCGCAGAATGTTACATTGTCAATAAATTATCAAGAAATTATCAATTAACGTTTTCGCCGAGGCGCTCTTTTCGCTCGTAAAAAGACGTTGCGCTACACTCCAACGCACTTCACATCGGTCCCCGCCATGCCGCGCCATCCCACCAAGATCGTTTCGTCCGAGCATCTCGTCTCCGAAGCCAGCGCGGAACTGTCTGAATTCGAATACGGGCTCATCATGGCCGGCAACGCGTTCAATCGCTGGATGGTGCGCTGCATGTCCGCGGCGGGCGCGAAGGACATGACGGCGGTGGAAGTGTCGCTGCTGCATCACGTGAGCCATCGCGACCGCAAGAAGAAGCTCGCAGACATCTGCTTCGTGCTGAACATCGAGGACACGCACGTTGCCACGTATGCATTGAAGAAACTCGTCGCCCGCGGCTATGTGCAAAGCGAGAAGTCGGGCAAGGAAGTGTTCTTTTCCGCGACCGCGGCGGGGCGCGAGCTTTGCGGCAAATATCGCGAAGTGCGCGAGGCGTGCCTCATCGAGACGCTGCGCGAAAGCGGCCTCACCAACGAGCAGATCGGCGAGGCCGCGCAATTGATGCGCAATGCGTCCGGTCTCTACGATACCGCCGCGCGCGCGGCGGCATCGCTTTAATAGATCGCGGATTCGGTCAGGATCGCGTCGAGCGGCATGTCGTGCGTCTCGCGCGGCAACGCACCGCATTTGCCCGATTCGTACGCGATGCCGATGGTCACCGGCCGTTTCGCGTCCGGCCACGCGGCGAGCGTGCGGTCGTAGTAACCGCCGCCGTAGCCCAGACGATACCGATGCGCATCGAAACCGACGCACGGAATCAGCAGCAAGTCCGGCACCACGACTTTTTCTTCGGCGGGCACCGGAATCCGATAGCGGCCTTCCTTCATCGGCGCATGTGCGCTCCACGCGTGAAAGACCATCGGCGCATGCGGCTTCACGACCACCGGCAACGCTGCGCCGCGGGTTGCGTCGGCGGCGAGCCAGCGCGTCATCGCGGCGCGCGCGTCGAACTCGCCCGCGACCGGCCAGTACAGGCCGACGCACCGCGCGTCGTGCCGCGCGAGCATTTCCTCGATGCGCACCGCCAGCGCCGCGTTCTTCGCGACCTGGCCGGCCTGCTCGCTTTGCGCCTCGCGGGTCGCGAGAAGCGTTGCGCGCAGGGCGCTTTTAGGCTCGCTCTTGGGTTGATCGCAAACGTTGCGTGCTATGCTTTCCTCCGAACTCAGGACCCGGTTCAAGACCATTCGCGCTCCAGAAATAACGATGTCAAAACGCCTCAACCGAGTATATCTTGCGGTCGGCGCAGCCCTTGCCGCAGTGACGCTCGTCGCTTGCGGAACGGCTTCCGCCGTCCGTCCCGACGCTGATTTTTCGCCCGGCTCCGATGACCGCATCTTCATGCAGCTGCGCGACGCCGCGCGCGCGAACGATGCCGGCAAGGCCGCCGCGCTCGCCGCGCAGATTCCGGACTATCCGGCGCCGAGCTACATCGAATACTTCACGATCAAGCCGCAGCTCTTCGATTCGCAAGGCCACGCGCGCATCGACGCGCCCGACGCGCCGGTGCTCTCGTTCCTGCAGCGCTACGACGGCCAGGCGATCGCCGACCGCTTGCGCAATGACTATCTCGTCGTGCTCGGCAGCCGTCACGACTGGAAGAACTTCGAGCAGCAGTACTCGCGTTTCGTTCTGAACGACGATACGCAAGTCAAGTGCTATGCGCTCGAAGCGCGTTTGTCGCGCGGCGAGAACGTCGCGGACGCGGCGCGCGCGCTGCTCGTCGAGCCGAAATGGTACGGCGACGGCTGCGTCGATCTGATCGGCGCGCTCGCCGAGTCGGGCCAGTTCACCAGCGACGACATCTGGCAGCAGATCCGCCTCGCCTACGAGCAGAACTACACGTCCACGGGCTCGAACATCGTGGATGCGCTCGGCCAGGAAAAGCCGAAGGACACGCTCTTCGACGACGCCGTCAACAAGCCGCCCCTCTATCTCGCGCGCGGCGTGATGCCCAATACGCCGGCGCATCAGCTCACGCTGCTTGCGATCACGCGCATGGCCCGCAACGATCCGGCGATGGCCGCGGCCACGTTCAGCTCCGTCGCGCCGAGCCTGACGCCCGCCGAGCGCGCGACCGGCTGGGGCACGATCGGCTATCAGGCGGCGATCAAGCGCATGCCGTCGGCAGCGGACTGGTTCCGGCTGTCGGCGAACGCGCAGTTGTCGAACCCGGCTTATGAATGGCGCACGAGAAGCGCGCTGTTCGTCGGCGACTGGAACATGGTGCGCTGGTCCATCGAACAGATGCCGCCCACGCTGCGCTCGCAGCCCGCGTGGGTTTACTGGCACGCGCGTGCGCTGAAGCAGGCGGGCGACGCGGCCACGGCGAATCAGGAATTCCAGACCATCGCCGATCAATACAACTTCTACGGCCAGCTCGCGCTCGAAGAACTCGGCCAGAAGATCACGGTGCCGCCGCGCACGACCGTATCGGATGCGGAAATCGCGCAGATGCAGTCCGTGCCCGGCTTCGCGCTGTCGCAGCGTTTCTATGCGCTCAACATGCGGCTCGAAGGAAACCGGGAATGGAACTGGCCGCTGCGCACGATGACCGACCGCCAGTTGATCGCGGCCGCGCAGTATGCGAAGCGCATCGAGATGTTCGACCGCACCGTGAACACCGCCGACAAGACCAAGACCGAGCACGATTTCTCGCTGCGGTATCTGTCGCCGTTCCGCGATATCGTCGAGCGCGATGCGCAGAACACCGGTCTCGACATCGAATGGGCATACGGGCTGATTCGCCAGGAATCGCGCTTCATCATCAACGCGAAGTCGGAAGTGGGCGCGGGCGGTTTGATGCAGTTGATGCCCGGCACGGCGCAGCTCGTCGCGAAGAAGATTGGGCTCGGTCCGGTGTCGCGCGCGCAGATGAACGACATCAACACGAACATCCTGCTCGGCACGAATTACCTGTCGATGATCTACAATCAATTCGACAACTCGCCCGTGCTCGCCACTGCCGGCTACAACGCCGGTCCGGGGCGACCGAAGCAGTGGCGTCAGGACTTGCGCGCACCCGTGGAGGGCGCGGTTTTTGCTGAAACGATCCCGTTCACCGAGACTCGCGATTACGTGAAAAACGTGCTGTCGAACACCGTGTATTACGCGGCATTGTTCGAAGGCCGTCCGCAGTCGTTGAAGGCGCGTCTGGGCTACATCGCTCCCTGACCGTCCCGCAGCGAAGCTCACGCCCGCGCGTCGAATGACAGGACGCGCGGGCGTTTTCATTTTCGGCCCTGCCGTTCTGAACTCGAGCCGCATTCTTCAGGCCGCGACCAAGAGGCGAACTATGCGACACCAACATGTAGCGCTGATCGGCGGTTCGGGTTTCATCGGCAGCCATCTCGTCAATGCGCTCGTCGATCTCGGCAAGACCGTGCGCATCGCGACGCGGCGGCGCGTCAACGCCGCGCATCTCACGCTGCTGCCCGTCGATGTCATCGAAATCGATGTTCACGATCCCGTCAAACTCGCCGCGTTCATCGATCAGAGCGATGCGGTGATCAATCTCGTCGGCGTTCTTCAAGGGCGGCGCGACGATCCGTATGGCCCGGAATTCGCGAAGGCGCATGTCGAGCTGCCGCGCAAGATCGCCGCCGCGTGCGAAGCGAAGGGCGTGCGGCGTTTGCTGCATATGAGCGCGATCGGCGCCGATCCTCACGGCCCGAGCATGTATCTGCGCTCGAAGGGCGATGGCGAGAAGATCATGCGCGAATCGGGACTCGACTGGACTATCTTTCGCAGTTCCGTCGTGTTCGGTCCCGAGGACAATCTGCTCAACCAGTTTGCGTTTCTGGAGCGCGTGTTCCCGGTAATTCCGCTGGCGTGCGCCGACGCCGAGTTCCAGCCCGTGTTCGTCGGCGACGTGGCGAAGGCGATCGTCAACGTGCTCGACCTCGACGCCGCGAACCGTCAGGTCTACGAGCTCGCGGGCCCGAGCGTGTACACGCTCGCGGAGCTCGTGCGCTTTTCAGGCGCGACCATCGGCAAGCATTCGCGCATTATCAAGCTGCCGGAAAGCCTCGGCCGCCTGCAGGCGATGACGATGGAACTGGCGCCCGGCCAACCGATCATCTCGCGCGACAATCTCGATTCGATGAAGACGCCGAGCGTCGCGAGCGGGCCGCTTTCGCCGGAACTGGGCATCGACGAGCCGGCGAGCATCGAGACGATTGCGCCGCTGTATCTGACGGGCAATTCGTCGCGCTCGCGCTTCAACGCTTTTCGCGCTACGGCGCATCGTTAATCCTCTTTTTCTGATCGCATGAAACTCGTAATCGGTGACAAGTTCAATTCTTCCTGGTCGATGCGTCCCTGGATTCTGCTGAAGCATTTCGGCATTCCGTTCGAAGAGACGCTGATCCGCCTGGGCCAGCCCGACACGAAGTCGAAGATTCTCGAAGTCTCGCCGTCCGGCAAGGTGCCGTGCCTCGTCACCGATGCGGGCGATGCCGTGTGGGAATCGCTTGCGATCGCCGAGACGATTGCCGAGATGCATCCCTGGCACGCGATGTGGCCGCGCGAGGCTGCTGCCCGCGCGCGCGCCCGCAGCGTCAGCGCGGAGATGCATGCGGGCTTCGCGGACCTGCGCCAGAACATGCCGATGGAAATCACCACGCACGCGCCGGGCACGGGCGCGACGCCGGACGTGCTCGCGAACATTGCGCGCATCGAGGCGATCTGGGCCGAGTGTCTCGGGAAATCGGGCGGGCCGTTTCTCTTCGGCGAATTCTGCATCGCGGACGCGATGTTCGCGCCGGTCGTCATGCGCTTCAACACCTACGCGCCGAAACTGAGTGCGACGTCGCTCGAATACGGCAAGCGCATCACGGCGCTGCCGGCGGTCGCGGCGTGGATCGACGGGGCGCGCGAGGGCGCGCGATGAACATCTACGCAGTCGGCGGCGCGATCCGCGATGAACTGCTTGGCGTGCCGGTCATGGATCGCGATTACGTCGTCGTGGGCGCGACGCCGGAGCAGATGGTGGCGCAGGGTTATCGCCCGGTCGGCAAGGATTTTCCGGTGTTTCTGCATCCCGAGACGCATGAGGAATACGCGCTCGCGCGCACCGAGCGCAAGACGGCGGCGGGCTATCACGGCTTTCAGTTTTACTATTCGCCGGATGTCACGCTCGAGGAAGATCTGGCGCGGCGCGATCTCACGGTCAACGCGATGGCGCGCGAGGTGACGCCGGCGGGCGAGCTCACCGGCCCGGTGATCGATCCGTTCGACGGGCGAAGCGACCTGAAGAACAAGCTGTTCAGGCATGTGGGCGATGCGTTCATCGAAGATCCGGTGCGCATATTGCGCGTCGCGCGATTCGCCGCGCGTTTCGCCGATTTCGATGTCGCGCCGGAAACCGCGGAGCTCATGAAGAAGATGGTCGCGGCGGGCGAAGTCGATGCGCTCGTTCCCGAGCGCGTCTGGCAGGAAGTGTCGCGTGGATTGATGGAGAAGAAGCCGTCGCGCATGTTCGCGGTGTTGCGCGGCTGCGGCGCGCTCGCGCGCATTCTTCCCGAGGTCGATGCGTTGTGGGGCGTGCCGCAGCGCGCCGACTATCACCCGGAAGTCGATACCGGCGTGCACGTGATGATGGTGCTGGACTACGCCGCGTCGCAGGGTTTCGCGTTGCCGGTGCGCTTTGCGGCGCTGACGCACGATCTCGGCAAGGCGACGACGCCCGAGGATATCTTGCCGCGACACATCGGCCATGAAGGACGCAGCGTCGATTTGTTGCGGCCGTTGTGCGAGCGTCTGCGTGTGCCGAACGAGTGCCGCGATCTGGCGATGCTCGTCGCGCGGGAGCACGGCAATATTCATCGCGTGATGGATATGGGCGCGGCGGCCCTTGTGCGCCTTTTTGAACGCTCCGATGCGTTGCGGAAACCGGCGCGGTTTGCTGAGGCGTTGCAAGCCTGTGTTGCCGATGCCCGGGGGCGGCTTGGGTTGGAGCTTCAGCCTTATCCGCAGGCTGAGCGGTTGAGGGAGGCGTTGGTTGCTGCGCGGGCTGTCGATGCGGGGGCGGTGGCGCAGGCTTGTGCCGATGAGCCTTCCAGGATCAAGGATGCCGTGCATGATGCTCGCGTTGCGGCGGTTAAGGGTGCTATCGGTGGTTGATGTTTTTTTGTTTCGCTAGATCCCGTTTTCGTGTCGGTATATTAGCTTCGGCCCTGTGCGGGGCGGGGCAGTGCTAATAAACCGACGCGAATCCGGGATCCGGCAACAAACCCAAGCCCACAAACCACAATCCTCAAAGCGCCCGCGCAATCAAAGAAAGCACTATCGACAACAACAACGTCGACATGAACGGAAACGAATATTCCTTCCCAAAGATCCGCAGCGTGAAATCCCCCGGCAGCCGCCCGATGCCAAACTTCCTGAGCCACGGCAGCGAGCCGGAAAGAATCGCAAGCGCGATGAACGTCGTGAGCAGCCAGCGGATCATGATCGCGCACTCATAGTGTGTGAGAACGATCGCCCGCGGCGAACGCGTCGAGCACCCCGGGAATGCCTCGCGAAAACGCGATCACCTTGAAAAGCTCGCCCATCTCGGCCTCGGAAAGCAGCTTCTGAACCGCGTTTGCAGCAGGCAAAAAACGCTTCACATCGGCGGGATCGAGATCGCTCAAAACATCGGTGATGCCCGCGTTCATCAGAAACCGCGCCTGCGACGTAAAGCCGAGCAAATCGGCGCCGGTCTCCACGCCCGCTTCCGCGATGCCCGTGAACTCGACGTGCGCGGTGATGTCCTGCAACCCCGGATACAGAAACGGGTCCGCGTGCGCGCGATGCCGGTAATGACACATCAGCGTCCCCGCTGCGCGCTGCGCATGATAAAACTCGCGCCGCGGGAAACCATAGTCGATGAAAACCGCCGCGCCGCGCGTAAGCATCGTGCAGACGGTCTTCGTGAAGGCAAGCGCAGCCTCATGCGTCTCGGTGATGTATTCCGCGAACGGCTCGTCGCTGACTTCGTCGATGGCGGCATCGATCAGTTCGACCTGCGCATCCGGCGCGATCGGCCGGTCATCGAAGGCAAAACGGTCGTTCAGCACGACGACGCCGCGCTCATGCCACGCGCCGAGCTTGCGAACGACGAGGCGCACCGGCATCGCATCGAGCACTTCGTTGCCGATCACGACGCCTTCGAACGCCTCGGGCAGCGCGTCCAGCCATGTCACCTTCGCAGCGAGCAACGGCGCGTGCTTCTCGATGGTCTCGCGCTGTCGCGCGCGCAATTCGCCGGAAAGATCGACGATCGCATAGCTGTCGAAACCTACGTCAAGTTCGGCGAGCGCGGTCAGAAGGCCCGCGGCGAGCCTGCCCGTGCCCGCGCCGAATTCCATCAGCCGACGCGTGCCGCTTTGCCGCAAAGCCTGTGCGACGGGGCGCGCGAGCGTTTTCGCGAACAGCGGCGACAGCTCCGGCGCGGTGACGAAGTCGCTTCCGTCTTCGGCGCGGCGGCCGAACTTCATCGCTCCGCCGCCGTAATAGCCAAGGCCGGGCGCGTATAGCGCGAGGTCCATGTAGCGGTCGAACGGCAACCAGCCGCCCGCCGCGGCGATGCGCCCCCGAATCAGGTCTGAAAGCGCTTCGGACTGCGCGAGCGCGTCGGGGCCGGGAGCAGGTAAACTATCGGTTTGTCTGGCATTCGGATTCATCCCAGTATTGTAAATGAGCGCTTCCACGCCGTTTTCTTCCGTCAACTCGCCGTCTTTGGCTCCCGTTTCGCATTCCCGCGCCGTGCTGGTGACGGGCGCGGCGAAGCGCATCGGGCGTGGCGTCGCGCTGGAATTCGCGCGGCAAGGCTGGGACGTGGCCGTGCACTACGGCGAATCGGAACGCGAGGCGCACGCCACCGTCACGGATATCGAAGCGCTCGGGCGGCGCGCGGTCGCGCTGAAAGCGGATCTCGCAGTCGAAACGGAAGTCGAGCGGCTCGTGCCGGCGTGCGTCGAGGCGTTCGGCGGACTGAACTGCATCGTGAATTGCGCGTCGCGCTTCGACGAAGACACGGCCGTCGACTTCGGCTACGCGAAGCTGCTGGAAATGACCGCCGTCAACGTCGCCGCGCCGCTCACGCTCGCGCGCATGCTGCACGCGATCACGCCCGACGCCGCCGCCGAAGATCGCACGCTACGCGGCGTCGTCATCAACGTGCTCGACCAGAAGCTCTACAACATGAATCCGGATTACCTGTCGTACACGCTGACGAAGGCCGCGCTCGACAACGCCACCGTCGCGCTCGCGCAGGCGCTCGGGCCGAAGCTGCGCGTCGCCGGACTTGCGCCCGGTTTGACGCTGATTTCCGCCGGACAGACGCCCGCGTCGTTCGAGTCGGCGCATCGCGTGACGCCGCTCAATCGCGCATCGACGGTCGACGACGTCGCGCAGGCCGCGTGCTATCTCGCGAACGCGCACGGCGTGACCGGCACGACGCTCGTCGTCGACGGCGGCCAGCACCTCGTGCCGAGCCCGCGCGACGTGATGTACATGATCGGCGCGCAGAAGCCCTGAAACGCGTTATTGAATATTGGAACCCACATGCTTGCCGCACTTTCGCATCCCCGGCTGACGGATTGCCGCCGGCTTTTTCTGCGCAACTACGAAGTGCGCATCAACATCGGCGTGCATGACTTCGAGAAGCGCGGCGAGCAACGCGTCGTCATCAACGTCGAGTTGTTCGTGCCGCTCGCGCTGTCGACGCCCGTCGAAGACAAGTTGTCCGAAGTCGTCGATTACGACTTCATGCGCTCGACCATCGGCGCGCGCGTGAAGCAGGGCCACATTCACCTGCAGGAAACGCTGTGCGACGACGTCGCCGCCGCCCTGCTCGCGCATCCGAACGTGCGCGCGGTGGCCGTATCGACGGAAAAGCCCGACGTCTATCCCGACTGCGACGCGGTAGGCGTCGAAGTCTTTCGCATCAAAGAGGAACGAGCATGAACGCGCGTGACGCAGTCGAAACCGTGGCGGACGAAAAGCCCGCGCGTGAAGCGTTGACCCGGCGCCAGCAGAAGGAAGCGTACGAGAACAACAAGCTGTTCAAGCGCATCGCGCGGCAGGTCGGCGAGGCGATCGGCGACTTCAACATGATCGAGCAAGGCGACAAGGTCATGGTGTGCCTGTCGGGCGGCAAAGACAGTTACGCGATGCTCGACGTCCTGATGCGCCTGCGCGAGCGCGCGCCGATCGACTTCGAGATCGTCGCGGTGAATCTCGACCAGAAGCAGCCGGGCTTCCCGGAGCACGTGCTGCCGGAGTATCTGGCCAAGCTGGATATTCCGTTTCATATCGAGAATCAGGACACGTACAGCATCGTCAAGCGGCTCGTGCCCGAAGGCAAGACGACGTGCTCGCTGTGCTCGCGCCTGCGCCGCGGCATTCTGTATCGCGTGGCGGGCGAGCTTGGCGCGACCAAGATCGCGCTCGGGCATCATCGCGACGACATCCTCCAGACGCTCTTGCTCAACATGTTCTACGGCGGCAAGCTGAAGGGTATGCCGCCCAAGCTGCAATCCGACGACGGCAAGAATGTCGTAATCCGTCCGCTCGCCTACGTGAAGGAGACGGATCTGGAAAAATACGCCGAACTCCGCGAATTCCCGATCATTCCGTGCAACCTGTGCGGCAGCCAGCCGAACCTGAAGCGCGCGGAGATGAAGGCGCTGATCCGCGAATGGGACAAGCGCTTTCCGGGACGCATCGAGAACATGTTCAACGCGCTGTCGAACGTGGTGCCGTCGCATCTGATGGACAGCAAGCTGTTTCCGTTCGGCGATCTGCGCGCGACAGGCGTTGCCGATCCGCAAGGCGATATCGCCTTCGACGAGGAACCGTGTGCAAGCGAACCGTCAGGATCGACCGGCGCGGTTTCAATTGTGCAGTTCGACGATCTGTAACCTTCATTCAATAAGGCGCAGCGTGGTTTACGCCGCACTGCGTCACGGAGCCGCTTGTTATATTGGCGGCTCGTCTTACCAGCAAGGCTTCCAGCGATGAACATCGTGATTCTGGCTGCCGGCATGGGCAAGCGCATGCGCTCCGCCCTGCCGAAAGTTCTTCATCCACTGGCCGGCAGGCCATTGCTCGCGCACGTCATCGATACCGCGCGGACGCTGTCGCCGACGCGGCTCGTCGTCGTCGTCGGGCATGGCGCGGACAAAGTCCGCGAGGCGGTCGGGGCCCCGGACGTGCAGTTCGCGCTGCAGGACAAGCAGCTCGGCACGGGCCACGCCGTGCAGCAGGCATTGCCGCTTCTCGATCCGTCGGTTCCCACGCTCGTGCTGTACGGCGACGTGCCGCTCACGCGCGCGAGCACGCTTACCCGCCTGATCGACGCCGCGGGCGCCGAGCGTTACGGCGTGCTGACGGTGACGGTGGATGATCCGGCCGGCTACGGGCGCATCGTGCGCGACGCGGCGGGCAAGGTGAAGAAGATCGTCGAGCAGAAAGATGCGAGCGAGGAAGAGCGGCGCATCGCGGAAATCAACACCGGCATCGTCATCACGCCGACGCGCACGCTCGAAACGTGGCTCGCGTCGCTTAAGAACGACAACGCGCAAGGCGAGTTCTATCTGACCGACGTGGTCGAGCGCGCCATCGATTCGGGCGTGGAAGTCGTCACCGCGCAGCCGGACGCCGAATGGGAAACGCTCGGCGTGAACAGCAAGATCCAGCTCGCGGAACTTGAGCGCATCCACCAACGCAACGTGGCGAACGCGCTGCTCGACGCGGGCGTCACGTTGATGGACCCGGCGCGCATCGACGTGCGCGGCACGCTCGAATGCGGCGCGGACGTGTCGATCGACGTGAACTGCGTGTTCGAAGGGCGCGTGACGCTCGCCGACAACGTGACGGTCGGCCCGAACTGTGTGATCCGCGACGCCACGATCGGCGCGGGCACGCGGATTGATGCGTACACGCATATCGAAGGCGCATCGGCGGGCGCGAATGTCGTGCTCGGCCCGTACGCGCGGCTGCGTCCAGGCGCGAAGCTTTCCGATGAAGCGCACGTCGGCAACTTCGTCGAAGTGAAGAACGCGGTGCTCGGGCATGGCTCGAAGGCGAACCATCTCACGTATATCGGCGATTCGGATATCGGCGCGCGCGTGAACGTGGGCGCGGGCACGATCACCTGCAACTACGACGGCGCGAACAAGCATCGCACGGTGATCGAGGACGATGTCTTCATCGGCTCGGATACGCAACTCGTGGCGCCTGTGCGCGTCGGCCGTGGAGTGACGATCGCGGCGGGCACGACCGTCTGGAAGGATGTCGCAGAAGGCGAACTGGTGCTCAACGAGAAGATCCAGATTAGCAAGACGGACTACAAGCGTCCGGTGAAGAAGAAGTCGTAAGGCTGTCGTGAAGATTCAGCCCAGCGCGCGCGGCGCTTCGTGCACCGCGCTTTCGAATGCAAGTATCAAAGGATAAAGGCCATGTGCGGAATTGTCGGCGCGGTAGCGCAACGTAACATCGTCCCGGTGCTGGTCGAAGGTCTGCGCCGCCTCGAGTATCGCGGTTACGACTCGTGCGGCGTGGCTGTACTGAGCAACGGCGAGCCGCGCCGTGCGCGCAGTGTCGCTCGCGTGTCGGATCTCGACGCGCAAGTGCGCGATTCGAATCTCGGCGGCATGACAGGCATCGCGCATACGCGCTGGGCGACGCACGGTGCGCCGGTCACCGACAACGCGCACCCGATCTTCTCGCGCGATACCGTCGCGCTCGTGCATAACGGCATCATCGAGAACTACGAGTCGCTGCGCGAGATGCTCAAGGGCAAGGGCTACGAGTTCGTGTCGCAGACGGACACCGAGGTCATCGCGCATCTGATTCACAGCATGTATCGCGGCGATCTGTTCCAGACCGTGCGCGAGGCGGTCAAGCAGTTGCACGGCGCGTATGCGATCGCGGTGATGCATCGCAATCAGCCGCATACCGTGGTGGGCGCGCGTCAGGGTTCGCCGCTCGTCGTCGGTGTGGGCGAGGGCGAGAACTTCCTCGCGTCCGACGCGCTCGCGCTCGCGGGCAGCACCGACCGCTTCGCGTTCCTCGAAGAAGGCGATGTCGTCGAGATCGGGCTGGAAGGCGTGAAGATCGTCGATCGTGAAGGTCTGCCCGCCGAGCGCGAAGTACGCGTGGTGACGGCATACGGCGGCGCGGTCGAACTCGGACCGTATCGCCACTTCATGCAGAAGGAAATCTTCGAGCAGCCGCGCGCGATCACCGACACGATCCCGCAAGCCGATCAGTTCGATCCGAGCCTGTTCGGCGAAGCTGCGCGCGACGCATTCGCGAACGTCGACAGCCTTCTGATTCTCGCGTGCGGCACGAGCTACTACTCGGGCCTGACGGCGAAATACTGGCTCGAATCCATCGCGAAGATTCCGACGCAGGTCGAGATCGCGAGCGAGTATCGCTATCGCGAGTCGGTGCCGAATCCGAAGGCGCTGGTCGTCACGATCTCGCAGTCGGGCGAAACCGCCGACACGCTGGCGGCGCTGAAGCACGCGCAATCGCTCGGCCACAAGCACACGCTCGCGGTGTGCAACGTCGCGACGAGCGCGATGGTGCGCCAGACCGAGCTCGCGTTCCTGACGCATGCGGGCACGGAGATCGGCGTCGCATCGACGAAGGCGTTCACGACGCAGCTCGTCGGCCTGTTCGTGCTCGCGGTGACGCTCGCGAAGATGCGCGGTCATGTGAATGCGAAGCAGGAGGCCGCGTACTTCACGCAGTTGCGGCATTTGCCGGCTGCGCTGAACAGCGTGCTCGCGCTGGAGCCGCAGATCATCGCGTGGTCGGAGGAGTTCGCGCGCAAGGAAAACGCGCTGTTCCTCGGGCGCGGCCTGCACTATCCGATCGCGCTCGAAGGCGCGCTGAAGCTGAAGGAAATTTCGTACATTCACGCCGAAGCGTATCCGGCGGGCGAACTGAAGCACGGGCCGCTCGCGCTGGTGACCGAAGCGATGCCGGTCGTGACCGTCGCGCCGAACGACGCACTGCTTGAAAAGCTGAAGTCGAACATGCAGGAAGTGCGGGCGCGCGGCGGTGACCTGTATGTGTTCGCCGATGCGGATACGCGCATCGTCAGCGAAGACGGCATTCATGTGATCCGCATGCCGGAGCACTATGGGGCGCTGTCGCCGATCCTGCACGTGGTGCCGTTGCAGTTGCTCGCGTATCACACGGCGTGCGCGCGCGGGACGGACGTCGATAAGCCGCGGAATCTGGCGAAGTCGGTGACGGTGGAATAACCGCTCGCGGCGGGTTTTGATGCCTTGGAAAGCGCCTCTTCGGAGGCGCTTCTGTTTTTGGGGACGATGAACGCAACCGGTATTAAAATGCCGATTATTCGTCTCGACGTGCTACCAGATAACCGTTAATATCATGCCGTTTACAGCCTAAATTGCACCGTAACCGGCACCGATATGAACTTTGATCTCGCCAGTTCCAGCGAAATTTCCGACGAGTTGGGTCAGCGCCTTCGAGCGCATCGGCTTGCGCAAAATCTCCAGCAAGCCGAACTCGCGGCTCGCGCCGGGATCTCGGAGCGTGCGCTGCGCAACATCGAACGAAACGGCGCCGCCACGCTCGATAACTTCATTCGCGTCGCAGTGGCGCTCGGACTTGCAGGCAACTTCGACGCATTGTTCGAGTTGAAGCCACGATCCATCAAGGCGATGGAAAAAGCCAGTATCAAACGGCAACGCGCATCGCGGTCGCAGTCATGAAAAAACTGAGCGTCATCTACGCGGGCTATGGCGAGCGTTTCGAACTGGGGCAACTGGCCGACGATGGCCGCGACCTGCTGTTCGAATATTCGGCGGCGGCGCTCGCACGAGGGCTCCAGCCATCTCCGTTCAAGCTTCCACTGGGCTCCGGCAGCTTCGGCGATTTTCCCGCGCATCAGCTTCGGCTGCCCGGTCTCGTGAGCGATGCGCTGCCCGACGGCTGGGGCATGCTGCTGATGGACCGGCTTTTCCGCAAGCAAGGTCTGGAGCCTCGACGGTTATCGCCCCTCGACCGGCTTGCTTTCATCGGCGAAAAAGCGATGGGCGCGCTGACGTTCGAACCAGCCACGGGCGACGAACTGGCCCCGCACGACGTCCAACTGCTGACGCTCGCGCGCGAAGTCCGGCAAGTCATGGAAGACGGCAGCGAAGCCGTGCTTCGCGAGCTCGCGCTGATGGGCGGCTCTCCGCATGGCGCGCGCCCAAAAGTGCTGGTCAACTACGATGCAGCGAGCGACCGCGTGTCGAACACGGAGAGCGGCGCGGGCGTGCCCTGGCTCGTCAAGTTTCCCGCGCAGCACGAGCCGAAAGAAGTGTGCGCCGTCGAGGCGATGTACGGCGCGATCGCCGCCGCGTGCGAACTCCGGATGCCGGTCACGCGATACTTCGATCTTGCTCCGTCGCTGTCCGCTTTCGGCATCGAGCGATTCGATCGCTCGGGCGGCATGCGCATCCCGATGCACACCGCGGCGGGCGTCGCGCATGCGGATTTCCGCGTTCCCCAAATGGACTACGTGACGTTGTTGCGACTCACGCAGTTCATGACGCGCGATGCGCGCGAAGTGTTGCAGGCGTTCGAACGTTGCGTGTTCAACGTCGTCTTCAACAACCGGGACGATCACTCGAAGAATTTCTCGTTCGTGATGGCGTCCGACGGCCGATGGATGTTTTCGCCCGCATATGACCTGACGTTCAATCAGGGGCCGGGCGGCGAGCATCAGATGGACGTCTGCGGCGAAGCGCGCGCGCCTGCGCGAGAACAGTTGATGAAGCTGGCCAGCATGACCGGCATCGCGTCGAGCACGGCGTCTCAGTCGATCGAGCGGATCGCGACGGTCGCTTCGGGCTTCCGACGCTTCGCCGATGACTTGCCTGTCGAACCAACGACGCTCAATGAAATGGAGACGATCGTATTCGCGAATCAATCGCGGATGGCCTGACGCCTGTGGACAAACTTGTTGGCACGTCACTATGTTTGCTGTTGACGCTTTCTGAACAACGCTACGACTTGCGCCGCGCCGCGAAAGTTGTCCCAGCTTCAATCCGAAACCGGACGCGCCATACCGGACTTGTTCGATCGGTAAACCTCTGACGTATAACGCCGATCTCCGGTTATCCACCGGTTTGCGGCATGCTTGTTAACTACTACCACGTATACATACGAATCTTTTTGCTTACTCAAGCACCGTGGACGCCGTGCTCAAGCCTCAGGCAGCGCCATGTACCTGTCTGAAGCGCTCGCGGCTGTTGCTCAGATGCATGCGCATCGCGGCGCGGGCATCGTCGGGGTCCTGGCGCACGATCGCCTGATAGATCGCCTTGTGCTCGCTGAACACGTTGCGCAGCCGCTCGATCTGATCCAGTTCCGCGATCTCCGCCTTGCCCAGACGCGTTCGCGGACTGACGCCGCGTCCCATCTGGCTCAGCACATCGTAGAAATAGCGATTGCCGCTTGCCCGCGCGATCTGCAAATGGAATTCGATGTCGTGTTGCAGGACATCCGTGCTGCCGTTCGCCAGTTGCGCCTCGAAACGCTCGAGCGCAGCCGCGATCTGCTTGAGATGCGCGTCCGTGCGACGGCCGGCGGCGAGCGCGGCCGCCGCGCCTTCCAGATCGATGCGAAACTCGATGATCGCCATGATGTCGAGGAGGCTCGACAGATCGGCATCCTGCAGGCGCACCGCTTCGCGATCCTCGGGCGCCCGGATGAACGTACCGACGCCATGCCGCGTCTCGACGACATTGGCCGCCTGCAAGCGCGACACCGCTTCGCGCACGACCGAGCGGCTCACCGACAATTGCTTCATCAGCGCGACTTCGGTCGGAATTTTGTCGCCGGGGCGAAGAATGCCACGTTCGATATCCCCGAAGAGGGACGCGACGACTTTGTCGGTGAGGCTGGCCATATTGATTCTCTTCTGATTGCGGTTCTCGTCGGACGTCTTCGTAGCGCTTTCGACAGAAGTCCGGGAAGCAGCGGTTACAGATGTCCGACGACACATCATCCGTTCGGTCGAAGTTTTCGTCAATTCAGCCATTCCAACGGTGCAACCGGCAAAGAAATAAGACATCGTATAACTAGGAGATGGTAAAATCCTCACGAAACGTCTGAAATGCAAGGAATGCAGGGTTTACGCCCCTGTCGGTTGAGCCCGACTTCGAAGTACTCTGTGTTAAGACGTCTGATGACATAGGCCGCTCTCGGACGTACCGCTTTCCATTCAGATCGCCGTCGTCACAGGGAGGCTTCATGCCGTCATCTTCACCGTATCAACCGCTGCCCAATACATTCCGAACGTCGCTGCGCGAACGCAAAAGGCTCATCGGCTGCTGGATGTCGCTGGCGAGTCCGATCGTCACCGAGCTCGTCGGCGTCGTCGGCTTCGACTGGATGCTGCTCGACGCCGAGCACGCGCCCAATGACGCGCTCACGCTCATCCCGCAACTGATGGCCCTGAAAGACAGCCCCAGCGCGCCTGTCGTGCGCCCGCAGGCGAACGATCCCATCGCGATCAAGAAGCTGCTCGATGGCGGCTTCGTCAATTTCCTGATTCCGTTCGTCGACAGCGCCGCCGACGCCGCGCGCGCGGTCGCCGCGACGCGTTATCCTCCTCACGGCATTCGCGGCGTATCGGTCGGGCATCGCGGGAACCGCTACGGCACCGTGGCGGACTACTTCCAGGTGGCGAACGACAATATCAGCGTCGCGGTGCAGATCGAAAGCCGCGCCGCGGTCGAAGCGATCGACGAGATCATCGCGGTGGAAGGCGTCGATGCGCTGTTCGTCGGCCCGTCGGATCTCGCCGCCGCGTATGGTCATATCGGCAACGCGAACCATCCGGACGTGCAGGCGGTCATCGCCCATGTGTTCGAGCGCGCGCACGCCGCGGGCAAGCCGAGCGGCATTCTCGCGCCCGTGCAGGACGACGCGGAGCGCTATCTCGCGCTCGGCTGCACCATGGTCGCCGTGTGCGCCGATCTCGGCCTGCTCAGAAACGCCGCGCAGGCCGTGAAGAAACATTTCATCCCGGCGTGAGCGCCACGCTTACCGGGCCGACATCGAAAACCGACATCAAGGAGCGATACATGCAAAAGGCAGGCTTCATCGGACTGGGCATCATGGGCAATCCCCTGGCGGCCAATCTTCTCAAGAACGGCGTCCAGCTTGCGGCATTCACGCGCAGCGGCGTGCCCGCCGAGCTGACGGGCGCGGGCGCCACGGCATGCGATTCGCCCGCCGCGGTCGCCGAAAAAGCCGACGTGATCTTCATCATGGTGCCGGACACGCCGGACGTCGAACGCGTGCTGTTCGGCGAGAACGGCGTCGCGAGCAAGCTGAAGAGCGGGCAGATCGTCGTCGACATGAGCTCGATCTCGCCGATCGCCACGCGTGAATTCGCGGCCAAGGTGCGCGAGAAGGGCGCCGATTATCTCGATGCCCCGGTTTCCGGCGGCGAAGTCGGCGCGAAGGCCGCATCGCTCACGATCATGGTCGGCGGCGCGCAGGCCACGTTCGACAAGGTCAAGCCGCTCTTCGACATGATGGGCAAGAACATCTCGCTGATCGGCGAAGTCGGCGCGGGACAGGTGTGCAAGGTCGCGAATCAGGTGATCGTCGCGGCGACCATCGAAGCGGTCGGCGAAGCGCTGCTGCTCGCGTCGAAGGCCGGCGTCGACGCGGAGAAGGTCCGCACCGCGCTGATGGGCGGCTTCGCGTCGTCGCGCATTCTCGAAGTGCACGGCGAGCGCATGACCAAGCGCACGTTCAACCCGGGCTTTCGCATCGAGCTGCATCAGAAAGATTTGAATCTGGCGCTCGCAACGGCGCAATCGCTCGGCGTCGCGCTGCCGAACACCGCGACCTGCATGCAGTTGTTCAATTCATGCGCGGCGAATGGCGGCAAGGGATGGGATCACTCGGGCATGGTGCGCGCGCTCGAAATCATGGCGAATCACGAGATCGGGCAGGACAAGAAGTAAGCGCAGCCGGCGCGATGCCGGCAGCGCCGTATCAACTCGTCTCCGGCGCGCGCTTCGCGATCCGCGCGAAATGCTCGATCGCGAAGCGCCGCACGTTGTCCACCGCCGGATTCGTCTGCTCCTCGCTCCACGCGAGATCAATATCCGCATGCGCGTCCTGCGTCCATAGCGGCCGGTACGCGACTTCCCCGAAACACCATTCCCGCGCCGACGCCGGCACGCACGTTCTAAGCGAGTCATCAGACGTCTTAGTTTTAGCTATGCGCCGACCGCGCGCGAGCTGCTTCGATAGACGCACAAGCACCAGCCGATAAGCCTCTACACGATAGAGGGTAAACACGTGATTGGCCTGCGCGGTGCACCGCAATAAAATGTCATCAGACAACGTACCACATCGTACGATCAGGAGACTCCCCTTGAACACAGCTTCCGCCAAGCCGGCCGTCGATCTGCTCGAATCGGCCAGCTCCAAGGTCAAGCGCCACGTGCTGCCCTTGTTCCTCATCATGTTCATCGCGAACTACATCGATCGCGTGAACGTCGGTTTCGTGAGTTCGCACTTGCAGACCGATCTCGGCATCGGCGCCGCGGCATACGGTCTGGGCAGCGGCCTGTTCTTCATCGGCTATGCGCTGTTCGAGGTGCCGTCGAACGTATTGATGCAGAAGTACGGCGCGCGCGCGTGGCTCACGCGGATCATGGGGACGTGGGGCATCGTCGCGGCGATGATGGCCTTCGTGCAGAACGAAACCTCGTTCTACGTGCTGCGCTTTCTGCTCGGCATCGCGGAAGCAGGCTTCTTTCCGGGCGTCGTCTATTACTTCACGCAATGGCTGCCGCAGAAAGAGCGCGGCAAGGCGATCGCGATCTTTCTCGGCGGCTCGGCGTTCGCATCGATTCTGTCCGGTCCGATCACAGGCGCCTTGCTGTCGATCCGAGGTCTCGGCCTGCACGGCTGGCAGTGGATGTTCCTGATCGAAGGCGCGTTCTCCGTGTTCCTGTGCGGCGTGAGCTGGATGCTGCTGAAATCGCGCATCAGCGACGCGCACTGGCTGTCCGCCGACGAGCAATGCGCGCTGCAAAGCGCGATCGCATCGGAACAGGCAGAACGCGAAGCTGCGTCCGGCGGCCGTCATCTGCCGACGATCAAGCTGCTGAAAGATCCGCAGATCGTGCTGTTCTGCTTCATGTACTTCTCGATTCAACTGACGATCTACGCGGCGACTTTCTGGCTGCCGACGATCATCCGCAAGATGGGCGGCCTCAGCGATTTCCAGGTCGGCCTCTACAACACGATTCCGTGGATGATCGCCATCGTCGCGATGTACTGCTTCGCGCTCTTGTCCGCGCGCTTTCGCTTCCAGCAGGCGTGGGTCGCCGTCGCGCTGGTGATCGCGGCATGCGGTCTCTTCGCGTCGACGACCGGCGACGCGGTGCTGTCGTTCGTCGCGATCTGCTTCTCCGCGATCGGATTCAAGGCGGCGTCGTCGCTATTCTGGCCGATTCCGCAAGGCTATCTCGATGCGCGCGTCGCGGCCGGCGTAATCGCGCTCATCAACTCGGTCGGCAATCTCGGCGGCTTCTTCGCGCCCGCGACTTTCGGCTATCTTCAACAACATACCGGCTCGGTGTCGGGCGGCCTGTACGGGCTCGGCGTCGCATCGCTGATCGCGGCCGTCGCGGTCTTCTTCACGCGCAACCGGCGCTCGGATCGCGCGCCGTCCGGCGACGCCGCTCACGCTCATCGAAGCGCGCATTAGTACGCACAACATCTCTGTCAAGGATCACGCTCATGTCCACGAACGCAGTCAAACCGAACGCCACTCCGAAAGTCACCGAATTGCGCGTCGTGCCGGTCGCCGGCCGCGACAGCATGCTCATGAACCTGTCGGGCGCGCACGGCCCGTTCTTCACGCGCAACATCGTGATCCTGAAAGACAGCGCGGGCAACACGGGCGTCGGCGAAGTGCCGGGCGGCGAGAGTATCCGCAAGACCATCGACGATGCGCGCGCGTATGTCGTCGGACAATCGATCGGCAACATGCAGGCGATCCTGAACCGCGTGCGCACCGCATTCGCCGATCGCGACGCGGGCGGCCGCGGCCTGCAGACCTTCGACCTGCGCACGACGATCCACGCCGTCACCGCGCTCGAAGCGGCGCTGCTCGACCTGCTCGGCCAGCATCTCGGCGTGCCGGTCGCGGCGCTGCTCGGCGAAGGCCAGCAACGCGACGAAGTCGAAATGCTCGGCTATCTGTTCTACGTCGGTGATCGCAACAAGACGGATCTGCCGTATGCGTCCGGCGCGGAAGGCAAGGACGACTGGGAGCGCGTGCGCACCGAAGTGGCGCTGACGCCGGAAGCGGTCGTACGCCTCGCGGAAGCGGCGCAGGCGCGTTACGGCTTCAACGACTTCAAGCTGAAAGGCGGCGTGCTCTCGGGCGACGCCGAAATGGAAGCGGCGACTGCGCTCGCCGAGCGTTTCCCGGAAGCGCGCGTGACGCTCGATCCGAACGGCGCGTGGTCGCTCGCGGAAGCGATCCGCCTGTGCCGCGACAAACGCGACGTGCTCGCCTACGCGGAAGATCCGTGCGGCGCGGAAAACGGCTATTCGGGCCGCGAAGTGATGGCGGAGTTCCGCCGCGCGACGGGCCTGCCGACCGCGACGAACATGATCGCCACCGACTGGCGTCAGATGGGCCACGCGATCCAGTTGCAATCGGTCGATATTCCGCTCGCCGATCCGCATTTCTGGACGATGCAGGGCTCGGTGCGCGTCGCGCAGATGTGCAATGACTGGGGCCTGACGTGGGGCTCGCATTCGAACAATCACTTCGATGTTTCGCTCGCGATGTTCACGCACGTCGCCGCTGCCGCGCCGGGCAAGATCACCGCGATCGACACGCACTGGATCTGGCAGGACGGCCAGCGTTTGACGCGCGATCCGTTGCGGATCGTCGGCGGCAAGGTGAAGGTGCCGGAAGTGCCGGGACTCGGCGTCGAGCTGGATATGGACGAAGTCGCGAAGGCGCACGAGCTGTATCAGAAGCACGGCCTCGGCGCGCGCGATGACGGCGTCGCGATGCAGTATCTGATCCCGAACTGGAAGTTCGACAACAAGAAGCCGTGCCTGGTGCGCTGAGCGCTTCTAGTCTTTTTTCAACCGCTCGATGAGCGCCATCCCCGCTGCGGGATTGCGCTCCTTGAATCCGCTGATGACGTAGAGAAAGACATCGCGCGATGCGGCTTTCGGCGGCGCGGATTGGCCGAAGGTCTGCAAATCATCGGGCGAGCCGCCCGCCGCCCAGACTCGCGCGCGCTCGGTCCAGCGATCGAGCGCCGCCTTCGCGTAGCCGTTTGCCTGCTTGTCGGTCGTGCCCATGATGCGCGCGTAGACGAACGGCGCGGTCACGTCTGCGATCTGCGGATACTTCGAATCGCCCGCGATCACGACCGCGACGCGATATTTCCGCGCCAGCGCGACGAACGCCGGATCGCAGAAACTCTCGTGCCGCACTTCGATTGCATGACGAATCGCGCGCCCTTCGACTTTCGCGGGCAGCAGTTCGAGAAAGCGCTCGAAGTCCTCGGGATCGAACTTCTTGGTCGGTGCGAACTGCCAGTTGATCGGGCCGAGTTTGTCCTTCAGTTCGAGCACGCCGCTGCCGAAAAAGGCGCTCGATCGTTTCGCCCGCATCTGCAAGCACACGGCGGTTCGTCGCGTAGCGCGGCGCCTTGAGCGAGAACACGAAATCGTCGGGCGCCTCGTCGCGCCATTTGATGAACGTCTCCGGCTTTTGCGAGCCGTAGAACGTCCCGTTCACTTCGATGGTGGTGAGCGCGCGGCTCGCGTATTCGAGCTCGCGCTTCTGCGCGAGTCCTTCCGGATAGAACGTGCCGCGCCACGGCTCGAACGTCCATCCGCCGATGCCGACGCGAATCCGCGCGGTCTTGCTTTTGGAGGTCGCCATCGCGTCGTTATTTGCGTCCGACGAGATAGCTGACGCCTTGCGGCCCGAACCGCTCCGAATGCTCGAGGTTCGTCGCGAGATGAAAGAGCTCGCCCGCGCGATATGTGCTGGCGTCCTCGCCGATGCGGATCGTCACATCGCCTTCGAGGATCAGCGCCTTGGCTTCGAACGGATGCGCGTGGACATCGAGCGAACCGTGCGGCTCGCGCGTGACCGTGACGACTTCGTGAAAACCTTCGCGGGAGAGAAGTGCGAGAAATTCGTCGCGGTGCATGTCGGCGGTTCCGTGAAAAAGGGAAGGCGCGCCGCTCGTTTCGAGCCGACGCGCCGTGTCATGCACCTGATGCTAACGCAGC
Source organism: Caballeronia catudaia (assembly GCF_001544755.2). GTDB lineage: Bacteria > Pseudomonadota > Gammaproteobacteria > Burkholderiales > Burkholderiaceae > Caballeronia > Caballeronia catudaia. The sequence continues at coordinate 11,812 of NZ_FCOF02000026.1, read as the reverse complement.
TACGAAAGTTCGGTTTGCCGCGCTCAGTTGCCGAAGAAGATGTTGCATTGCGGCCCACGGACGCATGGCTTGGACGACGTCCCGTCCATGCTGCCCATCGTCATGCCGGTTTCGCCTCGCGTCATCGGCGCGCCGCCATAGGACGTGTCGCCCGGCTGTCCTTGCATGGCGCTCTGCTGAGGCGCACTCGGATCGGTCCAGGTATCGGCGGTGGCCTGTCCGGGCACCTGCGCGGTGCGATAGTAAGTCTGCTGAGCCGAGGCGACGCCAGCGGCGACGAGTAACGAGGCGGCGAGCGCCGCCAGTGCGATACGTGATTTCATGTTGACTCCTTGATCGGAAGGCGCGCTCGCGTGCACACCGCGTAACGCTGTTCGCTGATTCGGATCGTGATTCGGCACGGAACGTGCCACGTGCCCTTCGTTCGCCATGCGTGGCTTGCCGGCCGGCCGGACATCGGCGCCGGCTCCCGGCGTGGCGATGTGTGACGCTGCCGGTATCCCGAACTTGTTCGTATGCGATTCACGCACGGCATCTCGCCGATGCGATGCAGACGGAGCGCCGGTGCGCTTGCCGGCGGAAGAACCGTTTCGGACCCGCGGGTCCGCAGAAGACGCATGCCGCGCTGCACACTTCGTTATAGGCCGCCGATGCTCGAATGGACAGGACAATTGAATGTGCGCCCCGCTTCTGACGCACGCGTGGCGCGAGGCGGGCGAACACGTCATCGCCGCATCGGTTCTAGAATGCGAGGCGTGCATTTTCCGTTCAAGAACGCAAGGACATCGCGACCCATGACTGTCACCATCTACCACAACCCGAAGTGCGGAACCTCGCGCAACACGCTCGCGCTGATTCGCAACGCGGGCATAGAGCCGACCGTGATCGAGTATCTGACGCATCCGCCGAGCCGCGAATCGCTTGTCGCGCTGATCGCGCGCGCGGGCCTTTCGGTGCGCGACGCGCTGCGCGAAAAAGGCACGCCGTATGCGGAACTCGGACTCGACGATCCCAGCCTCACCGACGATCAACTGATCGACGCGATGCTCGCGCATCCGATTCTGATCAACCGTCCGTTCGTCGATGCGCCGAAGGGCGCGCGGCTGTGCCGTCCGTCCGAGCTCGTGCTCGACATCCTGCCCGAAGCGCAGAAGGGCCCGTTCACGAAGGAAGACGGCGAGGTCGTCATCGACGAAAAGGGCAAGCGTGTGCGCTGACGCACACGCGCCGGACCTGACCGTTACCTGACGTTACCTTTCTGGCAGACCCGTTGCACCTGTATCCGGCATCGCTTTCTAGACTTCATCTGACTCACGAAGCACTCGTGTGCAGGGAGGAAGCGGCATGAAAAAGAAACTGCTGGGTATGGCTGTCGGGATTGCGGGGATCGCAGCGCTCGCGATATCGGCGTCGGCGAATGCGCACGTCGATGTAGCCGTGGGCGTCGGCGTGCCGGTGTATGCGCAGCCCGCGCCGGTCGGCTATTACGGTTATGGGGGCGACGGCGGGTACGGCAGGTATAGCGGCTACGAAGATCGCGACGAGCGCTGGCGCGAGCGCGAATGGCGCCGCCACGAGTGGCGCGAACGTCAGTGGCGCCATGAAATGCGCCGCGAGGAACGCTGGCGCGACCGTCGCGGCTGGTAACGATTCGTCTGGACTGCGCATTGCTGTCGAACGCGGCGAGCCGGGAGGCTGCGCCGCGTTTCTTTTTGCGCTTTCGTTCGCGATGATGCGACCGCGTGCCGCACATGGAGCCGTTCAAGGTGCGGCCGTTCGTGCCGTAAACACGTTGGCGATGTCGGACATGCGTGCTTCTCTCGCCGCGCCGGCACCCGTCGGGCGTGTCGCGCATCCGGCGCGGTCTTCTTTCGGCACGAGCGGCATTCCCTTCATTTCAGCGATGTTCAGTCCAGTCAGCATTCTCGTCGTCACCGCGCTATCGAGCATTCTCTCGATACTGGTGCTGATTTCGCTGCTCTCGCACGCGATCGCGGGCGTGCCGCGCTGGCTCTGGGCGAACGTGCTCGCCATCATTTCGCTCGTGCTCTTTGCCTTGCAGGGCGTCGCGCCCGCGTGGCTCGGCATCGTCGCCGCGAATCAGCTGCTCGCCGCGACGATCCTGCTCATCTACGAGGGCTGCAACGATTTCTTCGACGTGCCCATGCGTCCCGCGCAGCGCTGGACGGGCTGGATCATGTGGCTCGGCGTGATGGCGGGCATCGCGTATTTCACTTACGTCGTGCCCGATGCGCACGTGCGCGTGGTGATCGTGTCGGCGTTTCATGCCGCGTGCGATCTCGCGATCGCCGGGCGTGTGCTGATCGAGCGCCCGAAGGAGCGGCCGCGTTACAACTATCTGTTCGTCGCGGGCGCCGCCGCGCTCGGCGCGCTCGGCCATACGATCCGCGGCGCGATCTACGCCGTGAAGCCGCCCGCGCAGGCGGCGCTCCTGCAACCCGGTCCGATGCAGATCACGTTCCTCGCGCTCGGCATTCTCGTGTTGCCGTCGCTGTGCATCGGGCTCGTGATGATGGCGCACGACCGGCTCGCTCAGCGGCTCGAACGGCTCGCGCGCTTCGACGATCTCACCGGCGCGCTGTCGCGCAAGGCGCTGCTCGCGGCGGCCGCCGATCGACTCGCACGCGCGGCGCAGACAGGCACGCGTGAGTACGTCGCGGTCGTCGACGTCGATCATTTCAAGAGCGTGAACGACCGCTACGGCCACGCGGCGGGCGATGAAGTGCTGCGCCATTTCGCGTCGATCGTGCAGGCGCACATCCGTGATCACGACGCGTTCGGGCGTATCGGCGGCGAGGAGTTTTGTCTGTTCTGCACGGCGGCGCGCATCGACGATGTCACCGCGCTCGTCGAACGTCTGCGCACGACGGTCGAAGCGACACCGTGCGGCGTGCCCGGCGGCGTGCTGCATTACACCTTCAGCGCGGGCATCGCGGCGTGGGACGGACGCGAGTCGCTCGCCTCGCTGATGGCGCGCGCGGACGGCCTGCTCTACGGCGCGAAGATCGCGGGCCGCAATCGCGTGAAGGCGCCCGCCGCCGACGCGCTCGCCTGACGTTCGCGTTCCGGTTTGTTCATCGACGCATGCAATTTTGGCGCGCTAACGTGCCGATGCCGCTCTCGACAAACGCAAGAGGAGATGAAGTGAGCCACCTGCCCAAATTCACGATGGTCGATGCCGCGCCGACACCCGTCGGCCCTTTCTCGCACGCGGCCGAGGCCGATGGCTGGGTGTTCCTTACCGGCCAGATGCCCACCGATCCGGACGATGACAGCGCACCGCTGGCCGAAGGCGTCGCGGCGCAGACGCGTCGTGTGATGGACAACCTGATTCTCGTGCTGAGCGGCGTCGGCCTCACGCTCGACAACGTGGTGAGCGTGCGCATCTTCCTGACCGAATTCAAACGCGATTACGACGCGATGAACGCGGTTTACCGGTCGTACTTTCTGCCGAAGCCGTTGCCGGCGCGCACGTGCATCGGCGTGACCGGGCTCGCGCGCGATGCGCTCGTGGAAATCGATTTCGTCGCGAAGCGGCCATGAAGCGGCCATGAAGCGGCCATGAGCGCGTCTACTTGCGCTTCGACGCATCGACCCAGCGGAACGTGAGATTGATGCGCTCGCCGGCCATGCCCGGCTCCTTCGGCACGCGATGCACCCATTCCTGCTGCGTGCGCCCGCGCATCACGAGCAGGCTGCCGTGCGTGAGGGCGAGGGAATGCGTCGCGTGCGTGCGCGCGTGACGAAACTCGAACGTGCGCGTCGTGCCGAGGCTCACCGATGCGATCACCGGTTCCGGGCCGAGCTCGCGTTCCTTGTCGGCGTGCCAGCCCATGCTGTCGAGGCCGCTGCGATAGCGGTTCAGCAGCACGCTGTTGAAACGCGCATCGCATGCGGCCTGCGCGCGTTCGCGTAACTGCGCGACGGCGGGCGTCCACGGCTGCGGTACGTTGCGGATGCCGGAATAAACGTACACCGAGTCCGGCTCGCCTTGCCACGCGGTCAGGCGCGGCAGCGGCACGCGGCCGCCGGGCGTCGTCATCGTGTCCTGCTGCCAGCGCACTTCTTCGATGAGCGCGCCCATCAGATCGGAGGCTTCGTCGGCGCCGATCCAGTCGGGATGCCACACGATATCGGGCTTGGGAATGTCGTCGAAGAGATCGAACATGGCGGTCATGCACGCACGGCAAATGAAGCATTCACGATAGCAGAGCCTTGCACCCCGTGATTGCTGGTTCATTTTCTTGCACGTCCGGACGCTGTGCTACATTTCCCGAATCATCTCATTAAAGTCGTGCAAGGGTCGGAACACGGCTTCGTCCTGCTCCTGCGCGGCGACGACGCCCCGGGGAATCACATGAACACCACCGCCGAAGCAAGCGGCGGCGCGGCGCAAGGCCGCCGCATCCTGCTCGTCGACGACAGCGTCGATGCGGCGCTTGCCATGTCGATGCTGCTCGAAGCGCTCGGCCACGAAGTGCGCACGGAGCATGACGGGCCGCGCGCGCTCGCATCGATCGATGATTTCAAACCCGATGTGATCGTGCTCGATATCGGCTTGCCGGGCATGAGCGGCTTCGATGTCGCGCGCGAGCTGAGAAAGCGCGATGCGACGAACAACGCGCTGCTGCTCGCATTGACCGGCTGGGGCAGCGACGCCGACCGTCAGAGCGCGCTCGACGCGGGCTTCGACCATCACCTGACGAAACCCGTCACCATCGCGGATCTGGAAGCGCTAATCGCGGGACCGCGCGCGTAAGCGCTTTTATTCGACGCGCAGCCGCGCCATGTACGGCAAATGATCGGACAGCCATGCGGTGTCCTGCGTCGGCACGAGCCATTCGACGGGCTTGAGGCCACGCACGAACATCTTGTCGAGCGCGAGCGCGGGCGAGAACGCCGGAAACGTGCGGCCGGATTCGCCGAGCATCGTCGCGACTTCGTTCATGCCGAGTTCGCCAAAGAGCGGCACGGAATCGTTGCGCCAGTCGTTGAAGTCTCCGGCGAGCACGAGCGGGCCGTCGGGCGCTTCCTTCGCGATCCAGTGCGCGATCCAGTTCATCTGACGCAGCCGCGCCTGACGCGTCAGCGCGAGATGCGCGCATAGCAGCGTGATCGCCTGGCCGGAGAACGTGGCGCGCGCAACCAGTAAGCCGCGCTTTTCGAAGCGATGCGCCGAGATGTCCCAGCGCCCGGAAAGATCGAGCGGATGCGGCGACAGAATCGCGTTGCCGTGCCGCCACGACGGCTTGAACACGTTCGGCCCGAGCGCAATCTGCAATTCGAGCGCGGTGGCGATTTCGGTTGCCTGACAATGCCAGACGTCGTCGAGCGGCGCGTTGAGCGGATTGCCGAAGCCGCTTGCGAGGACGGGCTGGGGCATGCGCCGCGCCATCGCTTCCTGGAGGAAATAGACGTCCGCGTTGGTGGTCTGGACCCACCGCTGCATCGCGTTCCAGGCGCGCAAACCGAGCGGCGAGCGGCCCTTGTGCAGGTTCCAGCTGACCGCCGTGAAATCCGGCGTCGCCGAGCGGGAGGACGGGCCTGGCGGAAGATGTTCTGGGTTTCGCATGCGTTGTTCGTGTCAGGCGGCGGACTTCGAGTCTATGTCACCGCGATGTTCATTGCGCCGCCGTGGCCGAACCGAGGCTCGCGCGCACCCGGTACGCAAGCGACGGATTGCTTTCGATGATCGGCCATTGCCCCCACTCGCCCGGCTTGAGCACCAGGCCAGGATGCGACGCGCTCACCTGACGCGGTACGGGCGGCAGCTTGCAGCCGGATGGCGACGCGCGCGTGCTGTCCTCCTGCAAGGTTTCCTGCGCATCGATGGCGAGCGTGATGTCGTCGGTGCTCGCGTGCGTCGGCGAGATCGTGAGCGTGCGTTGCAGATCGATGTCGCCCGCGGGCTGATCCGCGCAGCCGACGCGATTCTTCACCTTGTTGTGGTGCGTATCGGTGCGCGCCTGGCCGACGTTGGTCGTGCCGGAAAACGAGTCGATCTGCTGGCCGTCGCGCACGACCTGCAACTCCCAGGTCACCGGTTGCGGCGGCGCGATTTGCGCCTGCGCGCCGGCGGCAAAACAGGCGGCCGCCGTGAGCGCGGCGTTCAGAAAGGCGGTTCGTATCGTTTCATGCATTGAAGGCAGCTCCTGCGCGCGGACTGTTCGGATGGCGGCGCGCGATGGCGAGCGGCCGCGGGATCGGCGTTCCCGGCGAATTTCGTGTGACACGGCGGCGCGCGCCGGGTTCAGCACGCCAGAAGAAACAGCATGTTTCGAACCCGCCCGGCTGCATCGGGTCCGTATCGATTCCGACGATGATACTAGGGCGCGACGCGCGCGGCTTCATCGATGGAAACGGGGCTTAGTGGTTAGCAGCACACGCGTTCGACTGCTCGCTTGCATGGGCTTTTGGCGTCGATACACTGGACTCGTCGACACAAAAAAATGACGGGGTGTGACATGACGACAGCCGTGGTCAGACAGGAACTCGCGGTGGCGTCGTTCAGCAAGGTCTACAGTCTCGATGACGTGGAAACCGCGCTCAACGATCTGCCCGAAGGCGCGAGCGACGCCTTGCGCGCCACTTACGAAAAAATGCTCAAGGCGGGCAATCTGCGCTTTTGCGTGAAGCCGAACCGCATGCCGTCCATCGACGATCTCGCGGCCACGCTGCCGAATTTCGAAGAGCCGCTCGACGATATCCGCAAGCAGATCGCGCTGTGTCTCGAAACCGACGATCGCCTCGAACTCATGCCGATGCTGCTGCTCGGCGAGCCCGGCATCGGCAAGACGCACTTCGCGAAGCAACTCGCGCGGCTGCTCGGCACGTCCTGCCATTACGTCGCGATGAGCTCGCTGACGGCGGGTTGGATCCTGTCGGGCGCGTCGTCTCAATGGCGCAATGCGAAGCCCGGCAAGGTCTTCGACGCGCTCGTGAACGGCAGCTACGCGAACCCCGTCATTACCGTCGATGAAATCGACAAGGCCACCGGCGACGCGCAATACGATCCGCTCGGTGCGCTCTACGCGCTGCTGGAGCACGACACGGCGCAAACGTTCATCGACGAATTCGCCGAGGTGCCGATCAACGCGGGCAACGTCGTGTGGATCGCCACCGCCAACGACGCGCGCGCGATTCCCGAGCCGCTTCTGAACCGCATGAACGTGTACGAGATTCCGGCGCCGGACCGCGAGGGCGCGCGGCGCATCGCGCAGACCATCTACGCCGAAATCCGCAACGCGCACGCGTGGGGCGCGGCCTTTCCGGAAACGCTCGGAGACGGCCCGCTCGACGCGCTCACGCGGGCGTCGCCGCGCGGCATGCGGCGCGCCATGTTGAACGCGTTCGGCAACGCACGCATCGACGGACGGCATCATGTCGAGGCGCGCGACATTCAGCTCGACCGGAATTCGCGCAAGAAGGCGATCGGCTTTTAAAAAGTCCTGTTTGCGAAATTGACAAAAAACCCGTCAAAAGCTGTCATTTTTGACATCTGGCGGCCAGATTCTTGCCTTTTTCTGAATTGCACCGGAAAACGAGGCAATCCGTGTGCGTTTGTTGTGTATCTCGCAACAGTCCCGAACGTAAAATAATTGGGAAGAACTCTGCGGCGGGAAAAGACATGGACCGGATCGAGTGTGTGGTAATCGGAGCGGGTGTCGTCGGACTGGCGATAGCCCGCGCGCTGGCGATGCGCGGACGCGAAGTCATCGTGCTGGAGTCGGGCGAGGGCATTGGCATCGGCACGAGCTCGCGCAACAGCGAGGTGATCCACGCGGGCATCTATTACCCGCGCGGATCGCAGAAGGCGGAACTGTGCGTGCGCGGGCGCGACATGCTCTACGAATTCTGTCAGGCGCATGGCGTGCCGCACCGGCAATGCGGCAAGCTGCTCGTCGCGACGGCGCGCAATCAGGTGCCGCAGCTCGCGGCGCTGGAGCAGAAGGGCATCGAGAATCGCGTGAAGGGACTCGTGCGCCTCAGCGGCGCGCAGGCGGCCGAAATGGAGCCGCAGCTGCAATGCGTCGAAGCGGTGTATTCACCGCTGACGGGCATCGTCGACAGTCATCAGTACATGCTCGCGCTGCAGGGCGAAGCCGAGAAGCACGGCGCGAACATCGTGTTCCATACGCCGGTCGCGTCCATTGATGCGCGCGAGGGCTGCTTCATCGTCGAGACGGGCGGCGAGTCGCCGGCGCGCTTGCGGGCGTCGTATCTGATCAACAGCGCGGGGCTGCATGCGAACGAAATCGCCCGCAGCATTCGCGGTCTCGACGATCGCCATGTGCCGCCGCTCTATTTCGCGAAGGGCAATTACTTCAGCGTGAGCGGTCGCGCGCCGTTCGAGCGTCTCATTTATCCGATGCCCAACGAAGCGGGCCTCGGCGTGCATCTGACGATCGATCTCGGCGGGCAGGCGAAGTTCGGCCCAGACGTCGAATGGGTGCCCACGCTCAACTACGACGTCGATCCGCGCCGCGCCGATTCGTTCTACGCCGCGATTCGCGCGTACTGGCCCGGTCTGCCCGACGACGCATTGCAGCCCGCTTATGCCGGCATCCGGCCGAAGCTATCAGGTCCGGGTCAGGCGGCGGCGGATTTCATGATTCAGGGCAAGTCGGCGCACGGCGTGCCGGGGCTCGTCAATCTGTTCGGCATCGAGTCGCCGGGACTGACGGCATCGCTTGCGATCGCCGAGCGCGTCGCTGACATGGCGCGTTGACTTACATGCGACTTTCACACCGCCCTTATCTCTAACATTTGACGTCGTCGACTCGCTTCCAGATTGATATGCTCGGACATCGCCGTCGCCAAGAACGGCGCATTTCCCCCAATACAACATGGAGTGAGTCACAATGAAGACATCACGTCGCACGTTCCTCATTACCAGCGTGGGCGTCGCTTCGACGTTCGCGCTCGGGTCGCGCGCCACGCTCGCCGCCGACGCGCCCAAAGTCACCGAAAGCGATCCCACCGCGCAGGCGCTCGGCTACAAGGAAGACGCGAGCAAGGTCGACAAGGCCAAGTACGCGAAGTACGCGGCTGGCCAGGATTGCGGCAACTGTCAGTTCTATCAGGGCAAGGCAACCGACGCCTACGCGCCGTGCCCGATGTTCGCCGGAAAGCAGGTCGCATCGAAGGGCTGGTGCAGCGCCTATGTGAAGAAGGCATAACGCAAAACCGGCATGAGTCTGGAAGCGCGCCCGGCCGAACGGCCCGGCGCGCTTTTCTTCGTTTGTAATTAGCTTGCTCAGGAGAAAATCCGTCTTTACACTCGCCAAGGCAAAAAGAGCCGCGCGTGTGCATCTTTATAAAACGCGGACGACGAGACGAGCAGGCCCGCGCGCATGAGCGCGCTGGCCCCGCACGAACCTAATGACTAGGGGAACGCATGCCCGGAAGACCATTGAATTCGCGCGCCGTGGCGGCGGCGGTCATCGGCAACGCGCTCGAGTGGTACGACTTCACGGTCTTCGGCTTCATGACGGTGGTCATCGCGCGGCTGTTCTTTCCGAGCGACAGCGACTACTCATCGATTCTTCTGACGACGGCGACCTTCGGCGTCGCATTTGTGATGCGGCCGGTCGGCGGCATCGTGCTCGGTCTCTACGCGGATCGCGCGGGGCGCAAGGCGGCGCTGACACTCGTCATCGGCCTGATGACGCTCGGCATTCTCCTGCTCGCGATAGCGCCGCCGTATTCGGCGATCGGCATCGGCGCGCCGCTGGTCATCGTGTTCGCGCGGCTTCTGCAGGGCTTCTCCGCGGGCGGCGAGTTCGGCAGCTCGACCGCGCTTCTGATCGAAGCGGCGCCGTTCTCGAAGCGCGGCTTGTACGGCAGTTTCCAGATGGCGAGCCAGGCGGCGTCGCTGCTGCTCGGCGCGATCGTCGGCTCGGCGATCTCGCGCGGCCTTTCGCCCGAAGCGCTCGAATCGTGGGGCTGGCGCGTGCCGTTCATTCTCGGTCTCGTCATCGGGCCGATCGGGCTTTATATCCGCCGCAACATGGCCGATACCGAAGCGTTCCTGCACGCGAAAAAGACCGCGCGCCGCGCGACGCTCGGCGAAGTGTTCGGCACGCATAGCCGCGAAGTCCTGTGCGGGCTCGGCTCGGTGATCGCGCTGACGGTGACGGTGTACGTGCTGATCGCCTATCTGCCCACGTTCGCCGTCAAGCAACTGAAGCTGCCGTTCGGGCAGTCGTTCACGGCGCTGATCGTTGGCAATCTGCTGCTGGCGGTGCTCTCGCCGGTCGCGGGCGCGTGGTCCGATCGCATCGGGCGCAAGGGCCTTTCGATGTGGTCGCTCGCGAGCACGCTCGTCATCATCTATCCGCTTTTCGCGTGGCTCGCCGCGGAGCCGAGCGTGATGCGGCTCATCGTCGTGCAGGCGCTGCTTTCGATCGCCCTCTCGGGCTACTATGGGCCGTTCGGAGCGCTGATCGCCGAGCTTTTTCCGGCGCATGTGCGCTCGACGGGGCTTTCGCTCGCGTACAACATCGCGGTGATGATCTTCGGCGGCTTCGGGCAGTTCATCGTGACGTGGCTGATTCGCGTCACGGAATCGCAGCTCGCGCCCACCTTCTACGTGATGGGGGGGCTCGTGCTCTCGCTGATTGCGGTGGCGTGCATTCCGGCGACGCGTCACGCGGACGTCGACGAAGCGCGCAATTTCGTTCGTTAGGCGGCAATCAAATGAAAGTGATCGAAAGCGGCAAGTTCACGGCCGAACGCGCGTGGGGCGCGCTCGATATCTGCGTGATGAACGGCACGTCGTGCCGTCTGCACTGGACGAACGAGCCGTATAAATGGCACGTGAACGATGGCGAGGAGGTATTCGCCGTGATGCAGGGCGAAGTGCGCATGCACGTGCGCGGCGGGGAAGGCGAACGCACGCTGACGCTGCGTGCAGGCGATATATTTCATGCACAGGCTGGCGATGAGCATTTCGCGGAACCGGTCGGCGAGGCGCGGATTCTGGTGATCGAAAAGGAAGGAAGCGTTTGATGGCGTTTGTTCCTAATCCGTTCGGACAGGTGGCGCAGCGCGGGCATTGGCGGCGATAATCTGCTCATCGTCGTGCATGAGCGAGAGTCGAAAATGGTTAGGATGGTTGAATTAATCGAGCGTGATTATCACGAAGCGCGCGAGGCGGGGCGGTTGGGCGAGTGGGGCGCGATGCCGCTGCTCGATTCGGAGGAGCTTGTGTTGGTTTCCAAAGAATCGCTCGAAAAGCTGTCGGCGCGCGTTGAAGAAGTCGAACGAGAGCTGGACGAGCGAAAGCTGGAGGAATCGCTCGCGTGGTTCAGATCGCGGGGATATACGGAAGACAAGCTTCTCTCGCCGGAAGATCTGGTTACTCGATCGGACGCGTCTCCGGCCGCTGAGCCTGTCAGACTCGAGTCGCCGAAATCTTCGCTTCTGGATCTGTTCGGCGGCTATTTTGCCAAGAGAATGAAGCAGGCCGGGTGATGGCGCGTGGACGGCTGTTCTCGAGTCTCAGTTGGGATGAATACCATTCCTGGCGCGGGTCAGACTCGAAGACCTTCGAAAGGCTGACTCGTCTAATCAACGAATGTAGTCGCAATCCCTTTACAGGCACGGGCAAGCCCGAGCCGCTAAAGGGTAGGAAGATGTGGTCGCGCCGGATCGACGGGCGGTTTCAAACCGAAGTGCAACGAGGGGGTTAATGTTTAGCGTTTTGAGGTTGTCCCGCTGAGGCAAGTGTCGCAGCGAAAACCTCGAATGGCGAATGGAACGCGTGGGTTGCGCGCGGCCGGCTGTTCAG
>NZ_FCOF02000122.1 GCF_001544755.2 Caballeronia catudaia | reverse complement strand
AAGCGCAAATCGATCATCGCCGCATGTTGGAAACAAGCCGAGCTCTGGTGATGTCATGACTTACGTAAGTCTCAATAAGCGCCGCGATCCCCTGCGCGCCGACGACGATCGCTGAAACACATGTCAACTTTCGACGCGAGACTTCAGAGCCACGACCTGTCCAGCTCACCGCCGTTCGTGGTCAAACGCTTACAGGATGGCTTCGCCAATAACCTATCAGAAAAGTGGGCTCGAGTGAACGAACAATCACCCATGCTAGAGCGCCTGTTGCGGAAGTCAGAGAAACCTTCCGAAGACTTCAGCCGCAACTGGCACTTCAAAATGTCGCCGCTTTGCAAGAGCTTTGTGTCTGGTGACATGACGGGGAAATGGTGCATCTTCGTACCCCGCGACAACGTCGATGCAGCGTGGGACAAAATCAAAGACACTCTCGAGCGCAATCAGCTGCTGTGCGCCAAGGTTTCCACCGTCCTACCCAGCATGGCCCACGGCAACATTCACGTCATCTGCGTGTACACCGATAACTGGGCCAACGCACAAGACCTTGCGCATGTACGGCACGTTTTGCGGACGTTGGGCTTCACAGAGGAGCTTGGCTACAAGCGCGACGTCGATACCCGGAGCGGCCGCATCGGTCCCGGCGAGTGGTATTTGCGCATGTAGCTTGTAATCGGCGGCTCCCTTACAAAGAGCCTTGTAACGTCGAGACCGCGGGCGTCAGCACGACCGAGTGCTGCAGATCGTGGAGATTTCGGTCGCGTTACAGCGATCCCCGTCAAGCAAGTGACCGCACTCCTGTCGCCGGACTTCGGACGTCGCGCCGGCACCACCTCGGACGCAAATCCGCGTTTTAGCAATTTGAGGGCGATGCGCGTCGAACACAGGTCGTGCAACGCAAACCAGTTTTTTCAACCTTTTCCCAAATGCGTATAGACCGATGACGTCCGTCAGACGCGAGCCGTTTTGTCGCTGAGATTGTTTGTGACATCTGCCTCATTGATTTCTTAGTCCGGGACCGGTGCAGGCAGCGCCAGCAAAGCTTGCGAAGCCGTCTGCATCACCTTCGCCGACAAATCCGCCCCCGAGACGTCTTCGTAACGAGCCGGTATGCGCTCTTTAAGGCGAAACAGCCGCTGGTGGGCCGATCTGGTGATCTGGCCATAGGTGACTGCCTGAACCCGACCTCGCAAAACGCCCTCTTCCTTGAGCTCTTTCTCGCGCGTCGTCTTCGCCGCAATCTCGTGCCCCACTACGAAGGCTCTGAACATCGGTGTCCCATCGAGCGCGCCGCTTCCAAGGAAGTCCTGCACGTAGCCGTCGGCTTGGGTCATTTCATCACGTCCAATCGCCGATTTCCCCTTCTTAACTTCGATGATCAGCACATTCTGGATGCGGGTGAGCGTCGGTTCCGCCGGGTCGAACCCTTCGGTGCCGACGATTGAGCACGTCGCATCACCGAGCACCACGATGTCGGGGCGTTGTTTGTGATTGGTAAAGGCCTCGGCGGACAATCTCTTTTTAAAGATCTTTTCGACGGCCGTGCGCAAGCTGACGTTCGAAGAGTATTCGCTGCTGTCAAATTCCGGCCCGAAGAGCCAGCGCGCTTGCGTTACCAACGGGTGCAGCGTGTGCAGTTCGTCCGTGGCCTCGTCTCCGCTCAGCTTGTCAATGGCCGCCAGCACGGCTAGGCGATGGTCGATCTCGTCGAGCACCGACAACGCGTCGCGGACCGTCCACTGACTCAGCAGGCGGTCAAGCCCATCGATGTCCGATTCGTCAAGCTTGGTAAGCTTTTCAAGCAGAGCGGCGCCGCCGCGTTAATGCCGTTCAGTTAAGGTCCTTTCTAAGGTACCGGACGGAGTAACGTGAGGGGCGGGATTTGACGACTCGGTCG
>NZ_FCOF02000134.1 GCF_001544755.2 Caballeronia catudaia | reverse complement strand
GCCAGCGCGACACCCATGCCGCCGCCGATGCACAGCGAGGCCAGGCCCTTCTTCGCGTCGCGCTTCTGCATTTCGTGCAGCAGCGTGACGAGAATGCGGCAGCCCGATGCGCCGATCGGATGCCCGATCGCGATTGCGCCGCCGTTCACGTTGATCTTCGACTGATCCCAGCCCATCTGCTTGTGCACCGCCAGCGCCTGCGCCGCGAACGCCTCGTTGATTTCCATCAGATCGAGATCGTTCACGCTCCAGCCCGCGCGCTCCAGACAACGCTTCGAGGCCGGCACCGGACCCATGCCCATGATCTTCGGCGACACGCCCGCGTTCGCGTACGCCTTGATGCGCGCGAGCGGCGTCAGACCGAGCGCTTCCGCCTTCTTCGCCGACATCACGACCACCGCCGCCGCGCCATCGTTGAGGCCCGATGCGTTCGCCGCCGTCACCGTGCCTTCCTTCGAGAACGCGGGCTTGAGGCCCGCGAGCGCTTCGGCGGTCACGCCGTGACGCACGAATTCGTCGGTGGCGAACTGGATCGGATCGCCCTTGCGCTGCGGAATCGCGACCGGCACGATCTCGTCGTTGAAGCGGCCCGCCTTCTGCGCGGCCTCGGCCTTGTTCTGCGACAGCGCCGCGAACTTGTCCTGATCTTCACGCGTGATGCCGAATTCCTTCGCGACGTTTTCCGCCGTCGTGCCCATGTGATAGTTGTTATAGACGTCCCACAGGCCGTCGACGATCATCGTGTCGATGAGCTTCGCGTCGCCCATGCGAAAGCCGTCGCGCGAGCCCGGCAGCACGTGCGGCGCCGCGCTCATGTTTTCCTGACCGCCCGCGATGACGATGTCCGCATCGCCCGCGATGATCGCGTTCGCGGCCAGCATCACCGCCTTCAGGCCCGAGCCGCAGACCTTGTTGATCGTCATGCCGGGCACCATGTCGGGCAGACCGGCCTTGATGAGCGACTGGCGCGCCGGGTTCTGGCCGGAGCCCGCCGTCAGCACCTGACCCAGAATCACTTCGCTCACCTGATCCGGCTTCACGCCCGCGCGCTCGAGCACGGCCTTGATCACCGTCGCGCCCAGTTCCGGCGCCGCGATCTTCGCGAGCGAACCGCCGAATTTGCCTACCGCCGTACGCGCGGCCGATACGATCACTACGTCAGTCATTT
>NZ_FCOF02000155.1 GCF_001544755.2 Caballeronia catudaia | reverse complement strand
CGAGCGGCCTAACGCGCTGTGGGTCGCAGATTTTACCTACTGCTGGACATGGTCGGGCTTTGTCTACGTGGCCTTCGTGACCGATGTATTTGCGCGCCGTATCGTCGGCTGGCGCGTGTCGGCATCGATGAGGACTGACTTCGTGCTGGATGCGCTGAACCAGGCGTTACACGATCGCCAGCCACCGCCCGGGCTCATTCATCATAGCGATCACGGGTCGCAATATCTCAGCATTCGGTACACCGAACGTTTGGTGGACGTTGGCGTTGAGCCATCAGTCGGAACTGTCGGCGACTCTTACGACAACGCTCTGGCCGAAACGATCAACGGCTTGTATAAGGCCGAAGTCGTGCATCGGCGTTCATGGCGTACGCTCCAGGATGTCGAACTCGCCACGCTCGAATGGGTACACTGGTACAACCACCATCGGTTGCTCGGCCCGCTCGGGTACGTGTCGCCGGCGGAGGCAGAGGAAGCTTACAATCGGAATCTGGTGCTCTCCGCTCGCGCGGCGTAGCGCCAAACTCGGCAGTCTCCGACAAAGCCGGGGCGGTTCA
>NZ_FCOF02000030.1 GCF_001544755.2 Caballeronia catudaia | reverse complement strand
CAATCGGAATCTGGTGCTCTCCGCTCGCGCGGCGTAGCGCCAAACTCGGCAGTCTCCGACAAAGCCGGGGCGGTTCAGCGCCGCCTGCAGCAATTCGTTTGCCGCAAGATAGGGGTGACCGATGGCCAATGCACCCGTCGATAGAGCATGAATGTTGCATACCGTTGCCTTTCAAGACCGGCTCGTCAAACTAACATTCACTAGAAAACAAGTGACCATCAAAGTCGATTGGGGTTAACCTGTTCCGGACGGCCGCGTTGGAAAGGGCGTTCCTGTCGAGGAACTAGGCGCAACGGTCGCAAGGGCCCCCGGCGCGCCCAAGAAGGCGCCGATCTTCCCACACCTGTGTCCCTGCCGCGCAGGACCGGTGAGCACACGGATGAAACTCTGGAGGGCATCGGTTGGATCGACAAGCGATTGCCGATCTGTGCTCCCGCCTGGTCGTCTAACCGAGCCAGCGTGCATCGGGCCAGCGGCCGTTCTCGAACGTGGACTTGACGCAGTCCAGCAGCACCCCGACGACGCAGCGCACGGGCGCCGTGGCTTGCCGGCTGCTGGGTGCCGCCAGCACGATGGTGCGCTTGAGGGCAGGGGAGATCAGCGGGGCCGCGGTGAGAGTCCGCCGCTCGACCTCCTGCGTGACACCCACGGCCGGAAGAATCGTCCAGCCGTGTCCTTGTGCAACCAGTTCCTTCTGGACGCTCAGCGCATTGGTTTCGGCGAACACCTGCAGTGTCACGCCAGCCTCGGTCGCGGCGTGCTCGATGACGGCACGCAAACCCTGTGGCGCGGCGGGGAGGATGAAGGGCTCGCGTGCCACGCGCGCGAGCGTGAGCGGTCGCTTGCGGGATAGCCTCGCCGAGGGCGCCGCCACTGTCCAGAGACTTTCCTCGATCAGGGGCTTTACGTGCAGCGCGGATGTTTCCTTCTGCCCATAGAGCAAGGCGGCATCCACATCGCCGGCCTCGAGCCAGTCCTGCAGGTGCCCTGCATAACCGATGGTCAGTCGCAGACGGATGTGCGGGTAACGCTTGGCCACTTCGTCCGCCAGCAGCGTGGCCAGGACGTCCGATGTGCTGGCAAGCAGGCCAATGCTGACGATGCCCGAAACGGGCCCCTCGACAGGCTGAATTTCTGCCTTGGCGCGCGCGACTTCGTCGAGGATGCGGCGCGCGTATTCGAGCATAGTCTTGCCCGAAGCCGTGAGTTGCATGCCATGGCGGCTACGGTCGAAGAACTCCGTACCCATGTCCTCTTCAAGCAGTCGCAGTTGCCGGGACACCGCAGGCTGCACGAGGTTCAGGAGGGTGGACGCGCGGGTTACGTTGCCGGTTTCGGCGACGGTGACAAAGGCACGCAGTTGCTTGAGATCCATCACACATACCTCGATGCCGAAAAATGATGGTGCGATCAGTTATTTCTATTTTTCCAACGATCCATCAAATATTACTATGACTCGACCAAAGCTACTTACGGA
Organism: Caballeronia catudaia; assembly: GCF_001544755.2. GTDB lineage: Bacteria > Pseudomonadota > Gammaproteobacteria > Burkholderiales > Burkholderiaceae > Caballeronia > Caballeronia catudaia. Next base: position 76,993 of record NZ_FCOF02000030.1, on the reverse strand, counting down.
TCTTCCTTTATGAGCGCTTCCCTGCTTTCCGCCCCGGACCAATACCAGGAGATTCGTGACGCCGTGCGCGCCCTGTGTAGTCAGTTTCCCGCCGACTATCACCGTAAGATCGACGAGGCACGTGGTTATCCGGAGGAGTTCGTCAACGCCCTGACGAAGGCCGGCTGGCTTGCTGCGCTGATTCCGCAGGACTATGACGGCCCCGGCCTGTCGATGGCCGAGGCCTCCGTCATCATGGAAGAGATCAATCGTTCAGGCGGCAACTCCGGCGCCTGCCACGGCCAGATGTACGTGATGAACACGATCGTATTTAGCGGCACGGAGGCGCAGAAGCAACGCTTTTTGCCCCGCATCGCCGCGGGCGAGTTGCGCGTGCAGTCGATGGGCGTGACCGAGCCCACTACGGGCAGCGACACCACCAAGCTCAAGACCACGGCCGTAAAAAAGGACGGCCGCTGGGTCATCAATGGCCAGAAAGTCTGGATATCGCGCGTGCAGCACAGCGACCTGCTGATTCTGCTGGCGCGCACCACGCCGCTCGACCAGGTGCAAAAGAAGAGCGATGGCCTGTCGTGCTTCATTGTCGAGCTGGACAAGGCCATCGGCAATGGTCTGACGGTGCAGCCTATTCTCAACATGGTGAACCATGAGACCAACGAACTGTTTTTTGACAACCTCGAATTGCCCGAGGATGCACTGCTTGGCACCGAGGGCAAGGGCCTTAAAGTGATCTTCGATGGATTGAACGCAGAGCGCACGCTGATTGCGGCCGAATGCATCGGAGACGGTTACTGGTTCCTCGAAAAGGCGCGGGATTACGCGAACGAGCGCAAGGTCTTCGGCCGTTCCATCGGCCAGAACCAGGGCATCCAGTTCCCGCTCGCCGAATCGTTTATCGAGCTCGAGGCCGCCAATCTGATGCGCTGGCGCGCCTGTCAGAAGATCGATGCGCGCGAGAACGCGGGCGTTGAAGCCAATATGGCCAAGTACCTGGCGGCCAAGGCCAGTTGGGAAGCCGCCAATGCGTGCCTGCAAACGCATGGTGGCTTCGGCTTCGCATGCGAATACGACGTGGAGCGCAAGTTCCGTGAAACCCGTCTGTATCAGGTTGCGCCCATCTCCACCAATATGATTCTGGGACATGTAGCCGAACACGTGCTGCACCTTCCGCGCTCTTACTGATATTTGATTGGAACAATGATCATGAAAATTATCGTACCCGTCAAACGAGTGGTCGATTACAACGTCAAGGTTCGCGTCAGAAGTGATGGCGCTGGCGTGGACCTCGGCAACGTCAAGATGAGCATGAATCCGTTCGATGAGATTGCCGTCGAGGAAGCTGTGCGTCTCAAGGAAAAAGGCGTGGCAACCGAAGTCGTCGCGGTGTCCTGCGGTGCGGCGCAGTGTCAGGAAACGCTGCGCACGGCGATGGCCATCGGCGCTGATCGCGGCATCCTCGTGCAGACCGACGCGGAACTGCAGCCGCTGGCGGTGGCGAAGCTCCTCAAGGCGTTAGTGGACAGGGAACAGCCGAGCCTCATCATCCTCGGCAAGCAGGCCATCGACGATGACGCCAACCAGACCGCGCAGATGCTCGCGGCGCTCGCGGAACTGCCGCAGGCTACGTTTGCGTCGAAAGTGGACTTAGCCGGCGATCGGGTCGATGTGACACGTGAAGTGGATGGCGGCCTGGAAACACTGTCGCTGTCCATCCCGGCGGTCATCACCACCGACCTGCGCCTGAACGAACCACGCTACGTGACGTTGCCCAACATCATGAAAGCCAAGAAGAAACCGCTGGACACCGTCAAGCCCGGCGACCTCGGTGTCGATGTAGCACCGCGCCTGAAGACGCTCAAGGTGGCAGAACCGGCAGGGCGCAAGGCCGGCGTGAAAGTGGCAGATGTAGCCGCGCTTGTGGAGAAGCTCAAGAACGAAGCAAAGGTAATCTAAGGAGACGATGGAAATGACTGCCCTCGTTATTGCAGAACATGATAATGCGTCCATCAAGCTGGCTACACTGAACGCCGTCACGGCGGCAGCGGCCTGTGGCGGCGAAGTACATTTGCTCGTGGCCGGGGAAAACGCTGCGGCGGCGGCCCGGGCGGCCGCGCAAATCTCGGGCGTGGAAAAAGTTGTCCACGCCGACGGCGCAGCGCTCAAGGATGGCCTTGCGGAAAATGTCGCGGCTCAGGTATTGGCCATTGCGGGCAATTACAGCCATATTCTGTTCCCGGCCACGGCAAGCGGCAAGAACGTCGCACCGCGTGTGGCAGCCAGATTAGACGTGGCGCAAATCAGCGACATCATCAAGGTAGACAGCCCCGACACCTTCGAGCGTCCGATCTACGCTGGCAATGCGATTGCCACGGTGCAAAGCGGCGACAGCGTCAAGGTGATCACGGTTCGGACGACAGGTTTCGATGCCGCCGCCGCAACGGGCGGCAGCGCCGTGATCGAAACGATTGAGGCCGAGGCCGACACGGGCAAGAGCCGCTTCTTGAAGCGTGAAGTCACCAAGAGCGACCGGCCCGAATTGACGGCGGCTAAGATCATTGTCTCAGGAGGCCGGGCGCTGGGCAGCGAAGAGAAGTTCCAGCAGGTCATCACGCCGCTGGCCGACAGACTCGGCGCAGCGATCGGCGCGTCGCGCGCCGCGGTGGACGCCGGCTATGCGCCGAACAACCTGCAGGTGGGGCAGACGGGCAAGATCGTAGCACCGCAGTTGTATATCGCCTGCGGAATTTCCGGGGCGATCCAGCATCTGGCGGGGATGAAGGATTCCAAGGTAATCGTGGCAATCAACAAGGATCCCGAAGCACCGATCTTCAGCGTCGCCGACTACGGCCTGCAGGCTGATCTCTTCACAGCGGTGCCAGAACTGGTCAACGTGCTGTAGCGCATGACCCGCTTTCAAATCGATTCTCCCTGGTAAAGCACGATGCATACGAATCTTCAAAGTCCAGATTCCTACGATGCCTGGGCCGGCCGCAGTGAAGAATGTGCGGATCAACTCACCGAGGCGCCTGTGCGGCTCATGCAGGCCATGCTGGACTATTCCGATCCGGTGAAGCTGCCCTCCAGGCTGCCGCCGTTGTGGCATTGGCTATATTTTCTACCGGGTGAGCGTCAATCCAACATCGGCCCGGACGGGCATCCCCAGCGCGGCGGCTTCCTTCCGCCGATCACCCTTCCGCGGCGCATGTGGGCCGGAGGGCGGTTGCGGTTTCTGCGTCCCCTAACCGTGGGTGAGCCAGTACGGCGCCTCTCGACAATCAGGGGCATCCAGACCAAGTCCGGGCGCAGTGGTGAACTCGTGTTCGTGACCGTGTCGCATGAAGTCGCTGACGCGAAGGGCGTCGCCATTCGCGAGGAGCAAGACATCGTCTATCGCGACGCACCGGCGCCCGGGTCACCTGTGCCGCAGCCCGCGGCGGCCCCGACCGACGAGCAGTTCGGCCGCACAGTCATCCCCGACCCTGTGCTGCTGATGCGCTATTCGGCGCTGACCTTCAATGGCCATCGCATCCACTACGACCGTCCCTATGCGATGCATGAAGAAGGCTATCCGGGCCTCGTCGTGCATGGGCCGCTGATCGCGACACTGCTCGTAGAGGAGCTGCGTCGGGTTCATCCGCAAAAGACAGTTCGCAGCTTCGAATTCAAGGCAGTCAGTCCTTTGTTCGATACCGCGCCATTCGCGCTCAACGGCAAGATCGAGGACACGACGGCACGACTGTGGGCGCGCGGTCCGCAAGGCCAGTTGGCGATGCAGGCCAGCGCAGAACTCGAATGACACCGAGCCGATAACCCGAGAGACGATACACGCCATGTCAGAACCCAACCGCAGTGGCCCGCTCAGCGGCATGACCGTCATCACGCTGGAACACGCGATCGCCGCGCCGTTCTGCACACGCCAGCTCGCCGACCTCGGTGCGCGAGTCATCAAGGTGGAGCGTCCCGGCGTCGGCGATTTCGCGCGCGCCTATGATCACCGCACGCGCGGTCTGGCCTCGCATTTCGTCTGGACCAATCGCTCCAAGGAAAGCCTGACGCTGGACCTCAAGCAGTCCGCCGCACTCGAGGTGCTGGGCGAATTGATCGCCGAGGCCGACGTGCTGGTGCAAAACCTGGCACCCGGCGCAGCGGCGCGCATGGGTTTGTCGTTCGAAACGCTGCACGCAAAATATCCGAAGCTCATCGTCTGCGACATTTCGGGCTACGGCGCGGACGGACCCTATCGCGACAAGAAGGCCTACGACCTGCTGATCCAGAGCGAGGCCGCCTTTCTCTCCATCACGGGCACGCCCGATGAGCCCAGCAAGGCGGGCAACTCGATCGCCGACATCGCAGCGGGCATGTATGCCTATACGGGCATTCTCAGCGCGCTGCTTCACCGTGGCATCAGCGGTGAAGGCTCGCATGTCGAAGTCTCCATGCTCGAAGCGCTGGGCGAGTGGATGGGCTTTCCCATGTACTACGCCTATGACGGCCAGCAGCCGCCCGGACGCAACGGTGCAGCGCATGCCACGATTTATCCCTATGGCCCATTCAAGGCTGGCGATGGCCGAGTCGTGATGCTGGGGCTGCAAAACGAGCGGGAATGGAAGCTGTTTTGCGACATCGTGTTGCGCCGTTCCGAACTCGCGACCGATCCACGCTTCGACTCCAACGTGCGTCGCGTGGAAAACCGCGCGGTCCTGAAAGACGTCATCGAACAGGGTTTTGCGAGTCTCACGGCGCCAGATGTCATCGCGCGCCTCGACGAAGCCCAGATCGCCAACGCCGCTGTCAATCAGGTGGGCGATTTGTGGAGTCACCCGCAGCTCCATGCTCGCCAGCGTTTCCGTTCCATCGGCTCGCCCGCGGGAGAAATGCAGGCTCTCTTGCCGCCCGCAACCGTCAACACCTTCGATGCCCGCATGGACCCCGTACCCGCGCTCGGCGAACACAGCGCGACGATTCTGCGCGAATTGGGGCGTTCGGATGCCGCCATCAGCGAATTGCAGGCTGACGGAGTGATCTGACCCATGCCCACAAAAACCGAGTCTTCCGTGAGCCATGCGCGCAGTCTGCTGTTCGTGCCCGCCACGAGACCTGAACGCTTCGTCAAGGCTTTGGGTTCGGGCGCGAATGGCATCATCATCGATCTGGAAGACGCCGTTGCCGATGACAGCAAGATCAGCGCGCGCGAGCAACTTGCACAGCACTTGCCTCAACTGACTCCGGCAGAACTGGCACGCACCTCGGTACGCGTCAATGCGGTAGACACCCCCTGGCACGACGCGGAAATCGCGCTGCTACGAGACTGGGCAGGCAAGGGCGTGACCGTGATGCTGCCGAAGTCCGATCACGCAGCCGCGATGCGCGACGTTGCACAGGCCCTCGGCCCCGAGGCGGCCATCGTGGCTCTGGTCGAGTCGTTGAGCGGTCTCGACGCAGCCGATTCGCTGGCGCGCGATCCTCAGGTTGTTCGTCTGGCCTTCGGCCATCTCGATTTTCAACTGGACCTGGGCATGCACGCGTCGGCCGACGAACCCGAACTGGCTTTCGCGCGCAACGCCCTGGTCGCCGCATCGCGCCGAGCGGGACTGCACGCACCCATCGATGGCGTGACGACCGACATCGGCAATACCGAGCGTCTGATTGCCGATGCCCGGCGCGCACGCGCGTTCGGCTTCAGCGGAAAGCTGTGCATCCACCCGTCTCAAGTGGCCGGTGTGAACGAAGTCCTGGGCTATTCCGATGCAGAAAAGGCCTGGGCGTTGCGCGTTCTGGACGAAGCGGCGAAGCACGGTGGCGAAGCCTTCCGTCTGGAAGGTCACATGGTCGATCTGCCGGTGATCCGCGCGGCCGAGGCGATCGTGGCAAGCATACTTAAATGAGAGCCGAAATCGCCTGATCAGCGGCGTGTGAGGCAAGATCCACTGAAGAAAACCCAATGAACAGCGACGACCTTTTGGCCGAGTACGGACCGCGAGAGTCCATGGAGTACGACGTGGTGGTGGTGGGCGGTGGTCCCGGCGGCCTGTCGACAGCCATACGCATCAAGCAACGCGCGGCGGAAGAGGGCCGGGATGTGTCCGTCGTGGTGCTGGAAAAGGGATCCGAGCCGGGCGCTCACATCCTCTCTGGCGCGATCATGGATCCCAACGCACTGACCGAACTCTTTGCGGACTGGAAAGAGCGTGGGGCACCATTGAGGCAGCCTGTAACTGACGAAGCCTACGTCTTTCTGAGCAAGGAATCGTCCTTGCGCGTCCCCAACATGTTCCTGCCGCCGTTCGCGCATAACCGCGGGAACTATGTCATCAGTCTGGGGGCATTGACGAAGTGGCTGGCCGAACAGGCCGAGTCGCTCGGTGTCGAAATATTTCCGGGATTCGCGGCCGCCGAAGTGCTCTATAACGAACACGGTGCGGTCATGGGTGTGGCGACGGGTAACCAGGGTATAGGCAAGGATGGCGAACCCAACGAGCACTTCCAGCTTGGCATGGAACTGCATGCCAAATACACGATTTTCGCCGAGGGCGCACGCGGCCATCTCGGGAAGCAACTGATTGCACGCTATGAGCTCGCCGCCGGGCGCGATCCGCAGAGTTTCGGTATCGGCGTCAAGGAACTGTGGGAAATCGAACCCGCGCGCCACAAGCCGGGCTTTGTCATGCACACGGCCGGCTGGCCGATGGACAGCGAGACCTACGGCGGCTCCTTCCTTTATCACCTCGATGAAAACAGGATCGCCGTGGGTTTCGTCACGGGCCTCGGCTACACGAATCCTTACCTGAGCCCGTTCGAGGAATTCCAGCGTTGGAAGACGCATCCGAGAATCCGCCACTACTTCGAGAACGACAAGGGCGAGATCACGGCGAAACGCCTGTCCTATGGCGCGCGCGCCATCAATGCGAGCGGTATCAACGCGTTGCCCAAGTTCATCTTCCCGGGAGGGGCGATGGTAGGTTGCGAGGCGGGCTTTCTCAACGTGAGCCGCATCAAGGGCAGTCATGCCGCGATCAAGACCGGCATGCTCGCGGGCGAAGCCGCTTACGCGGCGGTGGCGGCGGGGCGTCAGCACGACGAGCTGACGGAGTATCCGCACGCGTTCGAAAAAAGCTGGCTCTGCGCCGAGCTGCGCAAGGACCGCAATTTCAAGAACTGGTTTGCTCACGGGCTTGCCGTGGGCACGCTGATGAACGGCTTCGAGCAGCTCGTTCTGCGCGGTCGCATCCCCTGGACGCTGCGCCGCAAAAAACCTGACCACGCATATTTGAAGCCTGCAAGCGCTTGCCAACCTATCGACTATCCCAAGCCCGACGGCAAGCTGACGTTCGACCGGCTTTCCAGCGTGTTCATCAGCAACACCAACCACGAGGAAAGCCAGCCCGCGCATCTGACGCTCAAAGATGCGGGCGTGCCCGTGAACGTCAACCTGATGACGTATGCAGGTCCGGAAGCGCGTTACTGTCCCGCAGGTGTGTACGAGTTCGTCGATGCCGACGTTCAGGGCGGCAAGCGGCTACAGATCAATGCGCAAAATTGCGTGCATTGCAAGACCTGCGACATCAAGGACCCAACCCAGAATATCGTATGGGTCACGCCTGAGGGCGGAGGTGGTCCCAACTATTCAGGAATGTAGATGAGGTGGTGAAGCGTTGTTTTAATCCATCGACCTTTGCATTTGAACGCGCGCCCGTCGTGTGAACCAAAGGCGCGCCGGGCTTGGGTTTTGGCACCCGGACGCACGTTGCCATGCTGCCGGAATGTATCTGCCTCACGTTCCGATGTATGGCGATGGCGGCCGATCAGACTCGGCGCGCGTTCGTCGAGTCTTTCGAAGCAAGCCGGAATTCAGCGCTCCGTGGAGCACATAGTCGTCAGCTCCGCGGCTTTCATCGCCGGATTCATCTCACGCAACGCGGCGAGCAGCTTCCGGGCTCTGTCCTTACCTAGCACGTCACCGGTGAGTTCCATGAACTTCGCGTCCTGCTCGTGTTCCGGCATGGGATTCTTGTCGGTGCCGATCGGATCTTCCACGAACACATGTTCCGAGGTGCCGTTCTTGAACCTGACCGTTACGTCCGCGACGAACTTGCCGGGGTAGTCCTTCTCCAGCGCCGGCTCTTCAGTGATACGGATACTGCGGGCCATGTCGATCACCGGAGCCATGTCGACCTCGCCCGCGAGATAGTCGCGATGGATCGGGTAGCCATTCCCATTGCCCAACAGCGTGAACGCTGCCTGAATCGGCAAGCTGAATTGCACATGCTCGATGTTCTTGGGTTCGTAGGCATTTGCGTTGGACGTGCCGACGACGACGTTGAAGTGCGGCGTGATCTTCAGGTGCACGTCGGCAATCTCGTCCCGGCGCAATGAAAACGGTCGCAGCGCGTCGATATAAGCATGCGTGCAGTAGCAGGCGCAATAGGCTTTGAGCCAGACAGTACCGATCTCGAAAGGCCGACCCGGCGCGAAGCGTTGATCGGCGGCGTCGCCTGCCGTACGCTGCAGGAAGGCCCGAAAGAATCCCTTGTTTCCGCTCAGGAATGCGCGCGGTCCGGTGATGCCTGCCTTGGCCATGTCGGCGGCCGCGATGCCATTGCGTGTGCCGATTCCCGCGTGGACGCGCTTGATGGAGCCGCCTGTGGAAGTGTATTCGGTCGTACCCGAGACGTGGCTCAGCGCAATCGCCAGCGCCTGCAGCGTTGTCTCGGCGTCAAATCGGCGCAATTTGGCGGCAACGGCCGCGGCGCCGAAGTTGGACAGCGTGCAGTGCGGATGAAAACCGCGTTGCAGGAGGTCGGGCGCAGCCAGCAATCCGATGCGCGCGTAGACCTCGTATCCGGCGACCATCGCGGTGATCACTTCTTCGAGCGAAGAGCCAAGTTCCTCACCGATGGCGAGCGCAGCCGGGATCACGCAACTGCCCGGATGACTGTAGCTGGGACCGTGGGCATCGTCGTATTCGAACCCATGACCGTAAGAGCCGTTGACGAAGGCGGCGTCCATGGCGCTCATCGTAATTGGCGAGGCGCTGACGCGGCTTTTGCCCGGTCGCTGCTGGCTCGACGCGTATTTGAGCAATTGCTCGGACCACGGCATCCTGGAGATACCGATCTGCAGCGCGAGCTGATCGCGCATCAGCCGGTTGATTCCGGCGTGCGCGGGCACGTCGATGTCCTCGTATCTCAGGTCCTGGATGAACTGCACCACTGCCTGTTCCAGCGGCGGGCAATTAGATGGCACGGAGGATCGATTTTGTTGTGCGGCGGTCATTGCAGTCTCCTTGGAAATGATGAGAATAGTGTTCAGGCCTGGCGGTAGAGATGTATCGTTCGACTCACCGATAACGCAATGGCGGCGGCGATCAGTGCAACCACGGCCATCAACATAAGGGCGGCGGTATCGGTTCCGGTTAGATCTTTGGTAACGCCGAGCAGATAGGGCCCGGCAAAGCCCCCCAGATTACCCACAGCGCCGATCCATGCAATGCTCGCCGCGGCGGCCGAGCCCGAGAGCAATTCCGTGTTGATCGCCCAGAACGCGGGCAGTGCGCCAAACATGCCAAATGCCAGGAAACAGAACAAGACGAGTTTGACGACGGGGTCGCCGGAAAGGCTAGCGCCAACGAGGGATGCGGCGCCGATGAGCGTGGGTAGCGCGATGTTCCAGCGGCGCTCCCTGGTACGGTCGGAGCGGCGTGCCCAGAACACCAGACTTGCGGAGCCGATCACGTAGGGAATGGCCGTGACGAACCCAGTCTGAGCGTTGCTCAGGCCGAAGGATTTCACGATTTGCGGGAGGAAAAAGCCTATGCCGTAGATGGTTAGAAAGAAACCGAAGGCCATGGCAGCGAGCAGCCACACCCGTTTGTCGGAGAAGACCTGGGAAACGGGAACGTTGTGATCTTCAGGCCGCTGCAAGTATTCATTGCTCATACGAGCGGAGAGCCACCCGCGCTCTTCTGCTCGCAGCCAGTGCACGCTGTCGGGGGCGCCTTTGAGGTATTGAATGATGACGACGCCAAGAATGAGCGCAGGCAACGCTTCAATGAGGAACATCCACTGCCAGCCCTGCAGCCCGGCTAGACCATCGAGCCCGTGCAGGCTCAAGAGCATGCCTGAGATCGGGGAACCGATCACCGAAGACAGGGGCGCGGCTACCAGCAGATATCCCATGACACGCGCACGATAAGCCGAAGGAAACCACAGAGTGAGGAGATACGCCACGCCTGGAAAGAAGCCCGCCTCAGCCAGACCTAATAGAAGTCGCACGGCGTAGAAACTATGCGGGCCGACCACAAAGGCTGTCGCCCCCGAAATCAGGCCCCACGTGATCATGATGCGGGCAAGCCAGATGCGCGCGCCTACGCGCACCAGCAGCAGGTTGGAGGGCACCTCGAACAGGAAATAAAGGAGAAAGAACAGCCCTGAACCCAGACCGTATTGCGCGGCCGTCAGGCCAATGGCCTGATTCATTTGCAGACTGGCGAATCCGACGCTCACCCGATCGAGAAAGGATACGAAATAGCACAGCGCAAAGAATGGCACCAGACGCCGAAACACTTTGCGCATGGTGCTTTGCTCAAGCGATTCCATGCTGTCTCCTTATTGTATTTGTGTCGCTGGAAGGCGTTGCGTCACCTTCCGCGCGTAGCAATCAGCGTTCTGCCGGGTTCAGATCTCGCTCGGTATCAGCGGGTCGAGCAGTGCGCTAACAACGTCATCCACTTCATCGAAATGAAGAATGTCGTAGACCATTTTGTCCACGACTTCCTGAGCAAGGGGTATGGCAGAGTAGGGCACGCAGAGCTTGAACTTGGCCATGAAATCCTCTTCATTGAACGGATTCCTGGGATGCCCTTTCACGTATATGCATTCCTTCCTCACTTCACGCCCATCGCGCAGCTTCACAGTCAGGCGTGCGCCCCAATCGGAAACGCCAGGATTTTCCTCGGCGGTGATGCGCGTCATCAACTCGCGTACTTCGGGCCGGGCGCGCGCTTCTTCGCTATACGACTCCAGGAAGACCTTGCCGTCAAATGCGGCAATGGCCACGACATAAGGCAGGCTGAACTGGCACTCGGGCACCGTGGCGGGATGCCACTTCTTATCCTGAGGCTCGCACACGGCGCGCCAACTTGGCGTGGAGGTCTCGATGTGAATGCTGACGATGTCGCGCACTCCGAACGCCTCTTCTTTCATGAGCGCGCGGATGGCGTCGATGGATGAATGCGAGAAATAGCAGGCGCTATAGCCCTTGGTGATGATGTTTTCCAGTTCCCAATGCTCACCGAGATCCCTGAGAATGAACTCGGGATCGGTCTCCCAGCGCGCCGTGGCGAAGTAGCCCTTGGCGCCGAGCAACACCTCGGCGCGCGGTCCGGTGATGCCGCGTTGCGCCAGCTGGCAACAGGTGATGGCCGCCTGGCTGACCAGTCCATGATGCATGCGCACCATCAGCGTGGCGGGCGAGTAGATTCCCATGGTGTTGGGTTGCGTCATGGTGCGCGCGATGCCTTGGGCGTTTTCCAGTTCTTCCTGTGTCAGCCCTATCAGTTTGCCCACGGCGGCCACGGCGCCGAAAATGTAATGGCCGCCGCACTCATGGTGTTTAACCCCGCGGTTGATGACCTTATAGGCCGTTCCCAGCCGCACGAGAATTTCCTGACCGATAGCCATCGCAGCAACGAACGCCTTGCCCGAAACGGGGCCGCGAAGGCCGGTGGCAGCGAGCAGCGTGGGCACGATGTATTCGGTTACGTGACCGGCCTCCTCGTGCAGATCGCCGCAGTCCATGGCGCGCGGCATCGGGCCCATGGCCAGCGCTGCCTCGTTGGCTGGCACCCGACCGCCGTAAAAGGGCAGCGGCGTTTGAGGGTTGCCCCCGCGCTCTTTGACGAGCGAAACGATAGCGGGGATGCCTTCCATCGCGGATCCGCCAATGGTGACGCCCATGGCATCGAGCAGGGTATGTTTGACGTGACGTACGACGTCGGCCGGCAAGTCGGCGTACTGGGTTTGCAATGCCATTCGGCAGAGCGTAGCCATCGGGTCTTCGCCCCGTTGCGGCTTGAATTGGCTCATTCCAAAGTCTCCGTTATTTGGCTTTCCGTAATTTTTCGTTTGTACCGATGCGGGCATTACCTGCCATCAGACGTTCGAACTTCTGCGGGCGTACTTCGACATGACGTCGCGCATTTCGTCCGCTTCGATACCCAGCAGACGTCCGTCAGGCAACCATCCAATGCCGGAGGGACACTGAGGCACGTCCATTTCCACGCGGACGCCATCGAGCAGGACCGTAAGTTGTCTCATAGAATAACTATTATTAGTTAGGCAGAGGAACCGCGACGTGGCGCGACGAGTATGCGCGATTCCAGAGTCGATTCGAACGAGGGCACCATGTATTGAACTCGCCAACATCGAATGACGCAACGTGCGTGACGCCGACGTTCCGTACTTTGGCGATTGCGGGAAGCCGTGCGCAGCAGGTCCGTGTCGAGCGGACCGGGCGCGACGGCATTCGCGGCCCGGCCTATCAATCGCCATAGCCGCGAAGCTCCAATGCATTGGCGCATTCCACAGTTTCCTCCACAGGGCTTATTCAACGCCTGCCAACTCACGCAGACGCATCGTCACATTCCTGTGGCCGATGGCAGGCGTCGAATAAACCTTAGCGGGCACGGCCGATCCCTGGCGACAGAGCCACCAGGCCAGTCGGCCCATGCTTCGGCAACGAGGCTCTGCAGCGGCCGCCAGCACCTTGGTCAAACCCTCTTGCGTGCCGCTCACCGTCGACCGCACGACGGGCGGCCAGTTGTCGGAATGCACAATCAAAGAACGAACGAGGCTTTGGCCGACAACACCGCATATAGACTTCCTTATTTCTATAGACGATTGTGGGACAGCGCACGTCCGGGCAGTGCGCTCAGAGTTAAGTTAGCGTTTCGAAAATTGATGCGTCCCGAGCGCGCGGTCCATTCCGCGACGTCGACGGGCCAACGGACATGGCACTCGTTAAGATCACCGCTCGAGAATTGGAAATTGGTTCGCCGCTTCCATTCGCCGTCTACTCTGCAACTGGCAAGCTCCTGCTGGCACGCGGCTACTTTGTTCAATCGGAGAGCCAGCGGGAAAAGATTCTTTCAGCGGGTGGACTACGCAGCGAGAATGAGAAGGCACATTCTTGCAGCGGAAGCGCTGCCCGTCCGGGAGGAATGCTCGTCTCGACCGCCAACGTGACGAGGAGAAGGGCGGGGCATTCGCCCATCAAGTGGCTGCCAACACTGAAACGCTTCCGAAGACGATCGACAGCATACAGGTGACGATTGTCGGCAGTGAGCCTCAGCCTCTTGAGACTGACTTCGTCGGTTCGATTTCCGGCAGCGCGCTGCTCGTGACCGCTTCTAGCGGTGATGAGTTCCTCAAAGCCGGAGCTGAAGTATCTTGTAACGCCCTTCGAGGGCGAAAGATCTATCAGTTTCGCAGCACCGTACTCGGACGCAGTGAGACGCCGGTCAAGGTAATCTATCTGGCTTGGCCGGCGTCCGTGCAGACTCACGTCGTGCGCAACCACGTGCGAGTCTCGACCGAAATGCCAGGGCGTTTGATCAGAAACGACTGTGTCGCCGCCGGCTTCGACGTAACAGTCACGAACGTGAGCCTGGGCGGCATCGCTTTCCGAGCTTCCAACGACCTCGTCAACGTTGGCGAGCACTTCAGATTGGGATTGCGCCTGCGCGCCGGGGGTAAGCTTCACGCCGTCGTGTTCAACTGCATAGCGCGCAATGGGAGGCGCGTTGACGGTGGCGTCCTGGTCGGTGCGGAGATCAGCAGCCAAACAGCGGATACGATGGCTCTGCTAAGACTACACATGTTCGAGACCGCAACGGGCAGCGCAGCCCAATGACGCTGAATACATTTGATTCGCGGCCGCTGTGTTCATTCGGCCGTAAGAACAGTCTCCGCGTCACTTGCTAAGCCACGTCGGCGATCTTACCGATCTGCTGACTAAATGATCCGGCCGCTTGCAGATTCAATGCGCGAGAATGCCCATCGCCTGCTTCTTGAGTTCCAGAAAGTGAGGGTCGAAGGCGACCTGCGGCGTGCGGGGACGCTCCAGTTCGATCGGCACGTCGAGCGCGACCCGACCCGGTCTTGACGATAGCACGATGAGACGCGTGCCGAGAAAGATAGCTTCGTCGATGTCATGCGTGATGAACACGATGGTGCAATGCAATTGGTCCCATAGCGAGGTCAGGAATGTCTGCATCGCGCTGCGCGTTTGCGCATCGAGCGCGCCGAAGGGCTCGTCCATCAGCAAGACCTTTGGCTTCATGACGAGCGCACGCGCAATTGCCACGCGCTGCTGCATCCCGCCGGATAGTTCATAGGGTTTATGACGCGCGAAGTTTTCGAGACCGATGGTGCGCAGGATGTCGGCGGAGGCCCTGCGGCGTTCGGCCTTTGAAACCGAATGAAGGGAAAGACCGAACTCGATATTCTCTTCGACGGTGAGCCACGGGAACAATCCGGCCTGCTGGAATACGACGACGCGGTCTTCGCCTGGCTGATCCTTGATCTCGCCATCTATGTAGATATTGCCCCGCGAGGGCGACGTCAGACCGGCCAGAAGGTGCAGCAAGGTCGTCTTGCCACAGCCGGACGCCCCGAGCACGGTGACGAACTCGCCGCCCTGGAACTGCAGATTGATGTTCTCGAGGGCGGAGGTTCCGCCGAAAGTCTTGTAAAGGGAATCGATTAGGATAGTCAAGTCCGTCTCCTGCCTGGCGAGTAAGTTCTCAGCAGCTCAGCGGCTCAATGCAGCGCCTCAATGAGCCAGCGATTGCGAATATTGCGGAGCGACGTTGGCCTCGAAGTTTGACGGCACCGTCTGAATGCGTCCGATCGAGTTGAGTACCCTGGCGGTATTTACCAGCGTTTCATACGTCGCCGACGTTTTTACGCCTGCGCCTGAGCCCATTACTTTCGGTGAGGTCTGATCGGCTCCTGAGAACAGCTCGTAGCCCGCCAGTTCGCTTTTCGCGACATCCACGGTGACGCCCGTCTGTTTAGCCATTTCGGCGATCGCCTTATCGGGGTCCTTCTTCGTTATCTGATAGCCCTCGTCGAGCGCGCCGACGAAGCCGCGTACGAGATCCGGGTGTGCCTTCGCCCAGTCGGCGTTGGCGATGCAGACGTTGTAGCTGGACGCGCCGCGCGGCAGATCGCCGTCGGTCTTGATCGCTTTGCCGCCGGCCGCGCGCAACGCGCTGAACACGGGATCCCAGACGATAGCCGCGTCGATCGCGCCCGTCACCCACGAGGTGCGCATCTGCGGCGGCGCCATATTGATCTGGGTCACCGACGTGTACGGCACGTGCGCTTCGGCGAGAAACGTCGCCAGTTCGAAGGACGCCTGCGAGCCCGCGACGATCGCGATCTTCTTGCCCTGCAGACCCGCCACATCGCGGATGCCGCTTTCGGGCTTGACCACGATGCCGGCCGCGTTCGTATACCGTTCCTGGTTGTACACGATCGTCATCGGCAAGCCCTGCGCGATCGCGGTGACGAGCGGCGGCACGCCGAGGCCGCACATGAACGAAAGGCTGTTCGAGGCCAGCGCGCTCATGGCCGCAGGTCCCGAGCTGAAGAGCTTGTACTCGACCTCCGCATTCATGTGACGTTCGAACAGGTGCTCCGCCATCGACACCATGTATGGGTCCGCGCCGTTGTCTTCGTAGCCGATGATGACTTGCGGCTTACTCTGCGCACAGGCGGCGCCGGCGATCAGGAGGCCGCAGGCAAGCACGGCTGCGGTCGCGGCTCGATTAGGGTGTTTCGTCTTCACGTCTGGTCTCCTCTGATGGTTGGTTTCAGTCATTTCCGCGCCAGGGAACGATCCAGTTCTCGAGCCTGCGAATCACCAGTTCCATGGCGTAGCCGATGACCCCGATAATGACGATGCCGACGATGACAACGGCAACCTGCAGCGCTTGCCCGGCGAACTGTACGAGCCAGCCCAGCCCGCTGCTGGCGGCGATCAGTTCGGCGGCGACCAGGCAGGTCCACGCCACGCCGATTCCCACGCGCATCGAGGTGAAGATCTCGGGCATCGCTGAAGGCAGTACGATCTTGCGGAATATTTGCGCGTTGGTGGCACCCAGGGTGCGGGCCACCGCGATACGCAGCGGCGGCGTACTCCTGACTCCCGACATGGTGCCGATGATGATGACCGGGATGGTGCCGACGAGAATCAGAATCGCCTTCGGCAATTCCCCGATGCCGAACCACACCACCAGAAGCGGGATATACGCGAGCGGCGGCACCGGACGGATGAACTGCAGCAACGGGTCGATGATGTCGAAAATGATTTTGCTGCGGGACATCAAAAGGCCGATCGGAACGCCGATCGCGACCGCGCCGACGAAGCCGATGATGATGCGAAAGCAGCTAATCAGAATGTCGCTGATCAGCGACTGGCCGCCATATCCGTTGCGCAGAATATCGATGAACGCTTGCCAGACGGCCACCGGCGAAGGCAGCGCGAACGCAGGAAAGACTCCCGCCATCGATATCGCCTGCCACAGCAGGACCGATATGATCAGCACGGCGCCGGTCAGCCAATAAGAATTCATGCTTGAGCGTGCGCGACGCTGTTTGACCTCCGGCTTGCGCCGCGCCGTGGAAGGCTCGATGGTCTTGTCGTGGTTGAGTAGGGCTCTCACTCTCACTGCCGTCTCCTCAGTTCGGATTCGAATGCCCGGGACGCGGAATGCGCTTCGACGTCCCGTCCGTTGCACAAACCTGTGAATCACACGGGCCGCCAGGTGCTGATACGTCGTGTAAAAGGTACCTAGCCAGGAACACAAGACCCGAGAGCGGCTTTGAGTCCCGGAACGGTACGCGACAGCTCTGCTGACCAAAAGTAAGGTCAGCGGCGGCACGCACCGGTTTCAGGCTTTCGCCGGATGCTCGATTGCAAACTCGCCGGTTTAGTCAAGCATCGTCAAACAATAAGCTACCCGGTAGTGCCAGGCTAAGGGATCTGATAGGTCCAGATATCGAAGTCATGTGCCGCCTGATGCCTTGGCTCCGAGGCCGACGATGCGCTGGAAATGGTGAGGCAGACAGATGTCTGAGGCGGCCACCGCAGGCCTGCTTCACGATGGGACGCCGGGAGCACGCGGCGGGGAGCAACGGCAACGCGGTTGGCGGCCGCGCATCCTTGGCAAGGGCGGATATTTGCCACGCCGAGGCGGAAGAATGTGGCATATGCCGCCGGAGGGTTCGCCATTATCACCGCCAGCGCAGTGTCAGAAATCCCCGAACTGGCCGAAGAGCGCCCGACGCGCGTGAGCGGCATTTCGGGAAGCGCCAGGTCGGGGCCGGGGCGCCGCCGCCCGATCGGGCCGAGCGTTCGAGACCGCGAATCTGGAGGTAAGCAACATGAAACTCGCAACCATTATCGTCGCCGCTGCATTGGCCATCCCGGCAGTCTCGTCCTTCGCTCAGAGCCAGTCGCTGACCCGTGCTCAAGTCAAGGCAGATCTGGTGCAAGTCGAGCGGGCCGGCTACAACCCGAGCATGGATCGCACGACGTATCGGGCAGCGATTCAAGCTGCCGAAGCCAAGGTCGCGGCGCAGAACGGCCAGACGAGCTACGGCGGCGTGGCCGACACGTCATCGGCTTCGGGCGCCCCGGCGCACACCGGCAATAGCGTCGCACCGGTCTACTTCGGTCATTAAACCGGCTCGAAGCCGACAAGGTTCGTCTTGTTTAAACAAACTGGCCGCTGTGGGACACGACAGGCGGCCAGTTTGGTTTTCCGCACCTCCGCCACCGGCTGAGCCGATGGCTTGCCCAGCGCTCGAGCGCCTGGGCTTTTTTCGTGTGCGCCCAGCATGGGCGCACTCCTACGGGTGGAAGTCCCGCCATAAGCTGGTCACAGCGAATGAAGTGAAGCGCAACTGCGAGAGGGCGACTGATCGTCGGCATTGCGAAGATTGGTGCGTTGGTGCCGGGCGTGTCTCGCTCAGGATCGACGTTGACCGCGGCACTGTTTTAAATTTCAAACGTGAAGAAGCCGCGCGCTTCTCTTTTCTGCTGGGTTTGCCTGCCATCGCGTTGGCCGGATTGAAAGAGCTATGGGTGCTGTTTGACGCGCACATTCCGTCCGACGCATGGTCGCTCCTGATATTTGGCCTCATAGTTGCCAGCGTTTCAGCGTTTGGCGCCATTGGGGGTTGATGAAATTCCTCGAGCGGTTTCCACGTGGCCTTTTGTCGTTTACCGCGGGGCACTTGGTGTCTTTCTGCGAGTCGCCGTCAACGTCGGTCTGCTACTAAGATGATGCGATGGACGATGTCAGCGTCAAGGGTTATTTCGTCGCCTCGACGACGGACGGCCGGAACCGACGAAGAGAGCCGTCGTTAATCGTGCGGTTATGATTGCGGTTATGATTAAACACATGATGGTCACGAGATTTCGCTGCGAAGTGAGCCACGGGGCAGTCCTTCCCATGTGTGCGTGCGACCCCGACTGGCTGATTTCTTCGCAAACGCGTACGGTATATTTCATCCTGTGCTCCATTTTTTAAGATTACGTGCGGCTGGGAAGAACAGAGAATGAAGGTGAGAAACGCTGCTCGCTGGGCGCCGCGCGGACTGAAGCGCTGGCTTATCGCTGGCATTGCGCTTGGAATTGCATGCGGCATACGATTTCTAGCCCACCCGCTCCTTGGGCCAATCATGCCGGGCACCCTGTTCTTTATAGCGGCGGCGCTCATTGAGTATTACTTTGGGTTAGGACCGGCAATCACGGTGATGATTTTTGGACTGGGGGTCGCGGATTATCTGTTCGTTCCACCGTATGGCCAGTTCGATGTGCTGGATCAATCCGACGTCGCCCTGATTGTTTCCTACCCCCTGGCCACCGTGTTGGTGATATGTCTCATTGAACGTTTGCGCCGTGCTCAGTTTCGCGCGGAGCTCATTGCGGACGTGGCGCGCTCGCGATATGAAATGCTCCTGCGGGCCGATAACGAGCGGGCGGTTGCCAATCGCGCAGCTGACGAGACACATCGACTGCTGCGACATCTTCCCCACTATCACAATGATATCGTCATGATCAAAGCGGTCGACAGGAATGCCCCGGGGGGCAGTGCGAGCATCGACGCAGCGCAAACCTCAAACGTTGCGATTGCGCAGGGAATCCGTTACAACAGTGTTCATGCGGACGACGTCAAGCATTTGGCGGCGACGGTTCATGCAGGCAGTCACCGCGTACGGCTAGGCGTTGGGACCGCACATAAAACGGTGAACTGTCTTTGCGAACGCTTTACGACCCACGCGGGCGATTTCCTTGTGTTTCGTCTCGAGGAATCGTCATGAGCGAACTGAAGCCCATAGCGTATGCAGGCGGCGATCACGCGGTATTGTTGCTACACGGCCTGTCGAGTTCTCCGCTTGAGATGCGCTTCCTCGCCCGCGCCTTGAATCGCGAAGGTTTTACCTCGGTCGCACCGCTGCTGGACGGCTATAGTGCGGGATCGCCGCACGCCAGGATGGAGAGTTGGATAGCCGCTGCAGTCCGCGAGTTCGATGCGCTGGCACGACAATACGCGCGAGTCTCCGTGTGTGGCTTGTCGATCGGCGCCGCATTGTCGTTGGCCGTCGTTCACGAACGGCCGTCGGCGCAAGCGCTGATCCTGCTCTCGCTTACGCTGGATTACGATGGCTGGGCGATGCCTTGGTACAGATTTTTATTATATTGGGCCTATTACACTCCGCTGCGCCACCGTTGGCGGTATCGCGAAGAGCAGCCCTTCGGCCTGCGCAACGAAGCGCTGCGCGCAAAGGTCGCACGCGCAATGCAAAGGAGCGACTTCAGCGAAGTCGGACCGTCAACCATCTCGTTGCCCGCGCTGCACGAGGCAAGCCGCCTGGCCAGGTGCGTTCGCGGGGTGGTGCCGTCGATCACGACCGACAGCCTGGTTATTCACGCGATTGACGATGAGACCTCCAGCCCGCTAAACGCGCGTTTCGTCGCCAGCCGTGTCAACTCGAGCTTCCTGCGCACTATCTTCCTCGACGACTCGTATCACATGATCACGTCCGATAACGAGCGTGAGATCGTGGCGAGAGAGATTGTATTGTTTTTGCGCGAGAGCCAGGAAGCCGGTGACGTCGCTGACGGAAAGCGGGCGCCGGTCATTTCGAAGGCGCTCGCGCGACGACTCAGGCAGATCGCGGCGCTTAGCACGTGACATTCAAAGCAACAGCCTTATCGTACCGCGCGCTTGGCATTCGCTTCGGCGCGGCCTTCGGCAGTTAGCTCGTATTTCTTCAGGACGGCCATGCCGCGTCCTTGCCGCAAAGTGACGATTTCGCGCTCGACAAACCCGCGTTCGTGAAGCTCGGCAGGGTCTTTCGCAAGATGCCGCGAGCGCACCAGTCCGCCGTGTATGGTGTAGGGCATTCCCGTCGACGCGCTATATTCGACGGCCAGTTCCCCGGCCCCGGTATGAATTGGAAAGGAACCCACATGGATTGTCACGCAAAGCGACGTAATCGCGGGCCTCTACGGCCACGCGCTCGACCTTGCCATCCGCCAAAAGGTACTTTCCTTCGAGTCACGATCAGGCGCAAGCGCGCCGATTGGCTGGCCGCGCAGGGTCGAGCCAACGAGGGCGCATTGGGCGGATCGAAGGCAAAGCGATGTGTAACCTGATGCGACCGAGTCGCGCTGACAACTTCCGGCTCCTTGTCGACCTATGAGCTACGCACCGGGTCGTCGATTGCAGAACGATCGTTCGATATGCAATGCCAGTGCGACGCGCGCATTAGCGCATGCGGAGCGCGAC
Organism: Caballeronia catudaia; assembly: GCF_001544755.2. Taxonomy (GTDB): domain Bacteria; phylum Pseudomonadota; class Gammaproteobacteria; order Burkholderiales; family Burkholderiaceae; genus Caballeronia; species Caballeronia catudaia. Next base: position 56,130 of record NZ_FCOF02000030.1, on the reverse strand, counting down.
GAGAACCTGAGATCCCAGCCGAGTGTTGATGTCGCAGTCAAACCGCGCTTTTTGGGCGGCGCAAGTCAGGGTGATTTGGCCAATGCGCGGATCGTCTGCCCTGCCGCGTTCGAACAGGACGAGAGCGATCGCGCGGCTCGAGTGCGTCGATGCGCACAGAGAAACGGCCCAAAGTCGCAAGGCAGCGCGGGACAGATGCTGTTCTCACTCGGCTAAAAAACGTCGCTCGGCGGCGGTCGTTCTTGCTGCAGTGAGCGACCATACAAGCGCGCCAATCCAGCCGAGGAATGTCCAGCCGAGGAGGATGTTCAGTGCGACTATCGCGTCGTAGCTTTTATGATTGCGCGACTGGGCGATCACCGATGGCCACATATAAAACAAAATCAGGAGGATTGGCAGGGCGACTTCGATCATTTTGGTCTCCATGTCTTGTTTTGTGGCTGTCTTCTGCCATCGCGTCCGGGATCAAAGAAGAGCGCGCAACCAGTTTGATCTTGTGGACGCTTGACGTCAAAACGGAAGTGAGGCCTGCCGCGCACAACCCATCGAGTATCGATGAGTATTCCGTCAAGAACTGCGGCAGCGGCGCCTGTCGAGGCGCCAAAAATACGACAAGCAAATTGAGACGTCTTTATCATGCCTGCTTTGAGCAGCCAGTGGCGCAGCAATCTGAATCACCCTTTTCCAACGTCACTTCATCCAGCGAAGCAGTCGAGAATAGCGCGGCAATTTCGCGCGGTTGCGCTTCTACGGCGATAGATCGCACGCCACAAAGATCGTGGGAAGCAGTCAGACGTCGCCATGCGTCGATTACGGAGACTGCGTCTTTGATGATGTGTGCGGCGGATCCGGCTGAGTAGTAGTCGATCGAAAAAATGTAGTCGCACGGCAGGGCGGCCGCGAATGTATGAATACTTGCATGATCCATCGTTGTCCCCTGCCAATTTGTGTTGTTGTGGTCACGATAATCGTCGGCCGAGTGCTCAGATTCCGTCAGTTACCTAACATACCAAGTTTCGCTGCCAGGGCGTGCCCCTGTCTCCGCGGCCCTCGCCAACGTCATGGACGAAGGCGATAGCTTTGCGGGCGGTTAGTTCTAAATCGCCGCTAACACGAGTGCGAGCGGTCCAAGCGGGCGCGGGCGCCGCGGGCCGCAACGCGTTCGTGAGCGCCGACACGGCATTAGGCGCCGCGCTTGGGTAAGGCGTAGGCAATCACATAGTCGCCAGGCTGCGTCTCCATGAAATGATGGCCCGCAGCGACGATCACAATGAACTGGCGTCCATTCACTTCATACGTCATGGGAGTCGCCTGGCCACCCGCCGGCAGAACATCGCTCCAGACCACCTTCCCGGAGCTTATGTCGATCGCCCGGATAAGATTGTCTGTCGCAGCCGCGATGAAAACGAGGCCTCCGGCAGTGATGATCGGACCGCCGTTATTGGGTGTCCCGATACCGATCGGCATGCCGGTCGGCAGGCCGAATGGTCCATTCGCGCGCGCCGTGCCGAGAGGTCGCTGCCATAACACCTCACGGGTATGCATGTCGATCGCGGTGATCATGCCGTACGGCGGCTCACTGCACAGCAAGTTGGTGTACCTCATGACGAAGGGATGCACTGAAACGCCATAAGGCGTTTCGGCTTGCGCCCCTGAACCCCCTCCGTCCGGATCGAAGGCCCCGTCGTCGATCGACTTCAGGCGACGCGCGTCTGCCTCGGATCGAGTGAGCAACTGGTTGTACATAGGGGTGTTGTTCCAGTTGGCGACCAGCACGCCGTTTGTCGGATCGTACGCCACGCTGCCCCATTCGCTTCCACCGTTGTTTCCGGGGTATTGAATCCAGGGCCGGGTGAGGCTCGGCGCAGTGAATTCACCTTCATAACGTGCGCGTCGGAACTTGATTCGACAGTAGAGCTGATCGAGAGGCGTGAGTCCCCACATCTTTTCTTCGCTCAGATTGCCAAATCCGAGCCGAGGCATGCCAACCGACCACGGCTGGGTCGGTGTCCGAGGATCTTCCGCTATGACGCTGGACGGGGCCGGACGCTCCTCGACCGGCGTCAATGGCGCTCCGTTGCGTCGGTCCAGCACAAAGGTCTGGCCGCGCTTGGTGGGCACGATCATCGCGGGGATCGGGGCACCGTTCTTATCCGGGAAATCGATCAGCGTGGGCTGTGACCCGATGTCGTAGTCCCAGACATCCTTGTGCACGGTCTGAAATACCCAGCGCATCTCGCCGGTACGCGCGTCCAGCGCGACGATCGCGGAAGAAACCTCGTTTTCCTCGGGCGAGCGCAGCGCACTGTAGTAGTCGACCGCGGAGTTCCCCGTCGGTACATAGACGAGGCCCAGCTTGTCGTCGCCGACCATCATGGTCCATGAATTTGGCGTGCCGCGGCTGTACCACTGACCCGGTGGGGGTTCGCCGTGGTCGTTCGGACGCTTGACGTCCCACGCCCAGACAAACTTGCCGGTGTCGGCGCTGTAACCCCGAATCACGCCGGAGGGCGCCGAGCGACGCTGGCCGTCCAGCACCTCCTGATTCGTGACGATGATGCCGTTGACCACGGTTGGCGGTGCGGGTTCAGCAACGAAGCCAGGCACGGACGGACCCATTCCGACCATGAGATCCACCTGACCATGCTTACCGAACGTTTCACACGCCTTGCCCGTATCAGCATCGACCGCGATCAGGCGCTCGTCCAGCGTGGCTTCAATGATCCGTCTCCTGCACGGATGCTGCGCGGAAAGGACCTTCGATTCGTAGTACACCACTCCCCGGCACGCCGCGGTGTACGGTACGCTTTCGTACTTCACGCCTGATTTGTAGCGCCATACTTCATCTCCGGTCGCCGCGTCGAGCCTCATCAGATCGTTCGTCGCCGAGCACAGGTAGACCGCGTTGCCAATCTTGAGCGGGGTCGTCTCTGCCGCCCATTTGTTCTGCCGGCCCGCCGGAGGCAGATCTCCCGTGCGGTACATCCACACCTGTTGCAGTTGGCTCACATTTTCCGGTGTGATCTGCTTCAGAGGCGAGTATCGCGTCGCGTCATTGTCGCGGCCGTAGACTGACCAGTCGCTGTCGGGTTGCCGGGTGACATGTGACCTCGCTCCCGTGACGAGAGGCTTGTCCGGTAGGGGCCCGACTGCGGGTGTGACGTTGTAGGGCACAAAGGCGAGCGCAAAGGCCACGACGAAGATCACCGACATGGTCCCCGCCAGAGAGCGCGACACCTTCTTCGATACGTCCAGCATCGGCAATAACAGCGAGACGAAAAATGCGATGACGGTGATCAATCCAAGGCGCGGCACCCAACCCCAGTAATTCAGGCCGGTTTCCCATGCACTCCAGATTACTGTGCCGAGAAATACCATGGCGTACAACCACGCCCCAGACCTGCGAAAGCGAAACAGCTGGACGCCGGATGCGGCGATCCCTGCGCCTGCGATCACGTAATACGCGGAACCTCCGAGCAGGATCAGCCAGCCACCGCCCATGAGAAGCAAAAATCCGAGCGAAACCAACGATATCGCCAGCAGACGCAATGGCCATGGCGAGACGCCTTCCCGGGTTGTCGCGAGTGATCCTGATGCCGCGATTGTGGAAATGTTCGCGCGATCCATCGTGGTCCCCTCGCTTGTTCGTGTTTGTTGTATGCGAGGGAATCGTCGTTCAGTTGCCCGGGTTCCGTCAGTTGTCTAACGTACTGAATTTCGCGGCCGTGGCGCGCGCGCTTTCGAGCGCATCGAATTCCTTGTCTTTGCCTTGCTTTGTTTTCGTGCGCCTGCGAGAGTTACTGCTACGCCGCCCTCAGGGAATTCGTAAATACGGATGAACTGCAAATCCGTCCCGATTGACAGGGGTTCGCTGTGCTGCTTGCGGGACAAAAGGGACAAAAAGCTAGTAGCGCGCTACTTGAGAGGAATAGATCTGCGTGCTCGTGATGCTTATCAAAGTGAGCACGCAATGCGCAATCGGCTGCGACGATGATTGTGTTTTGCCTAGGAAACTTCAATGATCTTGCTAAGAGTGCTGAACCAAGCGAGAGCCAAATGAAAATGCTGAAACGGGAGACAATGCCTCTCCGAGAGCGGTTGGAATGGCTCATCGAGGCGGCTCAGACTCGGCGCTACGGCGATTTCTTGAGCACGGCCAATATTGCCTTTTCGACCGAATATCTAGTCGCAATCGGCCAGGCAGGCAAGAAGGAAGGCTGCGGCGCTGTCAGCGCTCGACTGCTGCGGGCAGATCTTACAGAGTTAGTTGACCGGGGAATTCTCTCCCGCACGCGCACTAATCGAGGATATGTCTATACGGTGAAGGCCCGAGACTCCGGACTGGACGTAAAAGACGGAAATGGGGAAATGGATCGGCGTCCAAATGCGTCGTCGGTTTGAAGCACAACGCAAGCTGCGCTCGATGTGACAAAATGTGGGAACACTCCAGTGCATGGGTTTCGACACATTCGGCATATGCACTGTCGACCGATGGGATCGGGAGTGGCGTCACGCCCGTCGCACTCGCAGCCTCTTTTCACTGCTTTTTGTCGACATCGGAACGACGGACGGTTGAAGGCGTTTAGCGCGTACGGCCATCAGGCGGGTCACGATGCCCTTGCCGCCGTCGCGCGTTGTATTGGAGAAAGCATCCAACCGCCCGGCCGACACTACCGCGCGCTATGGCGGAGAGAGGTTCCGAGCTCGCAACTGAGCATGCGGCGGCGAATTTGGCGGGTGACGGCCGGCATTGGGATAGCGACTTGGCGACCCGAGCAGAATGCGGAGCTGACTGCGCTCTACGGGGGACCGACGAGGCGCTGTATCACGCCAAAGCCGCCGGCCGAAATAAAGTCATTCCTGACCTTACTGACTGATCTACGTTTGAACGGCGCGAGTCGCAACCCAGTGTGCGCATGATGCTGCCGCGTGATTCGCCATCCTGAAGCATCAAGATCAGCTTCGCGCGTCGGACATCCGCCGCACGCACCGTCCGGCTGCGCGCCGCACTGGTCGCATCAGTTGCCGCCAAGCGCGTCAGCCTCGGTGTAGTTGCTTTATGACCAACACGACGAGGTAACGCGGCTCGTCGAACATCGTCGCGAGTTCGAAGAAGAACAGGAACGCAAGCATGTAAGCCATGCCCGGTCGATACGCCATGAATCGCATGAAGAACGGCGTGATGCGGGTGCGTATCGGCGCGCGCGTCAGCAGCCACACGCAGAACGCGCCGATGAGCGAGCCTGCGATGACGTCGGTCGGATAATGCAGTCCGAGGTACACGCGCGGCAGACACACGAAGACCGCGCAGTGGATGATCGCGAGCACGCCGATCCATCGCCACACGAGGAAGATGCCGACGGCAACCGCCATCCAGAGCGCGGCGTGATCGCTGGGGAACGAACTCCACAGGCGCATGCCGTCGCCGATCTGGTTCGTCAAGGGAAACGACAAGTGAAGGGCGGGATCGTAAAGCGGACGAAGGCGGAACGGCAACGTCAGCGCGAACAGGCGGCCGAGCAGAAATGCCGCGAGCGCGGCACATAGCGTCGCGACAACGATCTCACGGCGCCATTGCTGATCATCTCCCTTCTGGCACCACATGGCGCAGAGAATCGCCAGCGGAACGAGACCTTTGGTGAAGTAGAACTGGGCGATCGCCTGAACGGTATGAGTGAACAGGAAGGAAGACGCGCCGATATGGACCACCCAGGTTTGAATTGCCGTATCAAAAGCGCTCATTCTTCGGTTCTCCGTGAAATATATGTCGTTATTGTTAAGAGCGTACGTGCATCGGGGTGTATTCGTACGTTCAATACCCCGCATAGAGTCGGATCTATCGCTCCGCGGTACTGTTGCATGTACCGGCGCGTGGCCGAATTGGGCGAGAAGATCGTCATCCTTAAATTTGTTCGGCTCACGATTCTGTGCTCGCGCCAGCACGCGACCCAACGCTCAAGCCGTCGTTGACTGAGGTGCGAAGAGCAGGAAAACACTCACGACGAGGAGTGCCACTCCAGCGAAAGTACGCAGTGAAGTCCCCTCCTGCACGGCCACGCCGAACAGTGTTATTTCCCAGGATCGTGACTGTAACCATCAGCGGATAGGCAATGCTAAGCTCGACGCGCTTCAAGGCAATGGCATACAGGACGAAACCTGCCCCATAGGCGCAGATGGCCCCGAAACGGCAAAAAAGCGGACGCGTCGCAAAGCCGAGCAGGAGCGCGCCAACTAGTCTCCGGCAGCTTGCCGGCAAGACGGAGAAGGATACTTGCGAGCGCGCTGCAGGAGCCGCTCAACAGAAGCGTGATGTACGACATGGTAAGCAGGAAAATTGGTTATACAGCGACCACAACTGTGGCCACACACAGGAAAATGACGAGCAGACTAAAGGGGTCCTTGACTGCATAGACAATTGGGTCATCGTGCATCTGACTGCGGAACGCAAGCATCCACGTTTGGCTTATCCAGTACAACAACAAGCCAAAGAGCATCCACAACGCGTGTGGATGGCGATAGAGAACGTGCACCTGCGACGAATTCAGGTAAAGCACAAGGACCAGTACCGCAACATATCCGGAGGCCGTGCCGAACGAACGCAAAATACCCAAATCTTGCGTGACGTAGCCTCGTCCCGAGGCGGACACCTGACCCGCTCGAAGCAGGCCATCGAGTTCGGTGTAGCGCTTGACCATGGCAAGGCTCAGGAACATCATCACGGAGAACATGATGAGCCAGTCGGACAAGCGAATATCGCCGGCCGCACCGCCCGCGATGATGCGGCTCGTATAGAGCGCGGCAAGCGCAAAGACATCCACGAGCGCGAAGCGCTTGAGCTTGAAAGAGTACAGCAGCGTGGCGACGAAATAGGCGACCATTACCACTTGAAATAGCTGCTCTATTCGGGATGCCAGAGTAGCGGCCGCGATCAGGAGCGTCACGGTGAGCACCATTCCAAGCGCGAGCGACAATTGCCCCGACGCGAAGGGCCGACTCCTTTTCCTGAGATGGCGTCGATCCGAATCCAGGTCGAGCATATCGTTCAGCAGATAGCAGGCCGACGCACAAAAGCTGAAAGAAAAAAATGCTGTCACCTCAGCGAGGATCGTCGGCGCATCAGTGAAGCGGTGCGATGTGAGAAGCGGCACGAAGATCAGCAGATTCTTCACCCACTGATAGACGCGCATCTCCTTGACGACGAGGCGCAAAAGTGAGCGCCTCTGTTCGAAAACAACGATGGTCTGGTTGACCTTCTTCGCCGCCGCTGCGATGCGACGATTGCCTACGACGATCGCCTGACGCGCCTGCTTCCAAACGGGTACGTCCGCGAGCCCGTTGCCGCAATAGTCAAATCCTTGAGCGCCGAATCGTTCTGTCAGCGCACTGGCCTTCTGACTGCCCTTCAGGTTGCGGACTTCATCACTGGCAAGCACGCCTCTGAAGAACCCGAAATGTTTGGCGATTTGGTCGACGAGCTGCTGATTTGACGCCGAACAGAGATAAAGATCTCGCCCATTTTCGCGTTGCTCGCGCAGAAAGCCGACGAAATCCATGTTGTAGGGAAGCACCGAGACGTCAATGGAGACACGCTTCGCGATTTCGGCTTTCAAGCGGGCCTTGCCGTTCAACAACCAGACGAGGCACAAGAACAAGTAGATCGGGTTTTTCTTGACGAGCACGAGGAACGTCTCGGCAAGCAAGTCAGTCGAGGTCAAGGTTCCGTCGAGATCGACGCACAGAGGAACGCTTACGTCCGTCATTTCAGCACCACCCTTCCATTTTTTTATAAAGGCGACACGCGCTTTTGGAGCAAGGTTGTTGTTGTACATCGAAATCTTGGCTGCGCTCCGCGGCTTCCATGCACATCGGCAAGGTTGCTAACCCGGCGCTACCGCGCTCGATATGGAGCGCGGCGCGGTGGGACAGCACAACTTCTTATGCGTCGCGCTAGGCTATCGTCCGTAATCGAGGTCAACGAGAACGCAGCTCATAGAGCCGATGTTCGGGTAAAGTCGCGACGAGTCGCCAACCGTCAAGGGCCTCGGGAAGGCGCCGGTATGGATCGAACACCGCAAGATAGACCGCCGTGAATCGCCGTCGAAGGTCCGGAAAGCGTTCCTGCAGTTCAGTCGACCACGCGCGCAACATTGGGCCGTCTGCTTTGATTTCTGGCGCCCGGTTTGCGCTTTCATCCTGGAACGCCCGAAATGCTAGATTCTTACTGCGGTAGAGCACCGGTTGCTGGCCAACTTTGAGATATAGATCGGGGACGAGCACACCGTCCAGCGTGGCGAGCGCCACGACCTTGTCCAGATATGGGTTCCAGCGGCGGGGGTCTTGTCTTGGGGACGGAGAGTCTGTGTCTTGCTTGTACTGGAATAGAACGGAACCGGCCTTCAGAGATGCGAACGTATCGCGGTAAGCTTGAATGACAGGCTTGGCAGCCCGCCAGTCTTCAGTCACGGTTGCGATCCGTAAAACGAAGATGATCGTCAGCACGAGGGCGCTGAACCGTTGAAGACGTGGCGCCACCGAATCCTGTACGCCAACCAGCGCAGTCAGCAAAAACGCGAAGCTTATTCCGCACCGTTCGACCACGGCGTACGAAGCAAACGCATCAAATGGCGCAAGCAGGGCTACAACCGGAAGTGCGAGCACGGTTATGCGGAACTCTGGCTTGCACGTCCACCACCTGAGGATGAAGCCGACGATCACGAACACGCTCAAGCCTGCCACGACCGCCACATCGCCTGTGCGATCGCCCACCCAGAACACATCGATGCAAGCAGCGATCTTCCTGAATATGCGGAAGAAACCGAAGTTGGTTGACCCGTGAAGGCCGCCGGTGCTGCTGTGCGCCAACAGCGCAATGGGAAGGAGCAACGGAACGAGGCTCGCGGCCGCATGGCGAGCGAGTGAGCGGCTCGACACCTTCCCCTCTTGAATAAGACAACCAAGTTCCCAGGTGCCTGTGACCAGAGCGAAAACGGCGAGCGGAAACAGATGGCAAAAATAGATAACAAGCGCGCTGCAGCACGAGACAAGGATTCGGGCGGCAGTTGCCCCGCGCAACGTCACATGCAAGGCGATTGCCCAAAAGCACAAACCAAGGCCGAACAGGAAGTTGTCGTAGCCGCGAATGAGTATCCAGTTATAGAGTAGCAAGAAACTGGTAAACGGTAACCATGACCAACGTCCATTGGCGACGCGGCTCAACATTAGGCAGCCCGACGTCAGCAGCCCGAGCTCAACAAGGGTAAACAGCCAGGCGGCCCACTCTACCGGGAAAAACTTTGTGAGCCACGGGATGGCCAAGTCCATCGCAAGGTCAGGCAGAACATCCCACCGAACCACAAAATTGCTGGCATACGATGCAGGATGCGAAAGGATATCGACCCGAACGATGTTGTAAAAGTGTTGCCCGAGCGGCGGGATCGCCGTGGTGAGGAATGGCACCGATGCGACTACGGTCGCAATCAGCCAGACACTCCAAAAATGCGATGGCGAAACGCCATTGCTCGTTCGGTTTCCCCTGGTCATCCAGAACCCCGGTTGCTTGTTTTAATTCTTTGCGGCGAGATTTGCCGTGTTTTTTGGCCGTTCCAGCAATTGACGATCGCCCGGACGCGGGTAAACACCAAGGACGATGAACCGACATGAACTGGTCACGTCTGAATCGCCGGTTAAAAGTCGCTCATGCCCCGCGTTTTCGTGCGCGTATGTCAATTGCGTTAAAAGCGTACGTGTATGTCGCGCAATCGTTCGTTCGCCACCTCGCATAAAGACCTTTATGTGGGGAGAGTACGCTTTCCTTGCAGATCCACGCTCTACGTCAGCAGGCTTGGGGCGGCTTTGCTGCGACGCAGATAACTATAGGCAAATCGGATCGTCGCCATCAGGTAGCGCGCGCAGAGCTCGGGCTTTTGCTCGAAGAAATCTGTCGATACTCGAGCGCAGAAACCGGCTAGACGGCTGACCGAATATCCACGCTGCAATGTGTCATGCGGCTTTCCTGCGGCGCCATGGACCGCGTTAGGCAATCCTGGGCAGTCGAGCTATGTGGCGCCCAACTGCTATCTCGAGGCGCTCGTCGAATGGCGTCGCGCGGCCGGCATGGCATCCCGTTAGACGACGTGGGCTTCCTTGCCGTAACGAGAAGACGCGCGAGGCGCTGCAGTCCAGTATCGGCGGCTTGGCGATTTCGTCTAGCGACGCACTACCCGCGCTCGGCGAGACCCTGCTCGGGAGCGACGCGGAGGCGGCCGTCGTGCGGCTCGACTGGAGGCGCTGTCGCGCGGCATGCCGGCCGCGAGCGCACGCCGCTATAGGTCGATGCAGGCTCGCGGTGACGCGGAGCCCGCCCGCGAGAAGGCGACAAATGCAGGATGCGCGCGATTTGCGCGCGAAGCGTTTCTTCGACCAGCGCCGAAGCCTCGGCACGCGGCAGCGCGAGGTTTCAAGGGGCACTATGAGGCTTGTTCGCCTACTGCGGTTGTACGGCGCACGGACCCAATGCGGCTCGAAGCAGTGATTTCTTGCACCACGCCGTCGGCGTCGCACCTCGCGTGGCACGGCTTCAACTTGTGGCACGCGAGAGCACACTAGGTCGGAGAGTTACAACCGTTCGATGTTCGAACTCTTGCTGAGCGCCCAGCACCAGCTCTCTCGGGATTCTGAACAACAAAACTTTGAAGGCGACATCGCGCGGTGCGGTAGAGTTTCCCGCACGTGAGCGCTCGCTGTCGTCCTATCTTTTTGCCACGCGCGTATGCGTCGTTGCATGAGTCGCATTCAGCTTCGCCGTGAAGTGTTGGCTTTCGCGCACATATTCGCGAGCAGACTGTTAGCAACCTCCGAATGCAGCATAGAATCGCCTCCAAAGGAAACGCATAAAAGTCCGGACCGTCGAGTTCACCCTGCGCAGTCCGCACTCAAAATAAACAAACATCCGGTGCGCACCATGGAACACGGACACATTCCTACGATCGCGGCAGCCGTGCCGCGCGACTATATTTTCACCATCGATTACCACGCGTTCGGAAGCACCGTGCATATCGTCAAAGGGATGCGCCACGAGGCCGACGCGTGGCGACGCCTGAAGGCTGATTACGATCTGCGTGGCGTGCGCTCCATCACATGGAAGCCCAGCCAATCTAAGTGCTTGACTGGGTGGAGGCGGGCTTCGTCAACGGCTTGATTGGCTTCTCGTGACGATTCACGCGAGGCGGGTGCCGATTCATAGCCTAGCCGGAGAACTAGCGTCAATCTATGCGGCGGCGGGCGTCCCGTACACCATCTATGAGGGGGCGGCTACGCGCGAAGCATCTTGCGACCGACCTTGACGAGTTTCACGAGCGTGGGCTAGTTGAGCGCGATACAGTCACCGTGCGGCAAGGCGGGAGAACGACCGTCGTGAAGAAGTACGAGCTAACTGCCGAAGGCCGAGAAGAAGCAAAAGCCATTATCGCGCGCGCACAATGAGACCCGCATGAACCGTGAGGCCCATCTCCGCGCACGGCGCGATTCGCATCGAGCGGGCCTAGGTCTGCGAGTGAACGTGGTCAACTTCGCCATCGAGAACAAGCCATCGTTTGCCACGACCAGGCCCATCGCAAAGATCAGCTACTGGCTCTGTTCCTTGCTCATCTGGCGGAGCGGGTCGCTCAAAGTTGCCAGTGCGTCCTGCAATGCCGCGAAGATCAACAAGGCTTCACCCGACTACGTTCATCGAACTCCTGCCACGCCTTCGTCACCGACGATTGGTTGGGGATGGTGCATTAGCAAACGGTCGCGCAGCCCGCTTTCGCGCACGCCCCTTCCTTCTCTAGGGCTGGAGCGGTCAGCTCGCGCGACATTCACGCGCACAATGAAATTCGTCCTGACGTCGAGACAAGCGGCGAAAGGCTTTCACGCAGGAGGAGTACAGTGCTGAGCGCAGCGGTGCAATTGGTAAGACGACGTTTCGGCGACGTGCATGGGGATCACAAGCGAATCGCAAGAAGCGCGGTCGTGCTCCTGGCATTCGTGATCCTCGGCAAGTGCATAGGCGCATCGAAAGAAATGGCGATCGCGTATCGCTACGGGATCAGCGGCACCGTCGACGCCTATCAACTCGCGCTCACGCTCGTCACCTGGCTGCCCACGATGCTCACGAACGTGTTGAGCGTGCTGCTTGTTCCTGCGCTCGTCTCGCTCAAGGACGACAAGTCCGAGCAAAACAGCTTTCTCAGCGAACTCGAAGGCGCTGGGCTCGTCGTCGGAACCATCTCGTGTCTGCTGCTCTGGCTGTCCTGGCCATATATGGCGGAGGCCGTGGGGGGCAACCTCGCCGAATCGACGCGCGAGATTTGCCGGAACATGATCTTCAGCATGATGCCGGTCGGCGTACTGACCTTGACGATCTCCATCTCATCGGCGCGGCTGCAGGCTTCCGGCAAACACATCAACACGTTGCTCGAATGCGTGCCGGCCATCGGCCTGCTCGTGTTCGTGCTCGCCGCGCGAGATAACGAGTCGATCTGGCCGCTCGTCGTCGGCACGTCGCTCGGCTTCGTGGTTCAATCCGCGTGGCTACGCGTACTGGCGCGGCGTGCCGATTCGATGTCCGCGATGCCACGCGTCTCGACCCGTGCGAAGCAGTGGCCGCACACGATCCGATCGATGGGCACGCTTACGATCGGCTGGGTCGTCGCAGGTCTATGGCTCCCCGTCGACCAGTACTTTATGGCGCAACAGGGCGACGGCGCCATCGCGACATTCGGCTACGCGAACCGACTGCTGTCGCTCGTACTCAGCATGGGAACTCTCGCGATCGCCCGCGCAACCCTGCCGATTCTCGCGGAGATTCTCCATCGCGGCGATCGTGCGCGCGCTCGCAGCACGGCGCTCAAATGGTCCGGCGTGATGACGGCAGTTGGCTTGAGCGGCAGCCTCATTGCGTATTTGCTCGCGCCGTTCGCCGTAAAGCTGCTCTTTCAGAACGGCGCCTTCACGGCCGACGACACCGTCGCCGTCACGACGCTCTTCCGCTATGGGCTGCTGCAAGTGCCTTTCTACTTTGGCATGTGCGTGCTTACGCAGCTGTTCGCGAGCGAGAGGCGCTATCGGGCGATCACCGTGATTTCGCTGGTTGGCTTCGGAATTAAGATAGTCGGCAATATCATTCTCATCCGGTACTTCGGCGCGCAGGGCGTGCTGCTCGCGACCGGCGTCGGCGCGTTCGCCGTGCTAGCGTGCTACATCTATTGGACGCGCTTCGCCCCGGCCTCCCGTGCCCCTTAAACGAACGATCTCGAATGAACGACGGCCTGCTGACGGCGGCCGTTGAGCGCATAGGCAGCATCGGAAAGCGGAGACACCTGGCCTGCTCGCTAAGCCTTATCGACCCATTCCAACCAAACGGTCTCTTATCGGAGGCCATAAAGCGTGAGCAACGAGTTCGATCAATTCTGCTCGAGAACACGCCCGTACCGCCCAAACACAGGAAGCGATTGATGTATTCGCTCATCGAGATGCGGAGTGAAGCCGGCCGGCCTTCGTGCGAGCGTATGCACGTGCCCACTGCGTGTGCGATGTTGGTGCTGTTTCCTCTCGGACACGCTTACGAGAGCGTTTGGCACCTCACTACAGTCATACGGGGAACCCGTTGACATAAAGGAATTCAGCGTTCGGTTTGTTGTTCTCCATCACGGAATTTACGGAACCGCATAGGGCGCGAGTGAGAAGCACGCACGGTTGTAGCACGGCAATATAAAGCGCGGCTATCGGCGCTCCGAGGCGCGGGATGCGGAATTCCGGCTGAACGTGCGCGAGAGGAACGTTTTGTGCGCAGAGCGGCCTATCAATCGCTCAATCGCTCAATCGCTCAATCGCTCAATCGCCCGATGCGCTTTCTTCATAACAAGCCAGATAGCAAGGTGCAGGGCAGCGCCCGGCCCGCGCATTCGTGGGCGGCGGACTTTGGCCCAGGGCTCGTTACGACCGCGTCGGACAACGACCCCAGCGGCCTGGCGACTTATACGCTCGCCGGCGCATGGTATGGATTCGACATGCTGTGGGTGTGTGTCCTCACTTATCCGTCGACCGTCGCGCTGCAACTGATCGCGAGTCGAGTGGCCGCGATTACCGGCCGCGGACTGACGGTGAACATGCGCGAGCACTATTCGCCGCTCTTCTTCTACTTTGCCGTCTGGCGGTTCCTGCTCGCGAATACGTTCAATATCGCCGTCGATGTACTCGCGATGGGCATTGCGTTGCGCGTGTTTTGCGGCGGTTCGCTCGCGTGGCTCACATTCGCGTCGGGCGGCGCGTCGCTCGCGCTGCAATGGTGCATTCCCTATGCGCGTTATGCCCGGGTGCTCAAGTGGCTGACGCTCGCGATGTTCGCATATGTCGGCGTCATTCTCGTCGTCGACGTGCCGTGGCAGGCGATAGCGATCCGCTCGTTCGTTCCGCGCGTGGTCTGGGACGAAGGCTACATGACGATGCTGATCGCCGTGCTCGGCACGACCGTCAGTCCGTACCTGTTGTTCGCGCAGGCAGAGCAGGAAGCTCGAGACGCGGAAGAGGGCGCGGCGCGCAGGAATGCGTTGAACAGCAAGATGAGCCTCGTGCGCCGCAACACGCTGTTGAGGACCGCGCTTTCCAATGCGGTCTCGATCTGCGTGATGATTGCTGCCGCGGCGACACTGCATCTCCTTCCCGGCACGTTTGCGGGCGAGACCTCGCCGATGGCCGGCGTGCTGGAGCCGCTTGCTCATGGCTATGCACGCCACGTTTTGGCTCTGGCGCTGTTCGGCTCGGCCTCGCTTGCGCTGCCGCCGCTGGCGGGTTCGGCGGCGGAGGCCGTGGCAAGTTCAATTCACTGGGAGCGCGGCGAGCGGCGCGACCGGCGGATCGCCGGGTTGCTCGCGGCAATCATGGCGGCCGGCATGGCGATCGCGACGGCGCTGGCCGCAAGTCACGTCGAGCCGGCCAAAGCGCTCTACTGGAGCGCGGTCGTCAACGGGATGACCGTCACGCCGGTACTCGTCCTGCTCGTCCTGTTGAGTTCGAAACGCGGCGCGGTCGGGGATCTTTCGGCGCACTGGTCGCTTCGGGCGTTAAGCTGGCTCGCGGTCATCGCGACGGCGTGCGTGGTGATTAGCCACGCGGTGCTTCGGCTCGGGTGAGATGCCTTTCGGATCTGCGGCCGCGTCAGGCCTTGGCGATTACGCGGTGGCAGGAGCAGGTGAGCGCGCCCACGCGGGATCATCGACACCCATACAGTCCCGGCATCATAAGCGCTGGCCGGCTGCCAAAACGTAGCTCCCGACGGCCCCGTCATTGTGCGTAGTCGCGGTGTGTGCATCAACGCGCGCATGTCACAGCCGACCGGAGGCAGCGGTCCCATTCGACGCAATGCATCGTCTGTGCTTTTCATCCTGTTCGGAAGCTCCGCCGACAATCGGAGGCCAGCAGAAGGACGCGGAGCGACGCAATCAGCCTTTCGCGAAGTCGGTCGCAGATAGCTCAATTTGCTTTGAAGGCCGCGCCAAGAGCTTTCGCTCGGCGATGGCACGAATGCGATTGAACCCGTCGACGAAGACCTTCAACGTCCTTGCGTCGTCCGCATTCGGCGCGAGCCAAAAGCACGCCTCGAGGGCTCGCGGCAGACAACGCAGGTCACGGGTTCTCCGCGCCAGAGTATGACGAACGTGAGGCGACGTTTATCTGCCGAGATCCGTGGTTCGGGTGGAGCGTGCATGAAGTCGAGGCAATCGTGAGGGTTACCAGTCTATCCGGTGCTTTTCGTCGGTTTCTTGATGGCGTCGGTCATCATCGATGTGCAAGTAAAGGCTCGTCGTTGTCAACGACGCGTGTCCGAGGTTATCGCGCACGAGGCGCAAGTCGACTTGATGATCGGCCATGTGTGACCCGGCACTGTGTCTGAGCCAGTGGGCAGAGGCTTGTTCGAGGATGTCGGCGCGCGCTGCAGCGGACGGGTCGCGTTCGCGAAGGCCCGCCGCCGCACCCGCAAAGACATCCTTGACGATTGCGTGCAAAGCGGCGCGCGTCAGAGGTGAACAGGTCTCGGTGCCGTGATTGGCGGCGGTGGCGGCGATAGGCAGAACGAGGGGCGTATCCTCGTTGGGGGAGGGCAGCGCGCTCAAGCCGAGGTGCTGTCGATACCGCGAAAGTTCGGTCATCATTTCTCGCGTAGCCGGGATCAACCGCTCCTTGTCACCCTTGCCATGCGACGGACCAGAGCAGGAGTCGCTCGGCTTCCTTGCGGTAGTTTCAAGAGCAGGTGAAGTCGCTGCGCGGAACGTCGCGCCCTCCGCCGCGGCGCGTGCCCACGGCAGAATCCAGTCCGCCAGTCAGGCGAGCCGCGCGAAAGGCAGCCGTTGGCAAAACGTCGAGGGCGAAAGCTCGAACATAGATAATGACCGGGATGGCGCCAGCGGGTGGCGCCATCCGTGACCGCTTGGCGCTCCAGTCGCGCCGACGGTCAAAAGGAGTGAACAGGTGAGAAGATCGGCAGAGAACAAGTTAAGGGTTGTGGCGGTGCGCATCGACCCCGTCATCGAGCAGCGGTTGCGCGTGCTGGCAGAGGCCACGGGGCGCAAGCAATCGTTCTTCCTACAGCGGATGATCGAGGAAGGCATCAACGCGATGGAAGAAATCTGGTTGTCGCCGGACACGCTGGCCAAGGTTCGAAATGGTCACTTGCCTGAGTTGCTCGCTGCCCACAGCACGACCTCGGATCTGTTCGACCTGGATGCGACCGATGCTGCCTCGTAGCAGCGGCGGTCGCATGTTTTCATAGCGGTTCGGTAAGATCGCATTCGTTTCCAATTGAGAGGGGATCCAATGAACAAGCAGGAACTGATTGACGCGGTTGCGTCCCAGTCGGGTACGAGCAAGACCGCCGCAGAAGAGGCGATCAATGCTGTGTTCGAGACGATCTCGAAAACGGTTGCCGCGGGAGACACCGTTCAGCTGATCGGCTTTGGATCGTTCGGGACCGGCGAACGCGCCGCGCGGACCGGTCGGAATCCGCAGACCGGTGAGACGATTGAGATCGCAGCGGCCAAGACGGTGAAGTTCACCGCCGGGAAGAGCTTTAAGGACGCCGTCAACCAGCCGTGAACGCAGCGACGTTCGGATGACGCGCGACGGCCGCAGGTTGCCGCCTTGCCGTCGCATCACCCGTTCGACCGGTCACGCTTGGTCAGAAAAGCTGAGTCTCGAGCGGTATGAGGTTCACCCATTTCACCGCGGTGCGGCGCTCTTGTCCGTCCGGGTGAATGGAGCGAATCATGACGCGTTGTCCGCGGGCTTCGCCCAGAACTTCCGCGATCCGGTCTTCATAGCGCACCAGGGTGCCGCGCGCCGGCTTGCGTTTGAGTTTCCTGCGACGAGGCGGAGAGAACATTTCTGGACAGGCTGACATGCGATGATGCGATTATGCCTGTCGTCACCTCAGCGCAGATTTTTTCGTTCCTTCTCACGCCAGAGTCTCAACCATGCGCCGCATTGCAGTCCGCCACTCGCCCATTCATGGTCGCGGTGTGTTCGCCGCGGCGACTATCTCCGTCGGTGATCCGATCCTCGAGTACAAAGGCGAGATCATCTCGGCGAAAGAGGCACAGCGCCGGTATGAACGGTCGGCCGCCGAAGACGGGCATACCTTCTTCTTCGGGCTCGACGACGGACGCATGATCGATGGCGCACAAGGCGGCAACTCCGCGCGTTGGATCAATCACAGTTGCGCGCCCAACTGTGAAGCCGAACAGGAGGGCGACCGGATCTTCATCCGGGCGACACGCAAGATCGAAGAGGGCGCAGAGATCTTCATCGACTACGCGATGGATGTCGAAGGGCGCCGAACGGCCGCGCTCAAGCGCCTTTACGCTTGTCGGTGCGGCGCTCGCCGCTGTCGAGGCACGATGCTGAATGCGCGTCGGTAGCGTACTTGTCGTGAGGCGCACCTGGCACACGGTGGTCCACGAGAAGGCCGCCGAAGCACCGGCAACCGCTTCCTCGACGCGTTGAAAATGAATTAGCCTGATCGCTCTTCATCGACGACATTCCTGAGCGCGACGACGATGCAGCAAAGCATGCAACAGCTCGATATATTTGCCGACAGCCGCGACGTGGTACTGCGCAATGACGTCGTGGAGCACTTGCAGCTTCGCCACGCGGTGGACGCGCGAGCCTCGCTGACCCAGCTCGCCAGCGAATACCCTAAAGACAGCGCGCTGCCTGCGATGACGGTGCTTGTTCGCGAACTCGAAAACGAGTCAAGCCTTCCACTGACCGACCACGCGGAACTGGCCGCGGTCCGGCGACACCTCGAGGAGGATGTGATGCCTGCGGCCCAGCGGGTGATGCCGGTACAGGACGCTCATGCGTGGTCGACACCGTGCTGGCGCTCGCTCGCCCAGCGCGCTGCACCGTTGGTGTTCTGCGGGACCCGCACCGAAAGTCACGCCGCGCCGCTATGGCTTCGGGCAGGGGACTGGGCGGCGGCCACTGACGCCGTCAACACGATCGAATCGTGGTGGCGCATCCCGCCGCCACTCGCCTGGATGACCGAAGCGCGCTATCGAGCGGGCGGCCTCGATGCGGCGTGGCCGCTGTTTGCAGAATTGGCGTGGCTGGCACCGTCAGGGTTCGCCGCATTGATTGCCGGGCTTCGGGACGCTTCGCTGGATGCGCTGCGTCGGCGCTTCGATGCTGACTTTTCCGGCACAGGCGAAATTTGAGGACTGTGCATGGTTCCGGCCTGGCTACAGGTCGTCAAGCCAGCGCTCGCGAGCCGGCTGGGTGAGGCGCGCGTCCAGCGAGATTTGCCGGCGTCGCGTACCACTGCCTTGCTCGGGGAGATTTTGCGTCGCGAACATGAAGGCGACCAGCACGAATTGGTGGCCTTACGCGAAGAACTCAGCCGGCTGCATACGGGCCTGTTTGACGCCTACATGGCCACACGGAAAGTGCAGCATCGGTGACCGGGGCCGTTCGCGCCACCGGCTTTACTCCCGAGTTGTCGGTGGAGAGTTTTTGTCGGGGGGAAACACAAACACGCGCAGCGATGTTTCCGGTAGCGTTGCCTCTGCCTGCCCGAGCACTTGCGAGACCAGAGGATCCTTCGTACCAAGTGAATCACTTGAATTCGGTACAGCGCGGTCTTGACAAGGCCGCGGCGAGGCGCTACTTCGAAAAGTCAATCGAGCAAAACGGCGAACCCGAGACGGTGACAATCGATAAAAGCAGTGCGAACCTGGCCGCGCTGGATGGCCTCAACGCGGAGCGGGAAACACCGATCAAGATGCGCCAGAACAAGTATCTGAACAATGTTGTCGAGCAAGATCATCGGGCGATCAAGCGACGCACACGGCCGATGCTCGGCTTCGAGAATTTTCGTTGCGCCCGGATCCTGTTGAGCGGCATCGAACTCATGCACATGATCACCAAGGGCCAAATGCAAGACCGAGGCATCGGATGCACTCATGCCCAGCAGTTTTACTTACTGGCAGCATAAGCAATCCTACTTATACTGCCGTTTGTTCGCCACCTTCCCTTTACCGCGACACCCATTAGCCGGCCGAAGTCAAGGTACAAATGTATCCGTCGCGGGATGGCGTTTTCATCGTCATCCCGCGAAATTCCTTCCGGCATCCAGCCATGGCCCGCCTGCAAGGTCGGTATCGCATCCGTTTTCTCGAGCTGGTTGCGAACCGGAGCGCACCAGACACCCATCGGGTTCAAGCATGCCGTGATGGAACTCACGTCTGCCCTGGCGGTTGTTGCCGCCCCAGAGAAACGTTGGTGCCAGACAAGGTCCAAAAGGTTTCGCAAAACCGTGGCTGTTGCCTGCGCAACCCCAGTCAAGGATGGATCATCGCCTGGGCGACCCGGTCATCTACAAACAGCGGGTGGAACAAAGGGAAGACCCAATCAAAGCCATGGATTGTCACCAGTCGCAGTACTGGGCTCGTTCCCTTTGCGCCACCTTTTAGCCAAAGCAGCGGGTTATCTCAAACGGCTTGTGCTCCCGAAGCATGTGATAGCAGACACGCGCCAGCTTGTGTGCGAGTGCCTTGATCGCCACAATCCCGTTTCGCGCGCGTTTCTTGCGCTCGTAAAAGCGCCTGGCTTCCGGGCACGAGCGGATCGCGAAGTTGGCAGCCTCGACAAACGCCCACGCCAGATACTTGTTGCCGTTCTTCGTATTGCCTTCGCCTTTCTTCCTGCTGTTGCTTTCACGCCGGCTGTCTACGCAGCGGCAGTACGAACTGAAATTGCCAACCTTGGTGAAACGGGAAATGGTCCCGGTTTCCAGCATGATCGTAGTTGCGAGAACCGGACCAATGCCCGGCACCGTGCCAGACGCAGCAGTTGTGCGAGATGGGCAGCATCGGTGAAATCACCACTGTATTTCAGTCCCTCGTACTGCCTGATTGCCGCGGGGTTGGCCAGATGCACCCGGTAGCCATCGTTCATCAGCTGATCCACAAGCCAGTACCAGTTATACGTTGCTTCGATGACCACTCCCACCCGATCTTCGCGGTGCGGCGCGAGCGCCGCCCGGATCTGCACCGGATCGTTCGGCAACCGTCGCTGGTAGACAACCCGGTCAGCGTCATCGCTGACGACGACCACACTGTTGTTCGAGTGCAAGTCGATTCCACTAAACTTATTCATGCCGGCCTCCTGTGCGTCACGTCGGTGTTCGCACCCTGACTGTACGCCGCACGTTCGATTCGAACGGAGGGAGCTCGGCTATATGATTATCAGAACCCGGCAAACCGCAGGCTCGTACCTCTGCGTCCGCCAAGCGTAATCGCTCCGCGGCGCCGCGCGACGCTTACCTCAGTGTCCGGTGACGACCATGTGCCTATCTGCGCAGGCGCAACCATAGCCGTGCACCTTTCTAGCCACTTTGCCTCGACGCTCGTCACGGCGCGCACGTATCAATCGTTAAACGCGTCGACCTTGGTGCTCGCTGGCGTCCGGTAAGATGACAGTCGATTTCAAAGAGGAAAGCCGAATGAACAAGGAGGAACTGATCGACGCGGTCGCCGCACAGGCGGGAACCAGCAAGGCCGCTGTGGAAGAGGCGATCAACGCCGTTGTGGGCACGATCTCGCGCGAAGTGGCCGAGGGGAATCCGGTTCAGTTGATCGGGTTCGGGAGTTTCTCCACCGGCGCGCGTGCGGCGCGGACCGGCCGGAACCCCCAGACCGGCGAGACGGTTCAGCTCGCCGCCGCGAAAACGGTGAAGTTCACGGCCGGCAAAACGTTCAAGGACGCATTCAACGGCGCGTAAGGCAAACGGGGGAGGAGACTTCGCCCCGTTTATCAGAAAAGCTGGCTGTCCGACGGCAACGGATTCACGAGTTTTACCGCGGTGCGCCGCTCGGTTCCGTCCACGTGGACGGAACGGATCATGACGCGTTGGCCGCGAGCTTCGCCGAGCACCTCGACGATCCGGTCGCGGTAGCGAGCCAGTGTGCCGCGGGGCGGCTTGCGCTTGATAGGGCGATCAGCGGAGCGGGGCATAGGCGTATTGCAATACAGGCTTGACCGATTATCCAACGTTGCACAATTGACCGCGACCATTTTGTTGTTATCTCTTCAAATGCCGATCCGCCGTACTGCTGTCCGGTCGTCCTCCGTCCACGGCCGCGGTGTGTTCGCGGTCAGGTGCATTCGCACCCGGTGACGTGCTGTTCGAATGCAAAGGCAAAGGCTTCTCGTGGAGGGAGGTGCCGCGTCAGACACGAGCGCTCGGCCGCTGGGAACGGCCACACTTTCTACAGCGGCGCTCAGAAGACTTTTTGCGTGTCGCTACGGCTCACGATGCGTGTCGAGGGTCGATGCTGGCCAAGTCCTCAAACAGCCAACGCACCGATCCGAAAACGCTCAGCCCGAGCAGCGCGTGATTTTGCAACGAAGCAATCTCGGATCGGAGCCCGGCGTGCAAAAGCGGACCTCCCTTGAACCTGATCGTAAACTCGCTCTTATACAAGGAAGTGGTGACGGCAGTACGTGCAACATCGGCTCCGTTGCCGACAAGCGTTCGTCACTGGAGAGCGCGCCTCCATGATCTTCTCATCACCTACGCGTGGCTTCGCGTCCAACGTGCCCGGCTGTCGGCGCTTGAGCTTGAGGTCGAGAAGATCGCAAAGAAATCGGTGAACGTCGGGACGGGAAACGAATGCCGCGTGGCTCAGAGAACCGAACATGAAGCGGTCGACGCGTTGAGACTCGGGTTTCGAACACTTGACTCCGCTCCTCGGACGCCACCGCGATGCTTCATTCGCCGATCGCGGCGTCTCAACAACGGGACCGTCTTGGCGACCTTGTCCGAGAGCCCCGCACTCAAAGTTAGTTCCGGACGTCCCTGTTATAGCAGGACGGCTCGTTGCAATAGCTCCAACGCTTTCAGTTCGTCCAAGCGACCGGAGCGTGACTTGCCGGCGAGCGTCTTCAAGAGCGCCTCTGCGATAGGTGCGATTCCATCAAGACCGGCTAAGCTGGTTCCCAAAGTGGCAGAGGGTGGCGTGGCTGTAGGCTTTGACATAGAAAACGCGGGCAGCGACTCCGCCGGTGCAGCGATGGCTGCCGGCGCTCCCGGTTCGGCGCGTTCGACGAACCCGTCGTCGCGGGTGACGAATGTACTGCTGACGTTTTCATTGTGAGCGCTTGCTGCGCTGTCGTCCTCGCCCGCCGCATCGGCTGGCAATACTTCACTGTTCGGGTCGCTCGCAGAGCTGGGCAGGGCGCGGTCGATCTCGCCGGTCGGAGCGGCGGTGACTTGGGTGTCCTCATACGGTGCCGCGGCGGTTGGCGCCGGTGCTTGACCAGGCGCGCGCACGCGTGATGCGGGCGCCAGCAGCAGCGCGACTGACGCGGGGATGTCGGCTTCAGAGCGAGGTGTGTCTAGCCAGCCCGCAGGCAGACCAAGCCCCGCGGTGAAGCGCTCGGCTTCAGCATCATCCATGCGCTTCTTTCCGTGCAGTCGGTGCGCCATATTCGATCCGCTTAGACCCAAGACTGCGCCGAGCTTGACCTTTGAACCGTTGCGTGTGGTGAGAACGTGAAGGTTGGCCTGCCTGACGCTCTCTACTGCCGCACCGCCGTTTGCTTGGGCCTGCTTCCGCCCGGCCGCTTGATGCGATGAGCGCGGTTTGGGCGAATCTCCTGCTCCGGAAGCTTGACCGCTTGCCTGCTTTGAAAGCTTTTGGGCGCGGGTCTTGGGCGCGCCCGACGCTTCTTTCGAACTCCTAGACGGCATTGTCGTGTCCTCGGACAAACTGCTGGCACGCAGGGATGGCTTCTGCGCATTGAGAGAGAGGGGTGCTTCGTCGACTTCACTGTCATCGCTGATTTCGTCCGTATGGGCGGACTCGAGCGGCGCCTTAAGGCGCGCAATCGTCTCCGACGAAAGAAGTGGATGAGATTGGTCGAAAAAGCCGGACGGTAGCCCAAGCGTAGTTTCCATATGGAACGCGGTCTCGGGCGTGAATCGCTCTCCTCGCAGCAGTTCTGCAATCCGGGCCAAGCTGCACTCAAGTCCCAAAGCAATATTCTCCACGCCGACTGCGTTCCCTACGAACGACTATCGCCAGTCGCGCGTGGTGCGTGCTAAGAGATGACGCGTTCGCAACTGCTGAAAGGATGCCGTCAGTGGCGCGACGCGGTGGACATTCGCGGCGAGCCCCGCCCACTACTGGCAAAGCGTTCGAGCCTTTCCCGTGCACCAATATGAACGTACCGCGGCGCGCTTGTTAGTTGGCGGTCTGCCTCTTGCAGAACCGCTTCGAACAACGGCAGGTCAGCCGCCCCGAGTTTCCATAGTCGCTCGGTTTCGGCGCGCTGCAAGCTGCGCTCCAGAGCCGCTTCAGCGCGCGCATACATGATGGCATCCGTGTGCCCATAGCCCGCATCTTGTACAAAAAATGTGGCGTAGACGAGTTCGATAAGCTCGTTGAAAAGATACCGCCGAACCGGCGCCGACGCGACGGGCCGCGAACGTCAAGTGATTCGACAAAGCGACAGTCTGCGCCGCTGACGCAGGTAGGGGCAACAGCATCTCTTTGCTGAGCGGTTTGCGAGACAGCGACCGAGCGGCTTGCGATCCAGGGCGGCGAGATGACATCGGCAACGAAAGACCTGAGGTGTATTCCGGCTCGATGTAACGCCGCTGGCTGACACTTGCTAGATCGATCTAACTAGCTTAAAGTTTCGTGACCGGATCGGCGACCCATCGAGGGCCGATGCGCCGGCGCTGCCCTAACCGTATCGCGGCTTCGAAACGCCGCCGCCAATGGAGGAGACCAGTTGATTCTGTCCACCGAGCACCAGCAAGTGGCCGACATGGCTCGCCGCTTTTCCAACGAGGTCATCCGGCCGCAGGCCGAGGCGCTAGACCGCGACGAGCGCTTTCCGGCCGACATCTATCGGCAGATGGGGGAGACCGGGCTGTTTGGCATCACGGTGCCGGAATCCATGGGCGGCGCGGGGCTGGACTGCCTCGCGTATTCGATCGTGATGGAGGAGATCAGCCGCGGCTATGCGTCCGTCGCGGACCAGTGCGGTCTGGTCGAGTTGCTCGGCACCTTGCTGGGCAAGCACGGCACGCCGGCGCAGATCGACCGCTGGATCGGGCCGCTCGTGCGCGCCGAGTTGAAGGGCGCGTACTGCATCACCGAGGCGGGCGCGGGAAGCGACGTATCCGGCGTGAAGACGACCGCCGTGCGCGATGGCGAAGGCTGGTCGCTCAGCGGCTCCAAGCTATGGATACACAATGCACCGGTCGCCGACGTGGCGCTCGTGCTGGCGCGCACCGATCCCGCCGCGGGCAAGCGCGGAATGAGCATCTTCATCGTCGATTGCGCGTCGCGGGGCGTGTCGCGCGGGCCCAAGGAGCACAAGCTGGGCCAGCGCGCGTCGCAGGTCGGCGAGCTGCATTTCGACGACGTGAAACTGCCGGCGGACGCGCTGCTCGGCACGGAAGGCCGCGGCTTTCACATGATGATGAGCGTGCTCGAGAAAGGGCGCGTCGGCATCGGGGCGCTCGCTGTGGGCATCATTCAGGCCGCGCTGGAAGCGAGCGTTGAACAGGCCAGGATGCGCAAGCAGTTCGGCCAGGCGATCGCCGAGTTTCAGGCGGTCCAGTTCATGCTGGCCGACATGGCCAAGGACACCGAAGCGGCCCGGCTGCTCGTGCGCTCCGCCGCGTCGAAGATGGACGCGGGCATCGAGGCGACCGCCGCGGCGTCGATGGCCAAGTGCTTCGCCGGCGATGCGGCCGTCCAGCACACCAGCAACGCGATCCAGATCTTCGGCGGCAGCGGCTATATCCGCGGCTATGAAGTGGAACGCCTGTACCGCGACGCGAAGATCACGCAGATCTACGAAGGCACGAATCAGATCCAGCGGGTCATCATCGCGCGCCAACTGCTGAAGGCATGAACATGACAAGGATTGCCGTGGTAACGGGCGCGTCGCGCGGGATCGGGCGTTCCGCCGCGCTGGCGCTTGCCGCCGAAGGCTTCGACATCGCCGCCATCGCGCTCGACGATCAAGAGCGGCTTCATACGCTCACAGCCGAAGTCGAGGCGCTGGGCCGCGTCTGCGTGACCTTCGATCTCGATATCGGCGATATCGATAAGCACGCGAGTGTCCTGAACGCGATCGTCGAACGCTTTGGCGGCATCGACTGTCTCGTCAACAATGCGGGCGTCTCGGTGCTCAGTCGCGGCGATCTGCTCGACGTGAGCGCGCAAAGCTACGACCGCTGCCTCGACATCAACACACGCGGCACCTTCTTTCTGACGCAGGCCGTGGCCCGGCTGATGGTGGCGCAAAAGCCGGCGGGCGAGGGCGCGCGCAGCATCGTTTTCGTGACGTCGTCGAACGCGGTGGTCGCCACCATCGAGCGCGGCGAATACTGCATGTCGAAGAGCGCGCTGTCGATGGCGGCGCGCCTGTTCGCGCTGCGCCTGGCTCCTCACGATATCGGCGTGTTCGAGGTGCAGCCGGGCCTGATCCTGACCGAGATGACGGCGCCGTCGAAGGCCAGGTACGACAAGCTCATCGGCGAAGGCATGACAGCGACGCCGCGCTGGGGCCAGCCGGAAGACGTGGCGCGCGTGATCCGCACGATGGCGGCGGGCCTTTTGCCCTATACCGTGGCGCAGGAAGTGCGCGTCGACGGCGGCCTGATGATCCAACGCTATTGAGGCACACCATGCGCGACTTGAACGGACGCGGCGATCTCTGCTGCATCAACACGGGCACGCTCGGCTATCGCGAGCCGATCGAGGTGACGGCCGGCCGCATCGCCGACCAGGGTTTCGGCTGGATCACGCCGTGGCGCCAGGAAATCGACGAGAACAAGCCGCAGGCCGCCGCCAGCGCGATCCGCGCGGCGGGCCTGAAGGTCAACGCATACTGCCGCACGGCCTATTTCGCGGCGAACGACGCCGCCGGCCGCCGCGCCGCGATCGATTCCAACCGTCGCGCGCTGGAGACCGCCGCCGTGCTTGGTGCGCCGGTGCTGGTCGCGGTCGTCGGTGGATTGCCGCCCGGTTCGCGCGACATCGACGATGCCCGCGAGCAGATTCTCGATGGCCTCGCCGCCTTACGACCGACGATGAAAGAGACCGGCGTGCGCATCGCGCTCGAACCGCTGCATCCGCTCTACGCCGCCGATCGCAGCTTGCTCAACACGCTCGATCAGGCGCTGGACTGGTGCGACCGGCTCGACCCGTCGCGCGAGGGGCATTTCGGCGTGGCCATCGATGCTTACCACGTCTGGTGGGATCCGGCGTTGATGCCGGCCATCACCCGCGCGGCCGAACGCATCCTCGCGCTGCACGTGTGCGACTGGCTCGTCGAAACCCGCGACCCGTTGCAGGATCGCGGGATGATGGGCGATGGCGTCATCGATCTCAAGCGACTGCGCGCGGCGGTGGAGGCCACCGGCTATGACGGCCCCGTCGAAGTGGAGATTTTCTCGAAGCTCGACTGGTGGGCGCGCCCCGCCGACGAAACTTTGCGCACCTGCCGCGAGCGCCTGTTCGAGTGCTGCTGATTCACGCCGCCTCTCAACGTCCGACGTAG
Source organism: Caballeronia catudaia (assembly GCF_001544755.2). GTDB lineage: Bacteria > Pseudomonadota > Gammaproteobacteria > Burkholderiales > Burkholderiaceae > Caballeronia > Caballeronia catudaia. The sequence continues at coordinate 29,013 of NZ_FCOF02000030.1, read as the reverse complement.
ATCGGCGCACGCTTGTCCTGAAAGCTGCGGATGCCTTCGGCCGCGTCCTCGGTGCTGGCCGCGAGCGCGCCCGCCATCGCTTCCAGTGTCGAGCCGGTTTCCTCGCCGCTCGCCGCGTTGATCAACTGCTTGGTCAGTTGCAGCGATACCGGCGCGCGCGACGCCATCGCCAGCGCCAGCCGATGCGCGCGTTCCAGCACGCGCGCGTGTGGCACGACTTCATGCACGAGGCCGCACGCCTGTGCATCGGCGGCCGTCACGCGCTCGCCGCTCAAGGCCAGATACTTCGCCTGGCTTGCGCCGATCAGGCGCACGAGCCGCTGCGTGCCGGACCAGCCGGGACAGGTTGCGATCGACGCTTCCGGCAACGCGAAACCGGCCGCTTCGGACGCGATGCGCACGTCGGCGGTGATCGCCAGTTCCAGACCGCCTCCGAAGGCATGACCGTTGATCGCCGCGATCACAGGCTGGCGCAGCCGCGCCCACTGGTCGAAGACCTGATGACCCCGGCGCACCCAATGGCGCCACATGTCGAGCGGCTTGAGCGCGGCCCATTCGTTGATGTCGGCGCCGACGCAGAATGCTTTCGTGCCGCCGCCCGTCAGGATGACGACGCGCGTTTCATTACCGGCCTCCAGTGCGCGGGCCGCGTCTTCGAGCTGGTCCAGCATGCCGGGCGTCAGCGCGTTGAGCCTGGCCGGCCGGTCCACCGTGACGGTCGCGACGGCAGCATCGCGGACGATGGAAACGAAGCGATCAGTCATGGCGATTTTCGCGGGGTTTGAGCCGGAGTCCGAAGGGCGCGTCGGTGAAAAGCGCCGCATCCATCTGACGCAGATCGGGTGCGACCTTCAGCGCGACCTCGGCCTGATCGAGAATATCGCGCTGCAAATCGACGCCGGGCGCGATCTCGCGCACCGTCAGGCCGTCGTCGAGCAGATCGACGACACAGCGCTCGGTGACATACGTCACGCGCTGGCCGCGCTCGCGCCCGACGCGGCCGCTGAACGTGATCTGCTCGGCCGTCCGGACGAACTTGCGGGTGCGTCCTTCCTTCACGATGCCGAGCCTGCCGCCGCCGACTTCCAGTTGCGCGCCGGCGGTGAAAAAGCCCGAGAACACAATACGGCGCGCGTGTGCGGTGATATCGACGAAACCGCCGCAGCCCGCTGTCAGATACGGTTTCGATGCGAGCCGCGAGACGTTGACGCTGCCGTCGGCATCGACTTGCAGGAAGGACAGCAGGGCGACATCGAAGCCGCCGCCCTGAAAATAGGTGAACTGATTCGGCGACGCGACGATCGCATCCGCATTCGATGCGCAGCCGAACGCGAAGCCGAGCAGCGGCATGCCGCCGACCGCGCCCTGTTCGATGGCCCACGTCACTTCGCCGTGCAGGCCTTCTTCCAGCAGGATGCGCGGCACGTTGGCGGAAATGCCGAAGCCTAGATTGGCCGCGCAACCATGCGCGAGTTCCATCGCCGCGCGTCGGGCGATGACCTTCTCCGGTCCCCACGCCGTCGGCGCGAACGCATCCATCGGCAGCGTGATTTCGCCGCTGATGGACGGATCGTAAGGCGTCTGCGTGGTCTGCCACTGGTCCGGATCGACGACGACGTAATCGACCAGATTGCACGGCACGCGAACGTCGTGCGGCCGCAGCGTGCCGGCTTTCACCACGCGCTTGACCTGCGCGATCACGATGCCGCCGTTGTTGCGCGCGGCCAGTGCCTGATCGATGCCGCCAAGCAGCGCGCCTTCGTGTTCGTAGGCGAGGTTGCCCGCTTCGTCGGCGGTGGTCGCGCGGAGGATCGCCACGCGTGGCGCGATCGCAGGGAAGTAGAGCCAGTCAGCGCCATCGAAGGACACCTTGCGCACGACCGGGTGCGCGGCGGCGGCGGCGTTCATCGCGCAACCCTGGAAGTCGGGATCGACGAACGTGCCCATGCCCACCTTGGTCAGCACGCCGGGACGCTTCGCGGCCGCGTCGCGGTGCATGTCGAACAGGATGCCGCTCGGAATGTTATAGGCCTCGATTTCGTTGTCGACGATCATGCGCCAAACGTGGGGCATCGGCAGCGACGACGGGCCGCTCGGATACGAGCCCGCCAGCGTGCGCGCGAGCAGGCCCGGCCGGGCGAGATGATCGATGCCCTTGACGCCGTACATGTCGCCCGCGGCGATCGGGTTCAGCGTGGTGAGATCGCGCGGCTGTCCCTCGCGCTCGAAGCGCTCGCCGATGGCCTCGAGGATCTTGTCGGGGCAGCCGAGCGCGCTGGAGGAACTGATGCTGACGATGTCGCCGTCGCGCAGCAGCCGGGCCGCCGCATCCGCTGAAATGACTTTTCTCATGGCCTTTTATCGATGAAGGTCGAACAGGGCCGCGCCGCGCTTCATCGCATTTCGCGCGATGATGCCGCGATGAATCTCCGACGTGCCGTCGAAGATGCGATAGATGCGGGCATCGCGGTAGTAGCGTTCGATGGCCAGTTCCTTGCAAAAGCCCATGCCGCCGAACACCTGCACCGCGCGGTCGACCACGCGGCCGAGCGTCTCGGAGGCCTGCACCTTGACCATCGAAATCCAGTCGCGCGCGTCCTGGCCCGCGTCCATCATGCTGGCGGCGTTGAGCAGCATCAGCCGCGCCGCGTTGATCTCCATCACGCTGTCCGCGATGAGCTGCTGGATCATCTGGAAATCCCCGATGCGCGTGCCGAACTGACGCCGCTCGCCCGCGTACCCGATCATCATTTCGAGCACATGCGCAGCCTTGCCGATGCCGCGCGCGCCGATCAGCGCGAGGCGCACGCGGCCCAACATGTTCATCGCCAGTCTGAATCCTTCGCCCTGGCGCCCGATCAGGGTCATCGGCTCCAGCGCAACATCGTCGAAAAAGAGCTCGTGGTGGGGCGTGCCGCGCAGGCCCATCATCTGTTGGTCCTTGCCGAGCGCGAAGCCGGGCAGATTCTTGTCGACCGCGAACAGCGAGATTTCCTTCTCGCCGGTGCGGGCCGAGACGAGGAAGAAGTCGCTCCATTGCGCATCGCTGATGAAGTGCTTGCTGCCGTTCAGCACCCAGCCACGCCCGGTTTTACGCGCCGTAGTCCTGATGCCCTGTGCGTCCGAGCCCGCGCCGGTCTCGGTCATCGCGAGGCCGCAGGTACGCTCGCCGGCAATCGCGGGTTTGAGCCAGCGTTCGATCTGCTCGCCCTCGCACGCCAGGAGCGCGTCGTAGACGTTGCCGAAGGCGCGCCGCACCAGAATGTCGGAGCTGTGGCCGAACTGCTCCTCGCACAACATCGAGTCGACCGTGCTCAATCCGCCGCCGCCGAGTTCGGCGGGCATATTCACCGCATACAGGCCCAGCGCCCGGGCGCGCGACCGCAAGCCGCGCGCGATCCCGGGCGCGAGTGCGCCTTCGTCTTCCACTTGTTGTTCGAGCGGCTGCAATTCGGTGCGCACGAAGCGGCGCGCCGTCTCGATCATCATCTTCTGCGTGTCGCTGAGCGTGAAGTCCATCGATCTCTCCGGTTCGCGTTTAGCCCGCGCTGGTCGCCGCGACACGCAGCGACGGATGCAGCGCGACTTCGAAGGGCATGCGTTCGAGCACGTCGCGCACGAGATCCACGCCCGGCGCCAATTCGATCAGTTGCAGGCCGTCGGCCGTCAGTTCGAAGACGGCGCGTTCGGTCACATAGATCACGCGCTGGCCGTCCGCGCGGGCGCGCTTGCCGCTGAACGTGATGTGGCGCACCTGCTGAACCAGCTTCGGCACCGCGCCGTGACGCCGGATGCGCACTTCGCCGTCTTCCAGCTCGACTTCCAGCCCTTTCGCCTCGAAGGTGCCGCAGAAGACGACCTTGCGCGTGCGCTGCGTGATATCGACGAAACCGCCGGGGCCGACGATGTTCTCGCCGAGCCACGAGACGTTGACGTTGCCTTGCGCGTCCAGCTCGCCCATGCCGAGGAAGGCGATATCGATGCCGCCGCCGCTGAACAGATCGAACTGGTCATTGGATTTGAGGATCGCGCTCGCGTGGCGCGTGGCGCCGAACAGGTCGCCGCCGAGCAGTTCGCCGTTGTGCGATCCCTGTTCGATCACGGTCCAGCTAATGTCCACGCCTTCTTCGTGTGCGACGGCGGGTATGCCGTCGGGCAGGCCATAGCCGAAGTTGACGCACGCGCCGTGCTCAAGCTCCTGCGCGGCGCGCTTCGCGATGATGTAGCGGATGCCCGTGGGCAGCGCCGGCGGCGTGCGCGTGTCGGGCGCGGGCTGCTCGCCGCTGATGGCCGGGTCGTAGCCCGCGGCAGTGGTCTGCTTCTGATCGGCGTACACGCAAATATCGTCGACGAGCACGCCCGGCACGGTGACCGCGCGCGCCGGCGTGATCGGCATGGCGGAGACGTCGCGCACCTGCGCGAACACGCGGCCACCGCTGTTGTGCGCGGCGAGCGCGGCGGCGAACGCGTCGATATCGGCGGGTTCTTCACGCGATGTCAGGTTGCCCTGCATATCCGCCGTGGTGCCGCGCACGATCGCGAAGTCGATCGTGAAGGGCTTGTACCAGAGCAGTTCCTTGCCGCCCAGCGTGACGACTTCGACGAGATCCTCGCGCGCACGGGCGTTGACGCGGCCGCCGCCGTGGCGCGGATCGGCGAAGGTATCGAGGCCGATGTGCGTGACGAGACCGTGACGGCCCGCGCCGGCTTCGCGGATCAGCGTCTGGATCACGCCGGCGGGGAGGGTGTAAGCCTCGATGCGCTCCTCGCGCGCGAGCTTCTGCATCGGCCTGGACCAGGTCCAGTGACCGCCGATGACGCGCTTCACCATGCCTTCGTGCGCGAAACGGCTGATGCCGCTCTTCACGCCATCGCCGATCCCGAGCGCGTGGATCAGCGTGAGATCGCGCGGATGACCCGTCGCCAGAAAGCGCCGCTCGATGGCCTCGGTGATGTGATCGGCCTCGACCAGTCCGCCGCCCGAGCCGCTCAGCACGACGGTCGCGCCATCGAAGATCGCCGCCGCCATGAAATCCGCATCAGTCAGGTTTGCACGCTTCATCTTACTTTTCCTCGTTATGCGCACCCGCGCGGACCATCAGCACGTTGAGTCCTTCCTGGATCAGCACGCCGTCCTGGTTGTGTACTTCGACCTGCAAACGCACGATGCCGCGATCGGAGCGGCGCGTCGCGCGCTTGTCCAGCACGCGAATGCGGCCCTGAACCCTGTCGCCGATCAGCACCGGCTTGTGAAAGCGATACGTCCACTCCAGCGTCGCGATCGCGGCAAATTGCGTCGCCGCGCGGTTCTTGAGGCCGTCGACCATCGCGAGGCACAGGAGACCATGCGCGACGCGGCCGGGAAAGCCGACGCCGCGCGCGAATTCGTCGTCCATGTGGACATCGAAGAAATCGCCCGAGATGCCCGCGAATTGCACGACGTGGCTCTCGGTGACGACGATGCCCGACGTCGCGAAGGTGAGACCGGGCTCGATTTCGTCGAAGAGCAGGGGATGGCTCATGTTGTCGTGTCCTTGTCAGTCGAACACGGGCGCGGTGGGAACGCGTTCGCGATTGACGATGCGGTAATTGGTATCGTTCAGCGCGTCGATGCGATGCATGTCGATGCTGGACAGCGTGAAGTCCATCACGTCGAAATTCGCCTCGATGTTTTCGCGCTTCGTCGACATCGTGTTGATCGTCACGCCCTTCTGAAGCATCCAGCGCAACGCCACTTGCGCGGCCGACTTGCCGTAGCGCTGGCCGATCTCGTCGAAAAGCGGATATTTGAAGATCTCGCCGCGCGCGACCGAGCAATAGGACGAGAGCGGAATGCCCGTTTCGATGGCGGTGTCGAGCAGCACGCGCTGATTCAGCAGTGGATGGAACTCGACCTGATTGGTGACGAGCGGCAACGCGGTCGCGCCTTTCGCGGCGCGCATCATCGCGGCGTTGAAGTTGCTGACGCCGATATGCCGTGTCAGACCCGCGCACGCCGCTTCTTCGAGGCGGCGCACGGAAGGCGCGACATCGCCGTCGGCGGGCGGCCAGTGCAGCAGCAGCACGTCGGCCTGCTCGATCTTCAGCTTGTCGAGGCTTTCGCGCAGCGACGGCATGAAACGTTCGTCGGAATCGTTGGCGGGCGCGATCTTGGTGATGATGCACATCTCGTCGCGCGGAACGCCGATCGCGCGCAGCGCCGAGCCGACGCCGATTTCGTTGTCGTAGAGCTGCGCGGTGTCGATCGCGCGATAGCCGGTCTCGACCGCGTCGCGCAGCGCGTCCTTCAGTTGCTGGCCATTCAGCGGCCAGGTGCCGAAAGCGCGTTGATGGGTGCGTTGGAAAAGTATGTTCATGGCGGAGTGGCGTCAGAAGACGGCGGCCGTTTTCGCGAAAAAGGCGCGGATGCCGAGCTCCGCGTCGGGACTGGTGCGGATCGTGAGCGCGGCCGCGGGATAGGCCGCGTGCGAGTCCTTGTGCTCATCGACGATCAGGGCTTTGGCGAGCGCGGCAGCGCGCGGCGATACTTCGCACAGGCGCGCGGTCCATTCCTGCAATCGCGCTTCGATGTCCTGCGGCGTGCAGACGGTATTGACGATGCCCCACTGCAACGCGGTCACCGGATCGATTTCGCGCGACAGCAGCACCGCTTCGAGCGCACGTCCGCGGCCCGCGATGCGCTGCAGGCGGTCGCCGCCTTCCCAGCCGGGGATCGCGCCGATGGCGACTTCCGGAAAGCGCAGCCGGGCGTCGTTGCTCGCGAGCCGCAGATCGCAGCACAGCGCGAGCTCCAGCCCGCCGCCGAAACACAGCCCTTCGATGACGGCGACGGTCGGGCAGCGCGACCGCTCGAAGCGCCGGAACACCGCATTGCCTTCACCGATCCATTGCGTCGCGAAGGCTTGCGGATCGAGCGCCGACCATTCGCGGATGTCGGCGCCGGACGAGAACACGCCGCCCGCCGTACCGCGCAGCACGACCGCGCGGATGCCGTCGTCTTCGCCGATATACGCGATCTGTTCGTCGAGCGCGGCGAGCATCGCGAAATCGAGCGCGTTGGCCTTGCCCGGATTGCTGAGTTCGAGTGTGAGCACCGCGCCGTCGCGGCGCGAAAGGATCTGTCCCATCGATGGCTCCTCAGTTCTCTACGCCGTACATCGTGAGGAAGGTCTTCATGCGCGCGACCGCGAGTTCGGGCTGCCGCAACAGACCCGCCGCATCGGCGAGCCTGAAAAGATCGACGAAATACGGCAGCGGACGCATCGCCTGATGTCCGGCCAGCATCGTCATGTGCGATTGATGGCCGTTCAGGAAGGCGAGGAACACGATGCCGGTCTTGTAGAAGCGCGTCGGCGCGCGGAAGATGTGGCGCGACAGCGGCACCGTGGGCGCGAGAATCTCGAGAAAGCGCTCGCGCCGTCCAGCCGCCAGTTCGCTCAGGGCGGCGGAAGCGGCGGGCGCGATACCGTCGAAGATGCCGAGCAGTGCGTGCGAAAAACCGTGCTCGTCGCCGGCGATCAGCTCGGGATAGTTGAAGTCGTCGCCGGTGTACATCTTCACGCCGGCGGGCAGGAGGCGGCGCATGTCGATCTCGCGTTGCTTGTCGAGCAGCGACACCTTGATGCCGTCCACCTTGGCCGCCGACTCCGTGATGACTTGCAGGGCGACGTCGCGCGCGACGGTCAGATCGCCGGCGCCCCAGTAGCGGGCGAGCGCGGGATCGAACATGTCGCCGAGCCAGTGCAGGATGACCGGCTGATCCACTTGCGCGAGCACGCGGCGATACACCGACACGTAATCCTCGGGCGAACGGGCCACGCGCGCGAGCGCCCGGCTCGCCATCAGGATCAGACGGCCGCCCGCGGTCTGGATCGCATCGACCTGTTGCAGATAGGCATCCACGACGGCGTCGAGCGAATCGACCGATGCGGGATCGAGATGGTCCGTTCCGCAGCCGTTGAAGATGGGCACGCGGCTGTCGGACAGCTCCGCGCGTGTGCGGCGGATCAGTTGCAGCGACTCCTGCCAGGAGAGGCCCATGCCGCGCTGCGCGGTGTCCATCGCTTCCGCGATGCCCAGGCCGAGGCCGGCCAGATAGCGGCGATAGTCGAGCGTCCTGTCCCAATCGATCTTGCCGCCGCCGGACGGATCGACGTCCGCGAAGGGATCGGCGACGACGTGCGCGGCCGACAGCGCGATGCGATCGAAGGGCGCGGCGGGGCGGACGTCCTGAAGCGGCGTGCCCGTGAGCGTGTAGCTTTCCAGCGCGCCGGCTGGCGTCGGCAGTTGTAGGGTGTGCATGTCGCGATGAATGGATTGGGTTAGAGACGCGGAACGGAGAGCGCGCCGTCGATGTTGAGCACGCTGCCGGTGGCGAACGCCATTTGCCCCGAGGCAAGCGCCGCGACGGCCGAGGCGACGTCCTGCGGCACGCCCCAGCGCCGCATCGGCACGATGCCGTCGGCGATGCGTTCGTCGTAGCGCGCAGCGACGCCTTCGGTCATCGGCGTGCGGATGATGCCGGGCCGCACTTCGAACACGCCGATCCCAAGCGGCGCGAGACGCAGCGCGAAGAGCCTGGTGAGCATGCCGAGTCCGGCCTTGGACATGCAATATTCGCCGCGCTCCGTCGACGCCAGTTCGGCGCTGACCGACGACACCGTGACGATGCTGCGCGCATATCCATCCTGAGCGCCTGCGTGAGCGGCCATGTGGCGCGCCACGGCCTGCGTAAGAAAGAACGTGCCGCGCATGTTGATGTCGACGACGCGGTCGTAGGACTGCTCGTTGAGCTCCAGCAGGTCGCCACGCTGCTCCGCGGACACGCCCGCGTTGTTGACGAGACACGCGACCGGCCCGCAGTCCGCAACGATGCGTTCGACCAGCGCCCGATGCGCGGCGCTATCGGCGAGATCGTGCCGGTAGAAGCGCGCGCGCACGCCGTGCGATTCGGCGGCGGCCATGGTTTCGTGCGCACCGTCGTCGTCGATATCGAGCAACGCGAGGTCGAAGCCGCGTTGCGCCAGTTCGATCGCGATGCTTGCGCCGATGCCGCGGCGCGCGCCCGTGACGAGCGCGAGCGGACGTTCGCCGCGCGGCGTCAGTACAGGAGATGAGGTAGCCATTCGGAGAACGCCGGCACGAAAGCCAGCAGCAGGATGGTCACGAACATGACCGCCATGAATGGCAGCATGGGCCGCACCAGATTCACCATCTTGATGTTGGCGACGCCGGTGACGATGAAACAGGCCGTGCCGATCGGCGGCGTGACGAGCGAGATGCCGACGATGGCGATGGCGAGAATCGCGAAATGGATGTCGCTGAAGCCGGCTTCCTGCGCGATCGGCAGAAACAGCGGAATCAGCAGGATGAGCGCGGGAATGCCGTCGAGCAGCGCGCCCAGCAGCCAGAACACCACCACGATGAACACCGTGAAGACGATCTTGTTGCCGGTCAGTTGCGACGCGAACTCGGCCACCTGTTCGCCCACCGAGTTGTACGCGAGCATATAGCCGAGGATCTGCGCGACGCCGACAAGCGACAGCACGATCGCGCTCGTGCGGCCGGCCTTGATCAGAATGCCGAGCCACGCGCGAGACGGAATCGAGCGCTGGAGAAGCGTGATGATCGTCACGTAGGCCACCGCCGCCGCCGCCGATTCGGTCGCGGTGAAGAAGCCCATGAAGATGCCGCCGAGGATGATGATCGGCGCGCCCAGCGCGGGAATCGCCAGCAAGAAGGCGCGGCCGAGCTCCGGCACGCTGAAGTGCACCGGCGCCACCGGCGGCTCCGAGCGCGCGCGGTACATGATGATGAACATCTTCGTGACGCCGACGAGAATCGCGGGCAGCGTCGCCGCGAGAAACAGCTTCGTCACTGACATGTTCGAGACGGTCGCCAGCACGATGATGGTGATCGACGGCGGAATCAGAATGCCGGTCCCGGCCGCCGCCGCGATGATCGCGGACGACCATTCCTTGCGGTAGCCGGCCTTTTCCATCGACGGCAGCATGGCGGAGCTGATCGCGGCGGCATCGGCGTTGACCGAGCCGCTCAGGCCCGAGAACACCATCGTCGAGGCGACGGCGGAGACGCCCAGCCCGCCTGGCACGCGTCCCACAAGCAGGTTCATGAAGTTGACGAGGCGGCCCGCCGAGCCCGAGTGAAAGAGAATTTCGCCGGCTAGGATGAACAGCGGCACGGCGAGCAGCGTGAACGAGTCGACGCCGTGATACATCGCCTGCGCAATGTTGGTCAGCGGCAGGCCTTGCATCAGGCCGTCGATGGTGCCCACCGCGCCCAGCGACGCGATGATCGGCGCGCCCGCCACGACGAACAGCGCGAGAAGTCCGATGGTCAGAATCATTGCGCCCTCGTCTCGGTATGGCCGTGGCCGTGGCCCCGTTGCGTTCCGGAGTCCAGATCGACATCGATGGCCAGGTCCCATGCGTGCGCCAGCAGATGCAGCAGGCCCAGCGCGCTGCCGGCCGGAATCGCGGCGAACGAGATCCACTGCGGGATGCCGCTCGGCGTCAACTGATTGAGCCCGAGCTGCATGAACTGCCAGCCGCCCCACGCGAGCGCGACCAGCAGAAAGCCCATCAGCAGCATCTGGACGAAGGACGCGAGCATGAGCCAGCGTCCGCTCAGCTTGTCTTCGAAGAGTTCGAAGGCGACATGCACCTTGTCGCGCACGCCGACCGCGATGCCGATGAAGGTCATCCAGATCATCAGCGTGACGCTGACCTCGATGTTCCACGACAGCGAGACGTGGAAGACGAAGCGGGACAGGATGCCCGCCAGCACGACGCAGAAGATCGCGAAAACCAGGACCGCTATCAGCAAGTCTTCGACGCTCGCGAGCACGCGCAACGCCGCAGTGTTGTTGATGCCGTCCCGGGAAACGCGCGCACGCGAATCGGGTTTCATGTCGGGGAACCTCTCGCTGGAGTTATCCGAGGGCGGGCAGGTAGCTGCCCAGTTCGGCGAAGTTCGCGCGGTACTTCGTGTAGATCGGCTTGACCGCCGCCTGGAACGCGGGAAGATTCGCGTCGTTGAACGCGGCGCCGTTCTTCTTGGCTTCGGCGAGATATTTCGCGTCCGAAGCCAGCCACAAATCGCGCTCGTGCTGCTGCGCCTGCGCGGCGGCTTCCTTCACGGCGTCCTGCTTCTTCGGGTCGAGCGAATCGAACCACTTCTTGCTGGCGAGCATCGGATCGATCGAAAAGAAGTGGTTTGTATACGAGTAGTACTTCGCCACTTCGCTGTGATGCTGCTGCACGAAAAAGGTGACGGAGTTCTCGGCGCCATCGACGACGCCCTGCTGCAGCGCGGAATAGATCTGCGTCGTGTCGAGCGGCGTGGCCTGCGCGCCGAGTTGGTTGAACGTCGCGATCATGATCTGGTTGCCCTGCGTGCGGATCTTGAGGCCTTTCAGATCGCCGGGTTCGTTGATCGGGCGCGCGCGGTTGTAGACGCTGCGCAGGCCCGAGTCGAACCAGCCGAGCAGCACGAAGCCGAGATTGTCGAGGATGCCCGCGTAGGCCTTGCCGAGCGCGCCGTCCTGCGCCGCGAAGAGCGATTTGCGGTCGGTGAACGCGAACGGCATCGCGAACAGGCCGAGACGCTTGTCGTAGCCTTCGAGATCGGCCACGTTCGTGACCGTGACTTCGAGCGTGCCGTTGCGCAACTGCTCGTTCATGCGCGTGTGCGAACCGAGCACGCCGTCCGGAAACACGCGCGCGTCGAAGCCGGTCGTTTCCTTCAGACGCTTGGCCATCAGGTTCTCGGTGATGACTTCCGGATTGTGGCGGTCGACGACATCGCCGATACGGATCGTCTGGGTGTCCGCACTGGCGAAGCGCGGCAGGCAGCCCGCGGCCGCGGACGCCGCCGTGAGCATCAACAGTTTGCGGCGAGAGAGAAGGTAGTCACGCATATATCGGATTCCTACGGTTCTGATGCCCATATTGAACTGCGACGAAGGCGGCGCCGACGGCACGGCCGCGTGCCACTGCGAAAATGTGTTAGATCGATCTACTACAGAGTAAAAGTTGTGCGGATACGGTGCAAGCGGATTTTTCTAAGGGAAACCCGAACGGCGCGCGTTCGGGACGCGAACGCTTATTTGCGCGCGCCGCAGGTTCCGCGGATGACGAGAACCGGCTCGGAGACGATGCGCGTAGGCGTGCGCGACGGCTCCGTCATGCGCTTGAGCAGCAGATCGGCGGCGGCGCGACCGATGTCGTCCTGCAAGACCTGGACCGTGGTCAGCGGCGGCTCCCAGAGCTCGGCCTCGGGCACGTCGTCGAAGCCCACGACGCCGAAGTCGGCGCCGGGTTCGATGCCGTGTGCGCGCAGGCCGAGCATCACGCCGAACGCGACGATGTCGTTGCCGCACACCACCGCTGTCGGCGGATTTTTAAGCGCGAGCAGCTCGGTGATGATGCGCTTGCCGTCGTGACGCGTCAGCGGCGACGGGACGAGCAGCCGTTCGTCGAGCTTCATTTTTGCGTCGCGCAGCGCGTCGCGATAGCCCTCGGCGCGGTCGCTGCCGGTGGAGGCGCGCATGACGCCGCCGATCATCGCGATGCGTTTATGCCCGAGGGAAATCAGATGCGCGGTTGCGAGCGCCATGCCACGGCGATTGTCCGCGCCGACATAATCGGCCTGAAGCCCGGCGACGTAGCGTGAAGCGAATACGCATGGAATGCCCCACGCCAGCACCTGGCGCATCTGGGCGGCCGTGGTCGATTCGGTCGGACAGACGATGAGGCCGTCGATGTTGTGCTGCCGCACGGTCTCGAGAAAGCGGCTTTGCCGTTCGAGCGATTCGTCGGTATTGCCGAGCAGCGTCATGAATCCCTGCGTGCTCAGACTGGCCTCGATGGAGCGGACCAGCATCGTGAAGTAGGGATTGGCGAGATCGTTGACGACGACGCCGACGGTGTTCGTCCGATTGCTGCGCATGCCCGCCGCATGGCGGTTGTAGACGTAGCCCTTGCGCTTGAACGCTTCCAGCACGCGCTCGCGCGTGGCTTCGGAAATGCGCGGGCTGTTGCGCAGCACGAGCGAGACCGTTGCTCTGGACAGGCCGAGATCGTTGGCGATATCCAGCAGCGTGACGGGAGAACCTGGTTTGCCTCGGGACATTGGAACGGTCGATGAGTCGTATGCCCGGAGTGTATCCGAATCGGCCGCAAGGTCCCGTTTCCGCTCGGGCATGCTCAAGCGTGCTCAGCGTGCTTCAGGCCGAAAAACTCGGCGACGATTTCCGCCTGATTCTCCAGAAGATGCCGGCCGAGATGAACGCGATGGCCGCGTTCTTCGGCCTGATGCAGCAGTCGAGTCCGCTCCGGCTTCATGATGATGTCGGCCACCAGTGCGCGGCGGTCGAGCCGGGCGAGATCGAACGGCAGCGGATCGCCCGCCGCCATGCCGCAGGGCGTCGCGTTGACGACCATATCGACATCTTCGGGTGCGGCGCTTCCGGCCGAGACGTTCAGCGTCGGATAGGCCTGCGCCAGATCCGCGATCAGCGCGTCCTGCTTTGCGCGATCCACGTCGGTCAATTGCAGCGACTTCACGCCCGCGCTCGCGAGCGCATGCGCCAGCGCCTTGCCGGCTCCGCCCGCGCCCGCCTGAAACACCGACATGCCGCGCGGCTCGTGGCCCTCTTTGCGCAGCCCGCGCGTGAAGCCTTCGCCGTCGTACATCTCGCCGGCCCATTCGCCCGTTTCCGTGCGGCGCATGCAGTTGATCGCACCCACTTTCTGCGCGATCGGCAGCAACCGGTCGACGAGGCCGGTCATCGAGATCTTGTGCGGCACCGTGACGACGATGCCATCGAGATTGCCGATCGTCTTCAGTCCGGCGATGGCGGCGCTAAGCGACGCGGACGGAATCTGCATCGGCACGAGCACGGCATTCACGCCCATGCGCTGGAAAATCTCGTTGAAGACGAGCGGCGAGCGCGCCTGCGCGATCGGATCGCCGACGATGGCGAAAAGGCGCGTGTCTCCGGCGACGGCGGCATTCAGTGCGGAAGTCATGATGACGAGCCTGGGTTGACGGGCATGGGTCGATAATTCGCCGACGACGCGATCAGCGCATCGATCAGCAGATGGACGTCGAGCGCGCTCCGTAGCGAGGCGACCGGCTCGGCTCCGTGCGTGGCGGCTTCGATGAAATTGTCGATGACGGCCTGATGCGCGTGATGCGAGAAGGCCATCGGGTTCGCGCCGGAACCGAGGGAAGCCGTTTCGCCTTCTTCGAGCACGGCGCCGTCCATGTACTGCACGATGAGCCTGCCGCCGCCGAGCGTGGCGCTTCCTTTACTGCCGCTGATTTCGATGCGTTCGGGGAAGCCGGGAAAGATCGCCGTGCTCGCGTGCAGCGACGCGACGCAGCCGTTTCGATACTTCATGACGCCCGCCACGGTGTCTTCGCATTCCATGCGGTGCGCACGGCTGGTGATCGCGTAGCAGAAGACGTCGTCCGGAAGGCCGACCAGCCACAGGAAAAGATCGAGCGTGTGAATGGCTTGCGTCATCAGCACGCCGCCGCCGTCGCGGGCCAGCGTGCCGCGTCCCGGTTCGTCGTAATACGACTGCGGACGCCACCACGGCACGGCGATGCTCGCGCTGTGAATCTCGCCGAGCGCGCGTGCGTCGAGCAGTTCACGCAGCTTGCGCGATGCGTCGCGCGTGCGATGTTGCAGTACCGCCGCCGCGACGATGCCGCGTGCATCGCATAGCGCGACCAGCTCACGCGCGCGGGACGTGGTGACATCGATCGGTTTCTCGACCAGCAGATGCTTGCCAGCCGCCGCAATCCTGGCACCGAGCTCGAGATGCGTGTTCGGCGGGGTCAGCAGCAGTACGCCATCGACGTGTTCGTCGGCGAGGGCGGTGTCGAGATCGAGCGTCACGCGCGCGTGCGGCAACCGACGCGCGAACGCGCCTGCGCGCTCCTCCGAACGCGCGACGACATGGCGTACGGTCGCGCGATCCTGCAATGCCAGAAGGCTCGCCAGATGCGGCGCGGATGCCATGCCCGCGCCCACGACGGCGATATTGAAGCCGGTCTCGTTCATTTGTCGTCTCCGTTGGAGGACAATAAGGTAGATCGATCTAATTGTCCAGCCGCCGATGCGCTTCGGCGGAGAAAAATCACTTGGTGTACTTCGCGAGCACCACGACGGAGAAAGACTTCATGAACTGTTCGACGCGCTCGAAGCCGCCCGCGTCCTGCGCGAACACCGACAGACTGTCGACCAGATGCGTCAGCAGAAAGATCAGGTCTTCCTTCGGTGTGTCGCGCTTCAGCTCGCCGGTGCGGCTCGCATGCTCGACGGCGCTTTCGACGGCCCTGTGGATTTCGGCCGTGAAGCCCGCGAGCGCCGCGCGCGCCTCGTCGGTCAGGACATCGCTTTCCAGACGCAGACGTCCGATCAGGCTCCACGGCTTGCGCGTTCTGCCGCCGGGGTTGTATTTGCGGAACAGGTTGCGGTTATAGGCGACTTCGGCCTGCACTTTTTCTTGCAGCGACAGGCTTTCGTCGAGCCAGATCTTCTTCTGTCCTTCGATGGCGCCCGCCACGTATTCCTTCACCACTTCCTCGACAAGACTGTTCTTGTTGCCGAAGTGATAGTGGATGTTGGTCGTGGTGATGCCGAGCTCCTTGGCGATCACGCCGAACGTCGTCTTGTGATAGCCGTGCGCGATCAGGAGCTTCTTCGCCAGGTCCTTGATGCTGTCGTACATCGGGGACTTTCTCGATGCGGACTTCGATTTGTCGTTCTGACTCAACGGTTCACCTCGGCGAGGATCGGAGTATGGACTTGGCCTCATGCGGGGCGAAGCATCGGACCTGGATGATGCGCAATGCGCGGCTGATTTTACACGCCCCCCATTTATCGATCGCCCCTTCGGCCGCTCCGCAAACGACTGCGCGCGCGCCATTCTCCTTCTCCTCGAAAATTCCGTTGCCTACCGTTCGGCAATGATGTTAATGTCGGCTCACTGTACTTACTAGCAAATAAGTATAAGGGAAAACTCGAATGGGACAAGACTGCTACGACAGTCGGAAAAGGAGGCAGGATGCAGGATCGAATCGTGGTGCGCCGGCACGACGCGGTGGCCGAGATCGTCATCAATCGACCGGAGAAGATGAACTCGATCACGCCCGAAATGACGCAGACGCTGGTCGCCATCCGGCAGGACATCGAGCGCGACGACGCGATCCGCGTGGTGCTGCTGCGCGGCGAAGGCGAGCGCGCATTCAGCGCGGGCAGCGATCTGCATTCGCTCAAGACGTATCGCACGGCGTGGGAATTTCGCGCCCGCACCGATTACGCGATGGTCATCCGCGACTTCACCAAGCCGGTCGTCGCCGCGCTGAAGGGCTGGGTGCTCGGCGGCGGATTCGAGATGATGCTCGGCGCCGATGTCCGCGTCGCCGGCCAGAGCGCTAAGTTCGGCGCGCCCGAAGTCGTGCGTGGCTGGGTGGGCGGCGGCGGCGCGTCGCAGATGCTGCCGCGACTCGTCGGCTACGGGCAGGCCATGCGCCTTCTCCTGACCGGCGACACCATCGATGCGAACGAGGCGCGCAGCATCGGTCTCGTCGAGATGGTGGTCGAGGATGCGGCCGTCGTCGATACCGCGATGGCGCTGTGCCGCAAGATGGCCGAGTTCAGCCCGATCGCGACGCAGTCGGTGAAGGCGGCCGTGCGCGCATCGCTGTCGATGAGCGTCGAACAGGGCATTCGCTACGAGAACGAGCTGACGTCGCTCTGCTTCGCCTCGGGCAATTACGAGGAGGGCGCCAACGCATTTGGCCGCCGTTCGGGCCGATCCTGATCCGCAACGCGATCCGTCGACGAACGCCGTGACAGCGCGGCGTCGCACAAAACCAGAGAGAAGCAGGAGACAGCGCCATGCAAGCAGCACATGCGCAGAAAGCAGACCGCAGGAACATCCGGCGCGCCGTGTTCGCGTCGACACTCGGCACGATCATCGAGTGGTACGACTATGGGCTCTATGCAGCGGCATCGGGCCTCATCATCAACAAGCTGTTCTTTCCGCAACTGTCTTCGCTGGCCGGCACGCTCGCCGCGTTCGCGACCTTCGCGGTCGGGTTCATCATCCGGCCGCTCGGCGGCATCGTCATTTCGCATATCGGCGACAAATACGGCCGCAAGCCCGCGCTCGTGTTCTGCGTGACGATCATGGGCGCGGCCACGGTCGGGCTAGGGATATTGCCGACCTGGCAGCAGGCGGGCGTGATCGCGCCGATTCTGCTGGTGCTGCTGCGCATGGCGCAGGGCTTCGGCGCTGGCGCGGAACTCGCCGGCGCGATCACGCTGATCGCCGAATACACGCCGCCCAGCCGCCGCGCGTTCTTCACGTCGATTCCGAACGCGGCCACCAACTTCGGCGTGATGATCGCGATCGCCACCTTCCTGATGATCTCGTACGTGCCGGAGGACATCCTGTTCACGTGGGCGTGGCGGGTGCCGTTCCTTCTGTCGCTCGCGCTCTTTGGCGTCGCGGTCTACATCCGCTCGAAGCTCGACGAGACGCCCGAATACGTCGCCGCGATGGAGAAGGCGAGCGCAAAGGCCAGAGCGGAGAAGGTGCCGGTCGCGGACCTGTTCCGCAACAGCCGTCGCGAGCTGGTGTGCGGTTTCTTCGCGATGGGCGGCCATCAGGCGCTCAGCTACGTGCTCAACACATTCGCGCTGAGCTACATGACGAACACTGTCGGCATGGCCAAGTCGGACAGCCTCGTCGTGCTGATCATCGCGCTGGGCTTCTCGCTGTTCTGCGCGCCCGTCGGCGGCATGCTCGCGGACAAGTACGGCAGCGGCAACGTGTTCGCGGCCGGCGCGATTATCGCGCTCGCGCTCGTGTGGCCGCTGTTTTATGCGATCGATTCGAAAGACGTCGTGCTCGCCACGATCGCGATGAGCGCGGTCTACGGCATCAGCTGGGGTTGCACGTGCGGCGCTCAGGGCGCGTTCCTGTCGAATCTGTTTCCGACGCATTATCGATTCTCCGGCATCGCGATGTGCCGGGAATTCTCCGGCGCGCTCATCGGCGGGCCGACGCCGTTCATCGCGACCGCGCTCGTCGCCTATGCGAACGGCAAGCCGACCTACGTGATGGTGTTCCTCGCCGTCTTCTGCCTGCTCACGCTGATCGCCGCGCTGCTCGGGAAACACCTCTCGCGACATCGGGACGATCATCCCGTGTTCCAGGAATCGCGCTCGGCAGTTTGAGAGCCTGAAAGATCGGGATGCGTCGAAGAGGCGCATCGCGCATGCATAAACAGACTGAAACGGAGTAGAGAACATGCAGATTTTGACCGCCGACCAGGCTGCATCGTTGCTGAAGGATGGCGATACGTTGATGATCGGCGGATCGGGAAGCGGGCACGCCGTGCCGGAAGCGCTGATCGAGGCGCTCGAACGGCGCTTCCTCGCGCGAGGCGTGCCGCGCCGGATCACGTCGGTGCATCCGGTCGGCCTCGGCGACCGCGGTGAGCGCGGCGCGTCCCGTCTCGCGCATGCGGGCTTGCTCAAACGCGTCGTGTGCGGCACGCTGGTCGATTCGCCGGCGCTCGCGCAAATGGCGCTGAACAAAGAGGTCGAAGCGTGGACCCTGCCGCAGGGCGCGCTCTCGCAGCTCACGCGCGAGATGGCGGCGGGCCGGCCGGGGCTCATCAGTCATGTCGGACTGCATACTTTCGTGGACCCGCGCAACGACGGCGGCCTGCAGGGCGCGCCGAGCGACGACAAGCTCGTGAGCCTGATCGAACTGGAAGGCCGCGAGTGGCTGTTCTACAAGCCGTTCGAAGTCGATGTCGCGTTCCTGCGCGGCACGACGTCGGACGAGGACGGCAACGTGTCGATGGAGCACGAGGCCGTGTTCGGCGACATGCTCTCGATGGCGCAGGCGACCAGGCGCAACGGCGGCCTCGTGATCGTGCAGGTCAAGCGGCTTGCGAAGCGCGGCACCTTGCCCGCGAAGACGGTGAAGATTCCCGGCATGCTCGTCGATGCGGTCGTGGTCGTTGCCGATCAGCCAGTGACGTATCAGACGGCCTACGATCCGTCGTTCACCGGCGAGATGCGCATTCCGCTCGGTGGCTTCCCGCGCCTGCCGCTCGACGAACGCAAGATCATCGCGCGGCGTCTCGCGATGGAACTGAGCCTGGGCGCGGTGTGCAACGTCGGCTCGGGCGTGTGCACGGGGATCGGGTTGGTCGCGGCGGAAGAAGACGTGCTGCATCACATCGTGCTGACCAACGAGCAAGGGCTGATCGGCGGCGCGCCCGCGGCGGGGCTCGATGCCGGCGCCGCGCGTAACTACAGCGCAATCGTGGACATGCCGTATCAGTTCGATTTCTACGATGGCGGCGGCATCGATATCGCGTTTCTTTCGGCTGTCGAAATAGACGCGCAGGGCAGCGTCAATATCAGCCGCTTCGCGAACAAGCTGATCGGCGTGGGCGGCTTCATCAACATAAGCCAGAACGCGCGCAAGATGGTCTTCGGCGGCACGTTCACGGCGGGCGATCTGCGAGTGTCGTGCGAAGGCGGCAAGCTGCAGATACTCAAGGAAGGCGCGCATCGCAAGTTCGTGTCGAAACTGCAGCAGGTGTCGTATAGCGGACCGTTCGCGCAGGAGCGCAAGCAGACGACGCTCTTCGTCACCGAGCGCGCGGTGTTTCGCGCCATCGACGGCGCGCTGGAACTCATCGAGATCGCGCCCGGCATCGATCTCGAACGCGACGTGCTCGCGCATATGGCGTTCCGTCCCGTCATCTCGCCGGATCTCAAGCTGATGGACGAGCGCCTGTTCCGTCAGGAGCCGATGGGTCTCGATGCCGATATGGCGTCGCAGGGCTGGCCATGCCATCCGCGTCTTGCAGAGTTTGCGGAGGGCCAGCGGTGAAGCGCGAGTTGCAAGCGCTTCAGATCGACGGATCGACACGGCTCTCAACGCGCGCAAGATCGATGGCATCAAGATTTCCCTGCTCGACGATGCGTGCGAGATTGCGTGAATGGAAATTCGTGGAGAACCGGCTGCAGCGCCTGTTTTGATTCACCCGCTGTCAACCAGCTTTTGCCGCCTCAGCGCGTACACCGACACCAGACCGCATAAGGATAGAGACATGACACAATCCCGGAACGAAAGAGACTCCGTACAGCGGGGGCGTTTGCTCGCACCGGGGATGTATGACCTGAATGACATCGAGATAGGAGATCATTTCGTCACGTCCGGCATGACGGTGACAGAAACGCACATCGTTAATTTCGCCGGCGTCTCGGGCGACATGTACGACATCCATCTGGACGACGTCGCCGCGCAGCAGGCGGGATTCTCCGGCCGGATCGCGCACGGACTGCTCGGCCTGGCACTCACCGATGGCCTGAAGACGCGCTCGCCGGTCCGCATGAGCGCACTTGCGACATTGAGCTGGAACTGGTCGTTTCGCGCGCCGCTTCTTATTGGCGACCGAATTCAGGTCGATATCGAGGTCGTCGGCAAACGCGTGACAAAACGCATCGACCGGGGGATCGCGACGCTGAAGCTGAGCGTGCTGAATCAGCTTGGCAAAGTCGTGCAGGATGGTGAAACGCTACTGTTGATGACGAATCGTGCGTAGCTCCTTGTTTCAAACCCTCGGCACGTTTGACACGACGATGCTGGTTTTTCGCGCGGCTTGGGCGAGCGTTCGCTCGAAGGCCGCCTGATCGCGATGGGCCGATACTCGACTTCAACGTGATGACGCGCCGCGACGTCGCGGGTGCCGCATCGCGCATCGAGCCCGACAGCGCAATTCAGATCTCCACCTCCGCGGACGCCGCCGCTTTCGTCGTCGAAAACTGACTAGGCCGGCGCTCGTCGATCGTCAATTTCTCGGGGAATTATCGTCGGGGGAGCGCGGCTGCACGGCCTCGACGTCGACGGTCCGGGCCTCGTCGCCGAACGCGCGGGCCTGCCGACGCAGCCCGCGCGTCTTCCACCAGACATACCCGATGGCGACCGTTCCCAATCCGAACAGGACCACAAGCAGTACCACCGACAGCATTGCCGCCCCCGCGAGCACAACGACTCCTAAGACGATGGCCAGTATTCGGCCGAACCATCCCGGTTCGCCGACCTTGATTCCGGTTCCGTCAGTGACGCGCCGTGGCGGCGGTCTGCCGTTCTCCATACCCTCTCTCCATGCCGTTGCGCGATAACCAATCGCATCATACCGCTCGCGCGCACCTCAGCCTTCTCACAGGGACTACTTTCTTCGCTCGAAGCTGCCTTACGTGTAAGAGTCGGGGGCATCATCCTGATGCGATGCTGCCGCTTCATGCGGAACCTTCGCGCAAGGTGGCCGTGCGGCGGGGGCGCGTTCGTTCGCTGATCCGCTAAGGGAGCGTGCGTAATACGCCACTGCTTTGCGCAGAATATCGTTCACTTCCCTGAGCGCGGCGTTTTCCTGTTCCAACTCGTCGATACGCTGAAGCCGTGTATCCATGTCAGCGATGCGAAAGCGCTTGCGCCGACTGAAGTAGATCGTTCAGCATCGACTGACGGCGTTCGGGGTCCGTGTCGCGGCCCGTCATGAAGCACAGCGCGGCGATCGGCATGCCCGCGCGGTCGCGAACGGGCGCGGCCATGCAGAGCCGGAACGCGTTGGATAGGCCTTCCGTGCAGCAATAGCCAAGCGCTTTCGCGTTTCGCACGTCGCGCATGAATTCATCGAAATCGATGCGCACGCCGTTGTCGAGCACGAAGTCATCTGCAGGAATCAGGGTGCGGATGGCGTCGGCGTTCATGTGACCGAGCAGCAGGCGTCCGGTCGCGGTCCACGGAATCGGCACGCGCACGCCGATATCCGAGCTGATGTTGAACGGCCGCGCACTGTTCTCCGATAACACGACCGAGTACTTGTTCCCTTCGAGCATGCACAACTGCGTGGTCTCGTCGTACTTGCGCACAAGCGCCAGAATAGACTGATGCGCGCGGCTGATGAGGTCGTTGTGCGTCGCGTAGTCCGAGCCGTAGTAATGCATCTCGCGTCCGAAGAACACACTGCCATCCGCCGATGTTTCGAGCCAGCCCACTTCAGTGAGAATGGCGACGAGTTCGTAGATGCTCGAACGCGGTGCGCCGGTCGCTTCAATCAGTTCGCGCATCGTCATAGGCCGCTGCGCGTGATGCAGCTTCCTGAAGATTTCGATGACACGTTCCACGCCTCGCGCGCGCGACGATTCCGTTGCTGCCATTCGTTCGCCCTTCAATGGTCGAGCACACGGCTGAGAAACTGCCGCGTGCGTTCGTTCGACGGGTTGACGAACATTTGCTCCGGGTCGCCTTGCTCTGCAATCACGCCCTTGTCCATGAACACGACGCGATCCGCCGTCTTGCGCGCAAAGCCCATTTCGTGAGTGACAACGACCATCGTCATGCCGTCGCGCGCGAGGCCGCGCATCACTTCCGTCACCTCGCCGACGAGTTCGGGATCGAGTGCGGATGTCGCTTCATCGAAGAACATGATGCCGGGTTCGACCGCCAGCGCCCGCGCAATGGCGACGCGCTGCTGCTGTCCGCCCGATAACTGGCTCGGATAATGCGATGCACGGTCCGCGAGGCCCACGCGGTCGAGCGTTTCCATTGCGCGTTTGCGGGCATCGGCGGGCGGCATGCCGCGCGCCTTGATCAGCGCGAGGGTGACGTTGCCGAGCGCGGTCTTATGCGGGAACAAGTTGAACTGCTGAAACACCATGCCGACGTGGCCGCGAATTTCGCGCGCGCGCTTCGGATCGTGAAGGGGCACTTCGTTGACCCACACTTGGCCGGAGTCCGTCGTCTCCAGTCCGGCCATAATGCGCAGCACTGTGCTCTTGCCCGAACCGGATGCGCCGATCAGCACGAGTACTTCGCCTGCGCGCACGTCGAGATTGATCTCGTTGAGAACGCGCGTCGAGCCGAATGACTTGCTCACGCCCGACAGCGAAATGACGGGCTTGTTCTGAATGGAATCGTTCACGTAAGTCTCCGGCGGTCATGATGGCGCACCCATTGCGAAAGCGGGAAGCACACGACGAAATAGATCAGCGCGACGAGTCCGTAAATCTCGACCGGCTTGCCGACGCGATCCACGATCGCCTGGCCGCCGTGCATCAGTTCGGACATGCCGATCATGCTGACGATCGACGTATCCTTGATGAGGGACAGATACTGCCCGACGAGCGGCGGCAACACGATGCGTCCGGTCTGCGGTAACACGACCGAAGCGAAGGTCTGTGTGCGCGACAGGCCGAGAATCTGCGAGACTTCCCACTGTCCCTTCGGCACTGACTCGATGCCCGCGCGAAAAACTTCCGCGATATACGCGCCCTGATACACGCTCAAGCCGATCACGCCCGCTGCAAAGACATCGATTGCATAACCGAAGTACGAGACGCCGAAGTAGATGAACATCAGCGTGATGAGTACGGGCGTACCGCGAAACAACTCCGTATAGAGCTTCGCGATTCGGTCCGTGCCCCACGGCCCGAACGACCGCAACACGGCGGCCAGCAGGCCGATGAGCGTGCTTCCGACGATCGCCGCGACAGACAAGAGCAGTGTGGTCACGAGACCTTGCAGCAAAATCGACAGACTGTTTTTCAGCAGTTCGAGTGACATGACTCAATCCCTCAGGCACGATTCGCACGACGAAGCGTGAATCCAATCCAACGCGCACCCGGCCTCACGATGAGCGGCGGATGAAACATGCGTGCGCCGAGTTGACTGGCAATCCACGACAGCACATTGCTCAGCACCAGATACGCGACGAGCACGACCGCGAATGTCTGGACATACAAGAGCGTGCGCGAATTGATGACGGTTGCGGTGCCGGTGAGTTCGGGCAACGCTATTGCCGACAACAGCGACGTACCGAGCAACAACTGAATCAGATAATTGACGATGGCCGGATACACCGCACGCGCTGCCTGCGGCAACACGATCTCCTTGAAAATCTGCCCGCGTTCCAGCCCAAGAATGCCGGCTGCTTCAATCTGTCCGCGCGGCACCGATTGCATGCCCGCGCGAAACACTTCCGACAGATACGCGCCCACGTTCACGCCCAGCGCGATGACACCGGCCCAATATGCATCGAGCGCAATGCCCATCGACGGCAAGCCGAAGAACACAATGAAAATCTGCAGCAACACCGGCGTATTGCGGATGGCTTCGACGTAAGCGCGCGCGATGAACCGCACGATGGCCGACGGGGACATGCCGGCAAGCGCCGCGATCAGACCGAGCGCGAGCGCCAGCACGAACGACAGCAACGTGACCTGCAAGGTCAGCCAGCCGGCCTTCAGAAACTCGGGGACGTAGCCCCATAGAGTCAGCCATTGATAGCTCATCTGCGCCTCCGCCTCAGAACTGCGGGTTGAGCGGATATCTCGGATCGACGCCGAACCACTTCTTGTACAACTGCGCATTCAGCTTCGATGCATTGATGTTGAACAGGAACAGGTTCAGATAGTTGAGCCACGCCTGGTCGCCCGCCTTCACGCCGAACGCGTTGTACTCGAGCGGCACGAGCGCTTCGTTAGTCACGGCCAGTTCCGGATCGAGCTTCGCCTGATACGCAAGGAAGTTGTTGTCCTCGATCATCGCATCGGCCTGGCCCTGCTTGACGGCGAGAATGGCCGCCTGCGAACTGTCATATTCCTGAATCTTGACGGGGATGCCCATCGAGCGGACTTCGTCGCCGTTGGTCGAACCTTTGACCGTGGCGATGGTGCGCCCGCTCATGTCCTTCGCCGACTGGATGCCGCTGCTCTTCTTCACGAGCATCGCTTCGCTGGCGACAACGTACGGCGACGTGAATTCGACGACCTTCGCGCGTTCGAGGTTGCGCGTGAAGTTGCAGAACACGACATCGACCTTGGCGGTTTGCAGGTTCGGGATGCGGTTCGCGCTAGTCGTGTTCACGACCTCGAGTTTCACGCCCATTTGCTTCGCGAGTTCCTTGGCGAGGTCGACGTCGTAGCCGTCCGGATTGCCGTCCTTGTCGTAAAAGCCGAACGGCGCGAACGTGAGGCAGTCGCCGACGCGCAGCGTGCCGCGCTGAAGCACGGCCTGAAGCGTCGATGCAGGCGCCGCTGCCGATGGACCCTGCTCGGGCGTCGCCACTTTCGTGCAGGCGGAGAGCGCGAGCACTCCGCTCACGGCGGTTGCGGCAAACAGCAAGGCGGCCTTGGCGCCCTTTGTGGCGAGCTTCATGTTCAGATCCTGATCGAAGGGTTGGTCTGAGAAATCGCTGCCAGCCTGGCCTCGCGTTCACGACATCTTCCGTCGAAGCACTAGGTTGTCCGGTATATCGGACAGTTATCTGGCGAGCCGGATTGACATCGAAGTGTTGGACGCTAAAAAGGGTCCTGCAAGGAGCCAGAACCCTTATTGCTTTCAGAATTTTGTTGGGCTAGCTAAGGATGGCGTTCGCGTGTTCGCCCACGGAGCGGTAGCGAATTTTTGATCCTGCCGGCGAACGCGTTGCTCGCGCGGCCGGACAACGGCACGGTGTCCTTCCATGAGACCCCACATGACCGCGATGCGCTCCCGCGCGAAGTTCCGACCATTGACCCCGTTGAGTAGTCGCGCGCGTGAACGAGGCCGGGATCAAGACGGCAGCTAAGTGACTGCGGTCGCCGCACGGTGCTTGAGCTTAAGACCTGCTGCCCGTCATCGGAAAGGCGTCGGTACGTGTCCGTTGACTGACTCAAAGCGAAATCGCCCATTTGCACGCAGAGCGCCTGCATCCGTTTTGCATTCCGCGGCTGCGTGAACAGGCGGTGATGCTCTCGAGCGCGCGCATGAGAACCCGTGACCCGGGCAACGTCCGGACGCGCGACCGTTCAAAACAGGCGATGGATGCCGGCCAGCACCACCGTCTGCCGGTTCGACGACGACGGATCGATGCCCAGCGTGCTCGCTGTCGCGCCCGACGAAGCCTGCTCGACCATTACGTCGGCGTATAGCTGTGTGAGCTTCGAAAGCGAATAGACGTTGACGATCGTCACCTGCGTCCAGCGCTGTCCATCGAGCGTCGTGGTCCACGCGCCCGCACCAATCATGTATGCGGGCGTGACCTGAAAGTTTGCGCCGCCATCGATGGTGCGATAGTTCTCCGAGCGTCCGCGCGCCTCGATGCGCACTTGCGTCAGCAGCGCATGCAACTGCACGCGTCCGATCTGATAACTTCCGCCAATGCCCGCGTTCCTCACGCTTTGTGCGACGAACGATCCGCTGGTCGGAAGCGCAACGCCCTCGAAGCTGGTGAGTCCCAGCCCGTTCGCGAGATTGAACGCGCGATCGCGATACTCCGAATACGCCGCCGCAAGATTGAGCGGCCCGTAGCCATACGTCGCGCCGAAGCTGAAGCTTCGCCCCGTGGTGCTGCTCGACTGGTTCGTGAAGCCGTACAGAGCGCCGACGGTCACGCCCGCGAAATTCTCGCTGCGAAACTTCACCGTGTTCGACAGTTCGACCTCCACCAACGCGCACGGTGGCTCAACGCCGAATCGCATCGACATGGCCGCGCTTGCTGCGCGCAGCCCCGCGACGATCGAAAATATCACCGATGTTTGTCGCGTCGCATCGATCACATGACCAATTACGGGTTCGCCATGCCGACCGGCAGCGCGACCGTGATCCACTTCGGATCGATCAGTGCGGCCGACGCTTTCCAGTCGGTGCCGAGAAAATGCACAGGCACCCGGACGACCAGCGCATACCGCGCGGCATTCTGGATGCGGCAATCCTGACAAACTCGTCCCAATCTTCTTCGATGAGATGGAGTCTGACGTCGCGGTCTGTCACGGCACAAAGCTCTTGTTGCACGTCTTGTGCGAGGAACGTGAAGGTGCTTTAACCCGAAATCTGCACGGGAATCAAGAACGCCCCGTGCGCTGATCGTGGCATCGGGCGGGAACGTCGATGCCGCGTTGTTCGCGTCGGCGATCAGCTAAGTTCGAGCTTTTGCGTAAGCGCTCGCTTTCTTATGAACGGCGCGCCGCCGCTTCCAGAAACGCAATCAGCAACGGATGCGGCGCGTCATCACGCGACGATAGTTCGGGATGCCCCTGCATGCCCGCAAAGAACGGATGCTTATCGGCCTCGATGGCATCGGCGGTCGAGCCGCTCTCGTCGTGCGCGCTGACGGTCACGCCGAGCGTCGCGAGCGGCGCTTCGAGCGCCGGATTGAGCCTGTAGCGATGATTGCAGAGAATGCTCGCCTGCGCGCCGAGCATGGCCGCGATATGCGATCCCGGCACCAGGCTTATCGGCCGCAAGCCCGATCGATGCAACAACACGCCATCCTCGCCGACATGAATCGGCTCGAAGCTGGCGACGCGCGCATCGGGCTGCGCTTCCTTCATGCCGATCTCATCGCTCTTCAACGCGAGCCGCGCGATGGCCGTCGCCATTGACTGCATGCCGAGAGACAAACCCACGACCGGAATTGACGCCAGCCAGCCGAAACGCGCGGCCTCGATCTGTCCCGCCACGTGCGCCATGTCCGCGCCGCCCGGCAAAAGAATGCCGTGTGCATCGGCGAGCAAAGTCTCTGCGTTGTCGCGGTCGATGTCCTGCGCCGCGATGAAGCGCACGTCGAGATCGAAGCCGAGAGCATCGGCGGCGTCGCCGAGGGCGGCGAGCGTCGCAGGGTATTGCTGATGCTGGTCGCACTCACGGCCTATCAGCGCAATCGTCATGGACGGCCCGCTCGCGCGCGATGCGGCTTCTTCCGTGGATCGCCATCTTCCATAGCGATCCCGATGCGCTTGCAAAACCACGCCCGAACCATCTTCGACGAGCTGTGCGCTATCGGCTTGATGAACGACGCGCAACATCTCCACGTCTTCGGCGCATTGCGTAGGAAACGCATCGAACGATTGCACGAGGAGCACGATATCGCGCGTCCGCGCCAGCGCAAAAATCTCATGGCATGGTTCGGCAGCGTCGGGCAGGCCCGTGCGGGTGCGCCAGATCAGACCGCTCGCGACTAAACGTCCATCCGCTGTGACGTGCTGATGCGCATCCGGAAACCGCTCTTCGTCGAAATGCACGCCTGCGCAGCGGAGTTCGGCATTCAAAGTCCGGGCGAACAGCGCGGGAAGGGCGCCGAATTGCGCCGGCTCGGGGGTAGCGTCTTCGATGAGATAGAGCATGGAAGGCCATCCGATAAAAAGAAAAACCGGCGCACGGCACACGTGTCGCGGGCATGGCGTCTCGTGTTCAGGCGCTTCAGACCGCGGCGACAGCGGGTGTCAACGCCGCACACGCGGTCGCGGTGCGCCGGCACGCGTCGCAGCGTGGGCATCGGACCAGCATACGCGATCCGCACCGCACATGGTTCTCCACGCCGAATGCGCTACCGTGTACCACGCCGACATGCGCCGCCTCCAGCAGATAGTTGGCGAAGTCTCTGCGATTGCAGCGTCTGCATCGCGCGGATTAGCCACGCCGGACCGCCCGCATAGCCGATGCGCCAGCCCGTCATCGAATACACCTTCGATACGCCCTTGACCGTCAGCGTGCGCTCGCGCAGACGCGGTCGGACTGCACGGGCGTATGGAACGGCCCGCCGTAGCGCATGTGTATGTAGATGTCGTCGGCCGTCACGAGCATATGTTCGTTTCGAGCAGGACATCGGCGAGCGCGCGCAGTTCTTCGCGCGTATAGGCCGCGCCGGTCGGGTTGTTCGGCGAGTTGAGGATGACCCAGCGTGTCTTGGGTCCGATGGCAGCACGCAGATCGTCAGAACAGGCTCGGTCACCAATGAAGCAGCTGTGCTGCTCGTTGATGAAAGCAAAAGACAACGCGGTCCACCCATGATTTGACATAATTCAATTTATCGCATTTTCCTTTGTCAGGGCTTTTTAATAATGTCCGATTTGAGCTCATTAGAAATGTCCGATTTCAGCCCTCTGGCGCATGCTGGCGC
>NZ_FCOF02000133.1 GCF_001544755.2 Caballeronia catudaia | reverse complement strand
TGTATAGACCGGAGACATGGGTAACAGGTGTGTCAGGACATGGGTAACACATTTAGCTCCTTTGACTGCCACGTTTCAAGCTGATCGTATCGAGGCGATGATGCACGAAATAGACATCGTAGCTGCCATCGGTTTGCGCGCATGCTCGGAAGGCGATAGGCAGGCCGACCAGCGCGCTCGACACCTTGAAGCGCCGCGACTTGAACCGCACTTCGCCGTTTTCAAGCACGCGCACCACGGCATCGCCGTCGCTGTATTCAATCGCCGGCAAGTGCTCCGGATACGCTCGTGGACTCATCCGATAGCGCGTGAACGGCGTGGCCATGCCCAACGCCTGATGCGGACGCTCGTGGTTATAGATGCTGCGCCACGCATCGAAGGCCTGCTGAGCGCTCTTCAGGTTCTCGAAGTGTCGACCTGCGAGCAATTCAGCCTTCATCGTTCGATGAAAGCGCTCGTCTTTGCCGTTGGTTTGCGGATGCGCCGGACGACTATGCGAGGGCCGGATGTCCAGGCGGATCAACCAGACTCCCAACGTGGTCAGTTGCCCTGGATGCGCGGGACAGCCCCACGGGGGGCCGTTGTCCGCGTTGATGCGCCGCGGCAGTCCGTAACGGCGAAACGCCGCGCGCAAGCACTCACGCACCACCCGGGTGGGCGTGCTGCCGCACGCATCGAGCACGAGGTTGAAGCGCGAATGATCATCCAGCACGGTGAACGGCCAGCAGCGCCGGCCACCGTCCAGTTCGATCCAGCCTTTGAAATCCATTTGCCACAGGTCATTGGGATGTTCGTGTTCGAAGCGCTGCCAGTGCGAGGCGTCCGTGGAGGCCTCTGGCGTAATCAAGCCATGCCGGTGCAGGATACGTGTCACCGTGCTGGGCGAGGGCACCTGAGCGCAGCCGATGTCGAGCATGCGACGACTGATCTTCGCCCCGCCCCAGGCCGGTTGGCCTTCGCGCAGTTCGACCACGCGTGTTTCGGTCTCGGCGGCGGTTCGTGCCGGACTATGAAGGGGACGTCTGGAGTGATCGGCCAACGTGGTATCGCCCTGTTCGTAACGCTCGATCCATTTGTAGCCCGTCTTCGGGCTAATGCCGTACTGCCGACACAATGCGCGCCGATTGGCGCCTTCTTGCGTCGCGAACCTCACGAATTCAAGCCGCAGATCCATGATGTCTTTGCTATCCCAGGTCATGGTCAACTCCGGACGAACCATTCGTCCGAAGTGTTACCCATGTCCTGGAACAGGTGTTACCCATGTCTCCGGTCTATACA
>NZ_FCOF02000031.1 GCF_001544755.2 Caballeronia catudaia | reverse complement strand
CGATATGCATTGTCTGCCACATGGCGTTGCCCTCGTTGAAACCTTACGTCGCCGACGTATTTCCTAAACTCAAATGACCGCGGCACGCCGATTTTCGATTATGCTTAGTTATCCTATGTATACCGATAACCTAATCAGGTGGTGAAGTAATGGCACGGTAATACCCATAGGCAGTGCTCGGTCAAACGGGCCGATAACGACTTACACACCCTGTGCGGGTTAGGAGGCTACGCTCGCGGCGGTCGAGTGGGGCGGCATGATGATCTACATACAGTCCATGCGGCGCGAAATGCGCGATGACTAACGGACGAACGGTATGCGTCTGCGACGGTCCGTTCGATCGTTTTTGCAGCTGGCGTCACTAGCAAGGAGACGAAAATGACCTGCAAACGGCTGAAAGGAATGTCAACAGTTGCATTCTTTCTGTTAGCGGCAGCTGGAACCTCGAGCGCGGACGAACAGTGTTCTAACGCAACGCTCAAGGGACTCTACGGATTCTCGCTTAGGGGCCAACTAATCGGCATATTCGACGATGCGGGTAACACCCATCGATTTGCGAACGAACCGGTTTTGATAGACGCGGTCTCGATTCAGGACTTTGACGGGCATGGCGGCTTTACTCGAGCGGACTTCGTCCAGAGTGGAGGCGAGAAACGCCCGGGGTCAACGGATCCAACGACCGGTTTCGACACTAACGAAAGCGGAATGTATACAGTTTATTCGGACTGCACAGGCATCATGCACATTAACAAATTTCCCGCGCCGATTTCATCTACGACAATTGACATCCGCTTCGTGTTAACGGATGGCGGTCGGCGTATATTTGGCGTCGTCAGCAGGCAGGTCATCGGCGGTCAGTTTAGAGCGACCGACGGAACCACCTGTGGACCGGCGCAGCCTTGTAAAATGGAAGCGCAGGAAAGCTTAATCGGGGAGAAGTTTCGAACGGAAGGGCGTGACAGGTAGCCGGGGGCACCCGTCCCCTGACGCGGAACCTTGGCCTGAGTGGAAGGCGAGTTGCTTCGCGCAACGCACTCTTTCGCCGTCAGCGCAGCCGTCGTAAAGCAAGGAGCGGCTTGCATGCGAAGGGCGAACGGCGACTAGCTCCTACCGTTTTTGCTTCAGTCGATGCCCAGGACTCGTACCATAGAACGGAATTGAAGCGTGGACGGATTCGACGGGGGCACCGTGAAATTGTCTGTCGCTCGTGGTCCCCGGCGGCACGTCATTGACGTGATCAATGGCTTCGCGTAAGCCCGAGGACTGCACGGCTGAGACTGCTGATCGAATGACCGTTGCACTCAGTTAGCCGCCGTTTAGTCATACACAGCGCGAGTGACGGCTGTGGGTCGCAAAGAGACGAATAGTTCGTGGTTTAAGCGGCCGCGGGACCAGCACTGCGCGATTGGCTGAACGCGTCGCTCGCCCGGGGACGATGTTGACGTGGCGGCCAGGGCCTTTCTTGGAGTGGTAATTTCGTAGCCACGCCGAATCGACGCTCACGGCGGCGACATCGCTGGATTCGCGAACCCGAGGGAAGGTTACGAATTCAGCACGCTTTGGTGGAACCTGAACACTGTCTCGTGCTACCTGAGGGAACAACGTGCACACGTTGGTCAACTATGGCGCTCGGCATCGCAAGGGCATGCCGATCAGCAGCAGCATCGTCGAGTCTGCAGTGAACCAAGTTGTCAGCCACCGTATGGCCAAGAAGCGACAGATGCGCTGGGCTGACGAAGGGGCGCACTGCATGGCGCAGGTGCGGGTCGCCATAAACGGCGAACTCTCGTCCCGCCGCATCTCGTCGCTCAATATAGCGACCTCGCATCACGGTAATTGCGTCGGAGCAGCATCGCCAGACCGGCACCGACCAACCAACAGAACAGACCAGGCAGCCCTGCCGCAAGCCGGGGCGGCCTGACGAAATCGACCTCCCCAGGTTTTGCACGCTCTCTCGCACGAGCGCTACGTCACCCATTGTGCATTGCACGGAAGCTCTGTCTAGTGCGGTCCGAAGTCAGGGCATCAAAACGAAGGCAAGCAGCTGGTGTTTGCCGCGAAAGCTTAGGGATCCCTTAAGCGTGGGCTATTTCGTGCAAGGGGAAAACGATAAGGACCGGTGTCGTGACGATATGCCTATGCTATAGCAGCGTCCATTGTTCTCTCGACGCGCTCCAGGTCATCTTCCATAGATCATAGGAGGTGTGCGATGCCGAAGTATATACGGACGAATGCGCTTGTCGCGTCGGTTATTGTTTTGGTTGCGGGCTGTGGCGGCCATGACAATGACGATAACGGGCCCCGCTATGTATCGGACATAGCCGTGCCGAACATCAAGGCGGGCGTCAACTTCTCGTTTGATATCGGCATTGTCTCCGGAAGCCAGTACTTTTTCACGGACAGAAACAACGCATCACTGGATCAAATTGACATACCGTCGAAGAGCTTCGCCAAGGCTATCCAGGGAAGCGGCAATCTCGCCTTCACTGGGCTTGGCCCTGGCCCCAACTCAAAGGCAGGGCCGGATGGCGCCACAGCGGTCGGCAATTTCATCTATGTGGGCGATGTGAACTCGGTAAAGATTGTCGATTCGACAGCGGGCGCTGTGGTGAGCAAGATCACGGTGAGCACCACGGGCGTGCGAGCAGACGAAGGTTGCCTCGATGCCACGCACGGCACGTTCATGATTTCAAGCCCAGAGGAGCCGGTTCCGTTCGCGACCTTCATCAACACGGCGACGCAGACCGTCGTGGCCAAGGTGACGTTCACGGACAGCGAGGGTAAGCCTACGGCGGGACTCGAAGCATGCAGGTACGACCCAAACAGCGACAACTTCTATGTGAACGTCGACGGCAGCACGGCCAATCCGCATGGTGAGTTAGTCAAGCTGCCGGGAGCCGCCATTCGCGCAATACCGAATGGCGGCTCGCAGAATTACACGACGCTCGCGGGAGTCGCCATGTACGGTGAGGGCAACTGCGATCCCACCGGACTCGCGCTTGGGCCCGGAAACGACATCGCGGTGGGATGCCGGGAAGGGACGACCAATGCGCCCTTGTTGATGCAAATATTCGACCGGTCAAACGGGGCCCTTCTGGCGTCGCTCAACGCGGGCGGTGGCGATCAGCTCGAATATGATCCAAGCACCAATCGTTACTACAACGCGGCGAGTCGGTGGACGGCGTCTGGCAATGCATCGACGGACGGCGCCTGCTCGAACGCATCTCCGTGCACGCCGGTGCTGACGATCGTCGATGCGGGAACGCGCACCATCGTCACGCGCCTGAACACGGGCAATAACGCCCATTCGGTTGCGGTCGACCCAGCGACGGGGCTCATCTTTGTCCCATATTCGTCGGCTACATCGCCGGCGGGTTGCCCGGGTTGCGCAGCCAATGGCTTCGTCAATGGCGGCGTGTCCGTCTTCGCAGCCAAATAGCGCCGATCCCCGGCGCGGGAAGGAGACGGCGTATGAGCCGCGGCTGTGTCCCGCGCCGCGGTCGGCCCGCCTGGCGTAATGCCTCGCATCGAAGCTTGCATTTGGGGACGCGGTTCAACGCCGACGCTCGCAGGCGCAAATATCGGCCAAGGGAATGCCATCTCAGACGCGCAACCGTTCAAGTGGGGCATCATGCATGTGCTTCGCGATAACGCCTCCAGGCGTGATGGTCAGCAGCAGCAGGCGGCGCTCCGCGAAGAAATGTCATTCGTAGCACACCGTTTCAACATTGGACCAGACACACTTCAATTAACAGACCTCATTTGACATAATGAACATTATCGATTTCGCATAGTATTCCTAAGTACATGCCGGTGACGCTTCAACGTTCACGCGCTGGATGCATAGCGTCCTTGCCCGACCATCGCCGCATCGATCGCGAGTTCTATGCCTCCGAGCTTTTGGCCCATAGGCTACGCCGACAACGGTTGCCCCCTACCGACGCTCACGACGCCATCGCAGCAACACACCTTCACAGGCATAAGCGTTTTCCCGTGCATCGTGGCATCCGATAGCCTTGCGAGGGACGCGTTGTCGGCATATCGACAAGGCGGTTTCGATAAATTCAATCGTCGATACAGTCATGGCGGTTAAGCGCCTGAAGGATTACAGGGATTCGTCCGCTCCTCACATTGTTTTCAATTTGGTTCAATGAGCTGGCTTGACGCGCGTCGCGCTTTACGCCTCATCGATCCAGCGTTGGATGTGCGAGCGATCGCTCGTACCACTCAGCGCGAGCATCAGCAGGATGCGCAGCTTCTGCGGGGCGCGATCGCCGCCAGCGAGCACGTCGGCCGCATCGAGAAACTCCTGCATCGGCATTTCGTCGTGTGGCGCGGGGCTCGATTGCACCACCACCACACCGCTTTTTGCGGCACGCCGGAGCGCCAGGCGCACGCATGGTCAACCAGAAGTCGGTGTCCAAAGTTCGTACTATTCGCGACCCGTACAATATCGCCCATCCCCGGCGCGAGCGAAGTCGATTACCAGACCTATGCGTCTACTACGAGCCCTCAAAACGCGGTGTGAGACCAGCCGGGTGCCGATCCGTTGTGCTGATGTAATCGATTCAAACCCCATTTAGACAAGACGCGGAACCGAGGCTGCTGCAGTCGCGAACAACGTTGATGGTGGTCGGAGTTTGCACCAACGTACATACAAGCGAGGATTAAAAAAGGCCGGCACTCATATGCCGGCCAAAAGACCATCGCTGGCCTGAGAGATGCACGATACTTGCCGAAACGGGCTGCCGAAAAGCTGTGGGCGCCTAATCAGAGTCGCCGACTATGCCTCGCCGCTCTTCACGACATCGTAGTCCATCCAGTCCCACTGCGACGCTCTGGTTGACCACGACCAACGAATCGAAAGATCCGACGTTGGTTTGTTCGGTTCGTAGTGCCGTTGATCACGTTCGTTTTCCTTGCTGCCAACGACTTCGCTGGCGGCGGCGGTATGATCCAATCTGCTTACCATTAATTGAACCCCTCTTGTCAGAGTTCAGCGCCTCGCTTATTCCACCCGTTACGCCGATGGCAAATCCCGAGTGCGCCGTTCGCGCCTTGAGTCCTAGCTGATCAATGCAGCCATGCCGGGTCGTCCATCGGCTCGACGATATTAGCGACTTTTAGGAACGGGCGATATCTGCTTATTGCGTTTTATCGAATAATTGCAACCGCGCCACGTCGATACTCTATCTGCGGTTCGATCCGCGTCACACACTCTCGCCGACACCGTGCTGCGCTAGGAAGCAAGTCGGCGGCGCATATCCGCGCGAGTAGCAACTCGTGCATCGGGTCACCACTGCCGTCGGCCGAGCAAACAGGAAGGTCAGCAACGCCCCCGGGCGCGGCCGCGCTGCGCGGGGCTGTGTTCGCCGCCATAGCGAAGGCCTTCAGCTTGAACGAACTTGTCCAGTTCCTCGGTTGTGGCGTCCTGTGCCCCCAAAAGTGGGGTAAGTCAGTACGCAATTTTTCGACAGTGCGCAATAAGCAGATATCTCTCCGCGATACCGCACACTAACATCCATCGTACCGTTACCCGCATCCCTTGCGGGTCGAGTCAGGTAGCCACAGCAGTGGTGCAAGCACGCATGGAACAACCCGCCGACACGGAGCAAAAGAGGCCTCGGCAACGGCATCGACACGTCGCGTTGATCACCACCGCGACTGCGCTGGTGCTCGCCTACGGCGTGGTGCGACATCTGTCGTGGGCCTCTTCAAGGCTATCGGACCCACAACAGTTCTCCGTCTATGTAGACCGAGAAGAGGCGCCATGGAAAAGGCCGGTCATCGCGATTCGTGAAGGCGTGCCGGCGCACATCACTGTGCAATCGAAGGAACCTGGAGTCTTGATGGTTCACGAAATTCCAGGTGCCTTCGCTGCATGCGCGTCGAGCAGTGCTCAGTCGCTCGACATTTTCCCTATCGGCATCACAGGGCGCTTCTCTCTTCATTTCCATAGCCAATTGGGTGGCCAGCTCGACGTCGCCACACTGGAGATATACCCGCGATAGCGAAGGGAAATCACAAAGCAATAAGGAATGCAAACGCATTGTTGCGAAGACAATTATATGGAGCGACGGCTCCAGGGAGACGTTTCATGCGACGTTCTAACGTTCTGGCAATCGCGGTATCGCTCGGCACGCTGGCACTCACCGGTTGCGGTGGGGGATCCGACGACACAGCGGCCGCCGCGCCCACGGTATCCGTATCGGACTATGTCGTCCCTCGGGCTCCGAGTTGCAGTCCGGGTGACACGCCCGAGACGGCGCTGCAAGGTCAAGTGCCGGCTGCGCTTCGCCAGTCAGGGTTTGGCGGCTTCAGTTGCAACCTGAAGCTCGTCAGTCAACTCCAGGGAGAAGGTGCGTCGTGGTCTTCTGCAACTTACACGGACAAGAAGGGCCAGACGTGCTTTTATCACGCGACGATGGGCGCAACCCCGGCATTCAAAAATCCTGAGGCACCGCCGCGTTTGAATCCTGGGGTGCCCGTCATCAACATCACAAATCCGGCACAGCCGATGCGGGTGAACTCATTGACCTCCAGGTCGATGATCGATCCGTGGGAATCCCTGCGGGTAAACGCCGCACGTGGGATCTTGCTCGCAGACAACGGGCTCGCTGGCGGTGGCGGCCCCGAGATCGACCTGTACGACGTAGCTTCCGACTGCACCCAGCCCCAGTTGCTCGCAAGCGTGCCCGTTGGCACGGGAGCCGACGGCGGCATCATCCCGTCCACGCAGCCGCTGGGTCACGAGGGCAATTTTTCGCCTGACGGCCTCACGTACTATGTGGGCGGCGCCATGACAAAGACCTACTATGCGGTCGATCTGACCGTACCGACCCGGCCGAAGCTTATCTCGGCAGTCGGGGTGGGCGCGCTGGGACTCGACTCGTTTTCTCACGGCCTCTCGGTCAGCCAGGACGGTACCCGCGCGTACTTTGTCGCATCCGGAAACCTCGGGCCGGCGCATGGCTCGGCAGCGCCGCCGCTGAACAACGCCAACGCGACTGGAGACAATGGATTCCTCGTCGTCGATGCCAGTGAGGTGCAGAGCCGGCGTCCCAACGCGCAGATGCATCGAATTTCAACGGTGCCCATTCGTAACGGCAGTGCAGCACAACACACGATCCCGTTTTCTGTAGCGGGCAAGCCCTATCTGGTTGAAGTAGACGAATCGGGGTCTGGCGGCCTTCAGGATATGACCGCCGCGGGCGTCAAAGCTGCGTGCAACGCGGGCATGACGCCGTTCCCGCTGGCGCACATCTACGACATGTCCAACGAAGCGTCGCCGCAACTTGTATCGGAATTGCGGCTCGAAACGCATGCAACCGACAACTGCAGCAAGGTCATTCCCGACGTTCTCGGCCTTTCCTGGTTCACCTACGGGAGCCACTATTGCAGCGTGGACAATCGTGAAAACGCCACCGCACTTGCCTGCAGCTATTTCAATTCGGGCGTGCGCGTGTTCGATATCCGCGATCCGTCCAAGCCCAAGGAAATTGCCTACTACAACCCGGCTTCCGTAAAGTCTCCGGGCGCTGGTTCCGGACATCTCATGTTCGGCCAATATCGCGCAGGTGGCCCAGACTGGTGCGCTTCGCGCCTCGACTTCGATTTTGACCGGCATCTGCTGACCACGGCGTGTCAAGACAACGGCCTGCTCGTCCTCGCGTTTGAGAACGGTACTTGGCCCTTCCCGGAAAGCACGAAGGCGACAGAGACAGGTAACTGAAGTGCAGGAACGACTCCCCTCGAGCCTCGCCTCGAGGGGCAATCCACAAGGTCTTCACAGGGCCCTTCATGCAGCAACGATTGAGCTTTACTACGCTGGTATTGCTGGCCGCACTCGCCAACCCGCTGACATGTGCCGGTTTCGAGTCCGACGTGCACTTCGGACTCACGCTCTGGCTCGCGAAGCAGGCCGGGTTCGCCTCACGGGAAGCCGAGGCCATTGCGCTCGCCAATCAGCGCATTGATGCAGGGTCGATTGAAT
The DNA here is from genome assembly GCF_001544755.2 of Caballeronia catudaia. Taxonomy (GTDB): domain Bacteria; phylum Pseudomonadota; class Gammaproteobacteria; order Burkholderiales; family Burkholderiaceae; genus Caballeronia; species Caballeronia catudaia. Next base: position 67,063 of record NZ_FCOF02000031.1, on the reverse strand, counting down.
ACATGACGTCGCCGTTGCAATACGCGTGTCTGTCGCGTTTCGCGCCGGATGCCGTAGACGCTCAGGCTCGACACTATCCGAGCGAGCGCAAGGTTCCGGCTGACGCGCACGTCCGGTCAGTCGTGCCAGGCGGTGCGCCGGCCTTGTCCTTGATTGACACAGCATTGCGACGCGCCGACGGGGGAAAGGCCGCATTCATGCTCGGCGAGTTCGGACGGTCGCTGCATTCCCTGCAGGATTCCTGGGCACACAAGGGCGTCCCTTCTGTTCCAGATTGGGGCCGCGAAGGCATCACATGTGACGCCCGCCTGGTGATGGGTGTGCCCGCCGATCGCGGCACACCATCTAGCCACGCCGCAGATTTAACCTGGCGTTGGCCCACCGACGTGAACGACATGGCGAAATCCACATTCACGCAGATGTTGAGGTATCCAATGATCAACGGTGCCGCCCGGCAACCGGCAGCCTGGGACCAGATCCAGCAAGCGCTGACAGGCTTTATTGTCGCGCGAACGAAGCGTGCCAAAGCAGACTGGTTTGTGGCCAACGGCATTACTGATACGTCATTTCTCGATGGAATTAGCCTGCCGGACGGTCCGGCGTGGAAGGCGTCCCGGTGGAAGGGGCGGCGCGACATTCCAACCCCCATGCCACCGACGACACAGTCGGGTGTGGATAGCGGTCTCGTAGATTTTTATACGCGGTTCTTCGTCGAATGGGTGACAACGTCACCGATTGAAAAGCGTTGGCTCCCTGAACTGTCATTGGCGTCATCGCGTAAGTCCGCCGGCACCTTGATTGACCAGCTCATCGGATGGAGGCTTCGAGACCATGGCGCCTATCTTGCGCTTGAAAACACGCCGCATCCAGCAACAAGTTGGTCTTCCACCTTGGGCGGCCGCGCCGCGTTCGAGGTGTTTAAATCATTGAATGATGCCGTACTGCCCTTGATAGTGGAAAGTGACAAGCCGTCCCCTATCCTGCCTTTTCTTGTTTTCCACTTGCCCGATTCGAAGGACGGGAACCCGCGGGCCATCGCCCTCATCAAGCTGCTCGACGCGCCAAACGATACGATCGGGGTTGTGTCGGAGAAGCAAAACGGTTCCGGCTGGAAGATTACCGGGCTGATCTCGTCTGCCGATTACTGAACGAGAAGGCGTTGAAATGGCTAACGACATTGCGCGCGGCTGCAAGACTGACCGGCACCGCACCGGGACCTTCGCGCCGCGCCGAAGAATGCGGCTTGCCGGCTCATCCGCAATGATGATGGTGGCGTGGCTACCGACCTTGGCCGACGCGCATGCCTGGAGCGCTCCCTACTACCTTCCCGTCCCGCTGTGGTTGTACGCATACGCCGCCACCGGTACGTTGATCATTTCCTTCATGGTCGCGGTTTTCGCAACGGCTACGCCGGCGCACGACATGTTGCGATCATGGAACACGCCGGAAACAGGGCTGCGCATTGCAGCGCCATTTCTGCGTGCCGTGCAGCTTGCATGTACAGCGTTCGTCGCCATGTTGGTCGTCTCTGGCATGGCAGGAACCCAGAACCCGTTTCTCAACCTCAACATGTCGGGCTTCTGGATCTGGTTCTACTTAGGGTCGATGTATGTCAGCGCGCTGTTCGGAGACCTCTATGCATTCTGCAATCCGTTCGCGCTGCTATTGCGCGTTGGTGGGCGCTATTTCCACAACCTGGAGCAGGGGCGATATCGCTACCCGCCTCACCTTGCAACCTATCCCGCCCTGCTCGTCTATATCGCGCTGATCGCGCTTGAACTGTTTGGGGCGGGCAAACCGAGAGACGTCAGTCTCTTTCTTCTGGGCTACCTGGCCTATGCGGGGGTCGGTTCCCTCTGTTTTGGACGTCAAACGTGGCTCGATCACTTTGATACGTTTGGCATTCTATGCAGGCTCTCTGCGAAGCTTTCGCTGTGCAAATGGCACCCCGTCCCCGAAAATGGCGCGACAGTCACGCTGAGAAACCCCGTTGTTGACATTGCCCGGTGCAACCCTTCGCACATCAGCGTAGTCGCGTTTCTGTCTTTCATGCTCTCGTCGACGGCCTACGACAGCTTACGTGACACAGCGGCCTGGAATGCGCTGTTTTGGCGCAACGTCTATCCACATATTCTGAGGCTTTTCCCCGAGTTCGGAAAAAACTATGCAATCGCCGGCGGGTTCATTCTTGCCTGGCAATGGCTCACGTTCTTTTTGATAGGACTGACGTACTACTGCGTATTTCGAGGCTTCGGAACGCTGAGCGCGATCAGCTCGCGATCATCGGCGGACGGAAAATCGTTCTCGCAGAAATTCTGTTTGGTGCTATTGCCCATCGCGTTCTTTTACAGTGTCTGCCACTACTTCACGCTGTTCTTAGTCCAGGGCACGCAACTCTTCTCACTGTTATCCGATCCGCTCGGGCTGGGCTGGCGCTTGTTGCCGATGTCGCTAGTCAAGCAAGGCGCGGCGCAGCCCCTCATCAATGTGGGGTATATCTGGCACGGCCAGGTCGCGCTGATTCTTGTAGGCCACATCCTCAGCGTGTACATCACCCACGCAATTACTATCAGGAGCCGGGAGCTCGCCAGAACTTCCATCGTGAACCAGCTTCCATTGCTCGTGCTGACGATTGCGTTGACCATCAGCGGCCTGTGGATTCTCTCGCTTCCTCTCGCATGAAGTTCGCAGACGCCGGCTTGAACTTTGAAGGCGAGACGCCCCACCGCTTGCGGAACGTCGCCGAGAAATGGCTGGCGGTCGAAAAACCGCAGCTGAGCGCGGCTTCCGTGATGTCGCACTGCCCGCTGACGATCAGCTTGCGCGCTGCGTGCAAGCGACTCTCGATGATGTACTGGTGGGGCGTCATCCCGTGGGCCTTCTTGAAGCTTCGGATGAAAGAATAGAGGTCACCCGGATAGTCCACTGCATTAGCCACCGTCAGGAGTGTCAGTTCGTCCTCGAGGTTGTCTTGAATGTAGTCGGCAGCCTTTTGCATTATGGCGGCGTGTGTGTATTCCGTCGGCCGCCGACGCGATTCCAGGTACACCATGCGACGCAGGGCGGCGGCCCCCAGCGATTCGGCGTAAAGCGGGCCCATCGGCATCCCGGCCAGCGCGTCCTCATGGAGACTTCTGACAATCTGGGTGAGCAGTTCGTCACTGACGTCGAACCGAGGGCCGATCGAGACGGGTTGATTTTCCGTCAGCAAACCGGAACGGTCCAGCCAGGATGATTCGAAGTGGACAGTCAGCCACTCGGCCTTATCGGTCCATCGGCTGGAACATGAAAACCCGGCCGGAACGTAGATCAACGGCGTTCGAAGCCGCTTGGACGCCCATCCGCCGCCGTCCATTCGAAGCTCGAGTGCCGTCGGAATCCGTAGGTACATCGCGAGGATTGGTCCCGTTGCCTCCAAATTGGGAACTTCCGAAGCACCGGCGATACAGTGCTCCACCGAAACAGCGGAGAGCGAGGACGCGACGAGGCGCCGTCGCCACTTCGCAGGCGGCTGCCAACGCACCCGGCCGCCGTCGGGAGTAATCGTGCGCACATCGGTCATCGCCGGCTGGTTTGTCACGGTTCATCCTCCGTCCGATTTGTTTGCGATTCTCCAGAAGCGGCGACCGCAACTTTAGTTATCGCTTAACTTTAGGCGCCCATTCTTACTCGAGTCTTACTCGAATGCTGATGTTCGCCAAGTCCGACATGCGCCTCGCGGCGCGGCGGTACTCGCGTTGTGGTTTCTCCTTCTGGGCGCGCGCAAAAACGTTCAGGCCCGCCATGGACAGCGCCGCAACCAGCGGTTCGATCACGAACCCGGCGCTGCCGAAGAAGTCCCTGCCGCCGAGCGTGCAGCATCTTGGTGTCCTTGCGGTGAGCAAGGGCGCAGTAGGTTGTCGAGATCAATCGCCCCGCCGCAGAATGCGATGAGGGATCACGCATTTCCGGACAGCCTTCGTCAACAGAAATAGAGCCGACAGCGGCAAACAGTCGCCAACCGCTCCGCGACGCGCCCACGCGTACGGCATCAGCGCGAGCAAACCAAACGTCTCTGTCTCCTCGGGCCAGTTCGACGAGCCGTTGTGCAAGAAACAGCGCGTCGTCAGTGAACTCACCTCTAGTCAAAGAGCTTCTCGCCAGCGCTGAGGCGCGTGAGCGCGAAAACGCCGCGGCCATGAACAGGCGAGGAACGAACAGCAGTGCGACGCTTAGAATTGATTTATTTTTGCGGTTGCCGGCGCGGGTCTCAGCGTGAGCATAATCTCATCGACGCACCAGCGAGTATCCGCCTATGCCTTCCCTGACCGGCCGCACTTTGAAGCGCAAGCCCGCACGCGGCACCCTTGCTCGCTACCGCGATCGCATCGTCGAGGTGCTCGGCGAAGCTCGCCGCCAGGGGTAACCTTGATTCCCATGCAATTTCCGAGTTAGGGCGCTCCAGTCCTGACAAGGCTCTGCCTTCTGGCGCTAAATTAATATTGCTAAAAATCAATGACTTCCTGTCTGTCTAGGAAGGGTGCACGCTCGCGCGTCGACTGGGGCGTGCGTTGCAGCGTCGTAAGCCAGACTCGACAAGAGGAGGCGGCTTCAGCGAACCGTGTAGTCACGCCGGCCTGTCCGCGGAAGCCGCATGCGCAGCGTACGCGCTGGCTACCGCAGCAGCAAGCGACAGCACGGCGCCGACCACCGCGAGTCCGATCCAGTCGTCGAGGCGTGCCCCATAGCCGCCGAGCGCTGCACGCGCAGCGCCACCGAGGTAGTACGACACCATGAAGATTGTATTTAGGCGGTTACGCGCTTCAGGGCGCAGCGCGTAAATGCGGGCCTGGTTGGCTACGAAGCCGGCACGGTTCCCCAGGTCGAGCAGCACCATGATGACGATCAGGTAGAACTCGTTCCGAGCGGCGGGTGCAAGCAGTGCAACAGCGATTGCGAGCGTCGCGGCGCTAACGGGCGTCACCGCGATGCACTGATCCGACCGACGAGTGCAATTGATATAAAAAGTTCGAGTGTGCGTTTCGGATAAGCGTCAGCCTATGCCTTCGCTCATCCGTCAGAGACCGATCAAGCCTTCGACAAGGCCGAGACGAGTTGGGCCGTATCGACGATGCTGTGCGCGAAAGTGGGCCCGTTCAATTCGTGCGCCGAGTGCATCATCTCGCGCTTGAAAGCGGCTGTGGCGTCCTTGACTAGCGTCACGTGATAACCGAGTTCCTGTGCATATCGACCGGTCGCTTCGATGCACGTGTTCGCCAGTAGCCCGATCAGGATGACATGCGTGATCCCAGGCGCAGGGCTTCATTCTGCCCGTCCTCGCAAAAGCGCTTCGAGTTCCGGTCGAACGCATCGTCATGCGGACGTACCTGATCGGCGGCGGCTTTGGTCGAAGACTGAACGGCGACTACGCCGTCCCCGCCGCGCTGATGGCAAAGGCGCTGGGACGGCCGTTCAAGATGGTTCTTACGCGGGAAGACGACACGCGGCTCGACTCGCTGCGCTCGCCCACCCTGCAACGGCTGCGGCTCGGATGGAACGACGACGGAAAGACTGTGGCAATGGAACACGTCGCGGTCGCGGGCTGGCCGAGTCTGACGGTCTTTCCCGGCAACATGCAGAAGGGCACCAACGGTGCGCCCTACGATCCATTCTCGATCTCGGGAGCGGATCACTGGTACGAGGTCGGCGCATTGCGGGTCCGCGCGGTCAACAACGATCTCGCCCAAAAGAGCTTTCGTCCCGGCTGGCTGCGCGCGGTCGCGCCCGGCTGGACGAACTGGGCGCTGGAGTCGTTCGTGGACGAGGTCGCGCATGCGCAGAAGACCGATCCCGTGGCCTTTCGCCTTGCTCATCTGACGGCCGCCGGCCGGAATGCCGGCGCCGCGCCGAGTTCGACCGGCGGCGCGCGGCGGCAGGCGAACGTCATCCGGCGTGTGGCGCCACGCGCAGGCTGGGGACGCGCAATGCCGCCGGATACCGGTCTCGGCCTCGCCAGTTCGTTCGGGCAGGAGCGCGCGATGCCGACGTGGTGCGCGTGCGTGGCGCAGGTCGGGGTAGACCGGCCAACCGGGCGCATCACGGTGCAAAAGCTGTGGATGGAGATCGACGCGGGTTCCATCATCGATCCTGATGGCGCCATGGCGCAGGCGCAGGGCGCGGCGTTGTGGGGCTTGAGCATGGCGCTTTACGAAGGCACCGGATTCGAGAACGGCTATGTGAGAGATTTGAATCTGGACACCTATACACCGCTGCGCATGGCAGATGTGCCGGACATGGACATCGCGTTCGTGGACAGCACGGAGGTGCCTGTCGGACTCGGCGAACCGCCGACGACCGTGGTCGCGCCGGCCATCGGCAATGCGATTTTCGCCGCCGTCGGCGTGCGCATGCGCCATCTGCCCATTCGCGCAGCCGACCTCAGGCCGGCACTGGATCGGGCACCACACAAGATCACCGGCTAACCATCCAGAAAGACATCAAACCTTTCTACAAGATTATGTACGTTCAGGTGCTGCTGGCAATTGCCGCCGGTGTCCTGCTCGGCCATCTGTATCCGCACTACGCCACTGCAATGAAGCCGCTAGGGGATGCGTTCATCAAACTCATCCGCATGATCATCGGACCGGTGATTTTCGGCACAGTAGTCACCGGCATCGGGAGCATGAGCGATCTGAAGAAGGTCGGACGCGTGGGCGGCAAGGCGCTGGTGTATTTCGAGGTCGTGTCGTCCATCGCACTGGTGATCGGCTTGCTGGCCGGCCATGTGCTGCATCCGGGCGACGGCTTCAACGTGACGGTTTCATCGCTGGATGCCCGAGCGATAGCGGGCTTCGTCAATTAGTCGGAACACCTCGACGGGCTGACGGGATTTCTCGTCGGCATCATCCCCGTATCGTTCTTCGATGCGTTCGCAAAGGGCGACACGCTCCCCATTCTTTTCGTATCGGTCATGTTCGGGGTTGCGCTGTCTGCGGCAGGCGAGCAGGTGCGCAGCCTGACCGCCGCGATCGTGAAGCCCGCCATTCTGGCGACCGCTCCGAGTACGACGGCAACGAACACGAACGCCGTGACGTAAAAGGTGAGGATCAGCTTGAAGAGCGGTATCAGCGACCCGATGCCGTATTTTCCGACCGTCAAGGAGATCGCACCGAACGCCCCCAGCGGAGCCACCGACAAGCTTTCCGCCGTGTTCTTCTCGCTGGTCAGAATCATCACAAAGGTGTTCCGGTTGCTCGCCTACCTAAAGGAGGAGCTGTTCATCGTGCTCGGAACGAGTACGTCCGAAGCGGCGCTGCCATCAATTGATGAAGAAGCTGCAAGACCTCGGTTGCTCGAAGGCGGTCGTGGGGCTGGTCGTGCCGACCGGATACTCGTTCAACCTCGACGGCGCGAACATCTACATGACGCTTGCCGTTTTGTTCCTCGCCCGGGCGACGAATATCCATCTGACGATCGCACAGGAGTTGACGCTTCTGGCCGTCACCATGCTCACGTCCAAGGGTTCCAGCGCAGTCGTGGGCGCAGGCTTCGTTGCGCTGGCCGCGAGTCTTGCCGTGGTGCCGACGCTCCCCGTGGCAGCCATGGTGCTGATCCTCGGCATCGATCGCTTCATGCCGGAATGCCGCTCGCTCGTGAACATCATCGGAAATGCGGTAGCGGTGGTCGTGGTATCGCCGTGGGAAGGAGAGCTCGACCGGTCGAAAATGAACGCTGTCCTCAACGGCAGGCAAGATCAACAGATCCCAATCGATGGAACGGTGACGCTGAATGGAGCGCAACCCGTCGACGGCAGCGCGCCCTGATTCCGGGGCCCGGACGCTTTTCGGCGATGTCAGCCGAGCGGTCCGGTTGTGTCGCGACGGACCAACTGGATGGGCAGGACATCGCGGACGGGGGCGCTCGTGCCTCCGGCTCGAATGCGCTCGACGAGCCTGCGTGCCGCGGTGCGCGCCATGGCTTCAACGGGCTGTCGAATCGAGGTCAGCCCGACAAGCGGCGACCCCGCCAGAGGCATGTCGTCGAAGCCGATGATCGAGAGATGTTGGGGCACCGCGATGCTCTGCCTTTTTGCCGCTTCGAGCACACCGAGTGCAATCGTATCGTTCCCGGCGACGATGCCCGTGACCCGGTTCTCCTCGCTCAGGATAGCGATGGCGCTCGAATAGCCCGCCTCGCTGGTGTAATCACAATATATCAATGGCACCGATGACGACGCTATGCCCGCGCCTGCGAGCCACTGCAGGGCTCCTTTGACCCGGTCTCTGCTGGTCGACGTGTTTTGCGAACCCATGATCAGCCCGATCCGGCGATGCCCCAGTTGATAGAGATGCTCGACCGCGAGGGCGCCGGCGTGAACGTTGTCGATCTCGACCGTGTCGACCCTCACGTCGTCCACGGACCGGACGACGAGCACGAGAGGAATCCCGCGTCTTTGCATCTCTGCCACCACGGGTGAGTCGAGCGTTGCAGTGGCAAAGATCATTCCGTCGAGATAGCCGTCTATCAAGGGCCGAAATGCCAGCAGGTTATTCGCGTCGTTCATCGAGTCGATCATCAAGGTGATCTGATAGTCGAACTCCTGCAGCGCGTCGTGAAGATGCGTCAGCAACAAGGTCATGAACCGGTTGTGCAGGGCGCCGACGACCACGCCAATCAGCTTTGTCGCCGACTTGCGCGTGGATCGACCTTGCGACGGAATTCGATAACCCATTTCAGCCGCAACCGCCTGCACGGCGCCACGCGTCTCGCCACTGATGGCGGGATGACCGGCCAGTGACCGTGACACGGTGGATACCGATAAGCCGAGACGCTCGGCGACATCTTCGAGCCTGACTTTCGACGCCTTTGCACGGACGCTCGGAGAAGGTTTGGTTTGCATAAATTTGCATTGATGCGTCGTGATAGAAAGCCGTTCGACCGTGTGAATCGTGTTTCTAGGGAAAGTATCGAGCATTTGCGCAAAGTTTGCATAAGAACTTGCGCTACATTTGCATCAACGCAGCGAGCCTTCCGATACGCGTCGCACGCTGCTCCTTCCTCACCTCGCACAAGGGAAAATGCAAATGGCAATCCAATACTTGAAGCATGGCCGTAGCGCCGAAGCGTCCTCGCAGGACGCGGCCAAGGTTCGTGACGTGGTCACGGGCATTCTCGCCGACGTGGCATCGCGTGGCGACATCGCTGTCGCCGAACTTTCGGCGAAGTTCGATAACTGGTCGCCTGAGCGCTTCCGACTGTCCGAAGATGAAATTGCGAGCTGTGTCCGCACCTTGTCTCCGGGCCAGCTCGCGGACATCAAGTTCGCGCAGGCTCAGGTGCGCAATTTCGCCCAGGCACAACGCGAGTCGATTCGTGACGTCGAAATCGAGACGCTGCCAGGCGTGGTGCTGGGCCACAAGAACATGCCGGTCGACAGCGTGGCGTGTTATGTCCCCGGCGGCAAGTTTCCCCTGGTTGCATCGGCACATATGGGCGTCGTGACGGCCAAGGTGGCGGGCGTTCCCCGCATCATCACGGCATCGCCGCCGGTCGGTGGCAAGCCGAATCCGGCCGTGGTCGCCGCCATGCACCTCGGCGGCGCGGATGAGATCTACACGTTCGGTGGCGTCCAGGCCATTGCCGCGATGGCGCTCGGCACGCAGACGATCGATCCGGTTGCGATGGTGGTTGGACCGGGCAATGCGTTCGTGGCGGAAGCGAAGCGCCAGTTGTTCGGCCGCATCGGCATCGACTTGATCGCAGGGCCCTCCGAAACGCTGGTGATTGCCGATGACAGCGTCGATGCGGAATTGTGCGCGACCGACCTTCTGGGTCAGGCGGAGCACGGCTTCAACACGCCGGCCGTTCTCCTCACGAACTCGATGCAACTGGCGAAGGGCACCATCGCCGAAGTCGAGCGCCTGCTCGAGATCCTGCCGACTGCCAACACGGCGGGGGTTTCGTGGCGCGACTACGGCGAAGTGATCGTGGCGGACACGCTCGAAGAGATGGTCTCGGTGGCCGATCGAATTGCATCCGAGCATGTTCAGGTGATGACGCGCGACCCCGATTACTTCCTGAAGAACATGAAGAACTACGGTGCGCTGTTTCTCGGCGCCCGTACCAATGTTGCCTACGGCGACAAAGTCATCGGCACGAATCACACGCTGCCGACGGGCAAGGCCGCGCGCTACACCGGCGGTCTGTGGGTCGGCAAGTTCATCAAGACCTGCACGTATCAAACGGTGCTGACGGATGAAGCGAGCGCGCTGATCGGCTCGTATTGCTCGCGACTGTGCGCCATCGAGGGCATGATCGCGCACGGCGAGCAAGCCAACATCCGTGTGCGCCGCTTCGGCGGTCGCGATGTGCCGTACGGTACGGCTGTTCCCGCGTAATCGCCGCTGAGGAGACGCTCATGACACGAACCAGGCCGCGGCCTCGAAGCGATTTCCACTGGTTTTGCCAGATGAATACCCAATGGAAAGACATTGACATCTACGGGCACGTGAACAACGCCGTTCACTACACGTGGTTCGATACCGCAGTGAATGGATGGCTCGTCGCTCGCGGTCTTCTCGACCCGGTTCGTGGCGAGGCAGTCGGTCTGGTCGTGCACACGAGCTGTGAGTACTTCGACGAGGTCGTCTTTCCGGACCTCGTCACCTGTGGACTCTGCGTGAGCCGGGTGGGAAAGACCAGCGTGACGTATGAGATCAGTCTGTTCAGAAACGAGCGTGATCGGTCGTTCGCGCATGGCACGTTCGTTCACGCCTACGTCGACCGCGTGACGCGAAGGCCTGTTCCGCTATCGGAGGAGTTGCAGCGCGCGGCTCATCAGATTCAGGGTGGTAATACTGAATAGCAACTGAGCGCGGCGAGGCGGTCTACCGTTCGCTCCCGACGTTCTGCAGCTTTTCCAGCGCCTCTAGAAGCACATTCCTCGCAGGACCCTTGAGGTACTTCCTGAGTTCCTTCTCGACCTGAGTCTGCGCCGCGCGCCAGTGCGGTTCAGCCTCTTTCAAAACACGTTTGCCGGCAGGGCTGAGCTTCGCCAGTTTGTAGCGCGCATCGTCATCGCTGGAGACCTCAACCCATCCTGCATCGATGAGTAGTTTGATATTGCGCGAGATAGTCGTCTTGTCGAGCGACAACTCGGCTGCAATCTCGTTGTAGGTGGCCGAGCCGAGCCGATCAAGGCCGCGAAGCAAGGTGTGCTGGGTGATCTTCAGGCCCACTGGGCGGAGCGCCTCATCGTAAATGCTGGTCAGAGCATTCGCCGAGCGCCTGAACTGGGTGCAATAGCAATCGGTGAACATCGAAGATCCTTCTTGAGAGATTGATCAGTGTATATGCAACTATCGTAGCACTTCCTGACGAGACGTCGAGGAGAAGACTCGATGCAGCGTTGCGCACGGGCGTTCCAGAGAGAGTCGTCGGTGCGGGTTCTCACTAGGTTGAAGAGATGTCAAATGTCACTAGACTGTTGCATATACATCGGTTGTAGATGCATCTGTAGCGAACCAGAATCGGCACAACTCTCCAAGGCTGCAAACGTGGACCGGTAAGGAGTCGAGGCAAGAGACGAATTGTAGTTGCCGACCGGCTTTGCTGGGATTGCTGCGTCCATATAGATGCATATGCAACCACGGTTTCCCGACTGGTGTCCGGCAACTGCACGACCATTTATGCTGGATTGCCAATCCGTTATTCCTAACTTTGAAGGAGTCCCAGAAAATGCCCATTATCGTTTGCAACACGCGTGCCGGACTGGACGTCGACATTAAGCGGAAGATCGCCAAAGCGATCACTATCGCTGTGAACGAGACCATCAAGTCCCCACTCGAAATCATCAGCGTCGTCTTCAATGATCTCGCGTCCGAAAGCAGCTACGTGGGCGGCGAGCCAGGCGGCGACACCCTCATCATGTGCAACATCCGCGCAGGTCGATCGGACGAGGCGAAGTTCACGCTGGTCAGGAAAGTGAGCGCTATCTTCAGCGACTATGCTGGCATTTCGGAGGACCGTATCGAGACAGGTCTGCTCGAATTCAATCCTAAATTCATTATTCGCGGCGGCCAGCAGTTGCCCGATCCTCCCTACGCGTGATCAGCGGCGCGTGAAGCGAACAGGCAACAGATTCATACATATTTGCGGGTCAATGCATCAGGAGGCGGTTTTGGATACGAAGCAATCGAATGCGGCGGGGCATTCGTCATCGAAAATGGTGACGATCGCTATCGCCAGTTTCATGGGAAGTGCCATTGAGTGGTTCGACTTCTTTCTTTACGGGATCACCTCGGCACTCGTTTTTGGCAAGCTGTATTTTCCAGGTGGAGATCCGCTAACAGGGACACTTCTCGCGTTCGGCACCTTTGCGGTAGGTTTCATCGCACGACCATTCGGTGGCATCGTCGCGGGCCATCTCGGCGACCGTGTCGGGCGCAAGTTCGTGCTGGTAACCACCCTTCTGGCCATGGGGATGGCGACTACGTTGATCGGCCTTGTGCCGTCGTACGACAGCATCGGACTCGCCGCGCCGATCGTGCTGATCCTGCTGCGAATCGTGCAGGGGCTTGCCGTGGGTGGGGAGTGGGGCGGAGCCGCGCTGATCGCCGTGGAGCATGCCAATCCGAACCGACGCGGCCTTTACGGCAGCTTCCCGCAGATGGGACTTCCGGCAGGCCTGTGCATGGCAGTGGGTGGAATGGAATTGGCGAGTCGCTTACCTGAAACGGAATTTCTCGCATGGGGTTGGCGTATTCCGTTCTTGTTCAGCGCAGTACTCGTTGCCGTCGGACTCGTGATCCGGCTCCGCATTGAAGAGCCGCCTGCCTTCAGGAAGGTGCTCGACACCGACTCGACCGTCAAGCTGCCCATCGTCGAGGCGGTTCGTCGATTCCCGAAGGCAATTTTGCTTTCCGCCGGACTTCGCTTCGCGGATAACATTTTGTACTACGTATTTACCACTTTCGGCCTGAGCTATATGACGAGCCATCTCGGCTTGCCGCGAAAGACGGTGCTGGTTGCAATCTTGATGGCCGCCGCGCTCGAACTGCTGACGAACCCACTCTTCGGTGCGTTATCGGACAAGTTCGGTCGAAAGCAGGTGGTGATCTTCGGTGCACTCGTTGCGGTGGCGGCGCCCTTTCCGTTCTTTCACATGGTCGGGACCGGGAGTCCCACGATGATCCTGCTCGCCGAGATCATGGTGATCACGACTGCTCACGCGGCCGTGTTCTCGCCGATGGCCGCATGGTTCGCTGAAATGTTCAGTCCCGAAGTCCGCTATAGCGGGGTGACGATCGGATTCCAGTTGGGCGCATTGCTCGCCGGCGCACCGACGCCACTGATCGCCACGGCGCTCCTCGCGAAGTACGGCGACTACACGCCCGTGGCCGTCTTCGCGATGATCGCGGCAGCCATCACGCTCGTTTGCGCGCTGTTCGCGAGGGCCGCGCAGGATCGCACGGTCTGGATACAGTCTGCGAAGCCATCGATCAACTGAATCTGAAATCCGGGAGAACCTATGTCTGATCGACTTTTTAGCCTTGAAGGGAAGCACGCTGTCGTGACGGGCGCGGGCCGTGGTCTTGGCGCGGACATCGCTGCGTTGCTCGCAAGATCTGGAGCGCACGTCTATCTGCTGAGCAAGGATGCAGCCGAACTCGACGTCGTCGCGGAGCGCATCCATCGCAACGGCGGCGCCTGTACGCCTGTCACATGCGACCTCCTGAAAGACGATCAACTGGAGCGCGCGTTCGGCGAACTTCCCCGACTCGACATCCTCGTCAACAATGCCGGGACCAACATCCCGGCGCGACTCGCGGACGTGACGACCTCCGATCTGGAGTTCGTGATCGGCCTGAATATCAGAGCGACGTTTCTGGCGACGCGAGCGGCAGTGCGCAAGATGCTAGAAAGCGATGCGGCCGATGATCGAGCCATCATCAGCATCTCGTCGCAGATGGGTCATGTGGGCGCGCCTGAACGATCGGTGTATTGCATGACGAAGCACGCGATGGAAGGTTTGACGAAAGCACTCGCCGTCGAGCTCGCGCCCCGAATACGGGTGAATACCGTGGCGCCCACGTTCGTCGATACGCCGATGACGCAACCGTTCTTCGAGAACGAGCAGTTCAGGGACTGGGTCTTCGACCGGATCCCGATGGGCCGTCTGCTTTCAGGCGAGCAGGTCGCAGCGGCGGTGCTGTATCTCGCGTCTCCCGCGGCCGCGATGATCACTGGTACGAGTCTGCGCATCGACGGAGGATGGACGGCGCAGTAAGGTTCGCGATGGCGCGAATGAGAGCGCTCGAGTATCGGGCTGCCGCTCAGCCAAAAGCAAACCGCGCCAGCGCTTCCCGATCGAATGCGAGGCCTGTGCCCGGTCGGTCGGGAACATGAAACAATCCGTACTTGATGGAAAACGGCGTCTCGAGGATCGGATTTACCCAATCCTGCCATTCGAGCCAATGACCTGCTTCCGTGACCCGCACAAGATGCGCGGAAGCCTCGGGATACAGGTGACTGGACACGTCGGTGCCCAAGGCGGGGTCGCCTTAACTCCAGTGTGAGTTCCGGGTTAGGGCTCTTTAGATCTGGCAGACCTTTGCCTTGGGGCCCCAAAACTTGCTCATTGAAATCGGTTACTTGCTGTCTACCTTCGTAATTCATATCGGAGGTCATTCAACAGCATCGACATGCGGCGAAGGAGGGCGACGGCGTCAGGGCTGTAGGCGATGCTGGCTACCTCGGCTTCGGATATGCCTGACGAGACAGCATATCGACGCGGATGGGTCGTTCCGGCCAGTAGCGGTTGTTCGTCCGAGTGCTCTGAGGGGTATTCATGCGGCCGCTGTACGTCGAACAATGGGCGTTCATATCAGTGGTTGGTTCGAGTTGATGTCGCCAAGCGGTGCGGGACCCAATGCATCCTCGATCTCACCATATCGACTATCCAGCGCGTCCGACCCTCCATCCGCCAGCTTCCTCGTCATCGGGTGCAACACGAATCTTCTGACGTTTTGTTGCCTTGAGTTCGCATTGCGCGAAAACCAACGTAGCGAGAAGCATAGCCTTATGAGGCACGCGACGCTAGAAGCGCATTTCAATCGCTTGCGAGCTCCACGCCGGGTGTTTCGAATATGCGGATATCGTCTCGTAGCGTAAGCGGGCAATGCGACGGTGAAATCGCGAAGGGCAGCTTCGGGTCCACGAGAATTGTGCACCCACTGGGGTAATGCCGCCTATCCTTGGAGGTAGGCGAACCGCAGGATCCCGGTCATGATCAATTTGCACGAACTCCGGTATGTTCGGCTCGGTACCCGTGACATCGAAGCCGCGGTGGGGTATGCCTGCGATATTCTTGGATTGCAGCTGGTGCGCCGCGAGGGTGGGTGGACCTACCTGCGATCAGATGAGCGTGATCACACGCTGGTTTACTTCGAGGGCGATCCAAAGGACCATACGATCGCATTCGATGTCTCCGCGAATGAGGCGCTCGAGCATGCGGGCACGTTGTTGGAGCAAAACGGTTTCCGCGTGCACGCCGGCAGTCGCGACGAGTGCGATCAACGTCGCGTACGCAGCTTCATCGGCTTCAAGGATCCGTCGGGCAACCACATCGAATTGGTGTTCGGCGCCTTGCATTGCGGCCGCCGCTATTTCCCGGCTCGCGATGCCGGAATCACTGGCTTCAGCCACGTGGGCCTGCGCAGCACCGATCCCCGCCGCGATGAGATCTTCTGGACGACACTGTGCAATGCACGTGTGAGCGACTGGATCGGACCCGCGCCGCTGCTGAGAATCGACGAGATACACCACCGGATCGCCCTCTTTCCATCCTCGTTTGCCGGGATTCAACACATCAATCACCAGGTCGAAAGCATCGACGACCTCATGCGCTCCTGGTACACCCTGCGTGACCAGGGGATACCCATTCGGTTCGGACCTGGGCGGCATCCGACGTCGGGCGCCATCTTTCTCTACTTCGAGGGTCCCGACGGAATGACTTATGAATACTCGACAGGCGTTCGCCTGATCAGGCGGGACGAGGAGGCGACTTATTGCCCCCGTCACTTCCCGTTCGGTTCCACCGGCTTTTGCATGTGGGGCGCCAAACCAGATATTCCAGAGTTTCAATCCTGACGCGCGAGCCGATCCATCGCCGATCGCGCAGGAACAATATCAAGGCCCGGAGACGGAGCCTCGGAGAATTCGCGGGGCAAGCGTCCTGCCTGCACCCATCAACCAGGCGGGCAGGATTTCTCGACTGCAGGGAGAGCGCCATGGCGACGATCAGAACGGTCGACGTACAGGACTTCATCAACTCGCACAAGCTGTCGACGTATCAGCTTCTGATCGTCGCGTTGTGCTTCCTGGCCGTCGCGTTGGATGGTTTCGATACCGGAAGCGTCGGATTTATTGCGCCTGCCATCAGGAAGCAATTGGCATTGAGCGCACCTCAGTTGGCGCCTGTGTTCGGGGGCGGCCTGTTTGGTCTGATGATAGGCGCACTCGTATTTGGTCCACTTGCCGACAGGTTTGGGCGCAAGCCGATACTCTGCCTTTCAGTGGCGCTGTTCGGCGTCATGTGCTTGTGGTCCGCCTACGCGACCTCTGTGCGCGAGCTCATCGTATTGCGATTCCTGACGGGCCTGGGTCTTGGCGGAGCGATGCCTACAGCGATTACGATGACATCCGAAATCGGTCCCGAGAAACAGCGCTCGCTCCTGGTGACGAGCATGTTCTGCGGCTTCACGCTAGGCGGGGCGTTGGGGGGCGTGGTCGCCTCGCAGATCCTTCCGCTGCACGGCTGGCAGGGCGTGCTGTTATTCGGTGGAGCAATGCCGTTGGTGCTGGTGCCGGTTCTGGTTTGGCTTCTGCCCGAGTCTGCCCGGTACCTGACGTTGACCGGCCGAAACCAGGAGCAAGTGGTCCGCACGCTCCGACGCATCGCACCGCAGGACGTGCTCGACCATGCGACATACACCGTCCTCGAGAACAAGGTCGAGGGCTCTCCGGTCCGCAGCCTTTTCCGCAGAGGCATGATCGTTGGCACCGTCTGCCTCTGGCTCACCTTCTTCATGAGTTTGCTGGTGTATTACCTGCTCACCAGTTGGCTACCGACGGTGATTAACAACACAGGTATCCCTCTGGGTAGGACTGCGTTGGTCGCCGCCGCGCTGCCCTTCGGCAGCACGGTCGGCGCCGTGCTGATCGGCCGCCTGATGGACAGATACAATCCCTGTCTGGTGCTTGCAAGTTCCTACGCTATTGCCGCCATGTTTATCCTGCTCATCGGCGTCGCTTCGTCGTTGCCGATGCTGATGTTCGCGGTCTTTGGGGCAGGTCTTGGGACCGGCGGCTCGCAGACCGGCGTCAATGCACTGGCGGCGGCCTACTATCCAACCTCCAGCCGCGTCTCCGGCGTGAGTTGGGCACTTGGCATTGGCCGGGTGGGTTCGATCGTGGGCTCGATGGTCGGTGGAGTGCTGCTAGCCATGCATCTGGGCCTGCCGATCATGTTTGTTCTGGTTGCGATTCCCGCTATCGTCGCCGCACTCGGCATGCTTGGCATGGGACGCGACGTGGCCGCGCTCAGGTCGTCTGTAGTTGCTCGAACGCCCCCACGCTCCGCCAAGCTTTAGAGGCGACCGTCGGCGCCGAATACATGCATTGCATTTTCGTCGAAGGTAACTTCTCCGGCTTTTCATTCAGCGTCACCGCACGCCAATGGTGCTGACACGCTTCGCGAAGTTACGGAAGGACGCGGCCGATGGCCGGCCAACAGCTGACTTCCTGAATGTCGGCTCTGGGCCTGTGAACCGACGCCCGCGAGTCAGAACGTAGAACGTCGGCTCCAGGTCGAGACCGGCCAACGCGCTACTTGCAATTCTTGGCCAGAACATGCGGCGTTACCTGGAGAATGGCGCGTCTCATGTGGTCGTGGCTTGGCGCGGAGCCTCCTCCGCTGCACTTCTGACGTTGAAACCGACATTTTTCTTCGGGTTGTTGACGTACTTGACAACAGCAGGCGGTGTTGTCATGATTGTCAACATGAACGCTATCCGCCTTCTGAGACGCCGCGTCCCTGTCGATGAGCACTCGTTCGCGGCTTTCCTCGTGTGGCAAGTTCCGGAGCCGGTCGAGGGAAGCGCGCATTTCTACAAGTACAGCGTGGCCTACATCGTAAAAGGCGTCTGCGTGCTGCGGTACGACAATGAGCGCGGAAAGGGCGATCACAAGCACGTTGGCGACGTTGAGACGGCCTATGCGTTCACGACGCCAGAGCAGTTGATGACAGATTTCTGGTCAGATGTCGACCAATGGAGGGCTTCGACATGAACACGGTAACGCTCGGCGTCGCCTCCCGCGAAGCCATCACCCGCAGTTTCGCCGCGGCGATGCGCGGCGAACAGCAGGGCGAGTTCATTAGCTTTGCGACGCCCGAACTGCTTCTCAAGACGCTCACACAGCTGCGCTGGGACATCCTCAAGAAGATGACAGGCGCAGGCGCGATGTCGATTCGCGAACTGGCTCGCCGCGTCGGGCGCGACGTTCGACGCGTGCATGACGATGTGCTCGTGCTGCTCAATGTTGGCGTCCTAGAGCGCGCGGAAAACGGCGACATCGGGTTTCCCTACGACGCGGTCCACGTCGATTTCACGCTGCAAGCGGAGGCCGCTTGACGGCAGCCTCGAATGAGCCAACCGCAATCGCCTTGAAGATTTTTCTTCAGCGAGCGGGCGAAATTTTGTTGGGTGCGATATCGTCCGGCAGTTGAGCGCGAGGCGACACCGCGCCCGACAGCGATTCTGATCCGGCTGTCCTGCTTATCCAATCCTAAAACATAGGATAACTAACAAAATATCGTTAAGTTTCTTTATGTAAATCGACGACTCAAATTTTATGATGGGTGCGTATAGGCGCTGCGATGGGCCGGCGGCCGTCCCGGTTACGGCTGACACTCGAATCGAGACGTATTGTTACGCAACTCCTGCGGCAGCGGGATCGATCGTCTGCTCTCGAGCGACATAAAGACGAGTGTCTGCTCGATCCGGACGCGGAGCTCATCAATCAAACGACTTCGAAGCACTTGAACGCGTGGATCGAGCCTATCGGCGCACCGTCGACTACCAGCACACAAGTCGCCGCTGCGGTCCGGATCTCTTCGGTCGCGAACGCTGCTCGTGATCGGGCGGAACCGATCCTCGCAAGTGGTGAACTCGCTCATGTCTCGATGCCGGGACTGCTTGGCTATCCGCGGTCCCATAAATTCTCCGACCGCGATGACACCAATCAGTTCGGCCACGAGTCCCGCGCCTGCGATTCGAGGACCGGGAACTCGCGATACAACGGCACATCGTAGAGGGCCTCTTCCGTCGCTGGATCCGACAGACCGAACTAATGCTGGACGAAGCGAATGTGCAACATCGGTCGAAAGGGGAAATGGCGGACGGCCAGTCTCCCCCTTTGGACAGTGCGGCTCGATCAACTTGTACAGCCGCGAAAAGGTTCAAGCCGAGATGAAGTTGCTTCATCGCAGAGTTTCCTTAACGCAACGCCGCTGAGAACCGCACAGTCGGTTCACGCGCGACGCCTGGCATGGGAGCGGCCGATCAACAGGTAGTGAGCGAGCGCGATCAGTGGAAAGGCCGTGGCTACCGCGGCAACTAGCGGCCAGCCGCCATGCTCGTAGAGCGGACTGGCGATTGCCGACCCCAACGCGCCGCCAACGAAGATGCTTGTCATGTACAGCGCGTTAAGCCGGTTGCGGCTTGCCGCATGCAGCGCATAGATTTCGCGCTGACCTAGCACCATGTTCATCTGCACCGCGAAGTCGAGCACGATGCCGGTTGCCGCCAGGCCTGCCACGCTCCACGACGAGTGGATGAACGTCGGCATATAGGCGAGCGCGCCGACCACGAGCGCGATCAAGGTTGCGCGCACGGTGTGGCCGGCGTCGGCTAGACGGCCTGCTACCGGCGCGGAAGTCGCGCCGATTGCGCCGACCAGTGCGAACAGCCCGATCTGTGTCTGCGTGAGGCCCAACTGGCGCGTCAGTTCAATTGGAATCGCGGTCCAGAAGAGGCTGAACGATGCGAACATCAACGCCTGATACAGGGAGCGATGACGCAACACCGGCATAGTGCGCACGAGGTGGCCAAGCGAAACGATCAGCTCGAAGTACGTGGCCTGATGGGCGGGCTGGCGTCGCGGAATGGTCAGTCCGAGCAGGGCGGTCACCAGTGCCATCAGCACCGCAGCGGAGCCGAACACGGCGCGCCAGCCAAAGTGTCCCGCAACTACGCTGGAGATCGGGCGCGCCAGCAGGATGCCGAGCAGCAGGCCGCTCATGATCGTGCCCACCACTTTGCCGCGCGATTCGTCCGGTGAAAGATGGGCGGCGAGCGGAATCAGGATCTGCACGGCGACCGAACTGAATCCTACGAGAAGCGAGATGATGAGAAACCCGCCGGGTTGGTGCGCGAATGCCGCGGCGGCGAGACTCGCAATCGACACGAGTGCCGTGGAGATCATCAGCTTGCGGTTCTCGATCAGGTCGCCAAGCGGCACAAGAAAGAACAGCCCCAACGCGTACCCGATTTGCGTGAGCGAGACAATCAGGCTCGCCATGCCGCTCGACATATGAATGTCGGGGGCGATCAGCTCAGTGATCGGTTGCGCATAGTACAGGTTCGCGACAATGGCGCCGCAGCAGACGGCGAACAGAGCGATCAGACCATTTGTCAGTTTGACCGAACTGCCAGCGCTCGCTGTGGCAGATAGCTGGTTTGACATGACGACTCCATAAAGTAGATAACAAAAGAAGGGTGGTTATGCGGGAAGCCCAGCGAACCGAATCCGTTGCGCCGCTGCATGCAACGCGTTGCCGAAAACCGCTGGTGGCTGCGCGCCGCTGATCAAATGCCCGTCGATCACGATGACCGGTACGGCGTGAATGCCGGAGCCATCCTTAGGCCCGTAACGAGCGAGTGGCGCGCCAATGCGTGCGGACAGTAACTCGGCGCGTACGTCGTCGGTGTCGAGGCCGTGCAACGCGGCGATCTCAAGCAGTACGTCGGGCGAACCGATATCGCGTCCTGCCGAGAAATAGGCCGCAAAGATTGCGTCGCACAACGCAGCAGTTGCGCGCGGCTGGTTGCGCTGTTGCGATAACTGCACCAGGCGATGCGCAATGCGCGTATTGGGCGTTCGCAGCATCTTGTCGTAGTCAAAGCGGACACCGGCCGCGAGGCCAGCGGCGCTCACCTGCGCGTCCCCGATCTGCGAGCGCGCCCGACTGCCGAACTTCTGGCTGCGATACGTGCGGCGATCCATGCCTTCGGGGGCATGTCAGGGTTGAGTTCGAACGGCAGGTAGCGGAACGCAACCTCAGCCGTGCGTTCGATCCCGGCTTCCGCAAGCGCCGCGGCGGGGTTGCGCTGGCCGATCCAGCACCACGGGCAAATGAAGCCGTAGTGGACATCGATTCGGATGGCGGGCATGGCGAGTCGTCTCCGATGAGCAATGCCTGCAGCTTAGGCGTTGCGTTTTATATTCTGAATTGGGATAAAATGCAAGCTTGTGTTGCGTTGTACGCAACGTAAATCGTCAGTGAGTCGCGCATGAACAAATTCCTCGCCGTCAAAACCTTGCTCGAAGTAGCCGACGCAGGCGGATTTTCGAAGGCCGCGCAGCGCCTAGGCGTGGCCACCTCATCCGTGACGCGCCTCATGGATTCGCTCGAGGCGTCGCTCGGCACGGCGCTGTTGACGCGTACGCCGCGCAAGGTGAGCCTCACCGACGCGGGCATTGCCTACGTCGAGCAGGTGTCGAAGGTGCTCGACGATCTGGCGGAGGCCGACGAAAGCGTGTTCGATAGTGGCGCCGCGCCAGTCGGCGCGCTCCGCGTGTCGGTGCCGTCCACGTATAGCCGCTTGTGCCTCGCGCCGCATCTGGCGGCGTTTCTCTCCGAATATCCGCGCCTATTCCTCGACGTGGCGGTAAGCGACCGGTTCGTCGATCTCGCAGTTGAGCGCATTGACGTCGCCATTCGCATCGGCTCTGCCGACCGCGACGCCAATCTGATCGTGAAGAAGCTGGCAGATAATCCGCGTTGCGTCGTGGCGAGCCACGAGTACCTTGAACGTAGCGGCGCCCCCGCTGCGCCCGCGGACCTCGCCCGACACGAGTGCTTGCGCTTTGCCTATGGCGGTGGCTACCGCGCGCGGCAAGTGTGGGCCTTCGAGCGCGAAGGCTCGGAAGAACGCGTCGACGTGCGCGGCCAACTGCTCTCCAATAGTCTCGACATACTGTTCGAAGCGGTCATTTCCGGGAGGGGTATCGCGCTGCTGCCCGAGTGGCTTGTGGCGTCCGAGATCCGCGCCGGCCGCCTGATGCGCCTGTTCGAGACATTCCAGGCGCGACCTCAGCCGGGCGATGCGGTCGTGTATGCCGGGTACCTGCCTAATCGCCGCCAGTCGACCAAGGTGCGAGCGTTTTTGCAGTTCATCGAGCCACGGTTAAGAACTCCGCAAGAAGGCTGAGCCGCACGTTTCACTCGCACTAGCAGCGCCTGATGTATGCCGGCGCGGCGACGCTTACGTGAGGACAATGTAGGCCTCGCAACGCAGCTGGATTTGCTTGATGCTTCACATCAACGAGATAGGGCCGCCCCGTCCCGGACTTGCCCACAGGCTTACTCACACAATCTGTGGATAAGTCCGTCTCTGATGACGCGGGGTGGCGGCGCCGTGTATGAGGATCCGACCTCTTGACGATCTTTGAGGGCGCGGCGAACTATTCGACGCTCGATGTCGATTCACCGCAACCGGCCACTTTCAGCCCTTCACATCCGTCGTCAGTCGGCCGTTTTGGTGGCGACTCTCCTACTGTAACCGGTCATCGGACTGCGAATAATGCGGCGTCCCGTGCGATGGAGAGGGCGCCTTCCATGACTCACTAGGACGCGGTCGGGCTCGCTAGCTCACATCGGTCGCGCTTCCCAGATCGAGAAGAGAGTTTGGGATGCGGGATAATGCATATCTCCTGTCTCAAAAGGCCCTTCATCATGTTCTCGCCCATGTTAGTGCAGCACCTGGTCGGCCTTGGGCGAGGGCGCCGACAGCTGGCGGTCAGCTTCGCACGCCGGAACGTCTAGTTCAGTCAGCCGAGGTCGGCCGCGTCGCTTTCTAGGATGCTCGGAAAGAAGTCCTTGATGAATTCGACGAAGGTTTTCACCTTCGCGTTGAGATACTGACGCGAGGGATACAGCGCATGCAGCGTCAGCGATTGCAGGCGATATTCGGGCAGCACGCGCACGAGTACGCCGCTCGTCAGCGCGGCGCGGGCGGTCGACATCGGCAATGCGCCGATGCCCATGCCTTCGCACAATGCGACAGCCAGCGCGCCGGCTACGTTCACGCCGAAGTCTGCTTTCGGCAGTGGGAAGGTTTCTATTCCGTTCGGGCCCTCGAAGCGCCACGAGTCGCGCGGAAAAATCGTCGAGACGAGCTGATAGCAGCGATGCCTCGACAGCTCCTCCAGCGTGCGCGGCGTGCCATGCTCGTTCAGATAACGCGGCGATGCGCACAGCACGCTGTGCACGGTGCCGAGCCGTTGCGCGACGAGACTCGAATCGGGCAGATCCGCGATGGTCGCTTGCACGGTAAGGTCGTAGCCTTCGTCGATGATGTCGGGCGTGTGCTGCGAGAGCGTGAGATCGATGGAAACAGTCGGATGCTGTTCCTGATAATGCACGATGGCGGGCACGACATACGATTGCCCGAGGCTCGTCGATGCATGAATGCGCAGGTGCCCGGCAGGGCGCAGGCGCGCATCGGCGGCTTCGGCTTCGGCCTGATCTACGCAGGCGAGAATCTGCTCGCAGCGCTGCAGATAGCGCCGCCCCGCTTCGGTAAGAATCACGCGCCGCGTGCTGCGATGCAGGAGCCGCGCCTTCAGATGCGCTTCCAGACTGGCGATGGCGCGCGAGGTGGCGGCCGTCGAGGTATTCATGCGCTGCGCGGCGGCGGTGAAGCTTCCTTCTTCGGCTACGCGGGAAAACATCCGCATGCTGCTAAGTGTGTCCACCTTATTCCTGCACTTAAACGGTCAATCGATTCGCTTTTGCCATGCCGCGATCACGCTCGCGACGAGCGCAATGCCGATGATGTAGTAGAAGCCATCCAGCGAACTGAGGAAGTTCGCCTGCTGCGTGACGAGGCCGTTGATCTCGACGAGCGCTAGCGCCTTCGCGTCCGAGACGCTGTTGCCCATGTGCTGAAAGCCGCTGAGCAGGCTTTCATAGACGTTCTGGAAGATCGGGTTGTAGGCGTTGACCGATTCGACGAGCCGCGTCTGATGCAGCGCGGCGCGATGCTGTTCGAGGATGATGATGGTCGCGGTCGAGAACGAATACGTCAGTTGCTTGACGATGTTCTTGATGCGGTAGCCGTGGCTGTACTCTTCGATGGCGAAGACGCGAAACGTGAGATTTGCCACCGGCAGCGCGATGAAAAGCAGCAGCATGCCGCGCAGTACCATTGGACAGATGAGCCATCGCACGCTGACATCGGGCGGCATATTGACCATCCATGTGCCGATGAACGCGGCCAGCAGGAAGCCCGTCATGATCATCCACTTCTTGTGCTTGACGCGCGACGAGTAGCGGAAATAGATGACGGCCATCGCGAGCGAAACCATCGAAGTGAAGCCGACGAGCCGCCCCGCGTTTTCCACCGGATAGCGCAGCCCGCCTTCGAGCAGGCGCGAGACGAGAAAGCTCATCGCGTTGTTGATGTAGTAGAACGCGATGTACAGCACGATGCCGATCTGAAACGTCTTCTCCCGCAGCGCGTGCAGGCGCAGCAGCGGCCGCGGATGATGCCACTGATGCCAGGCGAACCACCCGAGCGAGAGCAGCCCGGCGACCGTCAGGACGATAAGTTCGGGCGAACCACCGAAGAGTTCGAAGCGCACCTGCTGCATGACGATCTGCAGCGCGCCCTGCGCGAACGCGAAGATGATGTACGGCCAGAAATGCGTGTCACCGCGCTGTTCCGGTTGCACGCGCCCCGTGCAAGGCACCGCGAGAAACGCCAGCAGGCCGAGCACTAGGCCTCCGAAGGCAGTGCACGCGAACAACGCGCGCCATCCGACCCACGCGACGAGATAGCCGCCGCACAGGGGCGCGAGCGCGGTCCCGAGCAGGATCATGTTCAGGAAGCGCCGCGTCGCTTTCGGACGCTGCTCCTGCATGAAGCGCGTCTGGATCAGGATGCGTGCCGCGCTCATCAGCGGGCCGATGAAGTAGCCCTGGAAGCCGCGCGCCATCGCGAGTCCAATCGCCGATTCGGAGAAGGTGGCCGCCACCGCGCCCGCCGCGAAAAGAAAGAGACATCCGGCGATATAGCGCCGGTTGCCGATCCGCTCGATCCACCATTGCTGCTGGAGAATGCCGAGCACGGACGCCACCGCATACGCGCTCGACGCCCACACGAGCTCATCCGGCGAAGCGTTGACGCCGCCCGCGATATAGCTTGTGAAAAACGAAAAGATCGAGTTGTCGAAATAGTCGAGGCCGGTGGCGAGCGCAATGGCCCACGCGAAAGAGTCAGCGCGAAACCGGTCCGTGATCTGCCTGGCAAAGCCGAGCGGCGTCGCAGTCATGTTTCATCGTCCCCCGCGCTTTTCGCTTTGCGTGTGCGGCGCGCGGCCAGCCGTTCCCGCAGCAGCGTTTCCTTGCTTTCGCCCGCGATCCGGCGCTGCAAATAGTCGAGGTCGCTGGCCAGTTCGGTGCGCACCGCCTGCGCTTCTTTCAGCTCGCGGCGCACGGCGGAAATGCGTGCATCCATCGCCTCGACCTGCTGCGAAAGCGCCTGTTCAATCTCGCGCAGCGACGAGGCGGAATAGCCGGTGCCGCCTTCACCGAGTGTTTCCATCGGCCGCTTGAGCATTTCGACGATGCCTTGCAGCGAAAAGCCAAGCGAGCGCAGTCGCAGGATGCGCGAGAACTTTTCCAGATCGTGCTCGCTATAGAGACGGTAGCGCCCTTCACTGCGGTTCGGGGTGACGAGCCCGCGCTCTTCGTAATACTTAAGCGTGCGCGGGGTGACTTGCAGCCGTTCGGCAGCGTCGCGAATGGTAAGCAACGTGGGCTTGGCGGAGGACATGATGGACTCCGGAGGTGCAGAATCGATGCTGCACATGATAACACAAACCTGTACGTTCGCGTTGAGGTTGAGGCGGCATATAAAGTGTTGCCGAAAGAGGGCGCGATGATAGACTTGAGCGAACGCGATACAGTCACGGGAGATGACGCGGAGAAGCTGGTGATCCGATGCCTGCTGCGCGGCGGCGGAGGTCCCAGCCTGCCGAGCGTTATCTCACTTCCTAAATTCTTACCAGGTAGTTCAGAGGTGCTTAAACGGTTCGCAGCGCCCAGCTAACCCCTTGCGACAGTAGGCGAATGTCAACACCTCGGCGTCAGGCCGCGCGGAACTTTTGTACTGCGGGTGACAGGTACGTCTTCGGTCGATAAAACAGGGCGTTGCATGACGCGTTGTCCGCCACATGACAACGATAGATATGCGCCGACGCCTTATGGACCTGAATCTCATCCGCCTGTTCGTCGAGATCGTCGAATCGCGCAGCCTGAGCGCCGCGGCGCGCAAGCTCGACATGACGCGCGCGAACATCAGCCAGCGGCTCAAGCTGCTGGAGCGCGAAACGGGCGCGCAGTTGCTGCGGCGCTCCACACGCAGCATAGAGCTGACGCAAGCCGGAAACACGCTCTATGAGTGCGGCAAGCGCATGCTGGACGACTTGAGCGCGGCGCGCGCGTCGATCGACAGTCTTGGGCAAACCCTGAGCGGCCGCGTGCGCATCAGCGTGCCGACGGGCTTCGGCCGATTGTTTATCGGATCGAAGCTGCTCGAATTCGCGCGCGTGCATCCGGGCATCAGGCTCGATGTCACGTTCAACAATCGCATCGAGGATCTGATCGCTTCCGAAGTCGATGTCGCGCTGAGAATCACGCGCACGCCGCCCCTAGATTGCGTCGCGCGCAATATCTGTCTAATCGACTGGCGTCTTTACGCATCGCCGGATTACGTGAAGGCGCACGGTCCGGTTCAATCGCCCGCCGATCTTCAAGGGCAGACGTTCGTTGCATCGCCGCATCCGGACCGGCGCGTAACGATGACGCTCACGCATCGGCAAAACGAAAACGACGTGCACGAGATCACGGTTCAATCCGTGCTGCAGTCGTCCGACTATCCGTTTCTCACCGAAGCGGTGTCTCAAGGTCTCGGCATCGGACTGTTGCCTGCATACATCCAGTACGCGCCCGCGAGCCAGGGATTCGTGCGCATCCTCCCGCAATATCGCGTGCTGGGGCCGCAAAACACGCTGTATATCGTGACGCTGCCGAATCGTTATCCGTCGGCCGCGACGCAGGCATTGATCGATTTTCTGCGGACCGAAGTCATCGCGCTCTCGCAAACTTGGGCCTGAAAAGATGCGCCAGCGTCAAGACTCAGTTGAATTCGTCAATCGCCAGTTAGATCTTCAAGTCGATACCCCTTCCACAATCGCCCTCGACAGGTTACACCGGAGACAAGGGCGATGATCCCAGAGCGTGCGCGGATGCCGTGAGGCAGGAAGTGCACGGCCGCGTTCTCGTTGTTACGGTAGACAATGCGCCCGTCAATGCGCTCGGCGCACAGGTCCGCACTCGGTTGCGTGCAGCGATCGAGACCGCCGATACCAATCCCGAAGGGCGGCGTTCTTTCTGAACGTTTCGCTGACGGGAAGTTTCGGCACGCGCAGTCCGTCGCTGGGCGGGCTGTTCAAGGTTCCGCGGCCTGCGCTTCGGGCCGCAGATTTCGTTGCCGATTCTTCAAGGCGGCGAAATCAAGCCGGATCTTAGATCTGGCCAACGTGCAGAAGTGTATCCAGTTCGCCAGTACGAAAGGGCGATCCAGACTGCGTTCCGCCAGGTGGCCGACGCGCTTGCCGCGCGCGGCTCACACGATCACGAGATCGAGGCCCGGGAGCATGACACCTTGGCCGACCTGTGTCGACTCGGATTATCCGAACTGCGGTACCGGACCGGCATCGACAGCTATCTGTCGGCGCTGATTGCGCAAAATGATCTGTCGCTTCGCGCCAACCGTTGATCACGGCGCTGGCGCGGCGTTTAACGAGCCTCGTCGATCGGTATCGTGCGTCGGTGGCGGTTGTATCGAGCAGTCAGGCGACCAGCCGCGGGCCGTCGACGCGCCCAGTACCGGTTGACTACCGGCGGCGCGGTCAACCATACCTCTTGATCGAAGTGAGCGACGCACGTGGGCGAGAGGTCTGAGCGGACTGAGGTGTTGGTGAAGCAGGCAAACCAAAGGGGCGCTTCCCGCCCTTATGCCATGAAACGAACCCATCGGAAGCACAACACGAGTGGGTTGGTTGATCGAGCCGAACGGGCTGGTCTCATCCAACGCCGTGCGGATGAGTTCGATCGATGCGCGTCCCGGCTGTGGCTGACGGAAGACGGGCCTGCTGCACTCGAGCGTCCGAAGGCAGTGCTCACACACTTGAATGCCCGGCTGCTCGGCGGATTTACAGCGTCCGAGATCGACATCGTAGTGAGATGGCTGACAACGTTGCAGGAGAAGTTTCCGGCCATTGACCGGAACGCGCACCGGGGACACCGACGGCGCCCCGGTGCGCACGGTTCTTATTGTCGAACGACTCTCGTGAGATCCGGCTGGCGTTTCTGGGCAAACGCCGCGAAGACTTCTTTCGCTTCGGCGCTTGCAAGTCGCTCGACGAAGATTGCGCTTTCTCGATCCATCTGAGCTACCATTTTCTCTGCGTCTCGCATGAGTCGCTTCATCGCGGTCAGCGACCCGATGGGCTTGGCGGCAATTTTCTCGGCGACGCGGCGCGCCTCTGCACGGAGTTCCGCGTTGGAGATCGCCTTGTTTGCAATACCCCATGCAACGGCATTGTTTGCAGGAACGGCTTCCCCGAGCGCGAACATTTCGAATGCCTTGACATGCCCAATTCGCAAAGGAAGCAAGTAGCTTGAAGCAGCTTCGGGAACGAGTGCCAGATTCACGAACGGGGTTATCAATTGGGCCTCTTCGGAGAGAAG
Organism: Caballeronia catudaia; assembly: GCF_001544755.2. GTDB lineage: Bacteria > Pseudomonadota > Gammaproteobacteria > Burkholderiales > Burkholderiaceae > Caballeronia > Caballeronia catudaia. The sequence continues at coordinate 37,923 of NZ_FCOF02000031.1, read as the reverse complement.
CACATAGTCGCAATGGAGCAACATGGTCGTCCCAACTCCGACGGCCTTGCCCTGGACTGCAGCAATGATCGGTTTGCTGGCGTTCGCGAGGCCTCGCAGAAAGCGAACGACGTTGCGTTCCTTCGGCCCATTGCCTGTCGACTGTGCTGCAAATTCCGAGACGTCGTTGCCTGCCGTGAATGTGTCTCCATCGGCCTGAATCAACAACACACGGACTTCGTCGCCACTAGCTCTCGCAATAGCATCTGCTAATGCGCCATACATATCGTTAGTGAGAGCGTTTTTCTTATCCGGTCGCGCAATCGTGACGGACATTACACCACTACTTGATAGCTCAACTTTGATTTCCGGGGTCATTAGCTTGCCTCCTAAAAATGCGGCGTCGAGAGGTAGCTCCTCTGGAACGCCGCGATAAAAGTTCGTTGCGAAGTGTAAATCTGTTCGCGCCCGAAAGACGCCTGCGAAAAGTTGACGGGCTGTCAACTGAAACTTGACATCATAGCTGCGCCGGAGGCTGCCGCCCCGTCGATGCAGCAACCGATGAAGGCGGAACCTTGCGCTTCGGGCCGAGCGCCACAGGGTCACATGCCAGGCACCCGATTTCACGGCACGACTCGGTGATCAGACCCGCTGCCAGCGCGTTGAACCGTGCCTTTGCGGTCTTCCGTTACGCTGATCGCGCAATCATTGCGCGCAATGTAATTTCCTGGTTGGTAGCTCCAATTTCACGCTTGTGAAAGCATCGCGTGAAGCCGCCTCTCAACAATTTCTTCGGCCTGGTGCATGATTCGTTTGACCAACTCGCCCACCTTGGGGATGTCATGTATCAGTCCGGCAACCATGCCGCACGACCAGGCGCCGGCGTCCAGGTGGCCGTCCTTCATTACACGCGGATAGACGCCTCCAACCTCGTCTGCGATGTCCGAGAAGGCGATGTCGGCGCCGAGCTGCCTTTCCTTCTGCAGCAGACGCTCGACCCCAGCATTGTTCAGTACCCTTTCGGTATTGCGCAGCGGGCGCATCACGAGCCGTGTGTCCAGTTCGGTTGCCGCAACGATGGCCTGCTTGACGTTCTGGTGGACCGGCGCTTCGTGGGTCGCCACGAAGCGCGTGCCCATGTTGATACCGCCCGCGCCCATGGCGAGTGCGGCCACCAGCGAGCGACCGTCCGCCATGCCGCCCGAGGCGACGAACGGTATGCTGAGCTCGTCCGCAGCTCGGGGCAGCAGGATGAAGTTGGGGACATCGTCCTCGCCGGGATGGCCTCCGCATTCAAAACCGTCCACGCTGACCGCATCGCAGCCAATGCTCTCGGCCTTCAGTGCGTGCCGCACTGATGTGCATTTGTGAATCACCTTGATGCCGGCTTCCTTTAGCAGCGGCAGCCACTTCTGCGGATTGTTCCCAGCGGTCTCGACGATTTTTACGCCACCATCGATGATCGCGCGCACGTAGCCGGGGTAATCCGGCGGATTGCGTGCTGGAAGGAACGTCAGGTTAACGCCGAACGGCTTATCGGTCATGTCCCGGCAGTGCCGGATCTCGTGCGCCAGCGCCTCAGGGCTTGGCTGTGTCAGCGCCGTAATGAGGCCCAGGCCGCCCGCATTGGACACCGCTGCGGCCAGTTCCGCGAATCCTACGTAGTGCATCCCGCCTTGGATGATGGGATGCTCGATGCCGAACAATTCCGTGATTTGCGTCTTCATTGCGACTCTCTCTTGAATGGATGGATAGGGTACGCGGGGATACCCGTCAGAACCGGGCCGGCTCTACCATCACGCCGCGCCCATTTCCACGCGCTGCCGCAGGACCGAAATCCGTGGGCGTTTCCCGTGTGAACCAGCGGGATCACCGCCCCGCGAAGCGGGCCTCCCGACGCTCGACAAAGGACTGTATTCCTTCCCTGAAGTCCTCGGACGCAAAGACCTCCTCTCGAATCTGCGGGATGACGGCAATCGCTGCCTCCTCGCCGTGCTCGATATAGGTCAGAGCCGCCGCCTTGGTCGCACGCAGACCGATCGGCGCGACCTTGCAGATCGCCCGGGCGATCTCCATCGCACGCTCGCGGTGCCGCCCGTATGGATGCACTTCCTGGACGAAGCCGCAGCGGTAGGCCTCCTCGGCGGAGAAGTCGTCACACAGGAACAGGTGGTACATCGCATTGCCCCAGCCCGTGCGCGTAAGGTAACGGTAGTGCGCGCCAACCAGCGGCGCGATGCCGCGCTTCGATTCCATCTGGCAGAAGCGAGCGGTGTCGGCTGCAATCACGATGTCCGAGGCCAGCATCTGCTCGAGGCCGATCGTATAAGTGATCCCATGAACTACCGAGATCACCGGCTTGCCGCATCGTTTGCCCAGACCGAACGGATCGATCTGGTCGTCGGGTATCGGCTTTGCCGTGGCGCTCGGGCCAAAGAACTTGGGCATGTCGAGGCCGGCAGTGGTGTGTTCGCCGGCGGGGTCGAGAACTGCCACCCACAGGTTGTCGTCGTCGTCGAAATCGGTCAACCGCTGCGAGAGCTGCTGCATCATCTCCGGGGTGAACGCGTTCTTCTTGGCCGCGTTGTCGACCGAGATGATCGCGACATGGTCCTCGATCGTCATGCGGACTTCGGGCGTGGTTGCTGCGTTGCTCATAGGGGTTTCCTTCGCTTGGGCGGATTGACACTTCGGATGGTTGGGCATGGCCGGATGAAATCAGACGGCAGTCACGCCGCCGTCCACGGCAAGAATCTGGCCGGTGATGTGCTTGCCCGCGTCACTGGCGAACAGCAGGGCTGCGCCCTTGAGATCGTCGTCATCACCGATGCGCTGCAGCGGCGCGCGCTCCGCCAGTTTCTCGATTCCGACCTTCTCGATCATTCCCCTGGTCATCTTCGACGGGAAGAAGCCCGGCGCGAGTGCATTGACGGTGATACCGTACTTCCCCCACTCGCCGGCGAGCGCACGGGTGAAATTGACGACCGCGCCCTTGCTCGTGTTGTAAGCGATCGTCGGCTGGCTTGTGGGACCGTTGCCTTTGAGGCCGGCGATTGAGGCGACATTGATGACGCGGCCATAGCGATTGGGGATCATCGACAGCCTCCCGATCTGCTGCGTGAGCAGGAAGATCGCCCGTACGTTCAAGTTCATGACTTTGTCCCAGGCGGACAGCGGATGGTCGGCCGTGGCTGCGCCCCACGTGGCGCCGGCATTGTTGACGAGAATGTCGATCTTGCCCAGGCGTTCCATCGCGTCGTTGGCAAGGCGCTCGACATGGTCTTCTCTGGCGTTGTCCGCCGCGATCCAGCTTGCATCCACATCCAGGCCGGCCAGATGCGCCTGTGCCGACTCAAGCACGTCTGCCTTGCGCGCCGAGATCACCACGCGGGCACCTTGCGTGCCTAGCGCCTCGGCGATCTGCAGGCCCAGGCCGCTGGATCCGCCGGTGATGAGGGCCGTTTGGCCCTTCAGGTTGAAAAGATCCGCCACAGCAGTCATTGCAGTCTCCTTGTCGATGGATGTAACGGGACATCCTGTGGGCTGTGGATGCCGGCAAAGGGCACCTCGTAGTGCTCCAGATCAATAGGTTCATCCAGCTCGTGGGGGCAGCTGTCGACTATCTGGATGATGCTTGTCATGCAGGAGAATGACGTGCAAAATGCAGAATGTCAAGACAAGCTATGAGGGAAATTCGATGGGACACTCACAGGCGGACAAGGCGCGCAGCAGGGAACGCATCTTGAGCCAGGCAGCCGAACAAATCAGGAATGGCGGACTGGAATCGGTTAGCGTTGGGAAACTGATGCGCAGCGCCAACCTGACCCATGGCGGCTTCTATGGTCACTTCGCATCACGCTCGGAGTTGCTGGCGCACGCGCTCGAACGCGCGATGGAAGAGGGCAAGGCCGCATTCGAGGCGAATCGGGGCAACGGGACGCCTGATTATGAGAAGACGGTGCGCAGCTATCTTAGCCGCCCGCATCGGGAGTCACGCACAACAGGTTGCGCGATTGCGGCGCTCGCGGGCGACGTGGCGCGTGCTGACGAACCGGTGCGCGAGACCATGTCGGCCCACATCGAACGGTTCATCGATCGGATTGACAGTGCGCTGTGCTCTGACGACCCCGATTTGGCCATATTCGCCGTCAGCGCGATGATCGGCGCCCTAGTGGTGTCGCGGGTGATGGCCGACGAAAAGCGGTCTGACGCGGTGCTAGCCGCAGCGAAACGGCAATTGCTGGCAATGCATGAACGCGAGTGAGCCGTTTCGTCATCGTCCAACGTTAGTCCATCATTAACGAGCATGAAGCGAAAATCGTTCACGAGGCTGACTTGCTTTCCATTCAAGCCCCTTGGCCTGATGCACTGTCGAGATGACGTAATCGGCTTCGTGTACGGGCGTCATTCGTTGCGCGAGCGCCCGCAGATAGTCCGTACCTAGCTCATCGACGATTTGGACAATTGGCAGTAAGTCTTGTCCGACCGCGCTGCGCGCGAATGATTGGAAGTCCTTCCAGTTTTCAAACGGCGCAAAGGCCAACGGATGGAAAGCGCGCTGACCCGCGAGCAATTCACCGGCACCGTCCGAGTCCGCGACGATCTCTCTGGGACTCGTGCAAATGGCTGGCCGATGACCCATTTCGAGACCAGCCGCCAATTGCCAGATGGCCGCCGCGTTCTTCCCGGCAAAGGATGGCATCAACCGGCGGCGAAATCGCGGGGTCTTCTACCATGATGGAGCCAATGCCCGGCTGGCCACGTATCGGCGCGGACTCGCCAAGCAGCGCGAGTACGCGACTCGCGCGCGTGGCAAATGTCTGTCCAAAGCGGAAAGATCCAGTAAGCGATCGCTCCGGCGCGTCGATTTGCGCCATCTCGCCATTCATAGACCTGCTGGTACGGATCGCCGACAGAGATGATCTGCGCATGCCGCTGTCGACCAAGCACCGACAGCGTGACGCGGTCGCTGTCCCGCGCCGCTCGCCTTTAGGGCGGTCAAACTGCGCGCCGCGCTCCCTTGCACTGTGCCCGTCGGAAGTCCCTTTGGGGGCAACACATTTAGGGCGGGAGTAGATCATTTCGCTCGCGCAAAACCCGGGCTAGACAATGTCGTTTTCCCCCGCCATCGACGATCGAGCGTCAAGTCTCAGTTAACAGGGCGTCAAGCGCTAGTTGGCTTGTCTAGCCAATGGCTGCCTTTCACAATCGTCTCACACCAGACAAACAGGGAGACAAGGCAGATGATCCCAGTAACACCGAGCGACGTCATCAAACGAGAACTGCACGGCCGCGTTCTCGTGGTGCGCATCGACAACCCGCCCGTCAACGCGCTCAGCGCTCGGGTGCGAAACGAACTGCAACTAGCGTTCGAGGCCGCCGAGGCTGATGCGACAGTCGATGCCGTGCTGCTGATCGGCGCGGGTCGCGCCTTCGCCGGCGGCGCGGATATCCGCGAGTTCGGGAAACTGCCGAAGCCTCCGGCGCTGCCCGACGTATGCAACCAGATCGAAGCCTGTGGTAAGCCGGTCGTCGCAGCGATTCACGGCGTGGCGCTCGGCGGCGGTCTCGAGCTCGCGCTCGCGGCGCACTACCGCATCGCTGTTTCCGGCGCGAAGTTCGGCTTGCCTGAAGTGACGCTCGGCTTGCTGCCGGGCTCGGGCGGCACACAGCGCGCGCCGCGTCTCGTCGGCGCGAAGGCCGCGCTGGATCTGATGTTGAGCGGCCGTCATATCGGCGCGAAAGATGCGCACGCGCTCGGTCTCATCGACGAGATCGCTTCGACGGACGACGTATTGGCCGATGGTCTCGCGTACACGCAGCGCTTGCTGGCCGCGCACGCTCCGGCACGCCGCACACGTGACGCGCGAGCACTCGCGGATCGCACATCGAGCCGTGCTGCGATCGAAGCTGCGCGCGCCGATGCAGCGAAGAAGACGCGGCATCTCTTCTCGCCGATGAAGATCGTCGACGCAGTGCAGGCCGCGCTCGAAATGTCCTTCGACGATGGCCTGCGCCACGAGCGTCAACTCTTCCTGCAATGTCTCGACAGCCCGCAACGCGCCGGTCTGGTCCACGCGTTCTTCGCCGAGCGTGAGGTGCAGAAAGCGCCCGAAACGCGCAAGGCGAAGCCGCGTGCGATTACGAACGTCGGCGTGATCGGCGGCGGCACGATGGGCGCGGGCATCGCGGTGGCGCTGCTGGACGCGGGCCTGCCCGTGACCATGATCGAGCGCGACGATGCATCGCTGCTGCGAGGCGGCGCGCTCGTCGAAAAGGTGTATGACAGGCTGGTCGAGAAAGGCCGCATGTCGCTTGAAGAGAAAGCCGATGTTCTCGCGCGCCTCTCTGGCAGCACGTCGTATGACGCGCTCGATAAAGCCGATCTGGTGATCGAAGCGGTCTTCGAAGACATGGCCGTGAAGAAGGCCGTATTCGCCGAGCTCGATCGCGTGTGCAAGCGAGGCGCGGTGCTCGCGACCAACACGTCGTATCTCGACATCGACGCCATTGCCGCGAGTATTTCGCGTCCGGCCGATGTTGTCGGCCTACACTTCTTCTCGCCGGCGAACGTGATGAAGCTGCTGGAAGTTGTGGTGCCCTCGAAGGCGAGCGCGGATGTAATCGCGACCGCATTCGATCTCGCGAAAAAGCTGCGCAAGGTGCCGGTGCGCGCAGGGGTGTGCGATGGCTTCATCGGCAATCGCGTGCTCGCGATCTACCGCGCGGCCGCCGATCACATGATGGAAGACGGCGCGTCGCCGTATCAGATCGACCGCGCCGTGCGCGACTTCGGCTTTCCGATGGGACCGTTTCAAGTCTCCGACCTCGCGGGTGGCGATATCGGCTGGGCCACGCGCAAACGCCGCGCCGCCACGCGCGATCCGAAAATGCGTTACGTGCAGATCGCGGACCGCATCTGCGAGCGCGGCTGGTTCGGCCAGAAGACGGGACGCGGCTTTTATCTCTATGCGGAAGGCGGGCGCACCGGCCAGCCCGATCCCGAAGTCGAAGCGATCATCATGGACGAACGGCAACGCGCCGGCATCACACCGCGCACCTTTTCCGACGACGAAATCATGCGCCGCTACATGGCCGCGATGATTAACGAAGGTGCGAACGTCGTGCATGAAGGCATTGCGCTGCGTCCGCTCGATGTGGACGTCACGTTCGTTCACGGCTACGGCTTCCCGCGTCATCGCGGTGGCCCGATGAAGTACGCCGATACCGTCGGCCTCGCCAACGTGCTCGCCGATATTCGTGAGTTCGCAAAAGATGATCCGCTCTTCTGGAAGCCGTCGCCGCTCATCGTTGACCTGGTCGAGCGCGGCGCCACGCTCGCGAGCCTCAATCAATCCGCCTGACGCAGGAGAAACCCATGCGCGAAGCAGTTATCGTTTCCACCGCACGCACACCGCTCACCAAGGCGCACCGCGGCGAGTTCAACGTCACGCCGGGTCCGACGCTCGCATCGTTCGCGGTGGGTGCAGCCGTCGAGCGCTCGGGCATCGATCCGGCAATCATCGAGGACACGATCCTCGGCTGCGGTTATCCGGAAGGCGTCACAGGCCGTAACGTCGCGCGCCAGGCCGTGATTCGCGCGGGCTTGCCGCTCTCGATCGCGGGCACCACCGTCAACCGCTTCTGTGCGTCAGGGCTTCAGGCAATCGCGATGGCGGCGGGGCGCATCGTCGTAGAGGGCGCGCCCGCGATGATCGCGGGCGGCGTAGAAAGCATCTCGGGCATCCGGACCCGTGAAGACGGCGTAAGCGGGCTCGATCCCTGGATCGTCGAGCACAAGCCGTCGGTCTACATGGCGATGATCGACACCGCCGATATCGTCGCCCAGCGTTACGGCATCAGCCGCGAGGCGCAGGACCGCTTCTCGGAGGAAAGCCAGCGCCGCACGGCCGAAGCGCAGCGCGCGGGCCGTTATGCCGATGAGATTGTGCCCGTCACGACGACGATGTCCGTCACCGATAGGGAAACGCGCGTCGTCAGCTATCGCGAGGTGACGGTTTCCGCCGACACCTGCAATCGCCCCGGCACGACCTATGAAGGGCTCGCGAATCTCGTCCCCGTCAAAGGCCCGGACAAGTTCATCACGGCGGGCAACGCATCGCAGAACGCCGACGGCGCATCCGCCTGCGTGCTGATGGATGCGAAGGCTGCCGAGCGCGCGAACATCGCACCGCTGGGCGCGTTTCGCGGCTTCGCGGTCGCGGGCTGCGAGCCGGATGAAATGGGCATCGGTCCGGTGCTCGCGGTGCCGAAGCTGCTCGCGCGTCATGCCCTGACCGTGGACGACATCGGCTTGTGGGAGCTCAACGAAGCGTTCGCATCGCAGGCCATCTATTGCCAGAAGAAGCTCGAGATTCCGTCGGAGCGTCTGAACGTGAACGGGGGCGCGATTTCCGTCGGGCATCCGTTCGGCATGACGGGCTCGCGTCTCGTGGGCCACGTTCTCATCGAGGGACGGCGGCGCGGCGTGAAGTACGCGGTCGTCACGATGTGCATGGCCGGCGGCATGGGCGCCGCGGGCCTCTTCGAAATCTATTGAGAGAAGCGATTCATGGATCTGAAGTTCACTCCCGAAGAGGAAGCGTTTCGCGCGAGCGTCGTGCGCTTTCTCGATGAGAAGCTGCCCGCGCGGCTCGCCGACAAGGCGCGCAACGGCGTCCATCTCACGCGCGACGACATGGTCGAATGGCACGCCATTCTCAACGAACAGGGCTGGCTCGCGAATCACTGGCCGAAGGAGTACGGCGGCCCCGGCTGGAACACGGCGCAGAAGTTCATCTTCGAGAACGAGTGCGCGCTCGCGGGTGCGCCGCGCATCGTGCCGTTCGGCGTGAATATGCTCGGGCCGGTGCTCATCAAGTACGGCAGCGAAGCGCAGAAGCGCTACTGGCTGCCACGCATACTCGATGGTTCCGACTGGTGGTGCCAGGGCTATTCGGAACCTGGCTCGGGGTCCGATCTCGCATCGGTGAAGACGACCGCCGTGCGCGGCATCGACGCTCAGGGCGAGCATTACATCGTCAATGGGCAGAAGACGTGGACGACGCTCGGGCAGCACGCGAATATGATCTTCTGCCTCGTGCGCACGGCTAACGACGTGCGCAAGCAGGAAGGCATTAGCTTTCTGCTGGTCGATATGAAGGCGCCCGGCGTCGAAGTGCGTCCGATCATCACGCTCGACGGCGATCACGAAATCAACGAAGTGTTTTTCACCGATGTGCGTGTGCCGGCCTCCAATCTCGTCGGCGAGGAGAACAAGGGCTGGACGTACGCGAAATATCTGCTGACCTATGAGCGCACGAACATCGCGGGCGTGGGCTTTTCGATGGCGGCGCTCGCGCGCCTGAAGCGCGTCGTGGCGAACGTGAAGCGCAACGGCCGTCCGCTCGCCGACGATCCGCTCTTCGCTGCGCGCCTCGCGCGCGTTGAGATCGATCTGGAGAACATGAAGACGACCAACCTGCGCGTGGTCGCCGCGGTTGCGGGCGGCGGCGTGCCGGGTGCGGAAAGCTCGATGCTCAAGATCCGCGGCACCGAGATCCGCCAGGAGCTCTCGTCGCTGACGCGCCGTGCGATGGGTCCTTATGCGCAGCCGCTCATCGAACAAGCGCTGCAAGAGGGCTACGACGAGGCGCCCGTCGCACCTCGCGAGGCCGCCAGCGCCGCCGCGGTCTACTTCAACAACCGCAAGCTGTCGATCTTCGGCGGCTCCAACGAAATCCAAAAGAACATCATCTCGAAGATGATTCTGGGACTGTAGGGGAAATGCGATGAATTTCCAGCATACCGAAGACCGCCGCATGCTGGCGGATACGCTGAACCGCTTTCTCAGCGATCAGTACGGGTTCGCCACGCGTGACAAGCTCGCGCGCAGCGCGGCGGGTTTTAGCCACGAGCTGTGGGGCCGCTTTGCGGAACTGGGTGTCGTGGGCGCGCTCTTCAGCGAGGCCGATGGTGGCTTTGGCGGCGACGGCTTCGATATCGCCGTCGTCTTCGAGAGCCTCGGACGCGGCCTCGTAGTCGAACCGTTCCTGGGTGCGCTCGTCGTCGGGCGGGCGCTGGCTCATGCGGGCAGCGATGCCCAGAAAGCGCTTATCGCGAATCTCGTCGAAGGGCGTGCCGTCGGGGCGCTCGCGCACGACGAACCGGGTTCGCATTATGAATTGTCGAAGGTCACGACGCGCGCCGTGCGCGGCTCGAACGGCTGGGTGCTCACGGGTGCCAAGGCGGTCGTGCACCAGGGCGCACAGGCCGACTTCTTCCTCGTCTCGGCGCGCACGAGTGGCGCAGTCGATGCCGAGGACGGCATCTCACTCTTCGTCGTGCCGATAGATACGGCGGGCATCGCGGTACGCGACTATCCGAAGATCGATGGCGGACGCGCGGCCGAGATCGTTCTAAACGAAGTGTGCCTCGGTGACGACGCGTTGCTCGGCGAACGGGGCGCAGGATTCGAGACGCTCGAACATAGCATCGGCGCGGGCGTACTGGCGTTGTGCGCGGAGGCACTTGGCGCAATGGAGGTCGCGAAAGAGCACACGCTCGAGTATCTGCGCACTCGCAAGCAGTTCGGCGTCGTCATTGGCAGCTTCCAGGCTCTTCAGCACCGCATGTCGGACCTGTTGCTCGAGATTGAGCAGGCCCGCTCGGCCGTCATCAACGCCGCTGCTGCGCTCGGCAAAGGCCGCATCGAGCGTGAACGCGCGCTGTCGTCGGCGAAGTACAGCATCGGCCGCATCGGCACCCGCGTGGCCGAAGAATGCGTCCAGATGCACGGCGGCATCGGCATGACCTGGGAACTTCCGCTTGCGCACTATGCCAAGCGCCTTGTCATGATCGACCATCAGTTCGGCGACGAAGACCATCATCTCGAACGCTACATCACACTCGGCAGGAGCTGATGCTATGAGCGAAGTTATCGTCGCGCATCGCGATGGCGCGGTTCAGGTGCTGTCCTTCAACAACCCGGCCACGCGCAATGCGCTCACGCCCGAGGTGTACTCGGCGCTTTCGGCGGCGTTCGAGCAAGCTCAGCGCGATCCCGATGTAGGCGCGATCCTGCTGACCGGCGCGGGCGGGGTGTTCTGCTCCGGTGGCGATCTGAGGCGGCTTGCGCAACGGCGCGCCATGACGCCGCCCGAGCGGCGCGCGGGCATCGAAGGTCTGCACGGCTTGATCCGCGCTATCCGTGACTGCGGCAAGCCCGTGATCGCGGCGGTCGAAGGATCGGCGGCCGGCGCGGGCCTGTCGATTGCGTTGGCGTGCGACCTGCTGGTCGCCGCGCGCAATGCGTCGTTCTCGGTGGCGTACGTGAAGGTCGGCCTCTCGCCCGATGGGGGCGCTACCGCATTCCTGTCCGAGTTCGTCTCGCGGCAGGTGTTGACCGAACTGTGCTTGACGGGCAAGCCGGTCACGGGTGAACGCATGCATGCGCTCGGTGTCGTGAATCGCCTCGCCGCACCCGGTAGCGCACTCGCGGAGGCAATCGTTATGGCACGGACATTGGCGAGCGGTCCCGAGCGCGCGATAGCCCGGATCAAGAGCCTGTGCCGTCATGCCGGTGAGAACACCCTCGACGCGCAACTGGACCTGGAAGCGCGGAACATGGTGGACTCGCTCGGTGATGACGAGGCCGCTGAAGGCATCGAGGCTTTCTTCGGCAAACGCTCCGCTGATTTCTCCGCATTGCGTCGCGCGTCAGCCGTGCTGTCGCAATAGATCGGGTGCTTCGTCACCCACCCTTGTCATCGGGATTTGAAATGTCGAACTTGAATTCCTCCCTGCCGCTCGCCGGCGTTCGCGTTCTCGATCTGTCACGCGTGCTTGCGGGACCCTGGTGCGCCATGGTGCTCGGCGATCTAGGCGCCGAAGTCATCAAGGTCGAGCACCCAGGGCGCGGTGACGACACGCGCGACTGGGGCCTGAGAGTCGGCGCGACCGAGACGACCTATTTCAACAGTGTCAATCGCAACAAGCGCTCGGTGTGCCTCGACCTGCAAACCGCCGGCGGCCAGCGGATCGCCCAAGAGCTGGCGCAGCAGAGCGACGTGGTGATCCAGAATTTCAAGTTCGGCGGCGCGGAGAAATTCGGGCTCGGCTATGAGCAGTTGAAGGCGGGACATGACGATCTCATCTACTGCTCGATCTCCGGCTACGACCGCAGTGGCCCGGAAGCGGCCCGTCCCGGCTACGATCTGGTGATTCAAGGCGAAGCGGGGCTGATGGCGCTCAATGGCGAGCCCGACCAGCCGCCACTCAAGTTCGGTGTGGCCGCTGTCGATCTTTTCACGGGCATGTACTCGGGCCAGGCGGTGCTCGCTGCGCTCTTCGAGCGTCAGAAGACCGGCAAGGGCCGCCACATCGAGATGGCACTGTTCGATTGCGGCCTGATGATTACCTCCTACTACGGGCTCGAAGCGCTGCGCCAGGGCGATGACCCGCCGCGCTACGGAAATGCGCATCCGTCGATCATGCCGTACGGCGTATTCGACGCGGAGGATGGACCGGTCGTCATCACGGTCGGCACCAACCCGCAGTATGAGCGTTTCTGCCGCGAGGTGATCGAGCGTCCCGATCTCGTGGAGGACGAGCGCTTTCGCACGAACCTCGACCGCGCAGCCAACCGCGCAGTGCTCGGGCCCGAGCTTAAGCGCGAGATCGGCAAGAAAAAGCGCCAGCTGCTGCTTGAGCGTCTTAGGGGGGCCGGCATTCCCTGTGGCGAAGTCCTTGGTCTGCACGAGGCGCTCACCTCGAAGCGCGCGCTCGAGGGCGGGCTCGTGACGACGCAATCTCATCCGGATGCCGGCAGCACGCACGTGCTGGCACCGCCTTACCGCTTTGACGGTGCGCGCCTGCCGGTGCGAAGCGCCCCGCCGAAACTCGGGGAAGGCACGAACGATGTCCTACAGTCGCTGCTCGGGCTGTCAGAGGAACAACTTTCACGACTGAAGGCTGAGGGCGTCATCTGACGCTGCATGTGCGCTGTTGCGCAGAGGACCGTCCAATGAGCAAGATCGCCTTTTCCAACGCTTTTACCGAATTGTTCGGCACACGCCTGCCCATCGTCGCCGGTGGCCTGATGTGGCTCGCCGATGCGGACTATGTCGCCGCCGCGTCGCGCGCCGGCATCATTGGTTTCATCACGGCGGCGAGCTTTCCCGAGCCGCAAGCCCTACGCGATCAGATCCGGCGCTGCCGCGACCTATGCGAAGGCGGCCCGTTCGGCGTCAACATCTCGATGCTTCCGAAGCTCGTTCCCGGCGAGAAGACGCGGGAAGTGTTCGAACTCGTCATCAATGAAGGCGTGAAGTGTGTCGAAACCTCGGGTCGCAATCCCGAAGAGTACATGCCACTCCTGAAGCAGGCCGGTGTGAAGGTGCTCCACAAGGTGCCGGCGGTACGGTTTGCCGTTAAGGCGGCCGCGATCGGCGTCGATGCGGTCGCAATCGTCGGTGCCGAATGCGGGGGGCATCCGGGACTCGACATGGTGGGGTCGTTCGTCAATGCCGCGTGGGCCGAAAGCGAGCTCGACATTCCTTACCTCATCGGCGGCGGCATCGGCCGCGGCTCGCAACTCGCCGCCGCGCTCGCGATGGGCGCCTCCGGAGTGGTCGTCGGTACGCGCTTCGCCGTGGCAGAGGAGATCTGGGCACATGCCGACTACAAGCGCAGGCTGGTCGAAGCAGGACCGACCGACACGGACCTGTGCATGCAGTCGGTGCGCAATACGGTGCGTACGCTGCGCAACGAGACGACGGCCGCCGTGAAGGAGATCGAGGCGCGGAACCCCAATGTGACCATTCAGGACCTGATGCCCATGGTTGCCGGCAAGATCGGCCGCAATGCCTATGTCACGGGCGACTGGTCCAAGGGCCTGCTGGCGGCAGGGCAGTCGCTCGCGTTCATCGACCGTATCGAGCCGCTTGGCGAGATCGTGAGTCGCTTCGAGAGCGACATGCGCCAGGCGATGGGGCGGCTGGCGATTCACTGATCAGGATTTACGGACGCTGCGCGGGGTCGTGCCGGCATCTGTCATTAATGCAAGGAGAGGTTGAGATGAAGGTACTGGTGCCAGTCAAACGCGTGATCGACTACAACGTGAACGTCCGCGTCAAATCGGATAACACAGGCGTGGATATCGCCAACGTGAAGATGTCGATGAACCCCTTCGACGAAATCGCCGTCGAAGAGGCTGTGCGTCTGAAGGAAGCGCGTGTTGCTACCGAAGTGATCGCCGTGTCGTGCGGCGTCACGCAATGCCAGGAAACCTTGCGCACGGCGTTGGCGATCGGTGCGGATCGCGCGATTCTCGTTGAATCCGCCGATGAACTGCAGCCGCTCGCGGTCGCGAAAATTCTCAAGGCGTTGGTCGATCAGGAAAAGCCTGAGCTCGTCATCCTCGGCAAGCAGGCGATCGACGATGACTCAAATCAGACTGGTCAGATGCTCGCTGCACTGGCAGGTCTTCCGCAAGCGACGTTCGCCTCGAAGCTGACGATCGCCGACGGCAAAGCCATGGTCTCGCGCGAAGTTGATGGCGGTGCGGAAACGCTGTCTCTGAAGCTCCCCGCAGTCGTAACTACGGACCTGCGCCTGAACGAGCCGCGTTACGTGACGCTGCCCAACATCATGAAGGCGAAGAAGAAGCCGCTCAGCACCGTCAAACCGGCGGACTTGGGCGTGGACGTGACGCCGCGCCTTAAAACGCTCAAGGTGACGGAGCCTGCGAAGCGCTCGGCCGGTGTGATGGTGCCGGACGTGAAGACGCTGGTCGAGAAGCTGAAGACCGAAGCCAAGGTACTGTGAGCGGAGAGATAGACATGACAATTCTCGTAATTGCGGAACACGACAACGCGTCGTTGAAGGCGGCGACGCTCAATACGGTGGCCGCGACAGCGAAGATCGGCGGTGAGATTCACGTGCTGGTGGCGGGTTTGAATGCACAGGCCGCGGCCGACCAGGCGGCGCAGATCGCCGGGGTGGCGAAGGTGCTCTTGGCCGATGCGCCGCAACTGGCCGAAGGCCTGGCGGAAAACGTCGAAGGCACGGTGCTGTCGATTGCGAAGAACTACTCGCACATCCTTGCTTCATCAACGGCTTACGGCAAGAGCGTCGCACCGCGTATCGCGGCGCGTCTGGATGTGGCGCAGATCAGCGACATCACCGCCGTGAACAATGCCGACACGTTCGAGCGACCGATCTATGCGGGCAACGCGATTGCAACGGTTCAATCTCAAGACCCGATCAAGGTGATTACGGTCCGCGCGACGGGCTTCGACCCGGTAGCCGCGCAAGGCGGCAGTGCGACGGTGGAGAAAATCGAGGCGGCAGCCGATGCAGGCATCTCGCAGTTCGTGAGCCGCGAGCTGACGAAGCTGGACCGACCGGAACTGACGAGCGCGAGCATCATCGTGTCGGGCGGCCGGGGCTTGGGTAATGGCGAGAACTACACGAAGGTGCTGGAGCCGCTGGCGGACAAGCTCGGCGCGGCACTGGGCGCTTCGCGCGCGGCGGTGGATGCAGGCTTCGTGCCGAATGATTACCAGGTGGGGCAGACGGGCAAGATCGTTGCGCCGCAACTGTATGTCGCGGTGGGGATCTCGGGCGCGATCCAGCACTTGGCGGGCATGAAGGACAGCAAGGTGATCGTCGCGATCAACAAGGATCCCGAAGCGCCGATCTTCAGCGTCGCGGACTACGGCCTGGTCGGCGATCTGTTTACCGCAGTGCCGGAACTGGCGACAGAACTGAGCTGAGCACGGGCGAGCATCGAATTACGCGCGGAGCCATTCCGCGCCCGCCAAGACCAGAAGCTGCCTCAAGCAGCCCCTAAGCATACCGAGCCACCGAGGGCTGATTCCATCCGTCGTCAAAGCGACTTCATCAGATTGCAGGCAGGAGACAAACCATGCAGCCGATCCAGATCGATTCAATCGAAGCGAGTCCCGCGTATCGGCGGCTCATCGCGTCACGCAGGCGCTTCAGCTTCATGCTGACGGCGCTGATGATCCTCATCTACTACGGCTTTATCCTGTTCGTCGCCCTGGCGCCGCACGTGCTCGCCCGTCCGCTGTATGCGGGCGCCACGACCAACATTGGCATCGTCGCGGGCGTGGGCATCATCCTGGTCGCAGTCGGGATGAGCGGCTGGTACGTGATGCGCACGAACCGCACGCTCGATCCGTTGATGAGCGAATTTCTCGCCAACGTCCGGCATGGAGAATAGACAATGAAACTCCTTCACTTCCTTTGTAGCGCAATCCTTGCCTCGATGGCGGCAGTTGCTCACGCCTCCTCCATCGAAGGCCCGGTGCCCGGCCATGTCGAGCTGAATCCGGTTGCGATCGGCATGTTTTTGCTGTTCGTGCTTGTCACGCTAGGCATCACGCGATGGGCTTCGCGCAGGACCCGCACGACCAAGGACTTCTACAGCGCCGGTGGAGGCATCACCGGCTTTCAGAACGGGCTCGCCATCGCCGGCGACTATATGTCCGCGGCCTCGTTCCTGGGCCTCTCGGGCATGGTGTTCGTATTTGGGTTCGATGGCCTGATCTACTCGGTCGGCTTTCTCGTGGGCTGGCCATTCGTGATGTTCCTGCTCGCCGAACCCTTGCGCAACCTCGGCAAGTTTACGTTCGTCGATGTGATCGCCTACCGCTTCCAGCAGGCGCCGATTCGCCTGATGTCGGCCAGCACGTCGCTTGTCGTCGTAATCTTCTATCTGGTCGTGCAGATGGTCGGTGCGGGCAAGCTGATCCAGATGCTGTTCGGATTGCCGTACTGGATGGCCGAAATCATCGTCGGCGCGCTGATGGTAACCTACGTATTCTTTGGCGGCATGGTGGCGACCACCTGGGTGCAGATCATCAAGGCCGTGTTGCTCCTGTTTGGCGCGACGTTCATGGCCGTCACCGCGCTTGCGCAATTCGGCTTCAGTCCCGATGAGATGTTTCGACGCGCCGTCGCTGTTCACCCCGGCGCACTCAGTATCGTGGGCCCGGGCAAGCTGGTGAAGGATCCTTTGAACGCGCTGTCGCTCGGCATCGCGCTGATGTTCGGCACTGCAGGGCTCCCCAATATCCTGATGCGCTTCTTTACCGTGTCAAGCGCGAAAGAGGCCCGCAAGTCCGCATTCATCGCCACCGGGTTCATCGGGTACTTCTATCTGTTGACCTTCATCATCGGCTTCTCCGCAATTGCACTGCTCGCCCAGCATCCCGAGTTCTTCAAGTCCACGGTCGATGGGCATTTCCATCTCACGCGAGACTTGCTCGGCGGCTCGAACATGGTCGCAGTCAAGCTGGCGCAGGCGTTGGGGGGCAATCTGTTCTACGGATTCATCGCGGCCGTGACCTTCGCGACGATCTTGGCGGTGGTGGCGGGTCTCGCGCTCTCGGGAGCAGCCACGGTTTCGCATGACCTTTACGCTTGCTGGCTCGCGCGCGGCAAAGCGAACGAAGCTCGCGAGATGCGCATCTCCCGCCTTGCGACACTCACCCTGAGTGTCGTCGCGATCGGGCTCGGCATTCTGTTCGAGCACATCAACGTGGCCTTCATGGCCGGCCTCGTCGGGGCGGTCGCGGCCAGTGCGAATTTCCCGGTGCTGGTCGCGTCGATTTTCTGGCGCGGCATGACGACCCGCGGCGCCGTCGCGGGCGGCAGTCTCGGGTTGATTTCCGCGGTGCTCATGACAGCGCTATCGAAATCGGTATGGGTCGATGTGCTGCATCAGGCACATGCCCCGGTGTTCCTCGACAATCCCGCTCTGGTTTCAGTGCCGCTCGCGTTCGCGGGTATCTGGGTTTTCTCGATGCTCGATCGCAGCGCTCGTGCGCAGCGAGAGCGGGATGCCTTCGCGCTGCAGGAGTTCTATGGCCAGACGGGCCTCCTGCCGGTGAAGGCGGTCGATCATTGAACCAGCAGCGGACGTTCAGGTTGTCGTGACGCTCAAACCCGAGGGAAATTTACTCGGAGCCTGATATCAAAGTACATGGAAAGTAATATGCCGCGCCATCATCAATACGGTCCCCGCGAATCGATGGAATACGACGTTGTGATCGTCGGAGGCGGTCCGGCAGGACTGTCCGCTGCGATACGCCTGAAGCAGCTGGCCGCTGAGAAGGGTGTCGAAATTGGCGTGTGCGTGCTGGAAAAGGGCTCCGAAATCGGCGCGCACATTCTGTCGGGCGCGGTCATGGACCCGCGCGCACTCGATGAGCTGATCCCGGACTGGAAGGAAGCGGGTGCGCCGCTGAACGTCCCCGTCACCGAAGACCGTTTCCTCTTCCTGTCGAAAAACGGGGGGATGTCCGTGCCGAACTGGGCATTGCCGCACAACTTCAGGAACCATGGCAACTATGTCGTCAGCCTCGCCAAGGTCACGCGCTGGCTCGGCAACAAGGCCGAAGGGCTGGGCGTGGAAATCTTCCCGGGCTTTCCAGCCGCCGAAGTGCTGTATAACGACGACGGCTCGGTGAAGGGTGTGGCGACGGGGGACATGGGTATCGGCAAGGACGGCTTGCCGACTGAAAACTTCCAACGCGGCATGGAACTGCACGCAAAGTACACGTTCTTTTGCGAGGGCGCGCGCGGACACCTGGGCCGCCAGCTGAATGAGAAGTTCGAGCTGGGCAAGGAGTCCGATCCGCAGGTCTATGGGATCGGCATCAAGGAGCTGTGGGAGATCGACCCTGCCAAGCATCAGCCGGGTCTCGTGATTCACACGGCAGGCTGGCCGCTGGATGCGGATACTTATGGCGGCTCGTTTCTGTACCACATCGACAACAACCAGGTGATAGTGGGCTTCGTCGTGGGCCTTGCGTACACGAACCCGTATCTCTCGCCGTTCGAGGAGTTTCAACGCTACAAGACGCATCCTGAGATCCGTGCCTTCCTGGAAGGCGGCAAGCGAGTTTCATACGGTGCCCGGGCGATCACGGCAGGCGGCCTGATGTCCCTACCGAAGCTCACTTTCGCTGGCGGCGCGCTGGTGGGCGACGACGCGGGCTTTCTCAATGCCTCGCGCATCAAGGGCAGCCACGCGGCAATCAAGACCGGCATGCTGGCTGCAGAGGCCGCATTCGAGGCGGTGCACGCCGGCCGCAGCGGCGATGAGCTTACGGCCTATCCGGAAGGATTCAGGAACTCGTGGCTGCACGATGAGCTTTACCGCGCCCGCAACTTCAAGCAGTGGATGAGCAAGGGCCTGTACACGGGCACGCTGATGGTGGGCATCGAGCAGAAGCTCTTGGGCGGCAAGGTGCCCTGGACGCTGCATCACAAGCACCGCGACCACGAGTTGCTCAGGCCGGCCTCGCAGTGCAGGCCGATCGAGTATCCGAAGCCCGATGGCAAGCTCACGTTCGACCGGCTATCGTCGGTGTTCATCTCGAACACGAGCCATGAAGAGAACCAGCCAGCGCATCTGACGCTCAAGGATCCGTCCGTGCCGGTCGGCATCAACCTCGCCACCTATGCAGGACCCGAAGCGCGCTTCTGCCCGGCGGGCGTCTACGAGTTCGTGAAAAACGAGCAGGACGAAGACCGGCTGCAGATCAATGCGCAGAATTGCGTGCACTGCAAGACCTGTGACATCAAGGACCCTACGCAAAACATCGTGTGGATGTCGCCGGAGGGTGGTGGCGGACCGAACTATCCGAACATGTGAGCGTTGAGGGCGGTGCCAACTTGCACGCGGACTAGGACGAGCTTTTCGTGCTGCCTGGTGCGCGCAAGTGCTCGATCTTCAACGCGCCACCGCGCTCTGTCGCCTTTGCACATGCAGGTCTCAATCGTTCTGGCTTGGGTGCGAATCATAGGACCGTGCCGGCGCGCTCGGGAAGTCGTCGGTTACCTGTCTCCGCATTGCCGCTGAGCTGGAGGTTTTCTTGAGAGTGTTTGAGCAACTTCGGGAACTCGAGGCGCACATCGGCCAGCCGCTCGGTGTCGGCGAGTGGATGACGGTCGATCAGACGCGCATCGATCGCTTCGCGGACGTCACCGACGATCCGCAATGGATTCACATCGATCCCGTTCGCGCGGGGAGGGGCACGTTCGGCGCGACCGTCGCGCACGGATTCCTGACGCTGAGCCTGTTGCCGTCGCTCTGTTCGAGCGCGTTTCGCGTTGCCGACACGCGCACGGCAGTAAACTACGGGTTGAACCGCGTGCGCTTCCCGGCGCCCGTGCAGGTCGGGCAGCCGCATTCGCGCGGCGTGCAGGCTGCTCGCATACGGGCCGATTGACAATGGCGCGCAGATGACGGTCGAAGTGACCGTTCAGCGCGAACGATCGACAAAGCCGGTTTGCGTCGCCGAGTTCGTGTCGCGGCGTTATCTGTGACCATCAACCACCTCGACAACAACGACGGGGCGCCAATGCGCTTCGGCGACAAGCCTCGACGGTGGTCGTCGCGCCTCGAACGTCGTTACTGTGGAAGCTGCGTCCCCGGTTCAGAAAATTAGAAAATTCTCCTCCGGTTCGCCGGCGACATCACAATGCTCAGCTTCGGACTGACGATGCGGTCGCTGCCGTTTCCCGAGTTGGCAGGATTGTCGTTCAACACCTCGTACCAGAACTGGTCCGCCCGCAGTCCGGCGACCGTGCGCAGCCGCAGACGCCAGACGGTCGGGTTGCACACGTAGAGCGCCGCGCTGGTCTCGGTGACGGTGTCGGTGCGGTGAGGGGCGTCCGAGATGCAACCATTCTTCCGCCTCTGAGCATGCTGACTTCATTGCCAGAGCGTTTCGTTCCGTCCAGCGTTGGAGCGGCAACTCCTAGTCCGCCTCGAAGCGAACTAGCAGTGCATTCGACCGGGCTCGCTCAGGCCTTGATAAAGGCCAACAGGTCCGCGTTGATGACGTCCGCGTGCGTGGTCGGCATGCCATGTGGGAAGCCTTTGTATGTCTTCAACGTGCCTTTCTTCAGAAGCTTGGCCGACAGCGGCCCGGAATCGGCATAAGGAACGATCTGATCATCGTCGCCGTGCATCACCAGAACAGGCAGGTTGATCTTCTTCAGGTCCTCGGTGAAGTCAGTCTGCGAAAACGCCACGATGCCGTCGTAGTGCGCCTTTGCGCTCCCCATCATTCCCTGTCGCCACCAGTTCTGGACAATGCCTTCCTGGGTCGTTGCGCCCGGTCGGTTGAAGCCGTAGAACGGACCTGCGGGAAGGTTGCGGAAGAACTGCGCCCGGTTGGTCGCGGTTTGCAGTTGCAGATCGTCGAACACCTCCTTCGGCAGACCGCCCGGGTTGGACGCAGTCTTGACCATAAGCGGCGGCACTGCCGCGACAAGGCAGGCCTTCGAAGCATGCTTCTCGCCGTGGCGCGCCAGGTAACGAACAACTTCACCGCCCCCAGTGGAATGGCCAACGTGGATGGCACCCTTGAGGTTGAGATGAGTCACCACGGCTGCCAGGTCGTCGGCGTAATGGTCCATGTCGTGCCCGTCCCAGACCTGCGACGAGCGCCCGTGGCCGCGCCGGTCATGGGCAACGACGCGATAGCCCTTTGAGAGGAAGAACATCATCTGGGCATCCCAATCATCGGAGCTCAGAGGCCATCCGTGCGAGAAGACGATAGGCGTCGCATTGGCGGGCCCCCAGTCCTTGTAGAAGATTTGGACACCGTCCTTGGTTGTGACGTAGTTCATGGCTAAATATCCTTGCGAAGTTGCCGCGCTGCCAGACGCGGCCGACGCAGCGGAGGCTGCATTGGCCACAGCCGCGGATACTGCGGCGCCGGCCCCTAGAATCAGCAATTGGCGGCGCGTAATTTCAGGGAAGCTAGGCTTTGGTAATTCAGACATGCGTTTCATGACAAGATCTCACATGAGTTGTACGGCGGTAACGAATGGGGCAATGAATGGGTATGAACGCTGTAGCCCATTGGAAGTATCTGTACCGCGCCGTGGACAACGCGGGCGATACGATCGATTTTCTGTTGCGTGCGCATCGTGACAAGACTGCGGCAAAGCGCTAACTTCAGAACTCGATTGCGTAGAGCGGCGAACCTGAGGTGGTGACGATCGACAAGAGCGAAGCGAATCTATTGCTCGCCCTACCATCCTTATCGAGATAAAACCCTTCAAGTTTGTCGGAACGCGCGAGATCGGCTACAGCGTCGGCGAAATCCGTCGCTTCGTCGGCGATCTCGGCAGATGGCCGTGCCCTGCGGATGGTAGCTTGCATCTTCGTGCTCCAACATATGTCCCCCCGAAATTGGCTTTTTGGCGTGAACCGGCGGCCGCTTCATTACTGATCAAACACATTCAATGCTGTCGTTCACACGCATAGCGTCCGCTTTGATCGGCTCCCCGCAGCGCTGACAGGAGAGCGGCGCGCACACGACGACCGGCTCACTCTAAGGATGGTGCGAAAACGCGTAGAGCGTTACGGCGTCCCGTTTAGCTAGACAGCGCTGGCGCTGCTGGATGGCACGGTGAAACTGAACGACGCGTACAGTCATCCTCAGGTGGAACATGGCCATTTTCCGATGGTCCAGTGTAAGAACCTCTGCGCAGTTTCACCGGTCAATGCTTCGAATGGAGTCCCTGTCGCCGGAATGGACCGTGGTCTGCACGGCCGGCGCGCCAGAGCCCGACGTGCCGCTCATCCCCGTGCCGCCCACCGCCGCGTTTGACGTCGTATTCTCTTGCGCGACGATGGCCTCCGCGTGCTGGATATCGCTGGGATAGTTGATCTCGGAGCCTCCCGGCCGATAGCCGGCCTGTTCGACGCGCTGAAGATCGGCGCGGACCTCGGCGCGCGTCACCGGACCGCTGGTCGACTGGGCAAATGCGCACACCGGTGCGGCCAGCGCGCATGAAACGAACATTGCGGAAACGAGTGCTTTCATGATGGTCACCTTTGCATGAGGGCCGCCGCATCCAGGAGTAGTGCAGTTCCGGCCTGCCTTCGACGACATCGCGAAGGTTGCATGCATTTTTGTCGTGCAGCGCTGACCCAGAGGTGACGTGCCGATTACGACTTCGTTATCTTCCCTTCCGCCGCCAATCGCGTCGATTCACTCGTTGTGCAGATAACAGATCCGTAATGCCCGGGTCATGACGAGGTAAGCGCGGTCTTCACATACTTGCGTCCATCACGCCGCCTCGCAGCCGCCTCCGACGCATTCGCCGGTGGCCGCAGTCGTTCTCGTCTCAACCCGGACCCTGTCATGTGGATCGTCAAACTGGCCCTCACGCGCCCCTACACGTTCATCGTCCTCGCGTTGCTGCTCTTCATCCTCGGGCCGCTCGCGATCATGCGAACGCCCACCGACATTTTTCCGAACATCGACATTCCCGTGGTCAGCATCGTCTGGACGTACAACGGGTTCTCGGCCCAGGACATGGCGCAGCGCATCACCTCGAACTACGAGCGCGCCCTCACCTCCGATGTCGACGACATCGAGCACATCGAATCGCAGTCGCTCGATGGCGTTTCGGTCGTCAAGATCTTTTTCCATCCAGGCGCCGACATCAACCGCGCAATCGCGGAGGCGGCCTCGAATTCCGCGTCGATCTTGCGCATCCTGCCGCCCGGCACGCTGCCGCCGAACATCATCACGTACAACGCCTCGACCGTGCCGGTGCTGCAGCTCGGCCTGTCCAGCGCGACGCTGCCGGAGCAGTCGCTCTATGACCTCGGCAACAGCTTCATCCGCACGCAGCTCGCGACCGTGCAAGGCGAGGCGGTGCCACTGCCCTACGGCGGCAAGATCCGCCAGATCATGGTCCAGCTCGACCCGAAGGCACTGCAGGCAAAAGGGCTCGCGCCAGTCGATGTCGTGAACGCCGTCAATGCGCAAAACCTCATCCTGCCTGGCGGCACCGCAAAGATCGGCTCACGCGAATACAACGTCGAGATGAACGGCAGCACCCAAACGGTCGCCGCGCTCAACGATCTGCCCATCAAGACGGTCAACGGTACTGTAGTCTACGTGCGCGACGTTGCGCATGTGATCGATGGCTACGCGCCCCAGACGAACATCGTGCGCGCAGACGGCAAACGCGCGGCGCTTCTCACGGTGGAGAAGACCGGCAGCGCCTCGACCCTCACGATCATCGGGCAAGTCAAGGCCATGCTGCCGAAGATCGCGGCCGGCCTGCCGGGGACGCTCAAGATCACACCGCTCTCGGACCAGTCGCTGTTCGTGAAGGGAGCCATTTCCGGGGTCGTGCACGAAGCGCTGATCGCGGCCTGTCTCACGGCCGCCATGATCCTGCTCTTTCTCGGCAGCTGGCGCGCCACGCTGATCATCGCGGTCTCCATCCCTCTCGCCGTGCTGACGTCGCTGATTGCGCTCTCGGCGCTCGGCGAGACCATCAACATCATGACGCTCGGCGGTCTCGCGCTCGCCGTGGGCATACTCGTCGACGACGCCACCGTCGCGATCGAAAACATCACGCATCACCTCGAACGCGGTGCGCCGCTGCACGACGCCATCCTGAACGGCTCGGGCGAGATCGCGGTCCCGACATTCGTCTCGACGCTCTCGATCTGCATTGTCTTCGTCCCGATGTTCCTGCTCTCGGGCGTCGCGCGCTATCTATTCGTGCCGCTCGCCGAGGCCGTCGTGTTCGCGATGTGCGCGTCGTACTTCTTCTCGCGCACGCTGATCCCCACGCTCGCCATGTACCTGCTGCGCGCGCGGACCAGGGACGCCGCGCCCGTCCGCGGCATCGCCGGCGCGCTGAGCCGCTTCCAGGCGGGCTTCGAACACCGCTTCGAGGCCCTGCGTGAGCGCTATCGCGCGGTGCTCGCAGCGGCTCTCGCGCATCAGCACCGTTTCGTCGTGCTGTGGCTCGCGGCGTGCCTGGGCTCGCTCGTGCTGATGCCGTTCGCGGGCCGCGACTTCTTCCCGGCTGTCGATACCGGCGAAATCCGCTTGCATTTGCGTGCGCCGACCGGCACGCGCATCGAAGAGACCGCGCGCATCACCGACCAGGTCGAGGCGAAAATCCGCACCTTGATTCCCGCGGACGAAGAGGCCTCGGTGCTCGACAACATCGGCGTGCCGGTGAGCGGCATCAACCTCACCTACGACTCTTCCGATCCGATCGGCCCCGAAGACGCGGACATCCTGATCACGCTCGCGCCAAAGCACAAGTCGACCGCGCAATACGTCGCGCAGTTGCGCAACACGCTGGACGCGTCGTTTCCGGGCGTGACCTTCGCGTTCCTGCCGGCCGACATCGTCAGCCAGATTCTCAACTTCGGTCTGCCCGCGCCCATCGACGTGCAGATCGTCGGAAACAAGCTCGCGCAGAACCGCGTCGTGGCGAACCGTCTGCTCGATCAGATGCGCGGAGTGCGCGGCCTGGTCGATGCCCGCATCCAGCAGCCCGGCGACGCGCCGACCATCAACCTGAATGTCGACCGCACGAAGGCCATGCAGGCCGGGCTCACGCAGCGCGACGTCGCGCAGAACCTGCTGATCGCGCTGTCAGGCAGCTCGCAGACCACGCCGAACTTCTGGCTCGATCCAAAAAACGGCGTCAGCTATCCGCTCATGGCCGAAGTGCCGCAATACGACATTCATTCGCTTCAGACGCTCGCCAACATTCCCGTGACGACGCAGTCTGTCGCCTTCAATCCGCAGAACCAGCTCGGCACGCTCGGGACCCTCTCCCGCAGTTCTCAGCAAGCCGTCGTCTCGCACTACAACGTCCAGCCCGTGCTCGACATCTTCGCCTCGACGCAGGGACGCGATCTCGGCGGCGTGGCCAGCGACGTCACGCGGCTCGTCGATGCGGCGCGCGCGCAGTTGCCGCCGGGCTCGTCGATCGTGATGCGCGGCCAGGTGCAGTCGATGAACGCCTCGTTCAGCGGGCTCGCGTTCGGCCTCGTCTTTGCGATCGCGCTCGTCTATCTGCTGATGGTCGTGAATTTCCAGTCGTGGCTCGACCCGCTCATCATCATCAGCGGGCTCCCCGCCTCGATGGCCGGCATCGCATGGATGCTGTTCGTCACGCAGACGACGCTCAGCGTGCCTGCCCTGACCGGCACCATCCTCTGCATCGGTATCGCGACGGCCAACAGCATTCTCGTCATCAACACTGCCCGCGAGTCCCTCGCCGGCGGCATGGCGCCGCTGGCCGCCGCGCTCGATGCCGGCTTCAATCGCTTCCGTCCCGTGCTGATGACGGCGCTCGCGATGCTGATCGGCATGCTGCCGATGGCGCTCGGACTCGGCGACGGCGGCGAGCAGAACGCACCGCTCGGGCGCGCCGTCATCGGCGGCCTCGCAGTGGGGACGCTGTCCACGCTCGTGTTCGTTCCCGTCGTGTTCAGCATGGTCCACGGCTGGCTTGCGACGCGGCGGACGGCGCGCGCCACGGCGGCCGATGGTGACGCGACCACTCACGTTCAATAAGGGAATTCTCATGACCCCGCAAACTTCTCCCGAAGAGCGCCCCGCGGACAAGCCATCGGCGCACGCCCGATCCGCACCGGCCATTAGCAAGCGCCACATGCTCCCGCTCGCCCTCGGTTTGGGCTCCGTCGTCGTCGCGCTGCTCGGAGCCGGCATCGTGCCACATCTCGACGCGCACACCGCTCAGGCCGCGCAAGTGGCCGCGCAACGCGACCCGATCGTGGCCACCGTCACGCCCACGCGCGCGCCCGCGACTCAGGACTTGCTGCTGCCGGGCGCGGTCATGCCGTGGGCCGACGCATCGATCTACGCGCGCACCAGCGGCTACGTGCAGCACTGGTACGCGGACATCGGCGCGCACGTGAAGGCGGGCCAGATGCTCGCGCAGATCGACACGCCCGAGCTCGATGCGCAGTTGCAGCAGGCACGTGCCGACGAAGCGACGGCCGAGGCCAACTACCGCTTCGCGAACAGCACCGCGCAACGATGGCAGACGATGCTGCAGACGCAGTCCGTCTCGCAGCAGGATGCCAGCGCGAAGACGAGCGACGCGGCCGCGAAGCTTGCCGCGCTGCAGGCCGCGCAAGCCAACGTGGCGCGCCTGCAGGAGATGGTCTCGTATCAGAAGGTGACTGCGCCGTTCGATGGCGTCCTCACCGTGCGCAACGTTCAGGTCGGGGCACTCGTCACGGGGGGCGGCACGCCCGGGCTCGCCACCATGCCCGGCGAGCTGTTTCACATCGCCCAGACCGACCGGCTGCGCGTCTACGTCGACGTGCCGCAGGACGACGCGAGCGCCGTCACGCCGGGCACGCGCGTCTGGCTCGCGACACAGCAATATCCCGGGCGCCGCTTCGCCGCGACCGTCGCGCGCAGCGCCGATGCAATCGATCCCGTGAGCCGCACCCTGCACGTGGAAGTGGACGTCGACAACCGCGACGGCGCGTTAATGCCGGGCGCTTACGCCCAGGTCCATTTGGAGCTCGCGAGCAACCCGGCGCTCGAGCTCCCGGTGAGTGCGCTGCTGTTCCGCCCCGACGGCGTGGCCGTGGCCGTCGTCGGCGCGAACGGCAAGGTGCAGTTGCGCCGGGTGACCATCGGCCGCGATTTCGGCACGTACCTCGAGATCGCTACCGGTCTCTCGGCGACCGACCGCGTCATTGACAATCCCGGCGACGCCATCGCCGACGGCGAAAGCGTGCGCGTGACGGCCAGTCCCGGCACCCCGGCTTCGGCCGCGACGGGCGGCAAGGCATAGGCGAGGATCATCATGTTCGACATCCATGTCTGCCGGATGCGCAGCCTCGTCGCGACCGGCATGGCGGCGACCCTAGCCGCCTGTTCGACGCTACCGCATTACAGCGTGCCCGAGGTCGCCGTGCCCGCGCACTACGCCGCGGCGCCGCAAGCGGCGCCCGGGTGGTCCGTGGCGAGCCCCGCCGACGGCCAGCCGCGCGGCCCCTGGTGGACCGCCTTCAACGACGAGGAACTCGATCAGCTGGAAGCCCGCGTCGATGTCTCGAACCAGACGGTGCGCCGCGCAGTCGCGCAGCTTCAGGCCGCGCGTGCGATGGTCGATTACCAGCGCGCCGGTTACGCACCCACGGTCACGGCGGGAGCGGCGCAGCAGCGCTACCGCACCTCACAGAATCTCGTGGATCACTCGCTCGCGGGCAAGACGATTCCCGATTACTCGGTGGGCGTGGCGGCAAGCTGGGAGCCGGACTTGTTCGGGCGCGTGAAAGACGCGACGGTCGCCGCGCGCGACAACGCCCAGGCGAGCGAAGCGGATCTCGAATCGGTGCGCCTCTCGGTGACCAGCCAGCTCGCGACCGACTACTTCGATCTGCGCTCGCTCGACCGGCAAAAGCAGCTGCTCGACGACACCGTGACCGCCTACGGCGCCGCGCTGCGCATCGTCCAGCAACAACTCGCGGACGGCGCCATCGATGCCTCGGCCGTCGCGCAGGCACAAACGCAGCTCGAAAGCGCACGCACCGCGGACAGCGACATCGACGTGGAGCGCGCGCAACTAGAGCACGCCGTTGCGACGCTGATCGGCGTGCCTGCCTCCTCGTTCGTGCTGTCGCCGAACGTCGAGCCGGCCAGCGTGCCGTCCATTCCCGCAGGCGTGCCCTCGGCTCTGCTGCAGCGGCGCCCCGACATCGCCGCAGCCGAGCGGCGCGTGGCCATGGCCAACGCGCAGATCGGCGAGGCGCACGCGGCGTTCTATCCCGACCTCACCCTTTCGGCATCAGCGGGACTCGAAAGCACCTTCTTCGCGCCATGGCTCACCGCACCGAGCCTCTTCTGGTCGCTCGGCGCGCAGCTCGCGGGCACGCTCTTCGACGGCGGCCGGCGCGACGCCTCGCTCAAACAGGCCAATGCGCAATACGACGCCGCGGTCGCGGGCTACCGGCAAACCGTGCTCACGGCGTTCCAGCAGGTCGAGGACAACCTGAGCGCGCTCGATACGCTGGCCGGTGAAGCCGTGAGCCAGCAACGTGCGACGGTCGCCGCGCAGCTCTCGCTCAAGCTCACGACCAACCGCTATCAGGCGGGCGCCGTGAACTATCTGGACGTCGTGACCGCGCAGACCATCGCGCTCAGCAATGAACGCAACGAAGAGCAGATCGCCGGCCGCCGGCTCGATGCGAGCGTGCACCTGCTGCAGGCGCTGGGCGGCGGATGGGGTCGTGCGTCGCTTGGCGCAAGTGCGGAACCGCGTAGCGGCGACCGCACATCGCCGAGTGGGTACACGGAATCGCCTCGCCAGAGCAGCGGTCCGCTCAGCGACGCGGAAAGCTCAGAATGAAGCGCGTGCCGTTCACGTCGCTCATGGCGCTCGCCTTGCCGCCGTGCAAGGCCATGATCGTGCGCACGATCGCGAGTCCGAGACCGGCCGAAGCCGTTGACTTCGGCCCGCTATGACGCGAGGCATCGGCGCGGTAGAAGCGGTCGAAGATCCGTTCCAGCAGCGCGGGGTCGATGGGCGTGCCGGGATTGGCAACGGTGACCTCGAGCGCGCTGGCCGTCTGCGCGACACTCATCGTGATCTCGCCGCCGCGCGGCGTGTACCGCAGCGCATTGGCGAGCAGGTTCCCGACGGCGCGCCGGAACAGTTCCTTGTCCGCCCGCAGGCGGCCGCTGCCCGTCACGCGGATGTTCACGCCGGCATCGTCCGCGAGCCCCTCGAAGTAGTCGGCGATCTGCGCGAGCGCCTCCTTTGCATCGAACTCGGCAAGCGCCGTCACGAACTGCGGATGCTCCGCACGTGCAAGGAAGATCACGCTTTCGATCATCCGGGAAAGACGCTCGCACTCCTCGAGATTCGATTCGAGCAGCGCCTCGTATTCGGGCACAGAGCGCGCGCGGGAGAGCGCCACTTCGGTCGCGCCGCGCAGATTGGCGAGCGGCGTGCGCATGTCGTGCGCGAGATCGGCCGTGTATTGCGACATGCGCTCGAAGCCGCCGTGCAGGCGCTCGAGCATCGCGTTGAGGGACTCGACGAGTGTTTCCAGTTCGCGCGGCGCGCCATCGACTTCGATCGGCGTGTCGAGACGCTCGACCGTCACGGCTCCGGCGCGCGCAGCCATGTCGCGCAACGGGCGCAGCGACTCGCGCACGAGCAGCCAGCTCGCCGCGAACGCGAGCAGCATGCCGACGCTACCCGCCAGATAGAGCCGCTCGCGATAACGGTCCAGCAGCCGCCAGCGGTCGGTCATGTCGCGGGCGATCACGACGATGACGGGCGTGCCGTCGCGAAGCGTCGCGTCGGCAGCGAGCCCCCGCGCGGGCACACCGCGTGCGCTTTGCCATTCGAGCACGTCGCGCTCCGTGATTCGTTGCGACGCGCCGAGGCGTCCCGCGAGCGCCGCTGCCGGGAATGTCGCGTCGGCCAGGCTTTGTGTGTTGTGTTCGACGAGATTTGCGCCGCCTGCATCGCGAATCTCCATCGACAGCGCCTGATGACCGAGTACCTGGCTCGTGAGGCGGTCCGCGTGCTCGCGCACGTCATCCTCGGAGCGGAGTTCCTCGGCAAGTCTGCGCGTATGCCGCGCGATCAGCACGATGTCGAGATCGTCCTGGCGCTTGATTTCCCGATCGAGCGTGAAGTAGAGCGTGCTCCCCACGAGGGCGAACACCGTGAGCGTCGTGCCGGCGAAACTGAGCGCAAGCGTCGTGGTGAGCGCGCGCGCGGGCATCAGGCGGGCTCTTTGAGTTCGGCGACGTAACCGACGCCGCGCACGGTATGGATGAGCTTGACGGGAAAGGCGTCGTCAATCTTGGCACGCAGCCGGCGAATGGCGACTTCGACGACGTTGGTGTCGCTGTCGAAGTTCATGTCCCAGACATACGACGCGATTTGCGTGCGCGTCATCACTTCGCCCTGGCGGCGCACGAGCAGTTGCAGCAGTGAAAATTCGCGCGGCGTCAGGTCGATGCGAGTCGTGCCACGCCGCACGCGCCGCCGCGTGACATCGATTTCGAGGTCACCGAGCTTCATCACATCGCTCTCGCGCGGGGGACTGCGCCGCGCGAGCGTTCTCACGCGCGCGAGCAGTTCGACGAATGCGAAGGGCTTGACGAGATAATCGTCGCCGCCCAGTTCGAGGCCTTTGACGCGATCGCTGACGTCGTCACGTGCAGTGAGAAACAGGACTGGCGTCGTACGCGTGGCGCGCAGCGCCTTGAGCACCGACCAGCCGTCCATGGCGGGAAGCATAACGTCGAGCACGATAACGTCGTACTCGGACTCCTTCGCGAGAATCAGGCCTTCGGCGCCGTCGGCGGCGACATCCACGGCATAGCCCGACTCCTCGAAACCCTTTTTCAGGTAGACACCGGTCTTCGGTTCGTCTTCGATCACTAAAATGCGCATGGCCGCTCATCGTTGAGTCCGTGTGATTCGATTTTATGCGTTCCTCGCGCGTCGCATAGTGCTCCTGCCTTCTCGCGTCGTGCGGAGCGGGCAGCAGACACGGTTGAGGCAAGAGCCTTCGCTCCGAACACTCCTATGAAGGGCAATACGCCTGACCACATCGAGCGCACGTTAAGCCATGGTATGGAGTGACTCAACCATTCGACTGCGTCGACAATCCCAGGTACAGCTAGTCACGCCGGATCCGATTGCCTAACCTGACTCATCGCGATGTCGCTTTTCGGCGTCAATCCGCATCGCCTGTCTGTCCCAGGCTTCGTTTCGTATTCCCACTTTTAAGTATCAGAGACGTACATGAGCAAGAAGGGCGCTGAAGTCATTGTGTAAGTTCTCGGGCAGGCGGGAGTCAAGCGCTATGGCATCGGGGCGACACGCTCCATCTGATTGGAGAGGACCCGGAACGCAGCTTGATCGGCTGGGAAACGGGCGCCTACTGCGAGCGTGCGTTGTCGGTGGCTAGCCTGCGCCATCATCCACTGGTCGCCGCTTTTTACCTCCTTCAACTCATTCCACGAGATCGGCACTTCATTCTTTCAAATTCATGTGCTTACCGCGTCAGAACGGTTCTGTCGCATTAACCCGGAGAAGGTAGAATTCGAGCTTGACGAAAACGCTTTGACCGCGCGATGGAGAAGACACTGACGCCAAACGACGTTTGCTCCGGGCAGTCTGAAGCGGCTGCACTATCCGCATTGCTGCTATGCGTGCGATGGTACGTTGCCTACTCGCTGAGTCTTCGCAAGCTTGAGGAAATGCTGGCTGAGCGCGATGTTGGCGGCGATCGTTTGGATGGTGCATCGCTGGGTTATCAAGGTGATGCATCTGTTAGAAAAGACATTTCGGAAGCTCAAGCGTCCGGTCGGCAAGAGTTGGCCAGTTGACGAGATCTATATCAAGGTCAAGGGCTCGTGGAAGTATCTTTGCCGAGCAGTGGATAAAACGGGAAACACATCGATCTTCTGTTCCGAGCCAAGCGGAACAAGACGAGCGCATGCTGACCGCGATCGCGAAAATACTTCGCAATCGAAAAGCCGCTGAACGGCGCGATCCATTGCAGCCCGGGCGAAGCGGCCGAGGAGGCGACCCCGAATACGCAGCGCGCGAAGTCGCCGTTGGGACGCGCCGCGTCGATCACGCGCTGCACGGCAGTGGCGCTTTGGCCGATGGCTACGACGCAGATCACATCGGCGTTTCTCTGGTTCACCAAGGCGTCGACCGCGCTCGCCGTTTCTCGCACGGTTCCCGATGGTCAATTCACGCCGGCCGCGTCCGATAGCGAACAGCGCCTCGACGAGCGAGTGTCGGGAAAGCATACTGCGACTGCCTCATCAACGCGGCCTCTGGATGTCAGTAACCGCTAAGTACAAGGCGGTGGGCTCAGAATCGATGGCCGCTATGCCTTGGAAGCGGCCGTCGTGATAGTGCAGAGGCGTATGACCGAAGTGGGTCGGGAATTGCCGGTCGTCGAAGCGGAAACAGCTACGCGTTAGCAGTAGTTCTTGCTAACGGTCGTCAAGCCACCGAGCAGATGCGACATGTCGACGAGTCGTTGTGCCACCAGATGACGGACTTCCCCTTCGCATTGCCATGTGTTGAGGTTCGCTATTTCCGCTAATGGGTGCATCAATTCGGCTAATGTGGGTCATCTCGGCGACTTATTTCGACCATACGAGTTCGACGCTCCGAGGCTCAGCCAAGATATGCCTCCGCTAACAGGTCAGATTGCCTTATGTGGCAAGGGTTTCCATGGCTTATGACTATCTCACGAGTCCCGTCGATGCGACCCAGCCGGCCAGTCTCAGGGAACTGAAGCAGTTGGCGGACTTGAGTGCGAATCCGATCATCGACCATAACGGCAGCACGCGGGCTCTCGGCTTCGATGTGGTCGAAAATTCGGTCTCGGTCCTCAGGCGCGAAGATCGACCATTCAAGCCTCACGCATCACCGTCGGCTTTACGCAGCGCTGCCGCGCGACGTTTAGCGAAATGGGCTTCGACGTCATCGTCCGGAATAGCCGGCCGCGGATCGGCTAATGCCTCCTGTACTTTCGCGCGGAACCAGGCGTCATGGAGGGCAGGGTCAGCAGCGAATGCGAAAGGAAGCGCACCTTCATTTGCGACGCGCGTCAGCAGGATACGCACGGCGTCGGAGACAGTCAGCCCCATGTTTTCGAGCACCGCGGCCGCGCGTTCTTTCAGCACCGGATCGATGCGCGTCTGTACCAATGCACTCGCAGCCATAACGCGACTCCTTTCAGTGGTTCGGTTCTCCTGCATTGTAATTCAACTGCATTACATGCGATATCACCGCACTTCTGACATGCCCGGCAGCGATTTGACGTCCCGGAGCAACCGAGCGAAGTCTCGACCGCACTTCACGACCGGATGCGCGCTTTGCGACAACCGCTCGCAGAGAACGACGCTGTTCGTAGGCCTGCGATACGTCTCGAGAAAACCGGCATGGTGCCGTGCAAACGTTCATGCAGGGCAATGGCACCGCCGGGCGGGATGCGGCCGTAGATCGTTTATGCTGTCAAGAAGCGCAATCTTACGTTCAACCCTGTCCCGCCGAGCCCATCGGCCAATGACACCTCGGCAGCATGTTGGTCTGCAATGCGCTTGATGATCGACATTCCCAGTCCGCTTCCTGGTACGTCCTGCCCAGAACCGCGATTAAACCGGTCCCATACCAGATGACGCTCGAGGTAAAGCTGCTGCATCGCACCACCCGCCGCGTGTCGCTCACGACCGACGGCGAAACGGTCAATCGATGGGCGCGCGCGATCCTGCAGGACGTCGATGCGATGCGCGACGATCTATCCAACCTGCGGGTAAATCCTAGGGGATCGCTGCGGATGAGTTCGAGCCAGCGTCTCGGGCGCAGTCACATCGCGCCCATCGTGTCGCTGATGAAGAAGCGCTATCCCGAGCTCGAAATCTGGCTGGAACTTGTCGACCGGCGCGTCAATCTCGTCGATGAGGGTTTCGATCTCGACATTCGCGTGGGAGCGGTGCAGGAGCCGGGGCTGATCGCGCATCACATCGCCGTAAGTCCACGCGTGTTGTGCGCAGCGCCCGGCTACCTCGACATGCTCGGACGCCCGAAGAGCGTCGACGAACTCGCGCGCACGACTGTCTCGTCTTCCGCGAGCGCGACGAGCCGTTCGGCGTGTGGCGTCTGCTCGGCCCGGGAGGCTGGAGTACCGTGAAAGTTACCGGGCCGCTGGCTTCCAATCACAGCGACGTGGTCTTACGCTGGGCCCACGATGGTCACGGCATCGTGATGGTCGTGCAGTCGTATGTGGCGCGAGCGCTCGCGCAAGGCACGCTCGAGCGCGTGCTGCCAGCCTGGGAGCAACCGGCGGACGTATGGGCAATATCGGCCGCACGCGCGGCGCAATCGGCGAAGGGGCGCGTTTGCATCGACTTTCTCAAACAGGAACTGGCGGATGGCGAGTTCGCACTGTGGAAACCGTGAACGAAGTCGCGGCGCAAACTGCGCGAATGACTGCGCCACGGTCTGACGAGCGCTGAGACTCCTTGCTGATCAACGCCGGAGGTTACACCCACTACAGCTACAGCATCTCCGATGCGCTGGCGATTCTTCCCTGCTCGGCCCTCGGCACCCAGACATACCAATGATTTGACCTCGGCGCGCTTCACAAAGGGCGCGCGTCGTTCGACGGCTTCTCGAATTCGAACGCAGTTCGACGTGCCTTTCTCAACCCTTGCGCGCCGGCGCGATTGTCATCAATTCGTTCGACGGCTGCTTTCGAAGACGAAGCGGCCGACTGGATGTTCATCTTCGGTCCGGATCCGATGACCGCAACTGGCCGGGAGGCGACCCATGGACGGGCGTGGTTGAGTCTTGTACCCACCGTGCGGACGAAAGGAAGCCGACTTTGTCCCCATACCTGGTTTTTCGTATGAGTTGCTACGCGGTATCTACGTATCTACCGGCCCGCAACATTGTGATGCCTTTCTTGCACACGGTCGATACCGTCTGGTTATCAGCGCGACGGGCTCTGTGCCCGTCGCTCGGCTGTTGCCGAGGCCGCTTCGCTACAGCAGTCCGTTCCGGGCAAGCAGGCGCGACGAGATCAAAGCCAGCCAGTTTCGCTTGCTCGAGCGTTTCGACCCTGCGCCGCGGGCGATAGATATCGTTCCGGTCCGCCAGGCTAGCAATGGTCACAAGCCAACCCTTTTTGGCGTCTTTCGGGTGCACCGTGACGCGATACCCACAGGCTTCGATGTAGGCGTTTCCCTTCTGCGAAGTCTTCCACTTCCGACCGAGCCAGCGTTTTCGACTGCTAGCTCGATTGCGCATCTGGTTGTCTCGATGGTCGGCCTGCGCACGGTCGCCCTCCATATGTCCGGCGCACACGCATCCCACCGTCAGGACCTGCGGGTATTCCGGGTGCGTCATGCGATGGGCATAGCGCACGGCACTGGACTCGCACATCTCGCACATTACTTGGGGGCTACCAAGGTCTTCAATGTCCGTACAGGTCCATCCTTTATGAGGCACCCCTCGTCGCGACCATTCTGCCGCAACCAGCCCTGCCTCAGCTTATTTACCCACGCGCGTCAAGTGTTCGCTTCGCCGGGCTTGCGCCCGCACTTGACCCTCCAGTCCGCCCACTCGAGATTCGAAAGAGGCAAGAGTGGATATCACCTACATGTTTCAACCCAGCGCGAAACCGCGATGAAAGATTTCGTGCCCTAAGATCGTGTCCGTTTGGTTAGTCGCAGAAGCGGCGGCATTCGACGCGATGCCGCCGTTCATTAGACCGTTCAACGAGCGCAGAGAGGGGACGATGAAAAAGAGAATCGGTTGGACCTTGGCGGCGACGGCCGGCGTATTGATGGCGGGTAACGCACAGGCGCAATCGAGCGTTCAGCTGTACGGGCTTCTGGATATGAGCGTGCCCACCTATATCACCCATGCCGATGCTGACGGCAATCACGTTATCGGGATGGGTAACGGCGGCGAGCCGTGGTTCAGCGGCAGCCGCTTCGGCATGAGAGGCGCCGAAGACATCGGCGGCGGCTCAAAGATCATCTTCGCCCTCGAAGCCGAATACCGTGTCGCCGACGGCCAGATGGAAGATCCGGGCCAGCTATTCGATCGCGACGCGTGGGTCGGGCTCGACAACCCAATGGTCGGCGAGCTGACCGCCGGTTTCCAGAACACGATCGCGCGTGACGCTGCGGCGATTTACGGCGATCCCTACGGCTCGGCGAAGCTCAGGTACGAGGAGGGCGGCTGGACCAACTCGAACAATTTCAAGCAAATGATCTTTTACGCGGCCAGCGCGACAAGCACGCGGTCCACGAATAGCGTCGCGTGGAAGAAGCTGTTCAGCAATGGCCTGTTCGCCAGCGCGAACTACGCGTTCAGCAACTCGACCTCGTTTGCGCCGGGATCAAGCTACCAGTTCGCCGGTGGCTACAATGGGGGGCTGTTCGCGCTGTCGGGCTTCTATAACCACGTCAACCACGGTGGATTCACCAATCAGACGTGGTCGGTCGGCGGCAACTATATCTTCGATATCTTCCGCGTGAACGCCGGCTACTTCCATTACCTGGGAGGTCAGGGAGCCTTAGCTCAGCGTCACGATGACGCGTGGACCGTGTCCTTCAAGATCGCGCCGAAGGGTGCCTTCGACTATGAGCTCGGCTATCAGCAGATGCGCGTGCATAACGCCGCGTACAATGCCGACGGCAACATTCCCAACGCGAATATCGGCACGCCGGATCTGACCAACGGCGTTCACAACGGCTTCAAGGAAACGCTCTACGGTTCGATCTTCTATCACCTATCCAAACGCACCGAGCTCTATCTGGCTGGCGACTACATGAAGCTGCATGGCGGCTA
The DNA here is from genome assembly GCF_001544755.2 of Caballeronia catudaia. GTDB lineage: Bacteria > Pseudomonadota > Gammaproteobacteria > Burkholderiales > Burkholderiaceae > Caballeronia > Caballeronia catudaia. Next base: position 726 of record NZ_FCOF02000031.1, on the reverse strand, counting down.
TACGGTCGGCAGCACGTTCGGCGCGACGAACCAGCTTGAACTGACGACGGGTGTCCGTACGCGCTTCTAAACGACGAGCGAGACGGTTGTTGGACTACCGCAGGGACGGAGGCAGCGAATTCTTCGCTGTCTCCCTTTTTTTGGTGTGCCCTTTGCTCGACTACTTTTAGGGACGGCAGACGACATGCGGCGCCGTATAGTCCGTGGGATAGTCCGACCTCGGTCCGCTCAGCAAACGAAGCCGGTAAGTCGCGATCACCTCGGCTTCGCGCTGCTCCGTCTGGGTCAAGGATGCAGGCGCGGGTTGTACGCCTCCCGGCGGATTGACATCACACGTAAGAGTTTTACCGTCGCGCAGCTGAACGGTCGTCGTGTACACGGCGTCGGGCGACGCGGCACGGCCGGTGCCTTGCCATGAAACTCCTGCGAAAAGCGCCGCGGACATCATCGCGTATCGCGTTTTAACAAATGCCTTGCGCGTCACGAGTCTTCGGAAGCCTGCCGTCGTGCCAGAGGTGAAATTCGGGTGGGGTGTGCCAAGAACGCGAGCATCAATCGACCGATGTTTGCGGAGCTTTACCAAAGATGAAGGAAGGCCCTTCGGAGTCGGCTTGCAGGAGCAGGCTCCAAACCGCCACAAGCTGCGTGGGTAAAGAGCCCTCGTGGTGAGCGTTGTTGGAAAAGGCAGGGATCTACTCTGTCAGGTAAGAATCAAAGAGACGAACG
>NZ_FCOF02000111.1 GCF_001544755.2 Caballeronia catudaia | reverse complement strand
CGAAGGGCCTTCCTTCATCTTTGGTAAAGCTCCGCAAACATCGGTCGATTGATGCTCGCGTTCTTGGCACACCCCACTTCATTTTCAAAAGAGCCAAAAAAGGCGAAGTTCGAATTTTTTCCACTAATACGTGTTTTACATCGTGCCTGCTCTCAAAACGCGCTTCGTTCGCCGTCTCAGTCTTAACCGAGAGGGGCATCGGTTTCGTCGTTCCCTTGATCAGCGCGCCAAGAAATTGGCTCATTCGAGCCCGCGGGCGCGCTTCTCAACTATTCAAAGGGAGCAGCACCGATGTCCGTAATGTTTGTAGCATCCAAGGGCCTTAAGAAATTCGAGGGTATCGTTGATGACGATTTTCGACAAAAGCACATTAATGTGGACGCGCTTGAGGTAGAAGTGAACGCTGATTGGCCATGCCTTGCTGACGGCCTGGACATCGGCTCTGTCTATATGTTCACAGAAAACGCTGGATTTGGCTTCAAGAGCAGGCTTGATTTTGTCGTGAACCTGAGCAAGCTCGCCGTCTTCGCTGGCTATGACTCCCGGATGCCAGCTGTCAACGACCCAGAACCGTTCCGCGAACTGTTTCGTTGGGCAGCCGACGGAGTGGTTGGTCCTGTTGTTTCTGCGAAGTTGGTGGCTGATTTCGTCGAATGGGAAGAGCCGATTAAGGCGCTCGGCGACGATGACTTCTATAAGTTCTACCGTCATATGCGCAAGATTTTTGAATTTGCAATGAACGATGGTTGCGTGATTCTGAGCTGGTCGGATGGAACGCTGCCGGACTGAATTGTCCTTGGGTGGTGGTATCCCTGCGGCTCGACTTTACTGAGCCGCTGGGGGACGCCGAGTGCTCGCGCTAGGCGATGAGCTTGACCGCGAGCGCAATATGTTCCCGGATGCGTTAGCTCCTGTTTCTTCGGACGCCCTGATGGACCCGGCCACCCGCTGGCGAACACGGGAGGGTGCCGCCTCAGTTGCCTCGAGCGGCGACATGCGGCTTGGCGCTCTCGCTGATGTTCCGAGCGGCGAGGGCCGCCGCCGCGCGTTTCCGGTTACCAGTAAGGCATCAGCAACGAAGATCACGGCACGATAGCGGCTCGAGAAGCGAAAGAGGTTGGCGAATCTACCTCGAAAACCCCTTCCATTCGCGGCTGTATTCATCCCCGAGGAAACCGTCCGTTTCACTAGTTAGTTTCTCCGCCCGTCATGCTCCTCCAATTGCGCTATACGACTCCAACGAAATTTACTGATAGGACGAAGAAGTATGTCACGCGATAACGCAACTAGCGACCGTAGAGACTACATGGCAAGTGCTGCCTTGGTATCGCTGTCCTCTTTCAACCGAAGGCCCGAAGGAATGGCCGAAATGTCGGATGTCACCCCAGTGTTGGCATGCCGGATAGAATCATCGGTGGCCGACCACATCAAGACGAATGGCAGTCCGTCAAACGTCGCGGTCGGGTATTTTGGCAAAACCTCCCTAATGATGATTCACTTTCACTATGGCAACATCCAGGTCTTTTGGATTGCGGATTTAGAAAGCAAGTCAATCTGGGAAGCAATCGAAAAATGGCTACAGGAGGGACGAGTTCCAATCGCGTTTTACGTCGGCGACGGAAAGCACGTATCCAATGCAGTTTGTGTAGAGTTGTCAGCGGACTCCTTGCCAATGCGTTTGGCTTGGACTAAGCAGGAACCCGGTGAATGGAACGCGGCGGGGCAGTTTTTTATTTCCGATAAGCCGCTAGCCTCCTGAGCGCCGTCCTCCTGGGCGATGGAACCCGTGGGGCGAACCTGATGGACGGAGCAACGCCCTGCGATGCAGCTTTTGCGCGCATCCTGGCATCGAGCGATTGCATTGCGGGCGAGTTTGTTTAGTCAGCGGCCGGCTGGGAGATGAGGCCGGCCGCAACCAGACGGCTTGCGATCGCCGCGGCGAGCATCCGGGCAAGTGCAAGCGAATGATTTTGCCTAACCGACGAGTCAATCAGATTTCCTCCGCCGCGGCTTACTGGCCCGCGTCCGCTGGGCGGCCACCGGACGCAATCGCCGGGTTTCTCACGACGCTTGACGTCGATTGGTTGCCGGTTGCCGCCACCACGTTGCGTGATCGCAATCGCCTTGATTGAGTCGCTGCCATACCGACGCTTGTTCGACGGGGAGACAGCCGAGAACACATCAGCGACAAAGGACCGCAGCCAAGAAAGTGGTTCGACAAGTGAAAAAAGTCGGCGAATCTCCCCTCGAAAATCCTCTTCCATTTGTGGCTGTATTCGACTTTCCAAAGATCTGCCGTTCAATTCGTTAGTTTCTCGCCCCGTCATGCCCCTTCATTCGCACTATACGATTGGCGACGTTTAATTGACACCGATCGTCGACGCGCCTTCTACCCGCACAGTGCGGCCGGCGTGTTCTCCAACTCGATACATAGGAATCGCGAAATGCCAGTTTTTTCGTTGCGCGCAAAGGTTTAAAGAAGCTGGATGGAAAGTTCAGCACAGACATCTGGGCGCTGAGCGTGGACAACGTCGTCGAAGTTCATGGCCATCCGGACTGCCCGCATGTCACCGACGGGCTCGAAGTCGGCGGTGCGTACCAATTTCAGGAAGAGCAGTGGTTCGCCGTTGCGGGAAAGGCGCGCGAATTCAGAAAGCGCATGGAGCAGTTGGCGGGGTTGGTCGGGTAAAACTGGCGCGCGGCGGGCGCAGATGCTCCTGGGCCGTTCCGGGAACTGTTTCGCCATCCTGGCGAGTTCGGGACTATCGGCCCAGTGGCCTCGGCTAAGCTAGCCGCTGATTTTGCTGCGTGGGATGGGCGGTTTCAAACCGAAGTGCAACGAGGGGGTTAATGTTTAGCGTTTTTAGGTTGACCCGCTGAGGCAAGTGTCGCAGCGAAAACCTCGAATGGCGAATGGAACGCGTGGGTTGCGCGCGGCCGGCTGTTCAG
>NZ_FCOF02000060.1 GCF_001544755.2 Caballeronia catudaia | reverse complement strand
AAGCGCAAATCGATCATCGCCGCATGTTGGAAACAAGCCGAGCTCTGGTGATGTCATGACTTACGTAAGTCTCAATAAATCAGACGAATCGCAACTATCTATTGTGTTTTCGCAATGCTTGACAATTTCTTATATTCAGTCTTGCTATTCGTTTCCGTGCTTACCGTTAAACTCACGCACGCGGCGACCATTGAAGACTGCTGACAGGCAACGAACTCAGCGCATATAAGGAACAAACGGCTGTCATGGTGCAAAACCTGTCTGAGGCTCGATACATTACTTTCCTTCGACACAAGCGTGATCCATTTCAACTGCCTGAAAGCAACAATCTGATCTCTCCGAGGCAGCACAACACACACGACTATCTTTACCTCAATGGGCTCTAAAGAAAAACGCGAAGCGACCAATTTTTACTCCGTCCTGCATCCTGTTAAGCAGAGGAATGAATTGAGCGCGTTGCCATGAAAAAGCTCGCAATGCCTTTCCCGGCGCAGATTGGCCAAACCGGATGAGGACTGTACGACCGTCGATCCATCTCGTGCGTGCCATCGGCTCTTCGACAAAACGAATGCTGCGGGGAAGCTTTTCCCCATAGCGATATGCATGAACCGTCGGCATGACAGAGAGCGAGCTATCTCGACCGACAACTACTGTTCGCAAATTGATCACTCAATCGGCTAAGCGACGTGCGCGGAGCAATCACGCTGTCCGCAAGCTTGGGCGCGCGTTGTATGGGACATAGCTGCGGCGAAGTTACCTCGCTGCGTGGTCTGAGCCCGTTCACCCGCCCGCCGCCCCGCGCTCGATTTCCGCGATGTCGATCTTCTTCATCCGCATCATCGCGTCCATCGCGCGTCGTGCGGCGTCGCGATCCGGGCCTTTGAGGATGTCGAGCATGCGCTTCGGCGTGATCTGCCACGAGAAGCCCCAGCGGTCCTTGCACCAGCCGCACGGCCCTTCCTCGCCGCCATTGCCGATGATCGCGTTCCAGTAGCGATCCGTCTCCTCCGCGCTGCCGGTGTGGACCATGAAGCTCACCGCTTCGTTCGGCCTGAAGTTCGGCCCGCCGTTCAGCCCGAGAAAGCGCTGGCCGAGCACGGTGAATTCGACCGTCAGTTCCGGCCCTTGCCCGACGCCCGGCTTAGCCGAGACATGGCCGGCGCCGACATGGCTATCGGGAAACGTGGCGGCGTAAAACTCGGCCGCTTCACGCGCATTGCCATCGAACCACAGGCAGTTGACGAGCTCCGCCATCGCACTCTCCTTCGTGACCGTGAACAGTGCGCCGGCGATATCACGCGCGCGTCCGTCCGCGCACGGGCGGAACGACCTGGGCGAGCAATTCCTCATGCGAGTCACGCAGCACGTCGACGAACGCCGAAGCGAGACGCTCGCGCGGCCGATGCGGCGGAAACAGCAGATACATCGGAAAGCGCGGCGCGGGCACGAACGGGCGAATGGCGATCTCCGGCCCGCGAAAATCCCGCGCGACGATCGGATGCGCGAGCGTCACGCCCATGCCATGCCGCACCATTTCGCAGCACATCGCGGTGTATTGCGCTTCGATGGCGAGCACGCGCTTGACGCCCGCGCGCTGAAAAACGTCGTCCATCACGGCGCGCGTGCCGTCGCCGTGACACAGCGAGATGAACGATTCGCCCTCCATGTCCTCCGGGCGGATGACGCGCTTCGCCGCGAGCCGATGCTTCGCCGGCAGCACGCACACGGCGGCCACGGTCGACAACTCCTCGACTTCGCATTCCGACGCCTCGCTCACATACACCGCGACGCCCAGATCGCAAAACTGCGACGCCGTCCAGTGATTCACCGTGCCCGACGTATTCACATGCAGCGACACGGTGACTTCCGGAAACAGCTCGACGAAGCGTTTGATCGCGTGCGGCACGAGCGTCATGCCCGCCGACGGCATCGCCGCGATGCGCAGACGGCCGCTGCCGAGATTGCGGATCTGCGCCGCCGCGTTCGCCAGTCCCTGCAAGCCGACGAACGCGCGCTCGACCTCGCGGAAGAACGCGGTGCCCTCGCTCGTCGGGATCAGGCGCACGCCGCTGCGCTGAAAGAGTTGCAGGCCGGTGTCGCGCTCCAGTTGCGAAATCAGGCGGCTCACATTCGGCTGCGACGTGAACAGCGCCTTGGCCGCCGCGGTCATCGAACCGGACACCATGACCGCGCGAAACGCCTCGATGTGCTTCAGGTTCATTGCGTGCTCATCCTCGTGGTTTCCCTATTCTGGCTGTCCCTGATCCATATCATCCCTGCATGGATTGGTATTTTATTCGTATTGGACGATATGAATCGGCGGCGCGACACTGCCTCTCATCGACGGGCAGACGAGCCCGCGCCCCACGTCCCGGAACTGGAGATCATCGTCATGAGAAGCGCGCTGCAACGCCGTCTGTTCACCCTGTCCCGCACCGCTCTGGCGGGTTTCGTCATCACCGGCGCGCTTGCCGCTCACGCCGAAACGACGCTCTATGTCGCGAACGTCGGCGGCTCGAACGAGCAGCTCTATCGGCAGAAGATCATTCCGCCGTTCGAGAAGGCGCATGACGTGAAGATCGTCTATGTCGCGGGCAATTCGAGCGACACGCTCGCGAAGCTCCAGGCGCAAAAGGGCCATCAGCAGATCAACGTCGCGGTGATGGACGACGGCCCCATGTATCAGGCGATGCAGATGAACCTGTGCGCGAAGCTCGACGACGCGCCCATCATGAAAGACGTGTATCCGCTCGCGAAGCTCGGGCCGACCGCGGTCGGCGTCGGCATGGTCGCGACGGGCATCGGCTACAACGAGGAAGCGTTCAGGAAGGCCGGCCTGCCGCCGCCCGATTCGTGGAAGGTGCTCACGGACAAGCGCATCAAGGGCAAGCTCGGCGTGCCGCCGATCACCAATACGTACGGCCTGCACACGCTCGTGATGCTCGCGCGTCTTTCGGGCGGCGGCGAGAAGAACATCGATCCGGGTTTCACGGAGATGACGAAGCAGGTCGCGCCCAATGTGCTCTCGTGGGCGCCGACGCCCGGCGAAATGGACGGCCAGATGCAGTCCGGCGACGTGATCCTCGCGCCCTACGGCAGCGGCCGCGCGGTGGCGCTGCAAAACACCGGCTTCCCGCTCAAGTTCATCTACCCGAAGGAAGGCGCGGTCGCGCTGCAAGTGGCGGCGTGCGCCATCGCGGAGAATGCGCAGCCCGCCTTGTCGCAGCAGTTCGTGCAGTACTTGCTGACGCCTGAAGTGCAGATGTTGCAGGCGCAGAACATCGGTCTCGGCCCGGTCAACAAGACGGTCAGGCTCACGCCCGAAGTCGCCGCGCGCGTGCCCTACGGCCCGGAGCAGATCGGCAAGCTCACCGCGATGGACTGGACCACGATCAACCAGCATCGCACCGAATGGACGGAACGCTGGAACCGCTCGGTCGAGCGCTAAGTCGGTCTGACGAGGAGCAAGGCGCATGGCTTTCCTGACTCTGCAAGGCATATCGAAACGCTACGGCGATTTCACGGCGATCGAGTCGCTCGATCTTTCGGTCGAGCGCGGCGAACTGCTGTCGCTGCTCGGTCCGTCGGGCTGCGGCAAGACGACGACGCTGCAAATGGTCGCCGGCTTCGTCACGCCGACGACCGGCCGCATCCTGCTCGATGGCCGCGACATCACGAACGAGCGCCCGGAGAAGCGCGGCATCGGCGTGGTGTTTCAAAGCTATGCGCTCTTTCCTCACATGACGGTGGCGGGCAACGTCGGCTTCGGGCTGGAGATGCGCAAGGTGAAGCGCAAGGAGCGCGAGGCGCGCGTCGAAGAGGCGCTCGCGCTCGTGCGTCTGAAGGGCCTCGGGCATCGCTATCCGAAGGAACTGTCGGGCGGCCAGCGCCAGCGCGTGGCGGTCGCGCGCGCCATCGCGATGCAGCCCGAACTGCTGCTGCTCGACGAACCGATGTCCAATCTCGACGCCAAGCTGCGCGAGGAAATGCACATCGAATTGCGCGCGATCCAGAAGCGTCTCGGCATCACGACGATCCTCGTCACGCACGATCAGGTCGAAGCGATGACGATGAGCGATCGCATCGCGGTGATGCATCGCGGCGCGATCTCGCAACTGTCCACGCCCTACGACGCCTACGAGCGCCCCGCGACGCCGTTCGCGTCGACGTTTCTCGGGCGCACCAACACGTTCTCGGGCGAAGTGCTGCAACGCAATCCGCGCTGCGCGATCGTCGATGTCGCGGGCACGACGCTGCATGTTCCGCACGAAGGCCGTCACGTCGATGGCGCGGTGAACGTCTATATCCGTCCGGAGAAAGTGCACCTGGCGAATGGAAATGCGGGCGCTGCGCGCATCAAAGGCCGCATCGCGACGCGCGTGTTCGTCGGCAATCAATGGCTGCTCGAAGTGGAAACCGCGCTCGGCAAGCTGCGCGTCGCACAGCCGAATCACGGCGCGCCGCCGCCCGAGGAAGGCCACGAAGTGGGCCTCGACTGGACCGACGACGACCTGCGCGTGCTGACGCAAGACGGCAAGGAGACGATTCATGGCCACGCTTGACGACGCCCGTCCCGGCGCCGCGCCGTGGCTGCTGTCGGGGCCGGCGCTGCTGCTGTTCATCGGCCTGTTGCTGGTGCCGCTGCTGCTCACGCTGATGCTGTCGTTCCGCGTGTTCAGCGATACGGCCGGCGTCACGGCGGCCTATACGCTCGGCAACTACTGGGAAGTCGTGAGCGACCCGTACTACGGCACGATCTTCCTGCGCACCGCCGGACTCGCCTTCGCCGTCACGCTGCTGTCGATCGTGCTCGGCGTGCCGGAGACCATCGTGCTCGCGCGCATGAAGAAGCCCTGGCAATCGCTGTGTCTTCTGATCGTGCTCGGGCCGCTGCTCATTTCCGTGGTCGTGCGCACGCTCGGCTGGCAGATCCTGCTCGGCAACAACGGCGTGCTCAACAACGTGCTGCAGGCGCTGCACATCACCGACGAACCCGTGCGCCTCGTCTTCACGATGACCGGCGTGATCATCGCGCTGACGCACGTTCTGGTGCCGTTCATGGTGATGTCCGTCTGGGCGACGATGCAAAAGCTCGACCCGCAAGTGGAATGGGCTGGCCGCTCGCTCGGCGGCTCGCCGTTCGCCGTGTTCCGGCGCGTGGTGCTGCCGCAGATCATGCCGGGCGTGCTGTCGGGTTCGATCATCGTGTTCGCGCTGTCGGCGTCCGCGTTTGCGACGCCCGCGCTGATCGGCGGACGGCGTCTCAAGGTCGTTGCAACCGCCGCCTACGACGAATTCCTGGGCACGCTCAACTGGCCGCTCGGCGCGAGCATCGCGGTGCTGCTGCTGATCGCCAATGTCGCGATCGTGATGGGTTGCAGCCGTCTCGCCGAACGCCGCTTCCGGCACATTTTCGACTGAGCGGAGGACGATCACCATGAAAGAAAACGGCTGGCTCGGGCTCACGTTCAACGCGTGCTTTCTGAGCTTCATCCTCGCGCCGCTCGTCGTCGTGATGCTCGTCGCGTTCACGGACAAAGGCTTCATTTCGATGCCCTTCGATGGCGCGTCGCTGCGCTGGTTCCACGCGATCATCGAGAACGGCGACATCGTCTCGGCGTTCTGGCTGTCGATCCGGCTCGCGTTCGCGGCGGCGACCATCGGCGTGCTGCTCGCGGTGCCCGCCGCGCTCGCCATCGCGCGCTATCGCTTTCCGGGCCGCGCCGCGCTCACGAGCTTCTTCCTCTCGCCGATGATGATTCCGGCCGTCGTGCTCGGCATCGCGTTCCTGCGCTTTCTGTCGCTGCTGCATCTGTCGGGATCGTTCTGGTCGCTCGTCGCCGCGCACGTGATCATCGTGTTGCCGTATGCGTTGCGGCTCGCGCTGTCGTCGGCCATCGGGCTGGATCGCGATGCCGAACGGGCCGCCCTTTCGTGCGGCGCGAGCCGCTTCACCGCGTTTCGCCGCGTCGTGCTGCCGATGATCCGCACGGGCGTCGCGGGCGGCTGGGTCTTGTCGTTCATCCAGAGCTTCGACGAGCTGACGATGACCATCTTCGTCGCGACGCCCGGCACCACGACGCTGCCCGTCGCCATGTACAACCAGATCGCGCAGACGATCGATCCGCTGGTCGCATCCGTCTCGGCGGTGCTGATCGTCGGCACGGTGTTGCTGATGATCCTGCTCGACCGCATGGTCGGACTGGATCGCATTCTGATCGGAGAAGCGCGATGACATCTGCAAGTCCCGACGTACTGGTTCTCGGCGGCGGCCTCGTCGGTTCGGCCGTCGCCTACGGACTCGCACGCGAAGGCGCGCGCGTGACCGTGCTCGACGAGGACGACGGCGGCTTTCGCGCGTCGCGCGGCAACTTCGGCCTCGTGTGGATACAGGGCAAGGGCTATGGCTTGTCGCCCTATGCGACGTGGTCGCGCTCGTCGTCGACGCGCTGGCCCGGTTTCGCCGAAGCGTTGCTGAGCGAAACGGGCATCGACGTGGCCTTGCGTCAGCCGGGCGGCTTCCAGTTCTGCTTCAACGACGACGAGCTCGCCGAGCGCAACAAGCGCCTCTCGACGCTGCAAGCCGAACTTGGCGACTACCCGTTCCAGATGCTCGATGCGAAGGAAGTTCGCGAGCGCATTCCGCAAGCCGGGCCTGCGGTGATCGGCGCGAGCTATACGCCGATGGACGGCCACGTGAATCCGCTCAAGCTGCTGCGCGGCCTGCATGTCGCGATGCAGGCGCGCGGCGTGAAGCTCGTATCCGCCGAGCGCGCGGAACGCATCGTGCCGGAAGCGAACGGCTTCACGGTGCATGGCAAACGCGGAACCTATCGCGCCGCGCGCGTCGTGCTCGCAGCGGGCCTCGGCAATCGCACGCTCGCGCCGTTCGTCGGGCTGCATGCGCCGGTCGCGCCGAATCGCGGGCAAGTGCTGGTGAGCGAGCGCGTCGCGCCGTTTCTCCACTATCCGACGCTCAACGTGCGGCAGACCGACGAAGGCACCGTGCAGTTCGGCGATTCGATGGAGGAAGTCGGCTTCGACGATTTCACCACGACGCACGTGCTCGCCGACATCGCGCGTCGCGGCGTGCGCGCCTTTCCGATGCTGAAGCACGTGCGGCTGGTACGCATGTGGGCCGCGTTGCGCGTCTACAGCCCCGACGGTTTTCCGATCTACGACCAGTCGACGAAGCATCCGGGCGCGTTCGTCGTCACCTGCCATAGCGGCGTGACGCTCGCCGCCGCGCATGCGCTGCGCGTCGCGCCGTGGATCATGGGTGCGCCGATGCCCGGCGAACTGCCGAACTTCTCCGCGCGCCGCTTCGAGAACGCACGAGAACTGACTCCCGCACATTGAGCTTGCCATGACAGTCCAATCGAATCACACGCTTTTCAGGCCGTTGAATGGCGCCGAAGCCGGCCATGTCGACATCTTTTTCAACGACGAAACGCTCTCCGTGCCCGCCGGCCGCTCGGTGGCGGCGGCGCTCTTCGCAGCGGGCATCTCGCGCTTTCGTGCGACGCCCGTCTCCGGTGCGCCGCGCGCGCCGTATTGCATGATGGGCGCGTGCTTCGAATGCCTCGTCGAGATCGACGGCGTGCCGAGCCGCCAGAGCTGCATGGTCGAAGTGAAAGCCGGGATGCGCGTGCGCTCGCAGGAAGGCGCGCGCGATCTGCCGCCCTCGGATTCCGTCGATGCTTCGCTGGAGAACGCGCATGGCCGCTGATTTCGATTCCGTCGCGGTGGATGTCGTCGTGGTCGGCGCCGGTCCCGCCGGCATGAGTGCGGCGACACGCGCGGCACGCGCGGGTCTTTCGACCGTGCTCATCGACGAGCAGGACGCCGTGGGCGGGCAGATTTATCGCGCGATCGGAAAGGCGGATGCGCGCCGCAAGGAAATTCTTGGACCCGACTACGCGGCGGGCGCGGATGTCGCGAAGGCGTTCGCCGCGTCGGGCGCGCGGCACGTGACGAATGCGAGCGTATGGCAGGTCACGCGCGAGCGCGGCGTCAATTATCTGAAGGACGGCAAGATCGGCGCGTTCGATGCCAAGCGCGTGATTCTCGCGAGCGGCGCGCTGGAGCGGCCGTTTCCGATTCCCGGCTGGACGCTGCCCGGCGTGCTGACGGCGGGCGCCGCGCAAATCCTCTTGAAGAGCGCGGGCGAAGTGCCCGCCGCGCCGCCGATTCTCGCGGGCTGCGGGCCGCTGCTCTATCTGCTCGGCTGGCAATACGTGCGCGCGGGCGTGCCGATCCGCGCGCTCGTCGATACGACGCGTCACGAAGACCGCTGGCGCGCGAAGCGTCATCTGCTGTCGGCGCTGCGCGCGTGGCCGTTTTTGTCGAAGGGATTGCAACTGATCCGCACGCTGCGCGAAGCAGGCGTGCCGATTTTCGAAGCCGCCGACGATTTGCGCGTCGAATCGCGCATCGGCACGGATCATGTCGAGCGCGCGGCGGCGCTCAAGTTTTCGACGCAAGGCGTCGCGCGTCGCATCGAAGCGGACGTGATTCTGCTGCATCAGGGCGTCGTGCCGAACACGCAGTTCACGCATGCGCTGCGGGCGACGCATCGCTGGGACGATGCGCAACTGTGCTTCACGCCCAAGGTCGATGCGTGGGGTGAGCTCGACGTGCCGGGCATTTTCGTCGCGGGCGATGGCGCGGGCATCGGCGGCGCGCAGGCCGCGGCGTTGCAAGGCACGCTCGCGGGGCTGGCTGCGGCGGCGCAACTCGGCGCGATCGACACGGCCAGGCGCGATGCCGAAGCCGCGCCGCTGCGACGCGCGCTCGCAAACGTCATGCGCATCCGGCCGTTTCTCGACAGCCTCTATCGCCCGCGCGAGATCAATCGCATTCCGGGCGACGAGACCATCGTGTGCCGCTGCGAAGAAGTCACGGCGGGCGAGCTGCGCAAGTTCGTCGAACTGGGCTGCGTCGGACCGAATCAGGCGAAATCGTTCGGGCGCTGCGGCATGGGTCCGTGCCAGGGACGCATGTGCGGTCTCACGGTGACTGAAGTCATCGCGGATGCGCGGCAGGTCTCGCCCGCCGAAGTCGGCTATTACCGCATCCGTCCACCGATCAAGCCGCTCACGCTCGGAGAACTCGCCGGTGAATGATGCGACCGACGTGCAGGAAGCGGATGTGCTCGTCGTTGGTGGCGGGCTGCACGGCACGAGCAGCGCGTTTCATCTCGCGCGGCGCGGCGCGAAGGTCATCGTGCTGGAAGCCGATTACGTCGCGCGTCATTCTTCGGGCGTGAACGCGGGCGGCGTGCGCACGCTCGGGCGCCCGCTGCCGGAGATTCCGCTCGCGCTGATGTCGCGCGAAATGTGGCACGGCATGAGCGATCTCATCGGCGAGGATGGCGGCTTCGTGCCGTCGGGCCAGTTGAAGATCGCCGAAACCGACGACGAACTCGAAGCCTGTCGCGAACGCGTCGCGCTGCTCGAATCGCGGGGCTTCACGCACGAGAAAGTGATCGACCGGCAAACGGTGCTCGAACTCGAACCGGCGCTCGCGCGGCATGTGACGGGCGGCATCTGGGTCGAGCGCGATGGTTACGCGCTGCCGTTTCGCACGACGACCGCCTTCCGGCTCGCCGCGCAAAAGCTCGGCGCGCGCTTTCTGGAAGGCGCGCCGGTGCGCCGCATCGAACAGCGTGGCACGCGCTGGTTCGCGACCACACCGCGCGGCACGTTCAGCGCGAAGCAACTGCTCGTCACGGCGGGCGCGTGGTCGGGCGAGCTGGCGAAACAGGTGAGCGAGCCGGTGCCGGTTCATCCCGAAGGCCTGATGCTGATGGTCACGCATCGCGTCGCGCCGTTCTGCCGCGCGACGCTCGGCGCGACGGGCCGGCCGCTCTCGTTCAAGCAGTTCGATAACGGCACCGTGGTGATCGGCGGGAAGCTGATCGGCATTGCGGATCTCGCGAATCGACACGGCGAAGTGGATTTCGTGCGTCTCGTGAAGAGCGCGCGCACCGTCACCGATCTGTTTCCGCATCTGCGCCATCTCGGCGTGAATCGCGCGTGGGCGGGCGTCGAGGCTTTTACCGAAGATGAATTGCCGGTGATTTCGGCGAGCCGCAAGGCATCGGATCTGTATTACTCGTTCGGCTATTGCGGCAGCGGCTTTCAGCTCGGGCCGGGCTGCGGCAAGCTCGTATCGGAACTGATGCTCGATGGCGCGCCGTCGATTTCGCTCGATGCGTTCGCCGTCGATCGATTCTCGCGCGGTGCGGTTTCTGTTGCGGGCGCATCGCAGTTGATCACGCATTGAACACACTTTTACCGGAGGAAATCTTATGAGCGATATCGTTCGCATCGACACCAATCAACGTATGAGCCGCGTCGTGAAGGCGGCGGGACTCGTGTTCATCGGCGGACAGACATCGGCCGATCAGACGCCCGATGTGAAACTGCAGACAGCGAAAGTGCTCGAGAAAATCGACGGCTTTCTCGACAAGGCGGGCATCGATAAAACGCGGCTGGTATCGGCGCAAGTGTGGCTCGCGGATATTGATCGGGATTTCGCGGGAATGAATGAAGTGTGGGATGCGTGGGTGCCGCAAGGGTGTGCGCCCACGCGGGCCACGGTGCAGGCGAAGCTCGCGTCGCCGGCGTTGCTGGTGGAGATTGCGGTGGTGGCGTTGGGGTGAATGTGATTTCGCGTATCCGGTAATCCGGAACATTTGCAGAATTAATACAAGGCGAGACCATTAGCGATTATTTTGAAGCCTGCGTTTTCAGCGGGCTTTTTTTTCGTTTTGAAACTTTGATACCGTTGCATCGTTGACATGCCCCTTCCCCGGCATCAGACTCCCGTCGTTCATTTTCCCGACGCTCGACCGATGCAAACCTCCCAGCTCTCCGTCTACTTCTTCGCCCAGGCCGCCGTGATCGTGCTTGCGAGCCAGCTCGTCGGCCGGCTCGCGCAACGTGTCGGTCAGCCGCAAGTGGTCGGCGAAATGATCGCGGGCGTGCTGCTCGGCCCGTCGCTCTTCGGCCTCCTGTTGCCGCAATGGCAGCAGGCGCTCTTCCCAAAACCGACGATGGGCGCGCTCTACGTCGCCGCGCAGCTCGGCATCGGGCTGTACATGTTTCTCGTCGGCACGGAGTTCCGCACGGATCACTTTCGCGCCCGCGCGAAGAGCGCGATGAGCGTGTCGCTCGCCGGCATCGTCGCGCCGTTCGCGCTCGCGTTCGCGCTCACGCCCTGGTTGCTCACGATCCCCGGCCTCTTCGGCGGGAAGGTGCGGCTCTACGAGGCGTCGCTGTTTCTCGGCGCCGCGATCGCGATCACCGCGTTTCCGATGCTCGCGCGCATCATCCACGAACGCGGGCTCACCGGCACGCCGCTCGGCACGCTGGCGCTGACCGCGGGCGCATGCGACGACGCCGCCGCATGGTGCATCCTCGCCATCGTGCTCGCGAGCTTCGGCGGCTCTTGGATCGGCGCGTATGCCGCGATCGGCGGCGGCGCGGCGTTCGCGCTCTTCATGATCTTCGCGGGCAGCAAGCTGCTGCGCCGGCTCGCCGTCGGACTGAATCCGAACGCGCCGCTGCCGACGAGCGTGCTCGCCACGGTATTGGCGCTGTTCTCGCTGTGCGCGTTCGCGATGGACGCCATCGGCATCCACGCGGTCTTCGGCGGCTTTCTGCTCGGCGTCGCGCTGCCGCGCGGCCCGCTCACGACGAAGCTGCGCGACATGCTGCAGCCCTTCGTCGTCGTGTTCCTGTTGCCGATGTTCTTCGCCTACTCCGGCCTCAACACGCGGCTCGACATGCTGATGGACCCGGCCATCCTCGTCGCCGCCATCGCGATCCTGATCGCGTCGTTCGGCGGCAAGGGCATCGCGTGCTGGGCAGCCGCGCGAATGAACGGCGAGAATGCAAGCGACGCCATGGCGATCGGCGCGCTGATGAACGCCCGCGGCCTGATGGAACTCATCATCATCAACATCGGTCTCGCGGCGGGCGTGATCCTGCCGGGACTCTTCTCGATCCTCGTTCTGATGGCCGTGCTCAGCACGTTGATGGCCACGCCGCTCTTCAACTGGATCGTGCGACGCCAGGCAGCGCCGCATTCGGCCGTTGTGCGATAACGGCATCGCACGACGAGGCGCCGCGCGACACGAATCGCACGGCGCCCGACATGACCGCTGACAACGGCGGCGTCAGCGTCGCATGAGGCCCATCACCAGCGTCACGAGGAAGATCACGAGGAAGATGAAGAACAGGATTTTCGCGATGCCCGCGGCCCCCGCCGCAATGCCGCCGAACCCGAGCGCGGCCGCAATGATCGCGATGACGAAAAAGACCAGTGCGTAATACAACATGATGATTTCTCTCCTGTAGATTGGGTCCGCGCGCCCCATGTGCGCGGACCGTAACCAGCCGGAAGCAAGCAGTATTCCTTACCGGATGGAGCAATGTTTTCTGCCGTGATATTCTTGGCCTCGTCCTGCATCGCCATCGCTCCTGCTATTCAAGCGCGAGCGCGGATCATCCGCCTTTCACTGCCGTCAAGAAGACCCGTCGTCTGCCGTTAATTAAAAGAGGGACGCAAGTCTGAAAGGGCGCGGTGACGCTCGTTCGCGCGCTGTTCCGCGTTATCGAATGGTCATGCTTTAAGGGCACCATTCCAGCGGAGCACTTCCCATAAAAGGGCCATGCTCGCATGGTTGACGATCTGCGGTTCAAGGTCGATCGCTTCGCCGTCTTGAGCATTCAAGCCACACGCGGGCATCCCACCACCGAGGCACACCGAAGCATCAACAGAGACACGTTCGGATGCTTTCATCCGACGAAAGATTGAACGGTGCCGCCTTCGCGGCCCCATCAGGAAAAAATTGATGAAACCGGCAAGGAATTCGCTTCGGTCACGCGCTGGCCGTTATATCGCGTTGATTGTGTTGTTGGCTGCGCTCGTGGCGGGTGCGAGCTTCCTGCATTGGCGTCAGGCGGCGCATCAGGCGGCGTCGCAAGCCACGGCGCTGACGGGCGTCGCGAGTCAGATGCGTCATGACGCGTCGGCGTGGGCGCATCGGGAAAAAGATGCATCGGAAATGCTGACCGACATCCGCGAGCGCAATGTCGCGACGATCGGCGTCAGCCCCGACGCGATCCTCGTCTCCACGGTCAAGGGCGAAAAGTATTATGTCGCCGACCATAACGGCGCGTTCTCGAATGCGCTTCTGCTCGGCGAACTGAAGCCCGACGCGGCAACGCCGTATCAACTGGTCTGGCTGCCCGACGCCAACGTACACACCGGCTACGCGCGCTGGAGCGAAATGTTCGACCGTTCGCGCGACGCGCTGAGCCTGCTGCTGCCCTTGCTGATGGTCGGCGGCCTGCTCTGGTTCATGCGACGTGAAATGCGCGGCGGCGCGCAACTGCTCGGCACGTCGCCGACGCTGCGTTTCGATGACGTCATCGGCGCAGGCGAAGCGAAAGCCGCGCTCAACGACGTGCGCGCATGGCTCACCGAGCCCGAACAATTTACCGGCATGGGCGTGCGCGCGCCGTGCGGCATCCTGATGACGGGCGGGCCGGGCGTCGGCAAGACGCGGCTCGCGCAGGCGCTCGCGGGCGAATGCGGTGCGAACTTCATCGCGATCACCGGCAGCTATTTCAGCGCGAAGTATTACGGCGTCGGCATCCAGAAGGTGAAGCATCTCTTCGAGCTCGCGCGCAAGAACGCGCCGACCGTCATCTTCATCGACGAAGCCGACGGCCTCGGCAAGCGCACCGATACCGGCGGCGGCCCGGTCGAAGCGGAGAGCAATCGCATCATCAATCAACTGCTCGCGGAGATGGACGGCTTCGCGTCGAACGAAGGAGTGATCATCGTCGCGGCGACGAATCATCCGGACAATCTCGACGAAGCGATGCGCCGCCCGGGGCGCTTCGACCGCACCGTGCAGGTGCGTCTGCCGAGCCTCGACGACCGCGCGGAAATCCTGCGCTTCTACGCGGCGAATCTGAAGACGAAAAGCGACGACATCGACTTCGATCAGCTCGCGCGCCTGACGACGGGCCTTTCGCCGGCCACGCTGTCGATGATCTGCAACCAGGCGGGTCTCGTCGCGCGCAAGGCGGGCGAGCGCCAGGTCGGCGCGAAGCATTTCATGGAAGCGATCAAGATTGCGCGCATCGGCGATATCAACGGCGCGGAGCGCGCCTTGTCCGACGACGAACGCACGCGCATCGCGGTGCATGAAGCCGGTCACGGTCTCGTCGCGGCGCTGCTCGGCACGGGCGTGCTCGAAGAAGTGACGATTCTTCCGCGCGGCGGCGCGCTGGGCGTTGCGCTCATCACGAAGATGCAGGACAAGCATCTCTACCGCGAAACGGAATTGCGCAACGAAATTCAGGTGCTGCTCGGCGGCCGCAACGCGGAGCTGCTGATGTTCGACGAAGCGTCGAGCGGCGCGGCAAGCGATCTCCAGGAAGCGTCGCGGATCAGTCTCGACATGGTGTCGAAGTTCGGCTTCAACGCCGACGGCAATCTGTTCAGCCTCGCGTCGCTGCCGCAGCAGTATGCGGGCTTGCAACTGAAGAATTCGATCGAGCACGCGAACACGCTGCTGCACGATCTGAGCGGCGAATGCTACGCGCTGTTGCAGGCGAACGAGCCGGTGCTGCGCGCAATCGCGAACGAGTTGCTTGAATCGGAAACCGTGCCGGGCGAGACGGTTTATCGTCTGATCGAGGAACATGCGGCGGCTGTCGCGAAAGTGGAAGCCGTGACCGAAGTGCTGGCTGCCTGAAACCGGAGGCATCGACATGCCTGATGCGTATCGCAGCAAAGGATTGTCCAGCGCGCTGTCGTATCAGGACCCGAAGGCCGCGTTCCGCTGGCTCGAAGCCGCATTCGGTTTCGAGCCGATGTTCGTCATCCTCGATGCCGACGGCAATCTCGCGCACTCGGAGATGTCGCAGTCGAGTCCGGATTAGACGCTTCTTCGATTCTGAAAAGGACGATTTCGAGCGCCGCTTCGAACGAACGGTCGATGAGCGAATCAATATGCGTTGATGCTGCGCAGCCCGTTGAAAATCGTCGCGGCGATGATCCGCATATCCAGCGCGAACGACCAGTTCCCCAGATAGTACAAATCGTGGGCCACGCGCGCTTCCATCTTTTCTATCCTGTCCGTCTCGCCGCGAAAGCCGTTCACCTGCGCCCAGCCGGTGATGCCCGGCTTGATGCGGTATCGATGGATATATCCCGACACGACCTTCCGATAGAGGTCGTCATGTTCCAACGCGTGAGGACGCGGCCCCACCACGGACATATCGCCACGCAGCACGTTGAAGAACTGCGGCAGTTCGTCGAGGCTCGTGCGGCGCAGGAACGCGCCGACGCGCGTCACGCGCGAATCGTTGCGCGTGGCCTGGCTGAGCACGCCGGCCTCTTCGGTGTGCATGTGCATCGAGCGAAACTTGTAGATGGTAAAGACACGCCCGTCCGCGCCCTTGCGCCGCTGCCTGAACAGGACAGGGCCGGGCGAACTGAACTTCACCGCAATGGCGATGCCGATCAAAAGCGGCGCGACGGCGCAAATCGCGGCGAGTGCGAAGAGCCGGTCGAAGACTTCTTTTTGCAGCAGCGCGCGCTGCGAAAGCGGAGAGACCACGAGATTGATGGCGGCGACGCCCAGCAGCTCGCTTACGTTGCTTTCGAAAAGCGCGAGACTGCGCACGTCGGGGATGAAGCGCACGTTGACGAGGTCTTCACGAAACTCGTTCACGAAGCGCAATATGGTCCGGTCCTGCGACAACGGCAACCCGAGCCACACTTCGTGCACACGCTGCTCGCGGACATGACTCACGAAGGCGTCGAAGTCATCGAAGACGGGAACGCGCGCGGTCATCGGTACATCGGGCGAAGCGTTGAATACGGCGATCGTGCGAAAGCCCGAATGACTCGCGCGCTCTATCCTTTTCATGATCGATTCGCAATGCCTGCCACTGCCGACGATAGCCACCTGATGAAAATTCATGCCGGCGTGGCGCATGCGCCCGAGCACCGCATGCGTGGCGAGGCGCCCGCCGATCATGAACGCTACCGAGATCGCGGTCCAGTACGCGAACCACAAGCGCGAGACATGATCGAGCCGATGCAGCGAAAACATCAGCACGAGCACGCACGCCTGCACGATCAGCCAGACGAGCGACACGCGACTCGCCAGCACGAGCTTGCTGCGTCCGCGCCATGACTCGTAGACACCGAAGCCCGGAAACAGCAGCAACGAAAACGCCGCTGAAAATGCGGCGAACGGCATGTAATAGCCGGGCTCGGCAATGTGCTCGAATCTGATTCCCGACGCGATGGCCGCGCCCCACACCACCATGACGACATCGAAAAGCCGTGCCAGCAATCCGTGTATATCGCGCATGTCCACCTCGATTCGAGAACGCCGTAAGTGCGGTCTAAGCTGCTATTCGTGTGACGGTTGCCTGCAATGGCGAGTCGTGCCCAATCAGGCCGATCAGATGCTTTTCTGAAACGCGTTCTTTACGTGACGCCGCTTGCGCGGCTCATCATCGGCGAAAGGAATGACGGTGACGTGAAGCAGACGATGCCCCGCGCATAGTTCAGTCGATTGACCTTCCGACCAGCAGTGCGGCGCGAACATCCACTATAGATGGCATTCGGGACGGATAGTTCTCTATAAAGCCATATATCGCGATCGTTTGCACGACGGACAAAAAGAAGGCGCGTGTTCATGCACGCGCCTTCTTTCAATTCTCCTGCGTTAATCCATGCCGATATCACTCGTCGGCTAACGGCGCGTGCGAGGTTTCGCGGCTCGCAAGCATTGCGACGAGCGCTACGCCGGACGCCCCGACCAGATACCATGCCGGCGCGAGCTTGCTGCCCGTCGCGCCGATGAGCCATGTCGCAACGAGCGGCGCGGTGCCGCCGAACAGCGCGTTCGCCGCGTTGAAGCAGAATGCAAAGCCGCTGTAGCGCACACGCGTCGGGAATATCTCCGAGAGGAAGCATGGCAGCGTGCCGTCGTTCATCGTGAGGAGCACGCCGAAGGCGACCTGGATCGCGACGATCATCGCAAAGCTCGCGCCCGCCAGTCCCTTGAAAAGCGGCACCGTCAGCACGGCGAAGAGAATCGATGCGCCGATCAGCATCGACTTGCGTCCCACGCGGTCCGACAACGCGCCCATCACGAAGATCAGGCCGATGTATGCCGCGAGCGATATGGTCGCCGCAATGAACGAGGCCGTCTCGCTCATGCCCATTTCCGTGGAGAGATACGTCGGCATGTAGCTCAGCACGAGATAGAACGCCACCGCATTCAGGCACGTCGCACCGAAGGCGATCAACATTCGCCCGCGATGCTTCGACAGCAATTCGGCGATCGGCGCTTGCGCGGCATGGTGGCTGCGCTCCATCGCCTTGAAACGCGGCGTGTCCTCCAGCTTCACGCGGATATAACGTCCGATGAGCCCGAACGGCGCGGCAAGCAGGAACGGCAGACGCCAGCCGAACGACTGCAATTGCTCGCTCGTGAGCGCGGCGTGCATCAGCGCGACGAGAATCGAGCCGAACAGCAGGCCCGCCGCCGTGCTCGCGGGCACGATGCTCGTGTAGATGCCGCGGCGCTTGTCCGGCGCGTATTCGGCCAGAAAAGCAGCCGCGCCCGCATATTCGCCCGAAGCGGAGAAGCCCTGCACCACGCGCACGAGGAGCAGAAGCGCCGGCGCGAGCACGCCCACTTGCGCATACGTCGGCAGCAAGGCAATCAGAAAGGTCGAGCACGACATGATGAGAATCGAAAGCGACAGCGACGTGCGCCTGCCGATCCTGTCGCCCACGTGACCCCACACGATGCCGCCTATCGGCCGCACGATGAACGAGATCGCGAACACGCCGTAAGTGGCGAGCAGTCCCGTCGCGCCATCGGTCTTCGGAAAGAACACGACGGCGATGATCGTCGCCAGATAGCCATACGACGCATAGTCGAACCACTCGACGAAGTTGCCGATGAAGCTCGCGCAAGCGGCACGCTTCAACAGCTTCGGGTCGACTTGCGTGCTCTCCTCATGCGACGCCCGAGGCATCGCGACCTGCGCATTTACCGCTCGTTCCGTGTTCATCCACTGTCTCCCGACATGATGATGCGATTTCGTACCGTCCGACGGCCGCGCCGCCGGTTCGGGCATCGCGCGTTCAGGCCGCGATGAAGTGAATGGTAGGAGCCTCGCGGGTTCGAACATTTTTCGAATCGACGCCAAAATTCGCGTTTTCGACATCGCGGGTTAACCACGAACGAGATGCTTTTTAGAGCGCCTTTTGATAGCGCCGGCGATCGGCTATCGGCGAGATATGGAATTGCGCCTTGTAGCGCGTCGAAAAGTGAGTAAGCGACGTGAAGCCGGTCCGTGTGCAAACTTCTTCGAGCGAGCGCGCGGTGCGGTACAGCAACTGCCGCGCACGCAGCAGCCGTATCTCGAGATAGGCCTGTGCGGGCGTCTTGCCGAGGCGCTCGTTGAACCAGCGTTCGAGTTGGCGTTGCGAAACCTTCACGAATGCTGCGATCTCCGCGATGCTGAGCGTCTCCTCGATATTGCTTTCCATGACTTGCAACGCTTCGTCGAGCTTGGCGTGTGCATCGCCGATGTATTGCCTGAGCGACGTCACCTGCCGCTCTTCATGGCCGCGCCGCTCCGCGACGAGCAATTCGAGCACGCGCGCGGCAAGCGCGGCGCTGCCGGGCGGCAGCGCGAGCAGATGCACCATCAGATCGAGCGGCGCCACGCCGCCGCTGCACGTGTAGCGGTCGCGATCCACTTCATATAGCCGGTTCGACACGGTGAGCTTCGGGAACTGTTCGAGCAGCGTGTCCTGATCTTCCCAGTGAATCGTGCAGCGATAGCCATTGAGCAGGCCCGCGCGCGCGAGGAAATAGCTGCCCGTATCGAGGCCGCCGAGCGCGCTGCCGCGACGCGCCTGCAGGCGCAACCAGTCCATGATCGCGCCGATGCCCTTGCGCGGGATCGGGTTCGGTCCGACGACGAAAACCGCGTCGTAGCCGTTGGCCTCGGGCATGGCGATATCGGGCATCACGCGGATACCATCGCTGGAGCGCACGACATCGCCATTGCCGCCGATCAGCGTGTACTCGTAGACCGTGCGCTCGACGAGCATATTGGCGATACGAAGCGGATCGACCGCCGCGCCGAGCGCGATCAGCGAGAAGTTCTCCAGAAGCAGAAAGCCGATTCGCATCACGCGCAGATCGTGCAAGGCGGGATTGGCATGCTTTCTTTTTGGCATGGAAGGTCGATCGGAACGGTTGTGAGCCTCGACCGATCATAGCGTCAGGAGGTAATGCGATGGATGGGCGCGGTAAACCTGCTGGCAAAGCCACATGATCTGGCTCGCCAATACGATTCTCGTGCTGCACGCGCTGATCGTGCTTTTCATCGTCGGCGGTTTGATCGCGATATGGACCGGCGCGGCGTTACGACGAACGTGGGTTCGGAACCGCGCGTTTCGGACGATGCATATCGGCGCGATCGGTATCGTCGCGATGCTCGCAGTCGTCGACATTCCTTGCCCGCTCACCGTCATGGAAGATCGGCTGCGCGCCCGAGCGTCCGGCGCGCAAGGCTTCGTACAGCGCTGGGTCAGCGCATTCCTGTATTTCGACTTCCCGGTCTGGGTGTTCACGCTCGCCTATGTGGCCTTCTTTCTCGCGGTGGCGATCACGTGGCGGCGCATTCCGCCGCGATCATGAGCCCATGCCGATTGCGCTTCGGCGAGTCAGAGCGTAGAGCGCGAGAGATGGCCCGCCGGCTTGCTGCTGAACTTGCGGCTCACCTTCAACGCGAACAGCACCGGCTTCGACATATGCGGACGCAGGATGGCGTGCTTGCGTACATAGCGCGGGACGCACCATTCCGAGCGCGTGCCGGCGTAGAAGAGCGCGGCGTGGCCGGCGCGCAGCGTGCACGGTTCCTGGCCTTCGGCCGTGATGATCACTTCGCCTTCGATCACGTAGATCGTTTCGTCTTCGTGGAAATACCAGTTGAAGCGGCCAGCCGTGCAGTCCCAGACCCATGACGTTGTCGTGGTGTCGAGGCTTTGGGACCATCGGCCGCTGCGTGCGACAGGATTGCCTTCGAGGATCCATGCCGGATCGATCGGATCTGGTTCGAGCAAGACATCGTCCAGATGGACTGACTCGAAAACAGGTGTTGTCATGGAGGCTCCTTTACCGTTCTTGATGATCGATCGTTGTCGGAGCGATCCAGGTCGCTCCAGGTTATGCCTTACAAAGACATTACATCAATGAATTGGTTCAGCGTCCGTTTTCAGATTCGCCTGGCAAACGTTTGCCAGACGTAAGGACGCGATGAAGCTTGCCGAACGGCTGCAACCCATAATGAGAAACGCGGTTTTCAATCCGTTCACCGGCGTCGTCGCTGCCATTTCATTTGGATGCCGAATTAAAACGGACATGCGATTAACTCGCATTCAAGCAAACCCTTAAATCGATATCCGTCTACCTGAAACAACAGCCGCTCCGTATTTTGTTCGCCACCGCACCGATACGGAAAATGGATAAGAGGTTTAATCTGGCGAAACGTGCAACCAGAAGCTCAAGAAAATGCGCGACACAAAAATCAATATCAGCCGCTCAGGGAAAGACGAGTTTGCCAGGAACGCTTTTTGCACAAGCGTCGCTGCGCCTCTCGATGGCCGGGAGCGCGGAGGCAACTCATGACGCCAATCGTCTTTGGTGGACGCTTCGGCTGGCTTCATGCCGGCGAAGGAAAGCACGGCGTCGTACTGTGCAATGCATTCGGACATGAAGAGGCGTGGGGCCACAAGGCCATGCGTTATCTGGCCGAAGAATTGTCCCGGCACAATATTCCAGTCTTGCGTTTCGACTATCTCGCAACGGGCGATTCTGTCGGCATCGATCACGAAGGCGATCGGCTCGACGGCTTCGTCGCGGATATCGGCGCGGCTGTCGAGTGTCTGCGCAAACGAACGGACGTATTCACGGTGACGTTATGCGGCGTGCGTCTTGGCGCAACGCTTGCAGCGCTCGCATCGAATCATCCACTGGTGGATTCGCTTGCCTTGCTTGCGCCCGTGATGAATGGACGCCGCTATCTGCGCGAGCTCACGGCAATGCGCAAGACGTGGGTCGAGAATGTGCCCGTCGTCGTGCGGGCCGCGCAGATCGATTCGCCTTTTCACGTGCTCGGGCAGGTCTATAGCGATGCGTTCCGCAATCGCCTGAACGGCTTCGATCTCGGCAAGGCCATGAGCCGTCAGTCCGCGATGCCGCGACGCGCGTTCGTCGCCGATCCGTTGCCCGGCGCGAGCCAGGCGCTACTCACTGCGCTGCGCGATCGCAATGTCGAAGTCCACGCGGATACGTTCGACGACTACTTCGACTTCATGCAGGAGACGGCGTCGTCGATACTGCCCCGCAAGACGCTCGAGCGAGCCGCGCAATGGATCGCGGAAAGCGCGAGCGAAAGCCGTGGCGGCGATCTCGCGCACGTCCGGACCAGAAAGGCCACGCGGCCGAACATGAGCGACGACGCGATCATCGAAACGCCGGAAGCCATCGAGCGGCCGGTGATCTTCGGCGCGGCGGGCCTCTTCGGCATCTTGTGCGAGCCGCGCGGCCGGCTCGCGGGCGGTCCGGTCATCGTCATCACGAATACGGCGGGCACCGTGCATCACGGCGACAGCCGCCTTTCCGTGCGGATCGCGCGCGACATGGCGCGGCGCGGCATTGCGTCGTTGCGCCTCGATGCGCGCGGCATCGGCGACAGCCCCGCGCGCTCGCCGGATGGCACGCTCGAAGCGACGGTGTCGATTCATGCACAGACCACGATCGAGGATGTCGCGACCGCGGCCGCCTGGCTCAAGCGCAAGGGCTACGACACGGTCGTCATGTTCGGCATCTGTTCGGGCGCGTATAGCGCGGTGCGCGCATCGCTGGTCGAGCCGGCCATCGGAGCCGTCATCGCGGTGAACCTGCAAGGCTTCTACATTCCGGAAAGACTGACCTTGCAGGAGCTCAGGGCCCGCAGACGCAACACGATGGCCCGTCTCGGCCCGGCCATCCTCAAGCCGGAGAAGTGGTGGCTGGTGCTGAGCGGCAAACGCGGTCTGAAGCCGATCGTCAAGGCTTTCGTGTCTCATGCCGCGGCGCGTCTGCATTCGCAAGTGGCGGGCGTGTCGCGCGGCAAACCCGGCAACGCCGCCGAGAAAACGCCCGTGCATCCGCACGAAGTCGTTCACGCGCTCGAGCGCAAAGGCGTTCGCACGCTTCTCGTGTACGGCGCGGGCGACGAAGGTCTCGAACTGCTCAACGCGCATTTCGGCAGGCACGGCAAAAAGCTCTCGCGTCTGACGAAAGTAAAGGCCGCGGTTTGCATGGATGTCGATCATGCGGTCTACGACACGCGAGCATTCGCGAGCGTCATGGCGCTGTCCGAGACGTTCATCAAGGATCTGCACCCGGGAAGCGTGCCCGTCAGGGAGACGGTTCCGCCTCTGGGCGTGTCGCAGCAGATGTGAAGGAGACCGGCGAAGTCCGACAAGAAAAAACGATCGCGGACTGCTCGTGCGTAAAAGCGCGATGCAGTCCGCGATTATTTTGGGCCCACGTGTCTTGCATCAACCGACTATCTTCCGCGTGCTGTCATTCGACAGCCGACACACTATCTCGGCGCGGCATCATCCGAATCGATCGCAATTCGCACGCGTTGCGCGAAAATCGCTTTTCCATCAAGACACTGGATTAACCGAACGGATCTTCCATAGGCGCTTGGCACGGCCCTCGCATAGGTAGCTGCGAGCGCAACGATTGGTGCTCACCCCAACCCAACCACTTAGGAGATTCATCATGTTGAAGATCGACAACCTGGCCGTCGCGAAAGAACTCGACCGTGAAGAAATGGGCGCCATCGTCGGCGGCTCGAGCATCTTCCAGAACAACGGCGTCAACGCCAACTACAACGGCGGCTTCTCGTTCGCCAGCCCGCAAACCAACATCGCTCCGGTGACGCAGGTCGACGCTTCGACGCAGACGGACGTCGACGTGAAGACCATCACGAAGTCGCTCGACGCAGTCGGCAGCCTGCTCGGTGGTGTGAAGCTGTAAGCAGCGCCCGCGAAGGGAGAGGGCACAACGGTGCTGCCTTCTCCCCTTCTCTTCTGACGCTTCGTCAGTTCCATCGGCCATCGCGCGCAACGCGCGAATCGAAGTTCGGCCAGTTCGAAAATTCCC
The DNA here is from genome assembly GCF_001544755.2 of Caballeronia catudaia. Lineage (GTDB taxonomy): Bacteria > Pseudomonadota > Gammaproteobacteria > Burkholderiales > Burkholderiaceae > Caballeronia > Caballeronia catudaia. The sequence continues at coordinate 7,635 of NZ_FCOF02000060.1, read as the reverse complement.
ACGCAACGCTTCTAAGGGCAATCGCCTAGTTGAGAGCCGTTTTTTTGAACCCCTACGGTGCTACATCGCTGCACGCATTAGATACACAGGCTTGTGCCGCGCATCTGGACAAGGGCTACTTTCTGGAACCCGCGATCTTCGCCGATGTTCCGCCCGAAAGCTGAAGGCCTCGTGACCATTCTTCCGAACCGCACGACGCTCGTCACGCCGTTCGAGATCGAGGAATTCCCGAAGTACATTTCCGCGCTGGACCTCATTCAGCGCGCGGTCACGCGCCTCGCGGCGCTCTATCGGACGGAAAGCGATCTCGCGCGCATCCGCAAGGCCGACGACACCTACAAGGGCTTGCACATGGCGATCGCGCATGCGGCGAACAACGCGTACTTCATCGGCTATTACGAGCGGCTGCTTGGCGAAGGGCAGCGCCTGCTGCATCTGCGTTTCGACTACACGGTGAGTTCGCCGTCGACGACGAAGCCCGGACGCGACCACGCCGATATCATCGACGCTATCGCGCGCTAGGATGCCGATGCCGCGAGCAGCTCGCCCACGAACAAACGATGCTGTTCCAGAGCGCTTCCTCGACTACATGCGCCAGAACATGACCGAATCGATGGCGATTCTGTAGCCTGTCTGTCGCGCACCGACACGTTCCCGCATTCCGTCTTCCGCCAGCCAACGAAGCGATCCCCCGGCGATTCGCGCAATCGCCCGGGCATCGCGCAGGCATCCGAAAATTCCTCTTCGATTCAACGAGTTGGATTAACCGAATAGATCTTCCAGCCGCTCCTGGCACAGCCCTCGCATATGTAGCTGCGAGCGCAACGATTGGTGCTCATCCAACCGACCCGACACCCAGGAGCTACATCATGCTGAAGATCGAAAACCTCGCCGTTAGCAAAGAACTCGACCGCGCCGAAATGGGCGCCATCGTCGGCGGCGCGAGCATCTTCCAGAACAACGGCGTCAACGCCAACATCAACGGCGGCTTCTCGTTCGCCAGCCCGCAGACCAATGTCGCTCCCGTGACGCAAGTCGATGCCTCGCAACACCTCGACGTCGACGTGAAGAACATCACCAAGTCGCTGGCTTCGGTCGGCAGCCTGCTCGGCGGCGTGGCCGTCTGATCACTGAATGATCCATCCAGCCAAACCACTCAGGAGACTCATCATGTTGAAGATCGAAAACCTCGCCGTTAGCAAAGAACTCGGCCGTGCAGAAATGGGCGCCATCGTCGGCGGCACGAGCATCTTCCAGAACAACGGCATCAACGCCAACGTCAACGGCGGCTTCTCGTTCGCGAGCCCGCAAACCAATGTCGCTCCGGTGACGCAAGTCGATGCTTCGCAACACCTCGACGTCGACGTGAAGAACATCACCAAGTCGCTGGCTTCGGTCGGCAGCCTGCTCGGCGGCGTGGCCCTCTGATCAACGATTCATCCATCCAGTCAAACCACACTCAGGAGACTCATCATGTTGAAGATCGAAAACCTCGCAGTCAGCAAAGAACTCGGCCGTGCAGAAATGGGCGCCATCGTCGGCGGCACGAGCATCTTCCAGAACAACGGCATCAACGCCAACGTCAACGGCGGCTTCTCGTTCGCGAGCCCGCAGACCAACATCGCTCCGGTGACGCAAGTCGACGCTTCGACGACGACGAACGTCGACGTGAAGAACATCACCAAGTCGCTGGCTTCGGTCGGCAGCCTGCTCGGCGGCGTGGCCCTCTGATCACCGATTCATCCATCCAGTCAGACCATTCAGGAGAAACATCATGTTGAAGATCAAAACCCTCGCAGTCAGCAAAGAACTCGACCGTGCGGAAATGGGCGCAATCGCCGGCGGCACGAGCATCTTCCAGAACAACGGCGTCAACGCCAATGTCAACGGCGGCTTCTCGTTCGCCAGCCCGCAGACCAATGTCGCGCCCGTGACGCAAGTCGATGCCTCGCAGCACACCGATGTCGACGTGACGAACATCACCAAGTCGCTCACGACGGTCGGCAGCCTGCTCGAAGGCGTGAAGCTCTGAGCCCTCAATCATTCATTCAAGTCATCAGGAGAAACATCATGTTGAAGATCGAAAACCTGGCAGTCAGCAAAGAACTCGGCCGCGCTGAAATGGGCGCCATCGTCGGCGGCGCGAGCATCTTCCAGAACAACGGCATCAACGCGAACTCGATTACCGGCTTCTCGTTCGCCAGCCCGCAGATCAACGTCGCGCCGGTGACTCAGGTCGACGCATCGCAGTACACGAAGGTCGACCTGACGAACGTCACGAAGTCGATCGACGCCATCGGCAGCCTGCTGCACGGCGTGAAGGCGTAAGGCAACATCGGCGACAGGAGAGGGAACAACTGCGCTTCCTTCTCCTCTCGCGATTCACCTCGGCGCCGACACCACTTCGAGCGCCACGAGATTCGAAACGTACCGCCCCGCCATGACGCGCACGTTCGCACTATGCTGCCCTATCTTGCGAACCCTCACGAAGTCGACGCATGCAAAGCAACGCAGCGAGAGAAACCGCAAACAAGACTATCCAGCACGTCACAAGCGAAGCCGGCAAATACAGCGGTTCGAAATCATCGGGGGCCTCTTTGAATTGAACGCGACCGATTACCCCATCGATTATCCAATGGGCAAGCAGGTAACCGCCGACGAAGGTGAGCCATGTCAGACCCAAAAAGAGCAACGTACGCTGTGTGATCTTGCGCATGACCCGGGCGGTAACGAGCATGATCAGAATCGCGACGATCCAATGCAGAAGAAGGCTTCCGAGTATGCTCGCATCGATAACATCTTCGGGCGCGAGATCGTCAATGCCGGAAGCACCCAATGTCGAGCGCACGGATATCTCCATCCAATAGGGCATCATGCCTGATCTGCTAACGACAAAACGTGTCATCGCCAGGCCGAACGCGAATGACGTAAGGAACATCGCGGTAGTCCTCGCGGCACCTATTGCGCAATTCATCTTACCTCCACCGTCCCATATGCCTTGAGGGAAGACCCCGGCACGGAGATCAGTGGCGGCGACCTCCTGATGAATCGTTGCAACAATTCGAACTCGGCAGGATTCACGAGTGTGATGCAACCTTCGCTAAGCTCTCGTTCTCCTACCGGGTGTAGCCGAAAATTGCGGCGCATCACGCCGTTTATGTTCGTGATATCTCCGGTTTTTGGATTCCAAAGCGTGAACCACTTTCGATGGTCGGTTGACCCGATCCTTGGCGCAATGCTGTCGCGCAGGCCTCCAAGATTCCCCCCTGACTGGCGTCCACAAGAAAGTATTCTCCGCGCGGGATCGGTCCGATCCCTTCGGATGCGACCTCCGCAGGGTTGTCCCCTTGCTCACCGGGTGATATAGCGCAGTGCGTAGCGCAGACCAACAGCAGCGAACCTGCGACAAAGATGCATCCCTCGAGTAAGGGTTTGCTCCTTCTAAAGTCACGATCAACTGTTGCTTCGGCTTGCTGTCGGTCACTGCGTCAGGGTATATCAAGATAATGCGAGACCGTCAAAGTTGCATAGGGTATCTTCGCGAAGTCTCTCTTCTGATTCACCATATGACCGTCGATGTATGCTTCCGCGAACATGTTGACCTCGAAGTGCGATCCGCGCTTGTCTTTGTAGTAGCCCCGTGGCGCGTCCCACTGGCAGCACGAGAACCGAAGGTTCTCCCACTCTGCCCAGGTGGCCAGCCACGCATCGACCTTCTCGATGTCCTTCCCTTGGACACGGTAAGTCGCCTCGAAGCCCGGCATTTTAGGTTCGTCCGAAACGACAGACTTGCAGCCGATGAACGTCACATCGGGACGCGCATGACCAATCTCTTTAAGGTAATCGCCGCATGCAAGCGGCGGCTCTGCGGTAACGGCCGATGCAGCACTAGGCATTGTCCGAACGTCTGCTGCGCTGTCCGCTGAGGCTATCGACAACAGACAAGACAGGCTGAGAATTGCCAGTCGTTTCACTTAGTCACCTCTAATAGAGCTACATACTTTCCATCGGTATTAGGGAGCCGATGCGAAATCAGGAAGTTATAGACCGTGTTCCACCGATCGATGTCATAAACCGTCACGCAGCCATCCGACAAGTGCCCGATATGAACGTATCGCGACGAGTTACCCGCTCCGCTCTGTAACTCTATAGGAAACCAAACATCATTCGCCTTTATCTTTCCGGGATATGTGTTGCGATAGCCTTCAGTAGATGTTTTGGCGTGAGAGTAGTCAGGCGCCATGATTCGATAAGTGCCTGGTGGGATGGGGGTGAAGGTGCTATCCCAGGCGCTATTGAGCGTTACAGTGATGTCCTGACCACCAACCGTCAGTGTGGCCCACTGCTGAAGACGACGCCCCTTAAAAGGCGAGTTCTCCTCGCTCATGCGGCCATACCGTACTCTAAGAGTTTCGGTCGATTTCGTGCTGGGTGTTTTTTGCAGGTATTCTTTCGCTGCCTTGCTGTTCATCGATACAACCTTACCCTTTGCGATACCCCCGTCCAGTACTTGGAAGTATGTCCGGTCACCTTCATCTTTAACCAGTGCGACCTTTGTGTATTCGCAAAGGCTTTTTCTCTCACCTGTTGATTCCAGACGCACATCCACCCAACCGTGGGTGTCCTCAGGCAATCGGATATAGCGAATATCGACGGTTACATGATGTCTGCTATCTGGATTAGGGTTCGTAGTCGTGCGACGGTTGCTAATGTAATCAACGTAGGGATCAGCCATCTTTAGACGACCAGTTCAATGTCCATGTAAATCGGTTTGTTCGAAGAGACACGCGTGGTTTCACCCTTGGCGTTCGAGACGCCTTCGTAGATGTCGCCCGCCTCAGTCGTGATGCGGTATCGCAGACCCGCGATCGGGTTGCCTCTCTCATCCTGCAAGACAATCAGTTCGTCGTAGCTTTGCGCGGGCGATGGCGCTGAGGCTGACGCAAGGTTTTGTGCGACCGATGAGGTTCGCGGCGAGTTGGGTGTATCGAAGACGATCCAATCCGTCCCATAGGCGGCGATGATCGCCGGTTTGGTGTCGCAGTTGCATACCACACGGTCGCTGCCGACCGCCTGAAACAGACCGCCTTCGTACAAGCGAGCGCCGAAGTCACAAGGCGCTCCGCGGATGATGCGTCCAACCGTTTTGCATACCCCGCAATACGCGTTATCGCCAATCATCGACATGCGACGAAGGCGTCCCTTGTCGTCTTTGATAAAGCTGGTGCTGCTCCCAGCCATTACGTAACTGTCCATGCTCCCGGTGAGTCGATCACCTTCTACTGCTGAAAAGAACTGTCCCATCGCACTACACCATAAGCTCGACAACAATACCTATCCGGCTATCCGCATACACACGTTGCGTCGCACCCTGCGAATCCGTGACGCCTTCGAAGACTCGCCCGTCGTCCACAATGAGCTTGTAGCGAAGACCCGCGACGGGGTTTCCTCCCTCGTCGCGCAGAACGACTAGCTCGTCATAGGACAGTTCCTTAGCCGCTGACGAACTGCTCGGGCCACTCCGCCGTTCGACATGTGTGCCGCCCTCAGACGTGAAGCTCTGCCACATACGGCGCTCGGCATAGAACACCGGAGGCGGACTGCACCCGCAGATATTCACGTCTCCGCTAAGCGCCCACTGCCTTCCGTTAGGCCCGGTTCCGGGATGCCGTCGCCCGCGCGGCGCGATGTAGCCGGTTTGCTTACATGCCGAACAGTATGTGCTCATGCCAAGCGTGGCGATATGAACGCGCGGCGGCGGATTCGAACATGTAACGTTCTTGAGGCCCTGCGTAATGACGGCCCTGTCTGCACGATCCCCTTGGGCCAAAAATGCGCGCTTAAACATTGGATCATGTCCTTCGGTCAGGCGGTCGTCGTGTCTGCTACCGCTTCGAAGGTCCCCGAGCACGCGACACCTTTGCGTTCCGGGCTGTCTGTGATGACATCGCCGTTGTCGAGGAGGCTGCCGACATAGCCCAGCGGTTTGAACATTGAGCCGGTCTTGAGCGCAAGGCCTGTGACGATTCGTGCCGTCGAGCCGTCTGGGTAATGGATGACGTCGCCGATCTCGGCAGCGTGCCCCAAGCCATCGATGTCCCACCAACCTGACGTTTCATGAAGCACGCCGCCGCGCGCCGTGGTCGAGCCGCGCATCGCGAGTCTAAAGCCCTGGGGCTGAGGCGGCACGACATAAGATGGATCGAACAGGCCCTCAATGACTTCGCCTTCTTCGACGTGGATACCGTGTTCCTCCATAAGCGACTTGACGATGCGATCACCGTTGCTCAGGCTGCTACCGACCAGCGCGTAAGGCACAACCCCGTTTGTCAGCGCATACCCTGCGCCGTCCGTGATGACGGCCTCGCTACCATCCGAGTAGCGGACGATGTCTCCGACCAAGGCGACGCGCAATCCAAGTATCTCGGCTGCGCCCGAAGCTTTGGACACGAACCCGCCGCGTTCGGTACGTGAGCCGATCGAGGCAAGCAGGTAGGTCTTTTTGCCAGATGCTGTCATTTTTTTGTCCCTTGATGTAGTCATTAGTAGAAGCAACAAACTAACTGATCGGGCAAACAGATACGAGGAATTGGCTCGTCAAGTTTTGTCAAGCTTGCTGATTAGACGCACATGATTGTTTTGGGGGGCGGCCTCAAAAGCGAGGTGCAACACCTATCTCGTATAAGGTGTTGCAATGCCCGACAAAACTACTTCATACCAGCACCTTCAACCTGAAGAACGCCTCGCCATCGCAAGCCTACGACTGCAGGATGTGAGCATTCGGGCCATGGCCCGAATGCTCGGGCGCTCGCCGTCCACCGTGAGCCGTGAACTGACACGGAACAGTTCTCCTGCTGGCTACGCATCAGTGCCTGCTCAAGCGCTGTGCGCCTCCCGCCGTAGCGCTGGTCGCCGCCCCGCCAAGCTTTGCCCGCAAAGCGTTTGCTGGCGAGTCGTGCTCACCCTGCTCGAGTGGAAGTGGTCGCCCCAGCAGATATCGGGCACACTTAGGCGCATGTATCCGACCGATCCGACCCAGCACGTATCGCATGAAACCATCTACACGGCTATCTACGCTCAGCCGCGCGGCGAATTGCGCCGCCAGTTGATTGCCTGCCTGCGCCACGGCCACAGCACCCGTATGTCCCGCACGCGCGGTACAGACCGACGCGGGCAGATTCCCGACATGGTCAGTATCCACGTGCGCCCGCCCGAAATCGAAGACCGCCTGCTGCCCGGTCATTGGGAAGGCGACTTTATCAAGGGCGCCGGAAATCAATCCTCTGTTGGCGTGCTCGTCGAGCGCACCAGCCGCCTGGTGCTGCTTGCCAAGATGCAGGACGCAACCGCCGCCTCTGCTCTGGCGGGCTTCTCGGCCAAACTCAATTCGATTCCCGAACCCCTGCGCCAGAGCTTTACGTACGACCAGGGCAAGGAACTCACGCGGCATCAAGAACTCGCCGCCGCCACCGGCGTAAGCGTGTACTTCTGCGACCCGCACAGTCCCTGGCAACGCGGGACCTGCGAAAACACCAACGGATTGCTGCGACAGTACTTACCTAAGGGCACCGACCTCTCGGTCTACACTCAGGACGAGCTCGATGCCATCGCCGACAGCCTGAACAGCCGGCCGCG
>NZ_FCOF02000019.1 GCF_001544755.2 Caballeronia catudaia | reverse complement strand
AACGTCGCTTCTATCGACGTCCATGGCATCCGGTTAGCCAGGATCGCCAGCGCGTGCCGTAAATCGATCATCGCATCCAGGCGGCTGCGGAAGAAATCCGGTGTGCTCATCGGCGCTTCTCACTCCCAGAAGATAGGCCAATTCCATATTGAAACTGGGAGTTTCGCAACCCTTTATTTGCATCGATCCGCACGGGCCGCATGGCTTCGCGCCATTCTGCATGACCGACTACTTATCATTGAACCAGGCGCTGAATGCTTAAGAAAGATTAGGCGCTTGGGCCTCTCGAAGCGATCCACCAACTTCGGCGATCTGCGCCAACAACTGGCTTGGCTTCCAGCGCTTTCCGTACTGCTCGTGCCACACACTGACCTGCTCAAAGATCTTTTGTGCACCAATCGAGTCTGCCCAGTACATCAGTCCGCCTCGATGGCGCGGGAAGCCAAAACCATACAACCACATCACGTCGATATCACTTGCGCGGTAGGCTTTACCATCTTCCAGGATCTTGCAGGCCTCGTTCACCGAAGCGAAGAGCAAGCGGTTCAGGATCTCGTCGTCTGAAAACTCACGTTGCGGGACGCCAAGCTCACGACCAACGTCACGAATAATCTTCGAAACCTCTTCGTCCGGGTGCGGCGTGCGATCCCCTTCGTTGTAACGATACCAACCCGCACCATTTTTCTGCCCCTTTCTACCCATCTCAACCATGCGATCGGGGACGTGGAGCTTTCGATAGGTCGGGTCCGCAGCGGCGCGGCGCTTGCGCGTATCGTAACTAACGTCTAGGCCCGACAAATCGCTGACCGCAAAAGGGCCCATCGGATAGCCAAATCCAACCATCACCTTATCCACCTGCTGGGGCAGCACGCCTTCTTCCAGCATCAGCATCATCTCCGTCACCAGCGGTGCGCGGCTACGATTGGCCGCAAAGCCATCGCACGAACCTGCAACGACGCTTACTTTGCCGAGGTCGCGGCCCAATTTCGTCGCTCGAAGGATCGTTTCAATTGACGACTGGTCGCCCCTGACGACTTCGCAGAGTTTCATCACATTCGCAGGTGCAAAGAAGTGCGCCCCTGCTACATCTTGCGGACGTCGTGTGACGGCCGCCATCGTGTTGATGTCGATCGCCGAAGAGTTGGTAAGGAGGAGCGCCCCTTCCTTCATCACCGCGTCGAGCTTCGTGAAGACATTTTCTTTCAGATCGATACGCTCGAACACCGCTTCCACGACAACATCGGCGTCCCCGATGTCCTCATATCGCAAGACAGGTTGTACGTACGTCAGTCGCTCGTTCATTTCTTCTTGGGTGAGGCTTCCACGCCGTACTCTTACCGCATATGTGTCGTGAATCCGCTTCATGCCTCGATCAAGTGCCTCTTGCGTCACTTCGAGCACTTTCACCGGAACGCGAACGTCCGCAAAACAGATTGCAATTCCCGCCCCCATTGTTCCAGCGCCCACGATTGCAGCGGATCGCACGCCTTCAGCCTTATAGGACGCGGGCGCGCCCGGAATCTTTTTCGCCTCACGCTCGGCAAAGAAAGCATATCGCAATGCCCTCGCTTCATCCGAGCCCTCGAGCTCCGAAAAGAGTCGCTGCTCAAGAGCCAGTCCATCCTCGAAGCTACCGGTTAGTGCTGCTTCGACGCAAGCGACAGCGCAGTGCGGTGCCTTCACGTTACGAGCCTTGCTAAGAGCGGCCTTCTTCGCCGCTTCCCAGGCTTCAGGGTGCTGGTCCGCATAGGCAATTTGATCAGTCATGTCCCGAACCCGTGGCAATGGGCGCGCGGGCGCGACGTCTTTCGCGTAAGAAATTGCGCTAGCCAGAAGATTTTCCTGACTCACAATCTGCATAACGAGGCCCATGCTTAATGCTTCAACTGCGGAAACATGACGACCGCTGCTAATCATCTCAACAGCCGCCTTCGGTCCGATCAACCTCGTCAGCCGTTGGGTCCCACCACCAGCTGGAATTACCCCGATGCTTACCTCAGGCAGCCCTAGCTTGGCGTCAGGCGTGGCGATCCGATAATGACAGGCGAGGGCATGCTCGAGGCCCGCCCCGAGAACGTAGCCTTGCATCGCGGCTATCACGGGCTTCTCACATGCGTCCAGGACTGCAGTGCTGACGCTGGTATTGATTTGGCGCGCCTTCCCAAACTGTCGGATATCGGCTCCGGCGATAAAATTCTTGCCTGACCCGATGAGCACAACCGCCTTCACTGCAGGGTCGGCGCCAGCGCGCTCTAGGCCGTCGACGATGCCCTCCCGCATACCGGGTGCCAACGCATTGACCGGAGGGTTGTCGACGGTAATCACTGCCACGCCGCTCTCGACGTGATAACTGACATTTCGTGTATCGCTCATCAGGTGTCTCTCAAATATTAAAAAAGCGCTGGCGGTGAGTCGGCTAATCCCGTGACATCCCTTGGCCGAGGAATGCGAGCCGAGCCGCAGATGCTTCCCCAGAAGTCGATATTTCCAGCTCCGAACCGTCACTGGCCGTTTGGAAGAAAAGTTCAGTGCATCGTAGCACGCGTTCCGTTGAACAGCATTAATTCCGATGGCCGGAACCCGAAAACAGGAATATCTTGTTTGGAGAAACAGGGCGACGGCTGACAACACGATATGAATTGCAAGTCGCTGAGACGCGGTGGGAGGCGGCATCACCGGCTATGGGTGGAGCCGAACGAACCGAGAGTGACGGGCAGGAGGACGAGCTACGGAACAATGCGGGATTGCACCGCGAACGAAGAGCCGGAAAGGGGCTGTGGGATCGCCGCGTGGATTCTTATTCGTGATTTTCGAAAAGCTTGCGAAACGCTCCGCTCGTACATTTTCTCCACGTCATTCCGACGGCAACGCCCAAATGCGGTCGCAACTTCGATGGCACGCCAAACCTTCAGCGGGTCGGTAACGACAATTTGATTACTGGTAGAGCGCGCCAAAACGACGCGAGATCTTTTCGGCCGCACTCACGACCAGCCTTATGGCCTCGTCTTCGTTGACCCTTAATCTTACGGTGGGCGCAGCAACGGACAAACAGTAACGAACTTCCTGATTTGCATCCCGAATTGGCGCCGATGCCGCTGAAATGCCGAGAAGCCGTTCACCGTGAGAAACTGCATAACCACGTGCGCGTATCAGCTCAAGTTCCGCGATGAGCGCCCCATCTGTTACGTTCAAAACGCGGGCCACCGACGGCAGGATCGACGTCAATTCGAGCGGTGGCATGTGGGCTAAAAGAACCTTCGAGCCCGAACCACCGAGCAATGGCGTTTCCTCGCCCGGTTGGGTAACAGCTCGCAACGGCGCCGACACCGTGGATAACGCTTCAATGCAAACACGGCTTCGTCCCGACAAGGTATGCAGTGAAACCGTTTCCTTTGTCTGTTGAGCTAGTTCAACTAGTATTGGTCGAGCGATTGCTCGGACGTCCAAGGTGCTCCTGACCATGCCCGCCAGGCGAGTGAACCTGAACGAAAGGCAGTATTGTTGATCTTCAAGACGAACCAGGTATCCGGCCTTCTCAAGACTCTGCACAATGCGAAAGGCGGTCGACTTCGGCAGTTCGATGCGCTCCGCGACCTCCTGTAAGGTCAGGCTGGTTCGATCCGAACTGAAGCTTTCGAACACAGCAAGAATGCGCTGAACAGACCGCATCATGTTTCTGTTCGCTGTAGATGGCTCGTTTGCAATGTTTGTCATAGTCACGCGGCTGAAGACCGCTGCACCTATCGTTTAGCGATGGTCGAAAGTTTCGTGTCCGCACAAGGCACCCCGTAGATCACCCCGACATCTTGAGCGCCCTCGCGCTCAAGATGTCGGGAATGCGCCCGCTCTCTTCGCAGACCCTACCCTCCGTCACCGACAGTGACGGACCGGCCCAGCCTCCGCCATTTCGGGACTTCTTTGGACATGTAGTCGGAAAAGTACGCAGTTTCACCCGAAACTGGCTCGCAATAGAGCGAATTACGCATCCGGCTGGCTACTTCCGGAGAACTCGATACCTTATTCACAGCCGCGCTGATACGCTCAATCACGGAGGAAGGAACGCCTTTCGGTCCGATGACTCCGTAGAACGTATAGTTTTCGATACCGTGCAAAGAGGCGTTGTGGGATTCCGCGAGACTCGGGACTTCAGGCAATGCGCTCAGCCTATGGTTACCCGTGACTGCAATAGCCCTCAATTTCCCAGCCTTCAAAAGAGGAATGACAAACTGCGGCACGCTCAGGCCTACCTGTATATCGCCCATCCCGATTTCCTGAGTCAGTTCTTGATCCGACCTGTACGGAATATGGGTCATCGATATTCCAGCGACGCTTTTCAGGTACTCGACTTGAAGATGGCTGGCTGCACCAACGCCTGCAGAGCCAAAATTCAATTGTCCTGGGTGTGCTTTGGCGTAGCCAATGAGATCGTCGATGGAATGAATATCTGTCTTAGGGCTGACCACGAAGACGCCTGGCGCCGTTGCAACCATCGAAATGAGACTGAAATCCTTTAGAGGGTCATAAGGCAGGTCTTTCCTGACTCCCGGCCCCTGAGCCAGCGCGCTTCCGCTTGCGAGCATTAGCGTGTATCCGTCGGGCGGTGACGCCATCAGCATTCTGATCGCAACGAGAGACGACGCGCCGGGTCTGTTCTCGACAATAACCGTCGTATGCAACTCTTCTTGCAGGCCGCGAGCATAGAGCCTTGCAATCGTGTCGGTACCGCCCCCAGCGGCAAAGCCGACCAGCAATCTGATGGTTTGAGCTGGAAAATCCTTCGCCCTCACGCTGTTGAGCCCGGCTAGACTCAACGACAGCAAGACAATAATCTGGACAATCTTCCTTCCAAGCATCCCCAACCTCACACGTCTTATCTGTTCACCACAGTCAAGAGCCGTCGTACTTGCACCGCTACGGTCCGTCGAGCATGAATGTAAACACTAAGGCCGTCACCGTCAATGTTTTTGAAATTGGTTTCACTGAACGGAACTTCCCACGGGCGTTTCTTGACGCCTGTCACACGTGTAAGCAAGGGCGGGTATCTTATGTGAATGGAACGGTAGAGGCGGTGGACAGCAGACACGGGCGTGGCGCCGCTGCAGCTGTTACCATCGGAAGGCCATTCCATGTCGAACTTCGCATTGGAGCAAAGATGAAAGTCGATGGTCAATGTCACTGCGGTGCGATTAAGTATGAAGCAGAGGTAGAACCGGGCAACGTGGTCATCTGTAATTGCGCGGATTGCCAAAGGCAGTCCGGCTCGGTCTTTCGAGCTAATATCCCGGCGCCTGCGGGGTCCTTCCGAATCGTCTCGGGCACGCCTCGGAAATACCTAAAAATTTCCGACAGCGGAGCAAAGCGCATCCACGCATTCTGCGCGAACTGCGGAGGGCCGGTTTATGCCTGCGCTGCGGAAAACCCGCAGACATATTCACTGAGAATCGGGGCGCTGAATCAACGATATGAGCTAGGGTCTCCCTCGCGGCAGATCTGGATGAAGCGTCGATTCTCTTGGCTAACTGAACTCGATAACGTGCCTGGTTGTGAAGGTCAGTCGTAGTTCGCCTGCTCCAGCGCTTCCATGACTGGGCAGCACTTCAAGCGATTGCTCGCGGTGTTGTTCGCCGGGTTCGCCGGGTTCGTGCTGCCGCATACGAGTCTTGCGATCGCATCGCAGGTGAATCACGTCGGCAGCTCAACAGAGTCAACTCACGGAGGTTGCGAGCACCAGCTTTCTGCGGTGCAAGCATTTTCGCTTGGCGAAGCGCGGGATCAAGCAGGCGTGGACGCAATCGCTGTAAGGGCGCCAGATGAAGCGTCAGCCAGCTTGAGAACAGCAGTCGGTGTTCGCGAATTCTCGCGTGTATGGCAAAGCGGCGCATGTTAGCCTATCAATGCAGCGCGAACACCCGGTGCCCGTGTCGAGGCGACCACATCGAACTTGGCTACGGGCACCAGTGCTGCATTATCTCGTCGAAAATCGGCACACCGGAACGGCCCGACGCTGAGGCGCATCGTTAAGTATGCAGCGGCCCCAATGATGCGACGTGCAGAGTTAGCCACGCCACGATTTCGTGGCTATCTCTCAATTGCGCGAAGAAGCAAAACGCTGCTTCTCCCTGCCGTACTTCGTCGAGGCCGATACGATCCGAATTTCATCGTCCATCACGCGGCCAATGTGTTCCACAACCGCAAGCGGCCGACCATCGAGGGTTAGAGCGTCGCTACAACGTATGACCAGCGCGAACCCAAGCCGAATATCTATCAAAAAGAGTGGAACGCCCTGGCCACTACAGAGTGAGTGAATGTCAATCCACGCCCTTTCGGACAGCGTTGCTCAATTTCTCCAGTTCCTTCGATCGGCCAAATGCAGCGACCAGGATTTCCAGGTCGCTTTCGCTCAAGTTCTTTCCATTAAGCACGCTCAGCGCAGCGTTGCCCACGAGACGGTTCGCCATTGCGCTAGCGCCGCCTTTGATGGTTGCCGTCCCGAATTCATCGAATCGATTCATCAAACCTCGTGCGAGTGACGAGCGGGAGTCGCCCTCTGTCAGCAGCTCATTGATCGTACGCTCGCTATCGAAGATTGCAGTGGAGGTCAACTCACTGTTTGGGACTGCAAGTGCAAGCGGAATCAGGTCGATGAGCACGCTCTTTCCAAATTCTTGCGACCGAACAATCGTTTGTCTCCAAAGACGCGAGCGTTGTTCGTCCGCGATGCCACCGTCGACCAGAAGGCTCCTAAGTAGGGCGAATCCACCGTCACCCTGCGCCATAAGCCACAGGTTCAACGCGAGATCTGCATCGTCAACTGCCTGTACGGCTCCGCGGCGAAGCAGCGCCAAAGTGACTGCGCGACGCGCATCAGGTTCCATCTGTTGAGCAACCGCACCCCATGCCTCGCGGAGAGATGCTATATGTTCCGATTGCCGCACGTCTATCGTGCTGACGAACGCGTCGACCTGTTCGACCGATAAGTTCGGGTATCGTTTGATGAAAGGCAACCCGAACTTGGGATCGGCCCGCCACGCCGCGCACGCGACATCAACGATGCGTGAGCGCCTATCCGCATCAACTATCCCACGATCGAACATGTCGGCAATGGAAGCCAGCACATCATCGCTCGCTGCGGCCGGATGTCCAAGCGCAAAAGCACAAGCTTCATCGAACAACGCAACCGGTTCATATGGCGCGAGCGCCGGCGTGGGAGAAGGCCAGCGACCAACCATTTGTCGATGGAGCATACCGTAGTGACCAGGATGATTTTTTGCCTGTTGGAAAAGCTGCTGCAGTGAGTTGCCGAGGGTCGCCGGCGTCGCATGCGCGAGTGTTTTTGCCACGGACGGGAAGATGGCACCAAGGTATTTGGCGCTCCCGCTTCGACTAGCGACATTGGCTAGTGCACTGTCCAGATGCCCCTTGAATGGGGTCTTGTCCCAAGTCGAATCGGGAAGCTCATCGACAAATGCTGAGTAGCGCATTTCAGCGGCATCGCCAATTGGGTCCCGACTAAGGACACTCGTCAACGCGTTCGCCGCCGCTCCCTCAATCTTCACGTCGCAGTCGGGTAGCATTTTCGCAAGTAGAACAAGGCAGGGAATCGGCAAGTCCGAAACGACTCGCGGTGCCCAGTTGCTCAGCACCTCTGACGCGACGGTGCTGTCTGCGCGTTGCAGTTGAGATACCACATCACATGCGAATCGGGCAACGTCTTCATCAAGGCTCCATGATTTCGCGAGTTCAACGAGACTCTCAAGCGCACCCTCATCAAGAGACCCAACCCGAGCGACCAAGAGCTTGATAAGTTCTGGAGGTGCGTCTTGAACGTGAAATTCGTTATCGTCGCTCTCATCCTCCTTTCGTAACCGGCTCGCGAACGATCTCACAAACCCCGAGATTTCGCTGTCTGTGGCGAGTGTCTCGTTAGAGACGGCCGCCTGCCAGGCCATGCGGACTGCAGCCGGCTGTCGAAGGCTCACAAAACGAGCAAGGATTGGCCACACTACCCGTCGCGCCTCTTCTCCGAGCGCCATCTGGGAAGCAAATACGGAAGCCGCGCGCTGCGTTGCCGTATTCAAATCGAACACTGCTGGTTCGACTTTTTCAAGCTCGCTTGCGAGAGCTTCCGGGTAGCGCGGACCGAGCGAATCGGCGATATGGCCGGTATCGATGGCTAGCCACCCCTCTAACTCATCAAAACCTAGCTGCCTGGAAGAACTGCCGATACGTACGTTCCGACCTAACAACCAATCAAGGAAGACAATGTCTTCGTTTGCTTCGAGACCTACGCTCGCCCGCATGTCGATGGAAAGACTGACGATGGTCTTGACCATTGCAGACGCTTCATCCAAATTTGGCATTTGGCCTGAATCCAATCTGAGCCTGACATCGCCGTCGCTTGCCATAGCGTCGTCAACAAGGCGCGACGTCACGGCGCGTTGATCGGAGGCGGCCGCTTTGGAGAGCAAGCCCGTAATTCTCGTCGGCCCCAATTGTGAACGCAGATTCGAACTCTCATCCAGTGCGCGACACAGCTCATTCAGCACCTGCGTTAGCGGAGGGTCTGGAATCCGGTCGATCAAATCCGCAATGACACGAGCGCCGCTCGTGCGGCGAACTTCGGTCTCTCCCCGCAAGTCCTCGAACAAGTTGTACAGGTTTTTCGCTTGCTCAAGACTGAAAGGTGAAGCGTCATGCTGCCTTCCCAGTCCCTCCAGCACGCCGTCGGTGTCGCCAGATATGAAAGCGTCGCGCAACGCGGCAATCTTCGGCCCCAAGCGTCGAGCAACTGGATCCTCCGAAAGAAGGAGCAAGCTCCCCAAAGGCTGAGCCCACCGGACTCCAACAAGCCCCGCAAGGAACTGGCGAAGCGGCCGATATTCTGAGCGCAGTTGTGGCTTTTTCTCAGTCGTCGAATCGCTGCCACCTGAGGCAGGCTCAGGCAGCAAATACTTGTCTACAAGGATTTGCCGTACCGATTCGGGACGTTCGGACAAACTCTGCCCCCTCACAACCACATCTGTGAAATGGAAAAGAAGCTCAGGGTCGTCTTGAAGTTCACGATAGAAGTCCGGGAAACTCACCTTCATGGCCGAGAGCGCGCCAAGTGAGATAGGGTGGTCCGTCACGGCGCCCTCGTGCAGACCACCTGCTCGATCGCTCCCTACTCCATCGGCTTCGCGTTTCTTGGCTAGCCACCAGGCCTGCTCAAACGCGTTGACGATCTGCAGCGCATTTCGGGGATCCTGCACACCCGTGTGAATCATCCGGTCGATAATCGGGGCCAAAGGAACGCCGCGCTTTACAAGGTCAGCTGCAGCGCCGTTCATACCTTCTAGCTTGCGAGTCGCGAAGTCCCGCATATCGTTTCGCGGCGGCGGTGGAATCTCAAGGCGAAACTGGAAAATCCGGTCCAGGTACCGACGGGCATCGAAACGATTGAAGACCGTCGCAGGCAGGTCGGCGGAACGGCGTCCTTTGGCCAACGCATCGGCGATCTTTCCCTCGTCACAGGAAATCACGAACACCAGGCCAAGTCCTTCTGGCAGCCGATCCTTCGGGATCTCCATGAACGTTCGAACGCCGTCCAGACCAAGCACCATTTCTTCGGCCGATAGTCGATCGAGGTCGTCGACGAACACAACGAGGCGTTCACACTTTTTTCCGTTACGCCCATCGGGCGACCGGTCCTTTCCCTGCTTGTATCGAGCCAATTGCGCAAGCAGCATGTCCTCATACTGCTCCGAACTGGTACTAGGGAGCGTGACACGAGTCATGGCGGAGGATGCTTTGACCTCAGGCGGCTTAACGTGCTTGAGTACATATGCAAAGAGGGCCGAGACGCAAAGAGTTAAAGTCGCCTTCACGGCGTCGTGTCCATCGCCCAGCGCCCAATTGCCCACAGCCAGTGTCAAGATCAATGCGAACATGATCAGCAACAAGGCCGGAAGCGGCAGCAGCCAGGAGCGCAGCGTTTCCAAGGAATAATCGAGCGTCGCCTTAGGCTGCTCTGTGACGCGGCTTATCTGTCGAAAAAGCCGATCTTGCAGATTTTCCTCGTGCCCACCCAGTTCGAGAAAGACGTGACGCAGAAGCGCCCGCTTGATGTCCTGGTCGCGACCGCCGAAGCGCCAAGCGTTGAAGGTGATGCAATTAAATTTCTCGGACCGCGTCCCGCCCGACAGTTTGGTGACGTCGTTCTTCAACTCCGTCATGTACAACTCTTTAATACTGCTCTTGCCTGTGCCCCACCCACCGAGAAGACCGATACTGAACGGTGTTGGATGGCCTTCGGATTCAATCAGGCTGCGCAACGCTAGCGCGAAGTGACGGTGACCGAACGCATCTTGTTGGGTGTCCGAGATTTCCCGGTCCAGAACGGACGGCATCCTTTCGGCAGGTGGCATTTTTTTCACGTTGATTTTAGTGTCTCGTTATTCTTGCGGAAAAGTCGGAGAATGCCCGCGGGTCACAAACCGTTCGCGGGACCAGTCAAGGATTCCGACGTGCTTTTTAGCACATTCCGAACGCGGCGTCGCCTACCTCAATCGTCGAATACAAAGAGGCGGCAGGCGAACACTTGGGGGAGCTTGCCTAGCCTAACCGCGCCGCTCTCGGCTTGACATCAGCGGTGGCATCAAGGCACCGGCATAGCGGAAGGCGACCACTCGTCAGAACCGGCGATACGCTATTTTGGAGTCGGCATGCTCAATTATTCGTGTCAAGCCGTCGGTGGCGACCGCATGGCGCTTGCGGTCGCACAAAGGTGCCAGGGAGTTGCGCACCTGTAGCATCATGATCGCCATCATGGGTCGCCATGAACCTCATCCTCGATGAGTTCGCTCCAACCGTCCCGCCACGTTTGAACAGCTCGCATGGACGGCGAGATTTCCTCGCGGACAGATCTCTTTTGCGAATTATGACTGGCAGGTTCATCGGTTATCAGGACAGGGCCGCTTGGGCTGCGCTGATACTGATTCAACAGCCGCACTCACCCCTTCAGTCCGCGGCAGGGCCTCTCGACCGTATCACGCCACGTGCCTTGAAGACGCCCGGGAGAAGTCTCGCGCAACCAATTTGAAGTGCGGCGTATTTCGCGGTATGTTCGAGCTCCGTCCCTGCGCAACAACTGAGTCTCGGAATATGGAAGTGCCATCGAATGTCCCAGACCCCGATCGTGAGGGCCCGAAGGTTGGCAGGCAGCAGCGGCTCGACTCCGAGGTGCACCGCTACCTCGCAAGTGGTGATTACGACAGCAACTTCGCGGGCTGGCCGGGGAACAACTTTGTCGACGTTGCGCAACGGGCCACCCAATGTCTGAAGACTGCGCTGGCGGAAGAGACACTCCGGCGAGCGCACGGTTTCCGCACCCGGGTGAGCTTGCCGGACGACTTGCATGCGTGGGCACACGACAAGCTCGCGCCGATGGTATGCGGACTGTTCCCCGCCGCCGAGCGCTCCATCATCTTGGACACGCTTGCTCGCAGCGTCGTGTTTCTCACCCCGGACAATATCGCCGCAGTCCTTGCGGAGCAGAGGTGGTTGTCGACAGCATGGGAAGTGGCCAACCTCTATCTTGCCGGTGTCGGTGCGCCTGTTCTGTCGGAAGAGGCGAGAGGCATCGTTGGACTGAGTGAAGAGACGACCTGCTTCGTCTCTATAGTGTACTTTGAGGAAACTGACCCGTTCGCAGATTTCGTCGTGCACGAAGCAGCACATGTCTTCCACAACTGCAAGCGAGCCACCGTCGGCCTAGGCGAGAGCCGTCGCAAGGAGTATCTCCTTAACGTCGACTACTCCAAGCGCGAGACGTTTGCCTATGCATGCGAGGCCTACAGCCGGATTGTCTCGCTAGGCGCAGGCGTCCGGCAACAACAAGCGGCGCTAGAGCAGCACGCCAAAGCCTCGTTGCCGCCCGATGATCGTGTGGACCACGACGAATATCTCGACATTCTCCGTGACGCCACGAGTGCCCGTAATGGATGGCAAAAAATCCTCAAACGGTGCGCGCCGCGTCAGCAACCTCGGCCAGGGCTGGGGCGAACTCCCGCACCAGCTTGAGTACAAGACGGGGCCGTCCGCCGGCATGCTGCTCGCCGTATCGGCACACAACACAAGCCGCACGCGATGATGCTGATGTCTTAAGGCATCCGCAGCGTTGCCCGCGCCTCGATCATGGCTAGCGCGAACCAATACCGAGCAGCGCTTGCGTGGGCGGCGCGGGCACGGATAGCCTTGTTGGCCTGGCTTTCGTCCCGTAACAGCATGGAGTTGACTCAGTCCAGTTGCAATCGGACGATTACAAGGCGGGGACCATCGCTTGCGCGGTCTTTCCGCTCATGATTCCGTCGAGATCGCAACTGTCATCGACGGCGATAAGGGTTCGCGCGTCTGCCGGAATCGCGCAGATGTTGAAGTCAACCCCGTGGCCGAAGCTCACGCGCCGCATCTGACCATAGGGAATTTCAACTTTTTTCAAAAACGTCGCATTGTCCGTGAGTACCGGAATATTATCTGAGATCGCGTCGGTGATGACGGTGTTGCCCCAAGTCATCTCCTGCTTCCGGCCGAGATCGTAGAAAAGTTCCACTGCCACAGTGGCACTCGCGTTGTCGGCACTGATCAGGGTCACACGACTAATAAGCTTGGCGACGCCCCATGCGCAGGAGGTCATTTCAGCATTGCACTTGCGAACGTCCATCAAAGGTCCCGCGCTGATGTACGTCACGCCTTGCTTTCTCACTTGCGTATCGCCAGCGCCTTCTCCACGCTTGTTGGCGAAAAATGGATTTTGCGCGCTGACAAACGTGGTGACGCTGGTTGTCTGCTGTTCGGTCGTCGCAAAGTTCGCGCATCCGGACAGAGTAGGTGCTGCAAGCAGGCACAAACATGCGGCCCAGTAGGTCGTTTTAAACACGAATTTCCTTTGTTAATCACGTCCACTGGATATCGGCAAAATGAACGAAATATTGAATGCGCATGCGTCGGTATTCGACCTAATGTCGGCATTTTGGCGTTATCGACGCGCGTAAGACATTCGGGCTCAGACCATATCCGATCGTCGTACCGATTGAACCGCCTGGCCTCAAAAGCTTTGGAGCGATTTCTCGCGGGCTTGGGGTCGTATTCTCGACGACCGGCCCGCTTTCGCGGGCTACCGGGCGACGACGCGAATTGCGCGCTCATGGCGCAAGGGCGACCGCATGTCCCAAGCCACTTCGGCGCGTCGTGGCGCAGGGAGAAGTGAACCAATGCACGGGCACGCAGCGGTCCCGCCTCATCAGCCTCCAGCTCGTCGAACGCATCGTCCGCGAGAACATCATCAGCAACAGCTTGAATAGCCAAGCAAGCGACATTTTTTGGCGCGGTAGACCTGTCATGGTGTGTGGCGGGCCTTCGCCTACGTGAACGACGGGCCTTGTCGCGCGCCCCGGTCAAGCAGACGAAGCATAGTCCGCGAGACTGACGGAAAACACGGCTCACCAAGAAGGGAGCACTTCGCTCTTCCGCGCTCTTTTCAGTCCGCTTTATTGAGCATCGCGCGACACCGTTCCAGTTCCTTGCTGAGAGAATCTATCTCTGCTTGCATGCTGTTCGCCCGTTTTAGAAGCTTCCCGACCGTGTACCAGTATTCGTGTCCGAGATCACCCTCTGCCGCGGCGAGCTCGTGAATCTTCTCGAGAGCTATCGAAAGATCGAGCTCGTTCTCCGTAGACATCTCTCCCTCCTCGGTTGCGTTCGTTCTTTCACCCTCGCGCGGCGCGCTGGGTGACCAACAAAACAGAACGCCCTCATTTATATATCGGGTCTTGATGCGCACTACCACCAGGCTAAGCACGAATCCAATCGCGGGGACGACCAGCAGGGCCGGATAGTCCAAAGCGAAGGTCCAGAGCTGTTCCAGCAGCTTCATGATTTCCGCGTATCCGGTAGTTTGCGCCTCTCAAACGTCCGGAACTGTTTCACGACGGCCTTTGCCGTCCGCAAGACCTGTTTCACGTCGCCGCGCATAAGTGCCTGAAGCGGCGTCAGACCGCCAAGCGACTCCTTCGGCTCTGCGAAGAAACTCCACTTGCTCCAGCCGGTTGAGCCATCTAGCCGTCGCGTGACCTTTGCTAGATCCTTCCGGTCGAGCTCCTTCGCGAGGAAGAACGCTGGGTAGTACTGCTCTCCCCCAACCTCAACGCTGAAGATGCGCCCTTTGGCGATGCGTTTGTTCAGCCTCCGTCCTGTAATACTTAAAGCTTCGCAGACGATTCCTGCTCGCAGCAACTTGCCTTCAGCGACAAGGGCGTTCCGCGACGACATCCGACGGATTGCGCCGCGTTTGCGTTTGCTGCGTTGTTTCTCGTCTTGTTCACGGAGCGAACGGAGGTCCACGTTCAACACTGTGGCCACGCCCATTACTCGCGCGAGATGGATCTTGAAGAGTCGTCCGACTTCGGCATCCGGGAGTTTCAAAAGCTCTTGTGCCGCTCTCGGGTCGAACAGAACTGCCGCGACGGCAGCGCGTCGGAATAGGTATTCCATCCGAGCGTCGAAGAGCGTAGGAGTGTCGCGATTACTTCGTGACGGTCGAGACATCGTCGTTCCCTAAGAAATCGATGCGGAACCCCTTTGGCGAAGAAAAGCGCCGACGTCGATGCGACGCCTGGTGCTTCGACGTGTCACCGCGACATGTCTCGACGCGAGACACGACGCACCGACAAAAGCGCGGCCAGGGAACCGCGGTGGAACCCAGTGCCTGCACAGACACGCCTCACGCCGACCCACCACCATGCTTGCAACCGAGATCCGTGATGAGCCGCGCTCCAACCATTCCGCGCGCCCCGTCGCAGCAAGCAGCGCCACTCCCCCGGGCTGCCCTCATCATCCACGCGCCCGGCGGCGTGCTGGCGGCGTGCTACCTTCGCCGACTCTGTCCACAGGTTCGGCAGCGGCGGCCGCCGACACGTCAGTATCCACCGCGGTCGGGTAGTGTCGTAGCAGCGTCATGGCTACCGCCGACGAGCGTGCAAAGGCGCCCGAACTGTGTCGTGCCTTGCGAGGCTTCCGTATTGAGAGGCTCGATGGCAAAACTCTTTTGTCTCGTTCCATCGCGCGCGTTCAAGCTCAACGACATGAGCGGCGTCTTTCGGGATTCTCGAAGATCCACCATCCGCGCCGCCTGATGCACGGCTTACCTGAGACCGGTCAAAGGGACCAGATTCGCATGATTGCCCTCGATAGGAGCCGGCACCGAGCACCTGCTCAGCTTTAGTGCCGACTGCCCGAGATACCGGGCGGCGAATGTCACGGCGAGATAGTTGAAATTTGACTTTTAACTCGGCCGGTCGCTTGCGAATTCCTACGCAATCATTGTAGGTCGTTGTACGCGCACAAATCAAGGAGAGTTGCCGCCTACCGAAGGATCGTAGCGACAGACGGCGGCGCACTCTAACGTGTGGATACCGCATCAGATGTTAGCTTCCGCTTGAACTCACCGAGGCCGTCCAAACCCGAGAATGCGGACGACTCGAGTCAGCAGACCTACCGCGCGTGCTTGCCGTAATTCATCGGCGAGGGGAACACGACTGCGATAGAGCACGGTTGTCCGAATGGCCTGTTCTTGTAACGAGCCCGACACTGATAACGCTCGGCCCAAATCGAAGCCCCTGACAATCACCTCCTCTGGCTGCCCACCGCGCAGCGGCAAATCACACCACGCGGTAACGAACTCCGCAAGTGCTTGCGGGACAACATTGAGAACGCACGCGAAGTCAGCAACTGCCTCCCTTCCCTGCAAGAAGTATGAGCACGGACAATGGCGACACATGATCGTCGCACCCCGCACATCCGCTCCCTGGCTGCCAGCCGCGCAGCGGCCCTCAATCACTGACACGCGGAAGTGCAAAGAATATGCTTCCGTGAGCATATGCTTTAAAGATCGAGCACATCCTTGAATGAGAATATCTTCTTTGAGAATAGCAAACACATGCTCACTGAAGAAAATCCTCAATGAGCATATCCATACCTGAGAGTAGAAAGGACATACCGGGGGCCCCTGGCAACGAAGCAGGTTCCCCTTCCATCGGTCTTTACCAGACCAACTCTGCCAGACTATTTCGGGTCCCACGCCTCTAGCTTCGCCAGCGTGTCCGCTTCTCAGGTCCCATCCCCGTGGTGCGGGTCTCCCCAGCGCGCCACCGGTCACAACCCGTCCGCGCTGGCGGTCACCACCGACGCTCTTCAGTCGGAAGAAGCGGTACTCTCGTCGGGCGGCTTGGTGCTCGGCCGACGCGTGACAATGAGTATGTATATCAGCGAAAAGCGAGTGGAGCAATGCGGAATTCGCGG
Source organism: Caballeronia catudaia (assembly GCF_001544755.2). Taxonomy (GTDB): domain Bacteria; phylum Pseudomonadota; class Gammaproteobacteria; order Burkholderiales; family Burkholderiaceae; genus Caballeronia; species Caballeronia catudaia. The sequence continues at coordinate 110,851 of NZ_FCOF02000019.1, read as the reverse complement.
TGAAATTTGCTCTCGATTTGCCGCCTTCAAAAAGCCCCGTTATTTAATAATTGGCAGTTTCAAGATTGAAGCGCAACAGCGGATTTAATGTTTAGAGCCATGAGGTTGAGCTGCGGAAACGAGTGTGGCGGCGAAGACCTCGAGTGGCGAATGGAAGGCGTGAGTGGCGCGAGGCCTGCTGTTCAGACTGTCGGCAATGGCGTCAAGTTCGTCCTGACTGTAGACCGAAAGGTCGGTGCCTTTGGGCAGATATTGGCGCAGCAGTCCGTTGGTGTTTTCACAAGTGCCGCGTTGCCATGGGCTGTGCGGGTCGCAGAAGTACACCTTCACACCGGTGGCGGCGGTGAGTTCTGCATGTCGCGACATTTCCTTGCCTTGGTCGTAGGTGAAGCTCTGCCGTAATGGCTCGGCAATCGAATTGAGTTTGGTAGAGAAGCCTGCCAGCGCGGAAGCAGCCGTGGCATCTTCCATCTTCGCCAGCAGCACCAGGCGGCTGGTCCGTTCGACCAGCACTCCGACTGAAGAGGCATTGTTGGCGCCCTTGATGAAGTCGCCCTCCCAATGTCCGGGCAGCAGTCGGTCTTCGATTTCGGGCGGCCGCACATGAATACTGACCATGTCGGGAATCTGTCCGCGTCGGTCTGTACCCCGAGTGCGCGGCACGCGCGTGCCGTGGCCGTGGCGCAGGCAGGCAATGAGCTGACGGCGCAGTTCGCCGCGCGGCTGGGCATAGATGGCGGTGTAGATGGTTTCGTGCGAAACCTGCTGGGTCGGGTCAGTCGGATACATGCGCTTGAGTGTGCCCGATATCTGCTGGGGTGACCATTTCCACTCGAGCAGGGTGAGAACGATGCGCCAGCACACCCTATGCGGGCAGAGCTTTGTAGGACGGCGACCCGCACTGCGACGCGCGGCGCTGAGCGCTTGCGCGGGCACGGATGCGTAGCCAGCGGGAGAACCATTTCGCCTCAGTTCACGGCTTACGGTGGCTGGCGAGCGGCCGAGTATCCGGGCCATGGCCCGGATACTCGAACCCTGCAAATGCAGGCTTGCAATGGTCAGGCGCTCTTCGGGTTGAAGCTGTTGATACTGAGTTCTTTCGTGCATCGCAACACCTTATACGAAACAGGTGTTGCACTTCAGATTTGAGGCCGCCATTCATTTTCAAAAATGCGATTGTGAATTCATTTGTAACCATACCGATTACCAGTCGACGGAGTGACCAACCGCCCTTTTCTCAGCACGTCGGGATAGAGGCGATGCCGGCCGCCTTGGTTGGCGTCGGGGTGGTCGCGATCATGGCCACGGTCGCCTTGATAGTGCCAAGCGCCGGAGCAAGCGGCCGCGGGTGCCAGCAAAGTGCTCGGAAACGTCAGCGGCGATGAAGCTGTGCAGCGTCGACCGGCTGTGAGCGCGGCCGGTTCGTAGAGCCGTCCTCCTGGCCGATGGATCTGCCCTCCGAAAGGCGCTAGAGTGACGTGCATGGAACGAGGGATTTCGACATGGCGACCAACCTCAAGGCCTTACTCAAGCGCGCGACATCCCTCTCAGACGAACGCGCTCAAGCGCTCATCGCTGCTGATTTGGCCGCCAATGCGCACCGCTACCCGCCGGCCGCAGTGTCGTCGGAACCGATGGAAGCCGAGTTTGACCCCGCAGACGAGCCCGTCGAACGCCAAGAAGGCAAGGCCGGGCCTGCGTAAATCGTGAGTGTCGCGGAAGGCCGACTGCGATTAGCGGCTCGGACAACCGCCGACGAGAGGTCACTCACGCGTTCAGCGGCGTGGAGGCCAGCTCACGGTACACATCGTATTCGGCGATGTCGTAGTCGCCCGCCTGGCGCGCGAGGTCGAGCATCTCACACGCGAATGCTTCGCCGTCGCGGAATGCAACAGTCCGCAGCAACCGTGCGACCTCCTCCGACCCAGACGCTGTGCCGACGCGCTGCTCGCGCTCGCGGATAAAGGCCGCCAAGCGTTGCTCGAAGCTGCCCACGCTCGCACCCTCCGCGCCCTTCGGCTTTTCGCCTGCGAGAAAGCTATCGTTGGAAGCGAGTCCTTCCGCGCCGACCCCAGCACGAAGCATGTGGCACTCGGTCTGGCCGGTCCAGGAACGCGGTGACATGGGCATGAGCATCTGCACGGAAAATCTCCTACGAGCGGTTGTTGCGGCATAAGCCGCGGTATATCCGTATAGGAGCGTCGGTCGCGCAATGGAAAGCGCCCGAGGCGTGGTACGCGCGTCTTATTCGAATCGTTGTAGCCGTCAGGAACCCAACAACGGTGGCACGCCTAGATTCGTCCCGTTCCCGGAAACATAGACATCCGATGTGCGGCGGTTTCACAACGACGCATGGATAAAGGCGGCGGTGTTGCACGGCGCAATGCTAGTTGGCGTTGTGGAATACGACGAAAGAATTGATAAATTGATAAATGGATCTAAAGATGGCAACTACCACTTACTTCGAAGAGACGATACGCGACCAGGGCGGCAAGAACTCGCTTAACATTGAAATCGGGCGTTCTTCCTTTTACCCCGAGGACAGCATCTACCTAACGGTGGAAGGCAAAATGGTGATTATGGACAGGGCCACCGCGAAGAGATTTGTAACCGCGGTTGTCGATGTGGGTGGTTACCACGGCTTGATCGACTAGCGGTTCTGAACACATAGAGGTCGCCGGTCGCACGGCGAGCTACGAAGCCTATCGGCATGACCGACAACATAGATGATGCAGGCGTCGGCCGCGACAGCGCACGCCCGGCCGAATTGCCCCTCTTTGAAAGGAAGCACCAGCGGCTTTCCTAGAAGCGGTCAGGCCCCCCTCTGCTTACCCGGCCTCCAAAGACGATCCGCCACTGCTGCTGGTTGCATATCAGGCGTGGAATAGCGCTCCTCTTTCACCGAAATTCCAAGGTGCCGATGGAACAGTGCAACGTAGTCCCGTTCCGTCGTAAGATCGGTCGACAAGTCCGCAACACGTTTCTCGAATTCCAAGGCTGCACCACCAGTTGATAGAACCGGGATGACAGCGGCGTGTGGTTGATGCTGACGAAATAGCTCAAATTCGTCGAAGATGCCGCCCATGCCACCGATAAAGACCGCAGCCGCGAATTCATGTTCTGAGAACATGCGCTCGCGCATGTGACGCAAACTCTTCTCGCGGTCCTTCTCCACGACATCTGTTAGCGTTACGTTCTGGAAGCGTGCAGTTTCTTCTGGGAACTCGTCCTGGAAGTGTCGGGATTGGTAAAGCCGTACCCAGCGCGCGTATTCAATGCCCAGATCCTGCGCAACGACCCATACCATGGGTGTAATGGCCGGATGACCGCCCCAAACCAACGGGCGCCTCCCAAGAACCACGTGAACAAGCGCGGATACAGCAGCGCCAATCGCGACGCTATCCGCGGTAGCGGCGAATTGCGGCCCCCTCTTCGGGTCCGGCACCCCGGCAGAAAGAAAGATTGCATCCTTCATGATTAATCTCCCCAGGCAGCGAGGGCCCATCCCGCTTCGGAGACCCTAATCGCACGCACAGCGTGGATTTGCTCATCGAGCCAACGAAGGTGCGAATTCCAAGCCTCCCTTATGCCGATGTGATCGTAGACAAGGACCGGCGCTTCCCGCTGATCTGCGCCGCGCGCCTTCTCCGCGACGTCGTGAAGCGTTTCCGCTGTGGGAATGCCGACAATCGGGTAGGCCCAGATCTTCCGGTCGTCAAACAGCCGCACTGCAATAGCCCGATGTGCGCCGATTGCCTCGATTGCTCCGCCAATCCTCTCGACGTCCGCGCGCAGTTTGCCGGTAATGGACATGTACCGGGAAGCAATGCTTCGACTGCGGAGTCGCTCGACTTTGAGTACGATCTCATCCACCGTGCCGGCCGCGATCGGGCCGTCGCGCCCCTCCAGCGCCGCTGCGTCGAGGTAGACCGTCTCCGAAAGATCGGTCAGCCTGGTCGGAACATGGTCCGGCCAGATAACGCGCAACACCTGAATCTCCTTTGCCCTTGCACGACCGATTTCCTGGCGGGTCCAGCGGCTATCGAAGTATTCCGGCGTGTCGAGCATGACCATCACGTCCGAGTCGACGAGCCGATGCCATAGGACGTCCTGAAAAGGATCACCCGGCCGAATGTCGTGCGTGTCAAGGAACACGTCGAATCCTCGAGACGAGAGCAAGTCGTGAAGCTGGAGCGCGGCCGCGCGCGATTCGGTCCGGCGATAACTGATGAAAACCCGTCGCTGACGGCGAAGCAATCCTACGCACTCGAGCAAAGCAGCAGCAGCCACTGTCATTTCAGGGTCGTCATCGCGACGCATCAAGCCGTTCGCTGACTGGAGGAAACCAGGAACCGACTCGACAAACTGTTGACCGGACGCAATGGTCGGAATAACAGGCGCACTCGCGGAGACAAGCTCCGTCGTCACTTCCAGATCGCCCAACGGCGCTCCACCGAAATACACCGCCGCGAACGCAGCACGGGGGTCACGACCTTCGACCTCCCCATGAAGATGAATGCGGACGTCCGTGCCCAGCACCAAGCCGAAATCACGGATCATGGCATCAATCGTTGACGTCAGCGTAGCGCTCTCGGCCGGCGTCGCACTGCCTAAGATGGCAAGTTCGTATAGGCTCATAGCAAATCAATACCCGGCAGCTTTGGCTGCAGACTCAATCCAGGACGACACATTGTTGTAGCCATCGTCTCCAACCCAGTCGTACGTCTTGTACAAGCTGCTGAAAGGCACCTTTCGGCCGCCCTTTTCTACCTGCCAGTATTCGAGCGGATTCCGACCTTGCACGTCCGCCCCGCGTTGCGGATCCTTCACTTTGTGAATATCGATTGCCAGCAGCCCCTTATCGAGCTCGTAGCTGCGCTTGATTTCGTGGCGCACCCAAGGCCTGTCGTACGTCTCCGCGCCGAAGAGCACTACAGTGACAGACGTACCCTTCATCTGATCTTCGATCCACTTTTCAATACCACCGGCTCGCTTCTTGGCCTCCTCGAATTCCGCCGCGTCATAAAACGGCTGAGCTTCCCCTTTTGCGCGGACAACCCATGAATTGCGAACCTGGACGATTCGTCGAACGTCGCGTTGATAGTGAAAACTGAAAAACACCCTGCGAGCCATACTTTTTCTCCATTTATTTGTCAGGCGTCCACTTGCTGCCAGAGTCAGTCGACGATTTCGCCGAAAGTTTCGCGAACCGGTACCGACTCTGGCTTGATGTCATAGAGCGTGTCGAGGGCATGTTGGCCAATTCGCTGAGCCTTCGCCCACTTATTCAGGTCCATGACTGTGAGTGCGGTGAGATCGTTGAGGTAAAGCGGGTATTGGACATCAATGCTGTCCATCGACTCCGTCATGCCCTCCCTGGATGCCTTCGTCATCGTCCGTCGGATAGGTCGGCCGGGCTTCCGACGTCTAATAACCTGCATGGTGACGAGTTCTGCATAGATCCACGGCGATGACGTCTGCCCGTCCGAATCCTTTTCGAGGAGCTCTTCAGTGCTTACGGCCGAAGGTGTGTTCAAAAAAACGACACACTCGCAGCTGTCAATCATCTGGGTCAGCGCAGTCGAGAGCATCATGTGCACGTGACTGGTTGACCGATTTCTGAGGTCATAGCTGTACGTCGTAGCGTTCAGCTTGCAGTACTGGTTATCGATAGTGCGTAGCAGGTCATTCGCGTGCCCCCATACGCAAGAATCAATGAATGCGGTCAGCCCGAACGTTTTGCGAAGCCACCCTGCCATGCCAATAGCGATTTTCTCATCGCTGTGGGAATGCGAGATGAACACATCAGCGGTAGTCTGTCCGAACCAATCACCTTTCACCTTCAGCCCATTGATCGCGTCGTTCTGAATGTACAAGGAGATTGCGTTTTGGACCGATTTCTTCTGGTTGCTGAAGAGCGCGTCGCCATCCTCTTTCCAGGATTCGAACGTTCCAGCATCGACACCTTCGAGATTAAAAGCACGGAACACGGCTGATCCTTCTATTCGAGTTATTGAACTCCAGGTGCTGCGCTTCGCGGGAAGCGCCGCGAGGGCGCTCCGCTGACCATGTTGCCCGGGAGCGAGTTTTGAAAGCTATTCTGAATGCGTAGATGGTAGCCCGTGGAAAAAGCTCCACTACCGAATTTCCTCAATATCAGGGTTATCTGCGAGAAACGAATTCCATTCGCCATCCTCAGTAAGCAAAGGATAGAAATCTACCGAAGTGACTCTCAACCGGACCGTCGGCTTATGGTGGTGCCACAGCGCGTAGACCCGACCCGGCTGGTTCCGGTGAAAAGACTCCCAACTGAGCCCGTGAATGACCTTCCCATATCGCTTGAACAACGCGTGCGCTACCTCTTGGTAGGGCTGATACCCGGCGAATTTCCTCTTGCCGCCTGCCAGCCCCAAGGCCGACCGGTTACGAGCACCATCGATTGGCATGAACACGGCGGCACCGTCGAGGGTGTATCTGACCACGCGATACTTTTTAGCCCGTTCGCTCATCCACGTGTAGCGGTCCATCGCATCCGCCGACAAGATATGGCATTCGATCGCCACCGTCGGCAACGTGTTTGCCATGTAGAGCACGGCATAGTCATCCTTGTGACCAGCCGGCGGATCAACACGAAGATTGCGGTACTTCGCATCGGGCGGATCCCAGTCTCCGCCCGGATGCGAAAACAGACGCACGAGTGTTTCGCTGTTGGGGTCGAGTAATTCTAGTTCGAGCTCACTGCCACGAATCACAGCCGGTGCCGCTGAACTCATGATGCAAGAACCGCCGCGTACGCCTTGGCTGCCTGAAGTACCGCTTCCAACCGCTCTGCAGACGGTGCCGACAAAAGTCCTGCAGCGTCGTCCGCGAGACTCCTTTGAGAACTCATCTTTCCGAGTATGGCTTCGACTGGAGAGAGCCCTCCCAGAAGATCGCTCGGCGAAGTGAAGAACGCGTACGCAGCTGCACCCTCCGGTCGCTCAAGCGCATCGAGCACCTGCTTGAGCGGTTCACCGGAAATGCCCGTCCAAGCCTGGAAGGCGGGATACTCTCGACCACGCTTGCGCCCGGGTCGGAGGACGGAAAAGATCTCTCCAGCTTTTTCCCGCTGGCGCACGGACTCATCTCCGATTCCTCCGAGCGCTTGCCCCATCGCAACTGCCGAAAGCAACCGAGCCGGATCGTCCTGCAGCGCTTCTACCCGCGCCTGCGGAATTTGCTCGCGCACACACTCGATGACGCGCTCAAACTCAATCTGTCGTTGCACCAGGCGGGTTTCGACCATCGTCTCGACCCACGACTGCAGCAGTTCGAGAACCGACTCATTTAGTCCCGCTCCACGCAGCGCTTTCACGTGGGCGCTGTTCACCTTCTCGAGTGCTTCGTCGATTACGTTGTGGCTGCGAAGTTGCGCTGCTACACGCTCGATCATCGAACTGGAAACTGCTGGCAGCCCTGATACGGCGGCGCTGGCAAGCACGACGTGCAGTTGGTCTTGTACGGAGAACGAGCCACTGCGCCCCGGCTTGAACCGGGAGAGCATCTGTGCGATGCCCTGCTCAAGCGAGGCGAGGTGGTCCGTGCGTTCGCGCCGTGAGGCATCCGTCTCCGGCGTAGCAAAGTACATTGGCATGAGGTACCTCCCTAGGAGTGAGCTGGAAGCAGGTACGGGGGAAGTATAGCCTATGTTGGCTTACTTGGCTTATTTTCGGCCACGCTTCGCAGTACGGGGTCTCTCATAAGAAGAATCACGGATTCCCTGAAGCGAGAGTGGCTGCGACGGCCGGGACTCGACGCCAAGGCCGCGTTTCGCCGCGCCGACAGCGAGAACCGTGCTCTGACACGAAAAGGGCACTGTCGGCCCCGACATCGTGAAGCTCCGAAGCGGCGGCTTGGCCGCGTGAGTTGCTTCACGCGCTCCCGCTCGATTTCGCCATTCCAGCTGGACCGATTGTCCGCCTTCAAAAACCCTTCGGCTGCTCAGTCTGGCCGCCGGCCTGTTCGCTGCACGAGCGGCGCTCACCGCTGGTCCTGCTTCCGGGAGACGTTGCCGGTGTTCATACGTCCGCTGATCCTTCCGGCAATCCCCAAATCTCAGGCGAATCCAGCGACCACAACACGACGTCGGTGGGGGTCGGAAAGCCCAGCAGTAGTCCCCTCGCGAGGGCTCGAACGGCCCCGGGTACCTGGTAAGTGGTCCCGTCCGCCAGCGTTTTCAGGAAATCCCTGGTCGCCAACACGGATGCAGTACGCTGCTCGGGCGTCGTCATCGCACTTCCTCCTCCACGCCAAAAAGCTACAGCGTAACCGAAGTGCGTTAGTACCAGTGTTATCCCTCGCCGTGAGGTTCCAATTTATTCACGACCTTTCGCCGCCCGCGCTGGATCTTTGGCATAGCGTCTCGCGCCGCAGCCCTTAGGTCCGACCGGTCCATAAACAACTCCATACCGGCGTCGAACGAGCAAACAACAGCGCACTGAATAAAGAGCGTTGCGGGATAACCGCCTGAACGGATGTGCGCGGACAGATTGCGCGGCGTCATCTCCTCGCCAATCGTCTGAAGCCGCCGCGAAACCTCACGGCGCGTAAGCCACGGCCGGGAGGCGATTTCTTGCTCAAGGATCGCCGACGCTTTTTGCTCCCAGCTTTCGCTCGAGCGCATGGCGCTTTCCCAATGAGCCGGATAATCCGCGTGCAGCGCCTCGAGCGATTGCAAAAAGTACAGAAAACGGTAGGTTCCGCGTTGCGTCTTTCCTTCGACGCCGCGGGCAGTCTCCTCCACGCCGAGGCGGCCAAGCTGAGCCGCCAAGTCGGCGTAGCTAGCTTCTTTGCGGGCCAGGAGAACGCGAAGCGCCCGGCTGGCCAATTCCGACCAGACCGACTCGTTACCTTCCACAGAGAACCCTTGTTTTTGCCGACATATGCGGTTACCATTACCAGTAGAAACACACGTCTTGACAACCTGCTATCTGCAGCGTCAAGTTGGGGGTTTCGATCGAGGTTTGCCAAAAACCTCGCATTGTACGACAGCTATCCGGCGTCACGCGGAGGGTTTTGCTCGCCCGGAACCTATGGCGATCGCCGCGCTCGGTGGATGCGGTGTTCAGCGGGAATTCACTAAGAACCAAGTCGAACGGTGGCCGCGGCGTTGTGAAACGTACGCTGAGCGTCGTGCCTCACGCAGGACAGGAAATTCCCGAGGCCACATCCGGTCAGCGAACGCTGGCGCGCATTGCAGACGCTGTTCGTGCCGTTGACCAGGTGTCGTGGCGCTGCTATTTCCAATGAGCTGCGAGACCGCGCTCGACCATGTTCCGCACCGTGATGAAGCATCACCGCCGACCTGCGCTGCGGCGAGCGAGTGCCCGGGCGTTGACTGTGCAGGTCAACCCGCGCACCGACGGCTTTCTTTCGGCGTTTGCGTGCGGACCGACGTCGCCGATGCCTTGGCGGCGTCACGCGCGCCTACCAGACGCGGCGTGAATCGCTCGCCTTGGAGCTGGTCCTCAATACGCTGTTCGCGACCGATCAGAGGCCGCGCTTACAAAGTGTCGGCCGAGTTCGTGCTCGAGCGACTCGCCTTCCGTGCGCCGGGCCTCAGCCGCCGGCTCAAGAGGCTTATCTCGAACAGGGGCCGCGGCTTCATCGAAGCCAAGCTCAAGGATCTTCAAGAGCGCTTCGACATTGCAAACAGGAAAGTCGTCGCCGCATATTCGTCCCTGTCGGAGTCGGCTTGCCGATTGGTTTCGGGCCTCTATGGACCCTCCGTCCGTCTCTCGGTCAACCATGCGCAGACTCTTTCGAGAGCACAGGAAAAAAGCGCGGCACGGCCGCGCTTTCGAAGAGTGTCGCCTTCTGGCCTGTTAGGTCGTTACGAGCGGCGTCTTGCCTAAGATTGCCTCTAGACCCTCAGTCATGAGAACGCCCGCCCGCACATGTCGAAGCGGCACGCCCTCAATGTCGCTTGTAGCTCCCAACTGGAGAAGCCCACTGCGCACAAGCGTTGCCATCTGATTCCATGTGTTCACTGTCGGAGCCCGCTCGGGATACCGGAACTTCTCATTGGCCAGCCGACGTTTCTCAAAATCGACGCAACTGATGAGACCGCGCCGGCTACCATCGGCTCCATGGACATCAAAAAGAATGATGACCTTTCCGACGCGCCTCCAACAATCAATCGCCGACCAAACCTCTGGGTCCGTCATCTGGGCAACCCAGTAGACCTGCAAATCATCCATCTGGAAACGGATGGTCATGAAGTTTCCGTCGACAAGCGGCACGCGTCCAAAGTCAAACGACGCGTTTTCGTATTCGCCGGGAAACAGCGAAGCCTCATACGGCGCCACTGGAAACTTCAGAACGGGCATGTCTCTAGGCAATCCGCGAGTGACCGTCGGCTCATCGCCCAGCACCCACAGCGGCAAAAGATGGCCCGTCGCGACGAGGTCCGTCTCGGACTCACTCAGCTTGATTCTTTCAGTCATTTCCCTGCTCCCGCAAAATCATCAACAACGTTTCTCTCTGGCGCGTCGATCGCACCACCGATGCGGGTCCCATCACTTCTGTCCTCGTGAACTGGTGAAGCTCGAAGGGGCCACACCTCCGTATAGAGCGTCCATGCACGCATGACGGTTACGGGAGACGGTGCGCACACAAAATTTCGCGCATTCGCGACATTCGGCTGCCTGGCGCTGACTTTTCAGCGAACCGACATCATCGTCGTTCCGGCGATAGAGGTCGCGGCCTTCACAGCCGCCCTTTCGGGCCCGATGATTGTCCTTCCGAAGTCGCTCTGAACTTCCGCACCAAAGGTCTGTTATCGGCGCAACTCACGACGAACTTGATGGGTAGTGGATAAAAACAACCGCACCCAACAGGCGAACTTCAAATGCCTGTGGTGGCGGCGCGAGACGCTCAGAAGGCATTGGTGACGTCGGTCAACACACCCACGCCAAAGAAGCCATCGCTGCGCTGGTCGACCCGCACGGTTGGCGCTCGCTTGCAGGCGCGCATAGTGAAGTCCGGATTGGGCTGAAGCGGCAGATTGACCGGCTCGCCTTCCTGCAGCGTGGAGTGCCGTGTCCACATGCGGAAATGCGGCGCCGTATGCGACGGAATCACGGTCACCATCCGCTGGGTGAACACCATATTCAGACGATGCAGCGCGGGTCGGCGACGACGTTTATCACGGCGCGGAACATGGTTCGTGCGAGCCGTCGCACCTCATGGAAAAACAACGCGATCTCGCATGGTCAACGGCACAGGCAGCATTTGCCATGCGCGCCAGCGATTGGTGAAGTGCAATTGATGCTTCCGCGAGAGTTCGAGGGAAGACCGATTGAGGAGGTCGCGAAACTCGTTCTAGCCGCTGGAGGCGAGCCAAGCCAGGACACCCGGCACCCGGTTGAGGACCCGCTGGCCGAAAGCAGCGCCCCACCATGTAGTAACCGACACGACTCTTTGAGTCTGGCATCCAGGGCCCTGCTGATAGAAGATTCGCCACTGTGCCTCCTGGGTGCACCAGCCGTCCGAGTTCGGGCGACTGCGCGCTGTCGGGGTTCCATACGCTGCGACTTGTTTCGCCATTCGGTTTTAAGGCCTACACTAAATCGTCAAGACCTGCAGGTGAGCCAAGATGTCGCACGAGGAACGAAGTTCTGCGCCGTTTATTGCCGATGCGATTGCACTCGCGCGCGCCCGCATGGAAGAGCTTTTCAGAACTTTTGGGGCCCGTCTGCCTGCCGAGGTTCAACAGGACCTCTCTCGCGGCATGGAAGCAATCCTCTGTGAGATTCTGAGCCAGCATCCCGCCTTCCGGGCGGATGCCGACGACTTCGTATCGACCGCCGAAGCCGCAACCCTGCTGTTCGTTTCTCGTCCGCACGTGACGAAGCTGCTCGAACAAGGCAAGCTGACTCTCCATCATGAGACGCAAGACAACCGGTTCCTCACCCGGACGTCGGTGCTGCTGTATCGCTCTTCCCTCGAAGCGGCAAAACGGGCCTATCAAGCGTCGACACGCGACGAGGAATAAGTTGAGCCTTGACTGTGGCCGGTCGCGCTGCCGAAAGCAGATGGTTCGGCCGCTGCAAAAGGCTTCAAACGCTCGGAAACGATGACGTTCGCAATTACATGACGCACCGGCGTTCCCGGGATTTCGGTCGCCGCATGCTTATGGAGCTCGCCCGACGCCAAAAGCCATGAGAGGAGGCTCCAAAGGTTGGCGGGCGGCGACACCCGCTTGCCGTGCTGCGCGCCTTGATCAGCCAATCTCGGCATTGCCACGACGCAAACCATGCGATGCCCACGTACGTCGCCACGCACCCGAAACATGATGGGGATTCGCCGAATCCGTTGCCATAGTTTGAGCGCAGCTTGCAGTTGAGCTTCTTCCTGGTCCGCCAGCCAGTAAACCTGCACGTCGCCCAACTGGAAGCAGATGGTCACGAGTGGTATGTCATTGACTTCCAGCTCACCGAACCGAAGAGCAGCATTTTCATAAAACGTATCAAACAACTCCGCCTCATGAAGCGCCAATGTGCCAGTCAGCACTAAAGTTTCAGAAGGAAGATCGCTCGCTTGTTGTGGAAGAGGATCAAGCGACGAAAGCGGGACCAAGAAACCTACAGGTAGCGAACCGACCTCGGTCGCGGCATGACATGTATCGAAGTCCATATTTCCCTCCGATGCTTCGTCCCGTTGCGTATCTAGGCCAGCCACGCTTGCCACCTCCTCGCGCAAGAAGCGCTCGCAAGCAGACTCACGACGGCTCCACCAATGCGAGGAGACCGGAAACGAAGCCAGAACCATTAAGTTGTCCACGCAACACTTCCGAGCCGCGGATTTGAGAGACGCGAAAGTCGACCTACCGACGCCTCCGATTCGCGACTTCTTCCGCTTTTGCCCAAACGTCAGGCAACGCTATTGCCGACTCGTCGATGTCGGATTGGCTCGGGTAGTGCCTGAGCAACGCCATTGCCAAAGTACGCACGAGGTCTTCGCAATAGAGTCCACGCCCTTCGGCGAGAGTCGCAAGCAGATCGCGGGCACCGACGACCGCCCGCGTCCGTTCTTCAGCGGTGGTCATATGTGTCCCAAGAGTCAATCTTTGTGCTCACATCCATGTATTCGGCGACACCGCCCGCTCGACACCATCGCTCCCAAACGTACTGGGCATCGTCGGCGTATCCGCTTCGTCCTACTAACGTGTAGACGCGACCCGACTGGGTCGTGCCTTGCAATGCAGTGATGTCGAACGTTGCGATCGGCGAACTCACTCGTCCAGTTCGATCGTTCTCATTCAAACCGACAAAGTGGCGAGTTCGCTGCGGCAAAATTTCGAAGATGCGCCAATTGCGAAGACGGATGCGCGGTTCATCTGGAACCGGCGGAAGTGGCCAGATGGGCATGATTCCCCCAATCTATTTTGGAATGCCTTTAGCTTTTGGCTATGCGCACCCCGGTGCCATATCAAATTTCATATAGGCAATTTGACTAGGTATTCGGGAGGCGTTTAATGCACGAGCGCGCATTTCGATTTCTACTTTTGCACGTCGCTATGGCGTGGAGTTTCCCCGCTCATGGAAGCTTAGCTTACTTTCCCATGAAATCAACGCACTTTTGGTTTTAGTATCCGGCCAGTTTTGCAACGCCTTCCTCGGCTGTGCGCATCAAGCAGCCAGGATCCACGAACAGGAACAAACCGTCGAACCGGCAAACAGCCGCGCACTGAAGATAAAGCGCGGCGGTAAAAGTGCCTCCTCTTATCTGATTTTTCAGCAACTTTGGCGGCACAACTACCCCAATCGTTTGAAGCCGGCGGCTAAGTTCATTGGCATCTATCCACCGCTGCTGACCAAGATCCGCCTTTATAACAGCCGTGGCGCGGGCTTTCCATGAGCCCGAGCCTTGTGCCTGCTCCCAAGCAGGTGGGCAGACACACCGCGTCGCCAACGCCGCCTGCAGCATGAACGTGAACTGGAAAGTGCCGCGTTGAACCTTCCCTTCGACGGAACGAGGCGACTCCCTGACGTCCATACAAGCTAGAGCGTCTGCCAGTTGGGCGTACCCGAAGCCTTGGCGGCTCAGAATGTTTTTGACCGTTCTCGCCGCAAGGTTTTGCCACGCGAGGTCGAGAGCCGAGGGCGAACCTTCTTGATTTTCGGCTGTCATGGGCTACCCTGTGGTATGTAGAACCACGCATGGCCTCTCTTCCTAACAAAAACCTTTTCCCGAGAGGATGCTTCCCCTCGCCGCGCACAGAAAAATTGGCCGTTGTGCCTCGCAAAAAGCGGCTCAGAGAGAAAGGTCGCCATGGATCCCATCCTCTATCTCGGTGTCGAAGGCGTGCTTTTCCGCGCTCGTGTCTGCCGCCATCCTCTTGCGCAGCGCGGAAATGAGATGCCTTGCTTGAACCCGCTTCCGTTGCTCGGCTTGATCTCCTCGCTACTAGAAACTCAGAGGGATCTTCGAGTCGTCCTCAACTCTTGGTGGATAGTCGACTACGGATTTCGGCGACTTGTCGACTCGCTACCGAGCTCCATTAGTCAACGCACCATAGGCGCGACCATCCCGGGAAATCGCCTTCACCGGAAGATAGCATACCAAGAAAGGGTCGATCTGCTCCGGGCTGACGTTAAGAAGCGGCAGCCTGTCGAGTTAACAATTGTTGATGCATCGCGAAGCGCCATCCCTACAGAGTACCTAAGCCGTTCAGTATGGGTCCGGAGTGACAATCAGACGCACATCAATGAAAGCGCGGCTGCGTTGCTGGGCTTTTTCAAACAAACTGGCCCTCTCTATCAGGACTCCATCATTTCTATACAAGAGGCCGAAAGAGCGGATTGCGGTTCGACCGAAAGCATGGGGAACCGCGCCGAGGAGTTGCGTCGCATAGCATGAAACTAAGACGTGGTAACGACGCAAAACACGTTAAACTGCCAGCCGTAAGAATCGTACGTTGTACTTAGCACATCGCAAGTAGATTCCTCTCTTAAAATAGGGTCAATACAAGCACGGGGTCACCACTGGAACTGTGGAAGGGAGGAGACTAGACTTGAACTGACGCTATCCAATTCGAGGAGGTGCGTATGTGACAACAAACAACTTATCCGTTGACACGGGAGCCTTAAGGGTTCTGCCGGATGAGATCCTCTTGCTCAAATGAAGAGGGGCCGGCTGACCCAAGCGAACCTGAACCAGTCGACCCCCGGCGGTTTCACGAGAGAAACCGGCCTCAGCAACCCAATTCTCTCACCAACTCCGTCGGGCGTCAAAGGGATTTCGTTGTGTCAAGAGACACGGAATCCCGAGGAAGTGCTCGTCGTCACAGTCCGAGATCTCCGGCCTCTAGCTTCTCTTAGATGACCCCGGATTACCGCAATTTCAGGACTACGACCCGCTGCCTATCGCCTCGCGCCCGAGCCGCGCGAAGGCACGTACCTGGTTCTTCCATTCGCTAGCTCCCATAGCACATGACATTGAGTTCCGAGGAGATGCTCGGAAGCACCTTGCCATGCCGCAAACCTGCTCACGCGTGCGCCGCAGCGGCGCACTGCGTATGGAGTTATCAAGTGAATCAATTAACTCTGCAATTGCGTCAGGAATGGTTTGAAGAAGCCCGCTATTGCCTCGACGCCTACATGCGGCTGTACTTCCTGCGTCGGTCGAGATTCGATCCCGAGACATTGAGCATCTTTCTGCAAGGGCTTCGAGACATTCCGACACGGCCTGACTACCTCTACGAGCATCGGCACCGCCCACAGCCGACGCCGCTTCCCTACTGGATCGCCGCCGAAAGACGCCGAATGATTCGAGGAGACAGAGAACTCGCGCGGGAGTTCGTCGGAAAGCTCCTTGCGGGTTTCAACGAGCCGAAATTCACAAGGCCGATTAGGGTTCAGCGTCGCGAGAGGCAATGAACCTCTCATAGGCCTCTTTACAAGTCGGCGTTTGCTTTAGCCGGGCCGCACGGCGGCTCGCTATGGGGCCGCGCGCCTTCAAACTCGATCGGCTCAATCGCGCTGATTTTGGTGCATGCAAATGGAGGGCAGATCATGGAACCGCATCGCGTAGCACTGGCTAAGCTCGCAAGGCTTCTTTTTGAGCGTCGTGGTCGACGTCCGGAGGTCACCATGCCGAGATTCAGATATGCAATGACGCCGGCGAAGGAAAAGCGCTTCATGCGAGAACTTCGCGGTCAGGGCGAGGGAGCAGACTATCGCCCCTGGCTGACTGTTGCAGACGTTCCGTCGCGAGGCAGGTCGCACCGTCTTTCCTGTGAGAAGACCGGCTATCGGACTATGCATTTCCTATCCGACCACGAGTACGCCGCGTTCCTGGAGGCATGGTGGGATGAATTCGTCAAAGACATCCGAGAGCAATATCCGATAGATCTAAAGAGCACGCTGACAATCGCCGGAAAGCTCAACGTTAAGCATCCGACAGATCCGCGCACCGGCGTTCTTCTCATTCAGACAACTGACCTCTTGTTGACGATGCGAGCCTTCCGCTCAAATCCATGCCACGCAGCATGGGCCGTCAAGAACCGTCAGCAACTTGCCGACGAGCGGACCTTAGAAAAACTCGAGATCGAGCGCCGATATTGGGAGAACCGTGGCGTTCCCTGGACGCTTGTCGTAAATGATGGGCTCAATTCGGTGAGAGCTTTGAACCTCGACTGGCTTTTTAACTTTGAATTGACTCTGCGCGGCAACACCCGCGTTTCAAACACTTGTGTCAAGCGAGTGCTCGCCGCAAGTCGCCAAAAAGGTGCAGAACCTGCATGCCTGATATGCCGGCACCTGGACCGATCGTCGAGAACCGAAGTTGGTGCCCATCTTACGGCGTTTCGCTTTTTGTTGTTCGCAAGGATTCTAAAGGGCAGTTTCGAGTCCGACACGTTCGCCAATCAACCTCTTTCCTCTTTCACATCATGAACACATCTTACTCTCGGTTGCTCTGATCCGCGGAGCGGTTCTACCGGACGCGTCCTGCGGGTCAATTTCCCGTGACGGGTGCCTTTGGAGGACCCGCCAACCAGCATGTTAGCCGCCCGGGATACACAGCTATCGACGCTTCTATCGCCGATGTCTACGTTCTATCTAGCTTCGATCGAATCTCCACGGTAGGTCGCCCCAGCGTCTACCTTGCGGTTGACATGCTCACTCGACTCATCGTCGGCGTCGACATCGGATTTGAGGCGCCATCGTTCGCCAACCAAACTCTTTCCTCATGACATCATGGACACAACCTACTCCCCGCCTCTCTTAGCGGTCGGAATGCTCCTGCGGAAACATTCCAGCAAGACGGTCTATCGCGTCGTCACTCCGGAGGGTGCCGGAAAGTTCACGGTTCTATATGACATCGGGAAAGGCCAGCATTCATGGCCAGAGCCGATACCGACGGACGAGATTCAACGGCGAATGGACCGGCAGGAGCCAGACGAATCGCGACTGACCGTTGAAGTTGACGATCCGTGGGCGTTGGAAAATAGACCACCTCGACCGAACTACGACCAGAGCCGACTAGACCGCGATTGGGAACTGATCAAGCCCTTAGTTACCGGCCCGAATGCCTTTCGCATCATGTCGCGAAAGCACCGTAACGGGATCCTCCGAGAGCACGCCAGACAGAACAAAACATCGCGACAGACGATTACCCGCTTGCTACGAAAGTTCTGGCAGCGAGGGCTCACACGGTTCTCGCTTATGGACGACAAGGATCAGTGCGGCGGTAAGGACAAGCCAAGGGTCTTCACGAGCGCAAAGGGCGGCAGACGTCCGCGAAACAACTATCCAGGTATGCCTCTGACTGCTCCGGCACGGCACATACTGAATGAGGCCGCCGATTGGCTCTTGCAGGACTGGAAGCACCGCACGTATCAAGGCGCGCTATTGGAGTACGCCAAGAAGTTCTGCGTCGGAAGGACTGCATTGGATGCTAGCGGGCGTGACATTATTATCAAGTCAACGGATCGCAGATACCAACCTACGGTTCGACAACTCCAGCATCTGATACACAGGTGGCGCCCCCTCCGCGACGTCAAGCGCTCGAAGCTTGGAAAACGAAGGTTCGAGTTGATAGGGCGCGCCTTTGAAGGGCGTGCAGACCAGCATGTCACCTGCCCGGGACATGTAGTTCTAGACGCCACTATCGCGGATGTATACCTTCTTTCCAGCTTCGATCGAATCTCGGTCGTAGGTAGGCCCACCGTCTACCTTGCGATAGACACCTTCAGCCGGCTGATCGTTGGCATCTACGTCGGATTCGAGCCGCCGTCGTGGGTCGCGGCGATGATGTTGCTCACAAATGTCGTCACGCCGAAGGTGGCGTATTGCGCCCAGTTCGGGATATTTATCGCGGCGGATCAATGGCCTTGCCATCACATGCCAACGACATTATTCGGCGACAAGGGCGAAATGATGAAGGTGCGGGCCGGCCAGCTTTTGAGCAGCGAATTTGGCATCCATATCGAAAATGCTCCCTCAGGCAGACCGGATGCGAAGTCGATCGTCGAGTTACGCTTCAACATAATACAGCGTCCGTGGGGCGCGTTCCTCCCGGGATACGTCGATAAGGAATATGACGAACGTGGGTCGCGCGACCCTCGGCAAGATGCAGCACTCACCTTGCATGAGTTCACCCAGATCATGATCCTGGCGGTTTTGAGACATAACGCGGCGCCGATCTCGAATTTCCCGCCCATACCCGACCTGGTTGCTGAGGGAGGAGCCCCAACTCCGCTAGAACTGTGGAGCTACGGAATCGCTTCAACCGGCGGCATGCTTAGAAATGATTCGATAGAGACTGTGCGCCGATACGTCCTTCCGCGAGACACGGCTACCGTAACTCATAAAGGAATCGAGTTCGGAAAATACTACTATCTTTGCCCCCCGGCGCGAGATGGCAACTGGCTTATTAAGGGACGTGACAGTACATGGAGCGTGGAAATCGCGTTTGACCCAAGCAATTTGGATTGCATCTACCTCTGTGAAGAGGGACGTTTCGAGAAGTGTACTAAAGCCGGGACCAATTCGCGATATGTTGAGTGTGAAGGGGCCTCAATGGCCGAGAGAAATGTTCTCGAAGAACGTCAGAAGGCCAATCTCGAGCGTGCAAAAGATCAAGCTT
Organism: Caballeronia catudaia; assembly: GCF_001544755.2. GTDB lineage: Bacteria > Pseudomonadota > Gammaproteobacteria > Burkholderiales > Burkholderiaceae > Caballeronia > Caballeronia catudaia. The sequence goes on along the minus strand of NZ_FCOF02000019.1, from coordinate 91,720 downwards.
TCAAGCTCAGGGTTATTGCCAAAGACGTTGACGACAGGATTGTGAAGGGCGGCACCACAAAGTCGAGAGCGGCGTTGAAAGAAGCTGGTCTACGCAAGCCTCAGATCTACGACATGCGTAAGGCACGCGATCGCGAGCGTGCCGCCGAGCGTGAGCCACTTACACCTGCCGAAGCAGATTTTATCGCTGCCTTCGACGACGACCGAAGTTCTCGCGCGGAGCGTCATTTCAGTCGTAATCCGAAGCAGCGCGGCGCAATACAACGTCGCAAAACATCCGCCGCTCAGGCCCACAAGCAAGCAGCGGCGGACGCGGTGCGTAAGAGCAGGAAGAGTAAGACGTTAGACATTCTCAAGCAAATCAGGAGGTAATATGGACTTCCATCCCACTATCGACGTCGATGTGCGCGGTGAAGACCCGACTTCCCTGTCGGACCTCTCCTTCGTAGACGCGATCTATGTTCCCCGCGATGAGGATCTGGGAATTGAAAACCCATTGATCCGAGCGCTTCCCATCTACATCAATTCGGAGGCAGTTCTTGAAGCGTTCTCGAATTCGCCATCCTTCAATCTGACTGACCGGCGACTCCCAGCGAGCGCCCGCATACAAAGGATTGCCTCACTCGGCTCCTACTTTGAGTCGCTTACATGCCATCCGACTCTCATCGATTCAATATTTCGTTTGATCATCGAGGGATACATGTGGCGCAATCCGTGGGATCACTCACAAAAGCTTGTTCGTTCACGGTACGCGGCATCAATGTCCAAAAAGACGATGACGCCCGTGCTCCCGTTCCATCCAGCGCACTCTGCTGTTATGGCACTAACAGGGGTATCCGGCGTCGGGAAGTCGACTTCGATATATCGCACGCTTTCTTTCGTACCGCCCGTGATTCGGCATGACAAGCTTACGGGAAGTAATCTTCAGGTCGTGTGGCTTAAGGTGGATTGCCCGCCGGACGGAAGCATCAAGCAGCTTTTTCGGTGGATCCTGATTGAGTACGACCGTCTTCTGGGTACTCACTATGAACAGGAAGTCGGCAAGACAGCTCGTCTGGACCAACTGATGAACAAAGCCGCTGCTGTCGCAAGGTACCATCATACTGGGCTCCTTGTCGTAGATGAAATCCAGTTTGCGGCTCGGGGCGCCGCAAGACGAGGCGACCCCTTCATGGATTTCTTCGTGACGTTCACTAACATTGCTCAGATTCCCATCTTGATAGCTGGCACGCCGCAGGCTCGCCCATTGATGGAGAAGTCTTTTCGTTTGGCCCGTCGAGTCTGTGATCGCGGCTCGATGACGTTCACCAATATGGGATTCGACGACGAATGGGACTTCTTCCTCCGTGGCTTATTCAAGTTTCAGTGGACGTCGACGGCGCAGCGCTTCAACAGCGACCTGAGCGAGGTATTCTACGATTTGACGCAGGGTATCCACGCCTTGGTCCTGCGGCTCTTTCAGTTCGCGCAGATTGTCGCAATCCAAGACCGCAGCGAGAAGATTTCGAAGGAGGTCCTTCGCTACGTGTCTAGAGAATGGCTCGGTCCGGTCCAGCCGATGCTCGACGCATTGAAGAGCAAGAAGAAAAATCGGATCCAGATCTATAACGATCTTCTTATCGACACGCTTGCCGGTCTCGAAGAGGCGGTGAATAAGGAGGCGGAAGATGCAAAGATCGTCGAAGCGAGAGAACAGAGACAGCGAAATCAGGCAAAGTTGGCCTCCGTGTCCGATCTCGTGGCTATGGGAGTGCGGGAGGCTCAAGCTCTCGTCGCTGTACTCGAAGTCTTGAAACGCGACGCCAGCCTCACTGGAGCGGATCTTACCCGAGAGGCATGCGAGAAAGCTGGCGTTACCTTTAATGCCGATCTGTCGTTGGGTCCAGACGAGCCTCCGTCACTCCAAGACATCGTCGGGGACACTACGGATCCCGATAAGGCCGTGGAAAGACTGCGGTTGGCGGGATACGTCATCGGAAGCTCAAAAAAGACGAGCGAGCCAGAACCGGCTTGAATTCGATTTTGTTCCGTTTCGCCGGGTGGACGAACGAGTGGCTATGTCATCTCTCTGCCGGCGCTGGAGCAGACCTTCGTTCTGCTACAGCGCCGAGTCAGGCCAAACATCGGGAAGGCCCGGCACGATCGATATCGCATATCACGCGGAGGTATCAAAAATGTCCGTCGCCATGCCTTTGCCTTACGATGGCGAATCGCTCTACAGCGTCATCGCACGCTATCTGGAGGCGGCCAACATAACGGCTCCGACGTTCGCCCTCAACACTCTGTTCGGCACCGTCGCTCGCCCGAAGAAGGAGCTAATTTGCAGTTTAGCGGAGTTTTCGCGCCAGACTGATCTAGCGTGGGGCTTGTCAGCACTTGAAATTGCTCAGCGCTACACAGTCGCTCCCTATTACGCCGTCTATTCGACCCAAAGTCGGCGAACCGCGGCTTATGCCGCAATCACTGCGAGAGACGGGATAGCACCGGCCGTCATCTTGCAGGTGAATAAATCACCGGTGGCACGGAATGCCGGCCTCCGGTATTGCCCAAGGTGTGCAATGGAAGACGTGCTGGAAGGGCGTCGGCCATGCTGGAGGCGGGTACACCAATTGCCCGGCGTTTTCATCTGTCCGTACCACCGCGTCCCCTTGTTGAGCGTCCGCGATCCTCGGGCGACGAAGTCAGGTGTCTACAGGCTGGATCCCGCCGAACATGTTTCTTCCTGGCGGCGCAACGCCGAAGTCCAGACAGCTATGGAAATATCAGCCGACGCTCTTGTTCGAAGCGAACCGCAGCCGCATCTGCGTTCTGCGGAGACAGAGTGGCTCCAGCTAGCGGCCGATCGAGGCTTCGTAAAGGCCAATGGTTACGTTGATACCGAAGCCATCGTGAATGGACTTACGGAGATGTATGGCGGAGCATATCTCGAAGCCACAGGCCTGGATATGTCTCGCCTTCAGCCAAACCCTTGGCCAGCGAGGTTGATTCGGTGTCGAAACGTAGCGTTTCACCCGCTCCAGTACATTCTTCTCGGAAATTTCCTTGAGAGATGCGACAACACAGCGCGGCGGATTCGGGCCGACCTCGCGCCTTCGAAAGCGAGGGTTGTATGTCCCAACCAGTACGCTTCGCATCCAGCCGGTCATATCATTGACCACATTAGAACTTCCAGAACGATAGCCGGTAAAAGCCGTTATCACGGCCATTGCAGGTGCTGCGGAATACATTTCACTTTTTCCGGTTGTTCGGCGGATACCAACATACCAAACGATGTGCAGGTTACCCAGTACGGAAAAGATTTGTGCGGCGCGGTGCAGACGATGCGAAATGAAGGTTTATCGTTCCCCGCAATAGAACGAGCGATGGGCCTCCCACCAAGGGCGGCTCGGCGAATGCTCCAACGGCCGGACGAAAAACCTCGGGCGCGCCCAACCCGCGAGCAGTTGCTCGAATGGAGATGTGAATGGAAAGAGCTGCTGCGCTCCGTCGCTCCTGAGGGTCACCTCGCCGCCGCCATGCGCAATAAGTATCTATATAACCGACTATGTCAATACGACAAGGAATGGCTGACGCAATGTGCCGCGCGGTATGAGAATTTGAAAAATCAAAACGTCGCTTCTGAATGGGCGAGACGCGACCAAGCATACAAGATTCGTTTGCAGCGAGCAGCGGCCACGATCTTATCAGCGGGTCCAAGCTTGGTTCGTGCGAGCAAAGTGGCGATTGCTGCTAAAGCAGGGCTGTCAGTGCGGCGCATGTCAATAAGACACAAGCTTCCCCTATGCGACGCGGTCTTGGCCGAACTTGCGGAATCCGCAGAGGAGTTCCAAGTTCGTCGCCTAGAAGCAGCCAGGCAGACGTTGGTGACTGCTGACATCCCTGTTACTCGTTGGAAGCTTCTACGTCAGGCCGGCATTTCTAGAGTGAAGAACACCGCGGTTGCAGCGACCGTCGATAGGTTGATAGATAGGCACTCGCAAAGTCAATCCGATTGAAATAACGGAGCCCGAAATGACGACCGCACTCTCTACGCCCTATCACGATGAGCACCTATACAGCACGATAGCTCGATACATGAAAGATGTCGGGGTATCGGAGCAAGGCAACGCGACACGAGCCCTATTCGGTGATGCTCAACCAGGTAGGGGCGAGATTCTTTGCGGACTTGATCATATCGCTCGCGAGACACATGCAGTTTGGAACATGTCAGCCATCGAAATCGCTGAGCGTTTCACCTTGCTGCCATACTTCACCCGCTTTGTAGCACCTCAAGTCAAGGAATCCGCATACGCCTCAACGATCAGAGGGGGACTGCCCCGCCCCTATGCAATCTTGGGCTTGCTTCGGACTACGGTCAAGTGTGCCGATAAACTACGATTCTGTGCCCAGTGCGTCGAAGAGGACGTCTCAGCAGGCCGTGAACCATATTGGAGACGAGTGCACCAATTGCCAGGTGTCTTCATTTGCACGAGACATCGTACATTGCTTCGTATCTCGGACGTCCCGTTCAGATCATGGAGGAACAACTCTGCTTGTTGGCACACGCTCCAAGCGGAGATTCCGAGCGGCGCGACACCGGCAAAACGCCGTAGCGACTTATGGCTCGGCAACCCGCATGTTGTCGACGTGATGGTCAACTCAGCGGCGCTTTTGTACGACGCCCCTAGGGTGCAAGGACCGCCGACATACGAGTATTACTTTTCCCGGGCAAGAGAGAATGGCTTCGAATGCCGTGCCGGTTGCATCGATTCGAAAGCCCTCTGCGCCTCATTTTCGCGAATGTTTGGTGAGGAGTTTCTCGAAGCTTGCGGCCTATCAGTCGCTGGCAGCGGATGCGCGGATCCATGGCCTCTGAAATTGATGGTCTCGCGTTGGAGAAAGCACACCTACCAACCCTTACAACACGTCGTCCTGGAGCATTTCTTCGATGCACTGACGGATGAGCGGCCTTCTTTGCTCAACTCGACTGCAACACCCGAGGCCCAACTCACCTGCCCAAATCGCTTCGCTAGACATGGAGTCGGGCACGTGCTCGATCGTGTCGCCCTCCATGAAGGGCCGAACGGGAACCCGGTAGGACGAGCGTCTTGCGCGTGCGGCTTCTGGTTCAGCTTTAGGCTTTGCGATAAACGGACTTCCGAGCCCGTAGTCGACCGCGTTCTCGGTTACGGAGATGATATGCGCGACTATGCAAGAAGGTTGAGGCTTGAGGGGATGAGCCGCAGCGAAATAGCGGAAACCATGGGCCTACCTTTCGGGGTTGTTAGGCGGTTTGGCGTTCGAGGAAAGCATCTCAGGGTGTCGTCCCGGAGCGTGACAAGATCGCTTATCCTCCGATATAGAAAAGAGTGGTCGAAAATTTTAACTGAAATGCCAGTCGTCTCGCATACACGTGCTATGAAGGAGCATCCCCACATCGCCGCGGTTCTCTCGATTCACGATCACGAATGGTATATGTCGTCATATAAGAAATGTTTCAAGGAACGAAGCGTACAAGGTTGGCGCGAACGAGACAGATGTTGGTGCATCAGACTTCGCGAAGCGCTGAAGCGTATCAAAGCGAAAGCGGAGCCTGTACGAACAACACGCAAGTCCCTCGCACGCGAGGCAGGACTCTGGATCAACTCGACCGTGACGTTGGCGAATGCCCCGCGCTGCCGAGCTTTTTTGGCGCAGAACGTCCAGACCGTCTCGGAGTTCCAGATTCAGCGTCTAGAATGGGCTGCGAGGAGGATCATCGCCACTGGAGCAACCCTTTCTCGGGCATCGTTATTGGCCCGAGCACATTTACGTCGTCATGATCTGACTCCAAATTTAGATGCGGTCGTGACGCGGCTGACCGGCACTAATTGAGCCTCGATCCTCTCGTTGAGCCTCGCCAGAGACGGTTGTGTCTTCGAGAGCGGCCAGAATGGCTTTGGCCTGTTTCGGTTCGACACCGGCCTGTGCGGCCACAATGGGTTTAAGGGCTCGACGTGGAAAAGGACGCAATCTGTGGGGCGCTTGCGACAACGTTCCGCTGACGCATGCCCGCTCATGTGAGACCGCCCGTATGAGGTTTGCGAGTTGGCCGCGGGAAGCGAGCTTCGGCAACAGACCGTCAGGACATGCAGACACTGTAGGCAAACCAGCGCGGTGATGGCTCTTCGATACAAGAATGGCTACCGCCACAGCGAGGCACTCGTCGGCGATCCGCAGTGATGCCTATCTCGTCCCGCGCGCTTCGTGCACGAAAGAACGCTGCGGCGACGCATTTGCGCAAGAGCGAAACGCCCGTTACCTGGCTTGGACGGAATGAGCGTGCCGGGGCTGCCGAAGCATCGGGCTGCGTCCTGCTCTCGGATACGAGCCAGAGAGTCATCTATGCAACGCGCACCGCCCTCGAAGAGCGGTTAGCTTGGACAGGAGCGGTGCGTCTTGCATGCACTCCTTGAAGGGCTGATACGGCAGCACTTCTTGCGTTTGAACTGACCTCGGGCAGTTCTTCCGATCCAAGCTTCTCCGATCCGTACATGCCCGCTCCGTCCATAAGAAGGGCTTGGGCGAGTTCACGCTGTCGGGTCTGTTGAAGATTAACGTCCAGCAAGTTCCAGCCAAGAAGCGCCGCTTTGGCAAGGATCCGTTCACCGGCGAAGAGCGCTGGTTCGACGCCAAGCCCGCGACCGTACGTCTAAAGGTTCGCCCACTCAAGAAGCTGAAGGACGCGGCAGCCTGAGGCACGTTGAAGAAAGCCCTGTTGAAGGGCTTTCTTCAAGGCTTCGGCACACGCTCGGTGAATCGCCTGTTAGCGTGACCCATCCGCCTTCAGGCGAATAAGAGTCTCGGCTTCGCCTTCTCGGAGCATCCACGACATTGCCAACCTTGCCAGCCTGGGCGTCTGTTATGCGGAGCCATTCCAGTCATATCGCCGACGACCGACCGCAAATGAAATTACATTGGGAGTACAAACGATTTGCTAACTAAAGGGTTCCGATGTTCTCAGAGATACAACTACGCGGTCCATTGACTACCGCGCAAGAGTCCGAGCAACAGGTTCACGAACGAACAGCTATTTATAGACCGACACAAACTGCGGTCAGCCACCGGAACGGTCATGCGCGTTCATTTTCGGCAATGCCTACAGCGCGCGACCATGACGGCCATCGCTTCTGCACTCATGGCAGGTTTGTAACCCTCAGGCGGGCGCAAAGCCTTATGGAATAAGCCGGGCCGAACTTTGTGTGCGTCCGCAGTCGCGCCTTTTTCGGCTTGTCCGAGCGGTTCCCGGGCACATTAGAAACACTGGCCCTGCAGAATCAAGGACTTAGACGCCGATTTGGTACCGTTTCTATTGTGCGTCATCATTTGGTCGGCATGAGAAAGGCGCGTGATAGTGAGGTTGCCCGCATTCTAAATATGCGTGGGGCAGACAAATCTCGGATCACGGCGAAAGCGCTGTCGAAGATTCGAAATGCAGCATTGCGCGCGACATTTATCCGCTCACCATCCGTTTCGAGACTTGAAACGATGCGCGTCTCTCGAATCATTACACCCGGCGCACTGTGGGCATCGCCATTTTCAACTTGAAAAGAAGTAATCCATCTGCCAACAATGGAGTCGTCTTTCGTGCTGGCCAACCCACAATGCCAACCCGAGATCTGCCGCACCAAATGGATGAAAAAGACGAACTACGCAAATCCGAAGAGTTGCGCAGCTTTTTGTTTCTGACCGTCGTCATGGTTCCCGTGCTCACGGTCGTGATCATTGCCGCTTACGGATTCGCGGTCTGGTTTTACCAGATGTTGATTGGCGGCCCGCCACATCATTAACGAGCGTCGCGACTACTTGAACTAAATGGAGCACATGCCCGTCGATACCAACGACCGCCGCGACGACAAGACGGACACGTCTTGCGAATTTCACATAGCCGGGGTCGTTGTATACGCGCGTATAGAAGCCCTGCAATACGTCATGCACGCACTCGCCGCGTTGCCTGGCGCTCAGGTTCACGGCACGAGCGCCGACGGCAAGATCGCTCTCACGCTCGAAGCGGACCGCTCATCCTGCGTTGCCGAGCAATTGCACGCGGTGCAGGCAATACCGGATGTCGTGAGCACCGCGCTCGTCTATCAGCATCACGATCACGCCGATTCGCTCAGCGAGGACATCGCCGATGAAACTGACTCGTCGCGCGTTCATTAAGCAGACGGCCGCAACGACAGCGGCCGCATCCGCGGGCATCACGCTGCCCGGCATGGAAGCCGTTGCGCAAAGCGACGACATCGCCTGGTCGAAAGCGCCCTGCCGCTTCTGCGGCACCGGATGCGGCGTGGTCGTCGGCGTGAAGTCCGATCGCGTCGTCGCGACGCAGGCCGACCCGCAGGCGGAAGTCAATCGCGGCCTCAACTGCGTGAAGGGCTATTTCCTCTCGAAGATCATGTATGGCCAGGACCGCCTGACCACGCCGCTCATGCGCATGAAAGGCGGCAAGTTCGACAAGAACGGCGAGTTCGCGCCCGTGTCGTGGGATACGGCTTTCAACGTGATGGCCGAGCAGTTCAAGCGCGTGCTGAAAGAGAAAGGACCGACCGCCATCGGCATGTTCGGCTCGGGGCAATGGACCGTATGGGAAGGTTATGCCGGCCTCAAGCTGATGAAGGCGGGCTTTCGCAGCAACAATCTCGATCCGAACGCGCGGCACTGCATGGCGTCCGCGGTGACCGGCTTCATGCGCACCTTCGGCATGGACGAGCCGATGGGCTGCTACGACGACATCGAGGAAACCGACGCCTTCGTGCTCTGGGGCTCGAACATGGCCGAGATGCATCCGGTGCTGTGGACGCGCGTCACGGGGCGGCGGCTCTCGGACCCGAACGTGCGCGTCGTCACGCTGTCGACGTTCGAGCATCGCTCTTTCGATCTCGCCGACGAGACCATCATTTTCACGCCGCAGTCCGATCTCGCGATCATGAATTACATCGCGAACTACATCATCAAGAACGGCAAGGTGAACAAGGATTTCGTCGAGAAGCACACCGTCTTCAAGAAGGGCAATACGGATATCGGCTATGGGCTGCGGCCCGATCATCCGTTGCAGAAAGCGGCGAAGAACGCGAACGATCCGAACGGCTCGCAGCCGTGCACGTTCGACGATTACGCGAAGCTCGTGTCGCGCTACGACGCGGCCTATGTCACGAAGCTGTCAGGCGTGTCGAAGAACAAGCTCGACCAGCTCGCCGAGCTGTACGCGGACCCAAAGACGAGGGTCGTGTCTTTCTGGACGATGGGCTTCAACCAGCACACGCGCGGCACGTGGGCCAACAACATGGTCTACAACCTGCACCTCTTGACGGGCAAGATCTCGACGCCGGGCAACAGCCCGTTCTCGCTGACCGGACAGCCGTCCGCGTGCGGAACGGCGCGCGAAGTCGGCACGTTCTCGCATCGGCTGCCCGCCGACATGGTCGTGACCAACCCGAAGCATCGCGAGGAAGCGGAGCACATCTGGAAGCTGCCGGAGGGCACGATTCCCGACAAGCCGGGCTTTCACGCCGTGCTGCAGAACCGCATGCTGCACGACGGCAAGCTCAACGCCTACTGGGTGATGGTCAACAACAACATGCAGGCTGGCGCGAATATCAACAACGAAGGGCTGCCGGGTTATCGAAAGGACACGAACTTCGTCGTCGTGTCCGAGGTGTATCCGACCGTCACGGCGGTGGCCGCCGACATGATCCTGCCGTCGGCGATGTGGGTCGAGAAGGAAGGCGCGTATGGCAACGCGGAGCGCCGCACGCAGTTCTGGCATCAGCTCGTCAGCGCGCCCGGCGATGCGCGTTCGGACCTGTGGCAGATCGTCGAGTTTTCCAAGCGCTTCAAGGTCGAGGAAGTGTGGCCCGCCGAGCTCATCGCGAAGAAGCCGGAATACAAGGGCAAGACGCTCTACGACGTGCTGTATCGCAACGGGCAGGTCGACAGATTCCCGGCGTCGCAGGAAGACGCGAAGTATCGCAACGACGATGCCAAGGCGTTCGGCTTCTATCTCCAGAAGGGACTGTTCGAGGAATACGCGAGCTTCGGCCGCGGGCACGGCCACGATCTCGCGCCGTTCGACGATTATCACAAGGCGCGCGGGCTGCGCTGGCCGGTGGTGAAAGGCAAGGAGACGCTGCGGCGCTACAAGGAAGGCTCCGATCCTTACGTGAAAGAGGGCGCCGGCTGGCAGTTCTACGGCAATCCCGATGGCCGCGCGGTGATCTGGGCGCTGCCTTACGAGCCGCCCGCCGAGTCGCCGGACAAGGAGTATCCGTTCTGGCTCGCGACCGGGCGCGTGCTGGAACACTGGCATTCCGGTTCGATGACGCGGCGCGTGCCCGAGCTCTATCGCGCGTTTCCCAATGCGGTGTGCTTCATGCATCCCGACGACGCGAAAGCGCTCGGCATCCGGCGCGGCGTCGAAGTGCGCGTGATCTCGCGGCGCGGCGAGATGCGCACGCGCATCGAGACCCGCGGCCGCGACAAGCCGCCGCGCGGGCTCGTGTTCGTGCCGTGGTTCGATTCGAGCCAGCTCATCAACAAAGTGACGCTCGACGCCACCGATCCGATCTCGTTCCAGACCGACTTCAAGAAGTGCGCGGTCAAGATCGTCAGGGTCTAGGAGCACGACATGCGCACCTTCTTCACCGTCGTCATCGCATCGTTCGTCGCGCTGGCCGCGCTCGCGATCGCGCAGCCCACGGTCCCGCCCATGCCGTTTCACGATTCGCTGCGCGGCGCGACGCCGCTCAACGAGGAGCCGAAGCCACCGCTCATCGCACCGACCGAAAACAAGGATGTGATACGCGGCCTCAACTACGCGCAACAGCCGCCGACGATCCCGCACAAGATCGACAACTATCAGCTCGACAAGAACGCGAACCGCTGTCTCGCGTGTCACGCGCGCAGCCGCGCCGAAGAGAGCGGCGCGGTGCCGGTGGCGGTCTCGCATTACATCGATCGCGACGGACTGGTGTCCGGACATCTGTCGCCGCGCCGCTATTTCTGCACGCAGTGTCACGTTCCGCAAGCGGATACGAAGTTGCTCATCGGTAATTCGTTCGTCGCCGTCGAGGACATCAAGCCGGCGCCCAGGAACCCACAAAGAAAATAAAGAATCATGCGCGAACTGATCAAGCGCTACTGGATCACCATTCGAAGGCCGAGCCTGTACTACAGCCTCGGCTTTCTGACGCTGGGCGGCTTCGTCGCGGGCGTGATCTTCTGGGGCGCCTTCAACACGGCGATGGAACTCACCAACACCGAAGCCTTCTGCACCGGCTGCCACGAGATGCGCGACAACACGTTTGCCGAACTGAAGAACACGATCCACTTCAGCAACCGCTCGGGCTTCCATGCGAAGTGCTCGGACTGCCACGTGCCGCATCAGTGGACCGACAAGATCGCGCGCAAAATGCAGGCGTCGAAGGAAGTGTGGGCGAAGATCTTCGGCGTCGTGAATACGCGCGAGAAGTTTCTCGACAAGCGGCTCGAACTCGCCGAGCACGAATGGGCGCGCTTCAAGGCGAACGATTCGCTCGAATGCCGCAACTGCCATTCGTTCCAGTACATGGATTTCACGCGTCAGAGCCCGCGCGCGCAGGAAGCGCATCAGCGTTTTGTGGAGACGGGCGAGAAGACGTGCATCGACTGCCACAAGGGTATCGCGCATGAGTTGCCGAACATGGTGAAGGCCGAGGAGAGGGAGGGCAGCAAGCGGAAGTAATCCACGTCAGAGGAGAAGAAACCGATGCTCAGCGCCCGGCAACTCGACGTCATGCGCGGCAGCCGCACCATCGTGGCCGGCGTGGATTTTTGCGTCGATGGCGGCGCGGCGCTGCTCATCCACGGCGCGAACGGCAGCGGCAAGAGTTCGCTGATCGCCGCGCTCGCGGGATTGCTGCCGCCCGCCGCGGGCAGCGTGTCGTGGCGCGGCGAGAACGTGCGCGACGATCCCGTGCGCTTCAGGCGCGAGCTCGCGTGGCTCGGTCATGCTGATGGCTTCAACGGCGAACTGACGGTCGCGGAGAATCTTCGCTTTGCGGCGTCGCTCGGCGCGGGTGGTACGCATGTCGATGAGCGCGACGTGCTCGATCGCGCGGGCGTGCTGCCGCTCATGCATGCGCGCCTGAACCGGCTGTCGCAAGGACAGCGAAGGCGCGTCGCTCTCGCGCGCCTCGTGCTCGCCGGCAAACCGCTCTGGCTGCTCGACGAACCCACCGAAGCCATCGACGACGCCGGCGCGCTCTGGTTCGCCGCGTGCATCGACGATCATCTGCGCGCGGGCGGCACGCTCGTCGCGACGACGCATCGGCCGCTCAGCGTCGATGCAAAGCGCACACGGCATCTGCATCTCGAACGGAGCGCGGCATGATCGTGCTCCAGGTGATCCGCCGCGAACTGATCCTCAACTGGCGCTCGCGCACCGTGACGCTGTCCGTCCTGCTGTTTTTCGTGCTGGCGTCGAGCCTGTTTCCGCTCGGCATCGGTCCCGATCCGAAGCTGCTGCACGCGATCGCGCCGGGCGTGCTGTGGGTCACCGCCCTGTTCGCGGCGCTGCTGTCGGCGGGCCAGCTCTTCAGCAACGACTTCGCGAGCGGCGCGCTCGAACAGATGCTGCTTTCGCCGCAGCCGCTCGCGGGCATCGTGCTCGGCAAGATCGCCGCGCACTGGCTGACGACGGGTCTCGCGCTCGTCGTGCTCACGCCGGTCGTGGCGCTCGAATATGGGCTCGATGCGCGCACCATCGTCATGCTGATGGCGTCGCTTCTGATCGGCACGCCGCTTTTGTCGCTGATCGGCTCGATGGGCGCCGCGCTCACGCTCGGCGTGCGCGGCGGCAGCGTCGTGCTCGCGCTCCTGATCCTGCCGCTCTATGTGCCGGTGCTCGTGTTTGGCGTCGGCGCGGCCGATCCCGCCGCGAGCGCCGCATGGTCCAACGCGAATTTCTCGCTGCTCGCGGCGGCGCTGTGCGTCGCGCTCTGGCTGTGCCCGTGGGCCAGCGCGGCGGCCTTGCGCATCTCGATGGAATAGCGCCTATGAACTGGTTTCGCTATGCTTCCGCCCGCCGCTTCGAACGCTTCGCCGCGCGCGCGACGCCGTGGTTCGCGTTCGCGTCGGTGGTGTTCATCGTGGCCGGGCTCGTCGTCGGTCTCGCCATCGCGCCCGCCGATGCGCTGCAACGCGACATCTACCGCATCATGTTCGTGCACGTGCCCGCCGCGTGGATGTCGATGTTCATCTACCTCGTGATGGCCGCTTACTGCGCGCTGCATCTCGCGACGAACGCCCGCCTTTCCGCGATGATGGCCCGCGCGCTCGCCCCGACCGGCGCGCTCTTCACGGGCATCGCGCTCATCTCTGGCGCGCTGTGGGGCAAGCCGACGTGGGGCACGTGGTGGGTGTGGGACGCGCGCCTGACCTCGGAGCTGATCCTGTTCTTCCTGTATATCGGCTTTCTCGCGCTGCACGCCGCGATCGACGGCACGCGCCGCGCCGATCGCGCGTGTTCGGTGCTCGCGCTGATCGGCGTCGTGAATATCCCAATCATCTATTTTTCGGTGCAATGGTGGTACACGCTGCATCAGGGGCCATCGCTGGGTTTCGGCAGCGGCGTGTCGATGACGACGTCGATGGCATGCGGCATCGTCGTGATGACGGCCGGCTTCTGGTCGTACGCGATCGCCATTGCGCTCGCCCGCGTGCGCGTCATCATGCGCGCGGCGCAACGCGTATCGACGGACGAACGCCCGTCGCGAATCGAGGAGCGCGCCGCATGAACAGCATGAACATCCTGACGATGCTCGCCGACAATCCGATCCTGAGCGCGGCGCTCGCGATCACGTTCTTGCTGATGGGCGCGGAAGCCTGCCTCGTGCGCCGCGCACTGCGCGAACCGGAGATGCGCCGATGAAAGCACGGCATCGCAGGTTCGGGTTCATCGCGCTGGGCGTTGCGAGCGCGGGGCTCGCGTGCGCGTTCGTGCTCAATGCGTTTCGCGCCAACGTGATGTTCTTCGTGAGCCCGAGCCAGATCACGTCGCACGAGGAGACGCGCTCGCAGCGCTTCCGGCTCGGCGGCCTCGTCGAACGCGGGTCGCTCAGGCGGGATGCGGACGGCTGCACCGTCAGGTTCGTCGTCACCGATGGACGCGCGTCCATTCCCGTCACCTACAGCGGCGCGCTGCCCGATCTGTTTCGCGAAGGCAGCGGCGTCGTCGCGCAAGGCGCGCTCGACGGCGACGGCGGCTTCCACGCCGACGAAGTCCTCGCGAAGCACGACGAAAAATACACGCCGCCACAACTCGAACGTGCGTTGCGCGAAGTGCGCGCATCGACGGAGACGAGCACAGGAACGCGCCGATGATTCCCGAGCTCGGCCACTTCGCGCTGATTCTCGCGATGCTGCTCGCGCTCGTCGCCGGCGTTCTGCCGATGCTCGGAGCGCGTCTTTCCATCGAACGATGGATGCGCGTCGCCGCGCCCGCCGCGTGCGGGCAATTCGTCTTCGTCGCGATGGCGTTCGCGTGTCTCGCGGCGTCGTTTCTCGGCGACGATTTCTCCGTCATCTACGTTGTCGGCAATTCGAATTCGGCGCTGCCGTCGATCTATCGCTTCACCGCCGTCTGGGGCGGCCACGAAGGCTCGCTGCTGCTCTGGGCGCTGCTGCTGACTCTGTGGATGATCGCCGTCGCCGCATTCGCCCGCCGCCTGCCGCTGCCCTTCGCCGCGCGCGTGCTCGGCGTGATGAGCTGGATCGACGCGGGCTTTCTGCTTTTCATGCTGCTGACGTCGAACCCGTTCACGCGCATCATGCCGCCCGCGATGAACGGCCGCGATCTCAATCCGCTCCTGCAAGACCCCGGCATGGTGATTCATCCGCCGCTCCTGTACATGGGCTATGTCGGCTTTTCGGTCGCGCTCGCGTTCGCCATCGCCGCGCTGCTCGAAGGCAAGCTCGATGCCGCGTGGGCGCGCGCATCGCGTGCATGGACGCTCGCCGCGTGGATGTTCCTGACGCTCGGCATCATGCTCGGCAGCGCGTGGGCGTACTACGAGCTCGGCTGGGGCGGATGGTGGTTCTGGGACCCGGTCGAGAACGCGTCGTTCATGCCGTGGCTCGTCGGCACGGCGCTGATCCACTCGCTCGCCGCCACCGCGAAGCGCGGCGCATTCCGCGCGTGGAGCGCGCTGCTCGCGGTCTGCGCGTTTTCGCTTTCGCTGCTGGGAACGTTTCTCGTGCGCTCGGGCGTCGTGACATCAGTGCATGGATTCGCGTCCGATCCGGCGCGCGGCGTCTTCATCCTCGCGCTGCTCGCGCTGTTCTCGGGCGGCGGGCTCGCGCTGTTCGCGTGGCGCGCGCCGCGTGCGGCGTCCGCAGTGGGATTCGAGCCGGTATCGCGCGAGGCGCTGCTCTTGTCGAACAATCTGCTGATGCTCGTCGCCGCGGCTTCGGTGATGCTCGGCACGCTCTATCCGATGGCGCTCGACGCGCTCGATCTCGACAAGATTTCCGTCGGCGCGCCGTATTTCGACAGCGTGTTCGTCCCGCTGATGACGCCCGCCATCTTCCTGATGGGCGTCGGGCCGCTCGCGCGCTGGAAGGCCGCGCGTCTGCCGGACATCGCGGTGCGGTTGCGCTGGGCCGCGCTCGTGAGCGTCGGGACGGCGTTTCTGCCTGGCGTGTCGCGCCCGTTCGTGAGCCTCGGCTTTCTGCTCGCCGCGTGGACGTTCACGACCATCGCGACGAGCGTGATCGAGCGCGTCGTCAGAGGCAGACAGCGCGTGCGGCTCGCCACCATCGGCATGTGGCTCGCGCATGCGGGCGTCGGCGTGTTCGTCGTCGGCGTGACGATGGTGAAAGGCTTTCCCGTCGAGCGCGATGCGCGCCTCGCGCCAGGCGGCAGCGTCGATGCGGGCGGCTATCGTTTTCGTCTCGACGACGTGCGCGCGATCGACGGCCCGAACTATCGCGCGACGCGGGCGACGATCACCGTCACGCGCGACGGCCGCCCGGTCTCGACGCTCAATCCCGAAAAGCGCGAATTTCTCGTCTCGAACATGCCGACGACGGAAGCCGCCATCGATCGCGGCGTGCTGCGCGATCTCTACGTCGCGCTGGATCAGCCGGCGGGCGAGAACGCGTGGACCGTACGCATCCAGATCAAGCCGTTCGTGCGCTGGATCTGGGGCGGCTGCATTCTGATGGCGCTGGGCGGCCTGCTCGCCGCGGCGGACCGGCGTTACGCGCGTTTCCGGGCGACGCAGCCGCAAGCCGCCGTGGCAACGCTCGCGCGGGAAACCATCGGCGAGACCGGACGATGAAGCGCTTCCTCATCTTGCTCGTCCCGCTCTTCGTCTTCGGGCTGCTCGTCGCCGTGCTCGCGGCGGGATTGCGGCACGATCCGCGCCGCCTGCCTTCGGCGCTCATCGGCAAGCCCGCGCCCGCGTTCGATCTGCCGCGCCTCGACGCCGCAAACCAGACGATGTCTTCCGACGCGCTGCGCGGCCAGGTGTGGATCCTGAACGTCTGGGCCTCGTGGTGCGAGGCGTGCCGCGACGAGCATCCCGTGCTGATGAACTTCGCGGCGAGCGGCGCGGTGCCCGTGTACGGCCTGAACTACGAGGACGAGCGCGAACCCGCGCTGCAATGGCTGGAGATGGCGGGCAATCCGTACGTCGCGTCGTTCGTCGATCGCGACGGGCGCACGGGCATCGACTATGGCGTGTACGGCGTGCCGGAAACATTCGTGATCGATCGCGCCGGCGTCGTGCGATACCGGCAGGCCGGGCCGCTCACGCGCGCTACGCTTACGCGCGTGATTCTGCCGCTCGTCGGCGAACTGCAAAAGGAGACGATGCGTGACTAGCCGCTACGCGTTGATTCTTCTTGCGTGCATCGCACACGCTCACGCTCAGGAATCGCCCGAGGACGAACGCGCGCGCCAACTCGCGGAGCGCTTTCGCTGCGTCGTGTGCCAGAACCAGAGTCTCGCCGATTCGAACGCGAATCTCGCCGCCGATCTGCGTGCGCGCATTCGCGAACAGGTCGGGCAAGGCGCGAGCGACGAGCAGATTCAGGCGTACATGGTGCGACGCTATGGCGACTTCGTGCTGTATCGGCCACCGGTGAAGCCGGTGACCTGGGCGCTGTGGTTCGGCCCGTTCGCCGTGCTGGCGGCGGGCGCGCTCGCGATGGCGCTGCATATCCGCCGCGCCCGACAACGACGGAGCATGAACCGATGATCGCGTTCTGGCTGATCATTGCCGCGATGTTGCTCGGCGCGCTCGCGTGCGTCGTGCCGCCGCTTTTGCGCACGTCCGAGCGCGGGTCTGGACAAGCGCACGCGGCACTGGCGGGACTGATGGTCGCGCTGATTCCGGCGTCGGCGCTGACGCTGTACATGCGCATCGGCGATCCGGTCGCGTTCGCGATGCAGACCGCGCCGCTCGCATCGCCGGACCGGCATGCCGACGCGCCCGCCTCGATGGAAGCCGCCGTCAGCCGCCTCGCCGCCCGGCTGCGCGCCGATCCGGGCGACGCGCCCGGCTGGGCGATGCTCGCGCGCTCCTACATGGCGCTCGATCGCCCGAGCGATGCGGCCGAGGCGTACCGGCGCGCGATCGCGCTGAATCCGCGCGATGCCGGGTTGCTCGCCGATTACGCCGATGCCGTGGCAAGCGCAAACGGCGGCGATTTCAACGATGCGACGGTGAAAGTCATCGACTCGGCGCTTGCGCTCGACGCGAATCAGCCGAAGGCGCTCGCGCTGGCGGCATCGGTGGCATTCGACCGTCGCGATTACGCACGCGCAATCCAGTTCTGGGAGCAATTGGGCAAGGTGCCGGATCTCGCGCCGCAGATCGCGCAGCAGGCGCAAAAGAATATCGACGAGACGCGTGCGCTCGCCGCAAAGGGAAGTGATGGTCCGAGAGCGGCTTCGATCGAAGTCCGCGTGCGCCTGAGTCCGGAGTTGGAACAGCGCGTTCGCCCGACGGACAAGGTTTTCGTCTATGCGCTCGCGGACGACGGTTCGCGCATGCCGCTCGCCGTCCAGCGCCTGAGCGCGAGCCAGTTGCCCGCGACGGTGCGCCTCGACGATTCCATGTCGATGACGCCGAACCGCCGTCTCTCCGATTTCTCGCGCATCAGCGTCGATGCACGCGTATCGGCGTCGGGGCAGGCGCGGCCCGCGGCGGGCGATCTGACGGGATCGAGCGGCGCGGTGTCATCGAAAGATGCGGGCGTTATTGATGTAACGATCGCCGATGTCGTCCGCTGATTGCATCGCTCAATGCGACTTGCCCGCGCCGGGATCAACCGACTTCGCATTCTCGGCGATACCGAGATTCCAGTCGCCTTGCTCGTACCAGTCTTCGCCGAGAAGCTCGGCGGGATGCTGCGTGCGGCTCGAACCGTTGCCGCAGCGCATGGCGTCCGTCGAGCAGTAGTGATCGCAGCCCCAGCAATTGCGCTCGGGACGCTTCGGGTTCAGCGGAAAGCGCTTGGACATCGCGTGACTCCTTCGATTACGGTGTGCGAGACATCGACATCAAGACTAGAGCGGGCGCTTGCCTCCGCCAATAGGAACCCGACTATCAGACGACGCTCGCCGCGAAGCACGCTGTTTCGATTTTCTCAACAGCCGGACGGCACGGCTTTCGTCGTGCCCGTCAGCAGCAGCTCGATCAGATCCCGCACGCTGCGGATCGCCGCGCCGAACGGCAGCTTTTCGCGCCCGCGGAAAAACAGGCCATTACCGACATCGCCGCGCAAAGCCGCGGCCAGCCGCGTGTCGATGCAGAAATGTCCGAATTTCTCGATGCCATCACGCAAGCCGCACGCGCTCAGACATTCGAGCGCCGACGGGCACGTCTGCTTGCGCGCGCCGATCTTCGTGCGAATGCGTTCTTCGTTGCGCAGATAGCGCATGAGCCACGGCGTCTTGACGGCGCGCGCGGGCAGGCCCGTCACGCTGATGAACTCGACGATGTCGTCCGGCGTCGCCTCGACGAGCACGCGTTTGAACTCGGGATGCGCGTCGCCCTCTTCGGTGACGGCGAACGGCGTGCCGATCTGCACGCCATTCGCGCCCGCCGCGAGCCATGTGCGCACCGCTTCATGACTGTTGATGCCGCCCGCGACGATCACCGGCACATCCGAGCGCTTCAGCCCGAGCGATGCAAACGACGCATCGAGCTCCGCCAGCACGCGCTCGAAGCCAAAGCGTTCATTGTGCATGTCGGCGACGTCGTTGACGCCGAGATGGCCGCCCGCATGCGCCGGATGCTCGATCACGATGGCGTCGGGCAAGCGGCCCTTCTTCATCCATTTCTTCAGCACGAGCGTGACGCCGCGACTGTCGGAGAGAATGGGAATCAGCGCGATATCGTGGCCTTGCGTGAGGTCGGGTAAATCGAGTGGCAGGCCCGCGCCCATCACGATGGCATCGGCGCCTTCTTCGCACGCGACGCGCACGTAATCCGCATGGGCGCTCACCGCCTTCATCACGTTGACGGCGATCATGCCGCGCCCTTCCGACAATGTGCGTGCGGCCGCGATTTCACGCGCGAGCGCGATCAGGTTGGCGCGTTCGAGTGTCGGTCGCGTGGGGTCGTCGCGGCACATCGCGAGCAGATCGTCGTGATGATGACGCAAGTCGATGCTCGCAATGGTGCCGACCGCGCCTTCGCGCGCCACGCTGCCCGCCAGCCGATGCGCCGAAATGCCGACGCCCATGCCGCCCTGCACGATCGGCAACAGGCTGTGCCCGCGAATCGTGAGCGGCGCGAAGGGATGATCGTGAGGGTTCATGTGCGATTCGGTTTGGTATGAATTCATGATGGACTGCTTGATGTGATGTGCGCTTCGGAGCTTGCCCGTGCTCGACGCGGGGCGCTTACGCGGGTTCCGCCGCCTTCGCCGTGTCGTGGCCGACCGCATAAATCGCGACCTGCACACGGCTCGTGAGATTGAGCTTGCGCAGGATGTTGCGCACGTGGATCTTTACCGTGCTCTCCGCGAGCATCAGCGAACGTGCGATTTCCTTGTTGCTCGAGCCGTGCGCCAGTTCGCGCATGATGTCGCGCTCGCGCGTCGTGAGCGGATCGGCCGCGGCCGCCGGAGCTGACACCGACACGGGCTTCGGTGCACGCATGCTCGTGACGAGCTTCGCGGTCATGTCGTCGGCGATGACCGGATGGCCTGCCGCCGCCTTACGGATGGCGCTCGCGAGGGTGTCCGCTTCGATGCTCTTCAACAGGTAGCCGCATGCGCCTTCGCGCAGCGCGAGAGTCAATTCATCGAGATCCTCGGAGACCGTCAGCATGACCACCGCCGTCTGCGGCAGGTCCTGCACGAGCAGCTTCAAGGTCCCGATTCCGGAAAGCCCCGGCATGTTGAGATCCAGCAGGATCACGTCCGGGCGAAATTGTTTCGCGCGCTTGAGGCCTTCGAGACCATCGGCCGCTTCGCCGACGACATCGAAATCGGGCTGCCGTTGCAAAAGCGCGTGAACGCCAGAGCGAAACAGCGCGTGATCGTCGATCAGCAGAATACGGATGGTCATGACACAACTCGAAGCAGCGTGAAACGCGCGCCGCCCATGTTCAGGCAGCCTGACGCGCCAAGGCCGGCAAGACGAGTTCGACACGCGCGCCGCCTCCGGGTGCTCCGGTCAGCAAAAGCGTGGCGCCCAGACGTTGCGCGCGCTCTCGCATGATGTGAAAGCCCACGTGCGTCTCGCCGAGGACGGCCATCTCGTCTGGATCGTAGCCCTGACCATCATCCTCGACAAGGAGGCTGAAGTCACGACCATTGACGATCGTCACGTAAACGTGCTGCGCCTCGGCGTGCTTGCGAATATTCGAGAGCGCTTCCTGCAGAATGAAAAGTACCTGCAATTGCTGATCAGGCGGCAATGGCAGGCCACCTTCGTCGCGATAGTCGAGTTGGGGCGCGATGCCTGTCTGAACAGAAAACCGTTCGATGGACTCGTCCACCGCGCGCCTTAGTTCGCCGCTGCCGAGCTTCGTGCGGAAATTCATGAGCAGCTCACGCACGTCGTCGTAGCTCTCAGCGACACCGCCCGCCAGCAAGGGCACGATCTCGCGAACCTCGTCCATGCGGTCCTCGCGCGTGGCGGCATCCAGAAGATGCACCTGCATTTTCAGAAAGTTGAGACTCTGCGCGATGCTGTCGTGCAAGCCTTGCGCAACCAGATTGCGCTCCTCCGAGACGGCGAGCTGTCGCGCCAGTGCTGCGAGCCGCCTGCCTTTGAGCGCCGTGCCGAAATGCCCGCCGAGCGCTTCCAGCAACTGTGCTTCCGACGCAGGAATGGTGTGCTCCCCCTCGAAGTGCAGCGAGAATGCGCCCAGCTTCTCCCCTTGCGACACGATATCGAACGTCGCCACGCTCGTCAGGCCCACGCGCTGACAGGGGCGCGCGTCGCATGCGCAGCCATCGGCGGCGAAGCAGCGTTCATCCTGAAGCAGCGCGGCGGGCAACCCTTCGGATCCGATGAGACGCACCTGTCCGTCCTCGGTGATGAGACGAACCGCCGCACCATCCGCGTTGAACTGACGCGTGAGACGCGCGAGAAACCCTCGGCACAGCGCATCGCCGTCATTCGGCTGATTGAGGAATGCGGCCATTTCATAGAGCGCCGTGAGCTCGCGATTTTGCGCGGCAAGCTCGGCCGTTTTCGCTTCGACGCAGCCTTCGAGGTGGTTGTACAACGTCTGCAGCTCGGCAGCCATACGGTTGAAGCCCGCGGTCAGATGCCCGAATTCGTCGAGCGTCTCGACCTGCAAACGCGTGTCGAACTGGCGCCGCCGGATACGCTTCAGGCCTTCCTGCAAGCGCCGCACTGGCACGACGATCCACAGGAAAAGCAGATAGACGATCGTCAGCGTGCCGATGCACGCGATCGCACCGAGCGCCATCTGCGACGTGCGCAGCCAGGCGGTCTTGCGCGCGTTGTCCTTTTCGATCAGCACGACCAGCTCGTCCGCGCCGGCAACGAACGCCGGCAACGCGCGCAAATAGCGCGATACCGCGCCCGGATCGCCGGATTGCGCATCCGGTTCGAGCCACGCATGCCACGCGTTCGCAACGCTGTCGAACTGGCTGCGCACGCCGGCGTCGTCGGGAAGGAAAAGCGGACGCGCCGCATCGCCGTGGCGCAAGCGGTCGATTGTCGCGTTCATCTGCCCAATCTGCGACTGCAGCGCCGATGCCGGCATGTCCTGCCGCTCGATCAGCGCGAGCGCAACCGTGTTCGCGCGCATGCGCAGACTGCCCGCGTCGTTGATGGCCGCGCCCGCGCCCTGGAGTTGCCACGACAGCCAGAGTGTCCCGCCGATCATCGCGAGAACGAGAACCAATGACACGATCGACAGCGTGACGATGCGTGTAGTCAGACGTTCGCGATACGACGGCAAGGACATGTTCGGTGTGCGGAATCAGCGGCTGCGGACCAGCTGCCACGCCCGCGTGAGATAGCCGAGCGAAGCGAAGCCGCTCCAGACATGCACGAGCCGCGTGAACGGGAAGATCACGAAGAGACTCATGCCCATGAACAAATGTACACGGAAGAGTAGCGGCGCGGCTGCGACATAACTGGCCGCATCGGCGCGAAACGTGACGATATGTTGCGCCCAGGTCATGAGGCTCACCATCATCGAGCCATCCATATGGCCGGCCGATACGCCGATCGTCGACAAGCCGAGCAGCAGCGTGACCAGGATCCACAACAGCAGCACGCGGTCGCCGATTTTCGTCACGGCGGAAAGCCGTGCGCTCGTCAGGCGACGATGCAGCAGGATCAGGAGGCCCACGAGACACATCGTGCCCATCCCGCCGCCCGCGACCATCGCCACCGCCTGCTTCACGCCGTGATCAACGCCGAGCGCGTCCCACACGGCGACCGGCGTCAGCAAGCCGACGAGATGACCGAAAAACAGCCCGAGAATTCCGATGTGGAACAGGATGTTGCCAAGCCTGAGATTGCCGCGATCGACGAGCTGCGTGCTGTCCGCTTTCCATGTGTACTGCTCGCGCTCGAAGCGCACGAGGCTGCCGAACAGGAAGATGCTGGCCGCGATGTACGGATAGATACCGAACACGAAAGAGTTGAACATGTTCATCGTGCGTCCTTTGCGTTGGCTGCGCCCGCGCCGCTCGATGCGCCGCGCGGATGAAAGCGAATGGTCTGCGTGTCCTGCCGCATGTGCGGCGCGAGCAACGGCTCGACGCCGTCCGGCCCCGGTCCGAAGGTTTCGAGCATCTCGTCCATGTCCCGCACGGGCGGCTGCGCGAGTGGGCGCGGCTCGACGGTGGCGAGTTCGCGCAAGACCGCGAAGACGGAGGCATACGGGCTTTCATTGCGCGCGAGACGCTCGCCGATCGCGTCGAGCACGTGAGTCGCGTCGTTAAGCAAGGCCTGCGCACGGTCGGCATCAATCGCGCCTAGCACTTCGAGAAAAAGCGGCACATAGTCGGGCAGTTCGTTGGATTCGATATCGAAGCCGAGACCGCGATACTCGTCGAGCAGATCGACCATCGCCTGACCACGATCGCGGCTTTCGCCGTGAACGTGCTCGAAAAGATGCAGCGAATGCGACGGATTGCGGTCGAACGTCGACACGTACGTCAACTGAGATTCGATCAACGGACGCTTCAGCGACGCGACGAGCGGCGCGAGACGCTGCGCTGCCTGCGGCCAGTCGCGCAGCGCGGTTTCGATTTCCGGCAGCGCGTCCAGCAGCGCGGGCTCGGGATAATCGAGCAGCGCGGAAAGAATGGGATAAAGCGACATCGTTCGTTCCTCGATCAACTTTCCGACAACGCGTTCTTGCGCGACTTCGGCAACGCCGCGTAGCTCACTTCTCCGTGCGTCCTCGATCCGAAGAGCGATCCATCCGACGCACCCGGCGAGCCGCAATTGCCGAACGAGAAGCCGCAACTGCCCTTCTCGTCGAAACCGTCCTGCGCCATTTCCTTATGCGATGACGGAACGACGAAGCGGTCTTCGTAGTTGGCGATCGCCATCAGCTGATACATCTCTTCCACCTGCGACGCCGTGAGACCGACGTCACGCAGGACGGCGTCATCGTTCACGCCGTTCACGTTCTGTGCGCGCTTGTAGGCACGCATCGCGAGCATGCGATCGAGTGCGGAGACGATGGGCGCTTCATCGCCCGCCGTCAACAGATTCGCGAGATAGCGCATGGGGATGCGCAAGCTCTTCACATCCGGGATTACGCCGTTCATGCCCATATGCCCCGCGTCGGCCGCGGATTGGACCGGCGAGAGCGGCGGCACGTACCAGACCATAGGCAACGTGCGGTACTCCGGATGCAGCGGGAACGCGACCTTCCACTCGCACGCCATGCGATAGACAGGCGAGCGCTTCGCCGCATCGAGCCAACTCTGCGCGATGCCCTGACGCAGCGCTTCGGCCTGAACCTGCGGATCGTGCGGATCGAGGAAGAGATCGAGTTGCGACTGATACAGATCCGTGGTCTTTTCAACCGATGCCGCTTCGGCGATGCGGTCCGCGTCGTACAGCATCACGCCGAGATAGCGGATGCGGCCCACGCATGTTTCCGAGCACACGGTCGGCTCGCCGGCCTCGATGCGCGGATAGCAGAACACGCACTTCTCCGCCTTGCCGGACTTCCAGTTGAAGTACATCTTCTTGTACGGGCACCCGGACACGCACATGCGCCAGCCGCGGCACTTGTCCTGATCGACGAGCACGATACCGTCATCTTCGCGCTTGTACACCGAACCAGAGGGACACGACGCCACGCACGCCGGATTCAGGCAGTGCTCGCACAAGCGCGGCAAATACATCATGAAGGTGTTCTCGAAGGTCGAGTACATCTCCTTCTGCACGTTTTCGAAGAGCGCGTCGCGGCTTCGCGATTCGAACTCGCCGCCGAGATCGTCCTCCCAGTTCGGCCCCCAATGGATCTTGTCCATCTTCTTGCCGGTGATCGCGGAGACGGGGCGCGCGGTAGGCGGCGTCTCGGAAAGCGGCGCGTTCTGCAGGCGCGCGTAGTCGTAGGTGAACGGCTCGTAGTAGTCGTCGATGGCCGGCAGATTCGGGTTCGCGAACAGGTTTGCGAGCACCTTCAGCTTCGGACCCTGACGCGGCTCGATGCGGCCGTTATCCTTGCGCACCCATCCGCCGTTCCACTTCTCCTGGTTCTCCCACTGCTTCGGATAGCCGATGCCCGGCTTCGTCTCGACGTTGTTGAACCACGCATACTCGACGCCATCGCGCGACGTCCACACGTTCTTGCAGGTCACCGAGCAGGTATGGCAGCCGATGCACTTGTCCAGATTCAGGACCATCGCCACCTGGGCGCGGATCTTCATGATGCTGCTCCTTCCTTGAGCGGGCCTTCGAGCCAGTCGACTTTCTTCATCTTGCGCACGATGACGTATTCATCGCGATTGCTGCCCACGGTGCCGTAGTAGTTGAAGCCGTAAGCCTGTTGCGCGTAGCCGCCGATCATGTGCGTGGGTTTGAGCACCGTGCGCGTGACCGAGTTGTGGATACCTCCGCGCATGCCGCTCGTCTCCGCGCCCGGCACGTTGATGATCTTTTCCTGGGCGTGATACATCAGACACATGCCGCGCGGCACGCGCTGACTCACGACGACGCGCGCCGTCAGCGTGCCGTTGACGTTGAACACTTCGACCCAGTCGTTGTCCTTGAGCCCGGCTTCCTTCGCTTCCGCTTCCGAAACCCACACGTGCGGGCCGCCGCGTGACAGCGTGAGCATCCGCAGGTTGTCCGTGTACGTGGAATGGATGCCCCACTTCTGGTGCGGCGTGATCCAGTTCAACACCAGCTCGTGCTCGCCGTTGGGCTTCGCGCCGAGCATCGGCGAGATAGTCTTCGTATCGATCGCGGGCTTGTAGACGCACGATCCCTCGCCGAAGTCCAGCATCCAGCGATGATCCTGATAGAACTGTTGCCGTCCGGTAAGCGTGCGCCAGGGAATCAGTTCGTGCACGTTCGTGTAACCCGCGTTGTAGCTGACTTCCTCCGACTCGAGCCCTGACCACGTTGGCGACGAGATGATCTTGCGCGGCTGCGCCTGCACGTCGCGGAAGCGAATCTTGTCGTGCTCGCGGCCCATCGCAAGATGCGAGTGATCGCGCCCGGTGATCTTCGACAGCGCCTCCCACGCCTTCACCGCGACATGGCCGTTCGTTTCGGGCGCGAAGGTCAGGATCATCTCGGCGGCGTCGATCGCCGTATCGAGGCGCGGACGGCCGTTGCTCTCGCCGGATAGCGACGCGAGTTCGTCCACTTCATGCGCCGTATTCCAGTTGATGCCCTTGCCGCCATTGCCGAGCTTCGCGAGCAACGGTCCGACCGACGTGAATTTGTCGTAGATCGCGTTGTAATCTCGTTCGACGAGCGTCATCGAAGGTGCGGTCTTGCCGGGAATCAGGTCGCATTCGCCATGACGCCAGTCCTTCGGCTCGAACGCCTGACCGAGTTCGCCCGGCGTGTCGTGCATGAGCGGCGTGCAGACGAGGTCCGTGCGCGTACCCAGATGTTTGCCACCGATCTCCGCGAACTTCTTCGCGATCGCCTTGTAGATCTCCCAGTCGCTCTTGCTCTCCCACAACGGCTGCACCGCTTCCGACAACGGATGGATGAACGGATGCATGTCCGATGTGTTGAGGTCGTTCTTTTCGTAGAACGTCGCGCTCGGCAGCACGATGTCGCCATAGAGGCACGTCGTGCTCATGCGGAAGTCGAGCACGGTCAAAAGATCGAGCTTGCCTTCAGCGGCATCGCGCACGTTGACTTCGCCAGGCTTGATCGCGTCTGCCTCGTCGCCGAACAGCGCATTCTGCGTGCCGAGCAGATACTTCAGGAAGTATTCGTGTCCCTTGCCGGAGCTGCCGAGAATATTCGAGCGCCACACGAACATGTTGCGCGGGAAGTTCGCGGGATCGTCCGGATCGTCGCACGCAAAGTTCAGCGCGCCGGACTTCAGTTGTTCGACCGTGTATTCGATCGGATCGCGGCCCGCGCGCTTCGCGGCATCGACGATATCGAGCGGATTCGCGCCGAGTTGCGGCGCCGACGGCAGCCAGCCCATGCGCTCGGACTTCGCGTTCATGTCGAGCATCGAGAGATTCTCGTAGCGCGACTTGTCCGCGGTGGGTCCGAGAACTTCGTCGAGTGCGACCTTCTCGTGACGCCATTGGCTCGTGTGGTTATAGAAGAACGACGTGCCGTTCATCTGACGCGGGGGACGCGACCAGTCCAGCGCGAACGCGAGCGGCGCCCAGCCGAACTGAGGACGCAGCTTTTCCTGGCCGACATAGTGCGCCCAGCCGCCGCCGCTCTTGCCGATACATCCGCACATCATCAACAGATTGATGATGCCGCGATAAATCATGTCGTTGTGGTACCAGTGATTCAGCGCCGCGCCGACGATCACCATGCTCTTGCCTTGCGTGCGATCCGCGTTGTCGGCGAACTCGCGCGCCACCTGGATGGCGAGATGGCGCGGCACCGTGGTGTGCTTCTCCTGCCACGCGGGTGTGTACGGCACGTCGTCATCGTAGGACGTTGCGACGTTCGAACCGCCGAGACCTTGATCCACACCGTAGTTCGCCATCTGCAAGTCGAAGACGGTGGCCACGCACGCGCTCGTGCCATCCGCGAGCGTGATGCGTTTGACGGGCACGCGGCGCGCGAGCAGCGCGTCGTGCTCCGCGCCGAAGTACGGGAAGCTCACCTCCGCGACTTCGTCGTGTGCGCCAATCTGCGACAGACGCGGATCGATATCGCGGCCCGAGCCGCCGTCCTTCTGTTCGAGATTCCAGCGGCCTACCTTAGCGCCGTCGTCATGATTCGCCTCGCCCCAGCGGAAGCCGATCGTGCCGTTCGGCGCGACGATCTCGCCGCTCGTCTCGTCGATGACGAGCGTCTTCCATTGCGGATTGTTCGCTTCGTCGAGATCGTTCTGCAGTTGCGATGCGCGCAGGAAATGATCGGGAACGAGCGTGCCGTCGCCATTCGGGTTCTCGCGCAACACGACGAGCATCGCCATGTCGGTATAGCGCTTCACGTAGTCGCGGAAGTACGCGGATTTGCCGCTTGCGTGGAACTCCTTCAGCACGACATGACCCATCGCCATGGCGAGCGCGGCGTCGGTGCCTTGCTTCGGCGCCAGCCAGATGTCGCCGAACTTCACCATCTCGCTGTAATCGGACGAGACTGCGACGGTCTTCGTGCCCTTGTAACGCACTTCCGTGTAGAAGTGCGCATCCGGCGTGCGCGTTTGCGGCACGTTCGAGCCCCACACCATCAGATACGTGGAGTTGTACCAGTCTGCCGACTCGGGGACGTCCGTCTGCTCGCCCCAGACTTGCGGCGATGCCGGCGGAAGGTCGCAATACCAGTCATAGAACGACAGGCACGCGCCGCCGATCAGACTCAGATAGCGTGCGCCCGCTGCGTAGGAAACCATCGACATGGCGGGAATCGGCGAGAAGCCGATCACGCGGTCCGGTCCATACTTGCCGACGGTGTACGCATTCGCCGCCGCGATGATCTCGCTTGCCGTGTCCCAGTCCGCGCGCACGAAACCGCCCAGGCCACGCACGCTCTTGTAGCGCTTCGCCTTGACGGGGTCTTCGCAGATCGACGCCCACGCCGCCACCGGGTCGAGCGTCTTGCGCGCCCCGCGCCACATTTCGATGAGACGGCCGCGAATCATCGGATGCTTCACGCGCTGCGCGGAATAGACGTACCAGCTATACGACGCGCCACGCGGACAGCCGCGCGGCTCATGATTCGGCAGATCGGGGCGCGTGCGCGGATAGTCCGTCTGCTGCGTCTCCCACGTGATCAGTCCGTTCTTGACATAGACCTTCCACGAGCACGATCCCGTGCAGTTCACGCCGTGCGTGGAACGCACGATCTTGTCGTGCTGCCAACGGCTGCGATAGCCGTTCTCCCATTTGCGGTCTTCGTTCACGACCGCACCATGTCCGTTCGAGAACGTGGACTTGATGCGCGACATGAACTTCAGCCGATCCAGAAAGTGACTCATCCGTTTCTCCGGGCGAGGCGGCCGTGAGCCGCCCTAAATACGTTGATTCGAGTGTAGGGGCGCGATGCCCGCGCAACCATTCCCCGAAAGGAGGCCTCGATTCGCGTCATGCGAATGAGTGCGCCTAGTCCTTTCGGATTAGTTCAGCACGGCATGTCCGCGTTGCGGCGCGCATAGCAGAACCACGTGACCGCCGCGCATAGGGCATAGAAACCGATGAAGCACCAGAGCGCGGCGTCGGGCGAACCGGTCATGCTCATCGAAGTGCCGAAGCTGCGCGGGATGAAAAAACCGCCATACGCGCCGATCGCGCCGGCGAAACCCAGCACCGCCGCCGATTCCTTGCCCGCATCGTGCAGCGCCTGCTTTTTCGCGACGTCGGGCTTGCCCTCGGCTTCACGCTGCTTTTGCGTGAGGAAGATCACCGGGATCATGCGGAACGTCGATCCGTTGCCGATGCCCGTCAGCGCGAACAAGGCGATGAACATCGCGAGAAAGCCGCCGAAGTTGCCGCCCGCGCCGTCGTGCGGCAGGCAGGCCATCACGCCGAAGACGGCTGCGATCATCGCGAAGAAGGTGATGAGCGTCACGCGCGCGCCGCCGAGCCGGTCCGAGATCCAGCCGCCGACCGGACGCGTGAGCGCGCCTGCCAGCGGTCCCAGGAATGCATAGGCCGTCGGATTCACCGACGGAAACTCAGCCTTCGTCAGCAATGCGAGACCCGCCGAAAAGCCGATGAAGGAGCCGAACGTGCCGATATACAAAAGGCACATCAGCCAGTTGTGCTTGCGCTTGAAGATGACGGCCTGTTCGGCGAACGATGCCTTCGCGTCCGCGATGTCGTTCATGCCGAACCATGCTGCGAGCGCCGAGATGACGATGAACGGCACCCAGATGAAACCCGCGTTCTGCAGCCAGATGCCGTGCTCGACGCCGTTCGCCGTATACGACTGCCCGTCGCCCGCAAGGGCGCCGAACACGCCCGCCGAAATCACGAGCGGCGTGACGAACTGCACGACCGACACGCCGAGGTTGCCGATGCCCGCGTTCATGCCAGTCGCGAAGCCCTTCTCCGCTTTCGGGAAGAAGAAGCTGATGTTGGCCATCGACGAGCTGAAGTTCGCGCCGCCCAGACCGCACAGCAGCGCGAGCACGAGCAGCGTCGGATAGGTCGTCGACGGGTCGCGCAGCGCGAGCCCCATGCCGATTGCCGGAATCAGAAGGCTCGCGGTGGACAGCGCGGTGAAGCGCCGCCCGCCGAAGATCGGCACGAGGAACGAATAGAAGATGCGCAACGTGGCGCCCGACAGCGCGGGCAGCGCGGTGAGCCAGAACAACTGGTCTTTCGTGAAATGAAAGCCGCCCTTGTCGAGACTGACGACGACGACGCTCCACAGCGACCAGACCGTGAAGGCCAGCGCCAGCGCGGGAATCGAGATCCAGAGATTGCGCCGGGCGACCGATTCGCCCGTCGCGCGCCAGAAGGCTGCGTTCTCGGGCTCCCATTTTGTGAGCAGGTAACGTGATGGTGTCGACATGGTTACTTTTTCGATTGAAATGTGAAGTGCATGCAGATCAGGCTGACGGCGGTCGCGCCGAACATCAGCATGAAACAGGTGGTGCGCACGCCGGTCAGGTCGACGAGCAGTCCGAACAGGATCGGCAGCAGGAAACCGGCGAGGCCGCCAGCGAGACCGACGACACCCGAAACCGCGCCGATGTTCGACGGGAATTCATCCGATACGAACTTGAACACCGACGCCTTGCCGACCGCCATCGCGACCCCGACGACGAACATCAGCGCGGTGTAGGCGACCGGTCCCATCGCGATGTGGAACGTGACCGGGGCATCTTTCGCGTGGACGACGAAGTCGGTCACCGGATAGCTCAGCAGGAAGAAACACGCGAGCGCGACCCACATGACGATCCACGTCGTGCGATGCGCGCCGAAGCGGTCCGACATCCAGCCGCCCAGCGCGCGCAGCACGCCGCCGGGCAGCGAAAAGCACGCGGCGAGGAACGCGGCCTGTTCGATGCCGAAACCGTATTGATTCACGTAGTACTGCGGCATCCACAGCGCGAGGCCGACATAGCCGCCGAACACGACCGAGTAGTACTGCGCGTAACGCAGCACGCGCCGGTCTTTCAGGACCGCCATCTGCGCGCCGAAGCTCTGCGTGCCTGCGCTCAGGTGCGCGGGATCGGAGGCGGAGAAGACCCAGAAAAGAAGCGCGGTGACGAGCATCGCCACCGAATAGACCTTCGGCACGATCGTCCACGTGCCCGCGGTGAGAATCAGCACGGGCGCGACGAACTTGGTCAGCGCGGCGCCCGAATTGCCCGCGCCGAAGATGCCCATTGCGAGCCCCTGGCGCGCCTTCGGAAACCAGCGCGCGACATACGGCGTGCCCACCGAAAACGACGCGCCCGCGATGCCGACAAACAAGCCGAGCACGAGGAATTGCCACAATTCAGAGGCGTAGCCGATGAACCAGATCGGCACGATGGTGACGACCATCGTGAAGAAGAACACGATTCGGCCGCCGAAGCGGTCGGTCCAGATGCCGAGCGGCACGCGCGCGAGCGAGCCTGTCAGCACGGGCGTCGCGGCAATGAGGCCGAATTCGGTATCGGTGAGATGGAGCTGCTTTTTGAGAGGGATGCCGAGGATGGCGAACATCATCCATACGGCGAAGCAGATCGTGAATGCGAAGGTGCTCGCGCCGAGTACGCGCCATGCGCGTGTGCCGGTGGAGACTGGACTACTGACGGGTGTGCCGACGACGCTCATCGTCCTTTCCTTGTCGTTGTGACTTGCTCGACAAGGGTACGGAGCGTCGTGCGAAACGCCTATCCGCCAGGCGGATGCAGCGTCGAGATGCCGCTAGTCAACGCGGCGTAGTTCGGACGGCGTAGCGCGCGCTTTCACCACGGTTTATGACATCCCCGATCTCATCCCTTCGTTGTAGACTCCATACCCTTCCGGACGACGGAGAAAGACGCGCCCACCACGCGACACCCTGTCGCATCAGCTTGATCTGAAACAAAATTTCAACCATTCGCGCCATCGCGAAAATTCTTGCATGGCATGATCCTGACGCGGCGCAACGCCGCTTAACGGCGTTCTCCCGGGACGCTCCGATCATAGATACCAGCGAATGCAATGAATGAGAATACCCAACGTTTAGCAGTGCCATTGTTATCGGGGTTGGCAGCCAGTCTCTGTCTTTCGGGATGCAAGCTGGAAGTGTTGGACTCGAAAGGCGTGATTGGCGCAGCGGAATCCTCGCTGATCGCCACCGCGACCTACGCCATGCTTCTCGTCGTAGTCCCGGTGATCCTGTTGACCCTGTTCGTCGCATGGCGCTATCGGGCGTCCAACAAGAACGCCACCTACGCGCCGAAGTGGGCGCACTCCACGGTCATCGAAGTCGTGGTCTGGGCCATCCCCGCGGTCATCATCCTGTATCTGGGCATCCTGACGTGGAAAACCACCCATGAGCTCGATCCGTACAAGCCGCTCGAGTCGAACGTCAAGCCGATCAACGTCGAAGTGGTCGCGCTCGACTGGAAATGGCTCTTCATCTATCCGGACCTCGGCGTCGCATCGGTTAATCAGTTAGCGTTTCCGGTCGGCACGCCGGTGAATTTCCGCATCACGTCGGATTCGGTGATGAACTCGTTCTTCATCCCGCAGCTCGGCAGCCAGATCTACGCGATGGCCGGCATGCAGACCCGTCTGCACCTGATGGCCGACCACGCGGGCGACTACGCGGGCATCTCGGCGAACTACAGCGGCGCAGGCTTCTCCGACATGAAGTTCCGCGCTCTCGCCATGTCCAGCGGCGAGTTCGACGCGTGGGTCAAGAAGGTCAGGACCGCGCCCGAGGCACTGAGCATGGACGTCTACACGGGCGTCGCCCGTCCGAGCGAGAAGGTTGCCGTGCGCTACTTCTCGACCGTCGATCCGAAGCTCTTCAACAACATCGTCGCGAAATACAACTACGGCCGCTTCGATGTGAATGGCGCAAATTGTGTAACCAAGGGGTAAGCCATGTTCGGCAAACTAACGCTCGAGGCCATCCCGTACCACGAACCCATCATCATGGGGGCGACCGTCTTCATGGCGGTGCTCGTGCTCGGTACGGCTGGCCTTATCACCAAACTCGGCAAATGGGGCTGGCTCTGGCGCGAGTATCTGACTTCGGTCGATCACAAGCGCATCGGCGTCATGTATCTCGTCGTTGCAGGGCTGATGCTCGTGCGCGGCTTCGCCGACGCGGTCATGATGCGGATTCAGCAGGCCGTCGCGCTGGATTCGCCCGGCTATCTGCCGCCGCATCACTACGACCAGATTTTCACGGCGCACGGCACCATCATGATCTTCTTCATGGCCATGGCGCTGCTGGTCGCCTTCTTCAACCTCGTCGTGCCGCTGCAGATCGGCGCGCGTGACGTGGCGTTTCCGTTCATCAACTCGCTGTCGTTCTGGATGACGGCCATCTCCGCCATCCTGATCAACTTGTCGCTTTTCATCGGCGAGTTCTCGAAGACCGGCTGGCTCGCGTATCCGCCGCTTTCGGAGACGCAGTTCAGTCCGGGCGTCGGGGTCGATTACTACATCTGGGCGCTGGAGCTGTCCGGCGTCGGCACGCTGCTGACCGGCGTGAACTTCTTCGTGACCATCGTGAAGATGCGCGCGCCCGGCATGACGTGGATGAAGCTGCCGGTGTTCACGTGGACGGCGTTCTGCTCGAACGTGCTGATCATGGCGACGTTCCCGATCCTGACCGTGGCGCTCGCGCTGCTGGCGCTGGACCGCTACATGGGCATGCACTTCTTCACGAATGATGGCGGCGGCAACCCGATGGTCTACCTGAACCTGATCTGGGCCTGGGGTCACCCCGAGGTCTACATCCTGGTTCTGCCGGCGTTCGGCATCTATTCGGAAGTGGTCGCGACGTTCTCGAAGAAACCGCTGTTCGGCTATCGCATGATGGTGTACGCAACGTGCTGCATCATGGTGCTGTCGTTCCTCGTGTGGCTGCACCACTTCTTCACGATGGGCTCGGGCGCGAACGTCAATGCCTTCTTCGGCATTATGACGATGATCATCTCCATACCGACCGGCGTGAAGATCTTCAACTGGATCTTCACGATGTACCGTGGACGCGTGGAGATGACCACGCAAGTCTTGTGGACCATCGGCTTTATCGTCACCTTCACGCTGGGCGGCATGACCGGCGTGATGCTCGCCATTCCGGGCGCGGACTTCGTGCTTCACAACAGCTTGTTCCTGATCGCGCACTTCCATAACGCGATCATCGGCGGCGTGGTGTTCGGCTACTTCGCGGGCGTGTCGTACTGGTGGCCGAAGGTGTTCGGCTTCAAGCTCGACGAAAAGCTCGGCAAGAAGGCGTTCTGGTGCTGGTTCGTGGGCTTCTTCGTGGCGTTCGTGCCGATTTACATTCTCGGCTTCATGGGCGCGACGCGCCGTCTGAATCACTACGACAACCCGGCATGGCAACCGTATTTCACGGTCGCCGCTATCGGCGTGGGCATCATCGCGGTGGGCGTGGTGTTCCAGGTCGCGCAGATCGTCGTGAGCATCATCCGCCGCAATCAGCCTGCGTACCGCGACATCACGGGCGACCCGTGGGGCGGCCGCACGCTGGAATGGACGATGAGCTCGCCCCCGCCGGTCTATAACTTCGCGAATCTCCCCGCCGTGCGCGAGCTGGACGATTTCGCCGATGCGAAGGAACACGGCCGCATCGATACGCGTCCGTACGGCGACATCCACATGCCGTCGAATACGAGCGCGGGTCTCGTGATCGGTCTGTTCGCCATGGCGTTCGGCTTCGCCGCGATCTGGCACATCTGGTGGCTGGCTGTCGCCGGTCTGGTAGGGATCGCCGCGACGGTCATCGGTTACAGCTTCCGTGACAACGCCGGCTTCATCATCCCGGCCGCGACGGTGAAGTCGACCGAAGAGCGCAATCGCCCGCCGAAGATGCCCGCGAAGGCCGGCACGGTGCGCGAACCCGAACTGGAGGCAATGTAATGTCGCAATCGACACTTTCCGCGCAACACGCGCACGGGCACGAACATGAGCACCAGTCGCATTCGGTGTTCGGCTTCTGGGCCTACCTGATGACCGACTGCGTGCTGTTCGCGTCGCTCTTCGCGACCTTCGCGATGTTCGCGATGCAGACCGCCGGCGGCCCCACGGGCAAGGACCTGTTCAACCTGAAGGATGTCGCGTACGAAACCGCGCTGCTGCTCACGAGCAGCCTCACGTTCGGTCTCGCAATGATCTCGGCGCATCGCAGGAAGTCGGGCGCGGTGCTCGCGTGGCTCTTCGTCACGTTCGTGCTGGGTGCAGGCTTTCTGTGGCTGGAAATGCATGAGTTCGCGCATCTGATCGCCGAAGGCGCGGGTCCGCAACGCAGCGCGTTCTGGTCGGCGTTCTTCACGCTGGTCGGCACGCACGGTCTGCACGTCACCATCGGCCTGATCTGGCTGGTCGTGCTCGCTGTGCAGATCGTGAGTAATCCGGAGATGAACGAGCGCGAACTGCGTCGCCTCGCGTGCCTGAGCCTCTTCTGGCACTTCCTCGACATCGTCTGGATCTGCGTGTTTTCCTTCGTTTATCTCGGGAGCGTCGTCTGATGGCTCATACGCATATCAACTCGTCGAGCGATTTCCCGCACGTCACCGTGGGCGGTTATCTGATCGGCTTCGTGCTGGCCGTGGTGCTGACGGCGGCATCGTTCTGGGCCGCGACCTCGGGCGCGTTCAAGGGCGAAAGCGCGATCGTCGCGTTGGCCGTTCTCGCAGCGGTCCAGGTCATCGTGCATGTGGTGTTCTTCCTGCACGTGAACGCGTCGAAGGGACAGCGCTGGCATGCCATGTCGTTTGCTTACACCATTCTCATGTCGCTGATTCTGATCGTCGGCACGGTTTGGGTGATGCATAACGTGCATATGCTGATGATGGCGCGGTAATTTCGTTCACAGTCTTCGAGCGATCCAAAGCGGGCTCCTTCGGGAGCCCGCTTTTTTTTCGGCCATCAATGCACAACCCGGCCGCTGCACGAATTCATCATCTGCTCAAGAATCTTGACAATTCTTTTGACGAGGAACACCATCTGTCCATAATTTGATTTCAACATCCATAATATGGACAAGGAGACGCGATGACCGCGCCAAAGCCAACGGCCGACGCGATGACGCCGTATCAACTTCCCTTCCCCAAGGAAGCTCAAAAGGAAATCGTCGTCGGCAGCGCGATTCCCACCGACGAGCGCGAGTGGGTCCCGCAAGCCGAAAACGTCTGGTTCCGTCCGCTGTGCCTGAACGTGTCGACCGGCTACTGGATGAACCTGTTACGCGTGCGCAAATCCGGCGTGCTGTCGCGCCACCGCCATCCGCAAGCCGTTCACGGCATGGTGTTGAAGGGGCGCTGGCGCTATCTGGAGCACGACTGGGAAGCGACCGAAGGCAGCTATGTTTTCGAGCCGCCCGGCGAAACGCACACGCTCTACGTGCCTGAGGACGTCGAAGAAATGATCACGTACTTCCAGGTGAACGGCGTGATGTTCTATTGCGATCCGTACGGCAACTACACCGGCTACGAAGACGTGTTCACCAAGGTCGACATGTGCCGCAAGCACTACGAAGCCGTAGGACTCGGCGCCGATTTCGTCGATCAGTTCATCCGCTAAAACAACCTCAGCCAACCAAAACCCATCCAACGCCGAAGCCTCGTAGAAGCGCATTCGGAGGAGACAAACATGCTGGAAAAATCACCGCGCCTGAAGCGCATTCAGATCGTCGCGATCACGTTTCTCATGCTCGCGGGCATCGTGAACTATCTCGATCGCAGCACGCTGTCGATCGCGAATCATTCCGTCACGCAGGAACTCGGCCTGTCCGCTTCGCAGATGGGCCTCCTGCTCTCCGCGTTTTCGTTCGCCTATGCGTTCTCGCAATTGCCCGTCGGCGCGATGCTCGACCGTTTCGGCGCGCGCGTCATGCTCGGCCTCGGTATGTTCGTGTGGTCTATCGCGCAGTTGTTCGGCGGGCTGGTCACGAACCTGCATCAGTTTCTCGCGGCGCGCATCGCGCTGGGCATCGGCGAGGCGCCGCAGTTTCCGGCGGGCGCCAAAGTCGTTTCCGAATGGTTCGCGCAACGCGAACGCGGCAAGCCGACGGGCATTTTCGTCACGTCGTCGACGATCGGCCCCGCCCTCGCGCCGCCGATTCTCACCGTGCTGTTGCTCTCGTTCGGCTGGCGCAACATGTTCGTCATCATGGGCGCGCTCGGGATTGCGGTGTCGATCGGCTGGTACATCGTCTATCGCAATCGCCGCGACGTGAAGCTCGAACCGCACGAGCTCGCGCATCTGACCGAAGGCGAACCGGCGCAGCGCACGGAACGCAACATGACGTTCGCGGAATGGCGTGGCCTCTTCGGGAAGGCGACCACGTGGGGCATGATTTTCGGCTTCATGGGCGTGATCTACATGGTGTGGCTGTATCTCACCTGGCTGCCCGCGTATCTCGAACACGAGCGCCATCTGACGATCGCGAAAACCGGCTGGGTCGTGACGATTCCGTATCTCGCGGGCACGCTCGGCATGCTGTCGTCGGGCTTCATCGCCGATGGCCTGATGGCGCGCGGCGTCGCCCCGATCCGCAGCCGCAAGTGGCCGATCTGCTCGGGGCTCATCGGCGGCGCGCTCTTCACCGTGCCGGCCGCGTTCACGCCGAACCTCACGCTCGCGATCGTGTATCTCTCCGCCGCGATGTTCTTCGTCAACATGGCGAGCGGCGCGGCATGGGCGCTCGTGTCGGTTGCCGCGCCGCGCCACATGGTCGCGTCGCTCGGCAGCATTCAGAACTTCGGCGGCTACTTCGGCGGCTCGTTCGCGCCGTTCATCACCGGCCTCGTCGTCGACAAGACGCATTCGTTCGTGAACGCATTCCTGATCAGCGCGGGCGTCGCATTCGCCGCGGCGCTCGTCTACATGTTCGTCGTGCGCTCGCCGATCGAGGACGCCGCGCAGCAAAGCGAGCCCGTTCCCGCCGTATAACTCACATCGTCATGACCTTTCAAGCTGATCTTTTCAAGGGCAAGACCGTCGTCGTCACGGGCGGCACGCAGGGCATCGGCGCGGGCATCGCACAGCAGTTCGCGGCGCTCGGCGCGCGCGTGATCGCGGCGGGCCTCGCGCCCACCGATGCCCGACGCGAAGCATTGGACGACGGCATCGAACTGGTTCATCTCGACGTCGCCGATTCACAAAGCGTCGACGCGTTGATGAAGCGTCTCGACACGCTCGACGTGCTCGTCAACTGCGCGGGCATGATCCGTCGCGGAGACGAGCACGACATCGAAACGTTCGAGCGCGTGATCGCCGTGAATCTCAACGGCACGATGCGCATGTGCGCCGCCGCTCGCCCGCTGCTCGCCGCGACCCAAGGTTCGATCGTCAACACGGCGTCGATGCTGACGTTCTTCGGCGGCGGCCTCGTGCCCGCGTACAGCGCGAGCAAGGGCGGCGTCGCGCAACTGACGAAGTCGCTCGCGATCGCCTACGCCGCCGATGGCATCCGCGTGAACGCGGTCGCGCCTGGCTGGATCGCCACGCCGCTGACGCAAGCGCTGCAGGAGGACGACGGCCGCTCGCAAGCCATCCTCGATCGCACGCCGATGAAGCGCTGGGGCCTGCCAGAAGACGTCGCGCGCGTGACGGCGTTCCTCGCGTCGCCGGCGGCGTCGTTCATGACGGGCACGATCGTGCCTGTCGATGGCGGTTATTTGGTGGCATGATTCGCAGCATCATGCTGACCGATTCTTCGTCTCCCGACGCCGCCAAAGCCACCGGCACCGCCGCCTTCTCGAAGTTCATGGCGGTGCTGCAGCTCGTCGCCGATGCCAGCGAGCCGCCGACCATCGCGCGTCTCACGGCGGCGAGCGGCTATCCGCGCCCGACGGTGTACCGCATCGTCGGCGCGCTGATCGCGGAAGGGCTGGTCGTCGAGAGCGCGCGCGGCGGCTGTTACGCGCTCGGGCCGCGGCTGATGTCGCTCGCGAGCCGCAGTTGGGAGCGCTCGGACCTGCGCATCGCCGCCACCGACGCGTTGCAGGCGCTGCGCGACGCGACGCAGGAAACCGTGCATCTCGCCGTTCGCAGCGCGTCGGAGATGGTGTACATCGAGAAGCTCGAAAGCCCGCATGCGGTGCGCATGGCGTCGCGCATCGGCACGCGCGTCACGCTGTATTCGAGCTCGGTCGGCAAGGCTTATCTGTCGACGCTCGCGCCGGCCGAGCGCGACTCGCTTCTGCAAGGCATCGCGTTCGAGCGCTTCACGCCGAACACGGTAGTCGACCGCGCCGCGCTCGACGCCGAACTCGACGTGACGCAGGCGCGCGGCTATTCGGAAGACCGCGAGGAGAACGAGGCGCAGATTTTCTGCTACGGCAGCGCGATCGTCGGGGCGAACGGCGTCACGCTCGGTTGTGTCAGCGTCAGCATTCCGCTCTTCAGAAAGAGCGCGACGCCGCTCGAAACCTATGTCACGCCACTCAGGGACGCGTGCCGCGCGATTGCGCAGCGCATGAGCCCGGGCACGCGCTAGGCGGGCATCGTCACCAGATGTATCGGGCGCCGAGCAATCCCTGGTAGCTGCGATACCCGCCATCGCCCTGTTGATAGCCGAGGTTGCCCCACACGCGCCACTGCCGCCCGAGTTGTCCTTGCGCGCCGACCTTCACTTCCATGCGATTCTTCGGCCCATCCTGCGACAACACGATCTGGTTGAACGCGATCGAATTGCCGCTCGTGTCGTGCCACCAGTTCAGCTCGACGAAGGGCAGCCACCCCGGCGCGGCCTCCGATGCGGGCGCGTGAAAGAGACGCACGCCGAGGCGCGTCGTGAGCGCATTGACGGTGTCGCCATGCACCACCGTGCCGCTGCCTTCGACATGATCGTCCGCACCGTAATTCGTGTAGATGAGTTGCGCTTGCGGCTCGATCATCACCGGTCCCGTCGATGTCAGCGCGAGAGGAATCGCCCATCCGCCCTCCACCGATCCCGCGAACACGCGGCTCGCGTAGCTTTCGCCATTCAGGAAGGCGCCTTTGACGCTGTTGTCGAAGTGCGCGTATTGAAACCACGTATCGACATACGGCCCGTCCGGTCCGTTCGGATTGCGATGCCAGGTCGCATAGGCGCCGGCGCTCGTGCCGTTCACGTTGCCGCGCGACGTGTTCGGATTGTTCTGCGCGCTCGTGTCCGTGGTGGTCGAGCCGTAGCCCGCCATCACGCCCGCCTGCCAGCGCTGCCCGTTCGCCACGCGATGCAGCAGATCGATGCCGGCCTGCACGATCGCCGTATCGGCCGATTCGCCGATGCGTCCGCCCGCCGCGTTCGTGTCCGTATGGCTGCCCTGCGCGCGCGCCCACGCCGTCGATTCGTTGCCGCTTGTTCCGCTCGCGGCGAACGGATCGGGGAAGCCGGCGCGATCGTGCAAGGTCATGACGAACATGCTGCGCGCCGCGGCCTGATTGCCGAGATAGCCGCCGGGTTCCGGGCGCGGCGTCGGCGGCGATGGCGCATCCGACGACGATCGCAGATACCAGTCGCCATCGCCGGGCGTACTCACGCCGCCTTTGAAGAGCTGATATTCGTACGGGCCCGCGACCGCGCGTCCGTTCAAGGTGAACACGCCGTTGCTTTGGCCATCCACCTGCACGATCTGGATGCCGTTGTTCGTCGCCGCGCCCGCACCGCCCGCGTTGACGACCTTCACCGACGTCTGCCCCGCCGTGTCGCCGTGCACGACGAGACGATCGGTGGCCGAGCCGTCACCGTTCAACACCGTGCTGAGCGTCAGCAGTCCGTTGTTGCCGGTGTAGTTGCCGGCGACGGCGAGCGTGCTCGCGGGCGTCGGGCTGCTCATGCGGATTTCGCCGCCATTCACGAGGGCGCCGCCGACCGCGAACTGTCCCGCCGGGCCGTCGACGAATCCGGGCGCGGCGTCCGCGACTGCCAGCAGGCCATCGTTGACGACCGTGCCGCCGACCCCGCCGTAGCCACCGAACGTGGCCCCGGGCGCGATGGTGACCTGCGTCGTGTTGGCGAGCCGCGCGCCGTTCGCCAGCACGAGCGAACCTGCGTTCACCGCGGTGGTCCCGCCATAG
The DNA here is from genome assembly GCF_001544755.2 of Caballeronia catudaia. Classification (GTDB taxonomy): domain Bacteria; phylum Pseudomonadota; class Gammaproteobacteria; order Burkholderiales; family Burkholderiaceae; genus Caballeronia; species Caballeronia catudaia. Next base: position 50,399 of record NZ_FCOF02000019.1, on the reverse strand, counting down.
GTCTGCGTGTTCGGCAGCACGAGGCTGCCGCTGCCTTGCTGCACGAGATTGCCCGTGCCGCTGATCGTCTTGCCATACGTGACATTGTCGCTGCGATCGAACACGAGCACGCCGTTATCGACGATATCGCCCGCCACACCGCCGCTCGTCCCGCCCGCGCCGAGTCGCAGCGTGCCCGCGCCGATCGTGGTCGTGCCGGTGAACGTGTTGTTCCCGGTCAGCGTCAGCGTGCTCGCGCCGGTCTTGATCAGGTTGCCGTTGCCGCCGATGACGCCATCGAAGCTGGTGTCGGCCGTGTAGTTCGCCGACAGCGATGCGCCGTTGAGCGCCACGTTGCCCGCGCCCGTGACATTGTTCGCATGCTGATCGAAGCCATTCAGGTCGAAGGTCGCGCCAGGGGCGACGATCACGCCGGCGCTGTTCGCGATGACGTCGCTCGCGCCCGCTTGTAGCGTGCCGCCATTGACGAGCGTCGCGCCCGAATACGTGTTCGCCTTCGACAGGCGCAGCGTGCCCGCGCCGGCCTTCGTAAGCGTCTTGCCGTCCCAGCGCGTCACCGGATTCGCGGACTGATCGGCGAGAACGGCGTCCATGTCGAAGGAATCGGCGGCGTCCGTCATGGTGAACACGCCATTCGCGGTCCGCGGTGTCGTGCCGTGCGACGCGTACCACGTCAAGCCGATTCCGACGGCGTAGTCCTGCGGCGTGTAGGCCGAGGTCAGCGTCAGGTAATCGACGGGAGCCGCCGATCCGCCGATGCGCGTGTTCGCGAACGTTCCCGACAGTCCTGCGGGTGTCGTCGCATGGATTTCGGTGAAGGCGCGCGATGCGAGTTGCGACGCGCTCGCTGCCGCGTCGGCTCGATATCCCGCGACGTTGAACGTCGTGCCGGGACCGATCGTCGCCGTGTTCGCGCTGATGACCGGCTCCGCCGTGCCGGCGACGCTGTTCAACGTGCCGTTCATCGCGAAGGCGTTGCCAACGGCGAGCTGGCTCTGGCCCGACATCGTCGTCGATGCACCGGGCGCCGTCGTGTAATCGCCCGCGGTGCTGAACACGCCGGCTTGCAGGAAACGCAGCGCGCCCGCCTCGACCGATACCGAGCCTTGCGTCGAACCGATGCCGCTCAGCGCTGCGGCGCCGCCGCCCGTCTTGCGCAGCGCGCCGGGCCCCGCCAGCGTGTTGGCGAGCGTGGCGTCGGATGCGAAGTCGATCTGCAAGCTGCTGTTGTTGGTGGCCCTGCCGGCGCCGAGCGCGTTGCCATTGGTCGCGACGAGCGTGCCGGCCTCGATCGACGTGCCGCCCGTATAGAGGTTCGCGCCGGAAAGCGTCAGCGCGCCGCCGCCGGTTTTGGTGAATGCGCCCGCGCCGGCGATCGTCCCGCTGAAAGCCGTATCGGACGTGTTGCGCGCGGTGAGCGTCGCATTGCCGAGCACGACCGCGCCCGCGCCACTCAGGTTGTCGAGCCGCTGGGGAAAGCCGTTCATGTCGAGCACGGCGCCGCTCGCGATGCTCACATTGGCGCTGGCCGCGATCGCGTCGGCGAGATTCATGCGCACGATGCCGCCATTGATCGCGGTCGCGCCGGTGTAGAGGTTCGGGCTGGACAGCAACAGCACGCCCGCGCCGTTCTTGGTGAGCGTGCGGCCATCCCAGCCCGTCGCGAGCACGGGCGTCTGGTCCGTGAGCGGCACATCGACGTTGAACGTATCCGTCGCGTTGCCGAGCGTGAACACGCCGTTGCCCTTGGTCGCGCCCGCGAGCCATGTGAGGCCGAAGCCGACGTGGTAGTCCAGATTGTCGGCGCTCTTCGCCCCGGCGAGCGTCAGATAGTCGACCGGTGCGGCCGTTCCGCCGAACTGCACGCTGGTGAAGTTTCCGGTGATGCCGCCCGTCGTGTGGATGATGTCGAACTGCGTGCTCGTCAGCGCGCTTGCGCGGTTTGGCGCCGATGCGCCGAAACCGCTCACGTTGAGCGCGCCGAGCACGTTCGCGGTCGCCGCGGTGATGATCGGCTCGACACCGCCTATCGCCACGGTCAAGGTCGAGCCTTGCGCCTGCGTGAAGGCCGCGCCGACCGCGAGGCTGGCGCTCGCCGCGATCGTCGTGACCGCGCCGCTCCCGGTCGTATAGGTTCCCGCGTTGAAAGCGCCCGTCTGATTCAGGACGAGCGTGCCCGCATTGACGTCGACCGCGCCCTGACTCGAACCGGCGCCCGTCAGAAGCACCGCGCCGCTTCCCGCCTGTTGCAGCGCGCCCGCACCGCTCAGCACGCCGCCGAACGTCGAACTATCGCTGCGATTGAAGCGAACCACGCCATTGTTGACGATGTTGCCCGTCACGCTGCCGCTCGTGCCGCCAGCGCCGATGGCCAGGATTCCGCCCGCATCGACGGCGATGCCGCTGCCGTGGTTGAGCACTTCGCCACCCAGCGTCAGGCCGCCGATGACATGCAGCGCCTGCACCGATGTACCGCCCATCGCGACCGGCCCGTTCAGCGCCCAGTTGCTGCCCGCCGCGGCGGTCAGTCCGGCGAAGCCGTTGCCGTCCGTCGACGTGAAGCCGCCGTTCTCCGTGCCGGCGCCCGTCAACGTGACGGTGTTGCCGGCGCCGCCGCTGTGGATCGCGACGTCGTTGCCGCCGTCGAGCCTCGATCCTGCGCCCAGCGTGATGGCATTGTTCGAGCCCGCGAGTTCCACCGCAGGCGCCGACGTGCTCTCGATCAGCCCTTGATTGACGAGCGTGCCGTTCTGATTGAACTGGACGCCCGCGCCCTGCGTTCCGCGAATGGTTCCCGTCGCGGAGTTCGTGATGTTGGCGCCCGTGCTGCTGCCGATCTGCACGCCCATGCCGCCGCCGGAAATCACGCCGTCGTTATGGATCGTCGCGGAACCGGCTGCGATAACCACGCCCGCGCCCGCCGCGCTCTCGATGATTCCCGTGCTCCTGTTGTTGACGTTCTGCGTGGACGTGCTGTGGCTCTCCACGCCGGATCGATAAGCGCTGATCGTGCCATCGTTGTTGATCGTGGCGGTTCCCTGTTCGATGTCGACGCCCCGGCCGAAACTGGCGTCGCCCCCGCCGGTCCTGATCGTCGCGCCTGCGTGGTTGTTGATCGTCACGTCGCCGCTCGTGAGCACCTGAACGCCGCCAGCCGTTGCGCTGAGCGCACCCGCGCTGCCATTGTTCAAGGTGCCGAAATTGTCGACCGTTCCTCCACTGGCGCCTTCGAACGAGACGGCCCAGCTCACCCGCACGCTGATGTCGCCGAGATTCACGAGACTGTTTCCGCTTCCGCCGCCGTTGAAGAACACGCCGCGCGCATTGCCGAGAAGCTGCCCCGTGGCCTGATTGGTCAGGTTCCCGTCGACATCGAGGCGAATGGCGGCGGCCGAGTTGTCCGTGGAGCTGATCACGGTCCCCGCATTCAGAAACGAAACAGGTGCGATGCCTTGTACGGCGATGGCGTCTCCCACGGATGTCGTGACCGTCGTTCCGGCGCCGAGCACATAGGACGTATCGGTGGAAAGAATCTGCCCCGTCGAGCTCGAGTTCACCACCGTGACCGCCTGCACCACCGACGCAAACGTCATCAGCGCCACCGCGCTCAATGGATGCAAAGCAAGGGGCCGGCCTGCACGAGACGTCATATTGCGTTGATGATCGATCATGCGCCGGTCCCCGATTGGCGTGCCGATGCGAAAATCGCCGGCACAGCGATGCTTGCAAGCACGCTGGTTCGAATTCGACCTCACGGGCTACATTGAATCGGAATCCGAAATGATCGGATGATGTATCGAGGTCGAGGAATGAACTGCTACCGGCATTCTAGGAAAACTTCATCAGGAATTCACCCGCCCGTGTTCGCGCTTCGATTCGCGCGATGCGCGATGAGCCTCGGCAGTCGCGGCAACGTATGCGGCCAGTGTGTCGCTTCGTGCGCGACGCGCGCGGCCAGGCTGCGCAAGCTGAACTGGTCCGCCGCGAGCCGCACGATGACCCTGCGCGCGATCTTCCAGACATCGACATCCGGCGCGATCTCCTGTGCGACGCGCTCGATCCTTTCCGCCGCTCTCGCCAGCAACACCGCGCGCGACGCGATGCGCCCGTGCGACGCGCTGAACATGTGCTCGGCAGGCGCCTTGCCGATCGCGCCGAACAACTGCGCGACGCCGACCCCGCGCTTCGAGTGCGCCGACGCGAAGCGCTCCGCCTCACGCCGATACGTCGCTTCGACGCGCACTTCATGATGCGTCACGTTCGCCTCGGGCCGGCCGTGCTCCAGATGCGCGCGCGCGGCCGCCTTGTGATCGCCCTCCATGAGCGCATGCGACACGCCGACGATGAAGTCTTTTTCATGCGCCGCGAAGATCATCATCGGGTTGTCGGCTTCGAGGACGATCTGACCGCGCGTCTCGCGCTCGATGCTCACGCGCGCGCCCGCCGCATCCAGCCCCGCGTGATACAGCCCGACGCCGAGCGCCATTTCGAAGAATGCTTCGATGAAGGTCGCGAGGACATCGGGCTGATCGAGCCCGCATGATGCGAGCGCGTCGGCATCGGTCAGCGACGCCGTTTCGATCGCGCGCGTGGTCAGCACCGCATCGTTGCAATAGTCCCAGAGGACTTCGGGCACGGCGAGGCGATCGTCGTCGCGCAAACGGAAGCGCAGATAGCTCTGATCGGCCGCGCGCTGGCGCAAGTCGATCATTGCGTCGACGCTCTCGCGCGCGCGGCGCACCCATTCGACCGGATGCAGCTCGCGCGCCTTCGCCGAACGCCGTTCCGCGAAACGCGCTGCGGCGAGCGCGAGATCGAGATCGTCGTCGAGGTCGGCATGCGCGTCCGCGCGCAACAGCGTGACGCGCACGGGAATATCGCCGACGCGCGCCCTGTGCGTTTGTTCGGCGACGCCCGAGCGCAGCGGCACGTCGCTCAGGTCCGTGAGCTCGAAGCGAAGCGCGGGCGGAAATGCCGCCACGCAGGCGTCGCGAAAGCGCGCTGCATCGTAAGGCACGAAGAGCCCGTCGAGTTCGTGCAGCGCGACGCGCACCGCCGTTTCCGCGAGCGCGGGATGACGCGCGAGCGCGCCCGAGGCGTTCTCCAGCACGCGCGACAGTTGCGACAGCGCGGGCACGCCTGCCGCGAGCGGCGCGGCGCGCCCGCCGTGCGACGCGAAGAAGCGCGCGACGCGGGTCATCGCGGCGCCGTCATCGGTCAGATGGCTTTCATGAACGAACGCCCGGCCAAGCCGCCATAGCGTCGCGAGTCGTCGGACGGACAAATTCGGGCTCGCTGAAAGTGAGTTGAAACCGTTGGAAGACTGCGATGCCCTCATGCATGGCATCGTTGCTCAATTTAAACCGATTCGGCAAAACACGCTCGCGGACGAAGCGATCGACCGGTCGCACTCGATCCGCAATATTTACTTCGCCATCCTATACAGTTCACGTTTCAACTTTCGATTCAATCCGTTTCTGCCGATGACGGCCGATTGAGACGCGTCTTACGGAATTGAAACGCGCGCTCGGCTTTAATGTCGACATCACAGACGAACCCGGACGCAAAATGAAACCTCTCCAGATCACGGTCAACGCCCAAGGCCATACGGTCATCTCTCACTCCACGTCGATCAGCGAGCATTGCAAGAGCCGCGCGCGCCTGCTTTCGTCGCTCGTGAACATGGTCGCCGCGCCGGGCGGCTTCGAGCACTTCTCGGCCTTCCCCCATGCGATGAAGCAAGACATCCTGAGCCTCATGTATTCGATCGCCGAAGAGCAGCTACCGATCATCGACGCGCTCGAGCAGCACACCGCGCAGTCGTATTACGAGCGCGGCGTGAATGCCGCGGCCGAGCATTATCGGCACAAGGAGCAGCCGGAAACCGGCGACGTGCAGCAACCGGCTGACTACGTGCAACGTTGATTTGCACGCGCGTCATCGAATGAAAGCGCCCCTGCATGCGAATGCAGGGGCGCTTTGTTTTTTGCATCGGCGGAAACGCTCCGCACGACTGTATATTTTTGTGGATGCGCATTTCGGATTAATCGCCATGCGGTATCTTATAAATACCGAAGGCTACAACGTATCAATAACAAGACCGAGGCCACTTCGAGCGCCCGCGCACGAAGACCCATAACGATAATCCGAGAGGCGCCATGCAACACCCTTCCGAGCGGCCGATGGCCAGGGCGATGTACATCCTTGGGCAGATCGGCGCGATCATCTGTCATGAGCGCGGGCCGCGCCCGCAAACCGCGGTGTTGACCAAGATGGCGTCGCGGCCGGCCGAGGGCTTCTCGATCGCTGTCGCGAGCATGGACGAGATGTGCCCGCCGCGGCGCGGACATCGACGGGCGCTGCTGCAATGGAAGCATGCGGAAATCCGGCGTCTGAGCAGGATGCTGCCCGATCCGCTGCCGACCGCCGCGTCCGCCTACTCGCAAATGCCGTTCTGGGCCGGCTATTGCCAGTACTGGGACAACATGCTGAAACAGCACGTTCAGCCTGGCATCGAGTTCGACGCCGTTCAGCCCGAACGCGCCGATGCGTAATCGCCTTCGCGCATCGAGAAATAATCCCGGATCACCGCGATCATGCCGTCGATCCCCGTCGGCTTGACGAAGTAGCCGTTGAAGCCGGTGCGTTGCGCGCGCGTCAGGTCCCCCGGGTCCGTGCAGCTCGTATGTGCGATCAGCAGCATGGAGAGATCGATCGCGCGGATCGCTTCGGCGGCCTCCCAGCCGTCGCCGAGCGGCATCATCAGATCGAGCAGCACGACGCCCGGCCGCCACTTGCGCGCCAGCGACACCGCATCGAGCCCGGTGTGCACCGCGCGCACGGTGAAATCGGCGTCTTCGAATGCAAGGCAGATCGCGCGTGTCGCTTCCATGTCGTCATCGGCGATGAGCACGCGCGGCTCTTCATGGTGCGTCGCCGGTAATGGAATCTGCCACAGTGCTTGCGAAGGAACAGGCTGGTAGCGTTGCATCGTCATTGGCCTCGGAATGGACAGAGATAACAGCAACGATCATTCCTTTGCGGGTATCCGTGCGCGCGGCGGGCGGCACGCAGGCCGCCGACGTTACACTTGGGGAATACCCGATGGCTGTCCCGGCGCGTCGTGCACGAACGCCGTGCAGGCTTTGCATCGTCGTGGCGCGAGCGACGACGATGGTGCGTCATCTCCAAACCAGAGGCTAATCGATGTTCGTCGTGTATTGGCTCGGCGGCAACCCTGATATCGAAGACGCGGCGCGCTTCAGACGATTCGATGCAAACGCGCTCGCCGACGCGCTGCGCTTCGCGGAAGACCTCCGACGCCGCCAGTCCGATGGCGAAGATGTCGGTTTCGTGACGTTATGCAGTGAAAACCCGCATTCGGTCGGCAAGCCGGGCGTCGCCGATCCACCTGCCGATTACGATTGGAAAAAACGCCGCCGCTAGCGTCGTCTCCGTAGGCGCTTTTAAGCTTTCTTGTAAAAGATACAGACGCGCGCTCATTCGCCGCTAAGTCTGCGCGGCGATCATGCGTCTCATCGATTCATACCGGAGACGCACCATGTACAAGCACATTCTCGTTGCCGTGGGCACGAGCCTCAGCGAAAGCGCCCTGACCACCGCCATCACGCGCGCCCGCGACTGCAATGCGCGGCTCACTGCGCTGCATATCGTCGATCAGACGCCCTGGTGGGCGGTGGCCACCGCGGAGAGCGACCCGGACGATACGCTCGACGTCATCGACGATCACGCGCGCGCGGTCACACGCTACGCGGCGCGGCTGATCGAGAGCGCGGGTGTCGACGGCGTCGCGCGCAGTGTGGCGCAGCCGCTGGACGGCGTCAGCGTCGGCGAGCTGATCGCGCAGGAGGCGAAGCGGGCGGGCGCGGATCTCATCGTGCTCGGCGGCGAATCGGACACCGGCTGGCGGCACGGCGAGGCGCGCCTGCGCGATGTGGTGTGCCTGCACGCGCGCTGCGACGTGCTGATCGCCGCGCACGCGCCCGCGGCGTTCCACGCGGGAAAGGAGATGGAGTCGGAGATGGCGTCGATCGAGGCGCGTTTCGCCGGCTCGCAAGGCCGGGCGAACCTGCGTGCGGCGCATCGTCAGAGCGCGCCGCGCAAGTGAGCCGCAAGCTGGACGATGCCGATCGAAATCTGCTTCTCACGTTTCGGATCGAGCCGGCCGATCGGCACGCTCGTCGATACCGCGACGCGCTTGCCCGCCGGCGTCATCCCGACATAGGCTGCGAAGCACGCGAGGCCTTCGGCCACTTCCTCGCGCTCGACCGCGAGGCCGCTCGAACGGATCGCGGCGAGATCGCGTAACAGGGCCGCGCGCCGCGTGATGGTGCGCGGCGTCACCGCTTCGAGACGCTCGGGAAGACGCTCGATGACGGCTTCATCGGTCAATCCCGCGAGCAGCGCCTTGCCGAGCGCGCAGCAATGCGCGGGCAGACGCGATCCGAGATCGGACACGAGGCGCACCGGCCGATGCGCATCCTCGCGCGCCACATACACCACCTGCACGCCGTCGAGCACCGCGAGCTGCACGACCTCGTTGTGCTTGTTGATGAACGCGCCCGCGCCCTCGCGGAACGCGGCCTGCAGCTTGTCGTGGCGCACATACGCGTTGCCGAGCTCGAACAGGCCGACGCCGACCACGTAGCCATCGTCGCGCTTTTCGATCCATTGCAGGCGCGCGAGCGTTTCGAGCATCAGGTAGAGCGTGCTGCGGGAAAGGTCCGTCTGTTCGGCGAGCGTCGCCGTGCGCACCGGTTTCGCGGCGGCGGCGAGCGCTTCGAGAATATCGTTCGCGCGGCGCAGCGCGGGTACGTCGTAGGTTTTTTCCATATGCGCCATATTCCAACAGGTTGGATAATTAATCAACCTGATGGACACCGTATGACGCGCGGGCTAGGATCGGCTTTCCTTTTTCGCCAGCCGACCGAATTCATGCAAACCGTCAACATCTCCTCCTGCCTGCCCGAAGATTTCGCCGATGCCGTGCTGATCGGCCGCGTGTGGCGTCCCGCGCCGGTGAACGGTCCGTCTGTCGTCGCGGTGCGCAAGGGCGAAGTGTTCGACATCACGCGCGCCGCGCCGACCACCGCCGATCTCTTCGATCTCCCCGATGCGCTCGATATCGCTCGCAACGCCCAAGGCGAGCATCTGGGCAACGTCCAGGATCTGCTGCAGGCGACGCTCGATACTTCCGTCGATGGCCTGCGCCTGCTCGCGCCCTGCGACGTGCAAGCGGTGAAGGCGTGTGGCGTCACGTTCGCGGTGAGCCTGCTGGAACGCGTGATCGAAGAGCAGGCGGGCGGCGACGCGAGCAAGGCTCAGGAAGTGCGCGACACCATCAACAAGCTGATCGGCGCGGATTTATCGAAGATCAAGCCCGGTTCGGACGCCGCGATGAAGCTGAAGGCGGAACTGGAGCGGCGCGGCGCGTGGTCGCAATACATGGAAGTCGGCATCGGGCCGGATGCGGAAGTGTTCTCGAAGTCGCAACCGATGTCGTCGGTGGGTTTCGGCGCGGACGTCGGCCTGTATCCGACATCGCAATGGAACAACCCGGAGCCGGAGATCGTGCTGGCGGTGAACGCGCGCGGCGAGATCGTTGGCGCGACGCTCGGCAACGACGTGAATCTTCGCGACATCGAAGGCCGCAGCGCGTTGCTGCTCGGCAAGGCGAAGGACAACAACGCGTCGTGCGCGATCGGTCCTTTCGTGCGCCTCTTCGATGAGCGCTTCACGCTGGATTCGGTGCGCGGCACGAGCGTCTCATTGAAGATCGAAGGCGCGGACGATGGCTTCGTGCTCGAAGGCGTGAGCCACATGAGCGAAATCAGCCGCGATCCGGCCGATCTCGTGACGCAGACGCACGGCGCGCATCATCAATATCCGGACGGCTTCATGCTGTTTCTCGGGACGATGTTCTCGCCGATCAAGGATCGCGATACGAAGGGCGGCGGCTTCACGCACCATCTCGGCGATGTCGTGACGATCTCGACGCCTTCGCTCGGGGCGCTGGTCAATACGGTGCGCTTGTCGACCGAGATCGAGCCGTGGACGTTCGGCGTGCGGGCGTTGTATCGGAGTCTGGCGGCGCGGGGAGTGTTGGGGAAGGCCGACTGAGGTTTGCGACAAGACGATAAGACGATCGCTGCGACCATCACCCAACGTGCGCCGCAGCGCCTCACGACGCTCCGAACCGAAACCCCTTCGCCTGTCCCTTGGTAACCAGTTGAACCGGCGTCTCCATATACGGCGACAAATCCCCTTGCCTCCGTCGTTCCACGAGCGCCTTCACCGCCACGTCCAGACCGAACACCGCCTGCCGCGCGCCGAATTGTTCGACGGTCGCCAGCATCCGTCCATCGTCGAGCATCGGCTGCACGGCGTCGATATTGTTGTAGCCCGTCACCAGCACGCGGCCCTTCTTTCCCGCGATGCGCACCGCGTCGATCGCGCCCATCGCGATGTTGTCGTTCGCGCAAAGCAAGCCGCGCAGCGTCGGATGCGCGTAAAGCATCTGCAGCGCGATGGACTTGCCGCTCGCCGAAGTCCAGTCGCCGCTGTCCGAATCGGCAATGCGCACGCCGGCCGCGTTCATCGCCTCCCTGAAACCGAGCGCGCGCTGCTGCGAATTACGATCGCTCGACGGCCCTTCGATGATGCCGACTTCGTCGCCCGCCGCGAGCTTGGACGCGAGATAAGCGCCGACGAGTTTCGCGCCGCGCCGGCTGTCCGGCCCGACGAACGGAATCGTGAGGTTCGCCGCTTCCTGCGCGGCTTCGTCGAACGGATTGTCGATCGCGATCACGATGACGCCCGCCGCGATCGCTTTCGCGGCCACCGGCAGCATCGCTTTCGAATCCACCGGCGCGATGACGATCGCGTTCGTCTTCGCATCGATCAAGGTTTCGACGATGTGGGTCTGACCGGCGACGTCGTGGTCGGTGGTCGTGCCGTGCGTCGTGAGATCGAGTTGCGACGCGTAATGCCGCTGGTAGTTGCGGGCGCCGTCGATCATCGACGCGACGAACGGATCGTTCAGCGACTTCATCACGAGCGCGACCGTCGCCTTGTCCGATGCCGCGCGCGCATCGCGCGCACGCGTGAAGCCGCACGCGCTCAGGGCGCAGGCGGCAAGCAGGCGTCGGCGGGCAAGGCTCGTCATAAATCTGATTTTCGAGACGTTTGAAAACGTCTCATTGTAGACGCCCGGGCCTAAGGGGCGAACGCGGCCTTCTCAGCGCGCCGCCGCTTCCACGAGCGCGGCCACGCCGCTCACCGGCTTCATCAGATCGGCGCCGAGACCGTGACGCGCGCGCAGATAGTCCGTCGCGTTATAGGAAAGCCAGGCGCGGCCGTCGGCGTCTTCCCATGCCAGAACCTTGAGCGGCAAGTCGAGCGCGGCGGTCGGCACGGCCTGCATCACTTGTCGGCGGTCGCGAAGGCGCCATGCGCGCTCGCGATCGTGACGACGCCGTTGCCCGCGGCATCGAGGCTCATTTCCTGCTCCACGCCAGTGCGACGAACGCCGTGCACAACGCTTCCATGCCGAGCGCGTCCTCATCGTCGAAGCGGTTCGGCACGGGGCTATCGACATCCCATACGCCGATCAGCGTGCCATCGCTCGCGACGAGCGGCACGACGATCTCCGAGCGCGATGCGGAATCACAGGCGATATGGCCGGGGAACGCATCGACATCCGGCACGACTTGCGTGCGCCGGTCACGCGCCGCCGTGCCGCACACGCCGCGCCCGATCGCGATGCGCACGCACGCCGGTTTGCCCTGGAATGGCCCGACGACGAGCTCGGTGCCGTCGAAGAGATAAAAGCCCGCCCAGTTCAGATCGGGCAGCGTGTGATAGACGAGCGAGGAAAAATTCGCGGCATTGGCGATGAAGTCGGTTTCATCAGCGATGAGCGCGCGGGTTTGCTGCAGTAGGTCGTCGTACTGCGCGGCCTTGCTGGCGTGCGTGGCTTGGGAGAGCGAGAACATGGCGAGGCGCGCGGAAAGATCAAAAAGTGTCGCCGACGATAGCACAACGCTTCTTCCCGCGCTTTCACAGCAAACGCGCGCCGAAAGCGCTTCGCAAGGGATCGGCATGCTTCTTGGCAATGCGGATTTCCATCGCCTAGTGTGGAAGGCGCAACGCTCGCGTCGCCCTCAGCGGACGCCTAAAAACGTGCCTCGGGATTTCCCTGCTTTACTTCGCCGCGCCTTCGGTCTTAAATAAATCAACTTGATTTAATTAATACGCGGCGGCAAGACCGCTTCGAAACGGAGACAGCGCGTGAAACTCCCAAGCGGCAGAGGAAGCAACTCCGCGAACGTCCGCCGGTACAACGAACGTGTGCTTTTGCAGGCGTTGCGCCGCACGGAGCCGGCCTCGAAAGCCGAACTCGCGCGTCACGCGAATCTGACCAGCACGGCGGTCGGCAGCATCGTCGAGTCGCTGGAAAATGCGGGCCTGATCGAATACACCGGACGGCGGCTCGAAGGCCAGCGCGGCCAGCCCGCGTCGCTCATCCGGCTCGATCCGCGCGGCGCGTTTGGTATCGGCGTGCGGCTGGATCGCACGGGCATCGAGACGGTGCTCGTCAATTTCGCTGGCGATGTGCTCGCCCGCAGCGCGCTCGACGCCGTGCTGCCGCATCCGTCCGAGGTGCTGGAAATCGTGCGGCGCGATATCGAAAGCATGCTCGGCCTGCTTTCCGAGACCGAGCGCGAACGGCTGACGGGCGTCGGCATCGCGCAGCCGTTCAATCTCGGTTCGTGGCTGCGCGAACTCGGCCTTCCCGCCGAAACCTTCCGCGCCTGGGACGAAACCGATTTCGCCGGGATGCTCGGCCGCGCGCTGTCGCTGCCGGTTTTCAGCGAGAACGACGGCAACGCCGCCGCCACCGCCGAACTCTTCTACGGCCTCGGCCGTCGCTGCGACGACTTCGTCTATCTGTTTCTCGGCTCGGCGATCGGCGGCGGCATCGCGATCAACGGCGACTGTCTGCGCGGCGCGTCGGGCAACGCGGGCGATATCGGCGTGATTCCGGTGCCGCCGAGCCGCCTGCCGTCCGCGCCGCAGCCCTCGGGCCCGTGGGACATCCTGCTGTCGCGCGCGTCGCTTAACGCGCTCGTGCGGCATCTCAATTACAGCGGCGCGGCGGCGGACAACCGCGTCGATTTGCAGGCGTGCATCGAGCGGCGTCTTCCGGCCGTCGACGAATGGATCGACGACTGCATCGAAGCGCTCGCGCCCGCCCTGCGCGCGACGCTCTGCGTGCTCGACGTGCCGATGGTCGTCATCGATTCCGATATCGACGGCGGCCTGCTCGACAAGCTCGTCAAACGGCTTTCGGCGACGCTCGCCGCCAACGCGCCCGAAGCGCGCGGCACGCCAACGCTCGTGCGCGGCACCTTCGGCCCGGATGCGGGCGCGATCGGCGCCGCCACGCTGCCGATGTTCTTCAACTTCTCGCCGCGCGTGGCCGGCCTTCGCCATGCTGGAACGAAACTGCAAGAGGTCAACCATGCCGCATGATGTTTCCGTTGCAACTTCGACCCGACCGCCGCTGCTGGAGATGCGCGGCATCAGCAAGACTTTTCCGGGCGTGCGCGCGCTCAACGACGTGCGCCTCTCGGTCTATCCCGGCGAAGTGCATTCGCTGATGGGCGAAAACGGCGCGGGCAAGTCCACGCTGATGAAAATCCTGTCGGGTGCGTATCAGGCCGATGCGGGCGGCGAGATTCTCATCGACGGCAAAACGGTCGCCATCGACGGGCCGCTTGCCGCGCGCGCGCTCGGCGTCGCAGTGATCTATCAGGAGCTGAGTCTCGCGCCGAATCTTTCCGTCGCGGAAAACATTTACGCGGGGCGCGAACTGCGTCGTGGAAGACTGGTCGACCGCGCGGGCATGGAGCGCGGCTGCGAGGACGTGCTCAAGCGCCTCGGCGCGGCGTTCAGGCCGCATACGCTCGTCGGCGATCTGTCGATCGCGGAGCGGCAGCTCGTCGAGATCGCGCGGGCCGTGCATGCGAAGGCGCGCATCCTCGTGATGGACGAACCGACGACGCCGCTCTCTTCGCGCGAAACCGACCGCCTGTTCGAACTCGTGCGGCAACTGCGCTCGGAAGGCATCGCGATCATCTATATCAGCCATCGGATGGCGGAGATTTACGAACTCAGCGATCGGGTCTCCGTGCTGCGCGACGGCTCCTACGTCGGCACGCTGATGCGCGACGAACTGTCCGCCGAAAGCCTCGTGAAGATGATGGTCGGCCGCGATATTTCCGGCTTCTACAAGAAGGAGCACGCACCCTACGATCCGGGCAACGTCGTGCTGTCCGTGCGCGATATCGCCGACAGCAATCGCGTGAAGGGCTGCAGCCTCGATCTGCACAAGGGCGAAGTGCTCGGCATCGCGGGACTCGTCGGCGCGGGGCGCACGGAGCTCGCGCGCCTGATCTTCGGCGCGGAGGAAAAGAAGCGCGGCGAAGTGTCGATGCACGGCAAGCCGGTCAAGCTGCGCACGCCGCGCGACGCGATCGACGCCGGTCTCGTCTATCTGACCGAAGACCGCAAGGGACAGGGTCTCTTTCTCGACATGAGTGTGCGCGACAACATCAACATCACGATCGCCGGCCGCGACGCGAAAGTGGGCGTGATGGATCTCGCGCGCGGCAACACGCGCGCGAAGGACGCGATCGCCGCGCTCACGATCCGCGTGCCGAACATGCGCGTGAACGTCGGCGCGCTGTCGGGCGGCAACCAGCAGAAAGTGCTGCTGTCGCGCCTGCTCGAAACCAAGCCGGAAGTGCTGATCCTCGACGAACCGACGCGCGGCGTCGATATCGGAGCTAAGTCGGAGATCTATCGAATCATCAACGATCTGGCGCGCTCGGGCGTCGGCGTGATCGTCATCTCGAGCGAGCTGCCGGAAGTGATCGGCGTGGCGGACCGCGTGCTCGTGATGCGCGAAGGCGAAATCGCGGGCGAACTCGGCGGCCATTCCGGCAAGCCGATTTCACAGGAAGGCATCATCGAACTGGCGACGGGCTCGAAGGTCGCGCTGGCGGCTTGACGAAAAGCATATCTGGAGAGAGACATGGCTAACACGACGAAACACCACGAAACGGGCAACGCGCCGGTTGCAAAGGCGGAAAGCACGGCGCAACGTCAGACGCGCATCGAGCACAAGGAACGCATGCAGGTGTTGATGCGCACCGCGGGCATGCTGCCGGTGCTGATCCTGCTGTGCATCGGCTTCGGCATCGTGACCGACGGCTTTTTCAGCTTCCAGAATCTGTCGATCGTCACGCAGCAGGCGTCGATCAATATCGTGCTCGCAGCGGGCATGACGTTCGTGATCCTGACGGGCGGCATCGATCTTTCGGTCGGCTCGATTCTGTCGGCGGGCGCGGTCGCGGCGCTGCTCGCATCGAACATTCCGGGCTGGGGATGGCTCGGCATTCCGGCCGCGCTCGCCGTGGGCCTGGGCTTCGGCGTCATCAACGGCCTCCTGATCGCGCTGCTGAAACTGCCGCCCTTCATCGTGACGCTCGGCTCGCTCACCGCGGTGCGCGGCATCGCGCGGCTGATCGGGCACGACACGACGATCTTCAATCCGCAACTCCCGTTCGCATTCATCGGCAACGACACGCTCTTCGGCGTGCCCTGGCTCGTGATCATCGCGCTGCTCGTCGTGGCCGTGTCGTGGTTCATCCTGCGCCGCACGGTGCTCGGCCTGCGCATCTATTCGGTCGGCGGCAATCCCGAAGCGGCGCGTCTGTCGGGCATCAAGGTGTGGGGCATCCAGCTTTTCGTCTACGCGATGTCCGGGCTGCTCGCGGGTCTCGGCGCGGTGATGTCGGCGGCGCGTCTCTATGCGGCGAACGGGCTGCAACTCGGCCAGTCGTATGAACTCGACGCCATCGCCGCGGTGATTCTCGGCGGCACGAGCTTCGTCGGCGGCGTGGGTTCGATCGTCGGCACGCTGGTCGGCGCGCTCATCATCGCGGTATTGAGCAACGGCCTCGTGCTGCTCGGCGTGTCGGATATCTGGCAGTACATCATCAAGGGCCTCGTGATCATCGGCGCGGTGGCGCTCGACCGTTATCGTCAACGCGGCTCGGCTCGCACCTGATTGCTGATTGCTGATCGGCTATTCGGGCGCATTCGGGTCCGCTTGCGCCCGCCCTCAAAAAAAGGACCAACCGGAGACAACAACATGCGCAAACACAATAAGCTTTTCGCCAGCGTCGCCCTCGCAATCGGGTTCACGATGTCGCTATCCGCCCACGCCGCCGACAAGCAGTTGAAGTCCATCGGCATCACGGTCGGCTCGCTCGGCAATCCGTATTTCGTGACGATCTCGAAGGGCGCGGAAGCGAAGGCCAAGTCGATCAATCCGAACGCGAAGGTCACGGCGGTATCGTCGGATTACGACATGAACAAGCAGTTCACGCAGATCGACAACTTTATCTCGGCGCACGTCGACATGATCCTGCTGAACGCCGTCGATCCGAAGGCGATCGAGCCGGCGGTGAAGAAGGCGCAGAAGGCGGGCATCGTGGTGGTGGCGGTGGATGTGGCGGCCGCGGGCGCCGACGCCACCGTGCAGACCAACAACGTGCAGGCCGGCGAAATCTCCTGCGATTTCCTGGCGAAGAAGCTGGGCGGCAAGGGTAACGTGGTGATCGAGAACGGGCCGCAGGTGTCGGCGGTCATCGATCGCGTGAACGGCTGCAAGTCCGTGCTCGCGAAGAATCCCGGCATCAAGATCCTGTCCGACGATCAGGACGCCAAGGGCTCGCGCGAAGGCGGCATGAACGCGATGCAAGGCTATCTCACGCGTTTTCCGAAGCTCGACGGCGTGTTCGCGATCAACGATCCGCAAGCGATCGGCACCGACCTCGCGGCGAGGCAATTGCATCGCGGGAATATCGTGATTACTTCGGTGGATGGCGCGCCGGATATCGAAACCGCGCTGAAGAGCGACACGCTCGTCCAGGCGTCCGCGAGTCAGGACCCGTGGGCGATGGCGCAGCAGGCGGTGAGCGTGGGCTACGACCTGATGAACGGCAAGAAACCGGCCAACGCGATCATTCTGTTGCCGTCGACGCTCGTCACGCGCGAGAACGTCGGCAGCTACAAGGGCTGGTCGTCGCCGCGTTGAGTATCGTCATCGCTACTTGATCGGGATGACGCGCAGCGCGCTCGGCTTGTCCGGCGCGCTCGACCGGTCGACGACGATGAGCCGTTTCCTCGCGACATCGACCGCGACGCCGCGCGGCGATTCCAGATCGTTCTCAATGACGGTCGGACGGCCACGCTTCGAAATGCTGCACACGGCGTGCGCGCCGCACTTCGTGTAGAGCGTGCCGTCAGGCGATGCGGCCATCAGGTCGGGCGCATCGATTGTCGCGAAGACATCGCTGGCGGGCACGGGCGCGTTCGCGGCGCGCGCCGCCTGCAAATCCACTTTGTAGATGCGGTTCGCGGCCTGATCGCTGATATAGAGCATGTCCGCGACCTCCGCGAGCCCAACTGGTTTCTGCAAACCGGTGACGATATCGCGCTCGATCACCTGCCGCGGCGCCCTTCCGCGCGTGATCACGCTCACGCCGCCCGTCGCGGGCGCGCTGCCCTCCTTCACGAACCAGCTCGACAGAAACGTGCCGCCATCGAGCACGAGCAGGCCCAGACGCCGCCGCGCCGCATTCGTGTCGGACGCGAGCGCGATCTGGCCGCTCGGCGCGACATCGAACACCGCGCTCGCAGCGCCGAATCCGAAGCGCTCGACGAGCAGATGCCCGTTCGGCGCGAACGCGATCTGGCTCAAGCCCGTGCGCTCGCCTTCGGCTGCCGGAATGCGCGCGTACGGGGAAAAGTCGTCGCCGCCGATATTCGACGTCATCACGATGCCGTTGGTCCTGTCGTCGGTGACGAACACCGCGCCGTCTGTAGCGCGCACCGCGACCCCGTTCGGCGCGCCCGCGAGCGGCGCCTTGCGCGCGCCCGTGCCCGGCGCGGCCGAGCCGCACGCCGCGAGGAACATCGACATTGCGAACGCCGCCATCAGCCGCCGCTTCATGCACTTCTCCCGTCGATGACGAAACATCCTAATCCACGTGCGCATACAGCGCGCATCACGCTCCCCGAGAAGAATTTGACGCCCTCTTGAAAACAGCTTATAACCATCCATATGGATGGTAACGGGAGGGTTAGATGGCAAAAGAAGCGGTCGATCGATCACGCGGCAGCGAGACCGAAAAAATCACGATCAACTTGGGTCCGGTGGATCTGGGCCAGATCGATCTGCTCGTGGAAGAAGGTTTTTACTCGAATCGCACGGATCTGATTCGTACGGCGATCCGCAATCAGTTGTCGGTTCACGCTCCGGCCGTCAAGGAAACGGTGACGCGCCGCGAATTCGTCCTGGGCCTTCAGCATTTTTCGAAACAAGACCTCGAAGCGGCGGTCGCGGCCAACCAGCGACTCAAGATTCAGGTGCTGGGATTGGCCAGCATTGCCACTGACGTCTCTCCCGAACTCGCGCTGGCAGCGATCGACTCGATTCTGGTTCGAGGCGCGCTCCATGCATCACCGGCGGTCAAGGCTGCGCTCGCGGATCGAATCCGTTAGCGCCCCTGACTCTTTGCCCGATAACGGAATGAAAATGAAACTCAACGAAGGCTTTCTTGACTCGATGAAAGAGGCGTTCGCACTCTTTCGCAACAACGATCCCGCCGCGGCGACGGAGATCGTGAAGCGCGCCATGCGTGGCGAGCGGACGGACGCGACGACAACACGCTCCGCCGAAGTGTTGCAACCGCTGCAACCCAGGCGCCACGCGCATGCGGCACAAGCCGAGCCCGACGTGCAGGATCGCGGGCATTTCAGCATGCGAAGCTACGCCAGCGCCGCTGGCCAGCGAAACTACAAGGTCTACGTGCCGAGTCATGACGGCAGCGATCCCTTGCCGCTCATCGTGATGCTGCATGGCTGCACGCAAGACGCGGACGATTTCGCAGCCGGCACGCGGATGAACGCGCTCGCCGAAAAGCACGGCTTTATCGTCGTCTATCCGATCCAGCCTCAAGGCGCGAATACGTCGAAGTGCTGGAACTGGTTCAGGCGAGTCGATCAGCAGCGCGACCAGGGCGAGCCGGCATTGATCGCGGGCATCACACGTGAGGTCATGGCGAATCATCGCGTCGATCTGGAACGTGTCTTCGTGGCTGGGCTTTCGGCCGGCGGCGCGATGGCGGCGATCTTGGCGCAGACTTATCCCGATCTGTATGCAGCGGCAGGCGTTCATTCGGGCCTGCCGGTTGGATGCGCACACGACTTGCCGTCCGCACTGGCAGCGATGCGCGGCGGCAAGAAAGCGCAAAAGGCCGGGCGCGCGCGCGCGCACGTTAGTCAGACACCCCAATGTCCGCTGATCGTATTTCACGGCGACGCCGATGCGACCGTCCATCCCGCCAACGCCATTGAACTGCTACAGGGATTCACCGAACGCGCATCGTCCGGTCGTGCCGGCGCACGAACGCACACCGTCCGGCACATGACGTCTGGAGCAGGCGTGGACGCCGAACTCTGGACCATCCACGGCGCGCCCCACGCGTGGGCCGGTGGCTCTTCGAGCGGAAGTTACACCGATCCATCCGGACCCGACGCCAGCGCGGAGATGGTGCGATTCTTCCTCGAACACCCTCGCCGTCATTGAGCGTCCCGGTCGGCGCTGTCGTTGCGACATGGGCGGCGCCGACGATTGCTTGACTACTTTTGTCAGAATTGGTAGAGTCTCGTTTGGAAGTATCCAAGAAGTTCGATTGCTGCTCATCAATATTCCGTTTTGTCTCGCGGTATTCGTTGTCCATTCCCTCCTTGCTGCTTCTTCAGTTCCCTTGCGGAACGCACTTTCTATTCAAATTTTTTTCAAGGATTCCAGATGGATACCGGTATCGTCAAATGGTTCAACGACACCAAGGGCTTTGGCTTCATCACGCCCGATAATGGCGGCGACGACCTTTTCGCTCACTTCTCGGAAATTCGCGCCGATGGTTTCAAGACCCTGGCCGAAAATCAGAAAGTAAGCTTCGAAACGAAGCGCGGTCCCAAGGGACTGCAGGCTGCGAATATCAAGCCGCTCTGATCGTTTCAGAACACTGGGCTCCAATCGCGGAGCCCAGTCGTGCGGGCCCAGTCGGAGCCCGCACGCCACGTGGTCGCAATCGCACCACTGCTTGCGGAAAACGCTGCGTGCGTTCCCGCCGTCTCTCGCTCGAGAGCACGCCTTCACAAACCTAAAAATAAAATGCAAAAGACACTCTTCCACGATTATCGCGGTTATTCCGTGCGTCCTTCGGCACACCGCCTGCCAGACGGTTATTTTTCAGCAGATCTGCTGCTGGAGCGATCCAACGCTCTCGCTGAAAAGATGCAATATCGGTTTTACTCGCTCGGCTATTTCGACAAGGAAATCGAAGCGACCAATTTCTCCCGTGAATGGGCAGAAGACTGGATCAACAGCAAGGGATAAACCCCAGGCTTTGGCGGCTCTTCGCTGCGACTCGCTGCGCCAGTTATCGCGAGCAACATGTCCATCATGCGCGGACGAAGACGCCATCGGGTGCACCGTCGTGTAGTCTCGGATATCACGCCCGATGGAGCGAGACCGACCTATGCTGCCCAGCCATGCAACTTTGCCGTCACTAAGCCAAGCTATTTCCAGCCCGCACGCCGAAATCGGCGGCACGGTGCAAAGACCGCTCACGCTGGATGTCGCCGCATTGCGCGAATTCTCGCGCGCGAGCATCGAGCCGTTCGATCTGGTGTGCTTTTCGACCGGCCGCTACATCCGCCCGATGGGAAGCTATCGCGGCGTGCAGTTGCGCGTGCTGCTCGACGCCGCCGGCGTTCGACGTCCCGACAACACGGATTTCAAGCGCACCGTGTTCCTCGCGCGCGGCGATGCGCCGACGTGCGCGCCTGGCTGCCCCGGATGCGAGGATTACGGTTTCTGCTATCCGGGCAACCGCTGACGCGCCCGCCCGTGGAGGAAACGTCCGTCCGTTTTCGTTCGTGTATTCTCTCTGGCATGGCGACGACCCACAAAACAACAGCAAGCGCGAAGGAGACGGACGCGACGGACGCAAGGGACGCGGCAAGCCAGCCGGCCCAGGTTCGTTTTCGCATGCGCGTCACGAAAGGCGAGACCATCGCGATCGGCCCGGGCAAGATTTCGCTGCTGGAAGCGGTGCGCAAGCACGGCTCGATATCGGCGGCGGCGCGCAGCCTCGACATGTCGTACCGGCGCGCGTGGCTGCTCATCGACGAGCTCAACCGCTCGCTCGAATCGCCCGCTACGATCTCGGAGCAAGGCGGGCAAAGCGGCGGCGGCTGTGTGCTGACGCCTGTCGGCGAAAGCATCATCCGGCTTTATCGCGAGGTCGAAGCGCAGGCGCAAGCCGCGTGCGCCGCGCAGATCGAATCGCTCACGAAGCTACTCAGGCACTAGCCGCTGGCCTCTACCCATGCCGTAAGCAGAACGCGGACGGTGGCGGCCCGCTCACGCGCCTTTGCTGCGTGCTCGCGGTGAGCCGCGCGACGAACTCCACGAAGCTCGCGACGCTCGCGGTGTGCAGCGGCGAGTACGCCACGCCGTGCCGCTCGCAGACGCGCTTCAGCATGTTCATCGAATCGTGATCGATGCAGTCGACGGGAAAGAGCACGACATCCGCGTCCGGCAGCGCGGCGGCAAGCAAGCCCTTGCGATCCTCGATGCCGCCGTCATGCACGATCAGCTCGCCACCCGCCGCCCCGACCGGCGACTTCAGCACCGCATTAGAATTCGGCCTTCCGCCGACATAGACGATTCGCCTGCCGCTCACGCATTCGACGGCACGACGGCGCGCGTCGGGCTGATCGGCGGCATCGAGCGTCGCGCGTTCCAGCGCCGCGCATTCAGCCTGGACGACCTTCAGCAGCGCGTGCGCTTCGCCGAGCTTGCTGCGCAACGCGCGCGTCTCGTCCTCTTTCTCTCGCGCGCTGCTACCACTGAATATAGCGATACCGAAAAGCCGGATCGACGCACGAAGCCCATGGACAGGGCGTATCCTACGACTTCGGCGCGCCGGGCCGGCCGGTCAAGGCTGTCCGTCCGCAAGGCGCGCTTTGCCGGACGTTTTCCGATCGTTTCCAGTCGCGAGAAATCGCTCACAAGGAGAATCTGAATGGCCAGGATTGAAGTCAAGGTTCCGCAGCTTTCCGAATCCGTCACCGAAGCGACGATGTTGCCGTGGAAGAAGAAAGCGGGCGACGCCGTGACGCAAGACGAAATCCTCGTCGAACTGGAAACGGACAAGGTCGTGCTCGAAGTGCCCGCGCCTTCCGCCGGCACGCTCGCGGAAGTGGCGAAGAAGGAAGGCGATATCGTGCATGCGGACGAAGTGCTCGCGGTCATCGATACGGAGGCGAAGGCGTCAGCCGCGGCGCCTGCGCCTGAAAAGCCTGCTGCGCCCGCGCCTGCCCCCGCGCCCGGCGCACAGACATCCACCGACAAAGCCGATTTCGATGTCATCGTGATCGGCTCCGGTCCCGGCGGCTATATCGCCGCGATCCGCGCCGCGCAGCTCGGACGCAAAGTCGCGTGCGTCGAGGAATGGATCAATCACGCGGGCAAGCCGAAGCTCGGCGGCACGTGCCTGAACGTCGGCTGCATTCCATCGAAGGCGCTGCTCGCGTCGTCGGAAAAATTCGAGAGCGCGAAACTGCACTTCGCCGATCACGGCATCGGCGGCGTCGGCGAGCTTTCTGTCGATGTCGGCAAGATGGTCGGGCGCAAGGAAGTCATCGTCGAGAAGATCACGGGCGGCGTCGAATTCCTGTTCCGCAAGAACAAGATCACCTGGCTCAAAGGGCACGGCAAACTCGCGGGCAAGGACGGCGGCAACTTCAGGATCGAAGTCAGCGGCGAAACGCATACCGCGCAGCATGTGATCATCGCGACGGGCTCGAAGGCGCGGCATCTGCCGAACGTGCCCGTGGACAACAGAATCGTCTCCGACAACGAAGGCGCGCTCGCTTTCGATGCCGTGCCGAAGAAGCTCGCCGTGATCGGCGCGGGCGTGATCGGCCTGGAGCTCGGCTCCGTGTGGCGCAGGCTCGGCGCCGAAGTGACGATTCTCGAAGCACTGCCCGAATTTCTCGGCACGACGGATACGGCGCTGCAAAAGGAAGCCGCGAAGCTCTTCAAAAAGCAGGGCTTGACGATTCACCTCGGCGTGAAGATCGACGGCGTGAAGACGACGGATTCGAGCGTCTCCATTTCCTACCAGGACAAGGACGGCAACGCGCAGACGCTCGACGCGGATCGCCTGATCGTGTCGATCGGCCGCGTGCCGAACACGGACGATCTCGGGCTCGATTCCATCGGTCTGTCGGCGGACGAACGCGGCTTCATTCCCGTCGACGGCCATTGCGCGACGAAAGTGCCGAATGTCTACGCGATCGGCGATGTCGTCCGCGGCCCGATGCTCGCGCACAAAGCCGAGGACGAAGGCGTGCTGGTGGCGGAGATCATCGACGGGCAGAAGCCGCATATCGACTACAACTGCATTCCGTGGGTGATCTACACGCATCCGGAAATCGCGTGGGTCGGGCAGACCGAGCAGGCGCTGAAGGCCGAAGGGCGCGAAGTCAGGGCGGGCCAGTTCCCGATGCTCGCGAACGGCCGCGCGATGGGCATCGGCGAGACGGACGGCTTCATCAAGGTCATCGCCGATGCGAAAACCGACGAGATTCTCGGCGTGCACATCATCTCGGCGAACGCATCCGATCTGATCGCGGAAGCCGTGGTCGCGATGGAGTTCAAGGCAGCGAGTGAGGATATCGCGCGGATCTGTCATCCGCATCCGTCGCTGTCGGAAGTGATGCGGGAGGCGGCGCTTGCGGTCGACAAGCGGGCGTTGAATATCTAAACCCGCCTCGGCATCCACACGCGCAACAGCGCGCAAGGCCGGTCGACGTCGACCGGCCTTGCCTGATCTTCGCTCGCCTCCGCCGCGAGACGCTTTCCCGGTCACCCTTCATCGCCTTCACGGCAGCTTACGAAAGCGCGCATTCCCGCGGATGCGCCGCGTCGCTTCGAATCCCTCCATGCCAGGCGCCGTCATGTCGATCAGCATGACATCGACGCTAGTTTTTTTCCCATTCACGTGATGAGCGCCTGCGTGACGCCGCACGACGCGGCCACTTCCTTGAGCGACGTGCCCGCATAGCCGCGCTGCGAAAAATCGACCTCGGCGGCATCGAGGATGTTCTCGCGCTGATTGATGTTGCCCGCCGGGCGGCCGAGCCGCTTGCGCTTCGTCGACGCGCCATGCGCGCGGACGTGAGTGGCGTCGTCTTTCGTCATGCTGGGCGATGCTGCCGGTGGAGCGGGAAGCCGCGTCTATTTTACGGGCGTTTCAGGCAGCGCTTGCGAATCACGCCGTCGCGATGGATAACAAAGCGATCGCCGGTTCATTTGCTACGCACAAAAGATTGGTAGGCGCGGCATGCGAAGTGCCTATAGTCGGAGGCTTCGAAACCTCTCTTCTTCGTGCCATGAAATCACCGATTCGCCGCCGTCGACTGATCGCCAGCCTCGCCTCGTTCGCTTTCGGCGCCATCGCGCTCGCGCCGCTCGCCGCGCATGCCGAAACGCGCGAAGTCGTCATCGGCTATCAGGATATGGTCGTGCCGTGGCGCTATGCGCAGGCGAGCGGCGCCGTCGAGAAAGCCACCGGCTACAAGGTCACGTATCGCAAGCTCGGCAGCGGCGCGGACGTGATCCGCGCGCTCGCATCCGGATCGATACAAGTCGGCGAAGCCGGTTCCAGCCCGATCGCGGCCGGCCTTTCGCAAGGCGTCGATCTGTCGCTGTTCTGGATTCTCGACAACATCAACGACGCCGAAGCGCTCGTCGCGCGCAACGGCGCGGGCGTGAGCAAGCTCGCCGATCTCAAAGGCAAGACCCTCGCCGTGCCGTATGTGTCGACGTCGCACTTTCATGCGCTCGTCGCGTTGCAGCAGGCGGGCGTCGATCCGTCTTCGGTGAAGATCGTCAATCTGCGTCCGCCGGAAGTCGCGGCGGCGTGGGAGCGCGGCAATATCGACGCGACCTACATCTGGGACCCGGTGCTCGCGAAGGCCAAGCAGAACGGCCGCGTGCTGATCACGTCCGGCGAAGTCGCGAAGGAAAGCGGCAAGGCGACGTTCGACGGCCTCGTGGCGTCGCGCAAGTTCGCGCAGGCCAATCCCGCATTCCTCGCCGGCTTGGTCAAAGTGCTCGCCGACACCGACGCGCAATATCGCGACAACAAGGCCGCATGGACGGTCGATTCGAAAGAGGTGCGCGCGGTCGCGCAGGAATCGGGCGCCGCCGCCGCCGATGTGCCCGCGAGCCTCGCGCTCTACGCGTTCCCATCGGCGGGCGAACAGGCGTCGCAGACGTGGCTCGGCGGCGGCAAGCAGTCCGGCGCGGCGAAATCGCTCACGGCCACCGCGCAATTCCTGAAGCAGCAAGGCACGATCCAGAACGTGCTTGCCGATTATTCGACGGGCGTCGATCCGCGCTTCGTGCAGCAGGCCGCGAAATGACGTCGCTGTCGATCCGCAATCTCGGGCTCACCTATGAAGGCGCGAGCACGCCGGCGCTCAAGGGCGTCGATCTGCAGATCGGCAGCGGCGAGTTCGTCGTCGCGCTGGGCGCGTCGGGCTGCGGCAAGACCACGCTGCTCAACTGTCTCGCCGGTTTCATCTATCCGACCGAAGGCAGCGCCACGCTCAATGGCGAGCCGATCGCCGGTCCCGGCGCGGAACGCGGCGTCGTGTTCCAGAAGCACGCGCTGATGCCGTGGCTGAACGTGATCGACAACGTCGCGCTCGGCCTGCGCTTTCGCGGCATGAAGCGCGACGAGCGCCGCGAAATCGCGCGCCGCACGCTCGCGCTCGTCGGCCTCGCGCAACACGAACGCGCGAAGATCTACGCGCTGTCGGGCGGCATGCAGCAGCGCGTGGGCATCGCGCGTGCGCTCGCGGGCGATCCCGAAGTGCTGCTGATGGACGAACCAATGGGCGCGCTCGACGCCCTCACGCGCGAAAACGTGCAGGAACTCGTGCTCGATGTCTGGTCGCGCACGCGCAAGACCGTGTTCTTCATCACGCATAGCGTCGAGGAAGCGCTCTTTCTCGCGACGCGCCTCGTGCTGATGACGCCCGGTCCTGGCCGCATCGAGGAAGTGCACGAGCTGCCGTTCTCGCGCGACTACATCCGCAACCGCGATGCGCGCGCGGTGAAATCGTCGCCTGCGTTCATCGAATGGCGCGAGCGGCTGACGCGCCGCCTGCATCGCACTGAAACGGAGGCGTCATGAATCATCACGCGCATCTGGTCGCGGACGCGCCGCGCGCCTTTCATGTCAAACGCACGAAAAGGCGACTTCGCGGCATGCCCGGCGCGGGTTCGACCGCTCTGCCGAGCGCGCTGTGCGTCGTCGCGATCGCCGCGCTGTGGTGGGCGTCGACGCACTTTCACTGGATCGCCCCGCTCTTCCTGCCTTCGCCCGATGCCGTGTGGCGCGCGTTTCTCGACGCCGTTCGCGGACGTTTGCAAGGCGGCTTGCCGCTGTCCGAACATTTGCTGTGGAGCGCGATCCGCGTGTTCGGCGCGTTCGCGCTCGCGGTCGTGACAGCGGTGCCGGTCGGCATTCTGATGGGCGTGAGCCGCATCGCGCGCGGCGTGCTCGATCCGCCGCTCGAGTTCTATCGGCCGCTGCCGCCGCTCGCCTATCTGCCGCTCGTCGTGATCTGGTTCGGCATCGATGAAACCGCGAAGATCGTCGTCATCTGGCTCGCGTGTTTGGCGCCGGTCGCGATGGCTGCGCGCGCCGGCGTGAAGAGCGCGACGGCCGAACAAGTGAACGCGGCGTGGTCGCTCGGCGCGAACTTCCGGCAAGTCGTGTGGCATGTCGTCCTGCCCGCCGCGTTGCCGGAGATTCTGACGGGCTTGCGCATCGCCGTGGGTTTCGGCTGGACGACGCTCGTCGCCGCGGAAATGGTCGCGGCCACGGCCGGCCTCGGCCAGATGGTGCTCAACGCGTCGAGCTTCCTGCGCACGGATGTCGTCGTGATGGGCATCGTGCTGATCGGCGCAATCGCATGGGTTTTCGATTTCGCCATGCGCGCGCTGGAGAAAAGGCTCGTGCCGTGGAAGGGGCGCTGAGCCGTTCGCCGATCTCGCTCGCGCCCCTCAGTGGCAGTACAAATCGTTCTGCGCGTTGAACATTTCGAACGCAAGCCGCGTCGCCTGATCTTTGCGCACGGTCGAAAGCCAGCGTTGCCTGCGCCAGTCCCGCACCGTTCGTTCGATGAATACCGCACTCGCGAGGTCGCCACCACGCGTCGCGATATACGCGGGCGCGGGATCGAGCGCGCCCGGCAAGCGCCGGTAGTAGGCCCAGTCCGGCTGCTTCAGCAGCTTGCGGATGGCAAGCTCGTCGTCGACGAGCGCGGCGCACTCGCCTGCCTGAAACGCCAGCAACGCATCGAGCGGACGGTCATACGCCCGCACGTTTGCGTGCGCGCGACGCGCGGCGTTTCGCGCAAACCGACTGCCGCTCGCCACGCATATCGATGCGCCCGCCAGATCGCGCCAGTCGTGAACCGTGCCGTGCCGAAGCACGAGCGCCATGCCGCGTCCCGACGTATAAGCCGTGGGCGCGTAGGCGAGCGCGCGGTCATCGGCGAAAGCGAGTCCGCCGATTGCGATATCCGCCGCGCCCGAGCGCAGCGTATGGCGTGCATCGGCGAGCACGAAGGTGACAGGCGGGCCGACGCGCCGCCCGATGTCTTCGGCAAGCGCCGCGGCGAAACCATCGGGCACGCGCGCGAAGTGATCGACCTTGCCGACGTTCAATGCCGGCGCCGGACGCGATGGCACCGCGACGATCAACGCGCCGCGCGCGATCGCGGCGCAAACGGGCGGGCGTCGCCGCGATCGCGCATCGGCAACGACGACAGCGCGACGCACGTCATCGCGACGACAGCGAGCCAGCGCAGCCATCGACTGGACGATTGCGCCGCCGCAAGTCCGCTTCTAGCCATTCTGTGCGAGCCCGACGCGCCAGCGTAAAAGACGCCGTTCGAGCATCGAGAGACTCTTATTCATCAGGAGGCCGAAAAGCGCGAGCAGCACGATGCCCGCATACATGTCGGGAATCTGGAACGTTTCCGGTGAGTTGAGCGTGCAGAAACCGAGCCCCGAGCGCGCGCCGATCATCTCGGCCGCGACGAGCGCGGTGATGCTGTACGCGCCCGCGAGACGAACGTCGGTCAGTATTTCCGGCAACGCGGCGGGCAGCACGACCTTCGCGAAGATGAAGCCTTGCGATGCGCCCATCGAACGCGCGCAATCGACGAACACGCGTTCGACCTCCTTCACGCCGGAGATCGTGTTGAGCAGCACCGGCCAGAATGCGGCCCATACGATGATCGCGATCTTCGACGATTCGCCGATGCCGAAAAACAGCATGAACACGGGAAACAGCGCGAACGCGGAGACCTGCCGCAACAGTTGATAGAGCGGATCGACGATGCGTTCGGCGCGACGGAACCATCCGAGCGCGAAGCCGCAGACGACGCCGCCCGCCACGGCCAGCAGCAGGCCGCTGAGCGAGCGCAGCGCGCTCGCGCCGAGATGCTTCCACACTTCGCCGTTGTCGAACAATTGCGCGATGGCCAGCGCCACTTGCGACGGCGGGCTCAGATACGCCGTGCTCACGATGCCCAGACGCGGCAGCAATTCCCACAGCGCCGCGAACACGATCAGCGCGATGGATCGCTCGAACGCGATCGACCACCGTATGCCGCGCCTGGGCACGCCGTCCCGTTTCTTCGCGGCGACGAACATCGGCAGTCGCTCCAGAGCTTGTGCAGTTGCGCATCGGCTTCGGCCGCGCCGGAAAACGGCGGATGAATGATGGCGACATCCACGTTCTTCGTGACGAGCGCCTGTTGCGACTGGTTATCCGGCACGACGAGCCAGTTGATCTTCGATACATCCACGCCGTGCTGCGACAGATATTTCTTCGTCACGAACTCCGCGCATGCACCGAAGCTGTTGAACGCGACCGTCTTGCCTTCGAAGTCTTTCGGCGCGCGAATGCCGGAGTCCTTGCGCGTGAAGTACTTCATATGCGGCGCGTCAGGCAAGGTCTCGCCGCCCGCGGACACCACCTTGATATCCGCGCCGCTCGCAATGGCCGAGATGGCGAGCGGCACCATAGCGGAAAGGCTCATCATTCTCACGTCGGCGTCGGGACGATCAAACGAAGGAAATGCGCTTAGCTGACGCGCCCGAAAGTGAAAAGCATTTCATTCGATTACCGATCAATTACCGATCGCATCGCGCAATTGCGCAAGCGACGCGCGTTGCTTGCCGTTGGCATCGAAGTTATCGTCGGCGAGCCAGCGCTCGAATGCGCTGCGAATGCGCGGCCAGTCGCGGTCGATGATCGCGTACCACGCCGTATCGCGATTGCGTCCCTTGTAGACGATCGCCTGCCTGAAAATGCCTTCGAATTCGAAGCCGAGCCGAAGCGCCGTCTTGCGCGAGGGCGCGTTCAGGCTGTCGCATTTCCATTCGTAGCGCCGGTAGCCAAGGTCATCGAATGCGTAGCGCATCAGCAGATACTGCGCTTCCGTCGATATGCGCGTTTGCTTGAGCAAGGGCGAGAACGTGACGCTGCCCACTTCGATGACGCCATGCGCGGGCTCGATGCGCATCAGCGCGAGCGTACCGACCGCCCTGCCGCTCGTCGAATCGATGACGGTGTAATGCAGCGGATCGGTGGATGCCGCGGCTTTCGTCAGATAGTCGCGGAAGGCATCGAACTCCGTGAACGGACCGACGAAGAGATAGGTCCAGTCGCTGCCGTCCGATGCCTTGCCATAGGCTTCGAAGAGATCGGCCGCGTGGCGCTCGACATCGACGGGTTCGAGGCGGCAATGCTTGCCGTCGATGCCGATGCGCGCGGGCCGCTCGCGCGCTTTCCACTCGCTTACCGGCTCCCCGATGGGCTGTTGATACTCGTTGGTTTTCGTCATGCTCGTCATGCGTCACGAACTCCGTTGCGTGAGGGGCGTCGCGGCATCACACCGGATAACCGCGCGATCGAGCATACAGCACGCTCGATTGCGGATCGTTGAGCACGCTCTCATACAACTCGAGATAGGAAGCGACCATCGCATCGCGATTGAAGCGCGCGGCGTAGGCGCGCAACCGTTCGTGAACGCCCGGGTCATCCAGCAGTGCAACCGCTTCATGCAGCTTGCCGATGATCGTAGCGGGCCGCGTCATTTCGAACACGAGATTCGTACGCGGCTCGATCACTTCGGGAATGCCGCCCGTATCCGCGGCTACGACGGGCACGCCATGCGAATACGCTTCCACGGTCACGCGTCCGAAGGGCTCGTTCCAGATCGACGGCACTACGAGCACATCGATCATGCCGTAGAACTCGTCGGACTTGACGCGGCCGAGATACTCGACGCGCGGATCGTCGTATTTCGCCTTGAGCGAACGGAGATATGCCGCATCGCCCGCGCCGCCGATGGCGAGCGTCCACTGCAGGGTATCGTCCGCGAGCAGTTGTTCGAGCAGGAGTTCGAGCCCTTTCTCCTGCGACACGCGCCCGAGCACACCGAGCCGCACGGGGCCGCCTTCATAACGGCGCATGCGTTGCGGCGGGGCCGAGCCTTCGGACGGCTCGGCGCAGTTATGGATGACGGCCGTGTGCGCCGCCTGCGGGAAATAGCCGCTATCGAGGTGCTTTTGCAGCGCGAAGCGGCTCACGCCCACCGCGACCGACACGCGCGACGACGCGGCCCGCTTGGGTATCGCATAGACCGAGCAGACGCCGCACTGGCGCGTGCACGCCTTGCCGCGCGTGTACATGAGCGCGTTGGGGCACATCAGGTAGTAGTCGCGCACGGTATGCACGATCGGCACGCCGGCATTGTTCGCGAGACGCCAGATATCAATCGAGAGACAGGACAGATTGCTCGTGCTGATGACGTCGGGCTTCTCCCGCTCGATGATGCTCTTGAGCTTGCGCGACATGATCACGTTATGCACGTCGATGGCATGCCAGATCAGCTTCGCGACACGCCCGCGTTTCTGCCGCTGATGCGGCCAATAGAGATTCACCGACCGCAGGCGATGAATCTTCACGCCATTCATTTCCTCCACGCGATCGACGCCCGTGCCGGTCGCGCAGACCACGCACACCTCCATGCCCGCCTTCACCAGTCCTTCCGCGAGCAATCGCGTCGATACCTCGGCCCCCCCGGGTTCATCCGGAAAGTAGAGTGTGTTCGCTATGAGTATCTTCACGAATTCCCCGTTTCATGCCGCGCCCCTTGCTATTGTTTCCAAAGCGGCGCGACTGGGGCGTGACAGTGCGCTGCTACGACGGCTCGTTGAAAAAACGCATATGGATACGCGCTCCAGCGACTTGCGTTGATCGCTTACCAGTCTAGAACGCGACGATAATCTTTGAAAGGTAGAGCGATAACAGCAATC
This sequence comes from Caballeronia catudaia, assembly GCF_001544755.2. Classification (GTDB taxonomy): domain Bacteria; phylum Pseudomonadota; class Gammaproteobacteria; order Burkholderiales; family Burkholderiaceae; genus Caballeronia; species Caballeronia catudaia. The sequence continues at coordinate 18,754 of NZ_FCOF02000019.1, read as the reverse complement.
TTCATACTTGACGCCCGTCCGGGCGACTAACTATTAGAGTGCTGCAGTTTTCTTCGCGCAGTTAATTGAACCACGTTCAGCAATGTTCTGGCGACACTGAAAATTGAAACAAGCGTATCGCGTTCATCGGTCAAAAATGGAGTCAATCGGGCGATACTTTCAAATAAGTTGTTTGTGTTGGTTATCGAACAATGCAGTCGCACTGCATGCTTTATTCTGTCTGACCATATCACTCGGGCGCGACGTCACGCTGATTCGCAGCGCCTCTTATGGCGGCGAGCAGATCGTCCGGGTGAACCATCAACTCGCGCACCTGGCGCAGCGCCGGGTATTGATCGAGCACTGCCGCCCACTGAGGTGACTGCAGCATCGCGTTCCAGACTGGTTCGAGATCTTCCACGCGCGTGAGCGTGCTGGCGTATTCGAGGCTGGCCGGCGCAGTCATGAGCCGCATGCGGCCAGCGGCGCTGAGCGGACGCAACGCGGTGTCGTCGGATGCATCGCAGCAGTACAGCACCGTCTGTTCCAACGCGGCTTCGTCGGTGCGCAGCGCGCTCAGCGACGCGCCGCGAAGATGCACCACGCCTTCACGCGTCTCGAACGCGTAGGCGGCATCTTCATCTGCACGAGCGAGCAGGCGCAGTCCGCGCAACAAGCGCCCGAAGTCGGTCGTGGCGGCATCGACTGAAGCCTTCGCTTCGACGAGCAGACAAACATCCCAGGCCGGCGCGGAATCGAGCGATGGCGCGCGCCGCAGCAGGGCCGCGTCCCATTCGGTTTTGGCGCGCGCGTGCCCAGCGGCCAGCGAAGCCGGCACACGCATCGAAGTCACGACGCGGTATGACGCCGGTTGCCCTTCGTCTTCGTTGAGCCGTTGCGCCAGCGCCTCCAGCGCCCGCGCCGCCGATGCCTCCGCGTCCGCGCCACGCCGCTGCGCCTCTACTCCTTGTGCGACAGCCGTCGCGCTGCCGGGGCGCGGCCCGTTCCGGTCCCACAGCGACCGATAGCGCCGCACGAATTGATCCGGTTCCAGTGTTTCGAGACGCAGCAGGCGTTCCAACGCCGCACTGTCGCGCAGTTGCGTCAAAGCGCGCAGCAACGACGCATCGCTTGTAATTTCCGGCGCATGCAGAAGACATTCGACCGTGTTGCGAGTTTCGGATACCGGGACAGAGGACGCCGCTGCGAACAGTCGCGCAAGCGCTTCTCGTTGCGCGCCGGATCGCATGCGCTCCTGCTTGCGCGGATGCGCGATCGTGGTAATGGCCGCGCGAACCAGACGCCGGTCCTGCCCGGCCTGTGCGGACAACGCCGCATACTCGCGCACCGTCTCTGCGTGCTGCCGCAGCACCACCGCCTGAAACGCCGGATCGCCGGCATCCGGGCGCATCGCGTCCCGGATCACGCGCGCGAGCGCTTCGATGAAGCGGCGCTTCAACGCGTCATCGGGCACGCCGCCGCTTTCGATTACCTTTCGAGCCTCTTCGATCACCAGCGCAAGCGCCGTCGGCGCGCTGACGTCCTGCGTCCGCGAGACGATGGCGTCGAGTGGCGGCAAGCGATAGCGGCGTGCGACGGCGTGCAGCGTGTCAGCAAGCAGCCGCAACGATGGCATGGGCAACATTACGTTTTCCTGTCGTTTGAATCCGTGTATTTCCTGCAACGATAGCTTGCGTACGGACGTCGACATTAACGCGTCGTTTAATGATCTCGCAAAGAGAGAACTGGCCGACGACTTGTCATCTTTCATCGATACGCTGCAGCCGTTCTCCGATAACCACTGCGGGTCCATAGCAACATGCGTGTGCTGGCAAGAAGAAGATTCATTCACCTGACAGCGGCCGCATGCGTGGCCGGCGCGGCAAGCGCGGCGGGCGTGTTCGCATCGCGCGCGCGTGAGCATGAAGGCGAAGTGGCCGACGGCGTCGCCTACGGGAAATTGCGCCGTCAACGGCTCGATGTCTATGCGCCCGCATCGCATGACACGACGAATCGCCCTGTGGTCGTGTATTTCTACGGCGGCGCATGGCAAAGCGGCCATCGCGCGGATGCGCGCGGCGTCGCGCAGGCGCTGGCCGCGCGCGGCATCGTGACGGTCGTGCCGGATTACCGCATCTATCCGGAGACCGTGTTCCCCGGCTTTCTCGACGACGCCGCCGCCGCCGTGTACTGGACGCGCCTGCACGCGCGCGAATTCGGCGGCAACCCCCGGCGCATCTTCGTGATGGGACATTCATCCGGCGCGCACATTGCGGCCATGCTCGCGACCGATCCGCGCTATCTGGCCGCGCGGGGCATGTCAAAGACTTCGCTCTCGGGCATGATCGGCCTCGCGGGTCCGTACGCCGCCTTCCAGACGAGCGACCCGCACATGGACGAGATATTTCCGTCGGCGTTGCGCTCGCAGGCGCTGCCGCTGGCGTTTCTCAGCGGAGACGAGCCGCCGATGCTGCTCGCCGCCGGCACCGCGGACACCGATGTCGATCCGCGCAACAGCGTGCGTTTCGCCGACGCATTGCGCGCGCATCACGATAGCGTCGTGCTGAAAAGTTATGCGGGTTATGGGCACGACACGATCGTCGAGTCGTTCTCGGCGAAGCAGTCTGCGCCCTCGCCGGTTCTCGCCGACGTCACCGCTTTCATCAATGCACATGGAGCGCGCTGAACGGGCTCATATAATGAAGCCCTCTGCCCATTGCCCGTTTTTTTCATGCTCGTTCGTGCACTGACTCCTGAAGACGCTCAGTCGTTCCAGTCGCTTCGGCTATCGGCGCTGAAGCAATCGCCTTCTTCGTTCGCGTCGAGTTACGAGGACGAAAAGCATCGCTCTCCCGATGAGGTCATCGACAGAGTGATGCAGACGGAAAATCAGGCGGTCATCGGCGCGTTTGCGGAAGATCGGCTGATTGGCATCGTGGGCGTGCGTCGCGATCTATTTGCACAGCATCGGCACAAGGCTCACGTCTGGGGCATGTACGTTGCGCCCGGCTATCGCGGAGCGGGCGTGAGCAGGACGCTGATGAGCCACGCCATCGGCTTCGCGAAGAACATGCAGGGTGTGACGCAGGTGCATCTGGCCGTTGCGGCCACCAACGACATTGCCATCCGGCTCTACCGATCGCTCGGCTTCGAAGAGTCCGGCCTCGCCGACGACACATTCGACTGTGATCTGTGCATGTGCCTGCGCTTGACACACTCGGGCTGATCAAGCGGTCCGATCGCCGGGCGCTATCTTGTGCACGTTGGCCGCGTAGACCCATTCACGCGCCTGACGCTCGATGAGATCCGTGAAGGCAGGCGGACCGCTGCAATAAATCTGCGTGTCCGCGCGAGCCGGACTCATGGCATGTGCGCTTTTTTCAGCGAACAGATCGTGCGACAGGTCGAAATAGTGAAAAACCTTTCCGTGACTGCGAAGCGCGTCGATTTCATCGCGCAGAAGTTCACGGTCGGTCATTCGCGCGAAGTTATGCACTTCGAATCTTTGTCCCGTCGATGCAAGACGTTGCGCGATTCCGACGATCGATGCCGCCCCTGCCGCCCCCGCGAAAAGAATGGATCGCGCGTTGCGGTCGCGCATCGTCTGCGGGCTTGTTAGCGAGCTGAAGCAGCGTTCGTCTCGTTCATTCAGGATGACGGGAATCGGGTTGTCGCGCATGTCTTCTCCAATGAAACGTGCATCTTCTGCAATCGGAAGATGTATCGATGAACTGGTCGGAAAATCGGCTTAGGTCGAGAGTAGGATGGACTGGAATCGCGAGCAAGGCATTGCCGCCGCATACCAGTCATATAGTCACGCCGATATTCCCGGCGGATCCATGACAATCATTTGATTGCATTCAGCGACCGCTACGGCTTGGCTGTGATCGCCCAAAACGGCGGAATGCTTGCTTGGAACCTTCACCGGGCTCTGCGATCGCTACCGTCTGCGTTGCGCCCAAGGCCACCCGAATGGCAAGCGCTGGGCGCGACGCATCGCGCTTTGATGGCAGCGCCAGCCGAGTTCGGCTGCACGATCGTGCAGCCTGCAAGATGCGGATTGAGTTGCACGGTGCCTGGTGTCGTCAGATGGCGCTATTTCTTCAACAGTCGCGGTGGGTAACACCAACGTCCTTCAGTGCCTCAGCGCTTCGCGCGGCCCATGATCGCATCGAGCGATTCACCGACCACGACGATCTCCGTGCGGCGGTTCTTCGCCTGCCCCGCCGGCGAGTCGTTGCTCGCCGTCGGCTTGTCGTAGGCGAAGCCCTGCGTCGTGATGCGCGAGGCGGCAATTCCTCGTTCCTCCAGCGCGGTGGCGACCGTCTGCGCACGCGCTTCCGACAACGCCTGGTTGTACTCGTGCGTACCCGTGTTATCGGTGTGACCCTCGACGATCACCGACTTCTTGCTACGCTTGATCAATGCGACCGCGCGGTTCAGCGCGGGACCGGAATCAGCTCGCAGCGCCGACTTGTCGAAGTCGAACAGCACGCGGTCCGGCAGGCGCACCTGCACGCCTTCCGTGGTCTGCGTGACCTCGATGCCGACTTGCTGGTTCAGGGCGATCTCCTGATCGCGATCGGGTGCGGTGGCGCACGCAGACAACAGCGTGATCGATAACGCGCAAGCGGTGAGAGAGAATGCGTTCTTCATGTTATTTCCTACTGGATGGATGAATCGTTGAAATCGACGCTCAAGCGAGGAGCGCGTTAATGGGAAAGCAGCCCCGCGGCGCTCTGTGACACCGACCCCGCGCTCGCCTTCACGCTCTTGACGCCATCAGCGGCGGTACTCAGGTTTTGTGACGCCGTCTTGGCGCTCGCGGATGCATCTGAAACCATTGATGTCGCTTTCGATGTCACCGACGCTGCGGATGCAGCAGGTGCAGAGCCTGGCGCGCTCTGTTGGGCCGCATCGCGCTTCACCGGCTTCGGCTGCGCCCCCTCATAGGCGAGCGTGTTTCCTTGCACCTGGATCTTCACCGGATCCGTGTCCTTCCACTGCTTTTTCGGTATCAGCAGTTTCCACACGCCATTACTGGCGGGTGACCTGAAGAACGCGACGACGCCAACATACTCGGCGTCCTTGTCCATCGGCTCGCTGATGCTTGCGGCTGCGCCCGGTTTGAGCACGACATCCTTGGTCGCCAGCAGATCGGCCTTGAGCAGCTCCAGATCGTTGTTCTGAAGTTGCACGTATTCGAGCTGCGCGAAGGTCTTGGTGTCCTTCAACTGGTAGAAGCGCACGACCGTCGAGAGCGAACGGCCCGCCGTGGTTTCGTTCACGGCGGCACGGGCGTCGAGGTCGACGTTCATCGTCTTCACCTGCGTCGTGAAGAGCCAATCGTAGGCGCTTACGGTGCCGTCCTTCGTCGCCTGCCACGCGCCACAGCCGCTCAGGGCGCAGGCTGACGCGAGGGCGCCGGCCGCGAGCGCATGGGTCGTTATGGCTTTGATCAGACGGCTGAGCCGTTTGCATTTGGGTTCGTGTTCGTATTGCTGCATGCTGTTGTCCTGCTTCATTGCTTATGTGTTTGAGCCGTTCCAACGGCCCAGATGAACGCGCGTGATGCGCGGATCGCCGTTCCTGGATGGCGCGCTCAGTTGCGTGGTCAAACCCAGGCTCGTCTGCTTCGGCGCGAGCACAGGTTTCGGCATCAGCTCGGGCCGCACATGCATCTCCAGATGCGCTTCGCCCTCGTAGCCGAGATAGAAACGCAGCAGCGCCATGATTTGCTGATGCGCGTGGTTTCCCGGCGTCAGATCAAGCACGGTGTCACGCGTGGTCGGCGAGATGATCACGCGCACCACGTTCGAGCGATCGTAGAAGCCGCGTCCGAGCAGGCACTGCTCGCCGAGTGCCGCAGGCTCGAAATCGTTGACCTCGCGCCAGACCGGATGAAACTCCTCGACCGTCACCGATGCATCGGGCACCGCGTGTTGCAACACGCCGGCCAGCCCCTCGGCGGTGCGCGTCTTGTGCGCCACGAGCCCCAGCATCGACATGAGCGTGCGTGGATCGACCGATGATTGCGCCTGACACTTCTGCGCTTCACCAAGACCCAGCCCAACGAAGCTCAGCAGATAGCCCGACACGGGATCGGCGCCGCGCTGCCGATAGCCCACCGGATAGCGATACTTCCTCCACACGCGATAAAACTGCGTCAGGATCCGGTGATGAAACAGATCGAGAAACGCTGCGAGTGGCTCCGCGCCATCGCGGTTCTGCGCTACCTCATCGACGAAGTACGATGGCATGCGCGCATCGACGCCATACAGGCCGAGGAAGGTCGTGCGGACTATGGGCGGGGCCTTGCCGTCATCGCCGTCGTATTCGACCCGATCGATCTCGCGGCTCGGAAAGCCCAGACGGCCACGCGAGCGAAACCGCACGGGCTCGGTCGTCGGCGAATCGGTCGTGCCGATCGGTGCGGCATCGGGTGCAGCCAGCTCGATCAGCTCGCAGAAGCGGAAGAAGTTCATCCGCGTGGCGTTGTCGAGCAGTGCGGGCAGCAGCATCCGCAGCACGTCCCTCGACGTTTTCAACGTCTCCGGCGCGTTCAAAACGGCGCTCCTTCGCCCTTGGTCTCCGGCCACTCGATGCGTTTGCCCGTCGGCTGCGACACGATCACGAGCTTGGTATAAAGATTCACCGTCGCGTACAGGCCGAGAAACCGATTGAGCATGCCGCCGAAGAGATCGAGGTCGCCGTCGCCCGCAAAGCGCGTGGAATCGAGCGTGACGGTGATTTCCACGCCGCGCATCAAACCGCCCTTGACGAGCTTGCTCAATGGCCGGTGCTTGACGTCCGTGATCGCGTCGATGCGCCGCTTGTTCAGTTCCCCCTCGGTCCAGTCGTACAAGGCGAGCGACCCGCGCAGAATCTCCGCATCGAGCAGCGACAGGTAATTTGGCGCGAGGTGCGACAGCACGCGCCACTGGAACCGGTCGCCCGAGGGCGGGTACACGGGCAACGTGGGCGCGGTGAGATTGCGCACCGCGCCCACGTTGGTGAAGCCCCCGCGCATGCGCGTGATGCCCGCTTCCCGCAGCGCCTTGCGCGGCAACATGCCGTTGGTGCCGGTGACTTTGAGCGACAGCGTTTCCTTCGGCAGCGTCTGCGCCTGCTCCCAGGCGTGGCCGCCCAGCACGATCCAGGTGTCGAAGCGCCCGGAGGGGCCACGGCGCATGCGCGTGTGGAAGTAGCGCTCGGGCAGGTCGTGACGCAGCATCCCGCCACGGTGTTTGAACGCGGCGAACGGCACGTACTCGAAACGCTGTCCGCGCTCGAAGACCTCCACTGTATCGACCGAGTAGATGTCGACGAGCGAGCCGTGCTGGCCGCTTGCACGCACGCGATATTCAGTGTCGAACTGCGTGACCTTCACCGGGTCGGCGGCGATCGGAAACAGGTTGATCACCGGCGTGCAGTGCAGGCGCACATTCTCCTCGGTGAAGCGCATGTCGTCCGGATACGGTTTATCGAGCACCACTTCGACATCGAACTGCCGGGCGGATGCCGGAATCGCCGTCATGTCCAGCCCGAGCACGTCGATGAACATGAACTTCTCGGGAAACGTGAAGTATTCGAGCAGCAATTGATAGCCGCCGAAGGCATTGTCGGCCTTCGGCCACAGGCGTTCTTCAGCGCAGAACCCTGCTGGCGCGAGGCGCAGCCCCGGCATCGGCTGAGGTATGCCGGGTCGGTCCTCGGGCCAGCCCGGCACACGCACCTGCATCGCGATCGGTTTAGCAGCCAGCGCTGCGTAGAGCGCCAGCGCCACGGGTCGATCCGCGTGCAGATAAAGCCGCAGTCTCGGCACTTCGAAACGATCGCGCTGCGCCTGTTCCTGAATCGCGAAACGCAGTCGTATGACCGAACGCCCGTCCTCGCGCGCGTAGGTGCCGGCTTCGGTAAGCGTGAGCGGATAGACATCGACGGGCTGCGTCGTCCGATACACACACGTCACCTGGCTCTCGCCTTCGGACGTGCCGTTCGCGCTGATCGAGATCGGATCGGAGGTCGCTTCCAGCCCTGGCGCGATGACTTCGTGCTTCTGCAGCGCACCGACGTGCGGTGACAACTCCAGAATCGCCAGCGACGGGATCATGCGCAGGTAGTGCGGCCAGAGCATGCTCACCAGCCCTTCGGTGAGTTCAGGCAGTTCGTCGTCGAGCTTGTGGCGCAGTCGCCCCATCAGGAACGCGAAGCCTTCGAACAGGCGTTCGACGTGCGGATCGCGCTCACCCAGACGATCGATGTTCAGTTCGCGCGCCCGATCGGGAAACGCACGGGCGAATTCGGCCCCCGCCTCGCGCAGGTAGCGCATCTCCGCTTCGTAGTAGCGCAGGATCTCGTTGTCCTTGGTCGGACTCGTCATTGTTATTTGCCTTCGTTCTTATGGGTCATGCCAGCGCCACGGCGCGAGCCGGATCGATCGCGGTGAGTTCACCCATGAGCGTGTCGATGCGATTGGCGATGGCGACCTTGTCGGCGTCCTTGCGATTCAGGCGAATCCTGAGGATGCGCAGCAGGTGCTGTTTCACTTCGAACGCCAGCGACGGCTCCCAGCGCGCGAGCTGATAGCGCAGCGCCTCGGCATCGAGCATCGTGAGCAGGTGCAAGGCCGTGTCCGGCCGCTCGGTGCGTTCGGCCACGCGCGCCATCACGAGCTGGCGCACAAAGCGCTCGCGCTCACCCCCGGCGATCTGCGTTTCGCCCTGGGCGGGCAGGCGTTGCAGCCAGGCGAGCGCCGCGTCGAGCCCTTGTTGCGCGGCCATATCATTCGCCTGCGCTTCGGTTTCTGCCCAGTCGGTACTGGCGGCCGTGGCGCTGATGGGTGCTGCGGTCTCACCGCGCTCGATATCGCGCACCGTGGCGTAGCGGGCGATCCATTCGAGCGTCGCGTCATCGGCGAAGGGCGATCCATCGTAGAACTGTAGGTGCTCGAGGCCGGGCAGACGTTCGAGCATCAGCGCGCAGTCGGTCGCCGCTGTCTCGCGCACCTGGGCGTACTCGCCGCCGGCCTGTTCCTGGGCGACGAACGCGTAGTACTGCAGGTCCAGCCAGAAGTGATTCGCGCCTTCAGCGAACGCCAGTTCGACGCGTTCAAGCAGCTCCGGCCATTGCTTCTGCAAGAGCAGTCGTTTGAGGTTCGCGCGCAACTCGGCACGAGGGGCGATCAGCTTCGTCTTGCCCCCTGCTTCGAAGGGCGGCGCCTCGGTGAGCGTGTCCCAGCGCACGCACCGCATCAGACGATAGGCGGCGAGATAGCCTTGCGGCTGTTCGCGCAGGAACTGCGCCATCTGACGCGCGCGATCGAGCAGTTCGCGTGTCGAGCCGACCTCCGAGGATGCGGGCAGCGCGGTCGATGACGACTCAGCTTGCGTAGCGGCTGCGCCATCATTCGTTGACGGCGACTCGATCCGTCCTTCGAAACGCCTGAATAGCGGCGCCAGCGCCGGACGTGCGTCTTCCGGCCAGGCCTGGACGCGCTCATCGATCAGCGCGAGCGCCGAGAGCGTGCGCTCCAGCAGCGCGTCGGTGAGACCCTGAACGCCATCGAGCCGATCGGCGAAGGTGCTGCCGCACAGCCATTCGAACGCGGCGCGACGAGACGCGGCGCGTACAGGCAAGAGCGTGTCGCCGAGACGATCGACCAATGCCGAGAGCAATTCGAAACCGGATGCGACGCCTTCGGCCCCATCGCGGCGCATGCGGCCGTAGACGTAGTAGACAGCGACGCGCACATCCTTCGCGCGTTGCTTGAGCAGGCGTTCGGCCAGATCGCAGATCAGCGCGTCATCGACATTCGAGAGCTTGGCGACTTCTTCCTTGATCGACTGGAAATTGTCGTCGTAAGCGGGATCGTCGCCGACGGGCGCGTCATCGCGAATCGGCAGGAGCCAATCGTCCCATTGCGATTGAGCGGCAAGCGCGAGATCGGCGGGTTGGCGCGTGCCGAACAACGCCTTGAGCAGGTTCGTGAACATGTGAAGTGGTGGTGGTAGTTAGTTCTTGCCGGACTCGTTGAGCCGGTCGGCACGAATCAGCGTCGGGGCGATGAAGATCAGCTTGCGCAGGCTGTGCTGCGGGCCGTGCGCCTGCATGCGCATGTGGCCACGCCGCCAGTGCGGCGGCATTTCGCCGTGCAGGTGAGAGTGGACCTGAACGATCTGGGCTGGCCCCACGATGATGCGGTTATAGCGAGTTGCCAGTCGCCGTTCGAGCTTCGATACCTTCTTGCCACCGACACGCGTCAGGCGCGTGGCGATCTCGCTGTTGCGCAAATCGTCAATGCGCATCGCGCCCGCTGTCTGAAGATAGAGCAACACCTTAATGCACATCTGGATCATCGGAACGGAAGTCCTCGAATGATCTAACGACGTGTCTTGCTCAAGTCTGACCACATGGTCGATGAGCGAATCGCTTCCGTCATGAAACACGAGTTGCAGCGTATGAGGCAACTCCTGTCGATGCTCATGCGTGGCGCCTACGGCCGTGAACACCAGTTCACGGTACCCCTCTCTCCGGGTCTCGAAGATATAAACTCCGCGGGTCGTGAACGGATGGCTCGTGCCACCCCAAAGCGAGGCATCGACCGCGCTTGCCATCTGCTCGCCGAAACGGATTAATACTGCGGGGAACGGCAATTGCAGCATCGACGCCGGCACGTCGCTGCCCACGTCCGTGTGCGCGAGCCAGGTCTGCAGCGCGTCGGTGGGCTCAATCACAGCGTGCGCGCGTGTCTGGTACAGCGCCGCACTCGAAAACAGCAATGCGACTTTCAGAACCTCTTCCTGCGTCAGGATGGCATGTCGGGACGGGTTGTTGATCCTGACCGCTTCGGCAAACAAATCCATCGCGGCCTGGCTGGCGCCGGGTGGCCCGAAATCGGGTCGAGCCGACAGATGCAACTCAGGATGGCGCGTTGCATCGAGCTGTTCGATCGAGCGCGCCCACGCCTGCCACGCGGGAATCAGGCCCGCGCTGACCGCCCGCACAGGTGGCAGTTCGCGGCTAGTCTCACGCGTATTCACCACTGCGACCAGAAAATCGAGCGCCTTTTGCTCGTGCGCACGCGCATCGAATCGTGGACGCTGCGTGGGTGGTGTTGAATGACGGGCCGGTTTCATAGTGCGCCTCGTGTATTGGGTAAAGGCGTTTCCGCTCGCTTTGCGGCTTCGATGGCGGCCTTCGGCAGCGGCGGCGGACCATCGACGCGTGCGGCTTTCGCACCCGGCGCAGGATCGCGCTTCATGAAGATGCGCGAGGGCATGGTGAATCCCTTCAGGTCCAGCAGCTCCAGCGGCCCTCTGCCCACATCGGTGCGCATCATGTAGCTCAGTGGATGCGTGATATCCGCCGATGCGGCAGCCGACGGACCGTGCGCGGTCAGCGCGTCCTGATCGGCATCGGTTCCCTTCTGCGCGGCCGCCCGCGTGTCTTCGAACTGCGCCTTGGCCTGCCACGTCAGTTGGTACGTTGCGGTGTCGATCGGCTCGACATGCGCGCGCTCCAGCATGCGCACGAGCGCCCAGCGTCCCGGAAATTCGAAGCGCTTGTTGGTGCCTGCGGTTTCGGTCTGCCATTCCAGGCGCGTGCCGGCGCTTTGCGGATCGTTGGTCGGCCACGCCATGCCGCTCCATGTTTCGATCTGGTTGAAGTAGTGCAGCTTCTGGGCGTCGATGGTGAGCAGCGTGTCGGTGATGCCCGGCTGCGGCACGGGTTTGAGCTCGAACCGGTACAGCGGCTCCCCTTGGACGAACAAGTGCGCTGCGATGCGTTGTAACGTGTTGATCGCCTTCAGGAACGCCGGATCGACGGCCTGAGAGACGCTGCCCGAACCGGTGCCGCCCGCCACCGGCACCCATTGGTCGCCCTGCAGTTGCAGCACGCCCGCCAGTTGGGTGGCGAGGAACGAGTCGATCAAGCCGCCCTGCGGGCGCAGGAAGCGCGCGAGTTCGGGCAGCGAAGCATCGTTCGACGTATCCGCGAACGGATAGCGTCCCGCGAACGAGCGATTCCAGTTGGCGACGATCGATGCTTGCCAGGCTTCGTTCAGGCTCGCCTGCGCGGGTTGCAGCACGGTCTGCGTGGCTTGGGAAACCGGACGGACGAACAGTTCCGTCCCCATGCCGGCCCATTGTTCGCCCAGGCTCGCGGCGATCAGTTGCGCATACGAGAGCGTGTCCGCCAGTTCCGAACCTTTGCCGAGGAACAGCGACTGCGCGATTTGTCGGGCCTGTTCGTCGGAATCCGGGCTGTCGCTGATGTGTTGCAGCTTGAGACGCAGCGTCGTGATGCGTTCGGTGAAGCGCTCCAGGCTCAGGTCGCTGCGGGTTGCAGCTGCGACCGCGGCGGAAACGTTTGCGCCCGATTGCGAAACCAGCCGCAGAACCGGCCCGAACGATGCGCCGAGCGGTCCGGCCGGATCGGGCTTGGCCGCTTGCGGGGTATCGTCCTTCTTGCCGAAGACGCTTTGCGCCTTGCCGACCAGCGTATCGGAGAGCGAGTCGTGTTGTGCCCCTGCCCCGCCCTGGTATTCGAGCGACTTCATCAGCGCGATGAGTGGCGATTGACGAGCATCGGCGATCAGTTTCAGTTGGCTGATCGCGGCGGGCAGTGTCGGTGCGCCATCGCATCGCATGCTGTTCATGAAGGACTGCCAGTGCTCCGCGTAACCGGCGAAATAACGGGCGCGCAGTGAGGCGCGTAGGCCTTCCGGTGTCTGCGCGCTCGTGCCTGCGCCCGGCTGAGCGTTGTTGTTCACGTTGCCCAGCACCCAATCGCCCGCGACGCCGTTGTGCTTGGCCGCCTCATCAATGGCGGTTTCGATCGAGCCTTCCCACGCCTGGCGCGTGTAGACGCCCGGCACGCTGGCTGTCGTGCGGAACAGGCCGCGCGTGTCCGTGCCAGCGGTCAATGTGGCCAGCGTCTGATCCGGGTACTTGTGGCCGACGCTCGCGAGCACGTTCTGATAGAGCGTGTCCTCGGAGTTCTTTACGCCGATCACCGCGAGCAGTGTCGAACGTGCGGTCGCAATGAGTTCCTCACGCGGCTGAATGCGCCAGTCGGGATGGGCCTGCAGGTGGTCGGCCCAGAAGCCAAGCAGATGTTGCGAGAGGTCGATCTTCTCGCCGGCGGTCAGGTTTGCGGGCGTGTTCCAGTATTGCGCCATCTGCGGCGCCATGAATGCGGCGTCGGCGTGCGGTGGCTCGGTCATCATGAGGTAGGTCTTGAGCGCCGACTGGCCGTTCTGCGCGATCTGCGTGGCTTGCTGGTCAAGTTCGGTGGTGGGCATCTGGCCGAGATCGACCAGGCGCGCTTCGATTTCCTGTTGAACGGGCGCGCTGAGCAGCGCTCGACTCGCCTTCGCATAGGGCGTCCAAAGCGCGTTGAGCACTTCACGGTCGTGGTTCAGGCCGAAGCGGGAATAGAGCGGCGCGTGGTGTTGCGTGCGGTATTCGTAGAAGCCGATGCGTTGCTGGAGCGCGGACAGGGCGCGCAGACGCGCGGCGGCGTTGGGTGCGTGGTCAAGCGAGCCGAGGGCTTGGTTCGTGAGCAGTATCTGATGGGCGTTGTCGACGCCCGAAACGGTCATGCCCGCGCCCCAGACGGCGATCACACAGAGTGCGATCGTCGAGAACACCGTAACCGGATGAAAGCCCGTTCTTCGACCGCTCGTGTGCTTGGTCGCTTGCGCGAGATAGCGCCCGAGCGGAGAGTCGACGCTCTGATCGTGCTTGGATCGCTGGGCCTCGCCATCCGGCCACGGCGCGAAGAATGCGCCCATGACAGGGAACGGCCGGCGCTGCCACATCGAAAGCTCGGCGACCCACCGCGCAAGCTCGCTTGCGCGCGCCTCGAGCCGCTTGGACAACTCCGATGCAAACCGATTCCGCCTGTCATCCCCGATTCGTTTCACGCCGAGATCGGCCAGGCGATCGCGCAGCGACAGCAGCGCCGTTTCGATTGCCGGTTGGTCAGCCGCATGCGTGAATTCGCTGCCGATCACGGGCGGTTTGCCTCTTGCTTCGGGTTCGCCCGCCAGATCGAGCAGGTAGACCGGCGCCGACCAGTGCAGCATGCTGGCGATATGGGCAAGTGTGGTCCCCCATCCGGTTGCCCCACGCGATTGCGCGGGCAGTGCAGCCTCACCGTCAAAGGCGAGAATAAGGGCGTCGATGGGGCGAGTGCGGCGCATCCGGTAAATCTCCCGAAGCCACGCTTGGTCGACGCCCTCCGAGGCCGCTTCGCCCCACAGCAGAACAGCGTGGTCCGTGATAAGCCAATACTGTTGGGCGAGTTCCGGAAATAGGCGCTTCACGCTCGTGTCATCGCCCGAGATGAGTAGCCACGGACGGTCGTAGGCCCAACGGAACCAACGGTATTGCTTCAACTGGAAGCGCAGCGCCTTCGCTTGCACCACGGCCCGTTCAGCACGCGCTTTTTGCGCTTTAGCGGGATCGTTCTTTAAGCCAGGTGGCTCCAGTTCCTGCTTCTTCGACTCGTCTTGCATGGCCAGCCGGACTTGCTTGCGTCTTTGCAGCAGCGCGAAAAATCCCGAAGCGACAACGAGCAAAGCCCCAAGAACGATCAGTCGGTGCTGAACGAACCAGGCGCGAAGATTTTGTGCATCGATTGTGAAATAAAGAATTCCGACGACACCAGCCAACAGGGCAACGCCGACTAAAATTCGGCCCCAAACACGAAGTTTCACTTAGCTTTCCTGCGTAACTTTATTTTGTTGTTCTGCGGGCGCGATTGTACAGAGATGCAGTTGCCCATCCACCGGATCTCGCCAAGCAAGTAACTGCGGGGGCGAGCCCTGCGGTGCAACCTCCAAAGCCGTCGCCAGCATGATCCAGCTCGTCGCCGGGCCAGGCAGGCCCACGACATAATCAAACGAGCGCTCGATCACCGGATTCTTCGGGTCCGCCTTCATCGCTGACTGAATCGCAGAACTCAGTGCAGCATCGCACCCGGTATGCCAGAGATGCGTCGGACGGCTCGGTGCGGCTTGCATTTCCAGCATTTCCAGCATTTGCGCAATGTCCGCTTCAAGCGTGTCTGCTGTCGTTGTCATGGGGCGAGAGACATGGTTCGCCTTTAGCGAAGTGTCGTCGTCAGCAGCATTCCGGTTCGCTCTGCTTCGGTCTCGAGAAACATTTGGTTCCAGCAATAGCGCCGCCACACCCTCAGTGAAGACGCCAGGCGACTCCTCGTCGGGCCAGCTCTGCGCGGCAACGACAAGTGTTGTCACATCATTCAACCGGTCGACTTGATCGGTGATCCACTGCGCGCACCGAGTCGAAGCGTCGCTATTCATGGTGAAACGGACACCAGGCGCGGTCACTCCAAGCGCGGCTTTAAGTTCGTCGCTGAAAACTTTGATGCGATCCGGCGTTTCGCTATAAAGCAACTCGACGGTAATTTCTCGCCGGTTTTCAAACGATTTCTTTAGTCGAGAGGCGAGTTCTGTCAGCACTCGGCTGTATCGCTCGTTTGCAGAGTTGTCCACCTTCCACCCCAAACCTTTCGAGCGATCCTTGTTGACCGGCAGATCGCCGCCCAGCTCGCCGAAAGTGGATGCGGGTACGGGCATAACTGCAACAGATGTCGCCACGCGAAGATGACGGCTGCTCCAAAGACGCCACAAATCCATGAGCCGCTCTTGCTCGCGCGCCCCCTCCTCGGCATCGACCTTCTCGCGTTCCCAGCGGTTTAGCGCCACGCCGAAGATGAAGCAACAGGCGATGAACGGCACGCCGATGAGGAGGGCCCAGAACTCAAGCATTTGCGTAGGTTTTCCAGGTGGCCAAAGTAAGAGAACTGCACCGGCGGCGCCCGATGCGAGGGCGAATAGCGTTGGCAACCACTTGCGGAGGGAAAGTGATTGAGGCTGCTCAATATTGAGCCAAGTCGGGACGGGCCACGGCATAGAGTAAGCGCAACACACGCTGCGGAAGAACCAGCGAGCAAAAAGGATTAAGAACGTTGTCACGGATGCTGCAACGATTGGCAGGAAACTTAAACCCTGCTGTTTAAACAGGCTTACTCCCTGCGCTGGCACGGCCTGCTGCTGGAATCTGCATTCGCCTTGAGCAAAAGCAGTTCATCAGCAGAACGAGATATTTCATGGATTATAAAAATTGATGCTCTACCAATTTTTATAAAAATTCATTCTTGCGACACAACCGTCATGGTCTTCGCCAAGCTTTTCATGAGTTATCTGACAATTGCTGTCTGTATACCTCTTCCAATCCAGATTGTTTGCATCCGGAACATGAAGAACCAACTTAGCGATTACCTTTGAACGATCGCCGTGTTCATATTCATTTGCCATGAAAGCTAACGCAGAATTAAAATCCCTCATCCCTGAAGAGGAATAGATAAAGCTGAGTTCTTTGCTCCGCGAGTCTGTTACAGACTCGAGACAAGACCACGTTTCAATGCTCGCCTCACTGCCAGGATTCGTTGACTTGAAGGCATCTTTGCAGTATCTCGTTTTGTAGGCAATCCAGAATCGCTGGACTTCTCGGAGCTTACTTCGCTCAGCATCAGAGACGTTCTTTGCCACACTGGAATACTGCCTATTTAACCCAGCGTCAGCTTCTTCGTAGTTACTTTTTGCGCACTGTGCCAGTTCTTGCGTGAGCTGGCTGTCGCACACAGATCGCGCATTTGCCATATGCGAGAAGAAAAGGGTAACTAAAATCAGAATATATTTCATGATTTACTTCGTCGGTTTCAACCGAAGTGCAACGGGGGTTAATGTTTAACGCTTTGAGATTTGGCAAACGCGTCGTGCGTCAAAAAACCAACGCATAGAAGAATGACTCTTAATGAGGAAAAACTCAACATCCCAGGGCACCTTCGAAGTAAAATTTATTCTGCTATAGTCGACTCTCGGCCTAAAGTAATGATTATAATTAAATCCGTTGCTGTCAGTCTCATTTGAGGGCGGCGAAAGTTCTATTTTTTCCATTCTTCCATATCTATACGTCATACTAGGTTCGGCTTTCTTATCCAAACACAGTGCGATAGTTTTACGCGCAGCCGTGTAACAAGAAAACACAATTGATTCGGAAGGCACGCATAATGAAGGCATTTTCGCGAGAGCCTCCACAATATCACCGGCACCCCGACTCTGAAAATCCGTCGCTCCGACTCCAACCCGGCCAAGTGCCTTCCGCAACACCGGCTCATCGACTATCTCCTTGTTTTCCAACAACGGCGATAACAATCTACTATCCTCCGCAGACAAAAACTTGCCGGACCCGAGCAATAGTAACGTTGCCCCGGTATAAGCATTTGAAGATTTCACCCAAGCTACCGAATTAAATTTAATAATCCGACGAACGAAATCATTTACTTGATTCAGAGTGAGTGCATTGTTTGGCCGAACATCAATATCCTCAATCTTTCCACGATGAAGTAGCGTCTTGACCGTACCTATTGTTATTAACCCTCCATCCGCCGGGATCAGATAATCATAGACAACGCTTCCTTCCATCCCTCGTGAGTTTGTGATAATTGATAAAAAACCCATATCATTTGCTTTAACAGAGGGAGGATCGTCCGCGCTATAAGCGTACGAAAGTGATGACCCCGACCGTTCCAATTTTAAATGAAGGCTCAACGGACTAGCGTGCATCCCATCTTCATTAGTTGTCTCTGTGATGGAATATTCACCGCTGTACGTCTGCCCATTTAAAAATTTTCCACGTATCCACTCCGCCCTAGCAAGACTAGACAGTAAACACGAAGCTGATATATAACAAACGAGTAGATTGAATACGAATCTAATGATTTTACTTTTTTTCATTGACTACCTTTACGGCCTTCTTAAAGAGCGAAGGATTGTTTTTGTAGAATTGGGTATTAAAAAGCAAGCTGTTTTCCAAACGATAATCATTAAATACCAATCCCGGATTCGTTGTACAATGTGTCGCTCCGAGCATCTCCGCTAGCCTATTTAGAGCCACGAAACGGTCATCTACGTGATTGAATCCGCCATTCACAGCAACGGTAACAGCGTAGAAATCGTTTCGATCGGCTTTGGGATTAATGTCGCCCCAATGACTTCCGTGCCGCCAATACCAGCACGCCGAGCGCGTCGTGCGGTCAATGTTGCGACATACCTTATCCGGGCTCGTCCCGACGGTGCTATCACCGATGAATTTTCCGTAAGCGATATAGTTCGTGTCATGCGTCAGCTGAATTAGTCCGCGGCCGTGGAAGTTTGAGCCGCCATGATAGTTATTCCAGCCGGAAGGAATGGACCCATCTCTATTGCGATATTCCTCATTTGTTCTCAGCTGATCGCACTCGTGAGACATTTGAGATAAAAAATGCACCTTTCTTGCGCAGGTCATCATATCGTTTTCGCGCAAATACTTGTTCAATAGGTCCAAGAACTGGCTCTTATCAAATCCACGCGCAGTCGTGTCGTGGGCGGCATAAAAGAGACCCTTGGATCTGACATCTAGCGGCAATAATAAATCCAGTTCTTCAACAGTAATATCCTTGTTGCAAGAACAAAGTGACGTTTGGAAATTCCCCACCATCCCAATGGGATGCAAATGCCATACGATGGGTTCCTGTGGAAAACCTTTGACCGTGCCCGCGACCTTATCCCACCACAGCAGCTTCTGAATCCGCTCCAGTTCACCTTGCCAGATATAGCGTTGATCGCCCATCAATGACGACAGCGCATCCCACTTGCTCATACTGCCGCCCCATTCGCTCTCGTAGCGCACCGAAACGT
>NZ_FCOF02000109.1 GCF_001544755.2 Caballeronia catudaia | reverse complement strand
GAGGTGTCCCCCGACCACAGGATTGCAGGGATCGAAATGTTGGTAGCAGAGCGGACCGCCATAATCGCAGCAATACCGTCCTCGTGTTCGAGCCGGTAGTCGGAGAGGATGAGGTGCGGACCGCTTGCCAAAGCCTCACTACGCAATTGCTCGATGACGTCCGACGATGATTCCCCGGCTACGACGTAGCAGCCACGCTCGATCAGGCGCATCGATATTTCGACTCTTAGGTCGCTATTGTCCTCGATGATCGCCACGACCATATTGGTCAGGTCCGGGTCGCCGTCTTCGGCCGTTTGAACCTCCCGCAACTCCGGCGGTATAAGCCCCATGAACGGGACCGCAACCGAAAAACGCGAGCCCCGCCCTGGTGTCGACTCGATGTGGAGCTTGTGACCGAGAAGGTTCGCCAGCCCCTGAACAATGGACAGACCCAGGCCGAACCCTTTTTCCCGATTCCGCTCGGGATTATCGACCTGTACATAGCTTTTGAAGATATCCGCCTGTCTACCTTCAGGGATACCGATCCCATTGTCCCAGACGCTTATCTTTATGTGGCTGCCTCTCCTTTGGCAACTCACCAGAACATGCCCTTTCTTTCCTCCCTGTTCGGAAGGCGTGTAACGGATCGCATTGGTCACCATATTCCGAACGATCCTGTCCAACGCAGGTCGATCCGTACGGACCAGATAGGGGCGGCAATGGAGTCTCATTTTCAGCCCCTTCGCCTCAGCCAGCGGCTGCATATCCACGACTATGCCGCGTAAAAGGGAAGGCAGCGCCACCTCCTGAATTTCTACATTCCAAGTGCCGGACTCGAGGCGGCAGATATCCAGTGCCCCGTTAATCATCCCTTCCATCGCATCCACTTGCTTTTGCGCATTCGAGACGTCCGCAACCAGCTCGGTCGATTTAATGCTCCGCTCAATATGATCCAGCTTCAGGCCGAGCATTGTGAGCGGTTGACGTAAGTCATGGCTTATTGCAGCGATAAATTGGTTCTTCTCCGCCGTTGCCGCTTTCGCCTGCGATACCGCATCCTCGAGCACAACCTCTTTTACACACGTGCGTTGCTGATCGTTGCAAATGAACCATGCGACGACACAGTAGCCTATTACTTGGGCCGTATACCAGTCAAACATTCCAGGTCGTGCAACAAAAAAATATGGTGCTATGTTGCATGCGAATGGAATAATGCCGATCAAGAGTGAACCGAAAACCGCACGAAAACTGGGTGCAAGCAGCAGCAAAGCAAATGCTTGCCCGATCATCGTCAGCTCCAGGAAGCCATACCTCGCGAATCGGAAGTAATGACCATGAGAGAACACGGAGTTGGGTGGGATCAGTCCAAAGCTGGCCGCCGCCCACCAGAACGATGTCAGCATGACCAATGCAGCCCACGCCCAGTGCATCTGCTCGACCGCCGTGACGCCGGCGTCCTTCGGAAGCGCCGCGGTCTTTTTCAGTAGGTATGCCGCCAGGGGAGCGACTATTCCCCACAGTCCCAGGATCCAGACGACACGGAACAACGGGTAACTATCCGACTTTTCAATCCACGATCCAAATACGAACCAGAACGGGCTTCCGACTACCAGTAGCGCAATCCAATATACGGACCTGCGGGAAAGCAACCGCAATAATTCGCGCGCTACGCGAAGTTTCTGGTCGGTACTGAGTGCTGCGACCGGTCCCACAAAGAGATTGGTAAGTTCGGAAAATCTACGGAGTTCGACTATGTAAGCCGTTTCATCTGCGTACAGTGATGGTCCGGGCCCGGGCCTTTCGCCCGCGCCAGAATCACGTGGTGTTCGGGTACGGGACGCCATTACAGGGCTCCGGGGATCAGGTGCAACTATACGCCATTGTGCTTGCGGCCCGTCAGCAAGTCGATGACAAGTGTTCTTTTTTCTACCGAACAAAAGTTCGGAAATCACGCAGATGTCCCTACCCGAGAATGGTCCCACTGTGCCAAGCGTCGGGTGCAAGACCGTCGAACCTCCGATTGAGCGTAAGTATGAGGCTGTGCTCGCGGGCTCGAAATGCCAGTAACTCATATCCTGTTGACGCAAAAGTTGCAAATTGCGATACAGGGTGCTCATTCCGTGCGCCGGGTCGAACTCTAATGCGTAAGCACGGGTGCACCGTACGCTCAAGAAGCCATTTCAACGAATGCCGTGAAGCGCCACCGAACATTCATTCCCCCGCGAAGGAACATTTAATGCCGAACATCAGATTATCGATGTAGCAACAAATGACACGTTTACACGGTTTAACAATGCAACATAATTCGACACAAGGAGCGCGCCGATCACCGAGCAATGGCTCGCGTTCTTCTCTTGTCGAATGCCTGTTATGAGTACGGCTCTACAACCGGCGATGCGGAAAACGGAGTGTGCCCGACATTGTGCACATCACTTGCAGCGAGATTAAATAATCGACAGTACGCCCCCGAACAGGGACAGCTGATTCGCGAACGACTGCACACCCATATCAACCTTGGTCTGCGGAACCGGTTCTGGCGTCTTATTCGCCATCCTGAACAACAAGTTAGCTATTAATCACGGAGGTCCACTATGAAAACCCTAGCATGCCTTGTCCTCGCCAGTTGTGCGCTCGCAGGCCCGGGGGTCAGCTTCGCTCAGAGCGACGCGCCAGTCTTCCGTGCTCAGATGCGTGCGGAACCGATCCGTCTCGAGCAGGGCGAGTATCGCGTGGGCGACGTCAGCCATGAGGACTATCCCGAGCAAATTCATGCTGCCGAAGCGAAGATCGCCGCACAAGACAGCCAGCAGGCGGGCAACAGTGACTTTGGCGCCGGGGCGAGCAACGGTACCTCAGCTTATGGCAGCGTTCAGCCTGTGCCGGATCCCTCGTCATCGTCGTGCGTGGGGCCCGCAAGCTACTGCAACATTTTCTTCGGTAATTGACCGCCGATGGCTCGCCCGACACCGCCCCGACGATTCAGGCAACGGCCCTTGATCGTCCGGAACGTCTCAACGGAGGCGTCCGGATCTTCGGACCCTCCGAGACGGCCAGCCGGCGAAATGATGGACCCGAGGCCGATATGCATTGTCTGCCACATGGCGTTGCCCTCGTTGAAACCTTACGTCGCCGACGTATTTCCTAAACTCAAATGA
>NZ_FCOF02000032.1 GCF_001544755.2 Caballeronia catudaia | reverse complement strand
TGGCTCAAGGCGCCTGTGCAAATGCCGGACGGGACCGTAGTGAAACCGGACAAGGGCACCCCGCAGGGTGGTGTCGTTAGTCCGGTGCTGGCTAATCTGTTTCTTCACTATGCGTTCGACCGGTGGATGCAAAAGTCCTATCCGGACGTGCCGTTCGAGCGTTACGCCGATGACGCCATTTGTCACTGCATGAGCGAAGCGCAGGCTCGGCGGCTCAAGCAGGAACTGGAGGCCCGGCTTGCGGAGTGCAAGCTGGATCTGCATCCAGAAAAGACCAAAATCGTGTACTGCAAGCAGGCCAACAGGCGTGCAGACTATCCGATCTGTCAGTTCGACTTCCTGGGCTATACGTTCAGACCGCGAAGTGTCATGAACCGGATGGGTAAGCTGTCCGTCGGCTTCACTCCGGCCGTAAGCAACAAGGCAGCCCGAGCGATGCGTCAGGAGATGCGCCGCAAGGGGCTGTTGCGTCGATACGATCTGGATCTGAACGACTTGGCGGACCAAACACGCCCGATCCTGCGAGGTTGGATGCAGTACTACGGGCGGTTCACTCGCTCTGCGCTCGCCAAGGCGCTACGTGCGGTCGATGCCGCACTGGTGCACTGGGCGCAACGGAAATACAAGTCTCTCCAGCGCCGTAAGGCACGGGCATGGGTCTGGCTAGCGGGGGTCAAGTCTCGTCAGCCCGGCTTGTTTGCCCACTGGGGTATAGAGGCGACGGTTGGGCGATAGGAGCCGGATGAATCGAGAGATTCACGTCCGGATCTGCGAGAGCGTGGGGGTGCGATTCCCTTGCGCTACTCGACTAACGCGGCTCACGAGGCATGCGGGTTGAAGCCGGCGAAATCGAGTTTGCCTGCGATGAGAAAGAGCACGGTGCGCATGGTAGTAAAACGCGTGTAGCCGCGCGCCTTGCGCTTGGCGGCTTGAAACAAGCCGTTGATGGCCTCTATAAAGCCGTTGGTCTGGCGGGTCTGCGTCCAGGCAACGATGCCGTCGAAGTGCCGGCGAATCAGACGTGCGACGTCCTTCATCGGCTCGACTTTCGAGCGCATGACGTTGGCGCACCACTGCCGCAACATCTCGGAGACGACATGGATTTGCTTGCGCTCGAGAATCTCGCGCAACTGCTCGCGATACAGCCATGCGCGGGCAGTGCGCTTGGTGGCGTACTGCCTGACAAGCGCCTCAAGGTCGGTCAATTGCGCAAGATTCAGTTTGTTCGCGTCCTTGAGCAGCGTCCAGCGCATCCCTTTGAGTTCCGGGTCGGCTTTCTGTTGTTGGCGGCGCACCGTATCAAGCGCCTTGGACGCATGTGCGACGACGTGAAACTTGTCGAACGTCACTCGCGCATTGGGCAGATGTTCGCCCACGCCCTTGATGAACGCGGGCGACATGTCGATGCTCACGGAGGTGACTTGCTCGGGCGTGCCGTGGTGCTGGTTAAGGTACGCGGCAAAGCCCTCAATCGTCTTCGCGTCGCGGCCGGCCGTGACAAACACGACGCGCCGCGCCTGCATATCGGCGACCAGCGTCAGGTACTCGTGGCCGCGCCGGTACGAGGTCTCGTCAATGGCTACCGAGCTCACGTCCGACAGATTCGCCGATGCCAGCGCCAGTTCCACATAGCGCGAACAGATGGCATGAACCCGGTGCCACGACAGATTGACGATGCGAGCCACAGCGGCAAACGGCATCTGCTGCGCCAGCATCAGCACCAGCGCTTCGAACAGCAACGTGAAACCGTCGAGCTGACCGACCCATTCCGGCTCGACCAGCCGTACTGAGCCATCGGGCAAGCGCACGCGCGGCACCCGCACTTCCAGATAGCACTCGTGCTGAAAGAAGTTCAGGTGGCGCAACCGCTTGATTTGCGTGTCATGCACCGGGTGTTCGCCGGCAACCCCGGGGTAGGCGAAGCGGCTGCCGGCGACAAAGTCCACGGCAATCGTGAGCTGCCGTTTGGTCGTGTCGAAGTCGACGCCTTGCACGTACCACGGGGCCTTGATTCCCAAGGCGGCTTCAAAGAGTTGATTCGTCATGTTCGCTTCGTCTCGCATGGCTGGTTGCCGCATTCTGCAGCAACCAGCCATGCACCAGCTTATCGATTCAGGGCGCCTCAAGGGTTCGCTGCGCCGGGCTCACGCCCGCCCTCGACCCGCCAAACCGCCCACTCGGATTTCAAAAGAGGCAAAATTGTCGACGCGTCGCTTACCCGCATGACGACCGAAGTCGTCATCGGCGGCCTACTTTCCGACCGAAAAGGCGTCAACGTTCCGAGCGTCGTTCTCCCGATTCCAGCACTGACCGATAAGGACAAGCAAGACCTGCAATTCGGTCTGGAACAAGGCGTAGAGTGGGTCGCACTGTCCTTTGTGCAGCGGGCGGACGATGTGCGCGACGCGCGTAATCTGATTAAAGGCCGGGCTAAGATTATGGCCAAGATCGAGAAGCCGTCCGCCGTCGATTCGATCGAGGGAATCATCGAGGCTTCCGACGGAATCATGATCGCGCGTGGCGATATGGGCGTTGAGTTGCCACCCGAGGAAGTTCCGGTGATTCATAAGAGAATCGTGAGTTTATGCCGGGAAGCCGGAAAGCCGGTTGTTGTAGCAACGCAAATGCTGGAGTCGATGGTGAGCTCTGCCGTGCCCACGCGAGCAGAGACATCCGACGTAGCGACGGCCGTTTTTGATGGCGTCGACGCCGTTATGCTCTCCGCAGAGTCCGCGTCAGGGGCCTTTCCAGTTCAAGCGGTCTCGATGATGAATAGAATTATCGAACGCACAGAAAACGCACCGTCGTATCGTCAACTGCTGAGAGCGGTTAGGCAGCCTGCCTCCGCCGACACACCCGAGGCGATCAGCGCAGCGATCTTTACCATTACATCGATGTTGTCGATCGCAGCGATCGTCGCCTACACCACTTCCGGTGCAACGGCAGCCCGGATTGCTCGCGAACGGCCTGCCGCTCGCATTCTGTCGCTCACCCCTGATGAGGCCGTTGCACGTCAACTTGCGTTGACCTGGGGCGCCTGCCCTCTGCATGTCGACGACGCGGACAACATCGAAGATATGGTCACGAAGGCTACAGCGGCAGCGCATCGGCTCGGTGTCGCCCGCCACAGACCGCTACTGATCGTAGCAGGTGTTCCGTTCGGCACGCCTGGCACCAGCAATCTTCTAAGAATCGTCTAACCTTCCTAACATCCTATTACACGTCGAGAACGGCGACGGGCTGCCCGTCTCATGAGTTTCGGCACGGCGCTGGCATCTGCAATGGTTACGAAAAAAAGGAATCACAAAAAGCCACGACACCGATCAGCGCTGTCCAAGCAAATGCTCCTTCCGCTTCCCTTGCCGCTTGTCAAAGAACGGTCTTTCGTCTCGCACGTCGCCCTCGCTTCATTCCAATCCGGCCACGGCAGCCAGAATTTTCTATATCAACTCATCCGAACAACATACCTCTCATATCTGATGCGGAACGAGGCATTGGCATTGCGTCGGAAATCGTCGCGCTCCCGACCGCAGGCGCAGCATCGCGCACAATCGCCCGAAGAGACATGCCAAACAAAAAAGGCTGGACGTGTGTCCAGCCTCTTAAGCCCTTTCGTTATACCGGCCTTTAGCTTTTTAAAAAGCCGGTGGAAATCCAAGGTACCGCCGCGATCACCGCGATGCCAATGAACAGTGCAGTCATATAACCCATGATCGGTCGGATGCCCAAGTTCGGCGAGATCTTGCTAACTGCACACGCCCCGTAATAGCCGACTCCGAACGGCGGCGAAAACAGCCCCAACCCCATCGAGAGAATCACAACCATCGCGTATTGAACCTCATGGATACCAACAGCTCGGGCGATGGGGAAAAGTAGCGGTCCGAACAGCACAATCGCCGGAATTCCCTCGAGGACGCTGCCCAAGATGATGAACATGAAGATTGACACAACCATGAACGTGAATGCGCCTCCCGGCAAGTGCTGCATGAAATTGGCCAATCCATGAGAGAAGCCAGACTGTGTCAGCGCCCACGCCATCGCGGTAGCCGTACCAATGATGATGAGGATCGCTCCAGAAAGAGCGGCCGTCTCCACGAGCATGGGGCCGATACGCTTCCAACTAAAGCATCGATACACCAAGAGGCCGACGACAACAGCATACGCGATGCCGACGGTCGAGACTTCCGTTGCCGTGGCCACGCCTTCCACCACAGCCATGCGGATGACAACCGGAAGGGCCAAAGCCGGGATCGAGACCACAAACGCCTTTCCGACCAGGGACCACGCAGCCCTCGTGGATGAAGTGGGCTCAAACTTCCGAGCCCGCCACCAGACAAGCAAGCACAGCATGAACGCCAATACAAGGCCCGGCAACAAACCGCCGGTAAAAAGCGCGGAAATTGATACGCCCGTAACCGATCCGATCGTGATCAGCACGATGCTGGGTGGGACCGTTTCGGTTTGCGCGCCGGTCGCCGACAGCAGTGCGACGAGCTCGCCGGGATTCTCGCCCCGCTTCTTCATCTCGGGGAACAGAATCGGAGCAACGGCTGCCATATCGGCCGCCTTTGAACCAGAGATCCCTGAAATCAGATACATCGCGCCGACCAAAACATAGGAAAGGCCGCCCCGGACGTGGCCTAGCAACGATGCCAGAAAGTTGATCATCGCCCGCGCCATGCCCGTCATTTCAATGAGAAGCCCGAGGAAGACGAACATCGGCACGGCCAGCAGAAGGATCTGAGACATTCCTTCGTCCATGCGGCTAACGACGATCTCTAACGGCATGGAGGTTGATAACGAAAGGTAGGCAAACACGGAAAGACCGAAGGAGAATGCGATGGGCATTCCGCTCAAGACCGTGAAACCGACTACGCCAACGAAGAAGATTACGAGGTTGAGGTTTCCGAGCGATTGCAGAACCGGTCCGGCATGTTCCAGCGCAAACACAGCCACTAACGACAAAGCAATCCCTGTGATGGCAGTCTTCGGGCCAATTGCGAGCAATTTGACCACGCAGATCAGCAGCATCGACACGACCCCGAAGATGATGGCCGCGACGCGTAGACCGTCGTTGATCTCCATCGTCGGAGTCAAAATATCCCACTGCTGCTTGATGTAAGCGATCGATGGAACAAGTATGAGCCCGAGAAAAAGCATGCTCGCCACCAGCGAAATGGTGTCCCAGAAAGGATCCCAGTGCTCGCCCATGCGGTTGACCAGAGCCGTCATGCGCATGTGGCTTCCTCGATGCAACGCCGTAGCGGCACCTGTCATCGCGAGCCACAGAAACAGGATGGCGGCAAGTTCGTCGCTCCAGACTAGCGGGTGATGCAAGACATAACGAGCAACAACGCCGCTGAAAAGCAGGACCACTTCTGCGAGAACCAGCAGTGCCGCCGGCACAGAGACGATCAGGCCGAGCGCGAAGTCCACACGGGACAGCCATCGGGGCATAGTCTTCGTTGTGTGGTGGACGGTTGCGCTAGTCTGTTGTTCGAGTGCGTCGTCCACATCTTTCAGCGTTTCCGTTCTCATGCCAGCTTCCCCGTGTATTTCTCCATGAGACTCCATTCTTCGTCGCCGAAGTATTGCTTCTGCTCCGTGTAGAAGTTCGCGGATTTCAAGGTTTGGCGAAACGCGTTGGCGTCAGCGGTGTTGAAGGCAAGCCCTCTGCCTTCAAGCGTCTTTTGCAAGGAGGCGTTCAGTTGAATCACATCTTGGCGTTGCTTCAACGCCCCGGCATTGAGGTGCTTTGAAACGATGTCTCGGACAGTGGGCGGCAGTTTTTCCCACGCTGTCTTGTTCCCCAACAACCAGTAGCCATCCCACATGTGGTTCGTCATCGAGCAATATTTCTGGACTTCATAAAGCTTCGCGGCGTCCACTACTGCGAGCGCGTTTTCCTGCCCGTCGACGACCTTTGTCTGCAAGGACGAATAGACCTCGTTGAAGCTGATTGACGCGGGGGCTGCGGAAAGCGCCTTGAACAGCGAGATCCAAAGGCGACCACCCGGGACGCGAATCTTCATGCCCTGCAGGTCGGCAGGCGTCTTGACAGGCTTCGTACTGGTCGTGATTTGGCGGAACCCGTTGTTCCAGATCTTGTCCTGAACAACCAGGTTCGCCTTTCCGATAAGCCCGCGAATATGGGCGCCAAGATCGCCATCGAACGCTGCGAATACCTGGTCGTAGTCCTTATACGCGAAGCCGACACCAGAAATGGACGCCTTCGGAACGAGCGTCGACAAGGTATTTGCGCCCGACACCGTATAAAACTCCAGTGCCCCGGCCCGCAGCTGCGAAAACATATCCGGGTCGCCGCCGAGCTGGTTATTAGGGAACACACGAAGGTCAAACCGTCCGTCGGTTTCCTTCTTGATCGCCTCCGACGCCTCTTGGATACGAACATTCAGCGGATGGTTTGCAGGCAGGTTCGTTCCGACCTTATACGAAAATTCTGCGGCGTTGGCGCGCCGAACCCACGGACCACCCAATCCTGCCGCTGCGACAACGGCGGCTCCGGTTCCGGTGATGAGAAAATTTCTGCGATTGAATCCCATGTTGTCTCCGACAATTTGGATAATGGTCCGTGAAGGACTCGCGCTTTAGATGCTTATCCGCTCCTCCCCGACAAAGTGGTCGAATGAGCGTGTGCGTGCGCTTATGTTTTGACGCGCCCGTGAGGATCGGCGCGTGCAATTAGATTAGCGGAGGTGTCGCCTCCCAACAAACGACTTTATCTCGGCCGACGGTGAGAAAAACTCGCTGGAGGCGCGTTCGACAGGCGACGGCACCCGAAGACATCTCCGACGCTGCGCATTAAATGCGGAATGAAAGCCGCGTAGATGGTTGACACCGGCGCATCGACGCCTCCGGGCTTTGCCCAGCAGAAGCGAGCTGACGGACAATACTTGACGCGTGCGGTGGTTTGGGAGACGGTCGCGCTCGGAACAAGTCAGCGAGTACACGGACCTCCGTACACGCTTAAAAGTATTCCGCTATGAAAAAAACTCGTCGGGTGAAGCGAGCTTTCGGCGTCACCACTGCTGTCCACAGGCGGCGAGCCGCTCTTGACACCAACAGCGGGCCTTCGAAAGTTGTGCGACCCCGCACGGGTGCCCTACGTTAGCCGCGCTGGCCAACGTTTATTGAGTGTCTTGTTTCGGGCCCTCTGTTTTTCCGATGGCCCATCTTAAATCCATGCTTCTTGGCGGGCTTTTCTGTGTGTACGATTTTTTCACCGACACAACGAGAGGTGAAGACATGCAAGCGGCGTCTCCTGAAATCAGCGTTTTCTGGCAGCCGGGCTGCTCAAGCTGCGTGAGAGTCAAGGAGTTCCTCACTCGACTCGAGATCCCATTCAAGTCTGTCAACGTCCTCTCGGACACGCAAGGCCGCGATGAACTTCGCCGTCTCGGCGCGCGCTCAATCCCGATCGTGTCCAAGGGAGACGAGTTTGTGTACGCTCAATCGATCGAAGACGTCGCGCGTTTCGTCGACCGCATGGACGCAATCACGGATCGCCTGCCGCCCGAGATTCTCTACGCGAAGTGGACCAAGGTTTTGGGTGTGGCGCTCGCGATCATTCCGTTGATACCAGAGGCCGAATTCGACGCTCCGTTTCGCCCAGGCGTGCCTCGCACCTATCGCGATCTCAGCTACCACATTTTCCAGGTCGTTGACGCTTTCTTGCAAACTGTGCAGGACGGACTTGAGGATTGGACCGTCGTCGCGAATGTCGACGCGCCGGCGCGCATTCAAAAGAAGAATGACGTCGTCGTGGAAGGCAAGGCGCTTGCAGAAGAACTCCAGCATTGGTGGCTTACTCTGGAGGACAAGTCCTGCCAACACCCACTGAAAATGTTTTATGGGGAACATCCCTTACATCAATTCCTCGAGCGGTCTACGTGGCACTCAGCGCAGCATACCCGCCAACTTATCTCGCTTCTTTCAGAAAAGGGCATCGACCTTCCATCGAAACTCGAGGCGGATGATTACCAGGGGCTCCCGCTACCGAAAGGATTGTGGACTTGACTTGTTGAGCGGCGATATTGCCCTCGCAAGCGCAGCCCCGGCCGCAGAGTAGCGTCAGATAGAAGGAACGCGGAAATGAAAACTAGTCACATCAAGGTAGCCATCATCGGGTCTGGCCCAGCAGGTTACACCGCGGCTCTGTACGCCGCTCGCGCCAATCTTGCGCCGACGCTTATCACCGGCGCTGAACCGGGTGGGCAACTCACCACTACCACTGATGTCGAGAACTGGCCAGCCGAGGTCAACGGTGTTCAAGGACCGGAGTTAATGCAGCGCTTCCTCGATCACGTTAAGCGCTTCGAGACGAGCGTCGTGAACGATCATATTCGTTCAGTGTCCCTCGACAGCAGGCCCTTCACGCTTCATGGACAACAAGGGCAATACACCTGTGACGCACTGATCATTGCCACTGGTGCCTCTGCAAAATGGCTTGGCCTGCCGTCCGAGAAACAATTCTCGGGCCGAGGAGTGTCGGGTTGCGCTACCTGTGATGGGTTCTTTTACCAGAACGAGAATGTCTGCGTCATTGGCGGTGGCAACACAGCCGTAGAGGAAGCCCTTCTTCTCTCAAATATAGCGGCGCATGTCACACTGGTTCATCGCAGGGATAAGCTCCGTGCCGAGCCGATTCTTGTGACAAGACTGATGGAAAAGGTGCGGCAACGGCGCGTTACACTTAAGATGGGTTTCGTCCTGGAGGAATTCCGTGGGGATGAGACCGGTCTTACGGGAGTAAGACTGAAGGACCTTTCGAATGGTCAAGAAGAGCGGCTCGATGTGAAGGGTTGCTTCGTCGCAATTGGGCACACACCGAATACCGACATCTTTGCTGGAAAGCTCGACATGAACAGCGGGTACATTACGACTCGATCCGGATTAGCAGGCTACGCAACGATGACTAACATTCCAGGCGTATTTGCAGCGGGCGACGTACAAGACCAAGTCTATCGTCAAGCAATTACTAGCGCGGCTACCGGGTGCATGGCCGCACTTGATGCCCAACGGTTCCTTGAAGAACAAGCAGTAGCTTCAGCCTTCGATGAGGCGAATCACAATGGATATGCGGCAGCTGAAGTACTTCCTCAAGGTTGCTGATCTCGGAAGTATATCGAAAGCGAGCGATCACTTGCATGTCTCGCAATCGGCGATAAGCGCGCAGATAGCCGGCCTGGAGCAAGAGCTTGGTAGTCGCTTGCTTCTGCGCCGCGCGACCGGAGTTGAGCTGACGGATCCGGGCCGACTTCTGTATCGACATGCGAGGTTGATCCTGCGTCAGGTCGAAATCGCACAAGATGACGTTGCAAGAGCCAGCGAAGAGCCATCGGGTACCGTTACGCTAGGGTTGCCTTCGGCAATTGCAGAAATCGTGGGAATGGCGATGATTCGAGCATGCCGAGAGAAGCTTCCGGCGGTTCGACTCCAAATCATTGAAGGCCTGAGCGTACTCCTTGGTGAATTCACACTAAGCGGTCGGCTCGACATTTCTATTCTCTTCGTTGAGCACGCGCCGCGGGGCCTCGAAACAGTGCCCGTTCTCGATGAGGAGTTGTTTTACGTCTGCTCGCCGAGGAGCAGTTTCGCAATGGAAGGGAAGAAGAACGTTACCCTTTCGGAAGCGCTTGAGACGCCCGTAGTAGCACCCGCAATAGGCAACAGTATGCGAGCAGTGGTGGAGGCGGCTTGCGCGGTCGAAGGCCTACAGTTCAAGCCCGCCGCCGAAATAGACTCTCTTGCTCTTCTGAGAGCCTGTGCCATGCAGGATATCGCCGCGACTTTCCTGCCCTCGTCAGTGGTCGTCAAGGAAGAAGCGGCCGGAGAGCTGTACGTTCTAAAGGTCCGTTCGCAAAACTTCACCCGTCCCATTTCGATTTGCACATCGGCAATGAGCGCCACGAGTTCTGCGTCAGAAGCGGTCTTCCAGCTGCTTCGGAACATAACGACTGACTTGGTTCGTAGCGGCGTATGGCAAGGAGCGAAGCTTCGAAACTAACGCGCGTACTTCCCTCGACGCTAAATCCAGCGCGAAGGTTTGAGAGCTACTGGTCTTAGCGCGGGCAATTGTCACACACTGATTATTGTGCAAGTTGAAGGGTGCGAGAAGCCTTGAGTAGCTGCCCCGTAATTATTAGCTTACAGGCCGTCCGGCCCCGGCGCGAAAAGCGCTCGCGGGGCATCGCTACGCCTGACGACAGTTCAGCGTACTGAGGAATATCACGACAACCGGGAGCGCAGCGGCTCGACGTCGAGAGCCGTTTGTAGTGCTACAACAGGAGACAGCATCATGAATCTGGAAGAACAGGTTATGCGGAAAGTGAGCAGAAGACTCACGCCTTTACTTATGATTCTCTATTTTGTCGCATACGTTGATCGAATCAATCTGGGATTCGCCGGACTGACAATGAACAAGGACCTCGGTCTAACGCCCCAGGTCTTCGGCCTCGGCGCCGCTTTCTTTTTCGTCGGTTACCTATCGCTTCAGATACCCGGAAATCTGCTGATTCACAAAATGGGAGCGCGACGTCTGACGGCGCTGATGGCCTTCACCTGGGGATTATTCGCCGTGGGGATGGCTTTTGTTTGGGATGCTCATAGTTTCTACGCAGCCCGTTTCTTCCTGGGTGCCGCAGAATCCGCGTTCGCTCCCGGGATGATCTTCTATATCAGCCTTTGGTTCCCAAAGAAGTATCGTGGTCGAGTGCTGACGCACTTCATCTTGGCAAATCCGCTCGCCGGTGTAATCGGTCTTCCCCTATCGGCTCTGCTCATGAAGTTGCATGGAGTGGCCAACCTAACGGGCTGGCAATGGGTGTTCGTCGGAGAAGGTTTGCCCGCAATTCTCCTTGCATTCGTCACGCTTAGGGTGCTCACCGACCGCCCCAGTGATGCGACCTGGCTCAATGCGACGGAGAAGCAGTGGCTGGTGAGTGCGATGGAGCATGACGTGGCTGAGCGAAAGAGCAAGGGACCGGCTCGTGGGCATGCCAAGTTGCATGCATCACTCCTGGCGCTTTGCTACTTTGGCATCATCATGGGGCTCTATGGCTTCGGACTGTGGTTGCCGCAAATCGTCAAGTCGTTCGGGGTGTCGACGTTTGAGACAGGATTCATTTCAGCGGTACCTTACATCGCCGCAGCCGTGTTCATGCTTTATTGGGGACGTCGGCTCGATCGAGCGGGGAATGCTGGGTGGCATACAGCAATGGCGTGCCTAATTGGCTGTATGGGCCTTGTCGCCACTGCATTCGCTCCTCCCGGCGTCATAGCCGTTCTCATGCTATCGATTGCTGCGATGGGACTTTTCTCAGCGCTCTCGACGTTCTGGACCACCCCTACCAACCTGTTCGCTGGGTCAGCAGCTGCCGCCTGCATCGGCTTCGTGGCATCGATGGGACACATTGGAGGTTTCACCGGCCCGTACCTGATGGGCGTGATGTTAGCAACTACGCACAGCCACGCTATGGGGCTGTGCGGCCTTGCCAGCGCTCTCGGCCTTGCCGGTGTCGTCATGTGGTACTACCGGGACAAGGCGAGTAGCAGGAAGCGGGAGTTGACGCCCACTACCGCGAGCCACCGGCATTAATCGGCTTTCGCCGCCTCCCCGAGCCCGTCGGTGGTTAGGCTCTCCACACCGATAGGCTATGGCTTGGTTCGGGGAACGGCATTTTTCCGGGCGATTTCCCGGTAGCGCTAAAACCCGGGACCAGGCGGTTCGAATTTCCGGGAACGCAATGCGTAGCATAACCGGTGCAAATAACGGAGCTCTTCGATGGAAAGATCAAAGTCCGGCCGGCTCCCTCTCGACGGCATCCGAGTCGTTGAACTTTCTCATATGGTAATGGGACCTGCATGCGGGATGATCCTAGGCGACCTTGGAGCAGAGGTCATCAAAGTCGAGCCTCCGAAGGGTGACAACACACGTCACCTTCTCGGCGCGGGCGCCGGTTTTTTCAGAGCTTACAACAAGAACAAGAAGAGCATCGCTCTTGATCTGAACGAGCGCGCGAGTCGGGAGGCTCTCCTGCATCTTATAGACACCGCGGATGTTTTTATCGAGAACTTCCGACCGGGCCGCATGAAGGAACTCATGCTTGACTATGAAGCACTAAGTGCGCGAAATCCTTCATTGATCTATGTGTCGCATAAAGGATTCCTCAACGGACCCTACGAAAAGCGACTGGCCCTTGACGAAGTTGTTCAGATGATGGGAGGACTTGCCTACATGACGGGTCCCGCCGGTCGGCCGTTGCGCGCGGGCAGCTCAGCTAATGACATCATGGGTGGAATGTTCGGAGCCGTCGGCGTCTTGGCCGCGCTGCATGAGCGCTGTTCCACTGGTCATGGCAAGGAAGTCCATTCCGCCCTATTCGAGAACTGTGTGCTGCTTTCCGCGCAGCATATGCAACAGTTCGCCGTTACTGGACAACCACCAGCGCCGATGCCGGAGCGCATCAATGCATGGGCGGTGTACGATGTATTCGCGCTTGCGGGTGGCCATCAGATGTTCATCGCTGCAACCAGCGACGCGCAATGGAAGGCGCTGTGCGACATCGTTGGACGCCAAGACCTGCTAGATGATGTCCGTCTCCAGTCGAACAATGAGCGCGTTCACGCCCGGGATTGGATGATCCCGACGTTGGCGCAAACTTTAGCTGGCCATAGTCCGTGCCTGCTGGCTTCTGAGTTCGAGGCTAAGTCGGTGCCATTCGCCAATATCGCACGACCGGAAGAGTTGTTCAACGATCCCCATCTGAAGGAAAGCGGTGGACTTGCAAAGCTCGAACTCGAAGATGGGTCGGAAACTGAGATTCCTCTTTTGCCCCTGACGTTCGACGGCGCTCGACTTCTGCCGCGAGCGCCCCTTGCCGCTGTCGGCCAGCACAATGAAGTCGTCCTTGGGCCTTTGGGGTATAGCGCTCAACAGATAAAGGGCATGGCCGGATCACCAGTGTTGTCGTCGCACGATCGTACCGTCGAGGCCGGCTAAAGCTTGTGCGATGGTACGAGTGGCGAAGTCTCTTGTGCACCGCCAAGCGGGTCCGTCCATAGCGCCAATTCGCTCATTGTCACGACCCATGGCGAAGCTGAGCGTTGGGAATTGTTTTTTTCGTCCACTGACCGAAACCCACCCCTTGCGATACGAGGGGCGTTATGGAAGAACTGACCTCCCGAAGGCCGCTATCAACCGCGCAGCAGACGGTTGAACGTCGGCACACTGGCAACTTCAATTGTCTCGTATTGGCCGACCCCGGAAGTTCGCCGACGTGCTGCTCGACGCTGAACGCGTCGAAGGAGTTCCCCTGGACGGCCCGGCACCGGCCCGAGGTACTCGGTCTTGGTCGGACCTCATCGGCGCGCAATTGCTTGCGTCCGCACTGGCTGCTTCGGGTTCGCGAACACAGCGTTGCCCTGCACAGTCAACGGAAAGCCGGCTGACCGGTTCGCTAAACTCGATTCGCCATTAGCAAGAGCGTTTCGCCGTCCTGAAGCACCTTTCCGTGTTGGTTCAGCACGGTCAGCTTCAAGGTCGCAATACCGCGATCCTGGTGTTTGGTGAGGCGCTTCGCGGCGACTTCGATATTCACCTGGATCCGGTCGCCGATCATCAGCGGGGCGCGGAACGCCCAGTTCCAGCTCAACGTCGCAAGTCCCCTGAGACGCACGTCGCTGCGCGTCTTAAGGCCATCGGCGAGCGCGAGTCCCAGCAGTCCATGGGCGATGCGCCCGGAAAAGCCCGCTTCCTGCGCTGCGACGTCGTCCATATGCAAGTCGTACAGATCGCCCGAGACGCCCGCGTAATTGACGACGTGCGACTCCGTCACGGTCATGCCGGAGGTGACGTAGTGATCGCCGGGCTCTATATCGTTGAGGTCGTACTTGCCCGCCGGGAGCAAACGTCCCTTCCGATCCGCTTGGTTGATTGCCTGATTCATGTGCCCTCCCTTGTTCCTTACAAGCCGTTTGTAGGCGCTGCGCGCACACCGCCAGCACCTCGTCCGGCGCGACCTTCCACCAGCTATCGCGCGAGAAGATTTCGACTTCCGTCATGCCCGCGTATCCCGCGCTTTCGATCTTGCGCCGGAATCCCGGCAGATCAATGACGCCGTCGCCCATCATGCCGCGATCCATCAACATGTCCTTTGTGTCGGCGTGCCAGTCGGAGACGTGGTACGCGAAGATGCGCCCCGCCCGTCCCGCCGCCGTGATGGACGCCCGCAGCAACGGATCCCACCAGCAGTGGTACACATCGATCGCGATGCCCAGCATCGAAGGCTCGTCCGGCGCGATGCGCTCGCACATCGCCAGCGCCTGACCGATCGTATTGACGACGGAACGGTCGGCCGCATACATCGGATGCAACGGTTCGATGGCAAGCGGTACGTGAAGCCTTCGCGCCTCGCCAAGCAACTCCGCGATGCCCTCTTCGACTTGCATCCGCGCGCCCGCCAGATCGCGCCCGTTAGCACTCACGCCACCGACGACCAGCACGAAGCAACGCGCATCGAGTTCGGCGGCGTCGTGCAGCGCGCGAATGTTGCTGTCGATGCTCGCGCGCCGTCCCGTGTTTGTCGCTGCGGTCAGATACGTCGAGCGGCAGTACCCGGTCACGGTGAGTTGCAGGGCGCGTAGCTGACGCGCCACCGATTGCGCGCCGAGCGCTTCGACTTCGTGCCGCCACGGCGCGACGCCGCCGAAGCCCGCACGCGCAATCCGGTCGAGCGTCACGTCCAGCGATTCGCGATGCCCGAGCGTCGCCGTATTGATTGCGCATCGTTTCAGCGATTCCATCTCACACTCCTTTCATTGCCCGTCACAGACCGAATGTCTGCATCACGAGCCGCATGCGTTGCACTGCGAGTTCGGGATCGCGCAGAAGATAGGCTGCATCGGCGAGACGGAAAACGTCGGCGAGATACAGCGGCGGGCGCGCTCCGTGGTGGCCGCCCGGCATGAAGAAGTGCGGCTGAAAGCCGTTCAGGTACGCAAGAAAGACGACGCCCGTCTTGTAGTACCGCGTCGGCGCGCGGAAGATGTGCCGCGACAGCGCTACCGTGGGTTCGAGCACGCGCTCGTAGCGCGCGATATCGCCAGCCGCGAGTGCGGCGAGCGCCTGCGACGCGGCAGGCGCGATCGCATCGAAAATACCGAGCAGCGCGTGCGAATAACCCTGCTCGTCACCCTTGATGAGCGACGGGTAATTGAAGTCGTCGCCCGTGTACATCTTGACGTTCGCGGGCAGACGGCGGCGGAAGGCGATCTCGCGCGCATCGTCCAGCAGCGAAATCTTGATGCCGTCGATTTTGCTCGCATTTTCCGCGATGACGGCTAGGCAGGCATCGGCAGCTGCGTCGAGATTGTCGCTGCCCCAGTAGCCTTTCAGCTCGGGATCGAACATGCCGCCGAGCCAGTGGAGGATCACGGGACGCTCGCACATGGCAAGCACTTCGCGGTACACGCGCAGATAGTCGTCGCGATGCCGCGCGACACGCGCCAACGCGCGGCTTGCCATAAGGATCACGCGGCTGCCGGTG
Source organism: Caballeronia catudaia (assembly GCF_001544755.2). Classification (GTDB taxonomy): domain Bacteria; phylum Pseudomonadota; class Gammaproteobacteria; order Burkholderiales; family Burkholderiaceae; genus Caballeronia; species Caballeronia catudaia. Next base: position 58,823 of record NZ_FCOF02000032.1, on the reverse strand, counting down.
CGCTGAATGGCGTCGATCTGCATGGCGTAGGCCCGGATTACCTCATCGCACGATGTGGCCGCATCGGCGGACAGATGGTCGGTGCCGCAGCCCGAGGCGATCAGCGCGCCGGGCAGGTCGCGCGTTTCGGCCATTGTCCGCTGCACGAGTTCGAGCGCGACGTCCCACGAAAGGCCCATGCCGCGCTGGGCGGTATCCATCGCTTCGGCAATGCCCAGACCTTGACCGATCAGATACCGGCGATATTCGATGGTCCGCGCCCAATCGAGCGCGGCGGGCTGATTCAACTCGCCGCTGCGATGCGGGTCGGCGACGACGTGCGCCGCCGAATACGCGATGCGGGTGAACTGCGCGCCCGCCGGGGCGCCGCCGATGTAATCGCCCTTGAGCGTGTAGTTGTCGAACTGGCCGGAAGCGGCCGGAAGAACGATTTGCATGATGATAGAGACTCGCTCAGGCGTGTTCGTCGGAGAAACAGGAAAACGATTCCGGCATGTCAATGCCGAAGAACGCCGCGAACGCCGCGAGCTGTCCTTCGATCATTGGCCGACCGTTGGTCGCGCGGCAGCCGCTGCGGCGCGCGTGTTCGAGCAACGGCGTCTCGGCTGGCGTCATGATGATGTCGACCACTTGGAGCGTGGGCGCGAACGCGCCGAACGCGGCGGGCATGCCGTCGCCCGGCCGCATGCCGACTGGCGAACAGTTGATCAGAAGATCGACGCCCGCGAGATCGGCCGGATCGACATCGACTTTTGCAGGACACTCGGGGTAGAAGCGGTTCAGCCGCGCCACCAACTGCTCGGGCAACTCGCGCTGCGGATCGGTCAGCGCGATGCTCGCCGCGCCCGCTTCCGCCAGCGCGTGCGCCACCGCCGCGCCTGCGCCACCCGCGCCGAGTTGCTTCACGCGCTTGCCGCGCACTTCGAAGCCGATGCGCTTTAAGCCCAGCACGAGGCCCGTGCCGTCGAACATGTCGCCGAACCAACTGCCGTCCGCACGTTCGCGCATGACGTTGATCGCGCCGACGCGATGCGCGGTGTCCGAGACTTCCTCGACCATCGACATGGCGCGCACCTTGTGCGGTACGGTGACGACGAGCCCGTCGAGATTGCCGAGCGCCTTCAGTCCGGCCAGCGCCGGTTCAAACACGTTCACCGGCACGTCGAACGGCAGGCAAACCGCGTCATTGCCGCCCGCTTCGAACAGCCCGTTCATCAGTTGCGGCGTCTTCACCTGCGTCACCGGGTCGCCGACGATGCCGAACAGCCGCGTCGCGCCGCCGATGCGACACTTGTGCGCTGGCTTTTGCGTTGGAGTTTGCATTGCTTGCATCGAGCGACACACAACGGAAATTTGAGGAGGGAAAAATGCGAGTTCACACAGCGGGTGAAAAGATGCGCGAGGCGCAAGCCCAGCCGGATAAAAGGGGTCATGTAGAATCGGCCGTTGCTTCGCCCCGTATGAGGCTTAGTTCCCGTTCCGATCCTCACCGAGCAGAAACCTTGAGTCAGACCGACAAGCCCGCGAAAACCGACAAGACGAACGCAGCGACCAGACAGCGATCCCCGATGTACGACAGCATCAAGGACCTGGCCAAGCGGCTTCTGATCGCGCACGGTTATCACAAGACGACCTTCGGTGTAATCGCGAAGGAGCTCGGCATTACCACGACCAACATCCACTATCACTTCGGCAACAAGAACAATCTGGTAGAAGAAGTCGTGAAGGATTACGTGGCCGGCGCCACGGAAGGTCAGAAAAAAATCTGGCTCGACGAAACCATGTCGCTTCAGGACAAGGTTCAGGCGGAAATCGCCTTTAACCGCAACCTCTATCGCACGTACAACCCCAGCGGCAGGACGCGCAAGCCGTGGAGCCTGATCGGCCGCCTTCGTCTTGAAAGCGATGTCCTCACCGACGACGCGTGTGCGGCGCTTGCGGGCTTCACCACCGAGATTCACGGAGCGGTGGTTTTCGCCGTCGAGCACGCGAGCCGGAGCGGCGAACTCAAGCGCGACACGCCAAAGGAAGACCTGATCTTCTTGCTGACGCATCTGATCGACAGCCTTTCTGTGTTCGCGCAGGACGCGGGGGGCTTCGAGCGCGTCGAGCAGTTCATGAACTCGTTCTCGCGCGTGGTGCTTTCAAAATACACGAAGTAAATCGGGCTCCCGGTCCGCAGACTGAGGCCGCCCCCGGAAAAACGTAAATTGTCGAGGCGCGACCAACATTGAGCGCCCCCGACCGACAGGAATGCGCTCGGGGGGCTCGTATTGGTCCAGTAGAAAAAGGGGCGAGCGGGCCTGTTGGACCTTCTTCTAACCGGCTTTCATCCGCCATGACTCATACGTGAGAAATGCTCTCATGCACCAGGCTTCAGGATGACTTTCGTCCAGCCTCGGTCACGCGAGTCGAAGTGCTGGTAGGCCTCCGGTGCCTTGCTCAGTTCGATCTCGTGTGAAACGATAAAAGAGGGCTTCGCCCTGCCCGCATGAATCAGGTCGCGCAGTTGGCGGTTGTAGGCTTTGACATTGCACTGCCCGGTGGCGATATGCTGGCCCTTGAACCAGCACGTTCCCCAGTCGAACGCGATCTCCCCCTTCTTGGCCAAGTCATCGGATGCGCCGGGATCCTGTGGAGTGAATACCCCGACCACGCCGATGCCGCCGGTGAACTTCACCGATTGGACGAGATTGTTCATGGTCAGATTTGGAATCTCCTTTCCGGCGGGATCATGGCATTGATAGCCGACGCACTCGCAGCCGACATCGGCACCCAGACCATGGGTGAGTTCCATGACGCGATCGACCGGATTGCACTTCGAATCGTCGATGGCGACCGCGCCTATTGATTCCGCCAGCTGGAGCCGGTCCGGATGGCGATCGACCACCATCACATTGCAGGCACCCTTGATCATCGCTGCATGCGCGGCCATGAGCCCGACTGGACCCGAGCCGTAGATGACGATTGCGTCGCCCGGGCGTAGGCCGGCGAGCTCAGTGGCATGCCAGCCGGTCGGAAAGATATCGGCCACCATCACATAGTCGTTCTGCTTTTCCTCGGCGTCGGAAGGCAGCTTCAGGCAGTTGAAATCGGCCCATGGAACGCGCAGGTACTCCGCTTGTCCGCCCTGATAGGGTCCCATGTCGGCGAAGCCAAAAGCAGCCCCTGCCATGCCCGGTTGTGGATTGGCAGTCAGGCAGAATGCGGTCAATCCCTTTTCGCAATTCCGGCAATGGCCACAGCTGATATTAAATGGCATGCACACCCAGTCCCCGACTTTTAAACGCTCAACCGCCTGCCCCACTTCCGTGACTTGGCCGAGATTCTCATGCCCGAAAACCCTCCCCGTTTCAAAGTCGGTCCTGCCCTCGAACATATGCAGATCCGAACCGCAGATATTGGTGCTCCTAATCTGCACGATCACATCAGTCGGCCGCTCGATTTTGGGATCGGGCACGTTTTCCACGCTGACATCGCGCGGACCTCTATAGACAACAGCTTTCATCATGTTTCTCCGGTTACATGCACGCCTGCCCGACCGACCTCATCGATTGTCGGAGGTCGTGAGTCGGACCGTACAGCGTTACCACATGACCCTCCGCTGATGCCCCAGGCGTCGTTCCAGTTTCGAACACCTGCGCGTTGCCAGGCCGCTCGACCGAGTGCTAGACCTTCATTCTCAGCGTCTTTGACGTCGTCCCAATGCTACCCATCCAGCTGCGGAGGGTTCTCTCCATCGGATCAGCTGGCCAATTCGCAAGGACATCCGCTGTGGGAGCAATGCATATTCCAGACGAAAGCGGTCGGGCAGGACGCGAGGGGTAAATTTGTGCAAGCGAGGCGACGGGGTGAGCGGTACGCGACCCGCTGCGGTCCGTGGGGGTCCTTCCTCTCGAGCGCACCACGCGAGATGGTCTTCCTCCTCCTTCGCGGGCGGTTCGCTCGAAGCCTGCCTTCGCGCCCGCGAGTCAGTCGCGAGCTCTTGAGCCCGATAAAGCGGCTGCGCACACCCCAACCTGGTTCGCGCGCATCTCGCCGCGCGGGCGCGTCGACGACAATGTGGACGCGCGCATCTTTCCTCATCTTGGGAATCGATATTGCTCATGCACCCAAGATGTAAAGCAACATGTCCGGGAATCGTATGCGCACTCCAGCATGCAGACGCAGGTTTATCGACCGTAAGCGAAGACATTGATGAACGATCCGATCGTTGATTGCATTATTGTCGGTGGCGGGCCCGCTGGCCTCACCGCGGCCCTCTATCTCGCACGGTTCAGGCGCTCGACGATCGTGATCGACGACCGTCAGAGCAGAGCGTCTTTGATCCCCATCGTGCGTAACCTCGCTGGCTTCGAGAGCGGTATCAATGGAAATGAACTGCTCGCCAAGATGCGTCGTCAGATAGAGTGTTACGACGTGCCAGTCGTCGAAGGCCGAGTCACGACGATAAGAGAGATTGACGGCAGGTTTTTCGTTCAATATTGCAGCAATATCGGTTCTTCGTTCCGCAACCTGGTCGCACATCGTGCACTGCTCGCCTGTGGAATCCGCGACAAACTTCCGCCGATCAACGAGGCGGTTAGGCTGACTCAACGAGGTTTGCTCCGTTTCTGCGCGATATGCGACGGGTTCGAAGCGCAAGGCAAGCGGATCGCAATGCTAGGTCCGGCATCACGTGCGCTGTCGCATGCCTTGTTTTTCCGCACGTTCTGTCAGCAGGTGGCAGTTATCGCCTCCGATATCGATGTGCTGACGCAACAAGAGCGTGCGCTCGCGGCGCAGAACTCCATCGATTTGATCCCGACCGGTGCGCTCGAGTTACCGGATAACACCGAGGCGCCCGTGAGCGTTGCCTGCCAGAATGGGCGCCGACATGTATTCGATGCTGTCTATCCGGTGCTTGGCTGCTTCCCGCAAGCGGAACTTTTGAGTGGCTTTGATGTGCAGCGAGACAGCGACGGCATGATCGTGACTGATAAGCACCAGCGGACGAGCGTAAATGGACTGTACGCTGCGGGGGATGCAGTAAATTCGCTAAATCAGATCTGCGTCGCAGTTGGTGAAGCTGCAATGGCTTCGATGGCTATCCATCGAAGCCTGCCGGCTAATCCGCTTTAGCGAAGCGCACTATGAATCACGTGCCTTGTCGAAGACGACCGTCTCTGCATCGGTAGACAACCAGGGCCGAAACATCGCGACACGCGGGCACGCGACCGTGATCCCGGCATCGAGTCCGCGCTAACAACTAACACTGCCGTCAAGGGTTGAGGAGCAATGGAAGTCCGGCCATATTGGAGCGGGGCGAGTGTCTCTCCCGGCGGGGCGGCGCACTCCTCCCGATGCCCGACGCCCTCACGTCGCCAACCCGCCAGATTGCTGACGCCCAGCACTGGCCTCTCCAAGGTCGGCAAAGGCCGGTGATACAGCTTTTCGTCGTTTCGAACTGAATGGCCGAAAGCACCGGTCCGTGCTCGCCCATTGGGAATTGATGTGAGAGATCAGAGCTTAAGCCAGAGCCAAAACCAGACTCCTGCGAGAAACAATGGCATAACGAACCCTGAAAGACTTCCGACTATATACAACCATCCCTGTTGATTGGGAAGGGCGTCAAATTCTTCGATCAATGGAGGCATGCGTGCTCTTGCCGCATCTTCCGTGGCTTTCCGGCGTCTGTAGTTTTCATTCACGACTTTGTGCGCGACCGCAACGCCCAGTAAGACAACCAAAGATGACGCGATCCCAATCCAACACAGTGCTGCCAGAAGACTCGGAATGATGTCCGCAGCATCGGCTGGATTCAATCGCTGGCTGTTAGGTCGGTCCCGTACCCCGACGTTTAAACCAACTACGAAAGCTGTAAACAGAAACGAATGAGATGTTAGCAACCATGTAACACGTTGGCCAACGTATTCGAACTCGTCTCGTATGAAGCCATCGAGACGAGACAGGCGACGATGCAGATGTTCTTCGTTGAGGATGACAGGCACTCGACGCCTCCTTCGTTCACTTTCCTACCAGCGCAGGAGAAGGCTCTCGGCCGGTCGACACCGTTGCCCTTAGCTTAGGAGATCCCCATTCCGCTTTCCGCCCGATCGGAGTCGGAATGTACGCCGTCGAACAGAGGCGGTCCGGGTCCGAACTATACGTTGCATTCGGCCATACCCTTTCGCGCTGGTCGAAAGGCCGTATGGCGGGGCCCGACGTGTGCATTCGCAACCAAATGAAAGCTGACGGCCACCGCTTAACCGCGACGTCGGCAAGGCGGTTCACCGTGGCGCCAGCGTGGCTCACCGGCTGCTATCCAAAGTCGTTGGGTCATTCAAACGTCTCGCGGGAGACCGGGCCCACCGTCTACCTATTCCGAGCGCGATGCGACTTCTCCATCATTCATTCTCCTAATTTTCTTGGAAAGATAAGTGCTAGTTTTCAAACAGACCGGGTGCGTTTCTACACCATCGATGGCGACACGCTTACGATCAAGACCGAACCCAACAAGAGTCCTGTGGGCGGGCGCGAGGGCGTAGGTATCCTGACGTTCGAGCGGGTGAAAAGTCGATGGCCGCAATGAGGTTGCCAGCGCTTTCCTCTACCGCACCTCACCGAATACATGTCGCGTAGCGAACGACATTGCGCTGCAAGCTGTTGGACCTGAACCACCATCCCTCCCCTGCCGCTCCACACACGCAGCTCCGCACGCTCCGGCGCGCGCACCGCCCACCGCCTGTCCGTTAGTTTTCCCCACGTTCACGCTGACGATTGGCACGTCATGTGCAGTGTTCGGGGACGCCCGGCATAGGCCATTCAGAGCAGCCCGGGCGACCTTGACTGAATCGTGGGGATCGTATGTCCGGGCGATTGCATCGTCGATTACTGTGCGGCATCGTTGCGATCACGGCGATCGGCAGCGTCTGCACGTCGCGCAGCGGGCCTCCTTCGGTGACGATCCAGGGCGGCGCAATCGTTCGTCCCGTCGTAGTCGCCGTCGAGTCCACGCCACCCGCGCAAATCGAATCGGCCCGCAACGAGATCCCCGAAGAGACGCGAGACGCATCCGATCCCGGCATCGAACGGCTGCGCGGCGCGACGTGGTGGGAAGCGAACCGCAAACTGCGGCCTCAGCTTGCTCAGGTCGGCGAGCTGCTGTTTGCCAGCTTGCTCGAAGGCGATACGCAGCAGTCCGCCGAAGGCGCTTCGCGCGTGCAGCGTCTGCGCGACGCGATGCGCGCGCATCGGCAACTCAAGCCCGCAGGCTGGAATCGGCTCGTGACACAGGTACGCGCCGCGCGCGCGGAGACGGGCGATTATTCCGCGCTGATGTTGGCCAACGCCCTGATCAATGAAATCCGCTATCGCGACGGCACCGACGGCAGCTACTATGCGCCCGCGCGCTTCTTCGCCGAGAGCGGCGTATGCAAGGACTTTGCTGTCGCCAAGTACCTGCTGCTGCGCGAAGCGGGCTTCGACGCGTCGCAATTGCGCCTCGTCTTGCTCGCGCCGCGCTACAACAACACACCCGACGACTGGCACGTGATGCTCGTCGTGCAGGCCGGTGGCATGGCCGCACCGGCAGCACTCGACTCGCCGCCGCCTCCCGTGCGCAAGCGCACCGGCGATGCGTCCGGCAACGCCGTCTCCCCCGACACGGTTGATACGTCGAACAAGTCCGATCCGCAAGCCCGTCCGTCCGGCCCGTCTGCGCGGCTCGTGGCGATCCTCGCCGGCCGCAAGCCTGCCGACGCGGTGCTGCGCGCGCCCTCCGGGCCCGTGGTCGTGACGCTCGACGCGTCCGGGCAGGCAGAGCGCCCGCTTGCCGTCGTCTTTAACGAGCAAGGCAGCCTGTCATTCGAGCGCGAAGCGCCTGTCAGCAGATACCGGCCGCACGCCTCGAAACGGCGCGGCGTACGCGCGATCGTCGCGGACGACGCAGGCCAATCGTGGAGCGTGGATTCATCGGGCGTCTTTCCGAAGTGGCAGTTGACCAATGCGGGTGGCGAGGCGAAGGGATGATCGATTGAATCACGACTTGATATCTTTTGATCGATCCGCGAATCGGACCGCTATCGTCTTCAGGTCGAAAACAAATAAAAGATTTTGAGGGCCGCTTTAGCCAATCATGAATTTCTCGATAACTTTAATCAAGAGACGAACCGAGAATATATTTTCCAAGCGGTCGGTTTTAAAAAGCGCCGTGCCGCGTCTGCCGGGTTACTCGCCGCACTACTCCTATAAGCACGCACGTTCGGCCTGAGAACAAATTTCCGCCTTCTCACGAACAGCAGCAAACAGGCGAATCTCCCGGTGTGATAAAAACAACAGTGTCTTTTCTTTCTTACTATCAAAGCCAAGTCTGTCATTTCTTGCGGTTAAGATTCCCAGCCGCGCCTCTAACGTTTCGATTAGAGCCTCAAGTTCATCTCCTTTGCGCCGTTAGAAATAGAGGCGAACGAAAACTTGCTTTGAAAGACGACCGTTCGGATTGTTTTCCGAATACGTTCCTCGCAAGGCGAGATCGTTTTGTCGCTACGCCCATAAAAACTTGTTATCAGGCTCGAAATGCCAGCGGCATCGAAGACCAATCGACAACTGTTCAAGACGACGTGGCCGTTCGTGGCAGTCGTTGCGTCGCTGCTGGCGCTCGTTGCTACGAGCTTGTCGATCATGTCGTCCGTGCGGGCTTACATCGGCGGTGAAAGCACGTGGTCGAAAGGCCAGAAGGACGCGGTCTTCTATCTGATCCGCTACGCGCAGACTGGCGACGAGAAAGCCTTTCGCCAATATCAAAGTGCGATCGCATTTCCACTCAATCTCAAGCGCGCACGGCTTGCGCTCGACGGCGCCCGATCCGATCTTGGCACGGCACGACAAGCGTTGCTCGAAAGCGGCGTCGATCCCGCCGACGTGAGCTCGGTGATCTGGGTCTTCCGCACCTTCCGTCGCGACAGCTTCTTCGAACAGGCAGTCACGTACTGGACGCGCGGTGATGCGCTCGTCGAGCAGCTCGTCGCCGCGGCGAACGAACTTCGCGTCGCCAAGGCCGCGGGCCGCTCGGGTCGAAACGAGGTCGATTCGCTGACGGCAGAGATCTGGAACATCAACGCCGCAATCGCGCCGATCTCTCGCGCCTTCGCCGATGTGCTCGGCGTCGCGTTCCGTAAAACCGCGCTGCTGCTGTTGGTCGTCAACGTGGTGGTCGCGGCGCTGCTCGTGTCGCTGTCCGTCTGGTACGCGCGGCGCTTCATCACCGCGCGGCTCGCCTCGGAGCATGCGTTGAGACGAAGCGAGGCGCGCGCAAAGGCCACGCTCGGCTCGATCGGCGAGGCCGTCATTTCGGTCGGGCCGACCGGGTTGGTCGAGTTCATCAATCCGGCGGCGGAGCGCCTCTTCTGCCGCGACGCGGCCGGCTGCGTGAGCCGCCCGTTGACCGAGCTCGCCTCCATCGCGCGGGAATGGGACCGCCGGCCCGTCGACCTGATCGAACAGGCGCTGCGCGGCGAGCAGCCGTGGGATGCGAGCACCGATCTCGTCCTGACCAACGTCCACGGCACCGAAACCGTGGTGCAGGCGATCACATCCGTCGTGCACGATACGTCCGAGACGATCACGGGCGTCGTGCTGCTGTTGCGCAACATGACACGCGAGCGCGAGTACGTGTCGGAGCTTTCGTGGCAGGCATCGCACGATGGCCTGACGGGTTTGCTCAATCGCACCGAGTTCGAGCGCCGCCTGTTTGCATCGCTGCATGCGCAGCCCGGCATCGAAGGCGCGCAGCGCGCCTGCATGTTGATGATGATCGATCTCGATCAGTTCAAGGTCGTCAACGATACCTATGGTCACGCGGCGGGCGACACGATGCTGCGGGAAGTGGCCAGTCTGATCAAAAATTGCCTGCGCGAAGAGGATTCGCTGGCTCGTCTGGGCGGCGACGAGTTCGCCGCGCTCATGTTCGATTGCGACGAACAAACCGCGCTGCCGATCGCCGAGCGACTGAGGCAACAGGTCGCCGCGTTCGAATGGTCGTGCGAGACGCACAAGCTGTCGACGAGCGTGAGCATCGGTCTGGTCGATCTGCGCGGTCTCGATACCGAAACAGCGATGCGCTTCGGCGATATCGCCTGCTATCTCGCGAAGGAGCGCGGGCGCGACCGCGTGCATCTCGCCGTTCGCGGCGACAAGGAACTCACGCGGCACGCGAGCGCCATGTCATGGTGCGGCCGGATCAAGGACGCACTGGCGAACAACCGCTTCTGCCTGTATGAGCAGGAAATTCGCCCGGTCGACTCCGCCGGCAGCCACGCATCGAAGCAGCATCCTCGGCATGTCGAAGTGCTGCTGCGCATGGTCGGCGAAAACGGCAAGATCGTGTCGCCCTACCACTTCCTGCCTGCGGCGGAACGTTACGGATTGATGTCCGCAATCGATCGCTGGGTCGTGCGCGCCGTGTTCGCGACGCTCGAAAGAACGGGTAATCCAGAAGGCATTCAATACGCCATCAACCTGTCCGGCGCTTCGATCGGCGACGAACGCTTTCTGCAATTCCTGACGGATCAGTTCGAGATCAGCCGCGTGGACCCCGCGTCGATCTGCTTCGAAGTGACCGAAACCACGGCCGTAGCCAATCTTGCCGCAGCGGCGCGCTTCATCCGTGACCTGAAAGAGCGCGGCTGCAAATTCTCGCTCGACGACTTCGGTGCGGGCATGTCCTCGTTCGGGTATCTGAAGCATCTGCCCGTCGACTACATCAAGATCGACGGAGGATTCATCAAGGACATGCTCAAAGATGCCGTTAGCAGAGACATGGTGGCGGCGATCAATGATATCGGCCATTCGATGGAGCGCCTGACGATCGCGGAATACGTCGAGAGCGAAGCGATCCTGCAGGCGCTCGGCACCATGGGCGTGGATTTCGTGCAGGGGTTTCATGTCGGGCGGCCGGCCCTCTGGGCGCAGAACATTGAATTTCTTGAAGTGACGTAGGAGGAGATGTTGGATCCCACTTTTCAGCGAGTTGGCGATTTGAAGGACATTGCCAGCTACCCGGCCTGGTTGGGCGACGTGCTGGCCGAAACGAATGAAGCCAAGCGGCAGGTCATCGACCATCCCATCTTTGCCGCGATGCGCGACGCCGAGTTGTCGCCGCGCCAGGCCGAGGCGTTTCTGGTAAATGGCTGGCCGGTCGTCGAGCAGTTTCCGCAATACATGGCGATGAATCTCCAAAAGCTGCGCTACGGGCATTCGCGCGGCGAAGACCTGGCGCGGCGCTATCTGACGCGCAATATTCGCGTCGAGCAAAACCATGCCGACTATTGGGTCGACTGGGCCGCGGCGCACGATGTGAACAAGCGCGCATTGATGAAGGGCAGCGGCTCGTCCCTCGCCTATGCACTGTCGCACTGGTGCTGGAAAAGCAGCAGCGGCGACCCGCTTGCCGCGAGCATCGCCGCGACCAACTTCGCAATCGAAGGTGTCACCGGCGAGTGGTCCGCATTCGTTTGCAGCAGCGAGACGTATGCGAACAGCTTCCCGGCATCGATGCGCCGCAAGGCCTTGCGCTGGCTCAGCCTTCACGCGCACTACGACGACGCACATCCTTGGGAGGCGCTAGAGATCGTGGCGACGCTGCTTGGCAATGCGCCCGGCGTCGACGAAGTGCATGCGGTAAAACGCAGCATTCAAATGAGTTATGAATATTTCAAGGTAAGCCTCGACTGCTGTCTGTAGAGACCACCGGTTCAATTGCTTTTCCTTAGTTGCACGCCCATCGCCCCGGCTTTCATGACTCGGGCGATGCGGACGCGCTCGCCCATACCTGATTGATATCTGAAACGAGAAGAGAAAAAATGAAGCTGAAACACATTGCATGCGCAGCCCTTTCGACATTGGGCATGGCCGGCGCGAGCGGCGCATACGCACAGTCGGCAGGCGACGTCCAGGTCAGTGCCGGCTGGATGCACTTCGCACCGCAGGACTCGAGCGGCCCGTTCAACATCACCGCATTGGGCCAGACCGTCACGAAGCAAGGCGCGAGTGCATCGGTCAGCGATGCCGATACCTTCGGCCTGACGCTTCAGTACTTCGTCACGGATCACATCGCGGTCGAAGCGGTCACGGGCGTGCCGCCGAAGTTTCATCTCAACGGCGAAGGGACGCTCGGGCCGTTGGGCGAACTCGGCACCGCTCGAGAATGGAGCCCGACGCTGCTGCTCAAGTACTACTTCCTGAGTGCGCAGAGCAAGTTCCGGCCTTATGTCGGCGCGGGCGGGTCGTATGTATGGTTCTCGGACGTCAAGCTCAGCCAGCAGATGGCGAACGGCGCGTTCCTCTATACGCCGCAAACCGGCACGGCGCTGACGGGTCCGACGAGCGTGCACATCAACAGCTCCTTTGCGCCGGTCGTGAATGCGGGACTTTCGTACAACTTCAACAAGCACTGGTCGGCGGCGTTCTCGGTGTCGTACATGTGGCTGTCGGCGCGCGCGACGCTCACGACGAACTCGGCCGTCGGCCAGGTCAAGAGCGAATCGAAGCTCAAGCTGGATCCGATCGTGACGTTCCTGTCGGTGGGCTATACGTTTTGAGCATCGAGCGCGAGGACGAAAGGCAACGCGCGTGCATCCGTGCGCGCGTCTCTCTCGTATCTACCGAAAACAGCCACGCTCATGCGGCGTCGGGAGATCTCCAGGCGCGAGGAGACCATCCGTCCTGGACGGCATCGGGATAAGGAGGAAGACGGCGTAAAAGAAGGGCTGACGACCCTCGGTCAGCCCTGAACGGCACATCGACTCGACAAGTTCAAAGAAAGCCGATCGAGATCCAGGGAACGAAGGCGATCGCGATCAGACCGAGCAGCAGCATGCCCAGATAAATCCAGATGCGCTTTAGACCCGCTTCCGGCGATACCTCGCCGATGATGCACGCCGCGTAGTAACACAAGCCGAACGGCGGCGCGAACACGCCGAGTCCCATTGCGAGCACGACGACCATCGCATAGTGCACTTCGTGGATGCCTAGCTGATGCGCGACCGGAAACAGCAACGGCCCGAACAGAACGATGGCGGGAATGCCCTCGAGCACGCTGCCGAGCACGATGAACGCGACGATCGACACCAGCATGAAGCCGACGGCACCGCCCGGGACTCGCGTCATCATGTCCGCGAGATCGTGCGAGAAGCCCGACTGTGTCAGCGCCCAGCCCATCGCACTCGCCGCTCCGACGATGAACAGAATCGCACCGGACAACGCCGCCGTCTGCAGCAGCATCGGCATGATCGCTTTCCATTTGAGGCCGCCGCGATAGATCAGAAGGCCGATAACGAGCGAATAGGCGATACCGATCGTCGATACCTCCGTCGCAGTCGCAATGCCCTCGACCACCGCGCTGCGAATCAGAAACGGCAGCAACAACGCCGGCAAAGCGATCACGAACGTGCGACGCACGTGCGACCACGGCGCCCTCACCGCTCCCGCTCGGCTCTCGTCCGTTTCTTCCTCGCGTCCCGCGCGCCACCATGCGACGACGCCAAGCACCAAAGCGAGCACGATCGCCGGAAGGATACCCGCGGTAAACAGCGCAGCGATCGATATGCCGGTCACCGACGCGATCGCGATCAGCACGAGCGACGGCGGAATCGTCTCGCTCATCGCACCGGACGCGGCAAGCAACGACACGAGTTCGCCGTCCTTCATCCCGCGCTTGCGCATCTCGGGGAAGAGCACGGGCGCGACGGCCGCCATATCGGCCGTTTTCGATCCCGAGATTCCCGAGATCAGCAGCATTGCACCGAGGAGCACATACGACATGCCGCCCCGAACGTGACCGAGCAGCGACGCGAGAAACGCGACCATCACGCGCGCCACGCCGGTCACATGAACGAGTTGCCCGAGCAGCACGAACATCGGCACGGCGAGCAGGATCAGCGTGCTCATGCCCTCGTCCATCCGTCCGACCACGACGCTGAGCGGCGTCGACGTGGTCGTCAGCAGATAGGCGCTCGTCGCGAGGGAGAACGCGAAGGCGATCGGCACGCCCGCCATCACCGCCGCGCCGAGCACGCCGATGAAGAACACCAGCAGCGCGCCCTGTCCCATGTGCGTCAACGGCGCCTTGGCGAGATAACAGCCGGACGCGATCAGCAGGATGAGCGCCAGCGCACCGACGATATGCCGCCGGTCATGCCGCGCAAGGCGCAGCCCGCAACTGACCAATGCCGCCGCACAGCCGAAAGGAATCGCCCATGCTCTCACCGAGCCCGACCAGCCGAGTGCAGGCGTTTCGACGAAGGCCTGATCCTGCACGTAGTCGAATGCGGGATGCATCACCAGCGCAAAGAATGCGGCCGCGGCGGCGACCGCGAGCGTCTCGGCCCACGCTTGCGCGCGCGGCGTCATGTGCGATACGAAGAAGGTCAGCCGCATGTGACACGACCGCTGCACCGCGAGCGCGCTGCCCAGCATCGCAAGCCAGAGGAACAGGATGGACGCGAGCTCGTCCGACCAGATGAGCGGCTGATGAAACACCGCGCGCGCCACGATGCCGATGAACAGCAGCGCCACCTCGCCGACGACCGCCGCTGCCGCGAGCACTTCGATCCCGCGGCGCAACCAGCGTTCGAGGACGCTTTCGCCGTGCGCGTCGCGCACGAAAGACGTCCCCGGCACCTCCAGCTTGTGCGCCGCGCTCATGATATTTTCCCCGTCACCGCTTCGAGGGCGCTCCATGCGCTTGCGCCGAACTTGTCGCGCCATTGCGTATAGAAGCCGGACTTCGCGAGCGCTGCGCGGAACGCATCCCGGTCGGCGGGAACGAAGGTCAGACCCTTGCCGGTGAGTTGCGACTTCAGCGATGTATTCAACCGCGCGACGTCCGCGCGCTGCTCGACGCTCGCGCGGTCGAATTCGCGTCTCACGATCGTCTTGAGATCGTCGGGCAGCGCGTTGAATGCGCGCGGGTTGCCGACCAGCCAGAACGGGTCCCAGATGTGGTTGGTTTCGGCCACATACTTCTGCACCTCGTAGAGCTTGCCCGCCTCGATCGTGACGAGGCCGTTTTCCTGGCCGTCCACGAGATGCGTCTGCAACGCGGTGTAGAGCTCGTTGAAGTTGATCGACGTCGGGTTCGCACCTAACGTCTGAAAGAGCGAAGTGAACATCGGCGAAACCGGCACGCGAATGCGGTAACCGCGCAAGTCCTCGGGCGCCTTGATCGGTTTCGTGGCGGACGTGATCTGCCGGAAGCCGTTGTCCGCCGCCTTCGACACCGAAACGAACCCGCTCTTGTCGATCTGTGCGCGGATGATCTTGCCGAGATCGCCATCGACGCCGCGCCAGACCTGATCGTAGTCGGAGAACGCAAAGCCGAGATTGGTGATTGCCGCGAGCGGAATCACGGTCGACATCACCGATCCCGAGATATTGAGGAACTCGACCGCGCCCGAGCGCGTCTGCGACAGCAGGTCGGTGTCCGAGCCGAGTTGCGATGCGGGAAAGAAGCGGATCTCGAGCCTGCCGCTGCTTGCCTCGCGTATGCGGTCGATGGCTTCCTTGAGCCGCGTATTGATCGGCTGATTAAGGGATTGCCCGGTAGCGAGCTTGTAGGTGAACTCGGCGGCGCGTGCGGGCCGGGTCCATATCGTTACCAGCGGAAGGGCGGCCGCAGCCTTCAACACCGCGCGTCGCGAGATGCGGCGCGGCGAGTTCGACGTGCTCATGATGCTGTCTCCATTCATATGAACCTGCTGAGGCGCGCCACTTTGTAGGTATGGCGTCGCGGCACGTTGCGGCGCATGTTCGACTCTTGTCGAGGCGCTGCCGGTCCTGCGTGAGCAAAATATAAGAGGCTTGTTGGTGAAGGACAATTCAATTATTTTGCGCAAAGGTGTAGCCAATCTAAAGGGTGATCATGTATCTGCCATTGCGGGCCATCAGTGTTTTTCATGCTGCGGCGACTTCGGGGAGCATCTCTCGTGCAGCAGCGGAGTTGAACGTCACGCCATCGGCTGTGAGCCAGCAGATCCAGTCGCTCGAGACGCACCTGGGCACGGCGTTGATGACGAAGGTCGGACGCGGCGTAGCGTTGACCGAAGCCGGCGAGCGCTACTTCGCGATGATTTCAGAGGAGATCGACCGCATCGCGGATGCGACTCAGCGTATACGCGGGTTGCGCTCCGTCACGCTACTGACCGTGCGCGCCACGCCGACACTCTCCACCAAGTTCCTGTTGCCGCGCCTGCGCTCGTTCCTCGACGGTCATCCCGATCTGGAAGTGCGCCTGAACGGCACCAATGAAATGACCGACTTCGCGCAGGAAGCGGTCGATGTCGAGATTCGTCACGGCACCGGGCAATGGCCGGGCGTTTATGTCGAAGCGCTCGCCGAGGAATCGTTCCTGCCGGTATGCTCGCCCGCGTACTGCGTGCCGTCGAGTCTCGATGCCGCCGATCTTCAGCGGCATCGGCTCATTCATTCGATCAAGTCGCAAGTCCAGTGGCCGCATTGGTTCTCGGTGGCGCGCGCGGCGCCGCTCGATCCGGGCCAGCGCGTCCTGTTCGATCGCAGCCACATGGCGATCGATGCGGCCGTCGACGGCATGGGTATCGCGCTCGAAAGCACGCTGATGATGTGGCGCGAGCTGCGCGACGGCACGTTGATCTGCCCGGTGCGCGAGCCTCCTTCGATCCGCCTGACGACGCAGTGGATCGTCTGCCCGTTCGAGCATCTGCACAAAAAGAAAGTGATCTTGTTCCTCGACTGGCTGCGCGCGGAGCGTGCCGCCTGGCAATCCGCGTCCCAACTTCCCGCCGCCCGCTGACGTTGAAGCCTGGCTAACGAATCGCCTTGGAAATGTTAATTGTTCTGGCTGATGCCCCTGACTACACTTGCTCGCAAGTAAGGCGCACCGCTGTCATGCCTTCGATCACGCCACTCGGCCCACTCACCGCGCGCCGCGCTCGCGGCCACGATCCATAGTTTCGACCACAAAGGATTGCACATGAATCTCTCCAGTCTGCTCCAGGCACGCAACGCTTCCGGACGTCCGGTTCGCGTCGGCCTGATCGGGGCCGGCAAGTTCGGCTCGATGGTGCTCTCGCAAGCCCGCCATATCGAAGGGCTGCATGTCGTGGGCGTCGCCGATCTCGACGTCGGCAAGGCGCGTGCATCGCTTGCGCGCGTCGGCTGGCCGGCCGAGCAATATGGCGCGCGCACCCTCTCCGATGCCGTCAAGACCGGGGCCACGTGCGTGCTCGACGATGCCGCCGCGCTCGCCGCGTGCGATGAAATCGAATGCATCATCGAAGCGACGGGACACCCGATCGCCGGTGTGCGTCACGCACTGGCCGCGATCGAAGGCAACAAGCATGTAGTGATGGTCAACGTCGAGGCCGACGCGATGTGCGGCCCGTTGCTCGCTGCGCGCGCCCGCGAGCGCGGTCTCGTCTACAGCATGGCGTATGGCGACCAGCCCGCGATCATCTGCGAACTCGTGGACTGGGTGCGCTCGTGCGGTTTCGAGCTGACCTCGGCCGGCAAAGGCATGAACTTCGAACCGCGCTATCGCTATTCGACGCCGGACACGGTGTGGGGCTTCTTCGGCTGGACCGAGGAAGAAGTGGCCAAAGGCGACTTCAACCCGAAGATGTACAACTCCTTCACCGATGGCACGAAGGCCGCAATCGAGATGGCGGCGGTCGCGAACGGCACGGGTCTCGATTGCCCGGACAACGGTCTCGCCTTCCCTCCCGCCGGCCTGCATGACCTGGCGCGCGTCTTCCGGCCCGCGGAAGATGGCGGACGTCTTTCGCGCAGCGGTCTCGTGGACATCGCCGCCAGCCAGGAACCGGACGGCCGCGAAGTGCTCAACAACATCCGCTACGGTGTGTTCGTCACGTTCAAGGCGCCGAATGAATACGCGCGTGCGTGCTTCAAGCAATACGGCCTACTCGTCGATCCGACCGGCTGGTACGGCTCGATGTGGCGGCCCTTCCACATGATCGGTCTCGAAACCAGCGTGAGCGTGCTGTCGGCCGTGTTGCGCGGCGAGGCGACGGGCTCATCGAAGGAATTCCGGGGCGACGCCGTCGCGACGGCCAAGCGCGACCTCAAGCCGGGCGAGATGCTCGACGGCGAAGGCGGCTATGCGGTCTGGGCCAATGCGATCCCGGCATCGAAGAGCCTTGCCATCGGCGGCCTGCCGATCGGGCTCGCACACAACGTGAGGCTCAAGCGCCCGGTCGCCAAGGACACCATCGTGCGCTTCGAGGATGTCGAGCTCGAACGCGATCTGGATGTCGTCGCGCTGCGTCGCGAGATGGAGCACAGTGCGCTCGGCAAGCCCGCGAAGGCAGCGTGAGGCGCGCACATCGTGGCATCGAACGGAGAGCCCGGCATGGTTAGCGGAACCGAAGCATTCGTGGTCGTCGCCGAGTTCGAAGTCAAGGCCGACTGTGTTCGCGACTTCCTCGCGCTCGCCCGCGACGATGCGCGGCACTCGCTCGCCGACGAGCCCGGTTGCAGGCAGTTCGACATCGTCCAGCTCGACGAAACACCGGCGCGCGTGATGTTCTACGAAGTCTACGACGATCGCGCCGCGTTCGATGCGCACCTGCAAACGCCGCACCTCGATCGGTTTCGTGCTGGCTTCCCGGCGCTGATCGTCGCGGAGCGCCCCGTGCGCTTCGGCCGTCGCGACCCTGCATGATGCGCGCGAGCCTCGCAGTGGGCTTTATCGGCACGGGGATCATGGGCTTGCCGATGGCCCGGCGCATTGCAGGCGCCGGCTACCGGGTCGCGGCATGGAACCGCACCCGGGACAAGGCAGCGCCGCTCGTCGATGCAGGAGTCGAGGTGGTGGGACACGCGAGCGAAGCCACGCGCGATGCGGATGTCGTGATCTGCATGCTGAGCTCCGGCCCCGCGTGCGACGACATCCTGCTCGGTGACGACGGCATCATCGCGAGAATGCGCGAGGGCAGCGTGCTGATCGTGATGAGCTCGATCCCCGTCGATACCGCGCAGCGGCACGCACAGGCGGCGGCGGCGCGCGATATCGGCTATCTCGACGCGCCCGTTTCCGGCGGCGAGAAGGGCGCGCGGGACGGCACGCTCGCGATCATGGCCGGCGGCGAGGCATCGGTCTTCGAAGGTGCGCGCGCGCTGCTGCAGACGATGGGCCGTCCGACGCGCATCGGCCCGGCCGGCACGGGGCAGCTCGCGAAGCTCGTCAATCAGATGATGGTGGCAAGCACGATCGCCACCGTCGCCGAAGCCATGCTGCTCGCGGAACGCGGCGGCGCCGATCCCGCGCAGGTCCGCGCGGCGCTCCTCGGCGGATTCGCCGACTCGACGATCCTGCGCCAGCACGCGGCGCGCATGATCGCGCGGGACTTCGCGCCGGGCGGGCCGGCGAAGTATCAGATCAAGGATACGAAGACGGCGCTCGGTTTTGCGCAGAGCCTGGGGCTGGAGTTGCCGGTACTGGGGCTCGTCGATGGCCTTTTCGCTGACATGATCGAACATGGCGACGGTGAGCTGGACCACAGCGCACTGATTCTCGAACTGCGCAGGCGCAACGGCTTGCCGTTGTCATGACATTGAGACAAACGAATCTTCTCAACGCCGGCTTGCGGCTTCGAAGCCGGCATTGCTCTCCCTGTGCGGCGGCGCCTTCCGGCGTTCAGGTGGCGTCGCCCTTCATCTCGTGTCCGAAAAGAAACAGATCATCTGCGCGAGCGTGACCCTCGCAAAGTAGATGCCTTTGCGACGGATCGCGAGCAATCCTGCGGTATCCACCAGAGCGTCAACCTTTCC
The DNA here is from genome assembly GCF_001544755.2 of Caballeronia catudaia. Classification (GTDB taxonomy): domain Bacteria; phylum Pseudomonadota; class Gammaproteobacteria; order Burkholderiales; family Burkholderiaceae; genus Caballeronia; species Caballeronia catudaia. The sequence continues at coordinate 39,020 of NZ_FCOF02000032.1, read as the reverse complement.
AACCGGTCTTCCTCGCCCGGTCACGTCCGCTGCTTCCCCCCGATCGGTGTGCATCTGACCAAGACGCGGTGCTCGACCGCGAGTCGTCCACGGCCCGGCAACGGGTGAACGCTCGCGACCGCCAAGGCGGTCGTGCGCACGGACGCGAATTTTCATCGCGTGCAAGATTCATCGCCTGCGCTCCTGCGTCGCCGCCAATACATACAAGGCATACAACGCGCAAGGGCCGGCGCATGAGCGACAAGTCCCCGCACGAGAGGGACGCACACCTACGCGATACGGGGAAGAACCGCATGAAACCGGGAAAGAACGGACGATGGACGCGGCGTGGCCGCCGGCGGCTCTTCATCGCCTTCGCTGCGCTCGCCGCCGTGCTGATCGCGATCGGCTCAGGCGTGCTGCGACATGGCGGGGCGGACCGGCACGACAGTGCGTTGCAGGCGACGAGCATCGTCTATCACATGCGGCAGGACCCGTCGCCATGGACGCATACCGAGCAGGACGCCTCACGCATGCTCGCGGATATCCGGGAAAAGCGCGTGGCCGCGATCGGCGTGACGGTCGATGCCATCCTCGTTTCGACGAAAAGCGGCTCGCGTTATTTCGTCACCGATCGCTTCGCGGTGTTCTCCCAATCGCTGCTGCTCAATCCGACCAAGGGCGACAGCGCGCCGGACTACCAGATCGCGTGGTTGCCGAATGTTTCCGTCGGTGCGCAAGCGGGCGTCGGGCCGCTGCTCGGCATGTTTCGCGACTGGGCCAGCATGCTGGTGTACGTGCTGTTGCTGGCTCTGATGCTCTGGTACATGCGCCGCGAGATGAAGGGCGACGCCACGCTGATCGACGCGCCGCCCGACATGTGCTTCGACGACGTGATCGGTGCAGTCGAAGCGAAGGCCGCGCTCGACGACATCAAGGCTTATCTGCGCGATCCGAAGTCGTTCACGAAAATGGGCATCCGGCCGCCCTGCGGCGTGCTGATGACGGGCGGACCCGGCGTCGGTAAAACCCGGCTCGCGCAGGCGCTGGCGGGTGAATGCGGCGCGCATTTCATCGCCATCACGGGAAGTTATTTCAGCGCGAAGTATTACGGCGCCGGCATTCAGAAGGTCAAACATCTGTTCAGGACGGCGCGCAAGCACGGCCCCGTGGTGATCTTCATCGACGAAGCCGACGGGCTCGCCGCGCGCACCAGCGGCGCATCCGGTTCCGCTGATGCCGAAAGCAACCGCGTCATCAATCAGCTGCTCGCGGAAATGGACGGCTTCGAGAAGAACGAAGGCGTGATTCTCGTCGCCGCGACCAACTTTCCCGACAATCTCGACGAAGCGCTGCGCCGTCCGGGCCGCTTCGATCGCATCGTGCCGGTGCGTCTGCCGGATGTAGCGGATCGCGTGAAGATTTTCGAGTATTACCTGGGCAAGCTGCCGTCGCGTTCAGCGGACATCGACTGCGATCAGCTCGCGCGGCTGACGGTCGGTTTGTCGCCCGCGTCGCTGTCGATGATCGTCAATCAGGCTGGGCTGATCGCGCGCAGGCAAGGCGCGGGCATGGTGTGCGCCGGGCATCTGCACGAGGCGGTCAAGGTGGTGCGCATCGGCGATGTGAGCGGCGCGCAGAAGGCGCTCGATGCGGACGAAGTCCGTCGCGTCGGCGTGCATGAAGCGGGACATGGCATCGTAGCGGCGCTGCTGGGCGCTGGCGTGCTGGAGGAGCTGACGGTATTGCCGCGCGGCGGCGCATTAGGCATGGCACTCATCACGAAGCCACAGGACAAGCATCTGTATCGCCGCAGCGAGCTGGAAAAGGAACTGATCGTGCTGCTCGGCGGACGCAATGCGGAGCTGCTGGTGTTTGGCGAGGCGTCGAGCGGCGCGGCGCAGGACTTGCAGGAAGCATCGCGCATCAGTCTGGAGATGGTGTCGCGGCTCGGATTCGGCAGCGATGGCAATCTGTTCAGTCTCGCCGCGCTGCCACGTGAGATTGCAGGTCGGCAACTCGATGGCGCGATCGAACAGGCCAACGCGCTATTGAAGGAGATGAACGAGCGCTGCTTCGAACTCCTCAGGAGGAATCAGTCGATTCTGGAAGATGTCACGCGCGCGCTGACCGAGACCGAGACGGTGCCCGGCGCATATGTCTACGAACTCATCCGCAAGAGCAGAGTCACGCCCTTGCGCGAACGGAAAGCGGTCTGTTTCAGTGTTGCGGCGTCTGGTACGGAAGCGGGCATCTACGGGCTCGCAGGGACCGAGGATGACCTATGTCCTTCGATCGCCACCTCGAGGTCGTCGACCTTGTAGGCGATGTGAGGCTGTCTGAGCATCGGCTCAGCCGGCTTGAGAGCGACAACGTCGGTGCACGTTTTGTCCGGCTTGACGACGTCTCTGTCCATTGAAAGGAATGCGGCTGAGGCTCTAAATTGGCGTCACTGAACCCGCCGGGCGCTTGCGAGCATCAAGCTTGCCTCGCGCGCCGACTCGACCGACGATTCCGCCAGCGGAGCGGTTGTTCGGGCGCCTCTAGAGGAGACACCGTCATGACCCACCAGATAACCCTCCGTTTTGAAGACGGAGTGACACGCTTCATCGAATGCGACGAGGGCGAGCGAATCACCGATGCCGCCATTCGCGCCAAGATCAATATTCCGCTCGATTGTCGTGATGGCGTGTGTGGCACCTGCAAGGCGGTCTGCGAGTCCGGCGAGTACGTTCTGGGCGACTGCGTGGAAGATGCGCTCAGCTCCGAGGAGGCGAGCGCCCGCAAGGTTCTTACCTGCCAGATGAGCCCGCGTTCCGACTGTGTGATCCGCATCGCCACGAGCTCCGATGTCTCGGGTACCGGACCGTCCTCCCACAGCGGACGAATCGTCGCCTGCCAACGAGCGTCAGATACCACGATCGCTTTCTCTGTCGAGCTCGAGAACCGCGCAGATCTCAGCTTCCTTGCCGGGCAGTATGTCAACATCCGGGTCCCCGGCACCGATCAGACACGCTCCTACTCGTTCAGCTCGGGGCCGTCCCAGGCGCGCCTGTCCTTCCTTGTTCGCAACGTACGCCAAGGGATGATGTCGAGATGGCTCCGCGAAATCGCCAAAGTCGGAGACCCGATCGAGTTTCGCGGGCCGCTGGGAAGCTTCTATCTGCGCCCGATCGAGCGGCCGGTACTGTTTCTGGCGGGTGGCACGGGCCTCGCGCCATTTCTCTCGATGCTGGACGAGATCGTCGAGGACGGTGGCAGTCCGCATCCGATCCACATGATCCTGGGCGTGAACAGCGACGAGGATCTGGCTGGCATCGACCGGCTCGAAGCCTATGCACGGCGCCTGCCGAACTTCACCTATACCTGCACCGTCGCCAGCCCCAACAGTGCTTATCGCAACAAGGGCTATGTGACCCATCACATCAGCGCCTCTCAGCTCAACGATGGGGACGCGGATGTCTATCTCTGCGGCCCGCCGCCGATGGTCGATGCGGTGCGCGATTTTCTGTCGTCCGAAGGGCTGACGCCGCGCAATTTCTATTACGAGAAGTTCGCCGGAACCGGCCTCGTGGTTCAGACCGGCGAGGAGCGCATCGCTCCTGTCGATGTCGACGAAGCCTTCGACCTGCGCATGGCGCTCGAACTGGGAGCGGCTCAGCTGACCATGGGGCGGCTGTCGAGCGAGCAATTGATCAGGTTCCGTCAGCTCGCCGAGGCGACGGCGCCGTTCGTGTCCGGGCGGCGCTTTACCGATGTCCGACGCTATATCGACGCAAATCACGCCTTCCACCTGTTCACCATCGAAGCTTCCGGGAACGCCCAGCTGATCGCGCTCTACCGGCAACTGGCCGTGCAGGACTACATCGCTCGTGCACTGACCGGTCAGATCGAGATCGTCGGGGATATCGTCCAGCAGCACCGGGACATTGTCGCCGCCTTCGAACTGGGCGACCTGAACGCGGCGCGAGACGTGATCGCGCTGCATGCACTCCATTCCAAGGCGACCATGAGCCGGGCACTGGAGCCTATGACGCCGGGTAAGCCGGCAGCGATGCTCGCGGCGCCCCCTTCCGTCCCGGCCGCCGTGCCGCAGAGCGCGCCGCAGATCTGCCCTTTCACGGCCAAGACCCTTCCGCCCTATTCACACGAACTGGACTGGCCCGAGGGGCTGGAACCATTCAAGGTGGTCGATGACGGCTCGCAAGGCGACCCTTATGACCACTACCGCTGGATGCGGGAGCACGCGCCGGTGCTGCGTTGCCAGTCGGCGACTTCGGACGTGTGGTTCCTCTCGCGCTATGACGATGTCTACCAGGCGATTCGCAATCCGAAGCTGTTTTCCTCCGAGGTCGTCAGCCCGCCGCCGCTGACGTTCCTCACGCTCTTCGATGCGCCCGATCATTCGCGGTTGCGCAAGGTCGTCCAGCCGTCCTTCCTGCCGCTGGCGCTCGATCCCTTTATCGAGCAGATCGGGCGCAGGGCGGAGGAGCTGATCGACGCGATGATCGCCAAAGGCGGCGGTGATGTCGTCGACGATTTCGCCATCCCGCTCAGCATCTCGACCATCTCGACGATGATCGACGTGCCGAACGAGGATGAGGAGAAGATGAAGTTCTGGTCGGACGAGACCTTCAGCTACTTCGGGCGCCTCGCTCGCAATGCGCCGGGGACCGGCACCGACGAGCAGAGCGCGCAGGCTTTCTTCGCCTACCTGAAAGAAGCGCTGGAGCGGCTCGCGCTCACCGGCAGCCAGTCGATCGGCGGGCATATCGCGCGTATGTGGAAGGACGGGGCGCTTTCGGAAACGGAAGCGAAGGAGCTGTGCGCCTTCGTTTTCATCGCCGGGCACGACACGACGACCATCCTTGTCGCCAACGCGTTTCGCATGCTCACCGAGCAGCCGCATCTGCTGGGACGGATCCGCGAAAACCCTGCCGACGCCGACCGTTTCGTCGAGGAGGTGGCGCGCTATCGTGGGACTGTCCAGCGCGTGAGCCGCATCACCACCGAGGCGACCACGGTCGCGGGCATTGATCTGCCCAAGGGCGCGGTGGTGCGATTGCTGCTGTCGGCGGCGAACCGCGACAGCCGAAAGTTTGCGCAGGGCGAAACGTTCGACATCGACCGCGATTCCAACGGCCATCTGGGTTTTGGCAACGGCATGCACAAGTGCCTCGGCGCGCCGCTCGCCAAGCTGGAGACGCTCATCGCAACGAAGGCCCTGGCCCGCAAGGTGGCTGACATCGCGCTCGATCCGGCAAGGCCGATTCAGTATGTGCGGGGCAACAACCTGACCAACTCCGGGCCGGAACACCTGTTCGTGAAGTTCGGCGGGTTATCGGCCTGAAGCGGATGACGGGGGCGCGGCCGAGTCAGCCCGCGCTCGCCGGTTCGGGCGGCAAGGATCGATCGTGGGCCGCCAAGCGGTAGTCGGTTGGTCGAAGCCCCGTCTGCTTACGGAAGAAACGACCGAAATAGGCCTCGTCCTGAAAGCCCAGTTCACTGGCGATCTGCTTCACGCTGAGCGTCGAATAGCCGAGCAGCCGCTTTGCCTCATGGATCGAGCGTGCATCTATTGCCTCGATTGCCGAAACCCCGAAGGTGGTGCGGCAGATGCGCGAGAGCTGGCCGGTGCTCACGCCCATTTCTTCGGCATAGCTGGCGACCGGCCGCCGCTCACGGCAATGGCGGTCGAGCAAGGCGCGGAACCGCTCGATCCGCACGGCCATGGTCCGCTGCTCGGATCTGGCTGAAAGCCGGGCGCTTTCGCTGATGCGCCCGATCTTGACGAACAGGGCGATCGTCAGTGCTGCCCCTGCGATGAACTGCCAGCGCTCGTGGCTCTCCGCCTCGCGCCCGATCGACTCAAACAAAGTGTCCAGCGATGCGCCGCGCTCGACGTCGGGATCGATCGACAGCACCGTCGGCGTGCGGATGAATTCCAGCAGTTCCGGCGCGGCCGTCATTGCCAGCGATTCCAACGCGGACTGCGCGGCGGTGATGACGTGTCCGTCGATGTCGCTGGCGAAGTGAAAGCCGTGGACCGAACGCGCTGGCACGACGATCAGGCATGGTGCTTCGACTGTCCAGGTCTTACCGTCGATGAAGGTCTCGCCGCCCCCGGCCGTGACATAGAGCACCTGGATCAGCGCGTCGTGGACGTGCGGCTCGATGTCGAAGTCGAAACGGCCGGCGCGCAGAGGAATACGTTCGTAATGGACCATGTCGACCCAGGATTGGTCGGTCTCCGCGCCATAGAGCGCGAAATGCAGAACGGTCCGGCGGCGCTTCTGGTCGTTGGCCATGATGCACGTCATGTCCTGCTAGATGTGATCGCTGTCCATTGTTTCATAGGCGCTCGAGGCGTTCAACCGCGCGATACGCTATACAAGGCGTTGAACGCTGCGTCGCGGAAAAGCGGCGCAGGTCATGGTCGTCCATTCGCAACGCACCACGGGTGCGCCTGTAGTCGGTCCGTTATCTGAACGCGACTCGAAGGCGACCTTTGAGCCGGCGTGATCGCCCGACTGGTATCGCGGGCGAAGAACGGTCAGTGGACAAAGCGCAGGTTCGTTGTCGAACCTGGCTCAGTAGTCCCACATCACCGGCACGAAGCGAAAATGGTCACCGTTCTTTGCAACGTGACCGATCGACGGGAACGCGACATGTGCTGCAGCCAGCAGAGCGCCAGTTTCAGCTGCTTCGTTGAACAGCGCGATGCGCACGTCCACAGCCGCTTCAGGATCGTGCTCGAATCCATTCTGCCATTCGGGGTGGTCGAAACCGACCTCGAAAATCGCGTCGCCGACGAACGTGAGCTTCTCGCCGTTCGATGCGACATCCACGACGCAGTGGCCCGGTGTGTGCCCGCCCGTCACGCGCGCCGATACGCCCGCGGCGACTTCCACGGTCCGAGCGAACTGCACGATGTTTTCGCTGTAGAGTTTCACGAACTTCGCCGCTGCCTTGCGGAGCGCGGGAGGGACCGTTTCCGGCATCACCGTCTTGCTGAAGTCCGGGTTTTTCCAGAACTCCATTTCCGCGGCCGACACGTGGATGCGCACATCGGGGCGCAGTTTGGCCTTGACGCCGTCAACGTTCAGCCCGCCGACATGATCCATGTGCATATGCGTGATCACGATATCGGTGATTGCCGCCAGGTCGATGCCAGCCGACTCCAGGCGCATCACCGACCGGCCGGCGCGCGTGAAGTATTCGAAGCCGTCGCCCACGCCCGAGTCGATCAGGATGACGCGTTCCCCGCTGCGCACGAGCGCGATGTTCAGCGCCCAGTCGAACATGTCACGTTGCAGGAAACGACCATCGAACCATTCGTTGCGGTCCGCTTCGCTCACGTTAGTGGACATGGTGGAGGTCGGCAGCGGCAGAATGCCGTCGCTGATCAGCACGACGTCGACGTCACCCACGCGCACGGCATAGCGAGAAGGCACGAGCTCGCCTGAACCGTGCTTGCCAAGGTTGGCGGTGACTGGCTGCACATTGCGGGTTGCTTCTCTCATCTTCAATACTCCTGGTCATTGAGCGGGGTAAGGCGCGCTGGGCGGGGCGAGACACGAGCACGACCACGAATTTCGCGTGCTTGTTCCTGCTCGCGCTTCGACCGACCGTGTGGCAGATTGTAGTCAGGGGTAGCGAACGCCAGTAGGCTCTCCAAGGCGAACAGGATGTTGTCCGAAAGGCAACAACGCTTCGGGTCCGGGAAAGCGGGCGGGATGGTGATGAAGGGAGTGCGCCGCTCTTTGGCAGGCGGAGGCTTCAGGTCGGTGAATGGATCGCGATTCTGTATTGCGCAGATCGCTTTTCCCGGCTTTTGCGTGAACGCAGGAACGAAAGGCAACGCCGCCTCGCGCACCTGCGCATCATGGTGCAGGCCGAGAGTCGAGGTGTGACGCCGGTGCAGTATTGCGGCGCATAGCGCCTGAACACCCGTTGGCCGCCGCACCACGCGCGATCGATCACGGCAACGATATGGCCTTCACCGGACCGGCTCGGCGAACAGCCGCGCGCGTTCAAGCAAAGCTCACTTGCCCCAGCGCAAGACCAGCGGATCGAGCCTGCGCGCCACCTTGAGCAGCCCTTCGCGCACCTTGGGATGCATCGGCGCGAGCGGATGGCGCACCGCGTCCGAGCGGATCACGCCGCCTTCCTTCATCAGCGCCTTGCATGCCGCGAGCCCGCACTGGCGGTTCTCGTAATTGATGAGCGGAAGCCATTGCTGATAGAGCGCCGCCGCCCGCTCGGTGTCGCCGGATGCGTACGCATCGACGATCCTGCGAATGCCGTCCGGATAGCCGCCGCCGGTCATCGCGCCGGTCGCGCCCGCATCGAAATCCGGGATCAGCGTGATCGCTTCCTCGCCGTCCCAAGGCCCGATGATCGCGTCGCCGCCCAGCTCGATCAGCTCGCGCAGCTTCGAGGCCGCCTGCGCCGTCTCGATCTTGAAGTAGGAGACGTGCTCGACTTCCTTCGCCAGCCGGGCCAGAAACGGCGCGGACAGCGGCGTGCCCGCGACCGGCGCGTCCTGGATCATGATAGGAATGTCGATCGCATCCGAGACGCGCTGATAGAACTCCTGGATGCCGCGCTCGCTCACGCGGATCGTCGCGCCGTGATACGGCGGCATGACCATGACCATCGCGGCGCCCGCGTCCTGCGCGGCGCGGCTGCGCTCGGCGCAGATCTGCGAGCCGAAGTGCGTGGTCGTGACGATCACCGGCACGCGGCCCGCGACGTGTTCGAGCACGGTGCGCTGCACCGCCTCGCGCTCGGCGTCGGAGAGCGCGAACTGCTCGGAAAAGTTCGCGAGAATGCAAACGCCATGCGAACCGGCGTCGATCATGAAGTCGATGGCGCGCTTCTGGCCTTCGAGATCGAGCCGCCCGTCTTCGTCGAAAATGGTGGGCGCGACGGGGAACACGCCGCGATAGATCGGTGCAGTCATGTGAGCCATGTCTCCTGAATAATGTCTAGATGCGATAGAGCGCGCACGCGTTGTCATGAAAGAGCGCGAGCCGCTCTTCACGCGTGCGTTCGGCGACCATCGCCTTGAAGCCGCTGAACAGGTCGTCGAGCGTGACCACGAGACTGTCGACGGGAAAGTTGCTCGCGAAGAGGCAGCGCGCCGCACCGAAGGCGGCGATCGCATCGCGCACGACCGGGCCGTTGCGCGCGACGCTCCATGTGACGCCCTGCTCGCCGATGCCTGAAATCTTCAGCCACACGTTCGGATGACGCGCGAGCGCAGCGAGCGCACGGCGCCAGGCGGCGAGCGCTTCGTCGCTGCGGTCGGCGGGCAGGCCCGTGTGATTCACGATGATCGTCGTGCGCGGAAAGTCGCGCGCCAGTTCGGCCGCTTCCTCGAAATGCCACCACGGCGCCTGCAGCTCGAACATCAGGTTGCTAGCTTCGAGCAACGCGTAACCGCGCCGCCAGCGCTCGCAGCGCATCGAACCGGGCGCGCTGTAGTCGGCGCGATGCACGTCGCGCGGAACGGCCGCGGGCTTGTGCCGCACGCTGCGCACGAGCGGCAGGTCGCGATAGGCGGCGAGCACCTCGGCGACATCGTCGCGGTCGAGCCAGATCTGCGCGGCCATCGCGCTGGGCAGGCCCGTGCGCTGATGCAGCCCCGTGGCCCAGCGCGCTTCGCCCGTGGGATCGCGCGGGTCCCACTCGCCTTCCATCATCACCGTCTTGACGATGCGATGACCGCCCGCCCGCGCGAAATAATCGTCGGGCAGAAAGTCGCGGCAGATCGTCTCGTAATCGCCGTAACGAAACGCGATGCGCGGCAGATCGCGCAGCCACGGGTGATAGTTGCGCGCCAGATCCCAGAAGTGATGGTGGGCGTCGACGATGGGCAAGTCTGAATCGTCGCCGCTATCCAGGAAGCGCCGGCGCAGGGCCTCGATGTGCTCGCGCATCATGGCATCAGCCCAGACGGTCCTGCGCCATGCGCACGGCGATGTCGAACGCCTTTTGCGTCGCGCCCGCGTCGGCCTTGCCCTGGCCGTGGATGTCGAAAGCCGTGCCGTGCGCAGGTGTCGCGATCGGCACCGGCAGGCCGCCGTGAACGGTCACGCCGCGCCAGAAGCCCATCAGCTTCATCGCGATCTGGCCTTGATCGTGGTACATCGTCACCACGCCGTCGAACGCCTTCTGGTCGCGCGCGCGCACGAAAATCGTATCGGCGGGGAACGGGCCTTGTGCATCGAAACCGAGCGAACGCGCCTTTTCGACAGCGGGCGCGATCACGTCCAGCTCCTCGCGGCCGAATGCGCCGTTGTCGCCGTTATGCGGATTGAAGCCGCACACCGCGATGCGCGGCGCGGCGATGCCCGCGCGCTCCAGGCCGTCGTCGATCAGACTGATCGCGCCGACGATGCGTTCCTCCGAAAGCCGCGCGCTCACGTCCTTGAGCGCCATGTGCGAGGTGACGCGCGAAGTCCACAGTTCGTCGAGCACGTTGAATTCGCAGAACGCGCCGCTGTAGTCGAGCTGCCGCGCGAACCATTCCATCTCGTCGCTCGTCTCCATGCCCGCCATGTGCAGCGAGGTCTTGTTGACGGGCGCGAACAACATCGCGTGAGCGCGCTTGTCCCGCGTCAGCGCGAGGGCCTTCTTGAAGGCTTCGAGGCTGTAGCGGCCGCCACGCTCCGTCGACACCGCACGCTCATAGGGCGCGTCGTCGGCGAGGCGGAAATCGATGAGAGCGGGCACATCGGTATCGCGCTTCGCATCGGCTTCGCTTTCGACCACGTCGTAGTCGAAGCGCTGTTGCGCGATCTCCATGCCTTTGTCCAGTTCGCGCCGGTCGCCGATGATGAGCAGATCGGCGCGCGCGCGGTTTTCGGGCCGCGCGAGAAGGCGCGCGATGAGTTCGGGACCGATGCCGGCAGGGTCGCCGAGCAGGACTGCAATACGAGGTTTCATCGTCGTTTTCCTTTTTGATGTCAGCGCGTGCGGCGCAGGTCGATTGCCAGCGAACCGAAGATATAGACCAGCGCGCAGGCGCTATAAAAATGCAGCACGGCGTCGAAGGAGCCGGTGCGTTGAAGGATGAATCCGGTGATGAGCGGAATCGAAATGCCGCCGACGCTGCCCGCACAATTCATGCACGCACCGAGCAGGCCCACGCGCCCCGGGCTCGCGAGCAGCGACGGCAGACTCCAGTACAGGCTGCCCCACATCAGGACGAACGCCGCCGCGCACAGCACCGCGATGGCCGTCACGGGCGATGAAATGCCCGGCAGCGCCGCGAACACGGCGAGCGTCGCGAGACCCGAGACCGCGATCATGCTCTTCACGACCTTGCCGCGCGCGAAGCCCCACGAGCACAACGCATCGCACAGAAAGCCGCCCGTCAGCGAGCCGCATGCGCCCGCCAGAAAGATGAAAAACGTGGCTGCGCCGATCTGCGACAGGCTCAGGCCCCGCGCCTGGGTCAGATAGCTCGGGCCCCAGGTCAGCAGGCCGAAGAAGATCATCGCCCAGGCCATGCGGCCCACGCACATCGCCACGGTCGAGCGCAGTGGCAAGGGTGCGTCCTGCGTATGCGCGCTTGCCTGAACCGCGGCGCTGGCCTGCGCGGGCGCGCCGTCGCGGATATGAGCCAGCTCCGCCGCGTTCACGCCCGGATGCTTCGCGGGATCGTCGCGCAAGTAGCGCCACGCAAGCCACCCGCACGCGATCGTCGCGAGGCCCGCCACGACGAACGCCATGCGCCAGGAGCCGAACATGAGGATCAGGTTGGAGATGGCGAGGCCGCCGATCGCCGCGCCGAGCGGCGAGCCCGCATCCATCAGGACCGCGCCGCGCGCGCGTTCCTTCTTCGAGAGCCACAGCGCGTTGAGCTTGCTTCCGGCGGGAAACAGCGGCGCTTCGGCGGCGCCCAGTCCCACCCGCATGACGAGCATCGACAGACCGCCCGTCGCCGCGCCCATCAGCGTCTGAAACAGGCCCCACAGCACCGTCGCGCCCGCGACGACCTTGCGCGCGCCGAAGCGGTCGATCAGCCAGCCGCCCGGAATCTGCAGCAGCGCATACGACCAGAAGAAGCTGGACAGGATGAGGCCCTGCATCGCTGGCGAGAGCGAGAACTCCTTCGCGATGGTCGGCATCGCGATCGACAGCGAGATGCGATCCACCAGATTGATCAGCGTGATCAGAAACACCACGCCGAAGATGCGCCAGCGAACGCTCGTCGCGCGCTGCGCCGTTGCCGCGTCGCGCGTCGCCGCGCGGGCCTCCATCCTGCTTTCCATGTCCTGTCTCCTGTTGACTGCTTCACGGGCTACGTGGGCCCTGCCGTCATGCGGCTCATTCGATGATGTCGAAATCCTTCAGATGCTTGTCGGAAAGCGTGATGCCCAGACCCGGCGTCTCGTCGGACAGTTGCAGATAGCCGTTCTCCGGCTGCGGCTCGCCGTCGAAGATGTAGTAGAACAGTTCGTTGCCCACTTCGACGTCGAACACCGGGAAGAACTCCGACATCGGGCTGGCGGTCGATGCCATGGTGAGGTGATAGTTGTGCATCTGTCCGGCGTGCGGAATCACAGGCACCGACCAGGCCTCGGCCATCGCATTGATCTTGCGCGCGGCCGTGATGCCGCCCACGCGATTGGTGTCGTACTGGATAACGTCCACCGCGCGCCGTTCGAGCAGATCCTTGAAGCCGTACACCGTGAACTCGTGCTCGCCGCCCGAGATGGGCAGGATGTTCATCTTCTTGAGCTCCTGATAGCCTTCCACGTCGTCGCCCGTCACCGGCTCTTCCAGCCAGCGGGGATTGAATTCGGCGAGGCGCGGCAACATGCGGCGCGCGTATTCGAGCGTCCAGCCCATGTAGCACTCGAGCATGATGTCCACCTCGTCGCCCACCAGCTCGCGCAGCAGGCGCACTTGTTCGATGTTCTTCGCCATGCCCTTCGGGCCGTCCTTCGGGCCATAACCGAAGCGCATTTTCATCGCGGTGAAGCCCTGGTCGAGATAGCCCTGCGCTTCCCCGAGAAAGGCGTCGCGGTCGTCGTTGTTATAGAGCTTCGACGCGTAGCACCAGATCTTCTCTTTCGTGCGGCCGCCGAGCAGCTTGAACACGGGCTTCTTCACCGCCTTGCCCATGATGTCCCAGATGGCGATGTCCATCGCCGAGATCGCCGCCATGCCGATGCCCTTGCGGCCCCATGCCAGCGTCCGGCGATACATCTTCTGCCACAGGTATTCGTAGTCGAACGGATCTTCTCCGATGGCGATGGGCGCAAGGTATTCGTCGACGATCTGCTTGGCCACGCGCGGCGCCAGCGCGCAGTTGCCGATGCCCACGGTGCCGTCGTCGCATTCGATCTCGACGACCAGCCAGCCGTGAAAGCGGAACGAGCCCATCGCGTCGCCGCGTTCGTAGAGGATGTCCACGGCATTCGTGCAGAAGTGCGATTGCGGCGGAACGACCTTGCCCTTCCATTCGAAAACGCGTGCGCGGACGTGCTTGATCTTCATCGTGATTGTCTCCGTTTGACCGAGGTGCGCCGCAACATTCGAGGGTTTGCGCGGCTGTATCGAGTAGCGCTAGTGTGCGAAACTCCGCGATAACTGACTATTGAATTATTTGAATCAGCCTATTTCCCACGGTTATCGCTCAAAGAGATCACGCTACCCGATGATTGCGCCCTCCTCGACTATCCGGAAACGACTTCGCCTGCGCCACCTGCAACTCATGCACGCGCTCTCCGAAACCGAATCGTTGCGCGGCGCCGCCGACGATCTCGCGATGACCCAGCCCGCCGCCACCAAGGCGCTGAAGGAGCTGGAGGACACCATCGGCGTGTCGCTGTTCGTGCGCCATGCGCGCGGCATGGAGCCGACCGTCTACGGAGAGGCGGTGATGCGCTATGCGCGCGTGATGTTCGAGGATCTCGACGAGTTGCGGGAGGAGCTGGCCGCCATCGAGGCAGGCGATATCGGCAAGGTGAGGATCGGCGCGGTGATGGCGCCCGCGCCGGATTTGCTGACACGCGTGATCGTGCAGTTGAAGGAGGCCCACCCTCGTCTGCAGATCAGCGTGCAGATCGATACCAGCGACGTGCTCGTGCAGGCCTTGCAGCAGGATCAGCTCGATATCGTGGTCGGGCGCATACCGTATGGTTTCCCGGCGCTGGACCTGAGCTTCGAGACCTTGTCGGAAGAGGCGCTTTCCATCGTCGCGCGGCCGGGGCATCCGGCCCTGGCGATCGCGGGGCGGCCGAAACTCGCGCAAATCACGCAGTTCGCGTGGATCATGCAGCCGCATCCCAGCCCGATGCGCGAAGTCATCGATCAGACTTTCAGGGAATCGCGCGTGGCGCCGCCGGCGAGCACGGTGGAAACCTCGTCGATTCTCACGACGCTCTCCCTGCTGCGGGATTCGGACATGCTGGCCGTGCTGCCCTCGTCCGTGGCCGACTACTACAGCGCGCTCGGCACGATCGCGTCGCTGGGCACGGCCTTGCGTGGCCGCCTTGCTCCTTACGGGCTGATTCTGCGCAAGAACCGGCGCATCAGTCCGGCGACGCAACTGGTGATCGAGGCGATCCGCGCCGCCTGAGAAATGGAAAAGCCGCCTTGTTTCACGAAGGCGGCCGGTTTGGTCCAGATGCTTCAGTGGCGCTCGTCGGCCAGTTCGAATCCGGGTTCGACCGAGGTTTCGCCGGGCTGCGCCTCCGCGTCCAGCCTGATATCCGGGCGCATGAAAAACGTCATGACGATGCCCACCGCCAGCAGGCCGAGCGATCCGACGAACGGCAGCGTCCAGTTGCCCGTGCGATCGACGATGAAGCCGAAGACGATCGGCGAGAAGATACCCGCGACGGCGGAGCCTGCGTTCACGAGTCCGCTCGCGATGCCGACGTGCTTCGGCGTGATGTCCATCGGCACGGCCCAGATGGGTCCGATCGTCATTTCGAGGAAGAAGAACGACAGGCTCATCGATGCAGCCATGACGGGCAGCGAGTCCACGATCATCACCGGCGCGAGAAACACCAGCGCGCCCAGAAACGCGACGATGATCATGTTGCGGCGCGCGGCGACCACGTCGCCGGTACGCTTGAGAATGCGGTCCGACAGCACGCCGCCCGCCGTATTGCCGACCACGCCCGAAAGAAACACGCCCGCCGAGAACAGCGCCGAACTCTTGAGGTCGAGGCCGCGTCCGTGCATGAAGAAAGTCGGCAGCCATGTGAAGAAAAGCCAGCCGGTCCAGCCATAGCAGAAGTAAACCATCATGGTCGGGCCGATGCGTTTGATGAGCCTGCCCCACGGAGTCGGCTCGCGCGTCTTCTTCGCCGACGCTGCCGTTTCCGGCGGCAATTCGGCCACTTCTTCAGGCGTGATATGGCGATGCTTGCGCGGGTCGTCCTTGAAATACCACGCGTAGAACACGACCCAGACGGCGGTGAGCGCACCGACCAGCAGGAACGATGCGCGCCACGACGCGAACGCCACGAGCACCGCGATCAGCGGCGGGGTGAGTGCGTTGCCCAGACGCGAAAACGAATGCGTCAATCCTTGAACGAAACCGCGCTTGCTCGCCGGATACCAGTTGACGAGCGCGCGCGCCTGCGCGGGCAATGCCGCCCCTTCGCCGATGCCGAGCAACATGCGCGCGCAGAACAGCGACACCACGCCCCCCGCGAAACCGGTTGCGACCGTCGCGATGATCCAGATCGTCGCGCAAAGCACCAGCGTGGTCTTCGCACCGACGCGGTCGCTGAACCATCCGCCGATGACCTGGCAGATCGCGTATGTGTAGGCGAACGCGCCGAACACGAAACCGACATCGGTGTTGGAAAGATGAAGATCGTCGCGAATCAGCCCCGCGGCAGCGGAGAGATTCACGCGATCCAGATACATGATGAAGGACATCGCGCACATGAGCGCGAGGACCGATCGTGTGACGCGTGGGCGATGCAGCATACCGGGTGTCTCCTCCGGGGCTATTTTGCGCTGTGGCGCACTCTTGTCGGGGGCGGACCGTGATTCGAGGTCCGACGCCCCGGAGTCTGGAGAAAACCGTGATAGCCGTCTATTGAAATTCGCTTATGGAGTGATTTCCAGTGGTTATCGCTGGGCGATGCGAGAGGTGCATCGCGGACCAGGCGCCGCTAATCGCAATACCCCTGAGATGCGTACGTGGGGCCGCCAGCCGTCGCCGCGTCCGTACACAGCGAGTTCAGCAAGGACGCGATATTGCCCGATCCATAGTTACCGTAAGTGGCGTTCGGATACTGCGTGTTCTGACCAAACTGCGACGCGTAGTTGTCTTTGGGCGCGTTCGGGTCCGACGACCCCCACGAGGTCACGCCGATAATCGCAAGGTTCGATGAATTTCCGGCGACCGCGCCGCCCGCCAGCGCCGCATCGCGCGCTCTGAAGTTCACGATCCACGGGCCGCCGCTCGCGCCGCTCGTGAGATTGCTGCCCTGCCACAGTTGCGCTGCGCCGCTGACGGTCGTCGTGTACGTCGGTCCGTCCGTTCGCTGCATGATCGCGCCGCCGTCGAGCAGCTGCGGATAGCCCAGCGTCGTCACCGCCGCCGTCTGCAGATTGCCGGTCTTCGCGGACGATATGAAGGAATAGTTGTTCCAGCCGTAGTTGAGATATCCGGTGATATCGCCGATAAATTGATTCGATGCGTTCTTCGCGATGAGGATCACCGCGATGTCGTTATTGCGCGCGGAGCCCGATCCGGTATCCGTGCCGTTCGCCCACGCCGATGGCCGCACGAGCGCGCCCCATGCCCACGTCCCATACGGCGCGCTTTGCGCCGAGGTCGCGCCGGACGCGCCGTAATGACCGGGAATGAACTGCCATCCCGAGAAGATCGAACTGCCGCTTCCGAACGTCTGAATGCAATGCGCCGCCGTGACGATCACGCTTCGGCGAATCAGGCTCGCGGTGCAGTATCCGGCGGAGAACGTGAGTTTGCCGATTGCCCGATAGGGATAAGTCGTGCTCAGGTAATTCGCGGTGGTGGTGCCCCCCGCACTCTGATTGCCGTCCTGCACGCGGCCTGTCGTATAGGGAACGCCGAAGTCGCCGTACGCTCTCGTCCGCGCATTCGAGACGATGCCGCTCTGTGTTTTAACGCCCGGCACGTAAGGCCCCGCGTCAGTGTTCGGCACGACGCTGGACGTGTCCGGCGCAAGCAGCACGTTCACGACCGGATCGAGCGCCAGCACATTCGACATCGACATGCGCGGTGCAGCCGGATTCGTATTGTGGATGACCTGATCGTCCGCATGCACCGCGCCTGCGCCCGATATCGACAGCGCGACGACTGCGATCGACCTCACGCCGGACCCGCGTTTACATTTCCGCATGGCACCCTCCGCTTCCGAGATTTTAATATCCGACAAATGGCTAAATCTTTATTTCGAATTCCTAAGTCTTATGAGCATTACTGCAAGGACTCGACCGAGTCCTAAGGAACTCTAGTCGAAATTTTAAAGAGAAGCGGACCTTGTTTTTTTATCAGCAGATAGGCGCTGGCCTGCATGCGCCGCGCTGCGCATCGAGCGAATGCGCGGGCCTAAGCGCAAGCAGGCACAACGACATGACGATGCCGGCAAGCACGATTGCGCTCAATGCATCGAAATGGCGGAAGCGCACGAGGTCGATGCAGAGCCAGAGAAGCAGCGGCGCCATCGGTGCGAGCAGCGCGCCCGCGACGCCATAGTGTCCGAGCGCAAGCCGGTAGCACGTTGATCACGACGGCGAACGCGTAACGGCAGAAGGCATCATGGCGGTCCCGATGTTTCCCGCATCAGCAAGTGGAAACACTTCAGGACTTCACTCGCGAGGAAGCCGGCCGTTTCGAGCGACGACGAGCTTGCGCCGGTTCGGTAGACGTCGAATCCAGCTCGCGCGGACCGCGCGCGCCGGGCACCACGAGCGTCAGGACCACACCCACGATGCCGATAACCGCAAGAACATAGAAGATCGAATCGAGCGCGAGCCCCGCGCTGATCAGCAATCCCCCCAGCAGCGGGCCAATGACGCCCCCGAGGCGTCCGAACCCGGCGCACCAGGCGACGCCCGCGCCCCGCACGTTGGTTCGATAGTAGTTCGCGACGAAGCCGTAGATCAATGTTTGCGTCCCGCTCGTGCCCAACCCGACGATCGCAATCAGGGCCAGCAGTATTCCGACCGGCACATTCGAAGTCAGCAGCGCGATCGAGATTGATCCGATGAGAAAACACGCCGCGACGACCGGCTTGGGACCGAATGCGTCCGCAACGCGCGAGCCTGCCAGGGCGCCTATCACCGCACCGCCGTTCAGCACCAGCAGAAACGACAGCGATCCTTTGGCGTCGAAGCCGGCGCGCAGCATCAACTCAGGCAACCAGGTGTTCAGAGAGTAGACGAGCACCAGCCCGGTCGCACTCATCAGACCGAGCATGATCGTAGGAAACAGATAAGAGCCGAACAGTCCGGCGAACCCTGCTTTCTCGGTAGTGACTGGCGCGACGCTGCCGGCCGGGACTTCGGCGTGCCTGGGAAGCTCCACACCGGTCTGCTCCGATATGGCGCGAGCCTCGTCGAGACGGCCGCGGCTGACGAGCCACGCCACCGATTCCGGCATTTTGAAATACGCGATCGGCAGCAGCGTGACGAACGGAAGTGCGCCGATCCAGAACATGCCGCGCCAACCGATATGCTGTAGCAGCAGGATCGCCAGCATCGCCGCCAGCAGGCTTCCTAACGGCACCCCGGAATACGTTATCGCGTTGCAGAGGTTCTTGCGGCCTTTCGGGGCATATTCCGCCACGAGCGCACCGGTCGTCGCCACCAATGCGCCGACGCCAAGACCGGTGACGAAACGCATCAGCCCGAACATCGCCGTGGTGGTGGTCATCGCGGTGATCGCCATCCCGACCGAGAACCACGCGTACGAGAACAGCATCACTTTGCGACGCCCCAGGATGTCGCCGACGCTTCCCGCGAGCAACGCCCCGACGAGCACGCCGACGAGCGCATAGCTTCCGAGTGCACCTGCGGTCGCCGGCGTCACATTCCCGATTTGCGACGGGTCACGCAGGAACCTCGACACGACCGTTCCGTACACCACGAGATCGTAGCCGTCGAAGATCAGACCCACAGTGGCAAGGGCCACCACCCATACGACCGTGCGACGGCGTAGAGAATTTGCAGCGAAATCTGTTGTCATCGTGATTCTTTCGGTATCCCAATTAATAAAAATACGACGAATCGAACCACGATCATCGGCATCCGTTCTGCCGAACATGATCTCGTTGATCCACATATGCTGCGCCAGTGCGATGAAATTGCATGTTGTCGTCCTCCATGGGTCTCGATTGCCCTGTCGGAAATATACTCCGTACACCAACTATATCCAAGAATTAATCACGATTCTGCGGTTTACCCTGAGATTGGGCGGCGCGTTGCGAATCGCAGCCGATGTAAATCAAACTCGCAATCCCCGGCTCTTGAGCCGATAAACCAGTTGCGTCCGCGCGTTGCCATCTGGACTGGATTCACGATTTCGACGCTCTGGAACAAGAACCAGGCGAACGCCAGGGCGGCACCTGGCTTTGATCTGCGCTCACCGGCCCGCTATCTCGCGGGCGTCGGCGCATGTCTTTGCTTGCGAAAGCGACATGCCCATCTATGATTGAGACGGCAGACGGACACGCGATCTTTCGATGGAGACTGCGATGGATGCATTCCTGTCACGCCGGAGAGGAGTCATCAAGGCGGCCGCCGCCGCATCGAGCGTCGTGGGCGTCGCGCTGATGAGTCTGGCAGCGCCGCGCGATTTGCTCGCGCAAACCGGCGGCGCCTGCATCCCCGTTAGCGAACGAACGACCGAATTCGGATGCTTCGTCCACGCGGAACAGCATCTTCAGGCACTGCCAACCGGCCCGGTCTATTGGCATATCGATCGCTTTCCGAACCGCTCATCCGCGCAAGCGGCCAGACAAACCAACGGCACGGTCGTCGAGATCCTTGGACAGGTCTGGCTCTTTACCATCGCGGGCAAGTCCGGGGCTTCGTCGGGGGGCGAGCATATCGCCGATGTCGGTCCTTTGGCGCTTCCTCAGGCCAGGTCCCTGATGGCCACCTACATGGAAGGAGACTTCAACCCCGGCATGCAGTCGACGATCCATCGGCATCCTGGCACCGAAGCCTGGTTCGTCCTCAGTGGCGCACAGTGTCTCGAAACGCCGCACGGCGAACAGATCGGCCGGCCGGGCGCGCCGCCGGTAGTCGTTCCGCCCGGCGAACCGATGCTGCTTACCGGAATCGGCAAGGAGCGCGGACACTGGCTGGTGCTCATCCTGATGGATGCGACGATGCCTCGTGGATCCCCCGCCGACGACTGGACGCCGAAGCATACGTGCGAGCGCATCGGTTCCAGTGACTGATTGGCCGTGGGCGACACAGGTCGAGATCATGTCGTTCGTTACATCGTCGCTTACCTGGCATAAGGAACGGGCAAGCCGTTTCGAATGACATACACGGTTGTGGGCGCGCCCTTCAGGTTCCCCCCGGCATCGAAGGAATACGTGCCGGCTATCCCCTTGTATTGTGACGCTCAAAACGGACTGATCCCCGACATTCCCCCATCGACCGCGAGATCGGCACCCGTCATATACCGCGACGCATCGGACGCGAGAAACAGAATCGCCGCGGCAATTTCGGCTGGGTCGGCGGGCCGCTTCATCGGAATCACGTTGGACCATTGCATCAGTTGCGCTTCGGACATGCCCAGCGATTCGAAGATCGGCGTGTTAGCCACGCCCGGCGAAATGCTGTTGACGCGTATGTCGAAGCCGATGAACTCCGCCGCGAAGCACTTTGCCAGCGACACCACCGCCGCCTTCGACGCGCAATAAGCAGAGAAATTTTTCGTGCCCTGATTCGCCGCAAGCGATGCAACGAGAATGATCGATGCAGGCCGCGCGAGAAACGGAAGCGCTTCGCGCACCGTCGCATACACGCCGCCGACGTTGACGTTGAGGACGTCGGAAAACTGCGCGAGCGACGTCTCGGGCACCGGCGTCTGCCGGGACACGCCCGCGTTGGCGACCACGATGCCGACATCGCACTGAAAGTGATCGACGGCGGTCTGATACAGCCGCTGCATGTCGTCCTGGCTCGCGGCGTCCGCGACGACCGGCAGCGCACGATCGCCCAGCGTCTGCGCGGCCCGTTGCAGTTTTTCCTCGTTGCGCCCACTGATCACCACGCGCGCGCCTTCGGCTACGAACCGCTCGGCTGCGGCCAGGCCGATGCCGCTGCTTCCGCCCGTCACGACTGCCAAGGCATTTTTCGACAGCATCGTCTCATCCCCGCAAGTTGATGACCAATGCGCGGCCCGATCGCAGCGCGCGCGTCGTATGGCCCGTGCCGTGCAGATCGCCCGCCAGGAAAATCGCGCCCACGGGAAAACGCTGCGCCGCGTCACCGCCTTGCACGGCGATTTCGAGCTCCCCCTCCAGCATCACGACGTATTGCCGCGACGGCGGATTATGCCAACCGAGAAAGTAGTCGCCGTCGAACTCGTGCACGAGCACGCTTTCGCACGGCTGCGGCGAAGACAACGTGACAGCGACGCCATTGAACAGCACGGGATTGGCCTCGAACGCGGAGAGCGGCCTGAACTTCGAATGTCCGTCGAGGCTCGTGTAGATCTCGATGCAGTCCATCGCTTCTCCTTTGGTCGGATGAAAGGACACAGCGAGCAGATCGGTGAATGCGGGAGTAATTGAGTCTAGGACACGAATTCGCGCAATGCATCACGGACTGATGGTGCGACCCGCGACAGGCAACAGGATGCACCGCACTCCAGCAATGGAACCCCGATGCGTCGCGCTCTCGAAGAGCGAACTCGGAGGGGGAAGAGAGTTGACCCGGCGCTGATCGTCGAACGTCTAGGCGAGCAACAACAAAGCATCCGCGAGCGACAGCACCGTCGTGCGCGAATCGAATGCGGTGGAGAAAAGATGTTCATGGACCACCTGATCCGGGTCGTAACAACAGTCCTTGACCGTGTACAGGCGGAAGTCTGCGTCGCTTGCATATGCGACCGACGACAGCACGACACCCGTCGATGCAATGCCGACCATGATCAGCGAATCGACACCTCGTTCGGAAAGCCGTGCTTCCAGGCCGGTGCCGAAGAATACGCTGGCCCGATGCGCGATGATGAGCGGCTCATCGGCCTGCTGGCCTAGCTCGGGCGCGGTCCTGTCGTCGATGAAGAGACCGAGCCGCTTGATCCCCTGGCCATTCTTGTTCGATGGGCTGACTTCCGGATAGCCCGCACTGAACCGGAGATTGGCGAAAACCACGCCGACGCCTTTGGCGCGCGCTGCGTCGCATAACTTGCGCGTATTGGCGAGCAGGGACGGCGCGACCGATGGAAAGAGCCCGAGAATATCGGTCTGGTAATGCATGACGATGAGCGCGGTTCGCGCCGGTGTTATCGCTGGAATCTGCAAGGACGGTGTTCCCATATGCACATCTCCTTTTGCGGCCGCCAAAAATAATCTCTTCGTCAGATCGACACGCTTCCGGCACCGGCGTGCTCAACACGACACCGCCCGCGGCCACGGGCGCGCTGCGGGTCAGCCAGGATCGGGCAAGGTCGGTAGCCATGTCGGTGTCCTCCGCCGTGCGATTCCCAAGTATGCAGCACGACGCGATCTGCTTCGGACATCGCACGCTCATCCCTCTGAACGTGCCTGCCCTGCCTCATGCAGGGAAGTCATGCGCCGCATGAGATCTTTTCGATTGTCGTCGCGACGCAGCCACGTCGAGAATGATTCCACTCCAGCCGCGTCCGCGGTGAAACCAATCAGGAATGCGACGACCGATGAACCTTCGCGAATCCAGCAAGCACTTCGACGAATGTAATGTGAGAGCGGCCAACAGTCAGACCACTGCATGTCCTCGCACCTGCGGCGAAGCGCTCGTCACATTGCTCGAAACCTATGGCGTTCAGTACGTCTTCGGCATCCCGGGCGTGCACACCGTCGAGCTTTATCGTGGCCTCGCGCATTCGTCGATCCGGCACGTCACGCCACGCCACGAACAGGGCGCGGGCTTCATGGCCGACGGATACGCGCGCGTCACGGGCAAACCCGGCGTGTGCTTCATCATCACCGGGCCGGGCATGACCAACATCGCGACCGCGATGGCGCAAGCCTATGCCGATTCCATTCCGATGCTCGTGATATCGAGCGTCAATGCACGAGGTCAACTGGGCAACGGAGACGGACGCCTGCATGAACTGCCTTCGCAGCGCGAAGTATTCAGCGGACTCGCCGCGTTCTCGCACACCTTGCTGGATGCCGCCGAGTTGCCGCAGGTGCTGGCACGCGCGTTCGCCGTGTTCGAGAGCGCGCGGCCACGGCCCGTGCATATCGAGATTCCGCTCGACGTCATCGTGTCTCCGGCAAGCGCGATGAAGCCGGCGCCCGCCGTGCGCGCGTCGAAGCCCACCGCGCATCCCGCCGCGCTCGCCTGTGCCGTGGACCTGCTCGCCGATGCCCGGCGCCCGCTGATTCTCGCCGGCGGCGGCGCGGCGCACGCGGCGGTCGAAGTGCGCGAGCTCGCCGAGCGGCTGCAGGCGCCCGTCGCGCTCACCACCAACGCGAAAGGTCTTCTG
This sequence comes from Caballeronia catudaia, assembly GCF_001544755.2. GTDB lineage: Bacteria > Pseudomonadota > Gammaproteobacteria > Burkholderiales > Burkholderiaceae > Caballeronia > Caballeronia catudaia. Next base: position 15,355 of record NZ_FCOF02000032.1, on the reverse strand, counting down.
CCGTGCGCAGCGCCGCTTCTCATCGGCTCGACGCAATCGCTGCCGCCCACCCGCGCGATGATCCGCGAAGCCGACGTCGTGCTCGCGGTCGGAACCGAGCTCGGCGAGACCGACTATGACGTCCTCTTCGATGGCGGATTCGCGATCGCTGGACAGCTCATCCGCATCGATATCGACGCGCAGCAGGTGATGCGCAACGTTCATCCGGATGTCGCCATCGTCGGCGACGCGCGCGAGGCGCTGAGCGCCCTCTCGACGCGACTGCACGAGCGGCCGGTACGTCCCGCTTCATCGGATTGGGGCGCCGCGCGCGTGAAGGCAGTGCGCGACGCCGTCATGGCCGGCTGCGACGCCGCGATGCGATCGCAGAAGCGCCTCATCGACACGATCGTCGGCGCGTTGCCCGAGGTCATCATCGCGGGCGATTCGGCGAGCCCGGTCTACGCGGGCAATTTCCTCCACGACGCGCCCGCGCCGCGCTCGTGGTTCAATTCGTCGACCGGCTACGGCACGCTCGGATATGGGCTGCCCGCCGCGATCGGCGCGAAGCTCGCCGCGCGCGAGCGGCCCGTCGTGTGCCTGATCGGCGACGGCGGCCTCCAGTTCACCCTGCCGGAACTGGCGAGCGCCGTGGAAGCGCGCGTGCCCGTGATCGTGCTGCTGTGGAACAACTTCGGCTACGGCGAGATCCGGAAATATATGGAACAACGCGATATCTCGCCCGTCGGTGTCGATATCTACACGCCTGACTTCATGGCGCTGGCAAGGGCCTTCGGATGCGAGGCCGCGAGCGTCGACGATCCAACCGCGCTCGACGCGGCATTACGGCAAGCGATATCGCGCGAGGTTCCGACCGTGATCGAAATCCGCGAAGCAGACTGGTTTGCGCGGGTGCCGTCATGAGCGCGCAAGCACGCCCCCTCTTCGATTTCCCGCTGCGCACCCGGCTCTTCATCGATGGCGCCTGGTGCGTGTCCGAGACGCGGCAGCGGCTGCCCGTCGTCGATCCATCGACTGAAGAAACGATCGTCGAAGTGGAAGCCGGCGGCCCCGCCGATGTCGATCGCGCGGTGCGGGCGGCGTCGCATGCATTGCGCGCCTGGAAGCAGACCTCGGGCGCGGATCGCGCGGCCTTTCTGCGTGCGATTGCGCGCGGCGTGGAGGCGCATTGCGAACATCTCGCCGCGCTTCAGTCGCTCAACAACGGCAAGCCGCTCGCCGAGTCGCGGATCGACGTCGGCGACGTGGTCGCGACTTTCGACTATTACGCGCAACTCGCCGAAACGCTGGATGCGCCCGAAGAAGCGATCGCGATTCCGAGCAGCGAGCATCGCGCCGTGATCCGTCGTGAACCGGCGGGCGTGGTCGGCTTGATCGTGCCGTGGAACTTCCCGATGGTGACGACGGCGTGGAAGCTCGCTCCCGCGCTCGCCGCGGGATGCACCGTCGTGCTGAAGCCTTCCGAGTTCACCCCGTTGCCGGAGCTGGAACTGGCCGCGATCGTCGAGCGCGCGGGTCTGCCGCCGGGCGTATTCAACGTCGTGACAGGCACCGGGACGGAAGTCGGCGCAGCGCTCACGACGCATCCGCTCGTGTCGAAGGTCTCGTTCACCGGCAGCACGGCTGTCGGCGAGCAGGTCATGAAAGCGGCCGCGCAATCCATCAAGGGCGTGAGCCTCGAACTGGGCGGCAAGTCGTCGATCGTCGTTTTCGCGGACGCCGACCTCGATCTCGCTGTCGATCTCGTCATGGGCGGCGCGTTCTTCAATGCCGGACAGATGTGCTCGGCCACGTCGCGCGTGCTCGTCGAGCGCCCGCTCGCGGAGGCGCTGATCGCGCGGCTCGCCGACCGCGTGGCGCGGACCGTCGTCGGCGATCCGTTCGAATCGGGCGTGCAGATGGGGCCGCTCACGAACCGCGCGCAGTACGAACGCGCGCAACGATTCATCGCTCGCGGCAAGGCGGACGGCGCGAGTCTCGTGGTCCAGGGCGAAGCGCCGGAAGGACGCGGCTATTTCGTTCAGCCAACTATGTTCGTCGATGTGCCCACTGGCAGCGCCGTGTGGCGCGAAGAAATCTTCGGGCCCGTGCTGTGCGTGCGCAGCTTCGATACGGAAGACGATGCGATCGCCACGGCCAACGATACCGAGTTCGGGCTGGTCGCAACCGTCGTCACGCGCGACGCGGCACGCGGCCAGCGCATGGCGGGCGCGTTGCAGGCCGGCGTCGTCTGGATCAACACACCGCAACTGATCTTTCCTCAGACCTCCTGGGGCGGCTACAAGAAAAGCAGCATCGGCCGCGAACTGGGCCCGTTCGGGCTCGCGGCCTTCCAGGAAATCAAGCAGGTACTGACCACGAGCGACCCCGTCTGAAAGGCTTTTCGAAGCCCGAGCCATGCGTCCGGCTCATGGCAACCATGCCGAGAATTCGATTGTTGCCAAAATTTTGCGTCCCTAGAGTGTTCTCACCGACCGCCGTTGTAGACCGCTGCACGTTCATCGAGGAGCAAGCCATGCAAGACATCAAACGAGGCAGAAGGCAGGCCATCAAGTCCATCGGCTTGGCGCTCGCCGCGTCGAGCCTGCCGATGCCGTTCATCAGCACGGCAAGGGCGCAGGAAAAGAGCTTCGCCGGCAAGACGCTGCGCCTGCTCACGTGGTCCGACGACACCGGCGCCGCGGCACTGCGCAACATCGCCGCGACCTTCAGTCAGAAGACCGGCGCGCAGGTCGTCGCCGACCGCGCCGACGGCACATCGGGCATGGTGGCGAAAGTGAAAGCGGCCGGCGACCGGCCGACCTACGACGTCATCACGCTCGCCGGCGTGGGCGCCTCGGGCCTCGCGGATGCCGGCCTCCTGATGAAGCCCGATCTCAACCGGCTGCCCAATCTGAAGGATGTCCCCGCCCAGTACCGCACCGGCGCCAATGGCTTCGGCATCGGCTATCTGCTGTGGTCGGACGGGCTGGTCTACAGCACGTCGTCGGTCAAGACGGCGCCCTCGACCTACGAGGCGCTCTGGGATCCCAAGTATGCGGGCCGCATCTTCCTGCCGCCGCCGGAATGGGCCGAAGCGGTCGATCTCGCGATCATCGCCGCGAAGATGGCCGGTGGCTCGCAGCAGAACATCGAGCCGGGCTTCAAGAAACTCGCGCAACTGAAGGACCGGGTGCTCACGCTCGGCGAGAATCCGAATCAGGTCGCGGATCTCTTTCGCACCGGTTCGCTGGATATCGGCGGCATCTACTCGCCGGCGTTCTTCCCCAATCAGTTGCGCAAGCCCGAGTACAAGATGGCCGTCACCTACGGCATGAAAGAAGGTTTCGCGACACAACTGATGTTCACGGTGATTCCGAAGGCGCATCCGGGCGACATCGAACTGATTCACGCGTTCATCAACCATTCGCTCGATGCCGGCGTGCAAGGCCGCATGGCCGCCGACGTTCTGAACGGCCCGGTGAACTCGAAGGCGGTGATCCCCGCCGAAAGCCGCGCGTTCGTGCCGTCTCCCCAGCAGATCGCGGAGAACGCCGTGCTGCACGACGACAAGGCGCTCGCGGCAGTGCAGCCGGCCTGGATCAAGCGCTATACGGAAATCTTCTCGGCCTGACATCCATGTCCGCACTCTCTTTCCGCCGCAGGACGTCAGCGATGGCGGGCGCCGCCTCCGGGCAATCGGCGGCTCCCGCGTTGCCCAGGGTGCCGCCCTGGATTCTGCTCGCGCCCATCCTCGCGTTTCTCGCGGTGCTCGTCGCGGCCACGCTCGCGGTGCTGCGCATGAGCTTCGGCGTGTCGGGGAACGAGTGGCATGCGCTCACGCTCCGCAATTACGCGGACCTCGCCGATTCGTACTTTCTGCGTTCGCTCTGGCTCACGCTCAAGCTCGCGTTTCAAAGCATGGTCTGCGCGGTGCTGCTCGCGATTCCCGTCGCGCTCGCGATGGCGCGCACCGAGTCGCGGCTCGCCCGCCGTCTTCTGCTTGCGGGCGTGCTGCTGCCGCTGCTCGTCAACCTGCTGCTGCAAGGCTATGGCTGGCTCGTGATGCTGGGACCGGCCGGCATGCTGAATCATGCGCTGCTCGCCGCCGGCGTGATTCGCCGCCCGCTGCAATGGCTCTACCGCGAGAACGGCGTGCTGCTCGGCCTGATCCAGACCGCGTTTCCGCTTGCCGTGCTGCCGCTCGCGAGCGCGATGCGCGCCATCTCGCGTTCTTACGAGGAAGCCGCCGCGACGCTCGGCGCGACCCGCTGGCAGACGCTGCGCCACGTCGTCCTGCCGCTCGCGATGCCCGGCCTCGTGTCCGGCGCGCTGCTCGTCTTCGCCTACAACGCGAGCGCGTTCGCCGTGCCGCTGCTGCTCGGCGGGCGCCGCGTGCCCATGCTCGCCGTGCTCGTGCATGACCAGGTGGCGCCGCTCCTGAACTGGCCGGCGGCGTCGGCATCGGGCGTGGTGCTGATGGTGGCGACGCTCGTCGTCATGTCGGTTTCGCAACGGCTCGTGCGCGGCATGCAGCGCACGGAGGAATCCTGCTCATGAATACCCTGCGTCTCTCCGCGGTCATGCCGGGACGGCTGAGCCGCGCGACCAGCTCGCTCGCAACCATCGTGCTGTTTCTCGCCGCCTTGCCGATCCTGACGATGATCACGATGTCGTTCGGCAATTCCGATACGCTCGAATTCCCGCCGCAGAGCTTCGGACTGCGCTGGTATCACGCCGCGTGGCACACCTTCCTGTCGCCCGACGCCAGCGACGTGCTCTCGATGGGCGCCGCGCTGACGACGAGCCTCATCGTCGCGGTCTCGACGATGCTCATCGCCACCGCGGTCTCGGTGCCCGCGGCCTACGCGCTGTCGCGCTACCGCTTTCGCGGCAAGTCCGTGATCGAACAGCTCGTCGCGCTGCCGCTCGTCTATCCGCTCGTGATGCTCGGGCTCTCGCTGCTGCTCGTGTTCAACGTGCTGCCCGTCGAGCTCGGCATGTTGCGGCTGATCATCGCGCACGTGATTCTTGCCTTGCCGTTCACGGTGAAGAACTGCGCCGCATCGGTCGCGTCGATCGGGCCGGAGTTCGAGGAAGCCGCGTGCCTGATGGGCGCGAGCCCGCGCCGCGCGATCGTCGACGTGGTCTTGCCGCTCATGCGGCCGGGCATTCTCGCCGGCATGCTGTTCGCCTTCATCATCTCGTTCAACGAGTTCACGGTGACGTTCTTTCTGTACGGCATCGACACGATGACGCTGCCGATCTGGCTGTACAGCCGCACCGTGTCCTCGCTCGATCCGACCGTGTTCTCGTTCGCGGTCGTCATCGTGCTCATCGATTTCGCCTTGATCTGGCTGCTCGAAAAGCTGGTCGGCGACGCAGGCGTCGCGCTGTGAAGCAGGCGTCGCGCTCTGAACAGGGAACCCTCATGACTCATCTGACACTTCAGGCGGTGACGAAGCGCTTTCACACGGCATATGCGGTCGATCACGTCGATCTCGCCGTGCCCGACGGCAAGCTCGTGTGCTTTCTCGGACCGTCCGGCTGCGGGAAGACGACGCTGCTGCGGATCATCGCGGGTCTCGAAACACCATCGTCGGGAACGGTCGCATTCGCCGGGCGCGATCTCACGCACGTCCCCGCGAACCAGCGCGATTTCGGCATGGTGTTCCAGTCGCTCGCGCTCTTTCCTCACATGACGGTGGCGCAGAACATCGCGTATCCGCTGCGGCTGCGCCGGGTCGCGAGGGACACGCAAGCCGCGCGCGTCGCCGAACTGCTCGACCTGATCCAGTTGCCGCACATGGCGGACCGGCCGGTCTCGCGGCTGTCGGGCGGACAGCGCCAGCGCGTGGCGATTGCCCGCGCCATCGCGTCGTCGCCGAAGCTGCTGCTGCTCGACGAACCGCTCTCGGCCCTCGACGCGAAGCTGCGCGAGGCGATGCAGGTCGAAATCCGTCTGCTGCAGCAACGTCTCGGCATCACGACGATCATGGTGACGCACGACCAGCGCGAAGCCATGACGATGGCCGACGAAATCGTCGTGATGGAAAAAGGCCGCATTGCGCAGGTCGGCAAGCCGCTCGACATCTACCGCAATCCCGTCAGCGAGTTCGTCGCCGATTTCATCGGGCTCGGCAACATCCTGCCCGTCACGCTCGACGGCCCGGACCGCATCGGGCTGCCCGGCGGGCAGCAGATCATCGTCGATGCCGCGCTGCGCACGAGCGGCGCGGCAGGCGATGTCCGCTTGCTGATCCGCCCTGAAGACGTTTCGATGCGGGCGGCCGTCGCCGATCCGGGACCGAACGTGCTGGCCGGCAAGGTCGCGTTCATCCGCGATGTCGGCTCGTCGCTCGAAGCCACCATCGATTGCGCCGGCTTCACGCTGACCGCCGCCACGACCCCGCGCGAGACGCCGGATCTTCAGGTGGGCATGCCCATCTTCGCGGAATTGCCGCCGCATGCCTGCAAGCTCATCGCGGCACGCACCGCGCACTGATTCACGCCGACCAACACATAGTCACAGGAGACACCCTCATGAACACGACGACTTCCGTACAGCGCTTCTTCAAGCGCACCTCTGCCGCGCTCGCCTTCTCCGGCGTCGCGAGCCTTTGCGCATTTGCGCCGCTGGCCCAGGCCGATGCGCTCGACTCGATCGGCAAATCCGGCGTCGTGCGGATCGGCGTCTTCGAGGACTATCCGCCGTTCGGCTCGATCGGGCCGGACATGAAGCCGCAAGGCTATGACATCGATGTATCGAACCTGATCGGCAAGACGCTCAACGCGAAGGTCGAACTGGTCCAGGTCACGGGCGACAACCGCATGGCCTATCTCGCCGACCATAAGGCCGACATGCTGCTCTCGGTCGGCAAGACGCCGGAGCGCGAAAAGGTGATCGACTTCTCGCAGGCGTATGCGCCGTACAACCTGGCCGTATTCGGTCCGAAGTCGCTGGCCGTGAAGAACGCGGGCGACCTGGCCGGCAAGAGCGTGGCCGTCGCGCGCGGCACGCTCGAAGACCTGAGCGTGAGCAAGGTCGCGCCGCCGTCCGCGTCCATCAAGCGATTCGATGATCCGAACGGCGCCATCTCCGCATTTCTGGCCGGGCAGACGCAATTGCTCGTGGTGGGCAACGACGTCGGCGCAACGATCATCGCGCGTCGCCCCTCGAACGATCCCGAGCAGAAGTTTTCGCTCTTCAGCTCGCCCGATCATGTCGGCCTGAACAAGAACGAACCGCGCCTCAAGCAGAAGGTGGACGAGGCCATCGCAGCCGCGAAGAAGGACGGCACGATGAACGCCATCTCGCAGAAGTGGCTGCGCGCGCCGCTGCCGGCCGATCTCTGATGCGCTGCGCTGTTCCGCTCATTCGCACGCCGAGGACGCCTCGATGACCTACACGTTCGATTTCAGCGACTTCGGCCTCTACATGGACGTGCTCGCGCATGGCGTCGCGGTCACGCTCGGCCTCACGGCCGTATCGACGCTGCTGGGCGGTCTGGTCGGCATCGGCGGAGCGTGCCTCGCCGTGACGGGGTCGAAGCCGGTTCGCGCCGCGGTGGCCACGTATGTCGAGATCATTCGCAACACGCCGTTTCTCGTGCAGCTCTTCTTCGTGTTCTTCGGGCTGCCCAGCCTTGGCGTGCACATCGGCGAGATCGAAGCCGCCGTGCTCGCGATGACGGTGAACCTCGGTGCGTATGCGACAGAAATCGTCCGGGCGGGCATCGACTCGATTCCGCGCGGACAAGTCCAGGCCGCGATGGCGCTCGGCCTGCGGGGTCCGCACGTATTCCGCCACATCGTGTTGCCACAGGCGCTCGCCAACGTGTTTCCGGCGTTGCTCGGGCAAGTGCTGATCGTGATGCTCGGCTCGGCGGTCGTATCGCAGATCTCGGTGCCGGACCTCACCCACGCCGCCAGTTTCATTCAGTCGCGCAACTTCCGTTCGTTCGAATGCTACGTGATCGTGACCGCGATCTATCTGCTGCTGTCGATCGTGCTGCGCATGCTGATCAACCGGCTCGGCAAGCGGCTGTTCGCGGGACGGACCGCGCGTAGTGTCGCGAGCGCGCCTCGACGTGGATGGCGCAATCTGTTTTCGATGCGCTTGGGCCTTCCGAAGGAGCGTTCACGATGATCGAGTTCACGCTATGGGATATCGCGCGCAACCTGTTGCTCGCCGCGCGCTGGACGGTTTTGCTGTCGTTGATCGCGTTCGCCGGCGGTGGCCTGACGGGGCTGGTGCTGCTCGCGATGCGGGTGTCGCCGCTGCCGTGGCTGCGCAGGTTCGTGGTGCTGTATGTCGAAGTGTTCCAGGGCACGCCGCTCCTGATGCAGCTCTTTCTCGGCTTCTTCGGCTTGCCGTTGCTGGGTGTCGACGTGTCGCCGTGGGCTGCCGCGACGGTCACGCTCACGCTCTACACCGGCGCCTGTCTCGCCGACATCTGGCGCGGCTGCGTGGAGGCGGTGCCGCGCGGTCAATGGAGCGCGGCGGCGAGCCTCGGCATGACATGGACGCAGCAGTTGCGTTATGTGGTCTGGCCGCAGGCGTGGAAGATCGCCGTGCCGCCCACCGTGGGCTTTCTCGTGCAGGTCGTGAAGAGCACTGCGCTCACGTCGATCATCGGGCTCACGGAGCTGACCAAGACCGGGACCATGATCACCAACGCAGCGTTTCGCCCCTTCCCGATCTACGCCCTCGTCGCGCTGCTGTACTTCGCGATGTGCTTTCCGCTGACCTGGTATGCGCGCGCGCTCGAACGCCGGTACCGGGTCGGCCGGCATCGCTGAGGTTCGACGCAGTGACCAACGTCCTTTTCAAGCGGGTTTGCACATGATTTCCATCGGTAACGTGTCGAAGTGGTACGGCCAGTTTCAGGTTCTGACCGATTGCACCACCACGGTCAGCAAAGGCGAAGTCGTCGTGGTCTGCGGGCCTTCCGGGTCCGGCAAGTCGACGCTCATCAAGACGGTCAATGGCCTGGAGCCGTTCCAGAGCGGCAGCATCACGATTGATGGCGAGTCCGTCCACGACAAGCGGACCAATCTGTCGAAGCTGCGCTCGAAGGTCGGGATGGTGTTTCAGCATTTCGAGCTCTTTCCGCACATGTCGATCACGCAGAACCTCACGCTCGCACAGACGAAAGTGCTGGGGCGCTCGAAAGACGAGGCGTCCGACAAGGCGCTGCGCCTGCTCCAGCGAGTCGGCCTGCGCGCTCACGCGGACAAGTTTCCGGGGCAGCTTTCGGGCGGCCAGCAACAGCGCGTGGCGATTGCGCGAGCGTTGTCGATGGACCCCGTCGCCATGCTGTTCGACGAACCCACTTCCGCGCTCGATCCGGAGATGATCAACGAAGTGCTGGATGTGATGGTCGAGCTGGCGCAGGAAGGCATGACGATGATGTGCGTCACGCACGAAATGGGGTTTGCCAGAAAGGTCGCGCACCGGGTGATCTTCATGGATCACGGACGCATCGTCGAAGACGACGACAAGGATGCATTCTTTGCCCATCCACGGTCCGACCGTGCCAGGGATTTTCTGGGCAAGATACTTCATTAACATCACGTCCGGCTTGCTACACTATTTTTCGCATGACACGATCCATGATCGGAGACACGCCCCATGCGACGACTTCCTCCGCTCAATGCGCTGCAGATCTTCGAGACGGTCGCGCGTCATCGCAGTTTCACGCGCGCGGCTGAACATCTGTGCCTCACGCAAGGGGCGATCAGCCGGCAGATTCTCGCCCTCGAGGAGTACTTCGGATTTCCCCTTTTCATTCGGGGCGCGAGGGGCTTGACGTTGACGGCTGAAGGCGACGTGCTGCTGCCGGTCGTCAGAGAGGGCTTCGCGCGTATCGAGGAGGTGTCGTTGCGCCTCACGCGCCAGCGCACCGATCTCGCGCTGAAAGTACCGACCTGCGTGATGCGCTGGATGCTGCCGAGGATCATGCGTTTTCAGAGCGAGCATCCCGAGCTGCAACTGCAGATCACGACGACCTGGCAGCACGACGTCGATTTTCAGGTGGAATCGTTCGATGCGGCGATCATCTATGGCTCGTCGCCCGGCGCGGACGTGCACGCCGTGCCGCTCTTCGACGAGCAGCTCACGCCCGTGTGCGCGCCGGACCTGCTAAATGACAGGCCGCTCGCCGCCGCAGCGGATCTTGCGCACCATGCCCTGCTGCATCCGACGCGGGATCATCGCGACTGGAAGCTATGGCTCGACCGTGCGGGTGCGAGCGAGATCGATGCGACGCTCGGCCCCACGTTCGAAACGCTCGATCTGGCGACGAATGCCGCCATGCAGGGCTTCGGCGTCGCGATCAGCGACCGGACGCTGGTCAGCGAAGACGTCGCGGCCCGTCGGCTCGTCATGCCGTTCGAGACCGTGCTCGAAACCGGTTCGCGCTACTACTTCGTCTACCCGGACTGTGTCGCGAATCAGCCGAAGGTCAAGCTCTTCAGCGACTGGATCATGCGCAACCGCGATGCGGGCGCGACTATGGCTGATCAGGTGGCCACTAGTGGCAGACGCACCTGAAACGTGGTCTTTCCCGGACGCGATTGCAAGCGGGCCGAGCTCCTCCTGCCGGATGCCCGCGCCCGCGAGACTCGGCGCCTGAAGCCAGGGCTTGGTCACGCCCTGTGCGACGAGCCAGTCGCCGAGCGCATCCATCGCCTGATTCTGCTTGAGGGCGTCGATACCCGGCGCCACGTTCGTCACCTCCCCGCGATCGCCCAGGCGCTCCAGGATTTTCATCGCATCGACAGGAATCGGAATGCAATTCGATCGAAGCGCGCCAAACCGCGGCTTCAGTAAGAATTGTAGTGCTCGGGCGTCGATTGTCGTCTGACGCGCGCATTGGAATAACTTTCTCCCGGCTTGGGTATAAGGTTGATAGGTGCACTTCTTTCGCGTGCACCGGCTCATCCGGCGACTCTTCTGGTGCTGCTGCCACCTCGGGCGCCACACGCGGTGTCATCCCGCGTGTTTCAGGTCCTTCCCAGAAACGCAACTCGAACGCGATCTGTTCCCTCTGCAAACGGGTTCAGGCCGAAGCGAATGCAATTCAACGCTCGGCATGCGTTCGCTCGCATGTCCTGAATAAGGGACCGTCGGGCTACAGAAAGCCTTCGTTGAGGAGTTCGTCATGAAGACCGTACTCATATCCGCGTTGTTGGTCGCCGGGTTTTCGCTCGGGAGTCTGACTCAGGCGCAGGAACCGACCGACACGCTTCAGTCCATGCCGCCATCGGCGCAGCAGAACGCGCAGTCCATCGCGCCTTCCGGCGATTCGGCATATGGCGGCGCCCCGGCCGGCCAGAGCGCCAGCGGCACGACTTCGAAATGGACGACCGCGGGCGGAACTTCCAGGTGCACGCCGCTGCCGTTCTGCAACGTCTATTCGGGCGGGCAGTAAAAGACGGTGCGCGTGCCGGGTCTCGGCGGCGCAGTTCGCCTCGCCGTCGACGACCCGAAATCGATTTCGAAAGCAAGACAGCTCCACCGGTCGTCACACACGTTTGTCAGGCCACGGACGCGTCCGAACGACCACTCTGCTCACTTCGCATTGAGCCTTCGCCACAACGTCGTCTTGCTGATGCCGAGCGCTTTGCAAACCGCATCGCGATTCCCTCCGAATGCGGCCAGCGAGGCGCGGACCTGATCGGCTTCCACCGAGCGGCTCAGATCGCGAAGCGACAGATCCGCTTTCTCGTCGGACCTGTTTTCGAACACCTCGGGCGCGATCGCTTCCAGCTCGTTCAATGTCAATGCGATGACTGCATCCCTGTCGACGTCCATGTCCGAGATCTCCACCGCGATACGCTCGACGATGTTCTGCAACTCGCGAACATTCCCAGGCCACGGGTAACGCCGAAGCACCGGCTCCAGGGGCGCGAGCAGGCGCGCCGCTGCTTCGCGGCCGGGCACGCGCAACGCGAGCGCCTTGTCGCGCCGGGCGGCCTGCACCAGCAGCGCCGTCGCGAGGGGCAGGATGTCGCTGGATCGCGCGCGCAACGGCGGCAACGCCACGCTCAAGATGTTGATGCGATAGAAAAGATCGGCCCGGAACGAACCATCGGCGACACCCTCCGCGAGCGAGCGGTGCGTCGCGGCAATCACGCGGATATCGACGCGCGTCGGCTCCGTCGATCCCAGGCGTATGACTTCTCGTTCCTGCAGCACGCGCAATAAGCGGCTTTGCAGCGGAGGCGGCATCTCGCCGATTTCATCGAGAAACAAGGTGCCGCGATGCGCCGCCTCGATCAACCCGGCCTTGCCGCCCTTGCGCGCGCCGGTGAACGCGCCCTCCTCGTAGCCGAAGAGTTCGCTTTCGAGCAGCGCTTCGGGAAAGGCGCCGCAGTTCATCGCGACGAACGGAAAGTCCTTGCGACGGCTCAGGCGATGCATGCTTTGCGCGACCATTTCCTTGCCCGTGCCGCTTTCGCCGAGAATCAGCACGGTGGCATCCGATTTCGCGTAACGGCGCACGAGCGCTCTGACCCGTTCGATCGACTCCGACTCGCCGACGACATCCTCCAGCCGATAACGCGCGACGAATTCCTGCGCGCCCTGCCGCGATCGCAGCGTCCGGTCCAGCCGCTCGACGGCGCGCGATTCCTGGAACGTGAAGATCGTGCCGCCCGCTGCGCCTTCGCTCGCGAGCGGCCCGCGATGGATCGCATAGCTCACGCCGCGCACGGAGCCGAATACATCGCCATCGGTGGAAGGCAACACGCCATCGAGTTCGGGCGCGACACTGAGCAGCGCCTGGCCGACCGCGCGCGATGTGTCCGCGATGCCGAGCGCGTTAGCCAGCCGGCGATTGATGGCTTCGATGCGACCGCCCGCATCGACCGCGACGACGCCATCGCGCAAATGCTGCAACAGGTTGTCCAGGCGATTGCGGCGCGCGACCTCGTGGCGCATCGCCTGCGCGACTTCCAGCGCGGTCTCGAACGCCCCGACGACGGACGTGCGCGAATACAGAAACACCGAACTCATGCCCGCATCAGCCGCGAGATCCGCGACGAGGCCGGGACCGACCACGACGTCGACGCCTCGATCGCGCAGATCCAGCACGAGATTTTCCGCGTCCTGCGCCGAGCGATACGACTCGCAGATCATGTCGATGCCGTAGGCCGCGAGGAACCGGCGAATCTCCGCGGGCGTCTCGCCGTGCGTGACGAGCGCGACGCTCGCGCCCTCGCGCCGCGCCTTCGTGAGCGCGTGCATCACGTCGAAACCGGTCGGGCTGATGACGACGACCGGCACCGACACGCGGCCCTTCAGGTAAGCACCATTGGAGCCGCCTGCCACGACGACATCCGGCCGCCCGTCGCGCGCGGCTTCGATGCGGTTCGCCGCGTCCTCGTAGCCGAGCGGCACGACGTCGAGCTCGGCGCGGTCGGCATAGGCGCCGGCGATATCGATGAACAATTCCCTGAGCCGGCTGATGCCGACAGCCCAGATGCGCGGGCGCGACGCGGTTTCCGTTTGCATGATCGTCTGCGTTGAATGACACGGTGAGGTATGTCCAGTATGCGCCATTTCATTTCAGGTTCGAAATATGAAGTTTCAGTCGTGAAAAGCACGATGGTCCGCAGAATTTCGCTTATTCATAAAAATCAGGCACTTACCCAAAACTCGAAAGCTGGCAAGCTATTTGCATAAAGATGCGGACTTTTCCAGGAGACGAATGTGAGTGTCGAAAAACAGTCCGCGCAGACCGCGGGCGCGCGCTTGCGCAAAGCGGTCGCCGAAGAATCCCCGTTGCAGGTCGTCGGCGCGATCACTGCTTACGCGGCGAAGATGGCCGAAGCCGTCGGTTTCAAGGCGCTGTACCTGTCGGGCGGCGGCGTGGCCGCCAATTCGCTCGGTATGCCCGATCTCGGCATCAGCACGATGGAAGACGTGCTGATCGACGCGCGCCGCATCACCGACGCATCCTCACTGCCCTTGATGGTCGATATCGACACGGGCTGGGGCGGCGCCTTCAACATCGCGCGCACGATCCGCTCGTTCATCAAGGCGGGCGTCGCGGCCGTGCATATCGAGGATCAGGTCGGGCAGAAGCGCTGCGGGCATCGGCCGGGCAAGGAAGTCGTGTCGACCGGCGAGATGGTCGATCGCGTGAAGGCCGCCGTCGATGCGCGCACGGACGAATCGTTCGTCATCATGGCGCGCACGGATGCGGCGGGCGCCGAAGGCATCGACGCCGCGATCGAGCGTGCGGTCGCGTATGTCGAAGCGGGCGCGGACATGATCTTCCCCGAAGCGATGAAAACGCTGGACGACTATCGCCGCTTCAAGGCCGCCGTGCGCGTGCCGATTCTCGCGAATCTCACTGAGTTCGGCTCGACGCCCTTCTTCACTGTCGATGAACTGAAGAGCGCGAACGTGGATATCGCGTTGTATTGTTGCGGTGCGTATCGCGCGATGAATGCGGCGGCTTTGAATTTCTATGAAACGGTGAAGCGCGACGGCACGCAAAAAGCCGCCGTCGAAACGATGCAGACGCGCGCCGACCTGTACAAGTATCTCGGCTATCACGCCTACGAAGACAAGCTGGATCAGCTTTTTGCAGCGCAGAAATAACCTTTGTGACGGAGACGAATCAATGAGCGAAGCAGACAACAGCACCGCATCCGCAGGCGCTTTCAAGCCGAAGAAGTCCGTCGCGCTGTCGGGCGTGACGGCGGGCAATACCGCGCTGTGCACGGTCGGCAAGACCGGCAACGATTTGCACTATCGCGGCTACGACATTCTCGATGTCGCGACGACTTCCGAGTTCGAAGAAATCGCGCATCTGCTCGTGCATGGCAAGCTGCCGAATGCCGCCGAATTGAAGGCTTATAAAACGAAGCTGAAGGCTTTGCGCGGCCTGCCCGCGAACCTGAAGGCCGCGCTCGAATGGATTCCTGCTTCCGCGAATGCGATGGACGTCATGCGCACCGGCGTCTCCGTGCTCGGCACGCTGCTGCCCGAGAAGGACGATCACAACGCGCCGGGCGCGAAGGATATCGCCGACCGTCTGATGGCCTCGCTCGGCTCGATGCTGCTGTACTGGTATCACTATTCGCATAACGGCAAGCGCATCGAAGTCGAAACCGACGACGACTCCATCGGCGGACACTTCCTGCATCTGCTGCATGGCGTGGCGCCGTCGAAGTCGTGGGTCGATGCGATGCACGTGTCGCTCAATCTTTACGCCGAACATGAATTCAACGCATCGACGTTCACGGCGCGCGTAATCGCGGGCACCGGGTCCGACATGTACTCGGCGATCACCGGCGCGATCGGCGCGCTGCGCGGGCCGAAGCATGGCGGCGCAAACGAAGTCGCATACGAAATCCAGTC
>NZ_FCOF02000039.1 GCF_001544755.2 Caballeronia catudaia | reverse complement strand
GTGATTCCTCCAAGTCGCTGGTTCTCTAATAGTACTCCTTATCGCCACTATAAGTAGGGTTATGCAGAGGTTCCTTAAGTATGGCCGCACTATGCCACAGCCAGTGGCTGAAGTCAGTGATGAGAACCCCGTTTCTTCTTTGGTGAATTACTAATTCTTAGATCACCGCCGCGACCACTCAAGAATTTGGTTCTTTGACGGTGAATTCAACACCGAATCTAACTGGATGATGAGCGGCCCGCCCGCTTGTTTCCTTCGAATCGGGGCAATGGGCAAACGAATTGCCGACATCGATACTGCCGCTGATTCATGCGGCGGAAAAGCTTACAGGGGGAATTCAATGAAGAAACTCATCGTGGCACTTTTCTGCGCGTCGTTCGTCATTCCGGCCATCGCGGAAGCGCGTGGTGGTCACTATGCTGGCGGACACGGCTCTTCTCACAAGGGCGGCCAATACAAAAATTCGCGAACGGGCGACCACTACGAGAAACGTCGCTAACGCCAACGATTGGAAGGCGTTTCGCGCATCGAAACAAAAAATCGAGTTGGACGGTTGTCTTAACGCTGAACTACAGCGAGCATGTCTGGGAGCGCACTTGGATGGCGCTCAGCTCTCGAAACATTCGGCCCGTCTTCGCGACGGGCTTTTCTTTTTGCTTGCAGCCCAGGCACAGGGACATCAAGGGAAATGCGCCTATGGTCCCGTGCGCCGGGTGTTCGCGCTGCACGCAGAGGCTAGCACGTCGTGCTTCAGTCATGGGCGTCCCCGTGCAGGGCGGGAAGACGTGGGCTCTCGTTGTCGCCGACTTCACGTCCGTACCGAAAAAGACCGGTAGCCGAGAGAGTTGTCTCCGCACGTGATCGAGCACGCCCTGGTCATTGGGGCGCCCTACGGCGGCGTGCAGTGCATAGCGGAGTGGCTAGTCGACCTACCCTCTCAGCCCAAGACACTAACGCCGTTGAGCAGGAACAACTGCCCAACGGTATGCGCATCAAGAGTTCGACCGTCGATGCTTAACAGGAAACCCTCACCTAGACGGATCGACTGTCCCCTCTTTTCCTGTGTATGGATTCACGTTTCCTTTCGACGACCAGTTGTCGTACTTAGTACCATTGGGATTCGTCTGGTGGTGGCCGGCCACGTATGTCCCGTTGCTGCGTGTGTACCCGTTCACGTAGTGCTCCCCGGTCCCGCTCGAGTGATAGCTGCTGTGACCTCCCGAGTAGCCTCCGCCGCGCGCAAACGAAGTCACTGAAATCACGCACAGCGCAAAAGCAATCATGTTCTTCGAAATCATATTGGTCCCCATCGAGCTATAAGTTTTCTTTGTCGGTCTTCAATAAACTACCAACGGCTTTTCAAAAACCATGTCAACCGCAGCAAACCAGCTACTTCCCCGTCAATCTATCCGACCAGTATCCGCAATGTGGGAAAGCGCTGTTCGTTGATCGACGTACCAACGAACAAGACACTCGCGGTCGTGGCACACATTTTCACGATAGTTCCATTGCTGTCGCGTGCGTTCCTTGAACGCGCTCTTGTCAGTGACCGCCGCTTTCGCCCTGACGAAAAGCGACGCGAGCTCGACGTCACGAGACGCAAGATCACTGTCCGAACAAATCAGCCGTTCCGCGTCTGACTTAGCCTTCGCGCAGTCAAAGCTGGGACCGATCGCGGCAGCAATTGCAACCGCAGGTGTTGGACCGAGTGAGGAGGACGGGTTGAAGTTCACTGATTGAGCAGAACCATCAGAGACGGGCATCGCTGTCTCGACAAACTTCGGCGGATCGTCCTTCTTTGTGAGCACGTACTTCCCACCCGAATACTGATAAACGTGGTCCGCCACGTACACGGCCTTTCCTGGCAGGCGATAGGAAATCGCAACCTTCACATCGTAATGCGAGGGGTTTTTCCCCTTGATGAAAGTCGTTTGTGCAAGCAACGTTTCCTGATCAGACGTACCGGTGTCGCCATCGTCTATCCCACTAACAAAGCTACCTTCCTTGGTTCGCACAAATGCTGTGGTCGATACTGTTTGATAGCCTTGATGCATGTCGTCACCGCCCACCACCAACGCGTACAAGTCATCTCCGGCTGGTACCCAATCGAAACGGTCTCCTACTGAGCCCATTGCTCCCATTGAAGCGACGTAAGGGTGATTGGACTCAACCTTCCACTTGTCGCCGTCCTTTGCGAAGACGGCGACACCGAGTAGGCCCGTGCACGCGTGACAGCCGCCGTCTTCGGGCATCGAGTCGGTTACCAATACTTTCTTGGTCTTCCCGCCTTCAGAGAAGTCGAACGTTGCGACGCCCTTCACGCGCATCACGCCTCCAACGGCCAGTTGAAGGTTCTCCCGCCATGCCAGATCGGACGGAATAGTCGCCTCTTCCCATCGCGCGGTTTTGCTCGTATTGTCGTAGGGGCCGTACAGGAGTTCGAGCGCAGCGGGTACATTGAAGTTGCCGGCGATGGATCGCGAAGCCATTGCGATCCCGCAGGCCGCCGACATCAGCTCGCTCATGCCGGGTTCAGATTTCGCATTCACCGCGCCATCGTTGCCGGGATATTCCTTTTCAGCCGTTCCGTCGACCCGGTATTGCGTCCCCGAGAGCCGTCGGGTTGCGTCGCGGCAGTTCGTCGCAACGTCAAATCGCGCGTAACCCTGCGGGAAAGCCTTTAAGGCATGGACGATGTAGTGGCTACCGCTTCGGCCGATGTCAGTAGAGTTGAACCACAACTGCGCAGCATCTCCAGATTCGCCCACCTGCTGATACCCCGGATACCGATCGTTCGATGCGCTGGCTGCAGGCTTGTTGGCGTCTTTCCCACAACCACCCAGAGTGAAGACAACAGACATTGCGATTGCGCCAACACCCCCGAACTGTCGAAATGATGTGAACGGCTTCATACTGTCGCGACCTCGCGCTGAACATCCGGAAAGGCGCGGCTCTCGACCTGTGCCTGCCGCAATGAACGGGTATTTCGCTCAATTGCGAGCAGCACCAAGACCAAGCTGAAGAGCGCTACCAGAAGAAGGCCACCTGCAGTCACCTCCGCGACGGTTTTCAACGTCTCCCATTTCTGCAGACTCTTTGCAGATGCCGTTTTATAGCGCTCGCTTTTCACTTCCATGTACGAGTTGATCGCCTCGATGCCGTCGACTTTCTTTGCCTCCGCATCCGTCACTACCGCGCCGAGTTCATCGATGTACGCCTGGCGCTCAACCACCGGAATCTCGTCAAGATGTCGCTTGACGATTTTCGCATTGTCACCGGAGACATATTTTTGGAGCACGAAGGGGATCTTATAGCCGGCGAGCGGGCTCTGCTCCGCCGCTTGTTGACCAGGTGGCTGCACACCCTTGGGTCCAGCGACATCTGTCGGTCTTGCCTGCGCCGCCCGGAGCGGTTCGACGATCTCTTGCGGCGGCACCTTCGTGTCCACCTGCTCTTGCCATACGGACACGCCGTAGAACACACCGCCAACGATGATAAGCAGAAACGCTGTTACGCAAATCAAAGCGACGGCACGCGTGATGTTAAAAAGCGCTTTACGCTCGAAGCCCTCGACGATACTCATGGTCTACCCCGGATTTATTTAGGTTTTTGACACTAACCGCAATCAGCGAGCAAATGATATATCCCCCACAAGTGCCTGACTATCCCGAGCGCGTGGCGCATTTCCAACGATGTAAGGCTCGAATTGCGCCCTTAGCAAACCTCGACGGCAGTTGCGAAACGAGCGTCCAAAAAATCTAAAGTTCGCGCGGACCGTGCCGTAAACCAAATCTCGCTGAAAACAAGAAGCGCACCTAGCGTGCACGAACCTTACCCTTTCCTCCACTTTCCTCCGCTTGACTCATTCACATTCGATATGCATGTCAGCCCCGCGAGTGCCCCGACACAGCTAATGCAGCATGCGATTCTCGGCCCGCCTGTCGACCTGAACGCCCCCCATAGCGCTGACGTCAAGATCAGCAAGCGCTTGCGTTACCGGCTTTTCGGCGATCGCAAAAAAGTGGCTTGGATCCAAGGTGCTGACATCGGTCGTAAAGCGCAACATTTGGTTCGAATCTAGGAACCCGTACTCAGTAGCCACCGGGGCGAGATTCCGCGGATCTCAGGCCGCATCGCGACCCATCTGCGGCAGTTTGCCAGTCGTATTGGCAGTTGCCTTTGTAAGAGTTGTCGGCCGTTCCCCCGCCTCCACCATGGGCTGCCAAGGCAACGACTCCAACGACGGCGACGACGGCACCGACCGCTTGTGCGACGTGGACGCGATTCAGACATTTCTCACGGTCCTCACTGCTGTCACACCAACTGGCGCACCCCGTCAATGACGCAACTAGTGCGAGAATCAGAGCTTTCTTCAAAGGGACGTTCCTCTCAATGATCTCCATCGCCTAACGGCTGCGCACGCGAAATCTTGAGCTCTCTCGCTTTCTAGTTGAGTGGGAAGCTACATGCTACGCGCGACAACGTCTATGTTCATGCGTTCGATCGGGAGCAACTTCGACGCCCGCATTAGCGAGATCATCGAGAAGAGTCGCTCTCCTACGAGAGGACATATCTAAGGTCCGACATGAGCATCAAAATCACTGCTCTGTGCCGTCGATCGTTCGAGCACCGTCGACATGCAGATGTCAGCACGGTGCGCAATCTGATCCAGAGACGGCCTCCGACTAATACAAGTGCGAGCCGGGCGTCTCGCGATGCACTCCTTGGCTTGCTGGGACCCAGCACGTCGATCGACACGAGAGACCTTGGAGTAGGACTTCTGGACGTCGCATTACCCGCGCCATGACTGCAAAGGCTCGATTTCGCGATCTCGGGCGGCGGGCAAACGCGCACCAGGAACAAACTCGCGCTGAAAACTGCGCTTCACCGGCAGCGCTCCGCCCGAAACGCCGTTCGCTGCCGATGCGATGCGTGGCACGATGCTGGGAGCGTTATATCTAAACGCCCCGACAAACGATTCCTGCGCTTCGCTTGGGGTATCAATCCGTCATCGCGCTCGCGGCTGATAACCCGCTTTCAATGCGTCGACAACAAGCTCGACTGCGCGCGACGATTTGCTGCGGCTAGCGTAGTAGACGTGATGCCCGACGAACGTGGGAAACCAGTCTTCCAACACCCATCTCAAACGCCCTGCACGCACATGCTCGTCGACAAGGTCTTTGGGCACGTAGGCGAGCCCAAAGCCGGCCAGCGATGCGTCGACCATCTGATAGACGTTATTGAAGGTGAGCTGCCCTTCAACCCACACCTGCAGTTCGCGCCGTCCCTTACGCAGTTCCCAAGGAAGCAGAGCGTTCCGTGTTGGCAGCCTCAAATTGATGCAGTTATGCAGCGTGAGCTCCTGAGGTGTTTTCGCTGGCGGCCTTGCTTTCAGATATGACGGCGACGCGACAACCGCCATCGTCATATCGGGCGCAATACGCACCGCGACCATGTCTTTGGCGACCTGGTCGCCGAGCCGCACGCCGATGTCATATCGATCCGCAACGATGTCAGCTAATCCGTAGTCATTTACCAGCTCAATGTGCATTTCGGGATACTGGCGCAACAGCGGCTGCAACCGGGGCCAGACGTGCGCGTTCGCTGCGTAGTCCGTGGTCGTGATCCTCACCGTCCCCGCCGGCCGATTCGTCATCGCGCGCAACGAGTCCACCTCAGCCTCAATTTCTTCAAATCGAGGCCCGATGGCCAAAAGGAGCCGCTCGCCGGCGTCAGTCGGTGAAACGCTACGGGTATTGCGCGTCAACAACCGCAAGCCAATCCGCTTTTCAAGAGCGGACACAGTACGGCTCAATGCTGACTGCGAGACGCCCAACTGCGCCGCCGCACGCGTGAAGTTGCGCTCCCGGGCGACCATCATAAAACCGAACAGATCGTTGTAATCTTCCTTCAATTCATGCTCCCACGCATAAGGGCATGCCGATATTGCCACCTAGTCGCATTAATGGCCAGCGGGTAGATTAGTGTCAGGTGGCATATGCCTTCACGACATAGACAAGGAACGACCATGGAACTGAAACGCGCAGGCTCCCAACCGTCAATGAAGGGGCCGGACGAATGGTTCACCGGCACGGTGCGGATTGATCCGCTGAACGCTCCGCCGCCGCCCGCGCGGGTCTCGTGCGCAAGCGTAACGTTCGAGCCCGGCGCGCGCACGGCCTGGCATACCCATCCGCTTGGCCAGACGTTAGTGGTGACGGCAGGATGCGGCTGGACGCAATGCGACGGCGAGTCGCGCGTGGAAATCCGCGCCGGCGATGTGATCTGGTGCCCGCCGGGCCACAAGCACTGGCACGGCGCGACCTCGACGACCGCGATGACGCATATCGCAATTCAGGAAGCGCTCGACGGCAAAAATGTTGAATGGCTGGAAAAAGTGACAGACGAGCAATACCTCGGCAGCGGCGAGAAGTGATGACGCGTGCCGCACTTCTCGCCTGCGTCGTCTTGGTGTCATTTGGAGCCCGCGCCGCTGACGGCGGCTCTGAGCCGATCACGGTCGCGCATAGCGGCTCGCAGCCATCAGTGTCCGGAAGCAATCAACGCTTTGCCGGCCAGGTACGCATCGATCCTCTGTTTCAGCCCAAGGCACCGTCGCGCCTATCCGGGGGACGGGTGACGTTCGAACCGGGCGCGCGTACGGCGTGGCACACACATCCGCTTGGACAGACGCTGATTGTCACGTCCGGCAGGGGATGGATACAAGCGTGGGGCGAGCAAAAGCAGGAGATCGCTGCGGGCGACGTGGTGTCGATTCCGGCGGGCGTGAAGCATTGGCACGGCGCCACGTCCACCACCGGAATGACGCACATCGCGCTCCAAGAGGCGCTCGATAGTGAGAACGTCAACTGGCGTGAACAGGTCACCGATGGGCAATATCGCCAACCGTGACCCGACGACGCGCCGTTTCGCGCGTGTCGTTGCAGTTACATGTGCAGCGCTGCTCATGTCTGCCTGTGCGCAATGAAGGGAAGGGATCTCCGAAGTCTCGTGACGGTAAGCGCGCTCGTTGCAAATGGCCAGGTCGCGCAGATTCCGTATCACCTGAATCGGTCGATGGACAACGGGCTCACCAGGGACGAGGCGTCCGAGGTCGTCACGCAGCTCGCTTTTTACGCGGGTTGGCCGAACGTCTTCTCTGCAATGCCCAAGTTCGAGGATGTTTTCTCGAAGCGGGCGACGTGATCGGCATTATCAGAAAACGAGGAAATAGCGATGAGTGAAAACATTCACGGCAAAGTGGTCGTCATTACTGGCGCCAGCAGCGGACTCGGTGCAGAGACCGCGCGTCACCTCGCAAGGGAAGGCGCCAAAGTCGTCCTCGGCGCGCGTCGCCTCGATCGACTCGAAGCACTCGCGAGCGAGCTGGGACTTGATGCAAAAGCCATCCTGCAGACCGACGTGACGGATCGCAGTCAGGTCAAGGCACTGGTCGATCGTGCAGTGGAACTGCACGGCCGGATCGATGTACTGCTCAACAACGCCGGCCTCATGCCAAGCTCGATGCTCGACAAGCTGAAGATCGACGAGTGGGACCGGATGATCGACGTCAACATCAAGGGCGTGCTGTACGGTATCGGCGCTGCGCTGCCCCACATGCAGGCGCAGAAAGGCGGTCAGATCATCAACGTTTCGTCCGTCGCGGGTCATAAGGTGGGCCCCGGAGGCGCCGTCTACGCCGGTACGAAGTGGGCAGTACGAGCGATTTCGGAGGGACTTCGCCAGGAGGTCAAACCCTGGAATATCCGCACGACCATCGTTTCGCCTGGCGCGGTCGCGACTGAACTAACCGATACGATCACCGACCCAGACATCGCCGCGGGGATGGCGAAGACGTATGAAAAGGCGATTCCGGCCAGCTCGTTCGCGCGCGTGGTGGCGTTCGCCATCAGTCAGCCGGAAGACGTGGACATCAACGAAGTGCTCTTCCGCCCTACTAGTCAAGCGTATTGAGCGCTGCCGATCGGGACGCGCACTTCTCGCTTTCCCGCTCGGTTCACCCCTGGAGAAAATGCCATGCCGCATGTCATTGTTGAAGCTTGGCCGGGCAAGACGGAGGCGCAAAAGCGCCGGCTGGCCGAGGCCATCACTCGTGATGTGATGGACATCCTCGGCTACGGAGAGGAGTCTGTCTCAGTCGGCTTCGAGGAAGTCTCGTCGGACCGATGGAAGGATGAGGTTTATGGACCGGACATCCAGGCACGGCTTGGAACGCTGCTCAAGAAACCCGGATACAGGATGTAGGGCCATGCACAGCCTTCTCGGCGGAAGCTGCCGTACATTCCGTTGTTGCGACGCTGATACCGGTGACGACTGCCGTTCGCGCCGGTTTTATGATAATTGGCGTAACGACGCGATTGTCCGCGCGCTTGCTCTCAAGGGCGCCCGTTAGGTGTCCGTTGCATCCACCAGCACCGCGCCCCGGCGCGGGTGCTGGCCTCGGTGCTTGAGCCCGACGACCACTCAACGGTATCCGTGGAGGTAGCCGCTAAGCGGTGTAGGCATTCAAGGTATCCATGGACACATGCAGCTTGTCGTCTGCCGACAGCGCCTCAAGCAGATGGCTCACCGTGACCTGCACCCGTGGTGCCGTAAGTGCCCTGTGGGGATACTGCATCACCATCTCGTATGTTCCAGGCCGGTGACACCTGTGGAGAACTATCTTCAGCGTGCCGGAACGCAGATGGTCCCAGGCAAGATGAACAGCGACCTCGGCGATTCCAACGCTGTCGCATGCTGCCTGGACGAGCGACTCCGGCGCAGATAGCGTCAGCGATGCTTTGTTCATAGGGTCGAATGTCGTGATGCTTCCATCGTCGGCCTTGAAATTCCACGGCGCGATATGACCGGTCAGGAATCGCCGCGCAATGAGCCGATGCGCTTGCAACTCGTCAGGCGTTCGCGGTGCGCCGTGCCTTGCCAGATAGTCAGTCGAGGCAACCAACACCGTATTCAGGCGACAGACCGGACGGGTGACGAGGGCAGAATCAGGGATATTGCCGCCCCTGAAGGCGATGTCATAGCCATCCCGCACAAGATCCACTACGCGATCATCGAAGTCGACTTCGATCGAGAGGCTTGGATAGCGATCCAATAGTGGTGGTAAAGCCGGCATCACATGGTCGTGCCCAAATGCAGCACTTGTCGAAATGCGAACCCGCCCGCTAGGCACGGCGCGCTGTGCAGCAATCATATCAACGGCGGCATCAAGTGCCTCCAGCGCGACCCGAGCTTGCCGCAGAAATGCCTCTCCCTCCTCGGTTAGATTCAACGCGCGGGTCGTGCGATTCATCAATCGCACTCCCAATGCCTTTTCAAGGCCGGCGACGTTCTTGCTCACGGCAGCCGACGTGATGCCCAGCACCCGGCCGGCCGCCGCAAAACTGCCGGTGTCCACGGCTTGCACCAGCGAAACGATTCCCCGAACCCGCTGTGAAGAATCCACGTCATCCCTTTTGTTGAACGCAGTCCCATCATGCAACGCATTCTAAACCGTTGGTTGATAGTCACTCAACCAAAACCGTACTTCCGGTAGCGGCTCCACGTGACGACAATGAGGATATTGCTTACCTCAATGTCGACACAAATGATCGTTACCGTCCTTTATGACAGTGGCTATGGCCACACGGCGAAGCAGGCCCAGGCTGTGGCAGACGGCGTTCGGCGCGTTCCTGAAGCCGAAGTAGAATTGATTGCAGTAGCCGGAGGGGACGCCCCTTGGGACAAGCTGGCAGCGAGTGATGCCATCATCTTCGGTTCGCCCACTTACAATGGCACGGTCAGCGCACGCCTCAAGAAGGTAATGGAAGACTCGACCCGCACCGCGTGGATTTCGCAGTCATGGCGCAACAAGATCGCCGCTGGCTTCACTAATTCCGGGGCCATGCACGGCGACAAGCTCAATTCCCTCGTTACTATGGCGCTGTTCGCCGCGCAGCACGGGATGATCTGGGTGGGCCTGGACATTTTCCCGGGCAAGTCACCGCAGGAGAAGAACCGTGTCGGTGGTTGGCTCGGTGCAATGGCACAATCGCATGACGAGTCGCCAGAACTGTCTCCCATCAGCAGCGACCTCGATACGGCCGCCTATCTGGGCCAGCGCGTCGCCGAGGTGACGAAGCAGTTCATGGCCGGAGCAGGACAATGAGATTGCTTTGTCTCGACGTACCCCTGCCCGGCTCCAGCCCCGAAACATATCAACCTCACCTCCTGGAAGAAGTGCGCCACGGTTGGCAGCTCTATAAATCCGGGTTCGTGCGCGACATTTATTTCCGTCAGGATCGTCTAGGTGTCGCCATCATTGCCGAGAGCGATTCGATAGACACAGCAAAGCAGGCTCTCGCCGAGTTCCCGCTCGCCAAGGTCGGCCTTATTGACTGGGAGATCATTCCTCTTGGCCCGTTCGTAGGGTGGGAAGCGCTTTTTGCAGCTAGCGACGCCTGAGAGGGGGCACCGCCCATCTCAGGGCCGGCCCGTGACCTGGAAGCGTTTGAAATCCCAGGTTGGCCGCAGGCTCTGCGCCTTATATCCATGGTGTTTGGTCATCACAGATCATTGGAGATGGAAATGGAATATATCAACCTTGGCCGGACGGGTCTTAAAGTCTCACGCCTTTGCCTTGGCTGCATGAGCTATGGAGAGCCGAACCGTCTGCCTCAGCCCTGGTCGCTCGATGAAGCGGCATCTCGCCCGTTTTTCCGGCAGGCACTGGAAGCCGGCATCAATTTTTTCGACACTGCAAATATCTATTCGGGCGGAAGCTCCGAGGAAATTACGGGACGAGCGCTTAACGACATGGCCCGGCGCGAAGAGATTGTCGTCGCGACAAAAGCCTTCTTCCCTTGGCGCAACTCGCCCAATACCGGATTCCTGTCCCGCAAAGCGCTTTTCCAGTCAATCGACGACAGCCTGAACAGACTGGGGATGGACTATGTGGACCTTTACCAGATCCACCGCTTCGATCACGGCACCCCTGTCGAAGAAACCATGGAAGCGCTGCACGACATCGTGAAAGCGGGAAAGGCCCGCTATATTGGTGCGTCGTCCATGGAGGCATGGCGCTTCGCGAAGATGCAACACATCGCAGAGTGCAACGGCTGGACACGTTTCATTTCAATGCAGCCCCAATACAACCTTCTTTACCGCGAAGAAGAGCGGGAAATGCTGCCGCTTTGCGCCGATCAGGGCGTTGGCGTCATTCCCTGGAGTCCCATGGCCCGTGGCAGGTTGACGCGCAACTGGAGCGAAACCACCACGCGGACGCAGAACGATGCGTTTGCTTTGAAGATGTACCAAAACGCCGAAACTCAGGATCAAAAAGTCGTCGAGGTCGTGGCGCGTATCGCCGAGAATCGCCAGGTGCCCCGCGCGTATGTTGCGCTGGCGTGGCTGCTGTCAAAGCCGGGCATCACGGCCCCGATCGTCGGGGCGACAAAGCCAGAGCATCTTGCGACCGCCATAAGCGCGCTCGACTTCTCATTGACGGAAGTCGAAATCGCTGCACTCGAGGAGCCTTATGCTCCGCACCCTGTCGATGGGATCGTGCCCCCGCTCCCCAAGCAGCCGCCGACGATTACGCCGCCGCGCGGCTGAATGGTTCACCGACAGCGACAGCAGCCCTAATCGTGCCTGGTCTAACACCTTGCTGAGAGCGTTGCCGCTCGAAAGTGTGAAACGGAAGAATGAGATATCCACCATGCTCAAAAGATACTGCCCCACGTCCGTCCTCATACGGGTGCTGATCTGCACCCTCGCGCTATTGACCGCACACGCCGATGTGTACGCGCAAGAACCGACGACCATGTTAGTGCGCATTTCTGAGATCGAGGTCTTCAGCCAACGTCTCGATGAATATCAGCGCATCTTGGCTGAAGAGGCGGAAGCCTCGGTGCGTCTTGAACCGGGAGTTCTCTGCATCTTCCCGTCCGCTCAAAGGGAGAATCCAACTCAGATCAGGATTTTGGAAATCTATGCGAACCGCGATGCATACAATGCCCACATAAGGTCGCCGCATTTCCAGAAATATAAGACGTCAACGTTGGAGATGGTGAAATCACTGCGGCTTGTGGACATGCACGCCATGGATACAAACGCGATGCCGTTAATCTTCAAGAAAATGGGCGATCAGCCGTGACGAAAGCCGGCCGGATCGCAGCGCGAGGATTTCCATGAAAAACATGAGGTTCGTTTGGTTGGCAGCCTTAGGAATGGCCATCAACTTGGGCCCACTGTCGGTTCAGGCGCAGCCGTCGTCAGTTACAAACCCGGCGTATTACGTCGCCGAGTTCCAGGCGACCGATCCCGAAGGCATCAAGCCTTACAGCGCCGCAGTCGAATCGACCTTCAGGCCGTTTAGCGGACGCTTTATCGTTCGCGGCGGTGAAATGGACGTGAAAGAAGGTTTCGGCGCGCAAGGGCGTCTGGTGATCATCAAGTTCGACTCGTTAGCGCAGGCACAGGCTTGGTACAACTCTCCAGCCTATCAGGCCATCATTCCTATTCGCCACCGGTCCGGTAACAGCCGGACCTACATCGTCGATGGAGTGGTGGGGCAATAAATGCGTTGCGGTCAACTGATAGTCATTTCGACGTGGCTAAGAGGTCGGAAGCCGTCGGACGCGCAAAACTGGAATTTCCCGATGAAGAGGCAGATCATGCAGACTCGTACACTTGGTCAAGGCTTTACAGTATCGGCTCTTTCACTCGGCTGTATGGGATATGGCAAGTCCCGGGAGATCCCTGATCGTGCACAGATGATTAACCTGTTGCGAGAAGCAGTGGACCTCGGCATGGACTTCTTCGACACCGCTGAGGTGTATGGTCCTTGGACCAATGAAGAAATGGTGGGCGAAGCCTTCGCTGGTATTCGCCAACAGGTACGGATTGCCACGAAGTTTGGTTGGGACATCGATCAGACGACGGGTGAGCACCGGGGCGGCGTCAACAGCAAGCCATCGCAGATAAGGTCGGCCGTGGAGGGTAGCCTGCGCCGACTCAGGACCGAATATATCGACCTGCTGTATCAGCACCGTGTCGACCCGAACGTACCAATGGAGGACGTCGCAGGTGTCGTGAAGGACCTAGTCGCCGAGGGTAAGGTTCTCCACTTCGGTCTATCGGAAGCTAGCGCACAGTCTATCCGCCGGGCGCATGCAGTTCATCCGGTAACCGCACTGCAAAGCGAATATTCTCTGTGGACCCGCGAGCCCGAAGCCGAAATCATTCCCACCTTACAGGAGCTCGGAATCGGCTTTGTCCCGTTCAGTCCGCTCGGAAAGGGCTTCCTGACGGGTAAGATCGATGCGGGCACGGCGTTCAATAGCGACGACTTCCGCGGTCAAATCCCCCGTTTCACGGCGGAGGCCCGTCAGGCAAACCAGGCGCTCGTTTCTCTGCTGAAAACCATCGCCGATCGCCACGGAGCAACGCCCGCACAAATCGCGCTTGCATGGCTTCTCGCGCAGAAGCCATGGATTGTTCCACTGTTCGGAACCCGCAGCCTTGACCGGTTTCAGGAGAACATAGGCGCATTGTCTGTAACGCTATCGGATACCGACCTCAAGGAAATAAGGGATGGCGCTGAAGCGGTGCCAATTCAAGGCGCGCGCTATCCCGAGGCGATGCTCAAGCGCTCCGGGCTATAAAAAGGTGCACGCTTCGGCGCAGATTGGCAGATCGTCCCACCCAGGTTTCGAGTAGAAAAACGAGTAGCGATCCAGCTGATCAAGCGCGTCGAGGGATTAAGGCGCAACGGCAGCCTATGAACCGCTTGCTTCCCGACAGCAATTATGCGCTCGCCGCCCTGCCGAGCAGGCGCCTGCACTTTGGACTCACCTTAAGCCTTTGGACTAGCCCATTTTTTTTAACCGCCCGTTGACTGGCGGCTTCGTCGCGGGCGCCTCACTGGCACCGCCGCTCCTCACCGATGCCTTTTTGTTCCTACCGATGAAGTGTTGGCCGCCTGCTTCTCAGCCGCAAAGTTTCGAGCCGCCCTCTTCTTGTCTGCTGCCTCCGTGACTGCAACCTTTCTCGAGAAATCTTCTTCGCATCTGCCAGCCATCTTCATCGCAACGCTCGTCGTCGAAAATCGCGTTGACCCGGGTCGCCGCAATCACCACACCACCTCCGCGCAATTCAACAACGAGACAAGCTGTGCGGTCTCAACTTGGGCGAGCCATGCAACGGCCGGACGGCGTCCGATCAAAGTCGCCCCGCTGACGCTCGAACGAGTAGCGTGGTGAACGACTGCCATACACGACGGTCCGGAGCAACGATGCGTTCCGGTCAATGAAACTAATGCCGATGAAGAAAATGGTGCTACGATGGGTCACGGTCGAATCAAAGTCCCTTTTTTACTAGCTTGACGCGACCTGCCCTCCAACAAGAAGCTTTGCAAGAACGCGTTCGCGGCACCAACTGAAGACCCGGGAAGCGATGCTCTTGCTCAGCTTTCAGAGGACGGGGCTCGCGATCGGACCGAAGGGCCACTTCAACATTGGAGCAAATCAATGAGCGCCGCGTCAGAAACCGCAACCTCCACCAAGGCTCACCGCGCCGCACTGGACTGGATACGATCAGGCGGCAAACGCCTGTTGATAGGCGGCGAGTGGATTGAGGCGCTCTCTAAGAAAACCTTTACGACCATCAATCCAGCGACAGAGGAAGTGCTGACAGAGATCTCCGAAGCGGATACGGCCGACATCGACCTTGCAGTACACGCCGCTCGTCAAGCCTTTGAATCGGATTCGTGGTCGGGTATTTCCCCACATGCGCGCGCCAAGTATCTCGTTCGAATCGCAGACGCAATCGAGCGGCATGCTGAAGAACTCGCTGTACTAGAAAGTTTTGACATGGGAGCACCGATCGCCTATAGCATCACCCGGGTGCATTCCGCAGCTGAGCTCTTCAGGTATTACGCTGGCTGGGTGACCAAGATCCACGGAACGACCAATCCAACCGACAACTCACGCTTCATCTATACGTTGCGTGAGCCCATGGGAGTCTGCGCATTGATCAATGCCTGGAACGTTCCCTTAGTGATGGCAGCATCGAAGCTTGGCCCCGCTCTAGCCTGCGGCAATACCGCTATCCTCAAGCCCGCCGAGCAAGCTCCACTTTCAACCATTCGGCTTGGCGAGTTGATTCACAGTCTTGAGTTGCCTCCAGGGGTCGTCAACATCGTGCCGGGCTTCGGCCCGACTGCAGGCGCTGCAATGGCATTGCACGGAGATGTTGACAAGATTGCCTTTACCGGGTCCACAGAGGTTGGGAAACGCATCCTGCAGGCCTCGTCAGGAAACATGAAAAAGGTAACGCTGGAACTCGGTGGCAAATCTCCTAACATTATCTTTCCTGACGCAGACTTGGATAGGGCAGTCGAGTCTTCAGTGATCGGTTTCTGTCGCAATTCCGGGCAAGTTTGTTCTGCAGGAACGCGACTTTTCGTGCATGAAAGTCTGCATGACAAAGTGACTCGTCGCATCTGCAATCTCGCGTCCCAATACCAAGTCGGCTCTCCCCTGGCTCAGGACACACAGATGGGTCCACTTATTTCTCGCAAACAGATGGAGCGAGTGCTTTCGTATGTTGATGCCGGGAAGTCAGAAGGTGCGCGCTTGATGATGGGTGGCAGTCGAGTCGGAGATATCGGCTACTTCGTACAGCCCACGGTATTCTCCAATGTGGAGAATGCAATGCAAATCGCCCAAGAGGAAATCTTTGGCCCGGTCCTTTCGATCATTCCCTTCAAAGACGAAGACGACGCCGTCCTCAAGGGTAACGAGACCTCGTACGGCCTGGCCGCGGCCGTGTGGACGAGCGATGCCAGCCGCGCTCATCGCGTCGCTCGCGCGTTGAAATCGGGCAGGGTCTGGATCAATACTTATGCAGAGACCGATCCCGTCATGTCGATTGGCGGCTATAAACAATCGGGGTACGGCCGAGAGATGGGTGCTGAGTCCATTGAGGCGTACACCCAGACCAAGTCGGTCCTCATGAGACTGTGACTATCGAAAACACATTGCAGCCAAGCGCAACGCAAGCTGATAAATGAAAAGCTCGCGCCATCCGAAAGATCAGTTAAGGAGACCTGACTCATATGGAAATGTACGACTATGTCATTGTCGGCGCCGGCTCCGCCGGATGCGTGCTAGCACGACGGTTGAGTGAGAGGAAATCCAACCGAGTTCTAATGCTCGAAGCTGGCCCCACCTCGGATGAGTTCTGGGTTAATACGCCTGCGGGCATGGCAAAACTCTTTTTTCACAAGACTCTCAACTGGAACTACTTAACCGAGCCTATGCCTACCCTACGGGATCGGCGGATGTATTGGCCCAGGGGACGAGGACTGGGTGGGTCGAGCTCCATAAATGGTATGGTCTATATTCGGGGCCATAGGAACGACTTCGACCATTGGGAAAGCTTGGGAAACCAAGGTTGGGGGTTTGACCGGGTGCTCCCATACTTCAAACGCATGGAGCACAATGCGCGAGGCGAAGACCGGTTTCGCGGCGTCGGAGGGCCTCTTTGGATAAGCGATCCCGTGGTGAAACATCCAAGCTCGCATGATTTTATCGCGGCCGCAATGGCAAGTGGAATCCCCTACACAGAAGATTTGAATGGCGCGGAGCACGACGCGGTAGGCTTTATTCAGCACAACATTCGTGCAGGGCGACGTCATTCTGCATATTCGGCCTATGTGGCGCCAGTCGTCTCAAGATCAAACCTTTCCATTCGCACAGGCTGCCACGTGCAGCGCGTCAAATTCGACGGGCGCGATGCGGTTGGCGTTGAAGTCATTGAAGGTGGCGAGCGCCGCGTTATATACGCCTCGCGCGAGGTGATTGTTTCCGCCGGTGCCCTAAACTCCCCCCATCTCTTAATGTTGTCTGGCATTGGTCCTCTCGGTGAGCTGCAGCGCCATCAAATTCCAGTAGTAATGGAGCTTCCAGGAGTTGGACGCAATCTTCAAGACCACTTCTATGTACATTGCAGTTTCGAGGCAACTCGCGGCAGCTCTTATAACCAGGACCTACGCGGCCTCCGGAAGTATTGGCAGGGAATTCGTTATTTGACTACCCATACTGGCTATCTCGCTCTCGGCTCGTCCCAAGTAGCGGCGTTCATCAAGAGTCGACCTGATGAGCCGTACGGGGACTTACAGATAAGTTTCAGGCCGATGTCGTTCACTTATCACCATAACGGCTATGTTGAGGTAGAACCGACGCCGGCCGTGGCAGCGTCCGTCTATCAGGTTCGGCCTGCGTCTACTGGGACAGTTACGTTGAAGTCTGCAAATCCGAATGACGCGCCAGCCTTCACGCCTAACTACCTCACCGCTACTGCCGACGTCCAAGCCATGATCGCGGGTATCCGCAAAATTAGGGAGATCATGTCAAGAGAGCCGATGGCTTCGAGGATCATTCGCGAAAAGATTCCTGGCGCGAACGTTCAGACTGACGAGCAGTTATTGGCGTTCATGGAGCAGGACGGCAGTTGTGCGTTTCATCCCGCGGGCACTTGCAAAATGGGCAGTGATCTGCACGCGGTGGTCGACGAGCGCTTGAGAGTGAGGGGCGTGTCCAGGCTTCGAGTTATCGATGCTTCGATAATGCCCCGAGTCACTGCGGGCAATACAAACGCACCCACAATGATGATCGGTGAAAAAGGAGCCGACATGATCTTGGAGGACGCGGTTCCACCACGCGCGTCGATGAAACGATCAATCGAGTCGAACTTCGAGGAGCGTTCGCGGACCGTCATTACAAGTTGAAACGAACGTTCGCCAGCAATTGCAGGCGACGGTCCAATTGAAAACATTCCCATCTGGGAGGAGACAATGGCTAAGACGACAAGTCCATGGCGTACCCTGGCGGCAGGATCCATCGGAAACTTCGGTGAACTATACGACTTTGCAGTTTTTGGATTTTCCGTACCCATACTGGCGATTCATTTTTTTCCAGGAAGCGACAAGACGGCAGCGATCCTTAGTACATTCGCCGTTTATGCTGTCGCCTTCCTAGCCCGGCCTCTCGGTGGACTTACGTTTGGGCTGCTCGCGGACCGTCTTGGGCGAGTCAGGGTCATGGCGCTCACCGTATGGCTAATGGCGCTCGGAACGGCGTCCATTGGTCTTCTTCCCACGTACGAGAAGATTGGCATCGCGGCTCCGGTTTTGCTCGTCGTTTGCCGATTGGCGCAAGGGCTTGCAGTCGGAGGTGAAACCACGGGAACGACAAGCTATATCGTCGAGTCGGCGCCCGATAATCGTCGAGGACTGTGGCTTGGCTTCACTCTTATTTTTTCACACCTCCCCAATGCTGTCGTGGCCGGACTGCTCATTGGTCTTCAAGTGTTTGCAGGAAAAGCCGCTTACGCTGAATGGTTATGGCGTGTTCCATTTCTTGTCGGCGGCTTAATTGGAGTCGTAGGATTCTGGCTGAGACGGGATATCGACGAACCTGAAGAATTCAAACAAGCAGTGCGGGATGAAAAAGGTTCCAGTCCTCTCCGTGAAGTCGTTCGTTCGGGGGGAGTCAGAGCGATGTTGCACGTGATCATGATTCAGCCCATTTATTCGGTCGGGGCGTATCTTGTCCTTGGTTTCATGTTCACCTTTCTCGTCAAAGTCGCCAACTTGGAATCGTCCGCCGCACTGATTTCGAACGCAATCGCGGTCATCGCTCTTTCCGCACTTCTACCTTTCGGTGGGTACCTGAGCGACCGTATTGGACGAAAGCGTGTTCTCTCTTTTGGCGCGGCGTGGTTGGCGTTAGCAGCCTACCCTGCGATACATCTTGCAGCTGAAGGGACCTTCTCTGGCGCCGTACTGGGTCAACTCTTACTGGTGATTGGCCTCGGGATTAATGGAGGAGCGAGTTTCGTCGCCGCTCCTGAGTTCTTCCGGACTAGCTTTAGGGCAACCGGTCATGCCATCTCATACCAACTCAGCGTTGCTCTATTCGGTGGTACGAGCCCTTTCATCGCGGCATACTTGACGAAAACTACCAGCAATCCCCTTGCTCCTGCTTGCTACCTGACACTCATCGCAACTGCTTGTTTGATTGCCACTCAATTTGTTCCAGAGACTCGCGGAGTTCGGCTGCGTACTTCGGTCGAGCCCTCTCCGATGGACCGCAATTCAGCTGCCGTCCACGATGTACCTTGAAACTTCGCATTTTGAGTGGAAGACTAGTGCGCCGAAACAGGCGCACATTGAGCGCCTTCTCAGTATCTGACTTCGCATGACGCTTGAAATTCTTAAGTTCCAAGCGATTCGGCCCAACGGTGATGCGCGGCGCTGTAGCCGACGAGGTTGACAACGCACCGAAATCGTAGCCCGGGCCGAACCGCTCGAAAGCGTGTCCGACGAGAGATTTGCCGACACTTACCGTTGCGCCCCTGTGGATATGATGAAGACAACCAACGTGAAGCAATCGTCCCGGCGCCTTGCAGAAGCCAATCCAGAGGCTATGGCGTACTACAAGCAAATGCACACTCAACTTTGGTCTCCGGACGGCGTCAGCGAGGCGCCCTGCGAAACCGTTCTCGCTATGCAATTGGCCGTCCTAGGACAAGAAGTTCCTTTCAAAGTCCAGTCTCAGCGCGCACGAACACAGGGCGTCATGAGAAATCAAATGCAGAGCTTTTCGATGATTTGGATCGGCGGCTCTTTGGTTTCATTTGAAGCATCGCGGGCGCTAACTTGGTTAGACGAGGCATGCGCCGAAGACGATCAGCGCTCCGTTGGTGGCCAGATGCGACTGCATCCTTTCACGAATAGATGTCATGCGGCGTGCGGACCAAGATCTCGTGGGAAACCGCCTGCCTTCTCTGAAAGCAGCCATGCTTTTTAGGCGTCGAACCAGGCTGTTCCGCTGACCACCGCGCTACAGCGAAGCACCGACAATGGCCACACTTTCCCCTGCAACGACCTTTTACAATCAGTTTTTTGCATGTGTTTTATCACTGTGCTCGGAACGTGGGTGATGCCTCCTCCACATCCTTTGATCATCAACCTTCCGGTCCAGTTATCAGCCGTTCGACCTGATTTCCGCCCGATGTTCTTCTCGATCCGAGTCGTGCGCAGCGATTAGCACGCCCTTGAGATACCGAAAGTGTACCTCTTGCAAGAACGGCGTTCGGGGGGCTGCACGGAACCGCGGCGCAGAATCCAACGGTTGTTGAGGCCCCACGAGAATCGCGACCGCACTGGCTCGAGACTGGGACTGCTCAGCAGTCTTCAGTGTCCCTGTGCCGCAGCAAGTTGGCGATCCAGTGCTTCGCGTGCCCGTTGTGCGGCGTTTCCGTCCACGCGGTCGGCTAATACTTCTCCCACCTGACGCATCTGGTCCGCAGATAGGCCTATATTCATGCTGATGCGCATGTGGGCCTGCAGTTGAGACTCCACGCCCGTGATAACGGAAAGCATACTCACCGTAGCTAGCTCGCGGCTCTGCCAATCTAAGTTGTCCCGTTCGAAGATGTCGCCAAAAAGATGGGTTTTGAGATATTCACCAATCGTCGGAGCGAAATCAAAAAGCGGTCCTTTCACGGGGGCGCCAGACAACTTAGTCTGATTCGCAGTGCCAGCAGCGAGCAAAGCGTCTCCAGTGGGAATCGGAGCGCTGGGAAGCTTGCCGGGTGCGTCTTGTACGCCACGCTGCTTGCGCGACTCAAGAACCTTCATGAGTTCCCCGAGCGCGTTTAGACTGCGCGGGAAACCGGCGTAAGCATACACTTGCACCAGAATCTCTCTTGCTTCGCTGACCGTGAGTCCGGCGTCCATGCCATGGTCGAGAGCGGCATTCAAATTGGCAATATCGCCTGCGGCGGCGAACGCTGCGATAGGCACAATCGCCTGTTGGCGAGCGGTCAAGGTCTCAGAGGCACTCGGCAAATTCATTCCTGTGTTCGTCATGTTCGATGCTCCTTCATTTGTAGAGGGTAAGCCTGGTGTCGAAACCAGGCTCACGACCAAGGCCAACGCCGAGGTCTGAACGCGCGTTCTTAGGCGCTTAACGGCCGTTGTATTGCTCATCGGTGACCTTCTCCATCCAGGAAACGTTCTTTCCATTCACTGTGCCGGTTACAGCTAGATGAGTCATCGCGGAGTTGGGCGCGGCCCCGTGCCAGTGCTTCACATCGGGCGGACACCAAACCACGTCACCAGCCCGGATTTGTTTGACTTCCTTGCCCCATTCTTGCGTCAACCCGGAGCCTGATGTCACAACAAGTCGTTGGCCGGCCGGATGGGTATGCCACGCCGAACGCGCGCCCGCTTCAAATGTCACCAGTCCGCCTGAGGCGTTGATGCTCGCGTCTGCCGGCCATACGGGTTGCACACGTACTTGACCGACGAAGTACTCGTCCGACCCAGCCACGGACGGCTGAGAGCCGGCACGCACGATCTCCTGCTGCGCGACATTTGTCATCGATTCGCTGGCCAGCGTCTCGGTGGAAATTGCCAACGACGTGTGCACGACGGCGACAGCAAGCATGATGCGAAACAAGGATGTGATCATGGAATGCACCGGTCTCATGGAGGGAATGTTGTTGCAACAATCGTGGGCTGGTTTCTGGCTCCAGACGTCTGTGACAAGCGTTTGCCCCAAGACGGTCCAACATTCAACGCCGTCACAAACGGACCGGCGTGATTGCGGTTGAACGATGTCATTAGTGCGCCGTGAACCCACCGTCAATGGCGAGTGCGTGACCAATGACGAAGGTGGAACCGGAACTGCAAAGCCAAAGAACGGCATCCGCGATCTCTTCGGCGCGCCCCAGGCGTCCTATCGGTTGTTCACGCAGAATCTCCTTCATCGCGTCAGCCTGCTTTTGGAGCATCTCTGCGACCATTGGCGTATCAAACGTACCAGGGCAAATGGCGTTGATGCGGATTCCGCGCGGCGCATATTCGAGAGCAGCACTTCGCGTCAGCCCGATCACCCCATGTTTGGAAGCATGGTAGGCCGCCCGGCCGGGAAGCCCCACAAGTCCTCCGAGCGAGGAGCAGTTGACGATTGCGCCGCTGCCTTGCTTTCTCATGTGATTCAACTCGTGTTTCATACACGCCCACACGCCGCGCAGGTTGACAGCCGTCACCTTCTCGAAATTCTCAGCCGGTTCGTCAGCAGCGTCACTTGGCGGCACCTGAATCCCTGCGTTGTTAAAGGCAGCGTCTAGCCGGCCAAAGGTCGTCACCGTTTGATTTACCATCTGAGCAACCTGGGCCTCATCGGTGACATCGCAGGGCACCGCCAGCACTTGATGCGCCGGAACTCTCAATGAATCGACCGCGTGGCTCAGAGCGTCGGCATTCACGTCTGCGAGCGCCACGGCGGCCCCTGCCTGTGCAAACGCCTTAGCCGTCGCGAGACCCATGCCTGACGCCGCGCCGGTTACAAGCGCAACCCGTCCAGAAAAATCGAACGTGACCTCCAAGATACCTCCTCCATATTTGTTGAGTTGGAAGTGCTACCAGCCATCGAAAGACTTGCAGTGGCTGACCACTCTACGGGCCGACAGCACTTCCGTCCGTCACCTGACATCACAATCTCAGGCGATGACCGGCAGCCGATCGAGAAACTTGTCCAGCGTGATCGGGTACTGACGCACCCGTATTCCGGTCGCGTTGTAGACTGCATTCGCAATGGCCGGTGCGACTCCCGTGAGGCCCAGTTCGCCCACACCCTTCGCCTTTAATGGCGAAATCGCCGGATCGACCTCTTCGACAAAGAATGCGTCGAGATGGGGTATATCCGCGTGAACCGGAACTTCGTAGCCAGCTAAATCATGGTTGATGAACAAGCCAAGCCGTTTATCAACTGCCATCTCTTCCATCAACGCCGCGCCAATGCCCATCGTCATCCCACCAATTACCTGACTGCGTGCGGTCTTGGGGTTCAGAATGCGCCCGGCAGCGCATACCGCGAGCATCCGGCGAACGCGAACCTCGCCAGTAAAGGCATTAACACCAACTTCAGCGAAATGCGCTCCAAAAGTCTGAATAGCAAATTGCTTGGACAGATCACCGAATTCGATGCTGTCTTCGACAACGAGGTCGCCATCTGCAGCCGCCTGAGTAAGCGGCACACTCCGCCCTCCAGAACGAACTTCGCCGGCCGTGAACTCTGTCTCAGCGGCGTTGAATCCCAATCGCTCGGCGACCACCTGCCGCAGCTTCATGCAAGCGGCATATACGCCCGCAGTGACTGACGCGGCGCCTTGTTGCCCTCCTGAACCAGGAGTCTCTGGAAAGCTCGAGTCGCCCAGTCTCGCCACGACCTTGTCGATCGGGACGCCCATTAACTCGGCTGCCGTCTGCTGCACGATGGTGTAGCTGCCCGTGCCGATGTCGGTCATATCGGTCTCGACGGTGATAGAACCTC
The DNA here is from genome assembly GCF_001544755.2 of Caballeronia catudaia. Taxonomy (GTDB): domain Bacteria; phylum Pseudomonadota; class Gammaproteobacteria; order Burkholderiales; family Burkholderiaceae; genus Caballeronia; species Caballeronia catudaia. Next base: position 38,414 of record NZ_FCOF02000039.1, on the reverse strand, counting down.
GGCGGTCAAGGCGTATCCGTGCTCCCGCCTTGCCGATGGGTGCCCCTCGAATCGCACCGGCCATCCCTGTCCCAACGAGCCAATGGCCATCGCGGAGCTGACCTGGCCGCGCCTTTCGTGTCTTCCATCCGAAGCGTTCGGAGCCTGTTCGTAGACACTCGACGAAGGGACGGGATGAGAAGGGTCGATTGGGATTTTCTGGGTCGACCTGCGTGTCGTTCAGGATTCGGAACTCGACCGGATCCATTCCGAGCTTCTCTGCCATTTCGTCCATCGCGATCTCAAGCGCCATCAAGCCAGGCGCTTCTCCCGGCGCTCGCATTGCGTTTCCTTCTGCGAGATCTAATGTCGCCAAACGGACGCGCGTCATGCGGTTTGACCCCGCATACAGGCTTCGTGTAGACAGGGTTGTCGGCTCCGTGCGTCCGCCGGCAAGGTTGCCAGACCAGCTTTCGTGGCCAATCGCCGTGAGTTTCCCGTCGCGCCCGGCGCCAAGCATGACGCGCTGGATCGTCTTCGGCCGATGGATCGTGTTATTGAACATGATTGGACGCTGAAGGGCGATTTTGACCGGCCGACGCACTAACCGCGCGGCGACGGCAGCCAGCACGAGATCCGACTGGACTGTGCCTTTGCCTCCAAAGCCGCCGCCGATGAATGACGAAATGAGTCGGACGTTGTCACGCGGAATACCAAGAATGAGTCCAAGATCGCGAGTACCCCAGTTCATTTGCTGGATCGAGGTCCAGCAAGTGACCCGGTCGTCCTCCCAAACCGCGATCGTGGCATGGGGTTCCATCATGGCGTGCGCTTGGTCGGGAACGGTATAGGTCTCGTCTACCTTCGTCTCGGCGTCGGAAAAGGCTCGTTCGAAATCTCCTACGTGGGTCTCGGTTGGGCCGCCAAACGCCATCTGTGGTGCGACTGGAGCGCTGAAGAGTTGGGCAGTGAGATCAAATCTGCCGGGGCTGCGCGTGTAATCGACGCGAATGAGCGACGAAGCCGCGCGCGCTTGCTCGAAAGTCTCAGCCACCACCACAGCAACCGGCTGGTGATAATGATCGATTTCTGGCGCAGCGAGCATTCGTTGCACGTAGAACTTGCCAATGCCCAAAGGACCGGCGTTGCGATAGGTCACAACACCCAAGACACCAGGGGAAGACTCGGCATGCCTCATGTCGATTGACTTGATTCGCCCTTTGGAAATCGCAGCTCCCAGGATGTAGCCGTACGCGATGTTCGGGGCAACCTTGTGATACTCGTAAGAATAGGTAGCTGTACCAGTTGTCTTCAGCTTCGCCTCGAAGCGATCAAGTGGTTGACCGACGACGGTCATCTGGTCGATTGGATTCTGTCCTGCTGGCGTGTCAAACTTCATTGATTATCCCCTCGCCTGCGCCATTACGTAGGCTATCGTCCTCTCGACCAAGGCCATTTTGAACGCGTTATCATGCGTCGGACTCGCGCCCTTCATAAGTTCCTCTGCGACTGCCTTGGCACCCTCGGACATCGCCGCATCTGCAGCGTCAACTCGCCACGGCTTCGGCGCTACACCACCCACTGCCACGCGGCCACGACCGTCGTCTTGCAGGACAGCTGCAACTGAAACTAGGGCAAACGCATACGATGCGCGATCACGGACTTTTTGATAAATGTGCCGCCCACCAATGGGCGGAGGCAATGTCACCTCGGTAATGAGTTCGCCGGGCATAAGTTCGGTCTCGACACTTGGCGTGGTGCCAGGCAGCCGATGGAAGTCGGCGATCGGTATCACCCTAGTCTGGCCATCGGCACGAACGGTTCGGACGGATGCGTCCAAAGCGCGCAATGCCACAGCCATATCGCCTGGATTCGTTGCGATACAGTCAGGACTCCCGCCGATCACGGCCAACTGGCGACTGAACCCGCTGATTGCGGCGCAACCTGACCCTGGCTGCCGCTTATTGCAGGCTTGATTCGGATCGTAGAAATATGGACAGCGCGTGCGCTGAAGCAAGTTGCCGCCCGTTGTCGCCTTGTTCCGCAATTGCCCCGACGCACCGGCAACGATCGCGCGCGCAAGCACCCCATAGTCCCGTCGCACCCTCGGATCGGCAGCAAGCTGGGTATTGGTGACCAGTGCGCCGACACGAAGACCTCCGTCAGCGGTTTCCTCTATGCGGTCGAGACCAATATGCCGAAGGTCGACCAGATGAGCCGGCGTTTCTATCTCGAGTTTCATGAGATCGATGAGATTGGTGCCTCCGGCAATGAATTTCGCGCCCTGTCGCTGCGAAGCGATCGCAGCAGCCTCGGCCGGACTCTTCGCTCGCTCGTAGGTGAACTCTTTCATGCCCGGCTCCCCGCCACTTCGGCCATTGCATCGGCGATATTCGAGTAGGCGCCACAGCGACAGATATTGCCGCTCATTCGTTCGCGCATTTCCACGTTGGTGGCCTCAACGGAGGCTGTGAGGTCGCCGGTCGCGTGGCTGGGCACCCCAGCCTTGATTTCGCTGAGGACGGCAACCGCCGAACAGATTTGGCCGGGGGTACAGTATCCACATTGATAGCCATCGTGCTTGATAAAGGCCGCTTGCATTGGATGAAGGTGGTCCGGCGTACCAAGCCCTTCGATAGTTGTTATCGCGTCACCCTCGTGCATTACGGCAAGGCTCAGGCACGCGTTGATTCGGACGCCATTCACGATGACGGTACACGCGCCGCATTGCCCGTGATCGCATCCCTTCTTGGTACCCGTAAGAAGGAGGTGCTCCCGTAGGGCATCAAGCAATGTAGTTCGCGGGTCGAGCTCAAGTGCTTGACCCACGCCATTCACATTGAAAGCGACGCGCATATTATTTGTCGTCAGTGCCGAAGAATGTCCGTTTGATGGACCGCCGATTTGTTTTTGCGCGTTTGCTGTCCCAACAGGCAGCATTGGGGCTACAGCTGAGACTGCTCCCACGATAAGCAGATTTCGTCGCGTCGGATTCGGTTGGCCGGATTCGTCCATAGGTCGTTACTCCTTTGCTCTTTAGACAGTCCGTCTTGAGCGGGATTGTCGAGAAGATGATGCGCCGCGCGTTACCATGCATAAGCTTCTGGCGCTTCCCCGCCGGGACCCGGCCAGATCTCGTCCAGGCAACGAAGGGTGTCCTCAGACAAGGAAATGTCGACGGCTCGAAGTGCGAGCGACAGTTGGTCTGGCGTACGTGGACCGACAATTGGGGCGGTGACTACAGGATTGTGGAGCAGCCAGGCTAGGGCGATGTCGGCTGGACGCTCTTCAAGGTCGGCGCGCAGCGCCTCATACGCCTGCAACTGGTCGTGATATTGGCCAATTCTCCGAGCCATTTCGGGCTTTGCGCGGCGACCATCGAGCGCCCTCTGGAGCACACCTCCCAACAGTCCGCCACCCAAGGGGCTCCATGGAAGTAGTCCTACGCCATGGTGACGACAAGCTGGAATGAGCTCAAGTTCGATGGTTCGCGCAGACAGGTTATATAGACTCTGTTCCGCGACGAGTCCCATGAAGTGGCGTGACTGCGCCGCCGCCTGGCCAGTAGCAATATCCCAGCCGGCAAAATTGCAGCTTCCGACGTAGAGCACCTTTCCCTGTTGAATCAAGACGTCCATGGCTTGCCAAACCTCCTCCCATGGCGTGCGTCTGTCGATGTGGTGCATCTGGTAGAGATCGATGTGATCAGTCTTCAGCCGGCGCAAGCTGTCCTCGCATGCCTTTCTGATATGGTATGCCGATAGTCCGCGGTCATTCGGCCCCAGTCCCATCGGCTGGTAGACCTTTGACGCGAGTACGATTTGATCGCGTCTGCCACCTTGGGCGATCCAGCGACCAATGATCTCTTCCGAAAGGCCAAAGCCCTGTTTCATCTGCGGAGACTGCGGTCCACCGTACACATCGGCGGTATCGATAAAATTGACGCCGAATCCCATCGCATCGTCCATGATCCTGAAGCTGGTCGACTCATCCGTCAGGTCGCCAAAGTTCATGGTTCCGAGGCACAGACGGCTAACCTTCAGGCCCGACCGTCCGAGATGAACATATTGCATTTCAGTTCCGCCCTTTCTTCCTGCACGCCTCTATCAGCGACGTGCTGATCCGGATCGATTTACTGGCCGATTCCTCGACGCGGTCGACCTACACGGCGTGCTGAACCCCACCGAGCTTTCGACTAACTTTAACGGGAATATCTCAATCTGAAAGCCGGCCTATGTCGCATGCACTTGTGAGAATTCGCCAACAAACGGCACGGCGCAGAGACTGCCCTGTATTGAGTTGGCTCGCCAGGGCCGTCTGTGTGGCCGTCTCAGGCTTTTGTGAATCTTGCTCACAACAACATTGGGACGAGCGCGGCTAACCCAGTTGCAGCAATTGGGCTACAGTTCCCACGTGCCCGCTGCCGGACGGTCACGCAACACGCCAACGTGGGTCGGCCAGTCAAATCGCGAGCAAGGGATAGTCGTGAAAATCAGATTTGTATTGAATGGCACGCTTGTGACCGGGCGCTTGGACGACAACGCTACATCGCGCGACTTTGTAGCCATGTTGCCGCTGCCTCTCCGGCTGGTCGACTTCGCGGCGACGGAGAAGATTGCTTACCTCCCAAGAAGGCTGAACACGGACGGAAGACCATCAGGAATTGTCCCTTACTCGGGCGACGTTGCATATTACGAACCGTGGGGAAACATTGCAGTTTTTCACAAGGACTTTCGGCATTCGCCGGGCCTTGTGAAGCTTGGGCGTCTCGATTGTGGCTTGGAAGAACTGCGTACGACCGGGGCATCGGACATACTCATCGAACGGGCAGACGACTAATTGCCTCGGCGTTATGCGCGTTGGACAGCGTCATCGATTCGACAAAGCATCATGGCCACTCTCCGCGCATGCATCAGCCCTCTTCGGGAACCTCTAATTCTTGTCGGTCCGCCATCTGCCTCGGGCAATTTGGCGAGCCGAGTGGACCGAGCAGATTATCAATTACACGGTCTTCAGATTTCTTTCCATCCTTTGAGGGATGCAACATGGGTATGTGGACGCGAAGCGAACTTGAGCGAATTGCAGCTTCCGACGATCTGTACATTGCTCCATTCCGTGAAGATCACAAAACCTATGGCACACCGACGTGGATTTGGTCGGTGATCGTGGATGGTCATCTTTACGTTCGCGCCTATAACGGCGAAGCATCTCGCGGGTATCAAGCCGCCATCCGCCAGGGTGCTGGCCGAATCACAGTTGCGGGAACAACAAGGGACGTGTTGTTCGCGGGCGCCAGGGGCGCAATCAACGACAAGATCGATGAAGCCTATCGCCTGAAATACGGCAAGAGTCCTTCTCTCGCTCCCATGATTGATGAGCGCGTTCGAGTGACAACCATCGACATTTTGCCTGCAGACTGAGGTGCAAACATGCTGAAACGCGAGCGTGGCCAAGGACTTGAAGTTTCGGCACTTTCGCTGGGCTGTATGGGATACGGGAAGTCCAGCGACAAGCCTTGGATCGTTCCATTGTTCGGCACACGCAGCGTGGAACGCTTTACGGAGAATGTGGGCGCACTATCGGTTGTGCTCTTAAACGACGAACTCAGTGAAATTCAAGTGGGCGCTGCGGAGATAGCAGTCGAGGGGGCCCGATACCCGGAAGCGATGCTGAGGCGCTCGGGCCTCTGATGTGTCCGCAGCCTGAGGAGTAGACGTGTTCGTGATACACAACCGGTTCACATCATCCACCAATCGATCGCTGCTGTCGCTGATGGCATGCGTATTCACTGTGTTCTTGGTTACAGGAGCCGCTCTACCGGCTCTTCCACTACATATCCATGACGGCCTTGGATTTGGAACGTTCACTGTTGGCCTCGTTTCCGGTGCTCAATTCGCGGCGTCGTTACTTTCGCGTCTGTGGTCGGGCAGAATCTCTGATCAGAGAGGTCCGAAGTACGCCGTGACCGCAGGACTTGTCATGGCAGCGCTCGCCGGTCTGCTCTATCTTGTCTCATTGAAGGCCATCAGTAACGCGCTAGTTTCCATCGCGATATTGATAGTGGGTCGTGCTTTGCTCGGCGGCGCCGAGAGTTTCATCATGACCGGCGCTCAAAGCTGGTGTCTAGCCCTTGCCGGCCCGGGCAACGTCGGGAAAATGATTGCATGGATCGGCACGTCAATGTTTGTGGCGTTGGCTTTCGGTTCGCCACTTGGAAGTTTCCTTTTTAAGAGCTATGGGTTTGCCTCGATTGGTTTAGCGACCTCCGTCGGTGCAGTCTTTACGCTCGTTTTAATCACTCCTATTCCCGCCGTCAAAGTCAATCCACAGAGCAACAGGGTCGTCGCTACGGTGTTGAAAGCCGTTTGGCTCCCTGGCATGGGGATGGCCTTTTCGAGCCTCGGTTACGGCATAGTGACTGCGTTCGCCGTTCTTCTTTTCGTCCAACGAGGTTGGCAGCCAGCTTGGCTATCATTTACTGCATTCGCCGCAGGTCTGATCGTCGCCCGTGCTTTCCTCAGCCCGTTGCCCGACCGCCTCGGTGGCGCAAGAACTGCGATGGTCTTTATCGTCATCCACAGTGCCGGTATGGCCCTCATTTACCTCTCGCCCGTCGCGTGGCTTGCGTTCTCAGGCGCTGCTTTGGCCGGATTCGGCTACGCGCTGGTCTATCCGGGGTTTGGGATGGAGGCGGTCGCGCGCGCCCCCACGGATGCACGAGGCCTCGCTATGGGTATCTACACCGCCTTCATCGATGTGGCGCTCGGCATATTCGCACCTGTTCTTGGTTTGGTCGCCAATCTGACCGGACTCGGCCCGATCTTTCTTATCGCGGCGACTCTTGCTCTTTGCGCTATCCCAATTGCGATCCGACTTCACGCGTCCCATAAATCGCAGTGATCTCGCCGATATGGGTTGGAGATGACCTTTCCGGAAATCCGGTCGCAAAGCCTGTTGAAAAACCGCAAAACTGCCGAGCCTGAGGATGCCGGTGCTTTGACACCTCACCCGTGATAGGACTTTCCGACAGTGATTTCGACGCTAGTGGCGAGCAACGGACCGCAATCACCATCTAGTTGCGCAGAGCGACGTCTTATCGGCTGTCCATCTTGCGCTGGTAGACACCTGTGAAAATGCGCCGGAGATTTCCGGCGTCCAACTGTCGGCGCAACGCACGCGTTTCCGCCCGTTACCGCTACGGTCCTACGGCCTCTCTGATTGCGCGACCGTCTTGACGGTCGAGGTTGCGTTGCTGTCATAGCCCCAACGGCTGAATCTCTCGCACTAGATCGATCAGAAGGCGCAACCCCGTCGGCATTTGACGCCGGCTGGAATAGTAGATATAGAAACCGGGCCCGGTGGGCGCCCAATCAGTGAGCACGAGCCGCAGCCGCCCCTCGCTGACGTACGGCGCGACTAAGGGTTCAGGAAAGTACATGAGACCCACTCCACCTAGTACGGCAACCAGTCCTGTTTCAGCTTGGTCAACCGTAACCGAGGATGGAACCAATAGGGCGATCTTCTCTTCTCCTTGCTCAAACTCCCAACGATAGACGCGGTCATCTCCCAGACGGTTGCTAACGCAGCGATGATGAAGAAGGTCATTTGGATGGACCGGAATGCCAAATCGATCGAGATATGTAGGCGATCCTGCAACGACCCATCGAATGTTCGCGGAAAGACGCTGGGCAATCATATCCTCGGGGACGGTGCCCCCATAACGAATTCCTGCGTCAAAGCCGCCCTCGGTCACATTCACCATGCGGTTGCTTGCAACGATGTCGAGTTCCACATCCGGGTACCGCTCAACGAACTCGGGAACTATCGGTGCGAGCAGTAAGGTCGAGGCTTCGACGGCGACATTGAGCCGGATACGACCAGCGGGCGCATCACGAAACCGATTCAGCGTCTCCAGCGCGACGTCGATCGCCTCGAAGGGCGTCTCTACCGTAGCCGCCAATGCGTCGCCCGCGCCCGTCAGGGTAACGCTCTTCGTTGTGCGGTTCAGGAGTCGAACCCCAAGGCGATTCTCAAGGCCCTTCAGAGCATGGCTCAGGGTTGAAGTAGTCACCCCAAGCTCAATCGCAGCGCGACTGAAGCTTTTATGACGTGCAATAGCGAGAAAGTAGATGAGATCTGCTACATCGGCGCGATTGATCTGCATTTTCCTGAACATTCCTTCGGTCGATTATCTGATATCTGCCCTCTGGTGGCACAGCCTAACGGACGCTTGCAAGCGCCGCACGATTCCCCGAGTGACTTTCCAAACGGGCCAACGGCCCTCTCCATAACAAAAGATTCGGTCTGCTGCTCAAACTGCGCGTCCTATCGCCCTCCAGGTGGGCCTATGTCTCAGCGCCCGAAACCGGCCACGTGGGCTGCACTCGACAAATAGTGCGATTCCTCCCCTTAACGAACCAACAACCAGCAATGTTGAAACTTTTCTCACATTATCGTACATTGTTATTCGGATTTAACCAGTCCAGCACATCGGGAAGGTCATCTCAAAGAGAGCTAACATGAACATCCTCGTAACCGGAGGCTCGGGCTTCCTCGGATCGTACGTTATGGCCGCCCTTGAATCGAGGGGGCATAAGGCGCTCAACTTCGACTTGGCGCCACCTCAGCCGGACCTCCTTAGTTTGTCACGCACCGAATCAGAGACTTTCAGATCTGGCCAAATCGGTGACTATGATCGTCTGTTGGAGATCTGCCGGAACGAGGGAATCGAGTCTATCGTCCACGGCGCCGCGTTGCTGGGTCTCGAGCCTTCGCTGCACAGGCAAAAGGAATTCTATGCAACCAACGTGATGGGCTTCGTGAACGTCTGCGAGATAGCCAGAGCGTTGGGGTTGAGAAAACTCATACTGGTGTCGAGCAACGCCGTCTATCACGCTAGCTCCAACGCGAAGCTTTTGGAGACGGACGAACCGTTCTCCATCGTTCGCGGCAACCCGGCCGCGCACTACGGCACGTCGAAGATGGCTGCAGAAGCAATCGGGATGGCGTACGCACAGTTTCACAACGTCGATTTTCTCGCTATTCGCGTGACAGCAGTTTACGGTTTCGGGATGCGCAGTCCGATCCACATTAAGCCGATGGTCGAGAATTCCTTGCTCGGCAAACCTACCCGATTCGAGACGGGTGGAAAGATGAAGAGAGACTATACATACGTATTGGACTGTGCGGACGCCATAGCCACGGCAGTCGACGCTCCCGCGCTCCCTTTTGGCTCCCAGCGTGTTTTCAACGTCTCCGCAGGTAAGGTCTGTACGGTTTCGCAGGTCGCACAGCTCGTGCGGAGTGTGATCCCTGGTGCGCAAATCGAAGTCGGTTCCGAACTCACCGCATTGGAAGAGGCTAACCTAAAGATGCGCGCTCCGCTTGACAACGGATGCGCCGAAAGGCATCTCAATTGGAGCTCGAAATGGACGATTGAGGAAGGGGTCAGAGATTATGCCAACCGCTTCTCGCACTTCGCTCAGCATGGCCATTCAGTGTGATTGCCTAGATCACAAATCTTGAGATTGGCGGCCCGCGTTTGCATTCACGAGAGACCGCCTATGTGTTCACCATTTTACGGCAAGACGACGTATCTGCCAGCGCCCTCCTCTTTCAGTCTAATAGCCGTCAAGTGCTAACGCAGGAGATTCAGTAGAGCCGATGCGCTCTCCACCTGACGAAAGGTCCGAACTACACCAAGGCTTGCCTGGACATTGTCTGCGGAGATATTCGCTTTCCCTACAAGCGTGCGATATTTGGCCTCAACGTCGATCCAGTCGATCCCCAAGATCGCGGCACCCTTCGGGGCATAGACAGTTGCGGACGTCCTTTTTCCGTCTTTCGTCACAATAGTCACGCGCGCCCCGCCTTTGTATCGATCGAGATCACTTGTCGGCGGAGCAACCATACGCACCCTATCCAAAAGCATGCGAATCCGGGGGTCGGTAATTTTATCTGCGGAAGCATGGATCCAGGAGAAGTCGCGGTCTGCCACTCCAGCAGCGGCGAAGAATATGGCGCTGTGGGCCATTCCGATGAGATCCGTTGGATTGTGTGGATTGGCAAAGCCAGCGTAGCCCGGCCTTGAGATCTCAATAAGCTCGACTTCCTCGGGTTCAACTCCAGCGTCTCGCGCAGCTTTCGCTGCAGCTTCGGCAACTCCGTGGTGGGGATGCCCCCCCGGCACAAGCTTGATGCCCATCTCTGTGAGAATATTCCACCTGGATCCGAAGTCGTTCGTGATAAGAGATGCGTCCGCGTCTCTACCGAAGCAGTCGAAGAATCCGAGTTTCATCTCGAACAGTTCACGCTCAACTGTAAAGCCTCGTGCGGCCGCCAAAGCAGCTTGAACACCCGATGTGGCCGCCTGTCCCGCGTGATACTCTCGGGCCACACTCGTATCGGCGGCTGCGTTCAGTCCGCCAACTGAAGTCGCGGTAATTAAAAGTGCCTGGGCCGTCTTGTCTACCGAGAGTCTCATGAGTCGGGCTGCCGCAGCAGCGCCAGCGAAAGCGGCGATGATACTTCCATGGAAGCCTTTGTCCTTGAAAGTGCACTGCATCACAGTGCTAATGCGACCCGCCGTCTCGTATCCAAGAACGATCGCCGCCACAATCTCTTCGCCGCTTGAACAAAGGCGTTCGCCGACGGCCAATGCACTGGCGCAAGCGGTTGTCCCTTGGTGGACAATGTTTCGCAAATCGCTGTCGTCCGACGCGGCGGCATCGCTCGCGACGGCGTTCACGCGCGCGGCGGCCGCTGCGGGAAGCCGCACGGAGCCGTCGAACCATATCGTCGACTCTGGCTTACCCCCACGGTCAATCTCCAGTTGTCTGATGATGCTTGATGACGATAGATTGAATCCGACCGCGGCGCTCGCAATCGTGCTGGCGATTAACATTTCGCCGTAGTCCTTGGCTAACGAAGGCAGATCTTCAAACTTGGATTCTGTTATGAACTCGCCCAATCTCAATGCTACAGTCATGGTTCACTACTCCCGTCGGAAAACAACTACTTCCTTAGTCTCATACTTGATTATCAAACAACTGCCTAAGGGGGCCGAGAGCGCGAGACTCATGACGTCTGCAAGCAGACCATAGCCTCGCTCATTAGAGTCATAGCCCTTTTCCGCAGACTGTTTATGACTCGATACCGGCTTTGAAAGAATGGCCGGGGACTCGGCGCGACCAGTTCAAGCAGACGCCTTCCAACCGATCTTCTTTACTGCCTGGTCAACAAAGCGCATATCCAATACCTCATCGAGATGCAACGCTTTTGGATCGGACACTCCCGGAACCAGCTTCATGGTTACCCAAGCTTCGAGGCTCTGCTTTGTAACGTAAGGAGACTTGAATTGAGACCAATTTTGCTCCCATACGGATGCCCATACTGTCGGTTCGACGGTTGACGAAAACTGCGCCTTATACAAGGCCTCGCCTGCTTCTTTCTTGTTCTCAATGACGTAGCGGAGGCCTCGCGTATCTGCCCGTACGATGGCAGCATACAAGTCTGGATTCTGCTCAACGTCCGCGACCCGCGCTTCAATCAGATGGCCAGCAAGTGATTTGAACCCTGAGATTTCATCCTTGGAAACTGAGAGGAAGAACACCGCCCCAACGCGAGCGGCTGCAATGCTTGTCACTGGAGGCGTCGCAACCATTGCGTCAATCGTGCCGTTCGCCATAGCTGCGATCATATTCGACGTCGATTGAAGGGGAACGATAGTTGCGTCCGAAGCCGGATCGAGCCCACTTTGCGCAAGTACCTGTCGTGCGCAATAGTCGGTGATGCTGCCTGGAGACGTGACGCCACAACGCAATCCCTTGAAGTTCTTGACCGTCGAGAGTCTCTGACCCAGCGGAGTGCTGTCACCGGTGATCGAATGCTTGGCAGCGTAAGATGGTGACACCATGAAATAGAGCTCGTTGAAGGCGCTCTGGGCCATCAAGATCTTGAACTTCTGCCCTCTCGCAGTTGCGGCAAGAAGCTCGCCGGGCGCAGTGTAATAAGCATTTCCCGCACCCGAAACCAGAGCGGTCATTCCTGCCGGGCCGCTGCGGGTGTAGATTCTCTCCAAGGTCAAGCCTTCCTCTTTGTAATACCCCATCGTCTCGGCGAGGAAGTGCGGAGCCCAGGCCAGCAGCGGTCCACCACTACCCATGAGCATCGTCAAGTGATCGCCCGCTTTCGAGAGAGCAGCACGTGGCAGCGCGAGACTCGCGCCGCCCGCGGCCGCCATTGCTAGAAATCGGCGTCGAGATACCTTTAAATCATTTGTGTTCATCTGCAGTCTCCGTTGCAGAGTTGAAGGATTCGGACGTGTCTGTGCGCCTTCTTTTTTCCGGTGATCCTAGAAATTATGGAGGCGCGATAATCGATTCAGCCCCTCAAGAACAGAACACCGGTGTGCTCTACCACCTAGCTACGCTAAGCAATACCCCTTAGTTATCCAAACTCTCTTAGGTGCTCGCTTATCAATGCAGGGCTGTTAGCTTACCGGTGGGTTCCTCGATGCAAAAAAGGTCAGCCGCGCATCGCCTCCCCGCCTAGTCGATATATGCGCGCTGCCGTATCATGATAGAGTGCCGCCTTCTCATCGACGGAGAATTCGTGTGTGATGCGTTTGAAGGCATTCCAAAGCTGACCGTATCCACACGACTGCTTGTCCACGGGGAAGTTGCTCTCGAACATGCATCGCTCCGGTCCGAATATCTCAATGCACTCTTCGACATACGGGCGCCATGCATTGGCCAAGTCCATCGAAGATGGTGGGCTCTCGCGAACATGGAAATCCCATCCGTTATAAAGCATGCCGAGGCCGCCAATCTTTACTGTCAGGTTTGGAAAACGTGCAAGCGAACGAAGATTGGACTGCCAAATCTGGAATACGACGCCGCGATCGGTATGCGGCGGAATGCCCAGAATGCCCCCCGCATGGTCCAGAACCACTGAAGTTTCCGGGAACGTGCAGAGAAGGTCGACGAGATCCGGAAGCTGGTGATAGTAGAGCCATGCATCGAAAGACAGACCGAGGGACGCAAGGTGCGAAAATCCCTTCCGAAATGATGCTTCCCTCAGAAGGTGGCGAGGCCCAAACTTCCTGCCGTAGGCGGCGCTGCCACTGTCCCAAGTAGCCCCCTGCCTGATACCTCGGAGGCGCCCATTTCCGGCTCGTATCAATCGCTCGAGCACGGGCTCGACCGCGTCGCCCAAAAGCAAGTCTGCAAAGCCTACAATACCCTCGCAGACGCGCGTCTTCCCGTAGTACCCACTCGCGCTAGCCGCAGCTATCCCATTGGCGAACTCCACTTCTCCTATCGGCTTCATTGCCTCAGAGGCATCGACCCGGTACATCGTTTTGACCTGCACAAATACCGTCGAAACAATGTTGTGACCGGAGCGTAGGTCTCTCAGAAACTCGTCCAACAGATAGCGACCGTGCCCGCCATCCCAAATATGGTGATGAGGGTCGACGATTGGCAGATCAGGTTCCAGGGCATCTTCGTGAACGCCGGCGAGCCAGCCATCTAATTCCTCGAGGGGCCGTGGAGTGTTGCCACGAAATTCCGGTACAAGTTTCATGTGGTTAAGGATTTTGGACAAGTCGTGCGAGCGCCGAACATTTGAGCAAGCAACGCCCTATTGCTGTCGCGTCCCAAGATAGTGAGCGTGCGCCTCCTCGATCCAATCCAACACTCTCGCTGCTTGTCCAATGATCAGGGTCACACCAACTCCAGACACGATAATATGCTGGAGCGCTTCCTTCGACACTTTGAGATCGAAGAGACGTATCGCGTGCATCTTGAAAGAGATCTCCACTCCGAGTGCTGCAAGCTGGCAAGCGTGGACAATCTCACACGTCTTCTGGTCGACCTCGGGCACTTCCATGAGTGCCTTACGCATTTCCTTATACCGCTCCACGGCTTGGGCGTTGACTGCCCCAACTTTCGCTGTTGCCGGTCTCAACACAGACGACATCGAAGACCCCTTAATTTGCGGTTAGAAGAATGACAAGACGATGCGGCGTGCTAACGCCCAAAGTGCTGTCGCGCGGGAATGGCCCCGGGAGTACCGTCGCTTTGATCCGGCGCCGCGTTCAGTGTGCGCAGTCAACGCATCCTCATAAAATCCCATATTACGCTACTTTTTACTGGCGTTCCAAACATCGTTCAAGATAGGGTTTATACCGGTCCGTTTGTACCGCGGGGAAGTTCATCTTGCATTAAATGTCAAATGCCGAGACAATGTTATAAAGCAACCGGTCCAAAGGCTCACGATGACTGCCCAAGAACATTTCAGGAAGGTCGGCTCCGATATGCTCGACGAGATTCACGTTTACGCTGGAACCGCTGGCCATTCGGCATGGTTCAGTGAAGACCAAGGCCTGACCTGGTCGCACCCCAATAGTCATTCAGGGATGTACCTCGAAGCTCGCGTGTGGTGTTTTGGGAGCCATCCCGAGTTGCACGATACGCTGGTCGCCGGGACTGACGAGGGTGTCTTTCGGTGGAGCGAGCGGACTGCGCGCTGGGAGTGCATATCGACTCAGATCAAGGACGTTTGGTCCATCGCCTATGACGCTCGCGATCCGTCAACTTTGTATGCTGGAACACGGCCAGCTGGTCTCTACCGATCGCGGGACGGCGGCGAGACATGGAGCGAACTAACCGTCCCGGGTATCGCAAAGTTCTCTGAAGTTAATATGGGACCGACACGGGTGACACAGTTGCTGGCCGACCCTTTAGTCTCGGATACCCTTTGGGCAACAATCGAAATCGGCGGGATCTACCGAAGCACCGACGGCGGAAGCTCTTGGTGCGCGCTGAGCAACGGCTTGAATTCGTGCGACGTACACGGGATCGCGGTATCCCGCACTGCGAGGGGCGAGCGTCGAATTCTCGCCACCACGAACCGCGGACTGCACATTAGCGATGACGGCGGAGAGACGTGGCGCTTCGCCGAATTAGAATCGCCTTGGCAATATACGCGCGCAGTCGTAACTCGCACGGATGACCCTTCAGTCGTATTCTTGGCCAACGGGAACGGCCCACCTGGAAACGATGGCCGCTTACTTCGCAGTTTGGATGGCGGCGAAACTTGGGAAAGGTTGACCTTGCCAGGATCAATCAACAGCACGGTCTGGTGCATCGCAACTCATTTCTCAAATCCTGACCTGATATTCATATGCACGAACCTAGGTCAACTCTTCCGATCGACCAACGGAGGAGACAGCTGGACGCGGCTTCCGCATGAGTTCGGAGAGATTCGGAGTCTGCATTGGCGGGCAGTGCCCAAGGGGACCCGAGGCGCGCCCCACTCTCTGACCCGAGCCGTGGCGCCTAAGCTAGTGGCAGCCACGTAATCTCTAGAAACGCCGCACGTGCGTGTCCCGAAATGCACATCGAAAAAGCTTACGATTACCTCATTGTTGGAGCAGGATCCGCTGGGTGCGTATTGGCGAGCCGCCTTACAGAGGATGGCCGTCGCTCCGTTCTGCTTCTTGAGGCGGGAGAAGATTATCTTCCGGGCGAGGAGCCTGCGGACATCGTCGACCCGTACCCGCTGTCGTCATACAATCCGTCGTACATGTGGGATGGGTTGAAGGCTTTTTGGCACAACAGCACCCATGGGGCCCCGGCTGGATTTCCACAAGCAAAGGTGATGGGCGGCGGGTCAGCCGTCGCAGGCATGGTCGCATTCAGAGGTACGCCAGATGACTACAACGAGTGGCAGGCAATGGGCGCTGCGGGGTGGTCCTGGGACAGCGTGCTGCCATATTTCAGCAAGCTCGAGACGGATCAAGATTTTTCGGACTCTCTGCATGGACGGCGAGGCCCAGTTCCGATCAGACGGGTGCCTCGAAATATGTGGCCTCCCCTGACCTCGGCGATTGAACAATACGCAAAGGCATCCGGCTACCCGTTTATCGCCGATATGAACGGCGATTTCCGCGATGGGTTCGGCGCCACTCCTATCAGTAATACTGCGAACAGCCGAGTAACGACCGCTGCGGCATACCTCACATCCAGCGTTCGACAAAGACCGAATCTAACTATTCTTTCTCGCGCATGTGTGCGTTCGGTCCGATTCAGCGATAAGCGTGCGACCGGCGTTCTAGCAGAGGTCGACGGCCGCTTAATAGAATTTGCTGCGCGAGCTGAAGTAATCGTGACAGCTGGAGCGATTCATTCACCGGCCCTGCTGATGAGATCGGGCATCGGCGAAGGAGGCGCTCTACAGAAACTCGGGATCAGCGTCGTCGCCGACCTCGACGGCGTAGGGAAAAACTTGCGCAATCATGCCGCTGTCTTTATTTGCGCGATGCTGCATCGAAATTCGAGGCAGTCGTCCTCTTTACGAACGCATCCGACCGCATGTATGCGCATGTCGTCAAACCTCTTGGGCGCGCCTAAGTCAGACCTTTACATCAATATCCAGAGCAAAACTTCCTGGAACGCGATGGGCACCCGAGTGGCCAGCCTAAACGCTGTACTCCTGAAGCCGGCTGGGTCCGGTCAGGTGAGCTTGAACGTGCACGATGCCAACCAGTCTCCTCGCGTCGAATTTGGATTTGGCGACAACGCGCGGGACATCGAACGACTTTCTAAAGCGGTGCTCCGGATACTGAACATATTAAAGTCCCCAGTAGTAGCACCATTGGTCGGTGCGCCCTTCGTAGTACGCGTGGGAGACCGCATCCGACGGTGGAACACGCATACGGCGTCCAGTGCCGTGAACGCACGCGCGTTCGCGACGTTGCTCGATGCAATGCCCAGCGCCCTCGGCGACCGAGTCCTCGCAGCGCTAACGGGGCATAGGCTGGACAGTGAGCGTCTCATAAGTGATCCGACTTTCCTGCTGAACTTCGTCACCCGTGAGATCACAGGTGTCTATCACCCGGTCGGAACGTGCCGAATGGGGAACCATACAGACCCTGCGGCCGTTGTTGACTCTGCTGGGCGCGTTTTAGGCGTCGCCAATCTGCGCGTTGCCGACGCGTCCATCATGCCGACAATTCCTCGCGGCAACACCAACATTCCAACGATCATGGTCGCAGAGAAGCTTTCCGACGCCATTGTCAAAGGCGAGACCACAGCCATTTCTGGAGCTAGCATTGGATCTGCAACTTGAAGGCAAGCACGTTCTGGTGACCGGTGGATCGCGAGGAATTGGGTTCGCATGCGCCGAGCAATTTCTGGCGGAAGGCTGCGTCGTCAGCATCGTAGGACGTGATAAAAGCCGAATCGGTGACGCATGCAGGACGCTTGACGTCCACATGAAGCGAATCAGCGGATATGCCGCCGACCTGTCCCAACCGGCCGCCGCATTGGGCGTAATTGCCGATGCTGAGGAAGAACGTGGACCGATCGACGTTCTCGTCAACGCCGCAGGCGGTGCTCGTCGGAAGCCTTTCGATGAATTGCAGCCTGAAGACTGGCGGGCCGCAATGGAAGCCAAATTTCTGACGTATATCAACGTCTTGGATCCTCTCATCAAGCTCATGGCACAGCGTCGCGCCGGTTCGGTAGTCAATGTGGTGGGAATGGGAGGCAAAGTACCAATCACAACGCATCTAGCTGGCGGGTCCGCCAACGCTGCACTGATGCTCGCCACGGCAGGCCTCGCGCTGGCATATGGACCGATGGGCGTTCGGGTTAATGCCCTGAATCCTGCAAAGACGAACACTGACCGGCTAGCAGAAGGCGTCAGTGCCTTTGCTCGGCAAGAACGGATAACTACCGCTGAAGCCATTGCCGAGGCGAACAATTCATCGCCTCTTGGTCGACCCGCTTCTCCTGCGGAGGTGGCGGCGGTTGTGGCCTTCCTGGCTTCCCCAAAGGCTGGGTACATCTCCGGGGCGATTGTTTCCATGGACGGTGCCGCTCGCCCGATGGTTGTCTGAGCCGGTTCCGACCGCGTTTCCCTTCCCGATCCTTCCTTAAAAATCCGACGAGGCGGTCCCCACGGTTGCGGCCCGTCCTACGCTCGCGCCGTCACATCGTAAGACCGCACTACACCGCCCAAGGGCCCACACGGACAGGAACCCAAGGCGAGTCATTTTTCCCTCAATATAGGACTTCTTACGCCCCCCCGTGCCGCTCGGACCGGCGCTCGGTCGTCACGTTCCCGTCCCAGGCCGCTGCTTAAGCCTCGGCAAGCCCGAGATCGATGAAGGTGGGGTAATTCCGAGCATATTTTCCGATGCCAAACCGTTGAAACTTGTCTCAATGGGTAGTACATTTTTATAAACGAGCTCGTCGCGGCGCGAAGGCACCGAGGAACGATGAGACGAATCGGAAACGGGGGAGACGATGCGGCGAATTTGCACAGTCCGGCGCGACCAGCCTACCCGCGCGTTCAGCGAGCGCAGGCTAACTTCCTTCCGATTAGCTAGTTTCCGGCTGACGACCGAGGCTCCGAGATCACCTCGTTATCTCGGGTCAACAGCCGCTTTTGAATCGGTGATTCTGTAAGAAACTTGCAAAGAGGAAAGGTAATGCAGCCCATACTTGACTTCAGAAGCGTGTCGAAGGTTTTCTATAAAGGAGACACGAGAGTCCACGCTCTTTCAAACGTGACGACAAGAGTAGAGCCCGGCGAACTGCTAGCCATTGTTGGCCCGAGTGGCTGCGGAAAGTCGACGCTTTTGAATCTGACCGCCGGCCTGATGGAACCCGGGGTTGGCGAAGTGCTCTACCAGGGCAAGCCGATTTCCGGGGTGAACACTCACGTCAGCTATGTCACACAGCGTGACAACCTCCTGCCGTGGCGAACAGTTGAAGCAAATGTCCTGCTTCCGTTCGAACTTGGTCCTCGTTCCAATGTTTCGTCGTCGGAACGTCGAGATCGGGCGAGAAAGTACATTGAGCTGGTTGGACTGAAGGGTTTTGAAAAGCATTATCCAGCCGAACTTTCGGGAGGCATGCGCAAGAGAGCGCAGCTCGCCCGCTCTTTGGTCTATGAACCCGACGTCCTGCTTATGGACGAGCCGTTTGGTGCCCTTGACGCACAACTACGTCTTATGCTGCAGGCCGAACTTCTGAAGACCTGGGAAGGCTCGGGGAAGACGCTCATCCTCGTCACTCACGACCTGACCGAAGCGATCTCGCTTGCGGACCGAGTGATCGTCATGTCGGCGCGCCCCGGACGTATCCGTACCGTTCAGCGTATTGAGTTACCGAGGCCGCGCGACGTCTTCACCATCCGATTCGTTCCCGAATTCGGGGAGTATTTTGAGAATCTGTGGGCAGCACTGCGCGAAGACATGCATCAAGGAGCGGAAGTCTAATGAGCAACTTCAAATCCAAAGCCGTCGCACCATCACTCGCGGGTTTGTCGGGAACGCCCGATGCAGACGAGGTTTTTGTTGTCGATCCGAGCATAAGGGCTCGCCGCAGGGAGACAAGGATCGTCGTACTTTCACGACTTATCTTGGCGGCAGTCGCTCTTCTTGTCTGGGAGTGGGCTTGCGGTCGGTGGATATCCGCGTTCTGGATCAGCAGTCCATCGCGCATCGCCATCGCGGCGTTGAATATGTGGAACAGCGGTGGCCTGCTAAGAAATCTGTATGCAACGATTGCAGAAGCGCTGGTTGGTTTCGCCTTCGGCGTAGCCGGAGGGATGGTGATGGGCGTCGCATGCGGCACCAGTCGGATCATCTCTAAGGTCCTCAATCCATTTTTGGTGGGCTTCTACTCGATTCCTCGGATCGCATTAATTCCATTGTTTATCCTGTACTTCGGGATTGGGTTTCAGACAAAGGTGATCTATATCGCGCTGCTGGTGTTCTTCCCTGTGTTCATGAATACCTTGTCGGGAGTACGCGATGTAAACCAGGACCTAATTGATGTGATTCGTGTGATGGGTGCTACTCGTTATGACACGGTCCGAAAGATCTTGATTCCATCCGCACTCGCATGGCTCTTCGCCGGTCTTCGCATCTCGGTCACCTATGCATTGACCGGTGCGATTGTGGCAGAAATGTTTACGTCGAACGTCGGCCTAGGCTACTTGGTTTCCTACTACGCCAATCAATTCGATACCTCGAGTCTTTTCGCGACTCTTGCAGTTACGACCGCGTTGGGGTTACTGCTCAATGCGTTCGTGGTTCTGATTGAGAAGCGACTTCTCCGATGGCGCCCCGTTGAAGGAGCTTGATCCCACGACAGGCGTAGCTAAAACGCAACTTAAATTAGATTTCAGGAGACTATAGGTGGGCGCAAACAATCGACCAATTTCTCGACGGCGATTACTAGGCTTGACGGTTGCCGGCGCGGCAAGCCTCGTCGTGCCGGGTATAAGCCACGGACGCCCGCAAGATCACGTGACACTGCTAATGGGAAGTGGCGGCCCTCTGATCGCATGGGCTCCAACCTTTATCGCCGAAGCGCTGGGATACTACAAGGACGAGGGCCTAACCATTGAGCGGATCCACACCCGAAGCGGCCCTGCTGGTATGACGGCTCTCGTTTCTGGTGCAGGAGACGCGTACTACACTGCCCCCGGAGAATTGCTGGCAGCCACGGTCAGGGGTCAGCAATTTAAGATCGTGATGGCACAAAGTGTGTATCAAGACCTTTATTTTATCATCTCGAACGATTACGCGAAGAAGCACGGCATCACGGCAGCGACGCCCTTCGAACGTCGGCTCTCCACGGCAAAAAGCTTTAAGGGGATTCGTATTGGTGTGTCCGCACCAGGAAGCGTCACCGACTATTGCGCGAGAAGAGTCCTTTCTCAAATCAACATCAGCGCCAGCGATGCCTCGATCGTTCCCCTACAATCGACTGAGAACACCATTGCAGCGATCGGAAACGGAACGATTGATGCCCTTGTATCTGCTCCGCCGGGCTCAAGCCTAGCTCAGTCTCAACTTGGAGGTGTGATCCTGTTCTCGGTCGGCCGCGACGAGATATCCGGTTTCCGATCTATTACCGGTCATCTCATTGAGGCTCGCGCAGATGACGTGAAGCAAAAGCCGGATGTATATCGGGCAATCGTGCGAGCCGACACGCGCGCCCTAAAGTACATTGTCGAAAATCCCAAGCCAGCCGGTGACACGCTCTATAAATCGCAATACTCATCCCTTGTGAAGGCGGAGATCTGGCCTGATGTATGGGCCTCAAGTATTCCGCAGTTCAAGACACCATTCGTATCGCAGCGGAGCCTAGAGTCGTGGGTGGCGATGGGTATGGTACCCGGGGTTAGTGACCCAAAGGCGATTAATTCCGGCGAAATCATCGACATGCGTTTCGCGACGCAGGCAGTGCAAAGCCTCAACTGGAAGGTATCCGCATAGCGCCTGTCATTGAATTCCTACCTAGCCAGCTTTGTATGAAGCTGCTCATGCTTTTAGATATCGGAGACTCGAGATGAATCAACAAACAAGCGTTCACGCACCCGATGACTCAGGCGTGCCCGAGTCGGCTCGCGATTTCAGCGTTAAGGAGCGCGTGGTAGTCATCACTGGAGCAGGTCAAGGGATCGGGCGCGAGTATGCGCGGCAGTTTGCGGCGGCCGGCGCGATCCCAGTTGTGGCGGATCTGAACGTCGAAAACGCGAAACGGGTTTGTGCCGAGATCGAGCGAGCTGGCGGTCGGTCCATGGCCGTATCCGTGGACGTGGGCGATAGGGAATCTGTCGACGCGATGGTTGAGAGCGCCCTCAACAAGTACGGCCGCGTAGATACGCTCATTAATAACGCAGCAATCTTCGCAACCCTGCCAAAGCGCCCTTTTGATGAAATTCCCCTTGAAGAATGGGAGCGTGTGATGCGCATCAACATCACTGGCACTTTTCTATGCGCAAGGGCCGTCGCTCCGGCCATGCGCAAGGCCAACTGGGGACGCATTATCAACACATCTTCTGACTCTGTCCCTAGGGGGGTCGCTAACTACCTCCACTACGTCACATCGAAGTCCGCAATCATCGGAATGACGAATTCTCTTGCTCGTGAACTCGGACCATTCGGCATCACGGTAAACGCGATCCGCCCGGGAGCCGTCGCGACGGAGGTTGACCGCGCTGTTAATCCAACGCAGGAGCGACGCGTCCAGCTTCTCAGCGAACAATGTCTGCGCAAGGGCCAGTTGCCCACAGACTTGGTGGGGCTTGCGATCTTCCTCTCCACGAACGCTTCGGCTTTCATAACCGGCCAAACAATCGCGTGCGACGGCGGTTACACCCACAGTAACTGAGTCGCACTAAGGTCGAGTCC
This sequence comes from Caballeronia catudaia, assembly GCF_001544755.2. Classification (GTDB taxonomy): domain Bacteria; phylum Pseudomonadota; class Gammaproteobacteria; order Burkholderiales; family Burkholderiaceae; genus Caballeronia; species Caballeronia catudaia. The sequence continues at coordinate 16,216 of NZ_FCOF02000039.1, read as the reverse complement.
ACATACTTTGAAAGCGGCCTCGCGCTTTCGTCCCATTGCTGAGAAGAGGCTTAACGTCATGAGAAATCACGAGACAATTTATATTGATGGCCAATGGGTAGCTCCGGTCGACCCGAAAAGGCTCGAACTGATCAGCCCAACAACTGAGAAGCCGATTGCAAGCGTCTGTCTCGCGAGCGCGCGCGACGTGGATCTCGCCGTCAAGGCGGCCAGAAAGGCATTTCCCTCCTTCTCCGAAACCTCCAAGGAGGAAAGGATTGCCCTGTTCGAGAGAATCATCGAGGTCTACCAAGCACGCCAGAAGGATCTGATGGCCGCTATCACCCTTGAGATGGGCTCTCCTAAGTCGCAGGTCATCATGACCCAAGCTGCGCTACAGGGTTTCCAACAGGCGATTACCACCCTTCGCGGATACAACTTCGAAGTTCAGGAGGGCGTCAACGTCATTCGACGCGAGCCTATCGGTGTCTGCGGACTTATCACCGCGTGGAACTGGCCCGTGCAAATTCTCTGCACGAAGTTGTCGTCCGCGTTTGCAGCGGGCTGTACCGTTGTTGCCAAGCCAAGCGAGTTCACGCCACTGAGCGCCATCATTCTGACTGAAATTCTGGACGCAGCGGGTGTTCCGCCGGGCGTGTTTAATCTGGTGATCGGCGATGGGCCAACGGTGGGCCATGCTATCAGCACCCATCCAGATATTGACCTCGTATCCTTTACCGGTTCGACCAGGGCGGGAGTGCAGGTAGCTCAAGCGGCCGCGGCATCCGTCAAGCGCGTCTGTCAGGAACTCGGCGGCAAGTCTGCCAACATCGTGTTGCCCGACGCTGACCTTCGTCAGGCCGCCCAGTGGAACATTGCTCGCTGCTTCTCTAACAGCGGACAATCTTGTCACGCTCCGTCTCGCATGCTTGTACATGAGGACCAGCTTGATCAGGCTATCGACCTGCTTTGTGAAGAGGTCAAAAAGATCAAAGTTGGAGATCCGGAGGACGCTTCAACGACCCTTGGTCCGGTCGTGAACAAGGCTCAATTCGATCGAGTACAAATGTACATCCAGAAGGGTATCGACGAAGGCGCTCGCCTCGTTTGTGGGGGGCTTGGACGCCCGCCAGAACTCACGAGCGGCTACTTCGTCAAGCCGACTGTGTTCGCAGACGTAAAGCCAGAGATGACGATTGCACAAGAGGAAATCTTTGGCCCCGTACTCGCTGTCATGCCTTATCGCTCCATAGAACAAGCATTGGAAATTGCCAATGGCACCCGCTACGGCCTCGGGGCCTATGTATTTACATCCGACAGGAAAACGGGACACGAAGTCGGATCTCGCATGCGCGCAGGCCGTGTTTTTCTGAACGGAGTCGCTTCGAACCCGGCGGCGCCGATGGGTGGTTACAAACAGTCAGGGAACGGGCGGGAGATGGGAGTGTTCGGTTTGGAAGAGTATCTCGAAGTCAAGGCAATGATCGGGTTTGTTGACCGTTGACGACTTAATCGTGCCCCACCCGATCGAACGGCTGGCCGACAGTCAGCATGAGTCGGCTCACCAAGTTCACGATGTCACCTAGCACAGTGACGCGTTTTTCATTGACATATTGAGGGATTATCTTGCAGCAGCCTGTCATCCTTACTTGCGCAGTCACTGGCGGTGACGACACCGCCGGACGATATCCGGCTGTCCCCGTGACGCCCGCTCAAATTGCCACCGCCGCAATTGAAGCCTGCGAAGCGGGTGCGGCGATCGCTCACATTCACGTTCGCAATCCCGAGTCAGGCAAACCAAGTATGGATCTTGCGCTGTACCGCGAGGTTGTAGATCGCATTCGCGACAGTGGAAGTCCCGTCATCGTCAACCTCACAACCGGCCCGGGCGCCCGGTTCGTGCCTAGCGACACGGAAGCAAACCTGGCGGGCGCAGGGTCCAACCTCCGTCCACCTGTTGAGCGCGTCCACCATATCTTGGAATTGAAGCCTGAGATTTGCAGTCTGGATATGGGCACACTGAACTTCGGCAAAGGTGCGCTCATCAACGTGCCGGCGCACGTGGAGGCCATTGCGGCAGAAGTCCGCAGAGCTGGGGTTAAACCGGAACTGGAAGTCTTCGACTCGGGACACGTGGCGTTGGCTATCGATATGATCCGTCGAGGCCTGCTCGAACCGACGCCGCTCTTTCAGATGGTCCTTGGCGTGCCGTGGGGAGCACCAGCCACTCCCGAGATACTCGCGGCGATGAAGAGTCTATTGCCGGTCGGTTCACAATGGGCTGCGTTCGGAGTCTCGAGGTCGGAATTTCCAATGGTCGCGCAATCGGTGCTTCTCGGCGGCCATGTACGCGTAGGCCTGGAGGATAACCTTTATCTGGAAAAAGGGGTGCTCGCCCCGGACAACGCCTCCCTTGTGCGCAAAGCTTCACAGCTTGTCGAGCTTCTCGGAACACGTTTGGCCACTCCGGACGAAGCTCGATTGATCCTTGGTATCGCAAAGTCATGAGCAACGAACGCTTCATCGTCGGTTGTGTGCAAACTACGCCGACAGATGACCTACGAGCCAACATAGATCAGGTCTCACGTTCGATTGAGATCGCGGCCCAAAGGGGAGCGACACTAGTCGCCACCCCTGAATATAGCTTCTTCTTACATGCGAGCGGCCGTTCGATGCGCGACAGCGCAGCTCGTGAGGAAGATCATCTAGCACTGCCTCAATTCGTCTCGATTGCTCGAAAGCATCGCATCTGGCTGATACTCGGCTCCCTCGTCATTCGCACAGACGAAGGCAACATCGTTAACCGGTCAATTGTCATCTCGGATCAAGGGGAAATCGTTGCCCGATACGACAAGATCCATATGTTCGACGCCACGTTACCAAGCGGGAGGACAATTCGCGAATCGTCTTCCTACACGCCGGGGACAAGAGCCGTTCTTGTTAGCACTCCCTGGGGACGGCTGGGAATTACTGTCTGCTATGACCTGCGCTTTCCAGCACTTTATCGGGCCTTGGCGCAGTCGGGTGCTCAGATTCTCCTTGTGCCGTCCGCATTCACCCGGGCGACAGGATCGCTACATTGGCATACCCTGTTGAAAGCGCGCGCGATCGAAAATCGCGCCTTCGTTGTCGCTCCGGCCGCCTGTGGGACGCACCCGGGCGGTCACGAGACTTACGGACACTCCTTAATCGTCGACCCGGACGGGCAGGAGGTTGCCGCGGCCGGCGAAGCGCCAGATATCATCTGCGCCGAGATCGACCTTGACGTCGTGTCGGTCGCAAGGGCGCGCATGCCGTCCCTTACGCATGACCGCGCTTTTGAAACGAGCCATATTCTCGCGAACAGCATAGAGATCAAGCATGAGCAAATATGAAATTCTGACTCGAGACGATATGTCACCTCGACAGCGACAAGTCGCTGACGCAATCGCCGCTGGCCCCAGAGGATCGCTAAAAGGTCCCTTTATCGCATTGATTCATAACCCCGAACTCGCAAATCACTTGCAGGCGCTCGGGGAACATCTGCGTTTTCGAACAGGATTGCCAGGACATTTGGTCGAGATAGCTGTTCTAGTCACCGCCCATCGATGGTCCAGCGACTATGAATGGCTCGCCCATGCGCGTATTGGGCGGGAGGCTGGCTTGTCAGATGAAGTAATTACGTCATTGGGCACGGGACGAAGGCCGGATGCGCTGGATTCGGACGCTTCACTAATCTACGATTTTGCGTACGAAACTGCCTGGCAGGGCCGCCCATCGGACTCCGCCTTCAGTGCGTTGAAAAGCCGATTCGGTAGCGCGACGAGCCTTGATGTTCTCGCGGTATGCGGCTACTACACGACGCTTGCTTTCATTCTTAATGCCGCAGAACTTCCCCTGCCATCGGGCAAGCTGCCAGCAGGTTGGGGGCAAAGAGCGGCAAGCATTGAATAAATTTTTCTTGTGTGAGGCATCAATGAATCCGTTAAGAGTGGGACTAATTGGCGTAGGCAACATGGGGAAGCCGATGGCTCTACGCCTGCTCGAGCAAGGTGTCGATCTCACTGTGTGCGACCGCAATCCCGAAGCACTGCAGGAACTGCAACGATTGGGAGCAAAGGTTGCAGCAAGCCCGTTGGAAGTGGCGAATGCATGTTCGATCGTGATCGCATCGATGCCCTCGCGAGAAGCAAGCCTCGATGTCGCCCTTGGCGAGTTCGGCGTGGTCAAAGGCAAGGAAATATGCGTCTATATTGAAACCTCGACTATTGGAAGCAGCACGATCGAGTCGATTGCTTCGCGTCTACGGGATGACGGTGTCGGGATGATTGATGCGCCAGTCAGTGGCGGTCCGCCTGGAGCACGCGCCGGCACTCTCGCAATCTTGGCCTCGGGCGCCGAGGACGATTTCGAACTTGGGAAACCCGTGCTAGAAAAACTCGCAGCCAAGCTGTTCTATCTTGGCGCCAAACCGGGGGTCTCCCAAGTCGCAAAGGTGATCAACAATCACATCTCCGCGGCCGGTCGCCTCGCGGTGTTTGAAGGCCTTGCGATGGGTATCAAGGCTGGACTTGACCCGAAGGTCCTTAACGATGTCTTCAATGCTGGTTCTGCGCGCAACTACACCACCACTGACAAGGTACCGGCGGCAATTCTTACGGGAACCTTTAAGTTCAACGGCCCGTTGACCATTGGCCTAAAAGATGAAGCGCTCTTGTTAGAGGAGGCGCAGCGGTGTGGCGCCCCTACCTGGATCGCTCCGCGCATCCTTGAACTCTATGAGGAAGCCGCGGCAGCCGGATATCGCGACGAAGATAGCATGAAGGTTTTCCTCTACATGCAGTCTCAGTCACTGCGCAATACGGAAGAGTTGAACGGCGGCAAACAATAGCCCTTGGGCCCCTTAGAGAGCAATTCGAGCAACTCGATCATCTATGTAATTGTCTAGCCCACCGGCGTCGGCTGAAACAATGACCAGACGCCAGTGATGCACCTGCATTCGGATCAACGGAAACCTCATGAACGATAAAGCACCGCCGGATACGCTCACTCACGACGTTGCCTCGTTCGTCTTTCGCACGACATCAACCGATCTATCGCCGTCGTCGCGTGAATCAGCGAAGCGAGCCTTGGTCAACATCTTAGGATGTTGTATCGGCGGATCCCGCCATGAAATCGTCGAGACGGCTGCTAGAGCACTGATCCCGCTTGCCGGAGGCCAAACCTGTACGCTTCTCGGCCGACCTGAACGCGTAGATGTTCTCACGGCCGCTTTAATCAATGCCCTAAGCTCCGCGGCCTATTCGTTTGACGACACCCATTCGGAAGCGCTCTTACACCCCAGTGGCGCAGTCGCTACGACCCTTCTGGCTCTCGCAGAACGGCAGCGCCTGACTGGCAGCGACTTCTTGCTGTCGATGGTGCTCGGCATCGAAATCGCCGGTCGGTTGAGTAAGGCGGTATCGGTTCCTCCCGCTCAGGGCGATATCGGATGGTCGCAGACGGGCATTGCCGCCGGCGTTGGCGCAGCAGCGGCTGCGGCCAAAGCACTCCGACTGACCTCCGAGCAGATTGGCTGGGCGATAGGAATCGCCGCCACTCAGTCGTCCGGATTTAGAGCTGCTCATGGCAGCATGAGTGCCACCTTAATTTTTGGTCATGCGGCACAAACCGGGTTGCGCGCGGCGATTCTCGCGCAGCACGGGTTCGACGGCCCTCGTGCTCCATTGGAAGGAAAGTACGGATATTTGAGTCTGTTCTCCAGGACGCCTCACTTTGAATATCTCTTACCTCCCCTTGGCAGCCCGTTCGAGGTGGAAGCTCTCGCTTACAAACCTTATCCGTGTGGGGCCGTCATACATCCGGTCGTCAATGCGGCTCTTCAATGGCACCACTCTCAAGGCGCAGACCGCAGCCGCCAGATTAGAGAGGTCCGCCTTCACACACATCCGTCCGCGATGGCACTCGGCTTTCGGCGGCATCCGGAGAACGTGCTCGAGGCTAAGGTCAGTCTGTTTCATTGGGTGGCAACCGCACTTTGGTACGGCCGCGCCAGCATCGCTGAGGGCCAGTCTCAAGTGGTTCAGGACGTGCGTATTGCACAACTCAGGGATCGCATCAACGTGCTTACGGATGATGCCATCCCTCCAGAAAGTGCTGTCCTGCATGTCCTTTTGGCGAGCGGCGAGGAGCAAACTGTTTCCATCGAGCACTGCAAGGGAAGCGTTATGAACCCGATGTCTGACGATGACATCAACGAAAAATACTACCAACAGGCGCTCCTTCACATTTCTAGGTTCGAGGCGACAACCATGTGCCAGCGCTCTTGGCGCATTGAGGAGCTCGAAGACGCGGCGGACATCATACGTGTAGCCGCGCCAAGCTCGATCTAACGGTACAGTGAAGGCGGAATTCTTCGAGCGGTGGACTGCGTAGGGAACCGACGTATTGAGGACAGCTCGACTAGTCCGCTCGGCCGAACGCAGACATCCGCGGGGATCGGAAGTTTCCACTCAATTATTCATTATACGAATAAATTCTCGCATTCTGATATAATTGCGTCGCATTTATTGCGAGAACAATACCGGTCCTCAAATCCTCAGCAGTGAGCGCTCGAGTAGTTGGGCCGATCCAGCAAACCGGTCCACTTTTCGCAGGTTAAGCCACACGGAATGCAGAAAATGCCCAAAGCGACTGCAAAGCAAACATCACAGTTGAGCGACTCCACGGAAGCTGCCTCGAAAAAAGAAAGCGAAGCACAGACGAGCATCGGGCGCATGTTGGGCATACTCGACCTGTTTACGCCAGCGGCACCCGTCCGACCCGTGAGCGACCTGGTGAATTACTTGGGCACGTCACGATCAACGTCCTATCGGTACATAAAAGCGCTTCACGAAGCTGGTCTGATTGAAGCGGTTGCCAACGGAAAATACGTCCTGGGCCCGCGATTCGTTGAGTTCGACCGTCAAATCCGCATGTCCGACCCGCTGTACAAGGCCGGGGGGAAGATTCTTCGCCAGTTGGTGAAGCGTACAGGGCATTCAGCCCTTCTTTGTGCGCTATATCGGGATTCGGTAATGTGCATCAGGGAGGACCTATCCGAAGGAAGCCCGCCTAATCTCTTCTCACGAGGCCAACGGCGGCCGCTCTTCTCTGGGGCTGCATCCAAGGTGATCCTCCCGTATGTGCCCCCTCATCGGCTCAGAAGCATCTTTCAGCAACATCAGCGCACAATCGCGCGCGCGGCACTGGGCACTGACTGGCAAGGCTTCCGAGAAAAACTCGCGGCAATCCGAAAGGACGGCTTTGTTGTCAGCCACGGCGAGTTCAATCAAGGCGTTTTCGGAGTGTCGGCACCCGTTTTCAACGCAGAAGGACTCGCCGTCGGAAGTGTCGGCATCGCAGGCGGGGAGGACCGATTGGAACGAAAGAACCTACCGGCCTACTGCAACGAAGTTGTGAAAGCAGGGCAGATGCTCACAGAGGCGATTGCCGATGCTGGTGACGAACTCATCTTGCCACCGCGTGCCTTCGGGTCCGTTCCGTCGCGCTAATGCTGCGTCGTGAGCCATGGCGTTAGCAGACGCCATGGCGCAGCCTTAAATCGCCTTCAGATAATCCCGGAAGCGCTGTGCGTACTCTTCGATTCCTTCTTCGATAGACCAGGCTGGAGACCAGCCAAGGACCTCCCGAGCTAAGGTTACGTCCAAAGGAACACGCGACTTGAGGTTCTCTTCCTCGATTGCCGTGAGCTCGTTGCCAATCTCGATATCCGCTCCGGGAACGAATCGACGGACGATTTCCGCAATCTCCGCAGGCGAAACAAGCCGCCCCGCCGCAATATTTAAAACCCGAGAAGTTCCACGAGCGATTTTCGGACAATCCAGCGCGAGTGCGATGGCGCGGCTCACGTCCAGCACATGAGTCAAATCCCTCTTCATCCGCCCTCCGGTTTCAAAGCGCGTCGGCCTTCCCGCGACAGAGTTTTCAACCATTGGCTTGATGTAAAGCGGAATGCGCATGCCAAAGCCATACACCGCGGCAACCCGAAGCGCAACGAACTCCAGATCGTGGAAGTCGGCGTACGACAACCCGATAGCTTCGCCAATCATCTTGGACGTTCCGTAGTGCGCCGAAGGGTTAGCTCGCGTGATAGAGAACGCCGGGTCCGTCTCTTTCTGAACGGTGCCAACCCCCGCATGACATGCAGTGTTGCTTGAAACAAAGACCACCTTGCCTAGCCCTAGTTGTCTAGCCACCTCGCAGACGTTGACCAGACCCATCACGTTGGTTTGATAGAACCCACCCGGATCGTCCAGCGATGGTTCGAGCCCCACCCTGGCAGCCGCGTGCACGATGGCATCAATTTTGTCCGACCGGCACACAGCAAGCAAACGGTCAATGTCACCGATCGCCCCGCGACGCAGGTTGCTCTCCAAAAAGGGAGAAATATGCAAGAGCTCCTCAGGCGGTGACGCAATGTCGTAGGTGTAGACCACGTGCCCAGCAGCTTGAAGTGCATTCGAGAGATAGGCGCCAAGAAAGCCAGCACCGCCGGTGACAAGAACGTTCATCTAGTTTCCTCTCCATCAATCCAAAGGAATGCGACAGCACCTGTTCTGCCAAAGAACGGCTCACGCATCCCCGCGAATACCCTGAGTTCGGGCGTTAAAAAGTACTGTATAGTGAGACAAGTTGATGCGCAATAGGTGCCTTGCGAAGCTTCTAGGTTTCGAGCCATATGCATTATGCGTGCAGGAGACGACGGTCATCAAGTTTCACTGAACGGAACCGATTCTGAATTTATTGACCACAACCGTAAACCGAGCTAGATTGATCTTGCTTTCGAAACTTTGCGATTGCCTCAATAAAACAGACTCAAACCGGGTCGAACGGAGACACTACATGGATACATATGCCCCTAGCTCCAGCGTCCGCCAGCGGCGCTTGATCGTCGCGTCGACCTTCATTGGTTCCACCATCGAGTGGTATGACTTCTTTATCTTCGGGATCATTTCCGCGCTCTTTCTAAACAAGCTATTTTTCCCGACCTTCGATCCCACCATTGGAACCATCTTGGGGTTCATGGCATTTGCCACGGCCTGGTTGGTTCGTCCGATCGGAGGCGTTATTGCCGGTCACCTTGGTGACAAGATTGGGCGGAAAACGACGCTGCTCTGGAGCTTCATCATCATGGGCGCGGCGACCACTCTGATCGGTTTTCTCCCCACCTATGAGACTGCGGGATCGGTCGGCGCGATTCTCCTAGTCTTGCTTCGCATCTTGCAGGGCCTTTCCGCTGGTGCCGAGTATGGCGGCGCTATCGTCGCAGTGGTCGAGCACGCTGATGAGTCGAAACGCGGGCTGTTCGGCAGCGTTCCGCAGAGCGCCTCGTTTTTTGGCTTGCTACTCGGAAACGCAACGTTCCTGTTGATGATCAACCTGGACAAGCAGGCCCTTATGGACTGGGGATGGCGAGTCCCGTTCCTTCTCAGCGCAGGGATGCTCGGCGTAGGCATGTACATCCGAAATAAGGTTTCTGAGTCTCCTGCCTTCATCAAGGCCAAGGCTTCGGGAAACATCGAGAAGGTTCCGTTTATGACCGTCCTTCGCGAATATCCGAGGCAGCTCTTCGGCGTAATGTTTGCCCAAGCAGCGCCGAACACCTTTTTCTATACATGCGCTGTAGCAATGGTTTCCTACACCGTATCAAAGCTCGGCATGAACCAGTCGGATATGCTGATCGCCGTATGTATCGGTGCGGCAGTCGAGATGTTCACCATCCCGATGTACGGTGCGCTGGCAGACAAGATCGGTCGAAGAAAGGTCTTCGTGTGGGGCATCTTTGTACTCCTCGCTTCTGCGCTCCCCTTCTGTTTCGCAGTTGAATCAAAGTCTTACATTGGAATCGTAGTGGGCTATGTCTTCGTGCTGGGTATTGGACACGCGGCCTGTCACGGCTCTCAAGCTTCACTTTTTGCAGACATGTTTCCGACTTCTGTTCGCTACACTGGAATCTCCGCTGGATACCAAACCTCTGGCGCTATCTTCGGAGGCCCGCTGCCCATCGTGGCAACCGCACTCATCGCAGCGCAAGGTGGAGGCATTCGCCTATTCTTTGGATACACCATGTTCATTGGGTTCGTTAGCTTGGTCGCAATCATGGCTAGCAAACCTCACTACTCTCTCGTTAACCGTTCAGCTGGGCAGGATGATAAGTCGCGTCAAGCAAACGCCTCGACCTGAGTCCTACAAGAAGGCGGGGTGCGACTGAGTGGACTACCCCATTGCACCCATGCCCTTTGAGACAAGTAATGACCGATTGCGAGCGTCTTGCCCTAGCGAGATCAGTAATGACCGATTGCGAGCGTCCTGCTCTCGAAACTGCTAACCCTCACGCGTACCCAATCACCCATGCCTGACGAATCAATCCAAGCGGCGCTGAAAGCTCACCCGGTTGCAGACTTAGCATGGCTCGCACGGCGCAAAGAAGAAATCGTAGAGCCTGCGCTACCGATTATCGACCCGCACCATCATCTCTGGGATCATCCTGGCGACCGGTACCTCCTAGACGAGGCCCTGCAGGACTTCACATCCGGGCATAACGTCGTCGCAACTGTACATCTACAGTGCAGATCCATGTACCGTGCCTCTGGTCCTGAAGAGTTTAAGCCGGTTGGAGAAACGGAGTTCATCAACGGAATTGCGGCTCAGAGCGCCAGCGGCCTCTATGGTCCGACGAAGGTTTGTGCCGGGATCGTTGGAACCGTCGACCTGCTACTTGGGAATCGGGTCGAGCCTGTCCTGGAATCTCACTTGGCGGCTGGAGGTGACCGTTTCCGCGGAGTGCGTCCGACTATCGTTTGGCACGAGAGCAAGGAGGTCTTGCCAGCCGATAATGTGCCGAACGTCCTCTCGCGTCCTGAGGCGATGGCCGCTGTGAGATCAATCTCCAAGTTTGGGCTCTCGCTGGACCTTTGGGCGTTCTTCACCCAACTGGACGAAGTGGCTCAGGTCTGTCGCGACAACCCCGACCTTACCGTCGTGGTTAATCATGCAGGCGGTCCGCTCGGTATTGGCCCTTATGCCGATCGGCGCGAAGACGTCTTCGTCGAATGGCGAAAGAAGCTGGAAATCGTTTCGCGGTGTGAAAACGCAGTGATCAAGCTCGGCGGACTCGCCATGCGATATGGTGGATTCGCGTTTAACGAACTTCCTGAACCACCTTCCTCCGACGTACTAGTCGAAAACTGGAAGCGATATTTTGATGTCTGTATCGAACTATTCGGCCCGCAACGTTGCATGTTCGAAAGCAACTTTCCCGTAGATCGCGGAATGTGTAGTTACCAGGTGCTTTGGAACGCGTTCAAAAAACTGACGCGCCAATTCTCGGAAACCGAGCGTCAATGTCTTTTCAGCGGTACTGCCGCTCGTGTTTATCGATTGGCGGATTGAAGCGGACACGTACTTCACGCATCACGGGGCGTGACCGATGATTAGAGTCTGCCTGTTTGCGCCCCAACAACAAATCGCATCCCTCGCTCGAAGATGGCGGGAGAGGGATCATAGGGGCGCGCAAAGTCTTCCGATCGTTTCGGCGCCCCAATACGTTTACCAAGCTTTTCAAGAACGGGATCTGCCTGCCTAAAGCTGCAGTTCCGCGATAGTGCACGTTAGCTATCGCGCCCCGTCTTTCTATAGTAGTCCTACTTACGTAGTGAAAATCAGGCTTCCATCGAAAGCTAACCACAAAGGAGAAATGGAGATGAAGAGGCAGCAGTTTCAATCGGCGCTTATTGTTGTGGGTACAGCGGCGCTTTGGCAATCCGCGGCACACGCCCAGAGTAGCGTCACGCTCTACGGGATCGTAGACCAGGGGTTCAGCTACCAGACAAGCCAGACCACTTTGGGATCAACCTCAGGTGGTCGATCCGCTATCAAAATGACAACCGGCGTCTGGGCAGGCAGCCGTTTCGGCTTTAAGACAGCCGAGGATCTTGGTGGCGGTACTAAAGCAATCTCGCAGTTGGAGGCAGGATTCAACTCTTCGACTGGCGCACAGTCCGTAAGCGGATTACTGTTCAACCGACAGGCCTTCGTCGGGTTGACAAACGATCGATATGGGATACTTACGGCGGGCCGCCAATATGCTTCGTATTATCAGATCCTGCAGCAATTTGGACCGACCAACTGGACATCAGGGTATTTCGCCGCGCATCCTGGCGACGTTGACGGCCTTGACACGACATACCGCGCGAACAACACCCTGGAATACATGTCGCCAACCATCGCCGGCTTCAGATTTAGCGGTTCGTATTCCTTCGGGAACGTAGCGGGGAGTGTGTATAGAGGCTCGACGTGGGCGACGGGGCTTCAATACACTCAGGGCCCTATTGGATTCGGGGTTGCATTTTCTCGAATCAACAATTCGACTCCTGGCGGAGGCGCATTCGGCGCAGACTCCGCCACGTCCAATAACGGTGCCCAAGCCGGCGTGTCAGCTGTCACGAACGGCTATCAAACCGCTCAAGCGCAACAAAGATTCGGTGTCGGCGCCAGCTACGCTTTTAGCGGCTCTTTCGACATCAGAGCGACATACACCAACGTGCAATACATTCCGGGTCTGGGATCAAGATTCCGTGATCTTGAGATTTTCAATACTGGCGGCGTTGAGTTGCACTGGAAGCCGAGCACGCCGTTGGACCTCGCTGCCGCGTACAGTTACACCCGCGCCACGAAAGCGAACGGAATCAGCAGCAGTGCCCAATATCAGCAGTTTAATCTTTCTGAATATTATGCGTTGTCAAAGCGCACGGGTCTGTATGCCCTTCAAGCCTATCAACGCGCGAATGGGCAGACTCTAGGCACTAACGGTGCTGGCAACATTATCAACGCAACCGCCACCATCGGTGATGGTTTCAGTTCAACCCCGTCGTCGTCCAGAAGCATGTTTGCTGCCGGCGTGGGGATTATTCATCGGTTCTGAGCCGTCTGCATCATCTCCTGACCAGCCGCGCCGTACGGCGCGGTTGTCATTCGTTGGTACGCTCGACCAACCTATCCCGACCAACACGTCATGAACATTGTTCGTATGCGGTCCTTCAGGGACGCCCTAGCAATGGACGAGTGATTCTCTGATGCTACCTGTCCACGTGGACAGCTGGGATGAGAGTACATGACAGAAGATCGAGATTTGCGTAGCCGTCTGGTAGTCGGCGCGAAGCGGGATGGTCGCCGGGAATACGATCCGCAAGCCCGCGAGGAACTGGTCCAGTTGTGCATGACGTCCGGCGTTTCGATAGCGCGTACGGCGATGGAATACGGCTTGAACCCGAATCTGTTGCGCGAGTGGATCACGCGCTATCAGAAGACACATGCGGCGCGGACTTCGGCGGAGAAGGAACTGAGGCCAGCAGACAGGGCATCGCTTGATGTCGCGCCGCCGGCCTTGCGGACTCACGCGCCCGACGTGCCATCACCATTCGTACCGGTCGTTCAGGGGGCTGTGACGGTTGAAGGAGCGGTGTCCGCGCGCACACCATCGATCACGGTTGCCTTGCACATACGTTTGCCCAACGGTGTTGAGTTCGACATCGCAGAGGCGACCATCGACGAGCTGACCACCGTGGTCCAGATGCTCGGGAGGATGCCGTGTTCCGGTTCGACGATAATCTGAAGGTCTACCTGCACCGCGATCCTGTCGACTTCCGCTACGGCATGAACAGTCTGTCGATTCTCGTCGAGCAGTCGATGCGCCTAAATCCGATGGACACGTCGCTTTACATCTTCGGAAACCGACGCCGTGACCGAATAAAGATTCTTGGCTGGGACGGCAGTGGTTTCTGGCTTTTGATAAAGCGATTGGAGAGCAGCCACTTCATCTGGCCAGACAACAAGGCTGAGATCGTGACGATGACGACCAACGTGTTGCACGCGTTGCTCGATGGCGATGACATCACCGCGATACGACGGCATCCGAAGCAGGAATATCGCCGCGTGAGCTGAACAGTGAGGCCGTGCGCTGGTCTAACCCGCCATGCCGATCAATGTCACGATCACCGCCGAGGAATTGAAGGCGTTGCTCGCCGAGCGCGATGCTGCTCGTGCATTGGGAGAAGAACAGGAGGCCTTACGCGGCGCCTTGCGGCTTATGACGGCAGAGCGCGATCTTGCTGAGGAGCGACTCCGAGCCTACCGTCGCGAACTTTTCGGCGCCAAGAGCGAGGCGCGAGATTCTGATCAACTTGGCTTGTTCAACGAAGCCGAGGTGCTCGGCGCGAACAGCGCGCCTGCCCAAGAAGACACGCCAGAGACGACGGTTGGCGCGCACAAGCGCAAGAAGCGCGGTCACCGCAAGCCGCTTGATCCCAATCTGCCACGCGAGGTCGTGCGGCACGAATTGCCCGAAGCCGAACGCTTTTGCACGAACGATGGGCAAGCGCTCGTTGAGATCGGCGCGGAGACCAGCGAGCAGCTCGATGTGATCCCCGAGCAGCTTCGAGTGATCCAACACCAGCGCGCTAAATATGCGTGCCCGTGCTGCGATCTCGGCATCAAGGTCACTCCAGCGCCGCCGCGCATCATCGCGCGCGGACTGTTGAGCGAAGCAGCGCTCGCATGGATCGCCACCGGCAAATATCAGTTCGGCATGCCGCTCTATCGCCAGGCCGGTCTGCTGTGTCGCTTCGGCGGAGACATCTCGTCGAACACGATCGCCGCCAGCATGGTTCGCGTTGGCCTCGCGACCCAGCCCGTGATCAACCTCATGCGCGATGCGTTGCTCGATGCCGAACTGATCTACTGCGACGAGACGACGTTCCAGGTACTGAAAGAGAAAGGGCGCAAGCCGCAAACGAAGAGCTACCTCTGGGCGCAGATGACCAATTCAGGCATCCCCATCCGCTGCTTCAGCTATACGCCCGGACGCGGTACCAAGCTGGCCGACAAGCTGTTCACGGGGATCCGCAAGGGCGCGGTTCTGATGACTGATGGCTACGAGCCCTACAACGACATCGCTCAACGCTACGACCTCGTGCACCTCGGATGTTGGGCACACCTAAGACGGTACTTCATCAAAGCGGAGGAGAACGTGCCGAAAGCCGCGCGTTCGCCCGATCTGCTCGCGACACGATTCATCGCGCTGATCGGCAAGCTGTTCGCTGCGGAGGCCCGCTCTAAGAAATGGAAGCCTGAGCGACGACAGCGATTGCGACGTCGATACAGCACGCGCATACTCGACGCCATCTACGCTTTAGCCCTCGCGGAGTCGCCGGGTGTCGTACCAAAAAGTTTGCTCGGAAAGGCACTGACCTATCTGCGCGAGCAGTGGCCGAAGCTGATCCGCTACGTCGAGAACGGCACTTGGGCCATCTCGAATAACCCTTGCGAGAATGCGATTCGCCCATTCGTCGTCGGACGCCGCTCATGGCTTTTTAGCGACACCGTAGCGGGGGCGAACGCAAGTGCAAACCTCTACAGCCTGATCGAAACCTGCAAAGCCGGGGGCATCGATCCCTATCGCTACCTTCACTGGTTGTTCCAACGTCTTCCTCTGGCAAGGACCGTTGACGACTACGACGCGCTGCTTCCTTGGAAGATGCCCGCAGATCTCCGTTGACCCGCATTGCTGACATACATCACGCGCTCCCCACCTTACTCACCTTGCTCCGAGGGGCGTCGTTCGTGGATCGCGTACCATTGTTCGGCCCCGACAAGAGCGTCTGTGCTACCGCAAAGAGCTCGCGGTCGAAGCCCCTCGAGAGAGGGGGCGGAGCCGAGATAGTGTTATCTAGCGCGAGCAGCATGTTGCCCGCCGAAGTGCGAGCGGCGCCTTTTCCATCGGCGTTCGCCCTCAATTCGAGTCAGACGGAGTCAGCTGGTTTATCGACTCAACCGCTGTCTTACCGTCGAATCGATTCCACCCTTTCTTGAAGGGTGCCGCCGTGTACGCATCGGTTTGCTTCGAAAGTGACCTGAGCCAGCGGCGGCCTGATGGTATGTTGGGTAGCCAAGCCACTCCACCGGCCAGAGCATGCGTGAATCGATACTAAATGCTCGCCTGCGCCATTGCTCAATGTCGCCGTTACAATTAAAGGAGCTGACTTTGCAGCGCCCGTCCGATGAGTTAAGGACGCTCTGCAGAACACGGTTTCAAATGCCTGCGCTCCATGCAGGCGTTGGGCCAGCTTTTTTATCCGGCTCGGTCCGTCAATGGCAGAGGCGATGGGCGCACACTTTGTGCCCTCATCGAGAGCGCGGG
>NZ_FCOF02000099.1 GCF_001544755.2 Caballeronia catudaia | reverse complement strand
CGAAGGGCCTTCCTTCATCTTTGGTAAAGCTCCGCAAACATCGGTCGATTGATGCTCGCGTTCTTGGCACACCCCACTCTAAATTCAAAAGAGCCAAAATTTTGAACCTTAGCAGGCCGTCGTTGGCGAGGAAGGTATCGCCGACCGCTGCGACTGCGAAGATTTCCGGGTGCGGAAGACAGACCCGAGACTCGTCGCCGGGCGCGCTATCCAGGTCGAAGCTGAAAGTCTGTCCTGCTCGAAGCTCGACCTTTCCATCTCTGAATCGCGCCACCCGTAGCTTCGGTCCTTGCAGATCAAGCAGTACGCCGATCGGACGAGCATGTCGGGCCTCGATACGTCTAATTGCTGCCAATCATTGAGCCTGTTCCGTGTGGCTGCCGTGGCTCATGGTTCGGTCTGAAAACGTCGGCGCCCGAAATATACAGGCTCTCAATAAGGTTCTCAGATGAGCTAGAAGGTCCGAGGGTCGCAAGAATTTTCGTGGAGCGGTTTCTGTTCATCGATGATGATCTTCAGGTTACGGAGACACTCCCCTTGGGGAGAGAAGAGACGCGGTATCGAAGCGAGCGGAGTGACGCCGCTCGGAAGAGCGAGCAAGTGACCGCCCTCGGACGCGATATTGCAGTGGGTCTCCATCCGGACTGGGAAGTTACGTGATAGAGACCTGACCGCGCGTGACGCGGTGCCAAGGTCTTGCAGTTGCGATCGCCGAGGCCTCAGCCCATTCCGCACTTGGCTGATAGAAAAAAACGGGACCGCGCGTTGAGTCGCGGTTCCCGCCGTGAACATCTACTTTGCGGCATCAGAAAAGGTAGCCACACAATGCGGTGCGACGCTTATCCCGAGGTGCCATCCCGTGCGATGACAAAGAAGTTTTCGTCACCCATTTGCCCGCCTTTCAGAGCGAGCTGAAGGTCTCGTAAATGAGGCTTGTCGGAAAGCACGCGGCACAGCGGCGCGCCTGCAGCGAGGCGGCCGTCGATCTCAAGCGCGTCCGGTCCAAGGACTTGCGTGACTTGACTTGACGTATCGCCGCCGGAAAGGACCAAGCGTCGCAGATGAGTGGCCTCAAGGACTTCATTCGCAACCGCGCCGAGTCGTTGGCCAAGTAATCGACCGCCCTGATGCCGAGCGCCGTCTTGCGTCAGTCCTTTAGCGGTGAAGTACTCAAGCATTTCGGCGATGCGCGTATCGCGCGGTCCGCGGGCTGTGTGCATAATGACACTGCGCCCCTCGCTGAGCAGTGCGATCGCGCGTGCGATGATGCCTTGAACTGTTTGTTGCCACGAGTCTTCGCCAACGAGCGCTTTTGCGTCGATGGCAATGTCGGCAAAGCCTGCGGCGATCGCCGTTTCGATCTGTGCGGACGACAGCGGCGACGCACTGCCAGAAATGGCAAGAATTTGACTGGTGGGCGCGATACGGTCGTACGATCGCTGCTTATTCGGAAGATCGCCGAGTTCACGCCACCATTGGGTCAACGCATATTCGACGCCGGATGAACCAATGGTGAAGATGGAACCGACGGTCTTCGCGTAGCTGTCCAAGATCCGACCGACTTCGGTTAGGTGACGTGGGGTCACCGTATCGAGCAAGATTGCCGCGTCGCCCGTCGAAGTTGCTTCCGACCATGCTCGGTCGACTTCTTCGCGAGCACCCTCCAGGGTTGGCAGGAAGATGCCGGAGAGAGGCAAATCTGTTTGCAACGCCAGATGACGCAAAAGATCGCCCTCGACCATCGGCGTGACCGGGTGGACGCTCATGATCGGATGGCGATCGATTCGATACGTCTTGTTGTCGGTACCGGATCGAGCGAACAAGTTGCCGAACGCGCAGTAGCGCTTCAATGCCGGAGTGCCGGCGACAATCGGAACTGGATGCCTGGTGACTCCAGCGCGGGCTATCTCCAAGGCTTTTCCAATGCTTCCTATCGCTGGGCCGCTATCGAAAGTGGAACAGACTTTGTAGTGAAGGATCGGAGCACTCAGCGCGCATAGAGCCTCGAATACCGATGGGAGGGACGCCTCCATCTCGGACGGGCTCATGCCTCGACTGTCGCCTGCGACACCGATAGCATCAAATCCGCCGAGTTGCGATAGTCTTTCGGACGACGGCGTTTTCAAGAAAAGGGCGCACCGCAGCCCCGCAAAAGCCAGGACTTCCAGAGCGTCTGTCGAGCCGGTAAAGTCGTCGCCGTAGAAGGCCAGCCGCAATGCCGCGTCTGATGGTTCGGATTTTGTACTCATCGCCTATCACGCCGATTGGAAGTGAGACAGCGCAGCACGCAGGGCAGGTCGTGACTCCGCAAAGGTTTTCAGATCGATTCCTTCGACAGCTGCTTCCCACCCTTCTCGCATACTGGCGACGCCCGCGGCG
The DNA here is from genome assembly GCF_001544755.2 of Caballeronia catudaia. Taxonomy (GTDB): domain Bacteria; phylum Pseudomonadota; class Gammaproteobacteria; order Burkholderiales; family Burkholderiaceae; genus Caballeronia; species Caballeronia catudaia. Next base: position 3,565 of record NZ_FCOF02000099.1, on the reverse strand, counting down.
ATTCCATGCGGATGTCCGATGATCCCACCGCCGGCCAGATGCATCAGGTCCACGGAGCCTAGCTGAGCGAACAGGTCAGGGGCTTGAGATGCCCACTGGCCTGATGAGAAAACGGGCATCAACGGCTGCACGCCCGCGAACGGTGTCAAACAGGCGCGTGCCGATTCGATGACAGATGCATCCGGCTCCCAGAACTTGCTCCGAATGCCGTTGACGTGCAAGTGGTCCACTCCAGCAAGTCGCCACAACTTCTGGAACGCCTTGAAGGAAAACCCGAGTTGGGGACAGCGAGTGAATGCGCCCCAGCCATTGCGGTGGCCGTGGATAGGTAACTGGGCATGCTTGCGAAGATGCTCGACGCCGGCAAAACCGACCCAATTAATGCAGACCATCACGCACGTACCGCCGGCCCGTAGCACCGCATCGTGTCGCTGGAGCATCTCGTCGATCGTGCCCGAGATATTGATTGCATACATAGGCATGCGGCCCATCCGGTCGGCATGCCGATGCAAGACCGGCATGACGGCTGCGAGCCGCTCGTCGAAGCCCGCGTATCTTGGGTCAGAAAGAAGCTCGTCATCCTTGATGAAGTCAATGTCCGCGGCGCACAGGCTATCGACGATTTCTGCCGTCTGCTCGGGGAGCAAGCCGATGCTCGGCTTGATAATCGTCCCGATCATTGGTCTTTCGTAGACCTTCGCGAAGTCACGCGTTCCGCCGATACCAAATTGAGGCCCGGGGAATTGGGTGGCGTACGTTTCTGGTAGATCAATATCAAGCAGGCGCAGGCCTGTCACCTCGCCCAACTCGAACAGGTTGCCCGCGATAGTGGATAAAAGGGTGGGCAGATTAGGGCCAATGTTGTCCACCGGAAAGGCAATCTCGACCTCGCCTCGGTAATAGACACTTGGCGAACCCTTGCGCTCGACGTGGGCACTCTGTAGCGAAGGCTCGAGAACCGGAGGGTGCGAATCCACCTTAACTACACGAGCGCGGGCGCGATTTTTCAGCGCATCGGTCTCTCCCGGGAGCGCGAGAAACGTTCCGCTGGACTGCTCGCCCGCGATGACTTCGGCGGCCTTAGAAATTGGTACGGAGCTTTCCACGAAATAGCGCGCAGTGAATTCCGCTCTTTGATGGGAGATTTCGACCATGTTTGTCTCTTCGTCCTGGGATGTGCGAGGTGGAGCCGGTACGCGTGCATACCGTGGAAGTACGCGCTTTAGCCGGGTATGCCCAGAATATAGATTTGACGTCTTGCGACATCAAACGATATGATTTCTCCACGCCAAGCGAAAAACTCACAATAGGCGACTTCCGTAAGCAGTGGGCTTCGGGCCCACTAGGAGCCCATGTGCCTCGTCTTTCATTGAATGCGCTGCGAGCCTTTGAAGCCACGGCTCGCCTGCGAAGTTTCGGCGCAGCCGCCGAAGAACTCAGTGTCACGCACGGTGCGGTCAGCAGACACATCCGTGCACTTGAAGACCAACTGGGTGTCCTGCTGCTGTCGCGTAATGCACACTTGACGGAACCGACGCCCGAAGGGGCGCAGATGGCCGAGGGCCTGAGTGTGGCGTTCAACCTTATTCAAAAGACCGTCGATCAGCTAAAGCCGGGGCCGTTGACGCTCTCCTGTTCGGCTTCGATCATGATGTACTGGCTGCTGCCGCGCCTCTCAAAGCTGAAAAATGCGATCCCGTCGCTTGAGTTGAGTTTCAACACGAGTCATGGCGAGATCGACTTCACCCGAGACAAGATAACGGTGGCGATACGGCTTTCCTCCATTCCCGTGCCCAAGGGTGTCACGCCTATCCCGCTGATTGAGGAATGGATCGGACCGGTGTGCTCACCGGAGTACATGCGCGCGAACCGGATCAAAAAGCCGAGCGACCTTGAGCGCGCGCGACTACTAGCAACCAATACGCGACCATCCGCGTGGGCCGACTGGTACGAGGCGGGCTCGACTGCGCTGGAAAACCCGCCTGCAATCGCTGAATCCTTCGACCATTTCTATGTTCAGATCCAGGCCGCCAAGTGCGGATTGGGAGTCGCAGCGGTGCCGAGAATGCTTGTCCGAGACGAACTGGACTCAGCCGGTCTCGTCGCGCCGTTCGGCTTTGTCCGAGGGCCTGTGAGCCTTGTGCTGTGGGTGGCGCCTCATGCGGAAAGTCAGGCGAAAACCGTCGCCTTGGTGGAATGGCTAAAGAGCGAGTTACAGGAGATGGAGGCATGAAGCATATGTCTGCATATTTTCTTGCAGCCGAAACCTGCGCACGCTGTCTGTGACTTTTTTTCACTGTCTGCGGCTTTATTATCCTTTGACCTCGTCCGCCTAGGCTCCAATAATCTCCCCACGGGAAGGCGCGCAGCGTCGTCATTCGAGCGGCTTCCAGTCTTCGCAATCGAAGCCGAACAGCGGTCTTACAGCAAAAGGAGACAACGTGGAACAGGTAAAGCAAAGTGAAGCAAGCCGCGTCGCAGTGGTCACGGGCGGCGCAATGGGCATCGGGGCAGATTCGGCGGAACAGCTTGCAAGACGGGGTTATCACGTTGTTCTTGCGGACATCAATAAAAGCGCGGCGGAAGAAGCGGCGTCGAGTTTTCGGCGCGCGGGCCTGTCGGTGTCGGCTGCTGAGATGGATGTTTCAAACGCCGAATCGATTGCCGCTGCGTTCGATGAGATTGACAAGGCGCATGGGCGTTGCGACGTGTTGGTGAACGGCGCCGGAATTGCGAAGCTGGTGCCATTCATAGACTACCCACTCGACACGTTTCTCAAAACTATGCAGGTCAATGTAACGGGCGCGTTCTTATGCTCCCAACATGCCGCGCGTCTGATGTTAAAGAACCACTGGGGCCGCATAATCAATATAGCTTCGGTGGCAGGCATGCGAGCAGTGGGGAAAGGACGCACGGCCTACGGCACATCGAAAGGCGCGGTCATTGCTCTGACGCGCCAAATGGCGGTGGAACTTTGTGACTACGGCATCACCGCTAACGCAATCGCGCCGGGCCCAGTTGATACGCCGATGACTAAGGCGCTCCACAGCGAAGAATTCCGTGCCGAATACTCAAATGCGATTCCAATGAAGCGTTACGGTACGACGTCCGAAATCGCCGCAGCCGTCTGCTACTTGGCGTCGGAGGAAGCAGGTTATACCAACGGGATCGTGCTTCCGGTAGACGGTGGCTTTCTTGCATGGGGAGCAGGGGCGGTTTGAGCCAGCATTTGAAGGCCTCTCTACAGCAACCGCTGCAGGCAACGGCCGTGGCGCTAACAAGCTATAAATCCATGCGCGTTCGGTGAGGACACCGGCTGAATTGGCTCAGCGGACCGTCGAGCGGTTGCTGACAGATTCAGCAGGTGGACGTCTTTCAGACTGTATCGGCATAGTGGGTGTCGGTCGGCACTCCCGCTACCTGCGAGTGCCGGCTATACCCCTCGAAGCGCCCGTTTGGGTTACGTGAGGCTGAACGGCAAGTTAGGGTGGCGGATTCAACCGGTCGATGCAACACAATAACGCCATGTAAGCGGCGGGAGTGTTGCGATGAAACAGAGACGCCG
>NZ_FCOF02000043.1 GCF_001544755.2 Caballeronia catudaia | reverse complement strand
CAACTCCGGACGAACCATTCGTCCGAAGTGTTACCCATGTCCTGGAACAGGTGTTACCCATGTCTCCGGTCTATACAGATTTGTAGCACCGCTCATGCGTCAGCGGTAGGACACAACGTGCAACAATCCGACGCGGACACCCGACGACAAACCGTCTGACCGACCAAGGCTTACCCGGCGCACCGCCGGGTGCCGCTTCTCGGACCCCACTTGCCGCCCTCAGCCCAGAGCGGCATTTGTCCCGCGTGCCCATACGCGGGACGCCCCACGGTTCAGGTGTTGAACGGCCTCATGCAGCCTTGGCTTGCTGCGGCTCGTCCGCCACCTGGAAGTTCGACATGATCTCGAGCGCGCGCACGAGCGCCGAGTGATCCCACGCCTTTCCGCCGTTCGCCGCGCACACGCTGAAGAGCTGCTGCGCGCTCGCGGTGTGGGGCAGGGCGAGGCCCATCTTGCGCGCGCCGTCGAGCGCGAGATTCAAATCCTTCTGATGCAGCTCGATACGGAAGCCCGGATTGAACGTGCGCTTGGTCATGCGCTCGCCGTGTACTTCAAGAATGCGCGATGACGCGAAGCCGCCCATCAACGCTTTGCGCACGCGTTCCGGATCGGCGCCCGAGCGTGCCGCAAACAGCAGCGCCTCGGCGACGGCCTCGATGTTGAGCGCGACGATGATCTGGTTCGCGACCTTGCAGGTCTGTCCCGCGCCGTTATCGCCGATGAGCGAGATGTTCTTGCCCATCAGATCGAACAGGGGCTTCGCGAGGTTGAACGACTTCTCCGGGCCGCCGACCATGATCGTGAGCGTCGCTTCGCGTGCGCCGACTTCGCCACCCGAAACCGGCGCGTCGAGATAGTCGCAGCCCAGCCCGTTGATTTTCTTCGCGAACTCCTGCGTTTCCAGCGGCGCGATCGAGCTCATGTCGATGACGAGCTTGCCCTTCGACAGACCCTTCGCGACGCCGTCATCGGCGAACAGCACATTGGCGACATCGGGCGTGTCGGGCACCATCGTGATGACGATTTCGCTCGCCTGCGCGACCGCGCTCGAATCTTCGACGACTTTCGTCTGCGCGCGGATATCGTCGGGCACCGGATACTTGCCGTTCACGACGAGCGAGTGGCCGCCCTTGATGAGGTTGCGCGCCATGTGCGCGCCCATGATGCCGAGTCCGATGAAACCGATCGTTGCCATACTTTGTGCTCCTCCTTAACGTTGCTTAACGTTGCTTTATGCGGTGGCGGTGGCTTTCACGCGGCCGATGCTCTGCAGCCAGCCGAGGCCCGCTTCGGTGCCATTCAGCGGCTTGTACTCGCAGCCGATCCAGCCTTGATAGCCGATCTCGTCGAGCAGCGCGAACAGGAACGCGTAGTTGATTTCGCCGGTGCCGGGTTCGTTGCGGCCGGGGTTGTCGGCAAGCTGGACATGCGCGATCTGCGGCAGATTCTTCCTGATCGTCGCGGCGAGCTCGCCTTCCATGCGCTGCATGTGATAGATGTCGTACTGAAGGAACAGATTATCCGAGCCGACTGCCTTGATGACGTCGAGACCTTCCTTCGACCTGTTCAGCGCGAAGCCCGGAATGTCGTAGGCGTTGCACGGCTCGACGAGCAGCCTGATGCCTTCCTTCTTCAACGCGTCCGCGGCGAAGCGCAGGTTTTCGATGATCGTCGTGCGCGCCTGTTCCGCCGATACACCGGCCGTCGGAATGCCGACGAGGCAGTTCAGTTGCGGCACGTTCAGCGCCTTCGCGTACTCGATCGCCCGCGGCACGCCTTCGCGGAATTCCGCGACGCGATCCGGCAGGCAGGCGATGCCGCGCTCGCCCGCTTCCCAATTGCCCGCGGGCAGGTTGTGCAGCACGATCCGCAGGTCGTTGTCCTTCAGGCGCTGCTGGATATCGCTGATCGGGAACGCGTAAGGGAACAGGAACTCGACCGCCTTGAAACCCGCGTTCGACGCCGCCGCGAAGCGGTCGAGGAACGGGACTTCGTTGAACAGCATGGTCAAGTTCGCGGCAAATTTCGGCATTGTTCTTTCCTGATGGTCGGTCAGTGGAATCGCTCGGGTTTTAGTCGAGCGGCGTGACGGCGGTCGGCGCATCGGCCTTCGTTTCGGCGAGCTCTTCGAACTCGTTGATCGCGTCGATCTCGGTGCCCATCGCAATGTTGGTCACGCGCTCGAGAATCATCTCGACGACCACGGGCACCTGATGCTCGGCGGCCAGCGCCTGCGCCCGCTTCAGCGCTGGAGCGATGTCTTCCGGCTTGTGCACGCGCAGCGCCTTGCAGCCGAGACCTTCGGCCACCGCGACGTGATCGACACCGTAGCCTTCGAGTTCAGGCGCGTTGATGTTGTCGAACGCGAGCTGCACGCAGTAATCCATGTCGAAGCCGCGCTGCGCCTGACGGATCAGGCCGAGGTACGAGTTGTTCACGACCACGTGCACGTACGGCAGCTTGAATTGCGCGCCGACCGCCAGTTCCTCGATCATGAACTGGAAGTCGTAGTCGCCCGAGAGCGCGACGATCTTGCGTTGCGGATCGGCGGCACGCACGCCGAGCGCGGCGGGGATCGTCCAGCCGAGCGGGCCGGCCTGGCCGCAGTTGATCCAGTTGCGCGCCTTGAACACATGCAGGAACTGCGCGCCCGCGATCTGCGAGAGACCGATCGTCGTCACGAAGCACGTGTCGCGGTCGAACGCGAGATTCATTTCTTCGTAGACGCGCTGCGGCTTCATCGGCACGTTCTCGAAGTGCGTCTTGCGCTGCAACGTGCGCTTGCGCTGCTGGCAGTCCGCGACCCACGCGCCGCGGTCTTTCAGCTTGCCAGCGGCCTTCCATTCCTTCGCCACTTCGACGAACAGTTCGAGCGCGGCCTTCGCATCCGACACGATGCCGAGGTCCGGTCCGAACACGCGGCCGATCTGCGTCGGCTCGATATCCACGTGCACGAACTTACGGCCCTTGGTGTAAACCTCGACGCTGCCCGTGTGGCGATTCGCCCAGCGATTGCCGATGCCGAGCACGAAATCGGAGGCGAGCATCGTCGCGTTGCCGTAGCGGTGCGACGTCTGCAAGCCGACCATGCCGGCCATCAGCGGGTGATCGTCGGGGATCGCGCCCCAGGACATGAGCGTCGGAATCACGGGCACGCCGAGCGTTTCCGCGAATTGCACGAGCAGATTTTCCGCCGCCGCGTTCAGCACGCCGCCGCCCGACACGATCAGGGGCTTTTCGGCGTCGTTGAGCATCGTGAGCGCTTTTTCAATCTGTGCGCGCGTTGCTTTCGGCTTGTAGACCGGCAGCGGCTCGTACGTGTCGATGTCGAACTCGATCTCGGCCATCTGCACGTCGATCGGCAAATCGACCAGCACCGGACCCGGACGGCCCGAGCGCATCAGATGGAAGGCTTGCTGGAACACGCGCGGCACGAGCGCCGGCTCGCGCACGGTGACGGCCCACTTGGTGACGGGCTTCGCGATCGATTCGATATCGACCGCCTGGAAATCTTCCTTATACAGACGCGCGCGCGGGGCCTGGCCGGTGATCGCGAGAATGGGGATCGAATCGGCCTGAGCGGAATACAGGCCGGTGATCATGTCCGTGCCCGCCGGGCCCGACGTGCCGATGCAAACGCCGATATTGCCCGGCGCCGCGCGGGTATAACCTTCGGCCATGTGCGAGGCGCCTTCGACGTGGCGCGCGAGCACGTGGCTGATGCCGCCCGACTTCTTCATCGCCGAGTAGAACGGGTTGATGGCCGCGCCCGGTACGCCGAACGCGGTATCGATTCCTTCTTTTTCCAGCACGAGGACGGCTGCGTCGACGGCTCTCATCTTGGGCATGATTGTCTCCTTCCTGGGGTCTCTATCCGTAATCGCTGTCTGCATGTGAAGCAGGGTTCAGTTGCACTTTAAGAGTGTTAAAAAGGTTTGATAAGATCAGTCGGAGTCGCTTTATCCCGTACAAAAAGTTTCGAATGACGACGCCGGGCGGATTGGAGACAGAAGATGGATCGTTTCAAGCAGATCGAGACCTTCGTGCGCGTCGCCGAGGCGGGCAGTCTCGCGGCGGCGGCGCTGGAAGAGGGCGTGTCGCCGGTGATCCTCGGACGGCGCATCGACGCGCTGGAAAAGCGCCTCGGCGTGAAGCTGATGTATCGCTCGACGCGGCGGCTCGTCGTCAGCGAAGAGGGCGCGGCGTTCCTCGATCGCTGCAAGAATCTGCTGTCCGAATGGGATCAGGCGGAGAACGAACTCGCGGCGGGCCGGCGCGCGGTGGGCGGGCATCTGATCGTGTCGGCGCCGGCGGCGTTCGGGCGCATGCACGTGGCGCCGCACGCGCCGGCGTTCGTCGTCGACAAACCCGAGTTGCAGATGTCGTTCAACCTGACCGACCGCGTCGTGGATCTCGTGCGCGAAGGCTACGATCTGTCGATACGCATCGGCGGCGCGGTCGATCCGAACTTCGTCGCGGTGAAACTGGCGGGCAACCGGCGCGTCGTATGCGGCACGCCCGCGTATTTCAGGAAGCACGGCCGCCCGAAAACGCTCGAAGATTTACCGAACCACAATTGCCTCGCGTTCAATCTCCAGGGCGGCCAGAATCGCGGCTGGTATTTTCGGCGCAACGGCAAGGTCGTGACGGTGCGCGTGAGCGGCAGCCTCGATTGCAACGACGGCGAATTGCTGCACCGCTGGGCCTCGGAAGGGCTCGGACTGGGCTGGCGCTCGACGTGGGAAATCCAGCGGCAACTGGAAGCGGGCGAACTGGAAACCGTGCTCGACGAATTCGAACTGCCCGACTACGACATCCTCGCGGTGTACCCGCAGCAACGCTATGTACCCGCACGTGTGCGCTACTTCATTGATTATCTTAAGGAAATCTACGCGCAGCCCGGCTACTGGAGCCGTCCGCTCACACTCCCCGGTGAACCGCTGCGAGAGCACGCGCACGGGCGCTGACCGCTTGCTAATTGGTTGATTTTTCAGCCGAAGTCATTCGGAGATCGCCGATTTTCCTTGCCCACCCAGGCGAAACGCGATATAGTTTCGAGCTTCTCACTTGCCACACCGGTCCGACGCCCGGGTGGCTCTAATCCACAAGTAGCTACAAGGAGTGAATATGCGTCATTACGAAATCGTATTTATCGTGCACCCCGATCAGAGCGAGCAAGTGCCCGCCATGATCGAGCGCTACAAGAGCACGATCACGTCGCACGGTGGCCAGATCCACCGTATCGAGGACTGGGGCCGTCGCCAACTGGCCTACATGATCGAGAAACTCGCGAAGGCTCACTACGTCTGCATGAACATCGAATGCGATCAGGCTACGCTCGAAGAGCTCGAGCACGCGTTCAAGTTCAACGACGCCGTTCTGCGTCACCTCATCGTCAAGATGAAGAAGGCCGAAACCGGCCCGTCGCCGATGATGAAGGAAGTGCAGCGCGAAGAAGCCAAGAAGGCGGCCAGCCAGCCGTCCGAAGCGCAGGCTTAAGGACAGTTTCGAACTGTCAAGCCACCAGGAACGAACACTTTAAGTGAACCGGCTGCAACTGACAGCAAGCGTCGTGGAACGCGAACCGGTGCGGTACACGCCCGCCGGCATCCCGATCGCAAGCTGCACGTTGCAACACGCAGCGGAAGTCGTCGAAGCGGGCATCGCCCGAAAGATCGAACTGACCCTGCAGGCGGTCGCGGCCGGCGAAGCGAGCGGTAGGCTGGAAAGCTGTCCGATGGGCGTCGAAACACGCTTCACCGGCTTTCTGGCGAAGAAAAGCCGTAACGCGCGAACCCTGGTGTTTCACATCACAGAATTGCAGGACATTGGAAAGGACTAATCATGCCCCGCCCGACTGGTAAGAAATTCGACAAGCGTCGTCAGCAACAAAATCCGCTCTTCAAGCGCAAGAAGTTCTGCCGTTTCACGGCAGCCGGTGTCGATCACATCGACTACAAGGACACGGAAACGCTGAAGGACTTCATCGGCGAAAACGGCAAGATCACGCCGGCTCGTCTGACTGGCACGAAGGCGCACTATCAGCGCCAGCTCGACACGGCGATCAAGCGCGCGCGTTTCCTCGCGCTCCTGCCGTACACCGACCTGCACAAGGCCTAATCAGACGACGCACTAAGGAAAGCCAAAAATGCAAATCATCCTTTTGGAAAAGGTCGTCAACCTGGGCAACCTCGGCGATATCGTCAAGGTCAAGGACGGCTACGCACGTAACTTCCTGATCCCCGGCAAGAAGGCTCGCCGCGCGACCAAGGACGCAATCGCCGAATTCGAAGTTCGCCGCGCCGAACTCGAAAAGACGGCTGCTGCAAAGCTGTCGGCTGCGCAAGCTCAAGGCGAAAAGCTGAGCGGTTTCACGGTTCAGATCTCGCAAAAGGCTGGCGTCGACGGCCGTCTGTTCGGTTCGGTCACGAACGCGGACATCGCCGATGCGCTGAAGAAGCAAGGCTTCGCGGAAGTGGAAAAGGCGCAAGTGCGTCTGCCGGAAGGCCCGCTCAAGATGGTCGGCGACCATTCTGTTCAAGTGGCGCTGCATACGGACGTGCTGGTCGACGTCACGGTGTCGGTGCTCGGCGAGCACGCGTAAGTTAGACGCGAGGCTCCGCGCCTCGCGAGCAGGAAACAAAGGCAGGAACCGATACGGTTCCTGCCTTTTTTGTTTGTCTGAATATAGCAACGACTGTCTTATTTGGTCGATAATCCCACCCCATGAACGCTCCGTCCAAAGACCCGCAACTCGACGCGCTGAAGGTCCCGCCGCATTCGATCGAAGCCGAGCAATCCGTGATCGGCGGCCTGCTGCTGGACAATGCCGCATGGGACCGTATCGCCGACGTCATGCATCAGAGCGATTTCTATCGCTACGACCATCGCATCATTTACGAGCATGTCGGCAAGCTGATCGCGGCGACACGCCCGGCTGACGTCATCACCGTCTACGAAGCGCTCACGATGGCCGGCAAGGCCGAGGAAGTGGGCGGACTCGCGTATCTGAACGCGCTCGCGCAAAACACGCCGAGCGCGGCCAATATCCGCCGCTATGCCGAGATCGTGCGCGATCGCGCGGTGCTGCGCCGTCTCGTCTCCGTCGCCGATGAAATTTCCGCCGATGCCTTCAATCCGCAAGGCAAGGAAGTCCGCCAGATTCTCGACGAAGCCGAAGCGCGCGTGTTCTCGATTGCCGAAGACGGCGCGCGCGGCACGCAGGGCTTCCTCGAAATCGGGCCGCTGCTCACGCAGGTTGTCGAACGCATCGATACGCTGTATCACACGGCCAATCCGAGCGATGTGACCGGCACGCCGACCGGCTTCGTCGACCTGGACCGCATGACCTCGGGCATGCACGGCGGCGAACTGATCATTGTCGCGGGCCGTCCGTCGATGGGTAAGACGGCTTTTTCGATGAACATCGGCGAATACGTCGCGGTGGAGTACGGTTTGCCGGTCGCGGTGTTTTCGATGGAAATGCCTGGCACGCAACTGACGATGCGTATGCTCGGGTCCGTCGGCCGGCTCGATCAGCACCGCATGCGCACGGGCCGCCTCACGGACGAAGACTGGCCGAAGCTCACGCACGCCGTGCAGAAAATGAGCGAGGCGCAGCTTTTCATCGACGAAACCGGCGGCCTCAATCCGATGGAATTGCGCTCGCGCGCGCGGCGCCTGTCGCGGCAATGCGGCAAGCTCGGCCTCATCATCGTCGACTATCTTCAGTTGATGTCGGGTTCGGGGGGCGGCGAAAACCGCGCGACTGAAATCTCCGAAATCTCCCGTTCGCTCAAGAGCCTCGCGAAGGAACTCGACGTGCCCGTGATCGCGCTGTCGCAGTTGAACCGCGGCCTCGAGCAGCGGCCGAACAAGCGGCCGATCATGTCGGATCTGCGCGAATCGGGCGCCATCGAGCAGGACGCGGACGTGATCCTCTTCATCTATCGCGACGAAGTCTACAACCCCGACAGTCCCGACAAGGGCACCGCCGAAATCATCATCGGCAAGCAGCGTAACGGTCCGATCGGCCCGGTGCGTCTGACCTTCCACGGCCAGTACACGAAATTCGATAACTTCGCCGGCGCGCAGAACTTCTACGGCGGCGAATAGGCCTCTTGGCGCATCGACTGTCAATTCTTCGCGACATCCGCCGCCGCGCGTCGTTCACGCGCGGTGCGCCTCCGGGTGCGCGCGGGTACAATATGTCGGTTTGATGTCCATCTCAGATTGACCCATTTACCGGGATTTTCATGTTCGGTCGTTTCATGCCCACTGAGGGCAAATTCTTCGAGATCTTCAACGAGCACGCAAAGTGCATGGTCGATGCCAGCCGCGAACTCGAACTGCTGATCGATAATCTAGACGACGCAGAGATACACAAGCAGAACGTGCAGGCGAACGAAAAGCGCGCCGACAAGCTCACGCACGAGACCATCGACCTGCTGCACAAGACCTTCATCACGCCGCTCGACCGCGACGAAATCCACAAGCTCATCACCACGATGGACGACACCCTCGATCTGATGGAGGACGTCGCGACCGCCATTTCGCTGTATGACGTGCGCGCGGTGACGTCGGAGGCGAGTCAGCTTGCGCATATCTGCACGGGCACGGTCACGCGCGTGCAGCAGGCCGTGGAATTGCTGGCGGACATGAAGCGCGCGAGCGAAATCCTGAAGATCTGCGAGGAAATCGACCGCCTGGAGTCGGATGCGGACCGCGTGCTGCGCTCGGCCATGTCGAAGCTCTTCCGCGAGGAAGACGACGTGAAGACGCTCATCAAGCTGAAGGCCATCTACGAGCTGCTCGAGATGATCACCGACAAGTGCGAGGACGTCGCGAACATCATCGAAGGCATCGTGCTGGAAAACGCCTGATCATGCCGCCCGAGCCCGCGACGCACGACGCGACGCGGGTAACGACGACAGACAACCCGCGCGGTCTGCGCGCGCCGGCACAAAAAACACCAACTGATGCATTCGATTCAACTCGCCATCTGGGCAGTCGCCTTGCTCGTCATAGTCGCACTCGCGTTCGACTTCATGAACGGCTTTCACGACGCCGCCAATTCCATCGCCACGGTCGTCTCGACGGGCGTGCTCAAGCCGCAGCAGGCGGTCGCGTTTGCCGCCGCGTTCAACGTCATCGCGTATTTCGTCTTTCACCTGAAGGTCGCGGCCACCGTCGGCAAGGGCACGATCGATCCCGAAATCGTCGACCACTACGTGATTTTTGGCGCGCTCGTCGGCGCGATCGGCTGGAATATCGTGACCTGGATCTACGGCATTCCGTCGAGTTCGTCGCACGCGCTGATCGGCGGTCTCGTCGGCGCGGCGCTCGCCAAATCGGGCTGGGCTTCGCTCAACTGGGACGGCCTGCTGAAGACCGTCGCGTTCATCTTCATCTCGCCGGTGCTGGGCTTCGTGCTTGGCTCGTTCTTCATGCTGCTCGTGTCGTGGCTGTATTTCCGCACGCCGCCGTCGAAGGTCGACCGCCGTTTTCGCCGCATGCAGCTCGTTTCGGCGGGGCTCTATTCGCTCGGCCACGGCGGCAACGACGCGCAGAAGACCATCGGCATCATCTGGATGCTGCTGATCGCGACAGGCTATGCGTCCGCCACCGCCGACGCGCCGCCTGTCTGGGTCATCGGTCTATGCTATCTGTCGATGGGTCTCGGCACGCTCTTCGGCGGCTGGCGCATCGTGCGCACGATGGGCCAGAAGATCACGAAGCTGAAGCCAGTCGGCGGTTTTTGCGCGGAGACGGGCGGGGCGATCACGCTTTTCCTCGCGTCGTTCCTCGGCATTCCGGTTTCCACGACGCACACGATCACCGGCGCGATCGTCGGCGTGGGCGCGACGCAGAAGTTCAGCGCGGTGCGCTGGGGTGTCGCGGGCAATATCGTGTGGGCGTGGATTCTGACGATCCCGGCATCGGCCGCGCTCGCCGCCGCGGGCTGGTGGGTCGGCCACCGCTTCCTCTGAGCCGCACCACGCGCCCGCGGGCGCGTGTCAGATGATGGGCGACGACACGCCGTCCATCGGAATGATCGCGCCCGATACGTAACTCGCGCGGCGGCTCGCCAGAAAGAGCGCCACGTCGGCGATTTCCTCGGGTTTCGCGTAACGTCCGAGCGGCACTTTCGCCTGGCTCTCGGCGAGCACCTGCTCGCGCGTGACGCCTTGCCGCTTCGCTTCCAGTTCCAATGCCTCCTCGACGCGCTCCGTGAGCGTCGCGCCCGGATTGATCGCGTTGATGCGAATGCCGAGCTTCGCGTAATGATGCGCGAGGCCGACGGTGTTGAGCATCAGCGCCGCGTTTGCCGCGCCGCCCGCGATATGGATGTCCGTCGCAATCTTCCCGCCCATCCCGACGATATTGACGATGGCGCCCGGCGCCGCGCCCGGATCGTTGCGCAGGCGCTCGGCCATGCGCTTCAACACGACCTGCTGCGGATACACGTAGGAAAAGTATTTCGCGTCCATGGCCGCCTTGTACGCGGCGGCGTCGAGCGTATCGGGATCGTAGCGGCGCGCGGCACCGGCACTGTTGATGAGAATGTCGATGGGGCCAAGCGCGGCGCTCGCTTCCTCGACGACGTCCTCGGCGCTGTGCGCCTCATGCAGATCGGCGCGCGCGAGATGCACGTGATAACCGTCGCTGGCCAGTTGTTCGCGGGCGCGGGCGAGATTGGCGGCGTCGCGCGAGACGATTGCGACTTTCGCGCCCTCGCTCGCGAACGCTTTCGCGCAGGCAAATCCGATTCCCTTGCTGCCGCCCGTGATCAGGACGACCTTGCCCGCGAGTCCCAAGTCCATGTTTCGCTCCGTCGACGAATGATCGGAACACGATAGCAGAGACGCGCTGCGCGCGTCAGTTCGTGCCGGTCGCGAAGCGGGCGATGGGATCGTCGTTTTGCGCGGGGCGGGGCGCGGCCAGCGAACCGGTGGAAGCGCGCATCACGCGCACGGGCGGTTCGGCGGAATCGTCGGTGACGGCCTGTGCCGCGCGCGCTTGCTGGCGCGCCGCGCGCGAGGTCGGAGGCGGCGGTTCGAACGCGTCGGCGGCGGCCTGAATCGGATCGGGCGCGACGGATGGCGCCGTCGCGCTGGCGGCTTGCGATTGCCGTTGCGCCGCGGAGAGCGCCGGGGGTGGCGGCTCGAAGGCGTCGACATTCGTTGGCGGCGTCGCCTGACGCGCGTAGGCCGATGCTGCTGCGGGCGGCGCTTGCACGGGTGCGGGCCCGGGTGCGGCCGCTGCGAGATAAGTCGGCGCATCGAAAGGCGTCGGCGCGGCTTTCGGCGGCGCGACGCGCCGAATGCCATCGAAACGCTTCGCCCAGTACGGATTCGTCAGATAGTCGAGCCGCACGGTGCCGCCCGTCGACGGCGCATTCACGAAGCGCAATTTGCCGACGTAAATCCCCACGTGCGAATGTGGCCGCCCGGTCGTGTTGAAGAAGATCAGATCGCCGGGCGCGATTTCATCGGGCTCGACCGAATCGCCGCGCGAACTCATCTCCGCTGTCGTGCGCGGCAGATTGACCGACGCCGCGCGATCGACGACGTAGCGCACGAGCCCGCTGCAATCGAAACCCGCGTCGGGCGTGTTGCCGCCCCAGCGGTACGGCACGCCGACGAGCGACATCGCCTGAATGGAAATTTCCTCGCGCCCGACGCTGTGATCGACGAAAGTCGGAAAGCCCGGCGGCGGTTTATAGGTACGGTCGGCGTTCGTGCTGGCGGCAGGCTTGCGCGCAGTCTGCTGCGGCGCGGTTCCACACGCGGCAAGCAGGACGGTCACGAAAAGCGGCAGCCAGATTCGACGCATTGCAATAGACGAGCGAAAACTCGCAGGAAGGGCAGTGTGCCGATACTAGCCCGCCGAACGGGCGTGCGGCAAGTTGTCTTGAGGGATTACATGAAGTTTGTGCTGTAAGTTGCAACCGGAGAACGTCCGCACGAAAACGAAACGGCCCTACGGATTGCGCCGCCGGGCCGTTTATCGCGATGAAAAGCGGCCGCCTACAGAATGTCCGACGCGTAATCGGCGAGACGCGAACGCTCGCCGCGCGCAAGGGTCACGTGACCGCTGTGCGTCCAGCCCTTGAAGCGGTCGACGACATACGTGAGCCCCGAACTGCCTTCGGTGAGATACGGCGTGTCGATCTGCGCGATGTTGCCGAGACACACGATCTTCGTGCCCGGACCCGCGCGCGTGACGAGCGTCTTCATCTGCTTGGGCGTGAGGTTCTGCGCTTCATCGATGATCACGTATTTGTCGACGAACGTCCGGCCGCGCATGAAGTTCATGCTCTTCACCTTCAGACGCGAACGGATCAGCTCCTGCGTCGCGGCGCGGCCCCATTCACCGGCGGCGTCGTCGGTTTTCTGAAGGACTTCGAGGTTGTCGTCGAACGCGCCCATCCACGGCTGCATCTTCTCTTCCTCGGTGCCCGGCAGGAAACCGATATCTTCGCCGACCGGCACGGTGGCGCGCGTCACGATGATCTCGTTGTAGCGCTTGTCGTCGAGCACCTGTGCGAGACCGGCCGCGAGCGCCATCAGCGTCTTGCCGGTGCCCGCCTGGCCGAGCAGCGTGACGAAATCGACTTCGGGGTTCATCAACAGATTGAGCGCGAAGTTCTGCTCGCGATTACGCGCGGTGATGCCCCAGACGTTGTTCTTGTGATGGCCGTAGTCGCGCAGCGTCTGCAACAACGCGGTCTTGCCGTTCAGCTCACGCACGACCGCGTGAAACGACGGCTCGCCGTTTTGCGGTTCGAGATACACGAACTCGTTGACGAGCATCGACGGGCACAGCGGCCCGGTCACGCGGTAGTAGGTCGTGCCGGTTTTCGTGTCCTGCCAGCTCTCCATGCCCTTTGCGTGCCGGGTCCAGAAATCCTGAGGCAGCGCGCGCACGCCCGAGTACAGCAGGTCCTTGTCCTCGAGAACCTGGTCGTTGAAGTAATCCTCGGCGGGCAGACCCAGTGCATGCGCCTTGATGCGCATGTTGATGTCTTTCGACACCAGCACGACCTGACGATCCGGCCGCTCCTTCTGCAGCGCCCGCACGACGCCGAGAATCTGGTTGTCCGCCTTCCCGACGGGCAGTCCCTGAACCGGCTCGATATCGGTGAGCGTCGTCTGGAAGTAGAGGCGGCCGAGCGCGTCGCGGTTGCCCTGCGAGGAGAGCAGAATGCCTTCCGTCATCTTGCCCGCGTGCGCGACGAGCGCATCGAGCGTGCGGCTCACCTGACGCGCGTTGCGAGCGACTTCCGACATGCCCTTCTTGTGGTTGTCGAGTTCTTCCAACGTCATCATCGGCAGATAGACGTCGTGTTCCTCGAAGCGGAAAAGCGAGCTCGGGTCGTGCATCAGCACGTTGGTGTCGAGCACGAAAAGCTTGCGCAATTCGGTCTCGGCGGTCGCGCCCTTGCGACGTTTGCCTTGCGCGCGCGATTCGTCCTTTGCGGCGGTCGGCGCGGGGGCCACGGGTGTTTCCGCGCGCCCGGCGCGGGCAACGACCTCGTCGGGCCTATCGAGCTCAGTCTCGCGTGCGCTCTCGCGCGCGGACGGCGCCGGCTGCAGGAGCGCAGCGGTCTGTTTCGTTCTTCGGCCGCGCGTCGGCACGGTGCCGGGCGCAGGCGGCGGTACGACCGCTTCCACATGCGCTTCGGCGGGAATCTGGGTCAGCACTTCGCTCGCGATCGAGCGCAGCGTGTGCGCGGCGTTGGCTGCGGGACGCTCGGCGGCGACGGTGTCGACCGCGCCGAAGCCGTCGTCATCGCTCGCCGCGGCTTGTTTTTTCGGCTGTTTCGAAGGCCGGGCTTTGGCCTTGTATTCTTCAGCCGGAAGGAGATGGCCGAGCTTGGCCGGGGCGGTAGGCAAAGGCATGGTGTTCCCTCGAAAGGAATCGGGTTCGTGTATCGTGCGCCGCCTGTCGCATCCTGCTCGTACGCCCTCGAAGCAATACGGTTCCCGCAGTTTGCGCCCGGTGGCGCGCTTCGTTGTCGAAATCGCCGGTTCGCCTAAGTTTCGATCTGCTCCTTGAAGGTTGCGTGCAATCGTTGCGCGTGAGCCGTTGCAGCGTGGCTTTCGTGCAATGCTGAATAAAACACAAATAAAAAAGCCGCTGCTCCGATTAGCGGACCCAGCGGCTGACTTCTGTCTCAGAGCGCCTTTCCCCTGCCGATTCCACATAGCCCGGGTCCGTGCCGGCCGCGCCGACAGGCACACGGCGGCTCGCGCAAAGACAAAAGGAATGGGGTGGACAGGCGCTCATTGCGGTCCAATATAACGTGCCTCAAATCGCTTGTACAGCCTCGACGATGGCCTCTACGTGGCCTGGCACCTTGACGCCGCGGAGCTCCCGCCGAAGCACGCCTTTCGCGTCGATGAGGAAGGTCGAGCGCTCCACGCCGCGCACTTCCTTGCCATACATTTTCTTCATCTTGATGACATCGAAGAGCGAGCAGATGGCTTCGTCGCCGTCCGAAACCAGCGTGTAAGGCAACTCCAGCTTGGCCTTGAAGTTGTCGTGCGACTTCACGCTGTCGCGCGAGATGCCCACGATTTCCGCGCCGGCCGCCTTGAACTGGTCGTAGTGGTCGCGAAATTGCAGGCTTTCGGTCGTGCAGCCCGGCGTGTTGTCCTTCGGGTAGAAAAAGAGCACGACTTTCGTGCCGCGCAGGCTCGAAAGCGTGAACTCGCCACCCGTTGCGGGTGCGGTGAAGTCGGGTACGGGCTGGTCGACTGCAACTGACACGAAGGTTTCTCCGATTGTTATGGTTCGTTGGCGAGAAAGACGACGAATTTACGACGAGACTGGACAGCGGCCACGCGCCGCTTTTAGCCCGGCTGGACGATCAGCTCGCCCGCGCGGCCGGGGATCTCGCCCCACGTCACAGGGTACGTGGGCAGCGTCGCGCGGTCCAGCGCCGCATGGTAGTCGCCCATCGTGGCGAAGCTGTGTCCTTGCGCGCGCCAGCCGGCGAGCAGTTGCTCGAAAATCGGCGCGAGTTTTTGGCCTTCGAGCTCGGCGTGCAGCGTGAACACCTGATCGTGCGGATTGTTCGCCGTATGCCGCAGCAGATGCGCCGCGACGTTGCTCTCGTCGACGCCATCGACGCCCAGCACTTCATCGAGCGTGGGCAGCGTGGTCGGCATCTGGATGTGGTTCAGCGTGCGGCCGTCGAGCACGGGGATATAGGGCGTGCGACCGCGCCCGTCCGAGGCGTAGCGCATGCCCCACGCGTCGATCTGTTCGAACGCGTAGCCGTTCATCTGCCAGCCGGCCGCGCCGTGCGTGACGGGCGGCCCGCCGAATATCTCGATGAAGCGCGCATGGCTCTGCTGCATCTGCGCGACGGTCCATGCGCGATCGCGCGCGCGCACGTTGTCCTGCCAGTAGACGTGATCCCACGTATGGATGCCGCATTCGAAGCCGGCCTCGTGGATCGCGCGCATTTCGGACACGGCTTCGCGGCCGATGTCCGGTCCCGGCAACAGCACGCCGTACATGAGCGTCTTCACGCCGTAATGCTCGACCACGGACGTGCGCGACACTTTCTTCAGAAAGCCCGGCCGGAAGACGCGCCGCAGCGCCCAGCCGGTGTGATCGGGGCCGAGGCTGAAGAGGAAGGTCGCGCGTGCGCTGTATTTGTCGAGCAGACGCCCGAGATTGGGCACGCCTTCGCGCGTGCCGCGCAAGGTATCGACGTCGATCTTGAGAACGATGCGGGCCACGCGCGCCTCTTTACGCCTGTTCGACGAGCTTGCGGGCCTCGCCCACATGCCCGCGATACGCTTCGAAAATCTTGCGCAGCGCGTCGTCCATGCTGGCTAGCGGCGCCCAGCCGAGTTCCTGCATCGTGTTGTCGATCTTCGGCACGCGGTTCTGCACGTCCTGATAGCCCGTGCCGTAGTACGCGCCCGACGAGGTTTCGACGAGCTGCACCTTCTTCGCGCTGTCCGCGTACTCGGGGAATGTGTTTGCGAGCGCGAGCATCTTGTTCGCCAGTTCGCGCACCGAGAAGTTGTTCGTCGGATTGCCGATGTTATAGATCTTGCCCGACGCCACGCCGCCCTTGTTCTCGATGATCTTCATCAGCGCGCCGATACCGTCGTCGATGTCGGTGAACGCACGCTTCTGCGCGCCGCCGTCGACGAGACTGATGTTCTCGCCGCGCACGATGTGGCCGAGAAACTGCGTCACGACGCGCGACGAACCTTCCTTCGGCGTGTAGATCGAGTCGAGGCCCGGGCCGATCCAGTTGAACGGGCGGAACAGCGTGAAGTTCAGGCCCTCCATGCCGTAGCCCCAGATCACCCGGTCCATCAGTTGCTTCGAGCACGCGTAGATCCAGCGCGGCTTGTTGATCGGGCCGTAGGAGAGCACGGACTCTTCCGGGTCGAACTGCTCGTCGGTGCACATGCCGTACACCTCGGACGTCGACGGAAACACCAGATGCTTGCCGTACTTCACGGCCGAACGCACGATCGGCAGATTGGCTTCGAAGTCGAGCTCGAAGACGCGCAGCGGCTGCTTCACGTAGGTCGCGGGCGTGGCGATCGCGACGAGCGGCAGGATTACGTCGCACTTCTTCACGTGATACTCGACCCACTCCTTGTTGATCGTGATGTCGCCTTCGAAGAAATGCATCCGCTCGTGATTCGCGAGGTCGCCCAGGCGGTCGGTTTGCATGTCCATCCCGAAGACTTCCCAGTCGGTGGTTTCGAGGATGCGCTTGGACAGGTGATGGCCGATGAAGCCATTGACACCCAGAATCAGGACTTTTTTCATGAATGACGAGAGGATTGAATGATTCGGCCGAATTCGGCGGGTTCGACGGTGCGCGCTTCGCTCGACGCGACGCCGCCGGCATCGAGCGGCCGGTGACGCAACTCGTGGATGGCAATGACGCGGCCGTCGCCGCAGACGCCAAACAGCGCATTATCCGTCACGCTCAGGCCCGGGGGCAAACGCCGCAGCTCACCGAGTCTTTCGGGCGCGATGCCCGGCGCGCCCGTTTCAGGCACGAGCCGCGCCCGCGCGACGATGAAACGGTCAGCGCCGATATCCGTGAACGCACCCGGATACGGCGGCGCCACCGCGCGAATCAGGTTGTAGACGCGTTGCGCCGGCTGCGACCAGTCGATGCGGCCGTCTTCCGGCTTGCGTCCGCCGTAATAGCTGCCCGACGCGAGATCGTTCGGCAGATGCGGCGCCTCGCCCGCGAGCAGCGCGGGCAGCACGCGCCAGAGCGTCTGCTCGGCGGCGACGACCGTTTTGTCGAAGACTTGCGCAGCGGTGTCGTCGGGGAGGATCGGCACCGGCGTTTGCGCGAGGATCGCGCCCGCGTCGGGCTTCGCGGCCATTTCGTGCAGCGTCGCGCCGGCCTCGGTTTCGCCGTTGAGCACGGCCCAGTTCGTCGGCACGCGGCCGCGATACTTCGGCAGGAGCGAGCCGTGCATGTTGTACGCGCCGCGCTTGGCGAGCGAGAGCAGCGACACGGGCAGCATGTGCCGGTAATAGAACGAGAAGATGAAATCCGGCGCGATGCGTTGCACCGCGTCGTGGAGCTCGGGCGACTTCGGATCGGCGGGCATGATCGTTTCGATGCCGTATTCCGCCGCGACCTGCGCGACGCTGCCGAACCAGATGTTCTCGCTCGCGCTGTCCTCGTGCGTGACGACGAGCGCGACATCGACGCCGCGCGCGCGCAGCACCTGCAGGCAGCGCACGCCGACATTGTGATAAGCGAAGACGACTGCGCGCGCCTTCATCGGCCGTCTTCCTCGCGCGTGACGACCGCCACGTGCAGCGCTTCCTGCGGCGGCCTGACGGCGGAGGGCAGGCCGTCGCGCTGCTCGAGAATCGTCTGCACGAGGTAGCGCGGCCGTGCGCGCACCTGCTGATAAATGCGACCGATATACTCGCCGAGCAGCCCGAGCGCGAAGATGATCACGCCCAGCATGAAGAACGTAATGGCGAAGAGGGTGAACACACCCTGGACTTCCGCGCCGAACATGAAGCGGCGAATCACCAACAGCAGGAACAGGCCCGCCGAGCCGACCGAAAGGATCACCCCGATGAACGACAGCCATTGCAGCGGCACGACCGAGAATCCGGTGACGAGATCGAAGTTCAGGCGGATGAGGCTGTAGAGCGAGTACTTCGACTCACCCGCGAAGCGTTCTTCGTGCGCGACGTCGACTTCGATCGGATTCTGCGCGAAGGTGTACGCGAGCGCCGGAATGAACGTGTTGATCTCGCCGCAGCGGTTGATCGTATCAATGATATGACGGCTGTATGCGCGCAGCATGCAGCCCTGATCCGTCATCTTGATCTTGGTGATGCGCTCGCGCAGGCGGTTCATCGCGCGCGACGCCTTCTTGCGCCACAGGCTGTCCTGCCGCTGCTGACGAATCGTGCCGACGTAGTCGTAGCCCGCGCGCATCTTCTCGACGAGCTTGCCGATTTCCTCGGGCGGATTCTGCAGGTCGGCGTCGAGCGTGACGACGATCTCGCCGCGAGATTGCTCGAAGCCCGCGAGGATCGCCATGTGCTGCCCGTAATTGCCGTTGAGCAGAATCACGCGCGTGGTGTCGGGCCGCACATGAAATTGCTGCGCGAGCAATGCGGCCGATTTGTCGCGGCTGCCGTCGTTGATGAAGATCACTTCATACGACGTGCCGAGCGCATCGAGTGCCGGATAGAGACGCTGGAAGAGGGCGGCGAGCCCGTCTTCCTCGTTATAGACGGGGATGATCACCGAAAGCTCGGGAGACGTCGCCGGAAAATCCAAATGACTCATGTTGGCCTGAGTGTCCTTGCTGGTTACCCGTTGTGCGCGAACTGTTCGCAAATTTCATCGATCGCTTTCACGACGTGTGCGACATCGTCCGTGCTCATCAGCGTGAAGAGCGGCAGCGTGACCGTCGACGCGCCGTAGCGCTCCGCGTGCGGGAACATGCCATCCCTGAACCCGCGCTCGCGATACAGCGTGAAAAGATGCAGCGCCGGATAGTGCAAGCCCGTGCCGATGCCGCGCTCCTTCATCTCTGCCATGAACTCCGCGCGCGTGAGTTTCAATTTGTCGAGCGGCAGCGCGATCTGAAACATATGCCAGTTGCTGTCGGTGAAGTTGCGCAGCGGCAGTCCGACGCCGAGCTTCACGGCGGCGCCGCCTTCGAACGCGTCGAAGTAGGCGCGCGCGAGTTCGCGCCGCTTTTCGGTGAAGCGCTCGATCTGCCGCAACTGGCCAAGGCCGACGCGCGCCGCCACGTCCGTCAGGTTGTACTTGCCGCCGAGCACGTCGCAATCCATGCCGTCGAAGCCCGTGCGCGTGATGCCCTGCAGCCGGTACTTGCGTGCGAGCTCCGCTTCGTCTTCGTTATTGAGCACGAGCGCGCCGCCTTCGATTGACGTGACGTTCTTGTTCGCGTGGAAGCTGAACGACACGATGTCGCCGATCGCGCCGATGCGTTTTCCCTTCCATGTCGAGCCGAACGCTTGCGCCGCGTCCTCGATCACGCGCAGCTTATGGGCGCGCGCGATCTCATAGAGTTTGTCCATGTCGACGGGCAGACCCGCCAGATACACCGGCATGATCGCTTTCGTGCGCGGCGTGATGGCGCGCTCGAGCAGGTCGAGATCGATATTGCGCGTGACCGGGTCGATGTCGACGAACACCGGCGTCGCGCCGACTTCGAGAATCACGTTCGCGGTCGACACCCAGGTCATCGGCGTGGTGATGACTTCGTCGCCCGCACCAACACCCGCGATGCGCAAGCCGATCTCCATCGTGCAGGTGCCCGAGTTGAACGCCCGCACGGGGCGGCCGCCGACGTAGGCGGACAATTCGGCTTCGAACTGCTGATTCTGCGGGCCGGTCGTGATCCAGCCCGAGCGCAGCACGTCGACGACTCCCTGGATGGTTTCTTCGTCGATTTCCGGCTTCACGAAAGGCAGAAACGGCCGCGTTGTTTGAGTCATGGACTATGCGCTTAAAAATGAGTTGATCCGGTCGAACGTTCGACTGCGTGCCGCTAGCCGCGTGCGAGCACCACGACGCCCACGAGAATGATGCTGATTCCGACGAGCCGCTGCATCGACAAGACTTCGCCGAACAGATACCACGCCGCGAACGCATTGACGACGTAGCCGAGCGAGAGCATCGGATACGCGATCGACACTTCCACCCGCGACAGCCCGACGATCCACACGACGACGCTCAGCACATAGCACGCGAGCCCGCCGATGATGGGCCACTGCGTCGCGATCCTGATGCCGACCGGCCAGATGTTGGCGGCCGTCAGATCGAAATGGCCCACCGCGTTCACGCCGGCTTTGAGCAGAAGCTGGGCGCATGCGTTCAACAATACGCCGATGACGATGCAAATAAAGGAAATGGGGTTCATCGCGCGTTTTTCAAATGCGGAACAAGGATACTCGGTTCATCTCGATATGCCGAACGATCGTGCGGCGCAATATCGCTCACGGCTGCGGTTTTTGCACGATCACGCGGCGATAATCGCGTGCGATGACCTGCATGGGCACATGGCGCGCCACGAGCTCGTCGTAGCGGTTCGGCGGCATCAGCGCGAGCGCATAGCGTTCCGCATCCCACCGCCTGATCCAGTCGTCGATGCTCGGCACCCATTTTTGCGGCTCCGTCTGCACGCCGAACGTCAGTTCGTCGGCTTCCTGGACCATGATCATCGTGTGGCCGAGGTAGAAGGGCATCGTGTGATCGAGCTTCGCAATCGAATAGAAGGGTGTGTCGGGCGGCAATTTGGCCATCGCAGCCTTCACCGCCGGCACGAGTTTCACGCCCGAACTCTGCGTGCCGAAGACATCGTGGCCCGAGCCCGCGATCGTGCCGAGCAGCAGCCACGCCGCGCCCAGGCCCGCCGCGCCGGCGAGCACGCTGCGCCGGTTCAGCCAGATCGCGAAGATCGTCACGACGAACGCCACCGCAATGCCCGCGTACACCCAGATCTGGAATTCGCGATAGAGCGCGTTCGGGTTGCTCGCGTTGCCCGCGCGGCCGATGAAGATCGCGCCGAACGCCGCCGCGATCAGAAACACCGCGTAGCCGACCAGATGCATGCGGTACCGCGTCTTCGTCAGCGACGGCAGATAGAGCCCGAGCACGAGCGCGAGGGCGGGCGCCATCGGCAGGACATACGAAAGCAACTTCGAGTGCGACGCGCTGAAGAACAGGAAGATGAAGGCCGACCAGACCAGCAGCATCGTGACCGGCGCGAAACCGTTGGGCTGACGCGGCGTTTTCAGGCCGTGACGCACGCTCTGAAAGGCAATCGACAGCCACGGCAAAAAACCGACGAGCAGCACGGGCACGAAGTAGTACCACGCGCCAGGACGGTTCTGCTCGGGCGTCAGATAACGGTTGAACTGCTGGACGATGAAAAAGAAGTTGAAGAACTCGGGGTTCTTCATCTGCACGAGCGCGAACCACGGGCCCGTCACGATCAGGAACACGATCAGCCCGCTGCCGATATAAAGCCTTTTCCAGAGCGCCCAGTCGCGCGAGACGAGCGAATAGAGGATAAGAATCGCGCCCGGCAGGATCAGGCCGACCAGCCCCTTCGACAGCACCGCCGCGCCCATGCCGGCCCAGCAGAGCCACATCCACAGGCGCACTTGTCGCGTCGGCAGGCCGGGACGCTGGGCGAGCAGAAGCGCGCAGAGCGTCAGTTCCATCCAGAACGACAGGCCCATGTCGAGCACGTTGAAGTGGCCCAGCAGATTCCAGAACGGGCTGGTCGCGAGAATGACCGCAGCGGCGAAGCCGGTCATCGCATTGAACACGCGCGTGCCGGTGTAGCCGACGAGCAGCACGCCCGCGAAGCCCGTGAGCGCCGTATAGAGCCGCGCCTGCCATTCGCCGATGCCGAACCAGGCGAAGGTGAGCGCGTTCGCCCAAGTCTGCAGCGGCGGCTTTTCGAAGTATTTGTAGCCGTTGTAACGCGGCGTGATCCAGTCTCCGGTCACGAACATCTCGCGCGCCATTTCGGCGTAGCGGCCTTCGTCGCTCGGCACCAGATGGCGGTAGCCGAGCGGCGCGAACCAGACGATCGCGAGCGCGAGAATCAGAAGAATGAGCGAAAGATGCGTGAGCGGTAGCCGCGAAGGCTTATCGTTCATGGAGTCGACCTGTCCGATGCCGCGATGCGCGGCGCTAGTGAAACGAAATGAGCGTTGGATGCGGGCTGCGCGAAGAGACGTCGTGCGCATGCTCAGGCACGCATTTTCGCTGCGAGTTCGCCAGTGCTGTTGTGCCGCACGTCAGCCCGCGACTGGATCGACGTCCCGGCGACACCGCCGGCTACGCCGCGCCGCACCCGATGCGTCCGCGAAAGACGCATGCGGGCGCGAGTGTAGCGCACGCCCGGCCGGCTTTTGTCAAATTTGACTCGGAGCAGCGCGCCGATAGGGGCCCGGCGGAAGTCTGCCAGCGCTTCCTTAACGCTTCCTTAGGCGTGTTCTCAGGCTTCGATCAGAAGCGCGGCGGCCACGCGGCGGCCTTCGGACATCAGGATGTTATAGGTGCGGCACGCCGCGCCGAAATCCATCGTCTCGACACCGATGCGATGCTTCGCGAGTTGCGCGGTCAGACGCGGATGCGGAAAGCGCAGCCGCGACCCACTGCCGAAGATGACGACTTCCGGCGCCGCCTCGACGAGCGCCTGGAAGTGCTCGGGCGTGAGCGCGTCGAACGCCGACACCGGCCACGCCGCAACGGGCGTTTCGGGCATGACGATCACACTGCCTTCGTGTCTTTCGAGATTGACCGCCACGAAACCGTCTCCGTAGCTCGTTATGGTGTTGAGCGCTCTGTTGGAATCCTGGTGCAGTTTCAAAACAGTGATCCGGCAAGGGAAAGAGGAAGACTCGGCGCAGGAATCGGTTCCGGGCGGCTCCAGGCGTTTTGCGCCGGCTTTCGCGACGAAAAACCGCGTTCCTTTGGTGCATTGCGGAACTGAGTCATAATCAGTAAATTATAACTTTTCGGCTGCCGGGCTTGCTCGTGCGCCGCCCGTTGCGCTCGCGTGCCAGCCACAAGCCGCCTCCGACACGCAATCCGGTCCGCATCGCCCATGCCTTACCTGGCGCGGCGTCTAAAATGCATCGTTCGGCGCTCGGGAACGCGCGAGTCGTCCGGGCGAGCCACCTTCAGGCATCACTCTCGGTTTTCGCATCACGCTCGTCGGCTGCCCGCGCGCGCGGCTGCCTGCGCAGAATACCGAGCCGCACCGATCACATCAAGAACCCGTCCGCATTCACAACAGACCCAGAGCGCAAGCCGTGAAACCGATTCTCAAATCCAACAAGCTGCAAAACGTCTGCTACGACATTCGCGGGCCTGTGCTCGAACATGCGAAGCGCCTCGAGGAAGAAGGCCATCGCATCATCAAGCTGAATATCGGCAATCTCGCGCCGTTCGGCTTCGACGCGCCGGACGAGATCATCCAGGACATGATCCGCAATCTGCCGGGCAGCTCGGGCTATTCGGATTCGAAGGGCGTGTTCGCCGCGCGCAAGGCGATCATGCATTACACGCAGCAAAAGGGCGTGGCGGGCGTGGAGCTGGACGATATCTACATCGGCAATGGCGCGTCGGAGCTCATCGTCATGGCGATGCAGGCGCTGCTCAACGACGGCGACGAAGTGCTGCTGCCCGCGCCGGATTACCCCCTGTGGACCGCGGCGGTGAGCCTGTCGTCGGGCACGCCGCGCCACTACATGTGCGACGAAAGCAACGGCTGGATGCCGGATCTCGACGACATCCGCGCGAAGATCACGCCGCACACGAAGGCGCTCGTCGTCATCAACCCGAACAACCCAACGGGCGCGTTGTACTCGGACGAATTGCTGCGCGAGCTGATTGCGCTCGCGCGCGAGCATGGCCTCATCATTTTCGCGGACGAGGTCTACGACAAGATCATTTACGACGGCAAGACGCATACGTCGATGGCCGCGCTCTCCGAGGACGTGATCACGGTCACGTTCAACAGTCTGTCGAAGAGCTATCGTTCGTGCGGTTATCGCGCGGGCTGGATGGCGATTTCCGGGCTGATCGAAGAGAACCGCCGCCGCGCGAAAGATTATCTGGAAGGGCTGGGCATTCTCGCGTCGATGCGCCTGTGCCCGAACGTGCCCGGCCAGTACGCCATTCAAACGGCGCTCGGCGGCTATCAGAGCATCAACGACCTGATCGTGCCGAGCGGGCGTCTCTTCAAGCAGCGCGAGCTCGCGTACGACATGCTCACCGCCATTCCGGGCGTCACCTGCGTGAAGCCGCAGGCCGCGCTGTATATGTTCCCGAAGCTCGATCCGAAGATGTACCCGATTCAGGACGACCAGCAATTCATCACCGACCTGCTGCTCGAAGAACGCGTTTTACTTGTGCAGGGCACGGGCTTCAACTGGCCGACGCCGGATCACTTCCGCGTGGTCTTCCTGCCGAACGTCGACGATCTCGCGGATTCGATCAACCGCATCGCGCGCTTCCTCGACGGTTATCGCAAACGGCATTCCGCTTAATTTCTCTTTAAAGACTCGCGCTGCATGGAACCGATCAAAGTAGGACTCTTGGGCTTCGGCACGGTCGGCAGCGGCACCTTCACGGTGCTGCGCCGTAACCAGGAAGAAATCAAACGACGCGCGGGACGCGGCATCGAAATCGCGCGCGTCGCGGTGCGCACGCCGGCGAAGGCCGAGGCCGCCGCTACCCAGGGCATCGCCGTCACGGACGACTTCAACGCGGTCGTCGACGATCCTTCCATCGACATCGTGTGCGAAATGATCGGCGGCACGGGCTTCGCACGCGAACTCGTGCTGCGCGCGATCGCGAACGGCAAGCACGTGGTGACGGCCAACAAGGCGCTGCTCGCGGTGCACGGCACTGAGATCTTCGAAGCCGCGCGCGCGAAGGGCGTGATGGTCGCGTTCGAAGCGGCGGTGGCAGGCGGCATTCCGATCATCAAGGCGCTGCGCGAAGGGCTGACGGCGAACCAGATCCAGTACATCGCGGGCATCATCAACGGCACGACGAACTACATCCTCTCCGAGATGCGCGACCGCGGGCTCGACTTCGCGACCGCATTGAAGGCCGCGCAAGAACTCGGTTACGCCGAAGCCGATCCGACCTTCGACATCGAAGGCGTGGACGCCGCGCACAAGGTCACGATCATGAGCGCGATCGCATTCGGCGTGCCGGTGCAGTTCGATCGCGCCTACGTGGAAGGCATCAGCAAGCTCGCGGCCATCGACATTCGCTACGCCGAGGATCTCGGCTATCGGATCAAGCTGCTCGGCATCGCGCGGCGCACGGAGAAGGGCATCGAATTGCGCACGCATCCGACGCTGATCCCGGCAAAACGCCTGCTCGCGAACGTGGAAGGCGCGATGAACGCGGTCGTCGTGCACGGCGATGCGGTCGGCACCACGCTTTACTACGGCAAGGGCGCGGGCGCGGAACCGACGGCGTCGGCGGTCGTCGCCGATCTCGTCGACGTGACGCGTCTGCATACGGCCGACCCGGAGCATCGCGTGCCGCATCTGGCGTTCCAGCCGGACAGCCTGTCGAACACGCCGATCCTGCCGATCGACGAAGTGACGAGCGGTTACTACCTGCGCCTGCGCGTGGCGGACGTGACGGGCGTTTTGGCGAATATCACGCGCATTCTCGCCGACAAGGCCATTTCGATCGACGCGTTGCTGCAAAAGGAATCGGAAGAGGTCGACGGCGCGAACAAGGGCGAAACGGACATCATCCTCATCACGCACGAGACGCTGGAGAAGAACGTGAACGCGGCGATCGCGGAAATCGAAGCGCTCTCCACGGTCGTCTCGAAGGTGACGAAGCTGCGCATGGAAGCGCTCAACTAAGCACGGGTTAGCACGATGAACTACATCTCGACGCGCGGCGCCGGCCAGAACGAGCGCCACACGTTTTCCGACATCCTGCTGGGCGGTCTCGCAAAGGACGGCGGCCTGTATCTGCCGGCGGACTATCCGCGCGTATCTGGCGATGAACTCGCTGGCTGGCGCACATTGTCCTACGCGGATCTCGCGTTCGAAGTGCTGTCGAAGTTCAGCGACGACATTCCCGCCGACGACCTGCGCTCGCTCACGCGCAAGACCTACACCGCGCAGACGTACAGCAACGTGCGTCACGAAGAGAGCGCGGCGCAGATCACGCCTTTGAAGACGCTCGGCGAGGAAAACGGCGCGACGCTGTCGCTGCTGGAACTGTCGAACGGTCCGACGCTCGCCTTCAAGGACATGGCGATGCAACTGCTCGGCAACCTGTTCGAGTACGCACTGGCCAAGCACGGCGAGGAACTGAACATACTCGGCGCGACCTCGGGCGACACCGGCAGCGCCGCCGAATACGCGATGCGCGGCAAAGCCGGCGTGCGCGTGTTCATGCTGTCGCCGCACAAGAAGATGAGCGCGTTCCAGACCGCGCAGATGTTTTCGCTGCAGGACCCGAACATCTTCAATCTCGCGGTCGAAGGCAATTTCGACAACTGCCAGGACATCGTCAAGGCCGTGTCGAACGATCATGCGTTCAAGGCGAAACACAAGATCGGCACCGTCAATTCGATCAACTGGGCGCGCGTCGTCGCGCAGGTCGTGTACTACTTCAAAGGCTATTTCGCCGCGACGAAGAGCAACGACGAGCGCGTGTCGTTCACGGTGCCGTCGGGCAACTTCGGCAACGTGTGCGCGGGGCACATCGCCCGCATGATGGGTCTGCCGATCGATCAGCTCGTCGTCGCGACCAACGAAAACGACGTGCTCGACGAGTTCTTCAAGACGGGCGTGTACCGCGTGCGCGGCGCGACGGAGACGTATCACACGACCAGCCCGAGCATGGATATTTCGAAGGCGTCGAATTTCGAGCGCTTCGTGTACGACCTTCTGGGCCGCGATCCGGCGCGCGTGCTGCAACTTTTCCGCGATGTCGAGGAGAAGGGCGGCTTCGATCTCGCGGCGAGCGGCGATTTCGCGCGCGTGCAGCAATTCGGCTTCGTGTCGGGCAAGAGCGGGCACGACGATCGCGTGAAAACGATCCGCGACGTGTTCGGGCGCTATCAGACGATGATCGACACGCACACCGCTGACGGCGTGAAGGTCGCGCGGGAGAATCTGAAGCCCGGCGTGCCGATGATCGTTCTGGAAACCGCGCAGCCGATCAAGTTCGGCGAAACCATCCGCGAGGCGCTCAATCGCGAACCGGAACGGCCTTCGGCCTTCGTGGGACTTGAAAAACTGCCACAAAGGTTCGATATCGTTCCCGCGGATGCGGCCGTGGTGAAGGCGTTCGTCGCCGAACGGACATAACGCGAGAGACGCATCCGCCTCGTGCGGAGCGTGTCGAAGCGCACGGGGCGCGGCCGCATGGGCCGCGCCCTTTTTTCTTCGCGATGAAGTCGCGTGAAGCTCACGCCTCGGGTGAAACGCGGGAAAGCCCCGCCAAAAGCTGCTAAAATCTCAGGTTTTTCGTCGTACCCCATTCAAAAGGACGCGCCGTGCTGTCTACCGCCAACATCACCATGCAATTCGGGCCCAAGCCCCTCTTCGAGAACATCTCGGTCAAGTTCGGCGAAGGAAACCGCTATGGACTGATCGGGGCGAACGGCTGCGGCAAGTCGACGTTCATGAAAATCCTGGGCGGCGATCTCGAGCCGAGTTCCGGCAACGTCATGCTGGAGCCGAACATTCGTCTGGGCAAACTGCGCCAGGACCAGTTCGCGTACGAAGACATGCGCGTGCTCGACGTCGTCATGATGGGCCACACCGAAATGTGGGCCGCGATGACCGAGCGCGACGCGATCTACGCAAACCCCGACGCGACGGATGACGACTACATGCGCGCCGCCGAGCTCGAAGCGAAATTCGCCGAGTACGACGGCTATACGGCCGAGGCGCGCGCGGGCGAACTGCTGCTCGGCATCGGCATCGACATCAACGATCACAATGGTCCGATGAGCAATGTCGCGCCCGGCTGGAAGTTGCGCGTGCTGCTCGCACAGGCGCTGTTCTCGAAGCCCGACGTGCTGCTGCTCGACGAGCCGACCAACAACCTCGACATCAACTCGATCCGCTGGCTGGAAGACATCCTCAACCAGTACAACTCGACGATGATCATCATCTCGCACGATCGACACTTCCTGAACCAGGTCTGCACGCACATGGCGGACATGGACTACGGCACGCTGAAGGTCTGGCCGGGCAACTACGACGACTACATGCTCGCGTCGACGCAGGCGCGCGAGCGTCAGCAGGCGGCGAACCAGAAGGCGAAGGAGCGCGTGGCCGATCTGCAGGACTTCGTGCGCCGCTTCTCGGCGAACAAGTCGAAGGCGCGTCAGGCGACCAGCCGTCTGAAGATGATCGACAAGATCAAGATCGAGGAATTCAAGCCGTCGTCGCGTCAGAACCCGTTCATCCGCTTCGAATATGAAAAGAAGCTGCATAACATCGCCGTGGTCGCGGAAGAGATCACGAAGAAGTACGACCGCACGATTTTCCAGAATTTTTCGATTTCCGTGCAGCCGGGCGAGCGCATCGCGATCATCGGCGAGAACGGCGCCGGCAAGACGACGCTGCTGAAGTCGCTCAAGGGCGCGCTGGATCTCGATCACGGCACCGTGAAGTGGGCGGAGAACGCGAACGTCGGCTACATGCCGCAGGACACCTACGAAGAGTTTCCGAAGGACGAGACGCTGACCGACTGGATCGACCAGTACCGCAAGGAAGGCGATGACGAGCAAATGATGCGCGGCACGCTCGGCCGTCTGCTTTTCAATGCGGACGACATCAAGAAGAACGTGAAGGTGCTGTCGGGCGGCGAGAAGGGCCGCATGATCTGGGGCAAGCTGATGCTCGGCCGCCACAACGTGCTCTTGATGGACGAGCCGACGAACCACATGGACATGGAGTCGATCGAGTCGCTGCAGATCGCGCTGGAGAAGTTCGAAGGCACGCTGATCTTCGTGTCGCACGACCGCGAGTTCGTGAGCGGGCTGGCGGACCGGATCATCGAAGTGAAAACCGATGGCACGCTGAGGGACTTCGGCGGGAATTACGAAGACTTCTTGTCGAGTCAGGGGATTCAGTAAGCACGCCGCGTCGCCAGCAGAATGGAAAAAAGCCGCGTATGCGGCTTTTCTCGTTCGTACACGCCGGTTTACAGCCTGTCATTCCGAAACCGCATCGCCGTGCCCTCGCGCTTGATGCGCTCCCAGATCGCGCGTTTCTCCTCGTCGTTGAGAAACACCCAGTTGGACACTTCGCCGGCCGTGCGGCCGCAGCCCTTGCACACGTCGTCGAAAAGCGTGGAGCACACGCCGATACAGGGGCTGTCGGGAAGGTCGTGAAGATTCGAAGACATGGGGCTCACTCATGACCGCGTCATCGTCCGAAAAAAGGGGCGAAAACAGGGCGGTCCAAATCGTAAAAAAGTTCAGCGCGCGATACTGTAGCCTATTCGCGCGATCCAGTGATGTCGCTGGTTGTAGTCGAGGATGTCTTCGCCGTAGCCGTTGAAGTAACTCGCGAACAGATAGCCGCCCCATGCGCTGCCGATCAGCGTCGCAAGCGGATAGGTGAGCTGCGACTCGACGCTGCCGTACCAGTGCTTCGTGCCCTTGCGGAGCGTGGTCGCGAGCTGCCAGCCGTCCGGGCTGCCGTACTTCACGAGAAAGTCCACATAGCCGCGATAATCCGCGATGTCCTCGTTGCCGGCCTTCGACAAGTAGTAGTAGAACTTCGGCGAGAGCGTCAGGTGATTGCCGTTCAGGTCACCGAAATCCCAGGTCGGACGCACGAACGCGATATTGATCGAGCGGGATTCGTCGCCGCTCTTGCCGTTCGATTCGCGCCCGAAACCCGCGGAAACGCCCATGCGCGTGAAGAGCGGACTCTTCCATCCGGTGTCCTCGACGTAATAGAACAATTGCGGCTGGAAGCTGATGTCGCGAAAGGGCGATGACTCCGCGGAAAGATTCCAGATCGCCGTCTGCGTGTAGCCGAAGTAGAGATTGTCCAGCAAGCCGCGAGAGCGCGGATCGTCGGGCAGATGCAGACGGTACTTGAAGCTGAACTGGAATTTGGCGAGGTTGTCGCCGTTCTTGCCATCGGCGAAATAAATCGGATCGAACGTCGAAAAACGGCCTGAGAGCATCGTGTCGCTGGTGGATGTCATCAAGGGGACGGCGTTCGCAGCGGCGCTCGCGCTCGCGACCTGCTCGGGCGTCGTCGCCTGTGTTTCGCGCCGCTCGGCCGCCGCAACCTGCGTCTGCGATTCGCCGCGATTGATCGTGACGAGCATCGGCGATGCATCGAAACCGACCGGGTCGATCTTCACCGTACCGCGCGCCGAGTCCGGCCACGGCGCCGAAAAGCGCACGCGGCGATATTGCCCGGGCGCGAGATGCAGGCGGTCGGGCACGTTCGGATCGCGCGCGAGCGTGAGCGGCGCGGGCGGCAGATCGCCGTTGGTCAGGTTCACCGTGAGTTGCTTCGGTAGTTCGACGGTCAGGGGTGTCGGGTCGTCGTCGGTATAGAGCAGCGTCAGTTCCAGCGGCTGCGAACCGGCGGCTTCGCGCGCGGGCTGAAGCACGGCAACGGTCGCGTGGGCCATGCCGCTTGCACCGAGCAACGCAAAAAGAAGCGTGAACGTGCGTGCGCAGCCGGATTTCGGCCAGATCCATCGTGGGCCTTGAGCCATGTAGTTCGTGTCCTGTTTCGGGCGCCTGATCGGTGTGACAGCGAAAACGGCACCGTGATCCCGACATCGGCGCCTGATCGACGACTTCAGCCCAAGAAAATCGCCTGCCACAACATCGTGCCGTTCAGCGCGACGATCACGCCCGCGCACGCCCACGCCAGCGCGAGCGGCACGCGTGCGACGCGCCAGCGGCCCATCAGACCGAAGTCGGAGGCGAAGCGCACGAGCGGAATGACGGCGAGCGGCAGTTGCAGGCTCAGCACGACCTGCGTCGCGACGAGAAGCGCGTTCGAGCCGTGCTGCCCGAAGCTGCCGACCGCGACGAGCGCCGGCCCGATCGCGAGGCCGCGGGTCAGCAGCGCGCGGGCCCAACGGGCCATCTTCAGGCGCAGGAAGCCTTCCATGACCGCCTGGCCCGCGAGCGTGCCGGTGACCGTGGCGTTCAAGCCGCAAGCGAGCAGGGCGACGGCGAACACCACGCCCGCCCAATGACTGCCGACGAGCGGCGCGATGAGCCGGTGCGCATCGGCGAGATCATCGACCTCGATGTGACCGCTCGTGTGAAATACCGCCGCGGCGACCACCAGCAGCGACGCGTTGACGATGAACGCGAGCCCGAGCGACGCGAAGGTGTCGATGTTCACGCCGTGCAGCGCGCGCCCGATGCTCGGATCGTCGCGGGCGCCCGCGTGCTCCTTCACGAGCGCCGAGTGCAGATAGAGGTTGTGCGGCATCACCGTGGCGCCGAGAATGCCCGCCGCGAGCCAGAGCATGCCGGCGTCGCGCAGAAGTTCGCGCGATGGCGCGAGCCCGCGCATCGCCTCGCCCCAGACCGGATGCGCGAGCGCGAGTTCGACCACGAAGCAGAAGCTCACGAGGAAGATCAGCGTCGTCACGGCGCGCTGCAGCGGCCGGCGTCCGCGGCTTTGCAGGGCGAGCATCGCGAGAGTGCCGACCGCCGAGATCAGCACGCCGCCGGTGAGCGAGAGGCCGAAGAGCATCTGGAGCGCCACGGCGCTGCCGACGACCTCGGCGACATCGCACGCGATGATCGCGATTTCGCACGCGATCCACAGCACGAGCGTCGTGCGGCGGCTGTAGCGCTCGCGGCACAGTTGCGCGAGATCGCGCCCGGTCACGACGCCCACGCGCGATGCGACCCATTGCAGCAGCATACCCATCAGGCTCGCGAGCAGGACGACGAAGAGCAGCGAGTAGCCGTAGCGCGCGCCGCCCGACAGCGCCGTCGCCCAGTTGCCAGGGTCCATATAGCCCACAGCGACGAGCGCACCCGCGCCCGCGAAGGAGTACCAGCGTCCGCGCGGGCGCGGCGACCGTGACCGATCCTCGCGGCTTGCCGCGGGCGACTGCGCGTCGGATTTCGCGACGGAAAGCTGGGCGAGCGCGGACGGATTGGTATTCATCCGGAAAACGGCCTCGAATAGCAATGCAACGGCGGCGTCGGTCAGTCGTGCGCGCGGGTTGCCGGTTAACAAAACGCCGCTGTTCGCGGCGCACGTCGAATTGGCTCGCAACAACTGTTCCGCTGGCTATTCGTCAGGCTCGGACGCCCTTCATACGGGGCTGCGGACGGCCGATCACGAATAATGACATTGCATCGGGCTTACGCGCCCGCGCGCCACGATGGGAGTGTGGCTTTATCAGGTGCCGCCGGGAGCGATTAGGGGCTAAAATGCGCGCTCTTTCTGACGGCCCGCGATGCGGGTGCGTGGCCGCCGCAAGTGCTGCGAGGCTTGTCGGCCGTGCAGCGCAAGGGCGTGTACATTTTGCGCGACAGGCGGCGCATTAATTTTTGTCGCGCTTGTGTTTAATGGTAGTTTCCGGGTTTCAAAAGGAGTCGCGAGCCCGATCGGGGCGTGAAACGACGCGCGGGAATCGCGCGCCACGACGCCGTGACAAGCAGGAACAAGGGAGAATCGAAATGAACGAGAAACTGGCGAGCCGCATGGCCAAGCTGGCGGGCGCCCTGACATGCGCCGCGATGTTGACTCCGCTCGCAGCGATGGCGAAAGACACGCAGCTGAACGTGTACAACTGGTCGGACTATATCGCCAAGGACACGATCCCCAACTTCACCAAGCAGAGCGGCATCAAGGTGAAGTACGACAACTACGACAGCGACGACACCCTCCAGGCCAAGCTGCTCACCGGCCGTTCGGGCTATGACATCGTCGTGCCGACGTCGAACTATGCTGGCAAGCAGATCGCCGCAAACATCTTCGCCCCGCTCGACAAGTCGAAACTCCCGAACCTCAAGTATCTCGACCCCGACCTGATGAAGCTCGTCGAAGGCGCGGACCCCGGCAACAAGTACACGGTGCCCTGGGCGTACGGCACGACCGGCCTCGGCTATAACGTCGACAAGGCGAAGCAGATTCTGGGCGCCAACGCCGAACTCAACAACTGGGACATCCTCTTCAAGCCCGAGAACATCTCGAAGCTGAAGGCGTGCGGCGTCTCGGTGCTCGACGCGCCGGACCAGATGTTCGCGGCCGCGCTGCACTACATCGGCAAGGACCCGATGAGCACGAATCCGGCCGACTATCGCGACGCGCTCGCGATGATGAAGAAGATCCGCCCGTACATCACGCAGTTCAATTCGTCGGGCTATATCAACGACATGGTCGGTGGCGACATCTGCTTCACCTACGGCTGGTCGGGCGACGTCGTGATCGCGAAGCATCGCGCGGTCGACGCGAAGAAGCCGTTCAAGATCGAGTACTACATTCCGAAGGGCGGCGCGCCCGTCTGGTTCGACGTAATGGCGATCCCGAAGGACGCGAAGAACAAGGACGCCGCGCACGAGTGGATCAACTACATCGAAACGCCGCAGGTTCACGCCGCCATCACGAACGCGGTGTATTACCCGAGCGCCAACCTCGAAGCGCGCAAGTACGTGGACAAGGACGTCGCGAACGATCCGGCCGTGTATCCGCCGCAGGATGTCATCAAGACGCTGTTCCTGCTGAAGCCGCTGCCGCCGGAAATCCAGCGCCTGCAGACGCGGCTCTGGACGGAATTCAAGTCCGGCCGATGAAGCGCGCAAGCCGGTTATTTATTTGAATCGACGAAGCCCTCGGACCGCCGGGGGCTTTGTTCGTGGCCGCAGCGCAGGGCGCGCGCCACCCGAAACGTATGGAAGCAAGGAGTCGAACAGGCAATCATGAGTGAGCAGTCGAGCGCATTGAAGGCAGCGCCTAATTCCGGCCGGCGCGAGCCGGGCAGTTCCGGTGCGGCCCCGGCCACGGACGACAACTTCGTGCAGATCGTCGATGTCGTGAAGAAATTCGGCGAGACGACGGCGGTTCGGGGCGTCAACCTGTCGGTGAAAAAGGGCGAGCTGTTCGCGCTGCTCGGCAGTTCCGGCTGCGGCAAGTCGACGCTTCTGCGTATGCTCGCCGGGCTCGAGTCGGTGACCGAAGGGCAGATCCTGATCGACGGCGAAGACCTCGCTAAGATGCCGCCGTACAACCGGCCCGTGAACATGATGTTCCAGTCCTACGCGCTCTTTCCGCACATGAGCGTCGAATCGAATGTCGCGTTCGGGCTGAAGCAGGAAGGCGTCAAGGGCGGTGAGCTGAAAGATCGCGTGCACAACGCGTTGCAGCTCGTGCAGATGGCGCAGTACGCGAAGCGCAAGCCGCATCAGTTGTCGGGCGGCCAGCAACAGCGCGTCGCACTCGCGCGCAGTCTCGTCAAGCGCCCCAAGCTCCTGTTGCTCGACGAGCCGATGTCCGCGCTCGACAAGCAGATCCGCCAGCGCACGCAGATCGAGCTGGTGAATATCCTCGATACGGTCGGCGTCACCTGCATAATGGTGACGCACGATCAGGAAGAGGCGATGACGATGGCCAATCGCCTCGCCGTGATGAGCGAAGGGCAAATCGTG
This sequence comes from Caballeronia catudaia, assembly GCF_001544755.2. GTDB lineage: Bacteria > Pseudomonadota > Gammaproteobacteria > Burkholderiales > Burkholderiaceae > Caballeronia > Caballeronia catudaia. Next base: position 21,788 of record NZ_FCOF02000043.1, on the reverse strand, counting down.
CAGCTCGGTACGCCGCACGAAGTCTACGAATATCCGAACACGCGCTTCTCGGCACAGTTCATCGGTTCGACCAATCTCTTCGATGGCAATGTCGTCGAGGACGAGCCGGATCATGTGTTCGTCGAATCGTCCGAGCTGCCGGTGCGGCTCTACGTGAGCCACGGCATCACCGGACCACTCGGCATGCCGGTGACGATTTCCGTGCGCCCCGAGCGCATCGCGCTGACGAGAAAGCCGCCCGAAGGCGCGTACAACTGGGGCCGCGGCAAGGTGACGAACATCGCGTATATGGGCGGTTACACGCTCTATCACGTGACGCTCGACTCCGGGAAAGTGGTGGTCGCGAACCTGTCGAGCCTCGCGATCGGCGAGATCGATTCGCCCACCTTCGGCGACGAGGTCTACGTGCGCTGGAGCGCGTCGGCCGGCGTGGTGCTGACGTCATGATGAAGCTGCTCAACCGTTTCGGCGTGAGCGGGCGCTCGCTGGTCATAGGCGGGCCGTATCTGTGGCTCCTGCTGCTGTTCTTCGTGCCGTTCCTGCTCGTCGTGAAGATCAGCTTCTCGGACAGCCAGCTCGGCATTCCGCCGTACACGGATCTCGTGAAGATGGAAGAGGGCGTGATGCACATCGCGCTCGACTTCGCTCACTATGCGTTCCTGATTCAGGACAGCCTGTACTTCGCGACCTACATGAACTCGCTGCTGGTCGCGGCGGTCTCCACCTTGCTGTGCCTGATCATCGGCTATCCGATGGCGTATTACATCGCGCGCTCGAATCCGGCCTCGCGCAACATCCTGATGATGGCCGTGATGCTGCCGTTCTGGACGTCCTTCCTGATCCGCGTGTATGCGTGGATCGGCATCCTGAAGAACAACGGACTGCTCAACAACTTTCTGATGTCGATCGGCCTGCTGCATTCGCCGATCGAGCTGTATCACACGAATATCGCGGTGTATATCGGCATGGTGTATTCGTATCTGCCGTTCCTCGTGATGCCGCTCTACGCGCATCTGGTGAAGATGGACCTGACACTGCTCGAAGCCGCTTACGATCTCGGCGCGAAACCGTGGAAGGCGTTCGTGCAGATCACGCTGCCGCTGTCGAAGAACGGCATCATCGCCGGGTGTCTGCTGGTGTTCATTCCGGCGGTGGGCGAGTACGTGATTCCTGAGCTGCTCGGTGGAGCGGATACCTTGATGATCGGCCGGGTCATGTGGAACGAGTTCTTCAACAATGCCGACTGGCCGATGGCCTCCGCCGTCACCTGCGCGATGGTGCTGCTCCTGCTCGTGCCGATGGCGCTCTTCCAGCATTTCCAGGCCAAGCAACTGGAGGAGAAGCGATGATCAAGCCCAGCCGTCCGTTGCAGATCACCGCGCTCGGGCTCGGGTTTGCGTTTCTGTATATCCCGATCCTGAGTCTCATCGTTTATTCGTTCAACGACTCGCCGCTCGTCACGGTCTGGACCGAGCCGTCGCTCAAGTGGTATCGCGCGCTCGTCTCCGACGACGAGCTCATCAACGCCGCGTGGCTGTCGCTGCGCATCGCGTTTTTCACGGCGTGCGCGTCGGTCGTCATCGGCACGTGGGCGGGTTTCGTGCTCGCGCGCATGGGGCGCTTCAGGGGCTTCGCGCTCTATACCGGCATGATCAACGCGCCGCTCGTGATCCCCGAAGTCATTCAGGGCATTTCGCTGCTGCTGCTGTTCGTGGAAATGTCGAAGCTCATCGGCTGGCCGGATCGCGGATTCTTCACGATCTGGATCGGCCACGTGATGCTGTGCATTTCGTATGTCGCGATCATCGTGGAGTCGCGCGTGCGGGAACTGAATCCGTCGCTCGAAGAGGCCGCGCTCGATCTGGGCGCGACGCCGTTGCGCGTGTTTTTCTCGATCACGCTGCCGTTGATCTCGCAGGCGCTCGTCGCGGGATGGCTTTTGTCGTTCACGCTGTCGATCGACGATCTGGTGCTGTCGGCGTTCCTGTCCGGCCCAGGCTCGACGACGCTGCCGCTCGTCGTGTTCTCGCGCGTGCGTCTCGGTCTGAATCCGGAGATGAATGCGCTGGCGACACTGTTCATCGCGCTCGTAACGATCGGTGTGATCGCGGCGAATTACTTCATGCAGAGGAGTGAGCGCAGACGGCTGGCCGAGGTGATGTAAAACTCACACGTCCGCAAACCGTTTTCGCTTCAGGCGTCCGACAGATGCGTCCCGAGCGTGGCCGGATCGGTATTCGTGCCGCACAGCAGCACGCCTACGCGCTTGCCTTGCAGACGCTCGCGCAACGGGCCGAGCAGGGCCGCCGTGGCCGCCGCGCACGCGGGCTCGACCGCGAGCTTTAGCTCACTGAAGAGCTGCAGCATGGTGCGGCGCAACGCGTCGTCCGACACGGTGACGATCTCGTCGATATGCCGCCGGCATAGCTCATAGCTGTACTGTTCGGTGTGCGGGGCCATCAGCGAATCGGCGATGCCGTGCATCGCGCCCATCTTGATCGTGTGATTGGCTTCGAAGCTGCGCCGCATCGCGTCCGATCCTTCGGGTTCGACGCCGTACACGTGCAACGATGGATTCGCGAGACGCATCGCCGTCGATACGCCCGCAGCCAGCCCGCCGCCGCCGATCGGCAGAATCACCGCTTCGAGATCGGGCGCCTGCGAGGTCCATTCGTAGCCGAGCGTCGCCGTGCCGAGCACCGTGCGATAGCCGTTGAACGGATGGATGAACACGCGGCCTTCTTCCGCTTCGATGCGCCGCACGACATCGAACGCCTCGGCGACGTTCTCCGCGAACACGACTTCCGCGCCGAAGCGCCGGCACAGCGCGACACGCGCCGGGCTCGCACTCTTGATGATCACGACCTTCGCGCCCACGTCCATGCGCTGCGCCGCGTACGCGACCGCCACCGCGTGATTGCCTGCGGACACGCACGTGACGCCCGACGAACGCTCGCTGTCGCTCAAGGCGAGGATGTTCGAGAACGCGCCGCGCGCCTTGAAGGTGCCGCTCGCTTGCAGCAGCTCGAACTTGAACGTGATCCGCGTGCCTTCGAGCGTCGGAAAATCGTGGCGCTCGAAAGTCGGCGTGCGCGAAACCCAGGGCGTGAGCACCATGTGCTGCTCGGCGATCTCATCGAGCGTCGGGATGGGCGTGCCGTCGATCGTATTGTCTGAATGCTGGGCGGACGTGGACATGGGCGTGGATCAGCGCGGTTGAGCAACGACTGACATGCTGTGAATGAACTTGCCGAGAAACGCCTCGCATTGCGCGAGCTGTTCGAGCGACACGTACTCGTTCGCCTTGTGCGCCTGCTCGATATTGCCCGGCCCGCACACGATGCTCGGCACGCCCGCATTGGCAAAGAGGCCGGCCTCGGTGCCGTACGCGACCTTGCGCTTCTCCTGGTTCGCCGTGAGCGCGCGCACGAGCTGCGTGATGGCGGCCTGCTCGGTGGCGTCGAGGCCCGGCGCGGACGCGAGCTTCGTGAACTCGATGGCCGCGTTGCCGTGCTCCTTCAGCATCTTCGGCAACAGCGTGTCGTGCGCATACGCTTCGATGCGCCGGTAGATCTGGTCCGGATCGATCGTCGGCAGATTGCGGAATTCGAACTCGAAATTGCATTCGGCGGGCACGGTGTTGATTGCGTTGCCGCCTTTGATCGTGCTCGTCTGACCGGTGGTGAAGGGCACGTCGTACAACTCGTCGAAGGGACCTTTCGCGCGGAACTCATCGACGAGATCGCGGATATGGCAAATCAGCCGCGCGGCGTATTCGATCGCGTTCAGGCCTTTCGGCGTCAGCGACGAGTGCGCAGCGAAGCCGCGCACGCAGCAGTGGTACGTGTTGATGCCTTTATGCGCGATGACCGGGCGCATCGACGTCGGTTCGCCGACGATACAGCCGTCCGGTTTGAGGCCGCGCTTTTGCAGGTCGGCGATCATGATCGGCGCGCCTGCGCAGCCGACTTCCTCGTCGTAGGAAAGCGCGAAATGAATCGGCTTCGCGAGCTTCGTCGCCTGCATTTTCGGCAGCATCGCGAGCGCCGCGCCGATGAAGCCTTTCATGTCGCACGAGCCGCGTCCGTAGAGCAGGCCGTCGCGCACTTCGGGTTTGAACGGATCGCTCTGCCAGTCCTGCCCGTCGACGGGTACGACGTCCGTGTGGCCCGAGAGCACGATGCCGCCGTGGGTTTCGCCGTCGTGCGCCGGGACAGTGGCGAAGAGGTTCGCCCACTGGCCGCGCGGGTCGGTGGTGATGGTCGCTTCGATGCCCGATTTGCGCAGTTCGTCGCGGACGGTCTCGATCAGACCGAGATTCGGATTGCGGCTGACCGTATCGATGGCGATTAGCCGTTCTATCCACGGCAGGGAAATCGGGCTCTTTTGCGACGAGGTCGATGGGGCTTCGAGATGCGCCGTATCAGCGATCTGTGACATTTTTTGACTCCTGCGGGTAGGGTTTGATCATAGCCGAAATGGGTCGCGCTGGTCGGCGCGAGGGGTTTTGGCTTTTCGCTGGATTGGAAGCCAAAGCTAAACGCCCTCAAACCCCCACCGGCGGTTTAGCCGCATCATCCTCCACCCCATGCGCCCCGCGCGTCTCCGGCATGGCGAGCCAAACCATCAACACCGCAAGCGCCCCCGCGCCTGCGAGCCCGAAGAAGCTCATCGCCGTGCCAAAACGATCCGCGGCAAACCCGGCCGCAGCCGTCGAAAGCGTCGCCCCGACACCGGCCGCCAATCCGAAGAACCCGATCGTCAAGTTGTAATGCCCACGCCCCCCGGCCACATCGGCAGCAATCAGAGGCAGCATCACCCCAAACACCGCCGCGCTGATACCGTCCAGCATCTGCACCGGCACGAGCAGATACGGGCTCGACACACCCGCGAACAGAATCGCGCGAATCGGCAGCGCACAGAAACCGAGGATCAGCACCGGCCTGCGTCCCCATTTCTGCGCCTGCCGGCCGACCCAAGGCGACATCGCCGCGACGATGAACTGCGGCACGATGATGCACGCCGCGATCACGAGTTGAACGTTGTCGCCCATGTGCGCCGTAACTTCGCCCGCGGCGAGATTGAGCATCGCCGCGTTCGACAGGTGAAAGAGCACGACGCACGCCGCAAAAATCAGAAGTCGCCTGTCCTTCAGCAACTCGCGCAAGGATTCACGCTCTTCGCCTTCCGGCGTCAGCTTCGGCTTGCCCGTAGGCGCGCGCGGCACGGCGGCGGGGATATCGTAGTGAATCATTCGCAGCGCGACGATCGCCGGCAACGCGAGCGCCGCCGTCAAGAAAAACACCGAGCGCAGCGACAGATACTCGCCGAACGCGCCCATCAACGCGGCGGTCAACGCGCTGCCGATGGACGCCCAGCGTGCATTGCGCCCGAGCCGGTCGCCGAGATCGGCGCGCGAGACGAGAGCGAGCGAGATCGCCGCCATCGCCGGGACGAGCATGCAGCTCGCGAAGCCGTGTAGCACCTCCGCGGCGAAGACGGGGACGAACGTCGGGCTCGCGGCGAGCAACAGCGCGCTCACGATGATCGCGACGATCGCGGAGAGCGCGGCGAACTTCTTGTTGCGCATCGCGTCGACGAGCGCGCCTGCCGGCAACTGGCTCGCCATCGCGCTGATCGTGCCGACGGAAAGCATCAGGCCGATCTCGCCCTGCGTCCACTTGTTGGCCGCGAGGTAGGAAGCAATGAAAGGGCCGAAGCCGGTCTGCACGTTGGCGACGAAGAAGTTCAGCCAGTCGAGCGCGCGCAGACTGCGTGCAATTACCATGTTGTGAATCTATTCTCGATGTCGTTATCCGTTATCTGGCAAGGCGCGCGCCGGAAGCCTGCGATGCCGTCGGCGCGGCGCCCGAAGCCGCCGCGCTTGTCCCCGACGCAGCCGTTCCCGACGCGGCGCCCGCGGTCGCAGCCGAGGCCGGCGCGGGCGCGATGGGCGACACGATCTTGATTGGCTGCTCGGGCGCGTAGGTCGGCGCGGCCTTCAATTGCGCGTCGTTGAAATCCATCTGCAGAAGCCACTGTTTATTGCGCGCGATCACGTGCAGGTCGCCCCAATTTGCTGCGACATGCCGCTTGTCCCCTGCGAGCGAACTGGAAAGATCGAGCACGAGCGCCTGCGGCTGAGCCTGGGAGTCGATGAGCACATCCACCACGCGCCCGATGCGCGCGCCGCTCTTCTGCGTCACCGTCGAATCGATGAACTGCACCAGGTTCGCCGGAGCCTCGTTGACCGGCTGCGGCTTGGCCACCGGTTCGGCCGGCTTGCCCTTCGCGGCCGGGGCAGGCGGCACGAACGTGATCGGCGCGGCCTTCGAATTCGGCGTGAACTTGAACGCGGTCCACGCGAAGTTGACCTTGCGGTCGCCGACGCCCATGAAGCCCGCCAGGTTCACCATCAGGAGCTTCGGCTTCGCGGCGGCGTCGATGTACATGTCCACCGCGCGGCCGACGACCTTGCCGTCGGGACGCTGCACCTCGGCATCGAGCAGGCCGTGCAACTGGTCGTGCTGCATGATGCGCGTCGAAATGATCTGCGGCGGAGGCGGCGGCTCCGGCGGCTCGGGCGGCGGCGCGACGACCGGCTCCGGCGGCTTCGGCCTGACGACGCGGCGCTTGGGCTTCGGCGCAGGCGCAGGTTTCACCGAAGACGCGGGCTCGGGCGCCTGCACGGCGGGCAGCGGTTCCTCGGGCTCGCCGGAGCCGGCCTCGTCGGGCGTCGGGATATAGGAGTGCTCGACGATCGGCGCGGGCGTCTGCTGCGGTATCAGTCCGCATGCGGAAAGCGCGAACGCGGCGGCGACGGACAGGCTCGTCGTGAGACGCAGCGCGCGCAAGCCATGCGCGATCGCGACGACGAACGCAGCGATCTGCAAAATCAGGCGCGCGGCGGCATTGAAGGCGCCCGCCGCCCGACACGCTCGCTCGCGCGCGTGAAGGCCGATCGACGACGCATCACCCCGATGCGGGAAACCGCCTGTCATCGCAAAAGCTCCATGGTTCCGGGTTACCTGCTTGTTTCGTTCGTTGTCGGATCGCTTCGACGCGCGCGTGGGGTCGTTCGTTCGCTTTCGCTTTGTTTTTTGCGTGCAACCGAAGCGGATTGAATCATGCATGCAATGGCCATTGCGTCATGCCGTTGCGCTCGTCACTGCCGTTGTCCCGGGCGCGTGCGCCCACTCGACGCCTTCGCGAGTTGCGCGACCGTATCCGGCGCACCCATCTTTTCGGCGGCGTCGCGAGCGGAAAAACCACCGGCGTCGCGCGCATCGGGATCGGCGCCGCGCGCGATGAGCAAGTCGACGATCTCCACGCGGTTGAACATTGCCGCGATCATCAACGCGGTGCGGCCGTCGGGCGATGCGCCTTCGACATCCGCGCCGTGATCGAGCAGCGTTTCGATCACGTTCGCGAAACCCTTGAACGCGGCGCCCGCGATCGGCGTCTGGCCATTGTCGTTGCGCAGATCCGGGTCTGCCTTGTGATCGAGCAGCACGCGCACGGCGTCGGCGTGGCCGTGGTAGCTCGCGAGCATCACGAGACTGTCGCCCTTGTCGTTGCGCAGGTTGGGCGGCAAGCCTTTGCTCAGGAGCGCATCGAGCATCGCGGCGTCGCCACGACGGGCCACATCGAACACTTCGCTGGCAAACGCGATCATGTCGTCGTCGGGGCCGCTATTCGACTGCTTCGGCGGATTCGGGTTCGGGTCGTGCTGCATCGATTCACTCCATGTCGATCGCGCCGCATGGCATGCGTGTCAAATACATTGAATCTGGCATTCAGAATGCATCGTGCGTGCATGCAAAATGCGATTACGGACGCGGGATCAACCCGGAGCATACACAGGTTTGCTTGCAGGCCGCGCGTTCCGCGCGGGCAAGGCAGCACGAATCGCGCCATGGCAGTGAGTGTTTGCCAGCGTAGGGCGACTGCGCTTGACGCTTCGCCATGCGCCCCATTAGGCTCGATGCGAGTTTCGCTCATCGCGCGCACGCGCCATCGCACATGAATCAAGGTCCTCAAGTCCCATCAGGCTCCGACGACGACACGCCTGATCCCCACGCCGCCGTGCGCCGCCGCGCCCCCGCGGCCGAACGGAATCGCGATGCGATTCTTTCCGTTCTCGCGCGCGTGCTGCCGCCCGACGGCATCGTGCTGGAAATCGCGAGCGGCACGGGGCAGCACGCCGTGCACTGCGCGTCGGCGCTGCCGGGCATCGTGTGGCAGCCGAGCGATCCCGATGCCGATGCGCGCAATTCCATCGCCGCATGGCGCGCGCACGCGGGGCTCGCGAACCTGAACGCGCCGCTCGCGCTCGATGTGACGGACGACGATTGGGGCATCGCGAACGTTGCGGCCATCGTGTGCATCAACATGATCCACATCGCGCCCTGGGAAGCCGCCGAGGGGCTCTTTCGCGGCGCGGGCGCGCGCCTGAGCGCTGGGGGTGTAATGGTCCTCTACGGGCCGTATCGGCGCAACGGCGCGCATACCGCGCCGAGCAACGAAGCGTTCGATCAGCAACTGCGCGCGAACGATCCGCGTTGGGGCGTGCGTGATATGGAAACCGTCGAAGCGTTGGGAAAGCAGGCCGGCTTCACGCTCGTCGAAATCGTCGCGATGCCGGCCAACAACTTTAGCGTGGTGTTCGAGAAGAACGCGTAACGAAGGCCACGCTCAAGACTCGTTCAGGCCTCCCTCGGCCGCGCCGCGAAGAGGCCGCGCCAGGACACGGTCGCCATCAGCGAAGCCGCGACGATCATGCCGCCGCCGATCCAGCCCGCCATCGACACATGCTCGCCGAGCCACACGCTCGCGAAGAGCGCGCCGAACGCGGGTTCGCTGCCCATCAGGAGCGAGACGCGCGTCGGGCTGCTGCGTCCGATCGCGTAGTTTTGCGCGAAGAAGGCGAAGAGCGTGCAGGCGCACACGAGATACAGCACCGAGCCCCAGAACATGCCGTGTCCGGCGAGCGCGGGCAAGGGCTGCCACTGCGACGGCGCAAACAGCAAGGCAAGCGCCGCGCTTCCCGATGCCACGACGCCCGCTTGCACTGCCGTCACGGTGAGCGCGGGCAGCGGCGTCGCACGCAGCACGCGCTTGGTCACGCAGACCGCGAGCGCGCGCAGCGCCGCGGCGGCGAGGATCAGCCCATCGCCGAGATTGAAGTCGAAGGAGAGGGCGCCGTCGCTGGCGAGCAGCCACGCGCCCGCGAACGACACGCCGACTGCGAGCCACTCGGCGGCGGCCGGCCGGCGCTTGAGCAGCGCCCATTCGACGAGCGGCGTCAGCACGACGCACAAGCTGATGAGAAACGCGGCGTTCGCGGCGCGCGTGTGCAGCACGCCGAAAGTTTCGGCGAGAAAGATCGACAGCAGCAGCAAACCCAGGACGAGCACGCCGCGCAGCGCCGCCGCATTCACGTGCCGCAGATGCCGCAGATTCACGGCCAGCAGGCAGAACGTGATGCCGAAGCGCAGCGCGAGCAGCGCCAGCACCGGATAAAACGCGAGCGCGTTCTTGACGATGCCGTAACTGCTGCCCCACACCATCGCGACGGCGAATAGCAGCAGATCGGACAAGGGAAGCAGACGTCGGACGGGCGATTCGGTGGTCATGCGGCGGCTCCGGTGCGAGTTGAGCCGTCATTGTGGAATGATGCCGCGAGCGCGATAATCGGGCCTGGACGCACAGCCTTGTTGTCGAGAATGCACAAATGAAATCCGCCGACCTTTTCGATCTGATGCCCGATATGGCCGTGTTCGCGCGCGTCGTCGACGCGGGTAATTTTTCGCTCGCGGCGCGGCAACTGGGCAGCACGCCATCGACGGTCAGTCGCCAGATCAAGCGTCTCGAAGAGGCGCTCGCGACACGGCTCCTGGAACGCTCGACGCGCAAGGTCCGCGTCACCGAATCAGGTTTTCAGGTGTATCGGCACTGCCGCGACATGGCGGCGGCCGCATCGGGCGCGGTCGATGCCGCAGGACAGTCGTCGGGCAAGCCGCAGGGCCGCGTCGCGCTGTCGGCGCCGACCGCGTACGCGAAATCCGTCATCCATCCGCTCGTGCCGGCTTTTCTCGCGGCGTATCCGGATGTCGACGTGCAGCTCGTTTTCGCCGATCACGACATCGATCCGCTCGACAGCGATGTCGATCTCGTCATTCGCGCGACGAGCGATCCGCCGCAAGGGCTCGCCGCGCGGCAGCTCGGACGCGTGCGCTGGCTGCTGTGCGCATCGGCGGACTATGTGCGCGAGCATGGCGCGCCCGCGCATCCGCGCGAACTCGCGCAGCACGACTGCATCCATCTTGGCGAAACCGCCGACGACAATCGTTGGCGCTTCACCCGCGGCACCGAGACGGTGACGGTCGCGGTGCGCGGGCGCTACATCGCCAATCACGCGGGTGCGCGGCTGGAAGCGGCCGAGGGCGGCCTCGGCATCGCGACGCTGCCTGATTTCGCCGCCCGCGACGCGCTCGCCGCGGGCCGCGTGCAGTCCGTGCTCGCCGATTGGGAATTGCACGCGCGCGCGTATCGGGGGCCGGTCTGGCTGCTTTATCCGCGCAACCGCTTCCTGCCGCCGAAGGTGCGCGCGCTGATCGATCATCTGCATGCGCATCTCGGACAGCACACGTGAGGTCCGCGCGCGTGTGCACGATCCCCGGCAATTCAGCGCGCGCCGAAACGATCGACGCCGTGTAGACTGCGAATGGTCGTTCATTGCGCCGCATGGGCACGCGGCGCTCCATCCGATCTCCTTTTCAGCGGAGGCGTCGTACATGCACGCAGCGTTGCCGCAGGGCGAGCAGGAAGCCGGCGCCATCGACACCCCGACGAGGCCGCCGCGCGATCTGCGCCGCATCGACATTCATCCGGATCATTGGTATCCGCTCGCGTGGTCACGTGAAGTGAAGGCGGGGCGCGCGCGCGGCGTGCGCTTCGCAGGCGACCCGATCGTGCTCGTGCGCACCGCATCGGGCAGCGTGTTCGCGCTGGAAGACCGCTGCGCGCATCGGCAAGTGCCGCTGTCGGCGGGCGTCGTCGACGGCGAACTGATCCGCTGCTGCTATCACGGCTGGACTTACGACTGCACCGGCCGTTGCACCGACATTCCCTATCTCGGCCGCGAGCGCCTGCCCAACGGCGTGCGCGCGTATCCGTGCCGCGAGGCGGGCGGGCTCGTCTTCGTATTCACGGGCGACCCTGCGCTCGCCGACACCGCGAAATTTCCCGAACTCGGCTCCGCCACCGATCCCGCCTACAAGACGCGCCGCTTCGGTCAGGCCGTGAAGTGCCACTACACGTTCATGCACGAGAACCTGATGGACATGAACCATCAGTTCCTGCATCGGCGGCAGATGGGCAACATGCGCGCGCGTTCGCTCGGCCGGCGGCGCGGCGAGGACTGGATCGAGGTCGACTACACGTTCGCTCGCGAGGCGGGCAAGCAGCCGATCGGCGAGGCGCTCGTCTTCGGTCAGAAGCGCGGTTCGAAGCCCGACGACGGCCACGAGGACGTGATGACGATCCGCACCGAATACCCGTATCAGACGCTCAGGATCCGCACGAAGGACGACACGATGGTGATGGACCTGTGGATCGCCTATGTGCCGCTCGATGCCGAACAACGCACGAACCGCACGTTCGGTCTCTTGTCGATAAAGCGCCCGAAGATTCCCGGTCTGCTCGATGCCGCGTGGCCGCTGCTCGTCTGGTTCACCGAGCGCATCTTCAAGGAGGATCGCTGGATCGTCGAGCGCGAGCAGGAGGCGCATGACCGGCAGGGCGCGGACCACAATCACGAAGTCTTTCCGGTCATCAACGAGTTGCGTGCGCTGCTGATGGAGCACGGCGTGCCGCACGGAACGGGGAAGGGCGCAGGCGACACGCGCCGCGTGCATTTCATCCAGCCGGTGCAGGAGCTGCCCACTTCGTGATCGACTGCGGCAAACCGCTATTTGCACCCGTTGTGCCGTGGCGCTATACAGAAAGCACGAACCACGTAAGGAGGACCCTCATCATGAACAGCGACCCGACCGACCCGCGCGACGACGCGCCGGAGATCGGAGAAGCGCATCCCGAAGTCGAACAATTCGATGCGGCCATTTCTCACGTCGACGAATCCTATGCCGCGGGCAAGATGGCGGCGGGCGCGGCGAAGGGCATTCTCTACAGCATCATCGAGACGCTTGGCACGCTCGTCGGCGATCCGGATCTGCCTTCGCACGCGCGCTCGGGCTACGAAGGTTTGCTGGAGACGGCGCGCGAGCTTCGGGCCAAGATCGAGCACTAACGGAAATCGTGCGAGCGGCTCTTCGGCCGCAGTCACATAGACGTCGGCGTATCGCGGGTTTTCTTTCAAAACCATTTCGATACGCCGGCGTTTCTCATCGCCCTGAAAAGCCGCTGTAGGTCTCGCCGGCTTGATTCTCCCTTCGTCGAACATTCCACTTGTGCCTTGCCGGGCGGCGAGACCGTGCGTCCGAGGTGAGGGCTGATACGCCCTCGATTAGCCGTCTCCCAGCCGCTTCTGCGCCACGTTTCTGTCAGCTTTCTGTCAGTTTCGTGCTCGATTGCCTAATATCTGCAAGTCAGAAAATACTCGTTAACCAGACAGTGAAAAAAAACGACACAGAAGTGCGTCTTTCTTTCGCATTGCGTCTGTAAGCCATACACTTGCCACCGATAAAAGTTACGAGTTGAAACCATACGAAGTCGCGAAGGCGGCACCGGTTCCAAGACTCGCTCGGAAGTAATTGCCCACCGCTTGAGGAGAAAAAATGAAGGGTTTCACGATGACCAAGGTCGCAATCGTCGCAGCCACGGCGTTCGCAGCCGCGGCGCCGGCGTTCGCGCAAAGCAGCGTCACGCTGTACGGTATCGTCGACGATTCGATCGTCTATCAGAACAGCCAGACGAACCTGAACCGTTCGACCGCGGGCCACTCGAACGTCAAGATGGCCTCGGGCATCTGGGCGGGCAGCCGTTTCGGCCTCAAGGGCGCTGAAGATCTGGGCGGCGGCAACAAGGCAATCTTCCAGTTGGAGTCGGGCTTCGACATCAACAGCGGCAACCAGCAGTTCACCAACGCAATGTTCGGCCGCCAGGCATGGGTCGGTCTGACGAACCCCGGCTACGGCACGCTGACTCTGGGCCGCCAGTACACCTCGTACTACACGCTGCTCTCGCCGTATAGCCCGACGAACTGGCTGACCGGCTACTTCGGCGCGCACCCGGGCGATCTGGACGGCCTGGACACGATCTACCGCGCGAACAACTCGGTGGTCTACACGTCGCCGAAGCTCTACGGTTTCACGGTGAGCGGCTCGTACTCGTTCGCAGGCGTGCCGGATAGCGTGTACCAAGGTTCGACGTGGTCGGCCGCGTTGCAGTACCAGCAAGGCCCGATCGGCGGTGCGGTGGCGTTCTCGCGCATCAACAACGCGGCCAACGGCGGCGGCTTCTACAGCGGTCAGTCGACCACCATCAACGATACGACGAGCACGACCGGTGGTGGTCAGTCCGGCGTCTCGGCGGTGACCGCGGGTTATCAGCGCGCACAGGCTCAGCAACGCTTCGCAGTCGCGGGCGGCTTCCAGTTCAACAGCGCGTGGGACATTTCGGTCACGTACACGAACGTTCAGTACATCCCGGGCATCAACTCCGGCTTTACCGACGAAGCCGTGTTCAACACGGCCGGCACGGTGCTGCACTGGAAGGCGACGTCGGCATGGGACTTCGCGGCAGGCTACAGCTACACGTGGGCGAGCAAGGCGAACGGCATCAACGACGCGGCTTCGTACCATCAGTTCAACCTGTCCCAGTACTACTCGCTCTCGAAGCGCACGGGTCTGTACGCGCTGGAAGCGTTCCAGCGCGCGAACGGCAACACGCTGTTCTACCCGAACAACAACGCGACAACGCGCCCGGTTCAGGGTGCCGCGATCGCGACCATCGGCGATGGCTTCCAGAGCGCGCCGTCGGCATCGCGCAGCATGTTCGCGGCGGGCGTGGGTATCATCCACCGCTTCTAAGCGACGCTTCGCGGCGTAATGCATTAAGCGTTACGCATGCTGCATGCAAAAACCGGACGCCTCGGCGTCCGGTTTTTTTGTCTTTCCGGCGCGAACGGGTGCGTCAGATGAACATTCCGCCCGACACCTCGACGCGCTGCGCCGTCATCCAACGGTTGCCGTCGGACAGCATCGCCGCGATGGCACCGCCGATATCGTCCGGCACACCCACGCGTCCGAGCGCCGTGTTATCGGCAATGAACTGATTTGTGTCGTGATCGTCGCGCACGACACCGCCGCCGAAGTCCGTCTCGATCGCACCCGGCGCGATGGTATTCACCGTGATGCCGTGCGGCCCGAGTTCCTTCGCGAGATAACGCGTCAGCACCTCGATGCCGCCCTTCATCGCCGCATACGCCGCAAAGCCCGGCAGCGCGAAGCGCGTGAGTCCGCTCGACACATTCAGAATCGCGCCTTCCTCGTGAAGGTAGGGCAGCAGTGTCTGCGTCAAAAAGAACGGTCCTTTCAACTGCACGTTGACCAGTTCGTCGAACTGCTCGGGCGTGGTTTCTGCGAAGAGCGCGTGAATGCCGATGCCCGCGTTGTTCACCAGGAAATCGAAATTCTCGCGCTCGAACGTCGTTTCGAGTGTCTTGCAGAGCGCGTCGCCGAAAGCCGCGAAGGTGTCGCACCGCGCGACGTCGAGCTCGAGCATTGCCGCCTTGCCGCCGGCTTTCTCGATGTCATCGACGAGCGATTGCGCGGCCTGTGCATTGCGGTTATACGTGCCGATCACGCCGGCGCCTTGCTGCGCGAGCTTCAGTGCGGCGTTGCGTCCGAGTCCGCGGCTCGCGCCGGTGATGACCGCGACTTTGCCGCTCAAGGTTCCGTTCACGATGACTGCTCCTGTCGTTGCGTGGCCGATGATGGTCACTGTAGGACGGCGCGGCGTGCGCAGGAAAGGCATGTCGATGGTGCATTGCACAGGCGGCGGGCGCGGCCCTTGCTGACTCGCTTCATCGACGCATCGACGGAGAACCGCACCATGGCCAACCAGGGAAGCAATGAGCCCGCGCGCCTCGAACGACCGTTCAGGCTGTTCGCGGTCGAGCAGCGCGTGCTGGCACAGAATGTCGACGGCAAGGTGATCGACATCGGCGGGATGGAATCAAAGAACGGCCAATTCTGCGCGTGCATGGATTCGGGCGATATCGCGACCGACCCGAAGCGCAGCCCGGAGCTCGCGCTGAAGGCGCTCGTCGGCAAGCTGTCGTTCGACTATCTCGACGGCCTTTTCACGGCCGAGCGCGAAGCCGAAGTAAGCGGCCGGCTGCAGGACTATCCGAGCGTCGAGTTCGAGCTCGATGAAACCCTGCCGCGCGACATGACCGAGCGCACGCCGCCGCACCGCTTCTGAGCGCTCAGGCGCCCGGTGGCGGTCCCATCGGGACACTGCCCGGCAGCGCGGTCTTCGCGGCGGGCGCAGCGGCGCTGCCGGACCCGCGCCATGCGCCGCCATCGTTGCGCGTGATGCGCGCGGGCGGGTCGGCGCGCGGTGGGAACATCGCACCGACGAGCCGGTCGACGAAAAAGAAGAACTTGTCCGACGCATAGCCTGCGATAAACGCGATCGCGAGCGGCGATACCTCCTTGCCGCCCTCGAGCAGCTTGCTGAAGAGCCCGATCGAAATGCCGACGATGATCGCACTCGTCACGTGCGCGCGATTCGCCACTTTCGAATGTTCGGGATGAAACGTGCTCGCCGATGAATCGGCGGAGAGCTGACGCAGGATCGCCGCGCACGCGCCGAGCCATGCGTAGAGCACCGGTAGCAGAAAGCCCGTGACCGCGCCGACGATCGACAGGATGATGTCGTTGGCATAGAGCGCCATCGCGCGGATGTCCTGATACACGGCGATCTTCTGAAAGCCTTGCGCGACCGCGTCGATATCCGTCGGCGGGTTGGAGTCGCCAGGTTCCGCATTGGGCTTCGCGAGCAGCGGCAGCGTGATTTCCAGCACCTTGCGCGCCACATCCGGACTGCATTGCCAGTCGCCGCTCGCCACCTTGCCGCTGTAGTACTTCGGCGAATGCGACGTGCGATACGCGCCCTGAAAATTGAGCACGTTCTCTTCGGCATCGCAGGGCGCTTTATACGGACTGCGAATCGTGCCGAGGCCGAGACTCGTCGTGAATGCGCTGATGCGCGACACGTCCGCGAAAAGCTGCCGGTTGTTGGTCGCGAAGTTCTGCAACGCTTCCTTGATCTGCAATGCGGGCTGCGAGTTCTGCAGCGCGATGACGGCGGCCGCGTCTTTCTTTCTGTCCGCATCGGCGATCGCGACCGCGTGCGCCTGCAACTGGTTGTGCAGCGTGAGCGCGGCCGCATCGTTGGCCTTGACGACCGCAGCGATATCGGTCGACACCTGATTCGCGACGAAGAGCAGGCACGAAAGCGACACGACGAGCAGCGTCAGCGCGATCGCCGAATGCGTGTAGATGCGGATCGCGCGCCTTGCGCCTTGCCGCGCTTCGTCGCCCGCCGTTTCGGCGACGACCGGCGTCACCGCATGCGCAATGCGGCTCATCGCCGCGTAGAACGCGCTCTCGATCTCCGGATTCCACGTGTGATCCTGCTGTGCGGCGCGTGCTTTCGACATCGCTTCGATATCGTGCTCATCGAGTCGTTTGCCGTTCTGCGCGCCATAGGAAACCATGTCGCGGCAGTGATCGAGATCGTCGACGATGCGCCGCCCAGGGTAAGTCACCGATGCCGCGATGCGGCTCATCGCGCCGTAGAACGCGCTGCCTGTCGCGCGGCTCCAGATGCCCTGATCGAAGGCGGATCGCGCGCCTCGCACTGCGTCGACATCGGCTTTATCGAGGAGGGTGCCGGTCTCGGCCGCATGCGAGATGAGCGCCTCGCATTTGGCGATGTCCGCCTCCGCGCGGGGGCCGGGCTGGCCGTCGCTGAAGTCGTCGTTCGTGTCACCGCGGTTCGTGTCGTCGTCGACGTCGTCGTTCAGATGCCCCGCAAATTCCGGGGTCGTGGGTACGCTCATGCCGGTCTCCCATCAAGTCCGGGCGGAGCGCAGGCTGCGGACGGACGTCCTTGTCGACGGCGCGCGTCGTGCAGACGCTGTCGTGTGCAACGGCTCGCGCGAGTCATCGAAGCATCGCGTCTGACGATGCGAAATCGTTCGCATAGCAAACGTTTGTATCCGAATAATAGGCGTCGTTATGGCAAGCCGTGTGCGCGCATGCGCACACAATTCAGCAAATGGTTCGGATAACTGATTTACTTACCGACTGGCAGTGCCTTCAACTGCGCGACGAGTTCCGGATACATGTCGAGAAAGCCGGGCGCTTCGAGACGCGCGAGCAGGCTTGCGTCGATCGTTTCATTGATCGCTGTGCCTGCCACGCGCGGCTGTTTCTTGCACACGGCCTGCAGGAAAGGATGATGCGCGGTGAACTCCGCGTACGAGTCGATCGGCTGCGACTGGAACGCTTGCGGCGGAATCTTGATCGGCCCGTCGATCGAAAGGCCCGTGTCCGCCGCCTTCTGACGAAGCCACTCGGCCGGAATGAGGGGCAACAGGTCTTCGGGCGTGCGCGGCGGCGTCACGTAACCACCGCCCACGTTCGCATGCGCGCCCGCGAACCAGCGCTGTTCGAGCGGCAGGTCGGCGCCGCGCACGTCGGCGCCCGGCGTCCACAATGTCGGCTTGTACAGCGATCGAAATTCGTTCGCCGCGACCGCGTGATAAGCCGCCTTCGTGCTGTTGGAGAGCGTCGTGTCGTGGAATTTGTAGTAGCTCGAAAAGCCCGGCACGGGCAGGCCATCGAGTGGAATGCCGAGATCGCCGACCGTGTCCCATACACCGATGAACTCGACATCCACCTCGCGCGTGAACTGCTTACGAAAGTCGATGACCGATTGATCAGAAGGCCCGACGTCCTTGTCGCGATAGATGCCATAAGCCTGATCAATCGACGGCGCGCTCCAGTCCTTCGCAAGTCCGCATTTGCGGATCAGACCGGCGAGGCTGCGCGCGGAATACGCACCGCGGCTGAACCCGAAGATGTAGATCTTCGCGCCGGGTTTGTAGCGCTGACAAAGCCATGCATAGCCGCTCTTGATGTTCTCGCTCAGGCCGTCGCCGAACGCGCCGCCCAGAAATTTGTTGGCGAGCGAAAACAGCCCTTTGTCTTGCGTGCCGACGCCGGCCACGTAGAAGGTTTCCTGCTGGTCGGTCTCGGGCGCGAGCTTGTAGAGCAGATAGGCGTTGGTGCGGTCGTTGGGTTCGTTCCACGTGCCGTCGAAGAAGATAGCGAGGTTCATGAGCGCGGGTCTCCGTGGTCTTCCAGGCTCGTCGGCGCCGGTACGACAAAAGACGCCCCGAAATAAGGAATAGGTAATCCGGGCGCGGTTCGCAAGCACGCGAACGGTGCAAAGCGTGGCGCATGCAGGGACGCGCTGGATTTTGGCGGAAAGGCGAGGGATGCGAAGGGCGAAATGCGGCGCGCGCCGGGCAGCTTTCACGTCGATGTGCGATGCTAGCCGGGCGGCCGCGCTGCCCATCACCGCACTCGGCCGCGCACGTAAAAACGCGGGGTGAATCATGAGAAGAACGCCTTTCGCCGTAATCATCGTTCTCACGGCGGCGACATTCGCCGCACCGGTGCTGGCACGCGACGACGGCCCACGCTTCGCGCAGGACCGGCTCGATGCGCTCGTCGCACAGCACGAGGAAGCGAGCCGTCACATCGCGCACGGGCAGGCACCGCAGCAGCACGCGCGGTCGAAAGCGGAGCACGGCGCTTCGTGATGGTTTCTTGCGCGCAGTTCGGCGCGTAGTGCCGGGCCGCGGCGCTCGAAGGGATCCGGCGTGCAATGCGCCGGATGAGGTCGTTCGCGCATCGCGCGGAATTGCACATCGACGATTCATTCGCGCTCAAAGGTACGAAATTTGCGACTGCCGCCCGGGTGTTCCGCGGCCAAGCGCCGACGATCCTCCTCTCACCTTCGATGAGCGCCATGACAAGGAAAGCACTATCGATCGCCATTCTCTCCGTTTCCTTCCTCACAGCGGGCTGCGCGGGCATCGGACCGGGCCGTCTGAAGGCCGACCAGGTCGATTACGCCCGCGCGCTCGGCGACGCGAAGAAGCGTGAAATTCTTGCCGCGATCGTCGGATTGCGCTTCGCGGACGCGCCATCGTTCCTCACGGTGAGCAGCATCATCGCCGCCTATTCGTTCGATACCTCCGGCGGCGTCATTCTCAATGCCGGCTCCGGCGCGCAGCCGAACTACGCGCAGGCGACCGGCAGCGTCTCCTATTCGAATCATCCGACCTTCACTTTTTCACCGACGACCGGCGATGCCTACGCGAGCGCCTATATCCGGCCGCTATCGCCGACGCTCGTGATGCCGCTCGCCGAAAGCGGCATTCCGATCGACTTGTTGTTACGCATCACCGTGCAGTCGATCAGCGGCCTGCAGAACGGCACGGCGCTGGGCGGGCCGAACGCAGCGGGGTCGTCCGATTTCTTCCCGCTACTGCGGGCGTTGCGCCGGCTGCAACTGGCGGGCGAGCTGAATATCGAATCGCGTAATACCGGTGACGAAAAACCCGGCAAGACCGAAACGAGCGTCAAGGGCGGCAATAGCGCTGACAAGGGCGGCGTATTTATTACGCTCGGCGCGACGCGCAGCGGAGCCTCGAAGCAAGTCGCCGACGACCTTGCGCTCGTGAGAAGGCTCCTGCATCTCTCGCCGAAAATGAAGACCTATGAATTCGTCTATGGACAATCGGCGGATCAGAGTCGCATTCCAATGGTCACGCGCTCGGTGCTCGGCATCCTGACCGACCTCGGCGCGCAGATCTCGGTGCCCGACGACCAGATAGGCAACGGCGCGACCAAGCCGACGATCGGTCTCATCGGCGGCGAAACGCGGCCGACGATCATCGTGAAGACGGGCGAGAAAGCGCCGCGGGATGCGTACGTGAGCGTGCTATACGACAAGTCGAACTACTGGATCGACCGCGGCGACTTCGATTCGAAGTACGCGTTCACGGTCGTGCAAAACCTGATGGCGCTCGCCGAAGTCACCGACACGGCCAAGTCGCCCGTTGTCACGATTCCGGCCAACTAGGGGTCGGCAGGACGCGCGCTGTTTTTCATGTGGTATGCAAAATGCCATCGGGCAAATTGGCATCAGGCATTTCGCATGCAAAAAGCGAAAGGGCGACATCGCAAAGATGTCGCCCTTTCGTTTGCTGGCCGATCCAAGAATCGGCCGAGGCACGTCGATGCTTACTGGCCGAAGTACGTGTTCAGCGCGCGCGGCTGGGCGCCGATCGTGCGGCCCGACTGCGAGCCGTTGGCGACCGAACCATAGTCGCTCGACTGCACCGGCGCTTGCGCGACCGTCTGGGCGCTCACGCGCGCTTGCGCTGCCTGGATATTCGACGGATAGGACGGGTCACTGATATTCGGGTTATAGCCAGCCTTCTCCAGTTGAACCAGCTCCGCACGCACCTGAGCGCGCGAGAGCGAGGCGTCGGATTGCTGCGCAAACGACAGGGCGGGCACGGCGAAAGCAGCGGCGACGGCGACTGCGGAAATGAACGTCTTCATGATGACTACCTCCGATTCGGGATCTGATCGTGCTGCCGGTTTCGTGTTAAGCAGCTTGTGAACGGAGTGTAAAGACGACTTCCCTGAAGATCATTCTCGTTTCCGTTGAATGATCTTTGTCGAGATGGGAATAATCGCGCGAACTGATTGTTGCGATGCACGAATGACGAGCGGCGCGATGGTCTACATGCCGGCATGAACTGGCTCTACCCTGTTGCGTCGCAACGATGCGGCGGCGGGTCTTTACCGATTTCGCAAAGATGCTTCCTCGTTCCGACGAATGATCATTCGCCGCTGCGTCCCTACACTTCGGTCGTCCACTCGGCATATCTGACGTCCTGAAGTACGCCATCCATCGAAACAGGGAGAGCATTCATGAAATCGTGGGTCAACGCAGTCGTTGCAATCGCAGTCTCGTCCGCACCGCTGGCTTCGTTCGCTCAATCGAGCGCGCCGGTGAGCCGTGCCCAAGTTCGCGCCGAGCTCGCACAGGTTGAAAAGGCCGGTTACGCGCCGGCGGCGGAAGACGCCTCTTATCCGGCGAAACTGCAGGCAGCCGAAGCGCGCGTGGCCGACGTGCGTCTTGCTCAGGCGCAGGCGGAAGGGTACGGCTCGTCGACGAGCGCGGCATCGCAATCCGGTCGCGTGAGCAAGCGCGTCGACCCGCAAGGCGTGTTCTTCGGACAGTAAAGCGGTCGAGCAATCATTGCGCACGGCCCGACGTCCACGCCTGCGCGTCGGTTCATTGCATACAAAAGTCTAAATTCACTTTCCGGCGCGGCGAATGCGACCCGAATGGAAGGAACCTCCGCCGCCGGATTACCGGTGGTTTTGCCCAGTCCGTGCATACGGCTGGGCTTTTTTGCGTTGCATGCAGCGGGACATCATTCGGGTTTACGCGACGCTATTCGACCTGAAATCGCCCGCTGTAAAATTAATCAACCGGACGGTCGGTTAATGGTTATACTCGCTCCATCGCATCTCAAAAAAGACAGCGGAGCCCATGTACACCCAATCCCTCGACCTCCCTCGCGCGACGCCTGCAGCCGAGGCGTCCCCATCCGCGGTATCTCCCGAGCAAGCCCGCTTCGACGCGGTGATGCAAGCCGACGG
>NZ_FCOF02000104.1 GCF_001544755.2 Caballeronia catudaia | reverse complement strand
CGAAGGGCCTTCCTTCATCTTTGGTAAAGCTCCGCAAACATCGGTCGATTGATGCTCGCGTTCTTGGCACACCCCACTCTAAATTCAAAAGAGCCACTTTTCTGCAAGTGCTTCTTCGAAGCTATGGCAGAGATGATGATGAAACTGCCGAATTCGTCTCGCCCGAGGACTAGTATCGCAGCCTTGCAGTGCATATGCGCGGAATTGGACCGGAACGGACAGGTCGCTGAATTGCTTTTGGCCCAGATGCCTGAAGTACAGTGCGGCAAACACGCTCTTCTCTTAATGACATACCTCGAGCAGGCTGAGCTGGGACACGAGATGGTACCGCTGGGAACTCAAATTGCCCGGTGCTACCGAGAGAAGCGCATGGAGGCGCTGCGTGAGTAGTGGAGTGCGCCAGCGGACGAAGCGGCGAGCATTTCTCACGAGATGTGAGCGTTGCCTTTGGCGTTCCCGTTCGCTCAAGCTTTCGTGACATAGAGCTGCTGACGCGGACTCGGACGCCGCATCTGAAGTGACGGCTAGTTTATGGCGCGGTCACTAGCCGTAGCCAGACTTCCATAGTCTTTATCAAACGCTGACGATGCCTGTCATCCATTGTTCAAGGCGCATGTCATGCTCTCGAAATCATTCGGGTGGAAGCGTTGGTCGGCGTGGCACGAGCACGGATCTACACTCACTCTGCCCCCGTCACAGGCGACCCATGATGCCCACTCATGAAGAAAGCTCGACAGTCCCACAGGGCGGTGCCCTCGAACTGGCACACAAGCGCTTGATCGAACTGTTCGAGCTGTTGAGGCCTCGCCTGCAAAGCGACGTGCAACAGGAACTTTCCAGTGCCCTCAGCTCTATTTTGGACGATGTCTTGAAGCCGAAACCCGATGCCGGCGAATTCTTCTCTGTTGGCGATGCGGCGAAGTTGCTATTCGTCTCGCGGCCATATGTGCTGACACTGCTTGAACGGGGAAAGCTCCAACTGCATCATCGAACGGGAAACGATCGATTTGTCACAGATGCGTCGCTAAGCGCCTATCACGCTGACCAGCAGGCCCAAGTGCAAGCCCACCTACCCTCAAGGGCCGGCGAGGACTGGTTCCAAACCCCAATGTGTCCGACGGTGTTGGGGGTCGCGTTGCAGGCCTATCGTAGCCAACGTCATCAGCAATGACCGCTCAGCGACAGCGGGGCACGTAAGAGAACAGCCACCTCTTCAACTCGGTCACGTTCCGATGTAGCTGCCTAAGCAGTGCTCACCTGTCGATGTGAGTTTTTGTCGGATGGGCCGTTGATGCAAACTCGTGCTCTGGACATGTTGTCCTTGACAGCGGTTACGTCGTAGATCGCCCTCTCTCGCTCGTCTTCTTCTCGGAATTGATCGACGTCTACCGCTTCGCGACGGGCTTCATGCCGTGGCCTGCAAGTCGAGCAGACTACAGCCAGATAATTGACGTCGACCGATACTCCAACAAAACCGTGCACGTCAACACAACTATCTACATAGGTCACATGAAATTGCGTCATATCTATAGGAGCCCCGCATTTCGAACATGGTTCGATCGGGCCAAGGCCTGGGTGGCGGATCGGTACTCCTTCCCGCGCCATCACCTCCTCTCGGCGGAGGTTCGCACAAAGTTGAGAGCAATAACACTCCAGTCCCCGACTGTCCTCGATTTCCACTTCGGGGATGCTCTCCGAGAAATGAACACGCTCCCACTCTCGAGCAATTTCGAAAACTCGCCCCTTGAAGATTCGATTACAAGTGAAACACTCATAGTCGTCCTCGTCCAAAGTTTCCATGACTTGCTCCAGTTGTCCCTGACCTTTATGACGATAGCGCTCAGTCGTGCCGTCTTGGCGATAGCCGTGTCCGCGCCCGCGGCTCGACAGACAATTCGCGCCTGCCTGACAGGGGTTCGCCAAGCCATCGGTGTTTCACTGAGTACCGCGTCGACCGTGACGTTGGCCGCCATAGAGCATGAAGCGCGAAAGCGGACGGTCTATCAACTTGAAACAGTTCCATTAAAGCGTCAACCTGCCAAGCGACCCGACGAAAAAGTTCATCGTGAGGAAGCTCTTCGTCAGTGAGACTCAACTCCGAGGACGTAAGCGACTTCGTCATCGAGGGCCAATCAAGGAATCCGAAGATCCGGGCGACGATGTGGTAAGCCAAGCTCGACGAGGTTGACATGATGAGAGCCGAAAGCACCTCGGCCTTCTTCTCAGCAAAAACGAGCGATGACGGCATGAACCGCTCGATAGGCGCAGGCGTGACGAACCGCGTAAGCTCTCGGCGTTCCAGCTCGTCGAACCAGAGCGGCGACGCGCTATCGACTGCCTTAAAAATAGTACTCGCCGCTCCTTCCGCTGGAGCCACCGGTTTTTCGACACGCGTTTCACCTCGCGACTCATCATCGAGACGGCTCAGCACTGTTTGTGTCGCTTCTTCACTATTCTTCCAGTCCACTAGCCGCCATTCCGCAACGAACTGACGGATCTCATTGGGAGGCTTGCGGGGAAACAGCGATGTCAGAACGTCGATCTCACGTCTCATTTGGAATTGGACCTTTTGTTGATTGTTCAGTCCCTCAGAAAATTCTGGCGTCGCCGGCTCTGCTCCACAGAACACTCTGTGGACGTTTCCCCTTCCTATACACCGAACGACCGCCAGGTGGAGAGCGCCTAAACTGGTCGTCTTCTCTGGATCCAATCGCCTTCTAATCATCTTCGCACGTCCCTTCAACCCTTCAACACTGCAGAAAGGGCGAAGATCTTGGTCGTTTGGAACGGCATTGTTTTCCAAAGCTGCACCCTTGCTGTCCGTTCGGCCGATTGGATGAATTCAGTACTCACTTTCGCGAAGCATTGGGGAGGCGCAATACAAAAAAAAACCTCTGGAAAATTGTAGCCGTTGACGCAGACGTCAGCAAATCGAAAAAGAACCGCTGAATTGCCCCGTGCTGCGCAGGATCTGAGTTGGGCTTGAAGGGTTGACTACGTTTGTACTTTTGCTACCCAAAAAGCCTCATAGGCAATGAGATCGCGGTTGACAATGTAGATTTATACCGCATACTGAAAGTACCCTTTACTTGCTGTATCTTTCTTCTTGATAAGATTCTACCGACTGCCGAGAAAGTTTTAGGCAAGCAGATTCGCTTCATCTCTACTCACTCCAAACCCGTAATTTGCGGAACCTCAAAAAAAGACTGTAATCACAGAGTCAGAATAAGCTTCCCCATATGGCCCTCGCCAACCGCTAAGACTACTATTCGCATATCGCGACGGAAACACCGCGGGCGACAGCTGTGTTGTGGGGAGCAGCTAAAAAGTGCGACTTCCTTTGGCGCTTATCGCTAGATCGCAGTCGAGATCAACTTGGCTGTTCTCTCTGTAGGAGGATGAAAAATGGGTCTTCAAAGGGTTTCGAAAGCGCAACAGCTAATCGCTCTGGAAGCGCATGGGTCGTCCTGGAACGATGAGCTCCGGCGAGTTTTCGAGGCACAGTGCCTCGAATTTCATACAGCGCGAAGTCCGCAGCGAAGTCTGGAATCTGCGATCGATCCGTATGCCGCAAACGTCTTGGACCACTGGACAGACATCGCTCGATACTATGTCAGACGCGAGCCGCTGCAGCGCGACAAGCATCCCAGGGAATTGCGTCTCGAGCGCGTCCCTGATGCGGTGTCGGGTCCCCCGGTGCCTTGCGAAGACTTTTCGCAGACGGCGAGCCGCGTCAGCGCCAGCGCCAGCGCCAGCGCAAATCCAATATCGGAGGAAATACCGCTCGCGTGGCATCGGGTATGGGCCGACCTAGATCGTACCAACGCCTTGCTTGCGTATATGGCCGCACTTGACGCGCAATTGGACGCGTCCGATGCGACAACAAATGACGGCAATTGCGAACGCAGGCGCCGTACTGCGGGTCGAGTTGATGCCGGACAGTCGGTACCAGAAACGCAGAGAAACAGAAGTCGCATGCCGCGGTCAGCGTTCGAGCAAGATCAGAAAGGAAAGATCAAATTTCGATCTCGATTCAGCTATCGCCATATCTCGCGACAATCTTACGCGTTGAGTTTCCGGAATCATTTTTCACTGGGCCCATTTGCGAGCCTTTAGAACGCCTCGACCGTTTGTCTATCGACGCGTTCCAGGAGGGTCTGGCCGAGCAACGGCTCGAAATCCACAGTGGCTTTCATTCCGGCGTTATCTCGAACCTTCTTTTCCACGTTACCGGTTTTGCGAATCTTGAAGATCGCGAGACGATGTTTGATGACGTTGTGCGTTTCGGATCGCCCGCTGAGAGGCAGCAATGGAGTACGACTACGCCTGAAGAGCGCAGGAAAGTGGAGGACGAAAGCGTCAGAGTTGCTCGGCTCTGCACTGCCGAGCTTGAGAAGCGAGATCGCAACCTCGGTTGTAAAAGGTGACATCAAGTGCAATTGTGGCAACCACGAACGGATGATTCGCTATTGAGTTTTACTAAATCCATGACAACCGATTCTCGGCTTGAGCGTTATACGATCATCGCCTTGATGAGGGATGAG
>NZ_FCOF02000097.1 GCF_001544755.2 Caballeronia catudaia | reverse complement strand
CCGTCGGCTTGCATCACCGCGTCGAAGCGGGCTTGCTCGGGAGATACCGCGGATGGGGACGCCTCGGCTGCAGGCGTTGGGCTCGGGAGGTCGAGGGATTGGGTGTACATGGCGGCACTCGCTCTTTGGATAGTCGCTGTTCGGCGATTATAAACCGACCGGACGGTCGGTGAATACTTTTTCGAGATGTACTCGGGTAATTCCGCATGACGCGCGGAGACGGACCGCGTGAGTTGCGCGCGCTATCTCAATCTAGTGCAGACGAGGAAGACGTGCCGGACGGCGGTAAACGAGAAGGAGCGGCGGCGATCGCTCGCCGCCGCTCCGAAGGCGGTAGACAGAAGAAAGAGAAAGCGCTCAGCGCGGCTGTTGTGGGGCGAAGTCTTCCGCGTCGACGTCGTAGCCGGACGGTTCCCAGCGCACCGCGAACAGTGCGACGAGTCCCGCGAGCGGCGCGACCGCGATGATCCAGAACACTTTCGTGCCGAGCGCCGCCGATAACACCGGGAACAGGAACAGCGAAACCGTCGAACTGGCGCGCATCAGCGTCTGATTGAAGCCGACACCGACGCCGCGCAGCGAAGTCGGGTAGCTCAACGACGCGAACGTCATGCTGTGCGAACCCGGCCCGACGCCTTGTCCTAGCAGGAACGCGGCGAGGAAGGCGATCGCGACGACGACTTCCGCGCCCGTCGACGGTTTGCCGACGACCGCGAGCCCGATGAGCGCCGCCAACTGGAATGCGTAGCCGACGACCGACAGTTTCCACGCGCCGTACTTCGGCACGGTGCGCACGGAGAACAGGCCGCCCGCGAACGCGAAACACAGATTCAGCGCGAGCGACGCGAGAATCGTGGTCAGCATCGACTGCGCGAGAAAGCTCGAGATGATCACCGGCAGCCCGAACGCGACGGCGTTATAGGCGAACGACGAAGCGATCGCGATGATGGTCGCGAGCACGGTGCGGCGCAGATAGACGCCGCGCAGCAGCGCGCCGTAGTTGCTCCACGTCGCGCGGCGCGCCTTGGGCTGCGCGATGGCGGTTTCGTCGACGCGGGCATCGATGCCGTAGGAGCGCTTGAGGATCGCGGCCGCGCCCTTGAGATCGCCCTGATTCGCTGCCCAGACGGGCGATTCGCTCATATAACGGCTGCGAATCACGATGATCGCGATCGCCGGCACCGCGCCGAAACCGAGAATCAGTCGCCAGAGCCAGCCCGCGTTGTGCTCGGGCAGGACCGCGTACAAGCCGAGCACGAGCAGATACGACACGCTGATAGCGGCGTACCAGACCGGACACCACATCGCGACGCGCGAAGCTTTGTTGCCGCGCCCTTGCAGACGCGAGAACTCCGCGAGGAACGCCATCGCGACGGGCAAGTCGATGCCGACGCCCAGGCCCATCACGAAACGCGCGCCGCCGAGCACCCACGCGTTGGGCGCGAGCGCACACGCGATTGCCGCGATGACAAAGAAGAACATGTCGGCCATGAAGACGCGGTAACGGCCGATCTTGTCGGTGAGATAGCCGCCGAGAAACGCGCCGATGATCGCGCCGAACGTGATCGCCGACGCGACGAAGCCGGAGCCGGTCGGTGTCAGCGAGAATTCGCGGGCGATGTCCTTCATGCCGAACGCGAGCGCGCCGAGGTCGTAGGCATCGAGAAAAATGCCGCCGAGCGCAATGGCGACGACGACGCGCGCATCGCTGCCGATCGCCGCGCCGCGGTTGACGAGGCCGGAGACATCGGCGGCGCTTTTGATGACGGGCCGCGGATCGCTGGCGGCGGCCGGGGCGGAAGCGCGTTCAGGCGCGAGAGAAACGGACATGATCGGGCGAATTGGTAAAAAGTTGTTGAGGCAATGAATCGCCGGATCGTACGGGCCGGAGCGCGGCTGACCAAATTCATTTTTGTTATTTAATGACTTACGACGCCGCTGCAAGGCGTTTTCGCCGGTCGCGCGCCTCCGCCGGGCCGGTGCAGCGGTGCACGATGCGACAATGTCGCTCCGTTCTGTTTCTGGTAATCCGGCATGTCATCAGTTGAAAACGTCGAATCGGTGAATGTCGCGGTCGTGGGCGGGGGACCGGCCGGGCTCATGGCCGCGGAAGCGCTCGCTGCGGGCGGCGCGCGTGTCGATGTGTTCGACGCGATGCCTTCCGTCGGACGCAAATTTCTGATGGCGGGCAAGGGCGGAATGAATCTGACGCACTCCGAGCCCGCCGACGCCTTTCTGACACGCTATGGCGCCCGCAGCACGGACATTGCGCCGCTGCTTGCGCGCTTCGACGCCAGCGCATTGCGCGACTGGGTGCATGGATTGGGCGTGGAGACCTTCGTCGGCAGTTCGGGGCGCGTCTTTCCCACCGACATGAAAGCCGCGCCGATGCTGCGCGCGTGGCTGCATCGGCTGCGCGCGGCGGGGGTGACGTTTCATATGCGGCATCGCTGGCTGGGCTGGGCGGACGAGGGCGCGTCGATATCCCGTTTCGCGACGCCATCGGGCGAAAAACAGGTTCGGCACGACGCTATCGTGCTCGCGCTTGGCGGCGCAAGCTGGCCGCAGCTCGGTTCGGACGGCGCCGCGATGCCGGCGCTCACGGCGCGCGGCGTCGCTGTGCGGCCTTTCGCGCCGTCGAATTGCGGTTTCGATGCCGACTGGAGCGAGCATTTCCAGAGCCGGTTCGCAGGCGAGCCGCTCAAGTCCGTCGCGCTCGGCGTGCCGCGTGCGGACGGGGCGCTGGATTGGCGCATCGGCGAATGTCTGATTACCGCGCACGGCATCGAGGGAAGCCTGATATACGCTTTGTCGGCGCCGATCCGCGACCGGATGGCCGAGAGCGACGGCGCGGGCGTGATCATCGAGCTCGATCTCGCGCCGCAGATTTCCGCCGAGCGCGTGCGCGACGAGGTGCTGCACCCGCGCGGGGCGCGATCGATTTCGAGCCATCTGCAAAGCCGCCTGCATCTGACGGGCGTGAAAGCGGGCTTGTTGCGCGAGTGCCTGAGCAAGGACGAATTCGCCCGCCTCGACACGCTAGCCGCGCGCATCAAGGCGCTGCCGTTGCGCTTGCTGCGCCCGCGGCCGATCGCGGAAGCCATCAGCAGCGCGGGCGGCGTCGAATTCGAGGCGCTCGACGCGCGCTCGATGCTCGACGCGCTTCCCGGCGTGTTCTGCGCGGGCGAGATGCTCGACTGGGAAGCGCCGACCGGGGGCTATCTTCTGACGGCCTGTTTCGCGAGCGGGCTCGTTGCGGGCGAGGGCGCGCTCGCGTGGCTTGCCGGGCGCGCGTGACGAGCCTTAAGCGGCGACGAGCCGCCACAGCGAAGTCACTTCTTTCGAACGGGCTGCGTGCAGCGGATCGGCCTTGTCGATCGCTTTCGAATGACGTGGCTTGATGTCGATTCGCCCATCCACCTTCAGGCCGGCTTTGTCGATCCATTCCTGCAACTGAGCACGCGTGCGCAGGCCCAGATGTTCGGCAAAGTCCGACAGAATGAGCCACCCTTCGCCACCCGGCGTCAGATGCGCGGCGAGACCGTCGAGGAAGCCGCGCAGCATTCGGCTCTCGGGATCGTAGATCGCGTGCTCGATCGCGGCGCTGGGCCGCGCCGGGAGCCAGGGCGGATTGCAGACGATCAGGGGCGCGCGGCCTTCGGGAAACATATCGGCTTCGACGACTTTCACCTGGCGGCCGAGCGCGAGCTGGTCGATATTTTCCCGCGCGCAGGCGAGCGCGCGGGCATCGACGTCGGTGCCGATGATCCGCTCGACGCCGCGCCGCGCGAGCACGGCGGCGAGCACGCCGGTTCCGGTGCCGATATCGAACGCCAGATCGCGCGCAGGCAGCGGCTGATTGGCGACGAGGTCGACGTATTCGCCCCGAACCGGCGAGAACACGCCGTAATAGGGATGGATCTTCCCGCCGACCGCGCCGATATCGACGCCCTTCTTGCGCCACTCGTGCGCGCCGATGAGCCCCAGCACCTCGCGCAAGGACACGACAGACACCTCATCCGATGGCGGTCCGTACGCCTCTTCGCACGCTTGCCGCACGTTCGGCGCGCGACGCAGCGGGATGACGTATTGCTCGTCGAGCGGCAGCACGAGCATCGCGAGCGTGCGCCCGCGCTGGGACTGCGCAAGACGGTGAAGGTTGAACGCGTCGATGGGCGATGTCTCCGCCGCGGGCTTTTTCGCCTTGCGCGGCTTGTTGTCGATGCGGCGCGCCATCGCCTGCAACAACTGACGGGCGTTCTGGAAGTCGCCGCGCCAGAGAATCGCCGTGCCTTCGCAAGCGAGCCGATAGGCGTGATCGGCCGTCATCTGATCGTGCCCGATGACGACGCGCTTCGGTGGCGGATTGCCGCTCTCCGATCGCCAGCGGGCGGAGCGGCTTTCGCCGTCTTCGTCCCAGGTCAGTTGTAGCGGTGCGGTGTTTTTGGATTGCATATCTATATTGAACGCCTGATGCGCGAGCCGTCGCGGCCTGCGGGAAATGGACTGGCTGCATTGTGAGGCCATTTGCGGCGCCGACGTTGGGCCGCGTTCATTTTCCGGACGGCGCGCGGCGCGGTGCCGGCGACACTTCAGGCACAATCGATCCTTTTCCGAACGCCATCGCCGAATGAAACTCCGAGTTTTCGCCGCGATCTGCGCGGCCGCGTTTGTCGCACAGGTCAATTTCGCGCCCCACGCGTTCGCCGCCGAAACCGCCGAAGCGCCGCCCGCCGCCAACGAACACTGGATCAGCGCCTGGGGCACCGCGCTGCAGGCGATTCCGCAACTCGCGAACGTGCCTCCCCTGTATCGAGCACCGGACGTCGCGGGCCGTACCGTCCGCCAGTTGATCTATCCGCAACTGGACGGCAAGCGCATGCGTCTGCGGATCAGCAACCTTTATGGAACGGAGCCGCTCGTCGTCGAATCGATGAGCGTCGCCCGCGCGGTCGGCGGCAGCAGCGCCGCGGTCCGCTCCGGCAGCGCTCGGCCCGTGTCGTTCGGCGGCCGCAAGAGTGTGACGGTCGCGCCGGGCGCGCAGGCCACGAGCGACGCCGTCAGTTTCGACGTCGACGCGCGCGAGCCGGTGGCCGTCAGCATGTTCATGGGGAAGAATCAGAAGCTCGTGGCCTGGCATCGCGTGTCGAGTCAGGTCAACTACATCTCGACGCCGGGCGATCACACCGACGATGCGTCCGCCGGACCGTTTCGCGCGCGTTTCAACCAGTATGCGTGGCTGACCAACGTCGCGGTGGACAGTCCGTCGGCGCATGCGGTGGTCGCCATCGGCGATTCGATCACCGATGGCATGCGCTCTTCGCTCAACGCCAACCGTCGCTGGCCCGATGCGCTTGCGAAGGACGTCGCGCGAAAGAGTGGCGGGCAGATTGGCGTGGTGAATGCCGGCATCAGCGGCAATCGGCTGCTGAGCAGTTCCCCTTGCTACGGCGAGGCGCTCGCGACACGCTTCGAGCGCGATGCGCTCCGTCAGCCGGGTGTGCGCTCGGTGATCGTGCTGATCGGCATCAATGACATCAATTTCATGGCGATGCCTCCGCACGCCGGCCTGGATTGCGACGCGCCACACACCGAGGTCAACGCGGATGCGCTGGTCCGCGGATATCAGCGGCTCATCGCGCAGGCGCATCAGCGCGGCATCAAGATCTACGGCGCGACGCTGACGCCGGCTTCGCTGCCGCCCGAGCGCGAAGCGATCCGCACGGCGGTCAACGAATCGATCCGCGCGAGCCGGGCCTTCGACGGCGTGATCGACTTCGATCAGGCGTTGCGCGATCCCGCGCGACCGAGCGCGCTTCAGCGACGGTATGACAGCGGCGACCACATCCATCCGAGCGACGCGGGGTACGCGGCAATGGCCGCCGCAGTGCCGATGGAGTTCGTTGCCGGAACGGCAAAAACGGCGCAATGAGGCAGCGCGAAAAAAGTTTGCTTGATGACCTTGTCATTCGCGTTTGCTTGGCCTAATATTCAGCCCCTCGTCGCAAGACGAGGACCGCCGAGCGAAACGGGCGGTCTCCGAATTCGGCAGATTTGAAAGCGAAAGCGAAAAATACTGTTGACAAGGAGAAAAAGATTCTTCATAATCTCGTTTCTCTGCTGCTGACAACGCAGCGACGCAAGACGGTGGGCGGGTTTGACGGTCTTGCGATGTGCTCTTTAAAAACTAACAGCCGATAAGTGTGGGCGCTTGATGGCGAGTGCGG
>NZ_FCOF02000100.1 GCF_001544755.2 Caballeronia catudaia | reverse complement strand
CTGAACAGCCGGCCGCGCGCAACCCACGCGTTCCATTCGCCATTCGAGGTTTTCGCTGCGACACTTGCCTCAGCGGGACAACCTCAAAACGCTAAACATTAACCCCCTCGTTGCACTTCGGTTTGAAACCGCCGAGTAAATGCTGGTGCGCGACTCGATCGCCTCCCAATTGGACCGTTTCATACGCGCGTCCTATGGTTAGTCGGTTTGGGTATGTTCTTCGACTCATTCGACAATACGCTGTCGAGTTCAGTGCTTGCCGCGATGCTCAAGAGCGGCTGGTCGACATTGCCAATTGAACTCTATCTTCATGTCTGCCACGTTTGGGTTCTGTCGCAGTAGGCCGATCTGATATGGTGGTCGGTCCCGAGACGAGCGATGTGTAACGAATGATCAAGGCCCCGAACGCCGCTGTGAGCAAGGTGCTCAAACGGCTGCATTACCCGCTGGACATAATGCTGACATGCGTACGCGTTGGTACGTCGGCTACCCGTTGAGTCTGCGTCATCTGGAAGAAATGATGTCCGAGCGGGCAGTTTTGGTCGAGCATTCGACGGTGCACCGGTGGGCTATCAAGTTGCTGCCCGCGCTCGGTAAGGCATTCGGAAAGCGCAAGAAAAAGGTCGGTCGAAGCTGGCGAATGGACGAGACCTACATCAAGGTCAACGGCAAATGGAAGTACTTGTATCGGGCCGTCGATAAGGCCGGCGACACGGTTGACTTTCTGTTCCGCGCCAAGCGGGACAAGGCTGCAGCCCGGCGCTATTTTGAAAAGGCGATCGCTGGAAACGGCGTGCCGGAGACGGTGACAATCGACAAGAGCGGGGCGAATCTCGCAGGGCTAAATGCGATCAATGCTGATCGCGAAGTGCCGATCAAAATTCGACAATCGAAGTATCTGAACAACGTGGTGGAGCAGGACCATCGAGCGATCAAACGCATCGCACGGCCAATGCTAGGATTCAAGAGCTTTCGTTGCGCCCGCATCATTTTAGGCGGCATCGAACTCATGCACATGATATCGAAAGGGCAGATGAAGAGTGACGATGGGCGGCATCGTTCAGTCCCCGAGCAGTCTACGATCTTGCGAAATAAGCATTCCTATTCGTCCCACCAGCACTTTTCCTGATTTCCTTACTGCGACCGAACCAATCAATGAGATGAATGGATCTCGTCCGGTTGAAGTCTGGGCACTTGCTGTTATTAGCGTGGCGGTTTGGCGAGCGGTTTGTCGGCTGGCGTGATGAGGTGTCGCGCAGTGGTCGATTCGTCCGTCTAACGGAAATGTCTTTTCCCGATGGCGCATTTTTCTCTCCGCGCCTTCGCCGTAGAGTGATGTCGAGACGGGCTCGACGCCTGGGCCCTTTGCCCCAGGGGGCGAGGGCGAGCGCTCCAGTTGATCGCGGACTGGCTCTGCAAGGATCAACCAGTCGGTCGATGTTCCATCTGGGAAGGCCGCGTGCGTCGCCATCCCGAAGGCTCCATGCACTCGTCCGAGGAGCGAGCCGCGAAAGCCGTGTGAGCTACGGCGAACCTCGGCGACTTCCAGGGCAACGAGGATCAGTGAGCGATGCATTGCCGGTGGTATCGCCGCTGCAACCGCTCGGAATCATCCGGGCAATCGAACGTTGGGTCGACCCGACTGTCGATCCGATTGTGTTTAAACAATCAAGGAGGCTATATGAAGTGGACGACACCCGCTTACACCGATCTGCGCTTGGGTTTCGAAATCACGATGTACATCGCGAATCGATAGAAGCACGGCCGTCACGTTGTAAAGGCCGCGCCGCGCAAAGCAACCGATGAAATCCCTCAAAGCGCGTCGCCGTGCTCGAGTTTCAAGGTTGCCGTTGTTGGGCGCGCTTTCGAGCGCGCCCGATTTCCTCGCATTGTGTTTGGGGACACGACACGGGGCGCACTATCGGACCGGTGCCCGCGGGTTCGACAACCGCTTCACTATTGCGTTGGAGGCGGCGGGCAGAGGCAGCACGGAGCATGACACCACCCGATAAAGCACTTGTCGAGCATGAGCCCAACCAGCCCGTCGCGACATGACAGTGCATGCCAGCGCATTTAACGGTGAATTCAACGATCACGACAAATTGACTTCGCGAATGCTGCTATGAAAATCAAGGTACTCGGCTCGTCAGCGGGTGGCGGTTTCCCTCAATGGAAATGCAATTTCCCGAATTGCGACGGCTTCAGACGCGGCACGATCGACGCCCGGCGACGCACACAATCGTCGCTCGCGGTCACGACGAACAGTGCAGACTGGCTGCTGGTCAATGCGTCCCCGGACATTCTCGCGCAGATCGCATCGAATACGGAGCTACAGCCAGCGCGCGCAGTCCGCGACAGCGGGATCGCCGCGATACTGGCAATGGACGCACAGATTGACCACGTGAGCGGCCTGTTGATGCTGCGCGAGCATCACGGGCCGCTGCCGCTGTATGCGACCGCGCCCGTGTGGCAGGACCTAAGAAGCGGCTTTCCGATCGGGCCGATCCTGTCGAGCTACTGCGGCATCGAGCATCGGCAGATACCGGCCGATGGCGGCGACGGCGCGACGCTCGAGATCCCGTTTCTCACCGGTGCATGTGATGGCCGCGATGTGCAGCGCGGACCCGCTGCTCATCGACGGCACGCTTTGGACTGACGACGAGATGATCCGCCTCGGGCTGTCGAGCAATACCGGAGCCGACATGGGGCACCGGGCGCAGACAGGCACGGGCGGCATGATCGAAGTGCTCGATACCATCGTTCGCCGGAACGTGCGCAAGGTGCTGGTTCATATCAACAACACGAATCCGATTCTCAGAGAGCGAGGGCCCGAACGCGCGGAACTCGAGCGGCACGGAATCGAAGTCGCCCACGACGGCATGCAATTCGAACTGTAATACGGGAAGCGATGGCCGCCGTAAGCCCCCGCGGACGTAACGCGCATCGGCTGCATCGCGCACGGAACACAAATATACAGACAGAGACACGATGGACTCAGAACGCATTGCTTGGACCCGCGACGAATTCGAAACGCAACTGCGTGCGAAGGGCGCCGCGTACCACATTCATCATCCGTTCAACGTGAAGATGAATAGCGGTGGTTGTTCGCGGGAACAGGTCCGTGGCTGGGTCGCAAACCGCTTTTATTACCAGATCAACATTCCGCTGAAGGACGGCGCGATCCTGTCCAACTGCCCGGATCGCGCGACGCGCCGTCGCTGGGCGCTGCGCATTCTCGATCACGATGGCTTTGGGGATCAGGCGGGCGGGATCGAAGCGTGGGCGCAGCTCGGCAATGCGGTGGGATTAACGCGCGACGAACTGTGGTCGCTCAAGCAGGTGACGCCGGGCGTGCGTTTCGCCGTCGACGCCTATGTGAACTTCGCGCGCCGCGCGCCTTGGCAGGAGGCCGTGTGCTCGTCACTGACCGAGATGTTCGCGCCGCAAGTCCACCATGATCGCCTTGCAAGCTGGCCCGAGCACTATCCGTGGATCGAGCCGGACGGCCTCGCGTATTTCCGCTCGCGAATCTCGCTCGCGCAGCGCGATGTCGAACATGGTCTCGAAGTGACGCTCGAACATTTTAGACGCCGCGAAAAGCAGCAACGCGCGCTCGACATCCTGCAGTTCAAGCTCGATATTCTCTGGACCATGCTCGATTCGATCGAGAAGGCGTTTGTGCAATGAACGGGATTTCCGGCATCCGACTGTTGAAGTTGAAGCCGATTTACCGGCTTCAGTTCGAACCGGTACAGCGAGCCTACGTACTACTGTACCCGGAAGGGATGGTGAAGCTCAACCGGAGCGCGTCCGAAATCCTGTTGCGCTGCGACGGCACACGCGATGTCGATGCACTGATCGCCGATCTGGAAGCGGCGTTTAATACGCGCGAAATCGGCGGCGAAGTGCTGGCGTTCGTCGGCGAAGCCGACCGACGTGGCTGGCTGGAGTGATCCGATGAACGATCCCGCCGATCCGCGTAACCCAATACAGTCCACCGAGACGGGCGCCAGCCCGCGCACTGTGGCGCCGCTCGCTGACCCGCCAGTTGGCCCGCCTCTGTGGCTGCTGGCCGAGCTTACCTATCGCTGTCCTTTGCACTGCGTATTCTGCTCGAACCCCGTTGACTATGCGTCGCTCGGGCAGGAACTGAGCACTGCACAGTGGCTCGACGTGCTGCGCCAGGCGCGCGCGCTGGGCGCTGCACAGCTTGGATTGTCCGGAGGCGAGCCACTGCTGCGCGACGATCTCGAAGTGCTCGTCGAGGAAGCACGCAAGCTTGGCTTTTATACGAACCTGATTACATCTGGTATTGGCTTGACCGACAAGCGACTCGGTGCATTGAAAGACGCGGGCCTTGATCACATCCAGCTGTCCTTCCAGGACTCGACGCAAGAGCTGAACGATTTTCTTAGCAACACGCGCACCTTCGAGCTGAAGAAGAAGGTCGCGACATCGATCAAGGCGCATGGCTTTCCGATGGTGCTGAACTGCGTGTTGCATCGCTATAACTTGCCTCATGTGAACAGGATTATCGACATGGCGCTCGAGATGGGCGCCGATTACCTCGAACTGGCAAACACGCAGTATTACGGTTGGGCCTACCTGAACCGCGCCGAACTGATTCCGACGCGCTCGCAGGTCGAGCAGGCCGAAGCTGTCGTGCAACGGTATCGGAAGCGCATCGGCGAGCGCTGCAAGATCCTGTTCGTGGTGCCCGACTACTTCGAGGATCGCCCGAAGCGCTGCATGAACGGCTGGGGCAACCTTTTCCTCGGCATCGCGCCGGACGGGCTCGCGCTGCCGTGTCACGCGGCGCGCTCGCTGCCTGGGCTCGTGCTTCCGCGCGTGACGGAGAGGCCCCTCGCGGACATCTGGTATTGCAGCGACACGTTCCGGCGCTATCGCGGCTTCGGTTGGATGAAGGAGCCGTGTCGGAGTTGCGACGAGAAGGAACACGATCTTGCAGGTTGTCGCTGCCAAGCTTATTTGTTGACGGGCGACGCTGCCAACGCCGACCCGGTGTGTGAGAAGTCGCCGCTGCATGGCGCTGTCGAGCAGACCGTGCGTTTCGCGGCCGCGCGCCCGCAGGCTGCGCCGCGCCGCGCATCCGTCAGGGAACAGCCGATCATATTTCGCACCGACGCGAACTCACGCGAACGATCATGATGCGCAAGATCGCGGTGCTGCTGGTCGATGATCACGCAGTGGTCCGAGAGGGCTATAAGCGCCTACTCGAACAGCGCGGCGACGTGAATGTCGTGGGCGAAGCCGGCAATGCGACCGAGGCATATCAACGCTTTTGTGCGCTCACGCCCGAGGTGGTTGTGATGGATGTGTCCTTGCCGGGTGCGAGCGGTATCGAGGCGATGCGCCGGATGCTGGCTCGCGAACCGGGCACGCGGGTGCTCGCGTTCAGCATGCACGAGGAAGCGGTATTCGTGCGGCGCGCGCTTGATGCCGGCGCACTGGGCTACGTCACGAAGGCGAGCGCGCCCGATGTACTGGTCGAAGCAGTGCATGAGATCGCACGGCGCAAGCGTTATCTGAGCCCCGACGTGTCGCACGCGCTCGCGCTGGGTTCGGGCTGCCACGACGGCGCGGCAGGCGGCAGGCAGTTGTCGCCACGCGAGTTCGAAGTGAACCGCCCCGGAAATGTAGGAGACTTCGGATCTTGGCTGTAACGGGAGATTTGAAGCATGGAAAGCGAAGGCAAG
>NZ_FCOF02000101.1 GCF_001544755.2 Caballeronia catudaia | reverse complement strand
GGTATTGCTGCGATTATGGCGGTCCGCTCTGCTACCAACATTTCGATCCCTGCAATCCTGTGGTCGGGGGACACCTCGTCAGCGGTGCTCAGAAAAGTAGCCGTCAGTGGCATGAAGCTCTTGTCCGAACCGGTTTCGGAGCGAACCTTATTAACCATACTTGCAGAACATAAGCCGAAAATATTGACGGAAGGCGAGTGAAAATGGCTCACACAATCAAGGTACACAGATTCGCTGGATTTGTGAATTCTTTTCTGGGCACAGCTGCAGCACTCAGTACCGAGCAGAAGCTCTTCGTCAAACGCGAGTTATTGCAATCGCTGTCCCGTCGAGCCGTGTGTTGGACCGTACTAGTGGCGGTCGGCGCCTCGCTGTTGTGTGTATACGGATCGTGGATCAAAACGTCGGATAGCTATCGTTGGTTCCGTGTCGTCTGGGTCCTGGGATTTTGGGGCATGGCGACTCCCATGGCAGCATACTTACTGAAAAAGACCAAGGCGCTCCCGAAGCACGCCAGCGCCAACGCGATCGAGCAGATGCACTGGGCATGGGCTGCAAGCGTCACACTGACATCGTTCTGGTGGGCGGCGGGTAGCCTTGGGCTAACCCCACCCGATTTCTCGCCCCGCCCTCCCTACATCAAATTGGCAAGTTCTGGCTTCCTTGAGTACACGCTGATCAGCCATACATTTACCCTGCTACTGCTCGCACCCAGTCTTCGTGCGAATTTAGGTTCGTTCGTGCTTGGCGCTGTACCGTTCGGATTTAGCCTGGGACCAGCTCTATATATTCACCGGCCAGCAATGCTGGGGTTCTATTCTACTCAACTAATTGGCTATTGTTTCCTGGCGTGGTTTTTCTTTTACAGTCAGAAACGCTCATATGTTAAAGAGATCATTCTCGATGAGGCGCGAAAGCGGGCGGAAGCGGCAAAGGCGGAGAAAAACCTGCTTATCGCTGCAATAAGCCATGACTTGCGTCAACCGCTTACAACGCTCGGTCTGAAGTTAAATTATATCGAGCGGAGCATTAAATCGACCGAGCTGGTTGCGGACGTCTCGAATGCGCAAAGGCAAGTGGATGCGATGGAAGGGATGATCAACGGTGCACTGGATATCTGCCGCCTTGAGTCCGGCACATGGAATGTAGAAATTCAGGAGGTGGCGCTGCCTTCCCTTTTACGCGGCATAGTCGTGGATATGCAGCCGCTGGCTGAGGCGAAGGGGCTGAAAATGAGACTCCATTGCCGCCCCTATCTGGTCCGTACGGATCGACCTGCGTTGGACAGGATCATTCGGAATATGGTGACCAATGCGATCCGTTACACGCCTTCCGAACAGGGACGAAAGAAAGGGCATGTTCTGGTGAGTTGCCAAAGGAGAGGCAGCCACATAAAGATAAGCGTCTGGGACAACGGGATCGGTATCCCAGAAGGTAGACAGGCGGATATCTTCAAGAGCTATGTACAGGTCGATAATCCCGAGAGGAATCGCGAAAAAGGGTTCGGCCTGGGTCTGTCCATTGTTCAGGGACTCGCGAACCTTCTCGGTCACAAGCTCCACATCGACTCGACACCAGGGCGGGGCTCGCGTTTTTCGGTTGTGGTCCCGTTCATGGGACTTATACCGCCGGAGTTGCGGGAGGTTCAAACGGCCGAAGACGGCGACCCGGACCTGACCAATATGGTCGTGGCGATCATCGAGGACAATAGCGACCTAAGAATCGAAATATCGATGCGCCTGATCGAGCATGGCTGCTACGTCGTAGCCGGGGAATCATCATCCGACGTCATCGAGCAATTGCGTAGTGAAGCTTTGGCAAGCGGTCCGCACCTCATCCTCTCCGACTACCGGCTGGAGCACGAGGACGGTATTGCTGCGATTACGGCGGTCCGCGCTGCTACCAACGTTTCGATCCCTGCGATCCTGTGGTCGGGGGACACCTCGTCAGCGGTGCTCAAAAAAGTGGCCGTCAGTGGCATGAAGCTTTTGTCGAAACCGGTTTCGGAACGAACCTTATTAACCACACTTGCAAAACATAAGCCAAAAACGTCGACCGAAGGCGCTTAGAAGTGATGGCAGCGCAACATGAAGAGCGGTCCAGCAGAGATCGTCACGACAGTCGCGTGTGTGTTGCCCCCCTTCCAGGGGTCAGTTCGGCGTTGACTCGAAGTGCAGCTTCTACGCGGTTTCTGACTTGAAGTTTATCGTAAATAACACAGGAAACCTGTCTGACGTGTCCTTCGGAGACGCCGAGCTCTCTTGCGATCTGTTTCCCTGAAAGACCACGTGCAATGCAACGCGCCACGTCCCACTCTCGCGGAGAAAGCCCAAGATGAAGTTGATTTTGGCTAGCTAAGGGCGCTTGAGTCAAGCAGGCAAAGCGGAGCAAGACTTCTTCCGGGATCCAGAGTTCACCTCCTAAGATCCTGCTCAGTCCAATGAACATTTTTTTGTGCGCGCCTCCTTTCAACAGGATTCCTCGAGCGGCGTAGTCACGCATGCAAATTCGCAAAATTTCAACTTCATCATCGTTTCTAGGAGCAAGTCCAGTGCAGATGACCACAGGAACATTGGACAGATTTCCGGCCTGGAAATGCTCAAGTGTAGCGGCGCCGCGGTTTTCACCATCCAGATTAAGATCCAGGAATACTAGGTCTGGGGGCGGTGTCTTGTTAACTTCTTCAAGCGCGCTGGCAAGCGTGAAGACGGGCGTAATGTCGATTGCGGTTGCGCTTAGCTCGGACGCGTGTGTTTGAACATATTCGCAAAGTGCAACGCAAAGAATTTCGTGGTCATCGACCCACAGGATTTTCATGTCGCTTATCCTCTTCGTACATCCGAGAAAGGCAATCGATCGTACGCTACATTTGCGCGCAACATTCCTTAGCAGCATAGCATGTCGGGCGAAGCCACAGACCCTTGAAACTTGCAGGACGTTGCACGAGC
This sequence comes from Caballeronia catudaia, assembly GCF_001544755.2. Lineage (GTDB taxonomy): Bacteria > Pseudomonadota > Gammaproteobacteria > Burkholderiales > Burkholderiaceae > Caballeronia > Caballeronia catudaia. The sequence goes on along the minus strand of NZ_FCOF02000101.1, from coordinate 2,710 downwards.
GAATCGGGCCTCCGCGGCAGCAGCGGACGTGACTGCGATCCGGGAAGTGTCTGGCGCGCCGACAGCCTCGTCGTTGGATGTCTTGCTGAGTACCGACAGTCGCCTCGCCGATTCTTTGCCAGCAAGCCAACGCCGCATTAGCAACATTCGGCGGTCGCGAAAGATCCCAACACGCATCCCGACCGTTTTGCAGAGTCTTGTCGCCGCCTTGTTCTCCGACGTCTCCGCAAGAATTCGCTGAACTGCGAATTCATGTGCAGTGCTCCCGCGGCTACTCCTGCCGTAGCCGGGCGTTATGGTACTTAATCACATCCATGACCGCAGCCGTCATCACCGAGGTTGAGACTCCGAACATAAGGATGCCGTTGGCAGCTTCGATTGGGCCAAGCATGCGCCATTGCTTGGACATGACAATGTCGCCGTAGCCCAGCGTGATGAAGTTGACCGCGGAGTGATACAGAGCAATGGCGAAATCGGAAAACTCGCCTAAGAACATGAACAGCGCAGCCCAGATCGCCATTTGAGCGAAATTGCAGAGCAAAGTCATCGTCATCACGGTCATCAATAGCAGGACGTCCACCCATAGCAAGTCCTGACTCTTGACGTTGCTCCGGAAGCGCGCGTAGCGACGCAGGCAGATGGCTACCACCACGCTTTGCAGCAGCAGGCACAGAACCATAGCCGGAGCGGCCGCCAGGACATTGTGTAGCATGATTGACTCCGTCTTCGGGAGAGCGCAGGCAAGAAACGCATCATTCGAGACGCGGAGATCGCAATTTCACAATTTGCAACCCCCGGGCGATCATAGGCCACATTGCGTCAGCCTGCGCCCAGCCTTGCTCCACGCCAAATGTGTCGAACGTTCGCTTACTGAGCGATACAGTCGCCCGAATGTCTGAGTACGGCTACCGACGATGACGGCTCATGGCCGAACTCGGTCAGGTCGGGTCCGCCGGATGTCGCTTCGATTCATCGACGAGTCACCGCAGATCAACGTGACTCGCTTCTCACACTTTTGTTGACCTGCGGTGTAGTTAGTAATCCAAAATCTTGGCGATAAATTCCTTTATGTAAAATGCGTTAAGGGCGAGCAAGTGTTGCTGATATGCGGAGTCAGCCGCTTCCTACTCCACGACATCGGCGACGGCAGCCCTCTATCCACCGCAACCTTCAAGACTTGAACGATGCTTTCATCGTGTCTCCGAGGTGCGCAACCGCAGGGCTAAAATTCCCGATGTGAGGCGCATGCAAAAGCCATACATCGAGCTTAGGCGCGAAGCGCGCGACCTTCACGACTTCGAGCCGCCGCTGCCAAACGCTGTGCGTAAGCACGCTGCGCGGAACCAAGCCCAATCCCAGGCCGGAGGCGATGAGTTGCAATTGCATCTCGCTGCCGTGCGTATCTGCCTTGACGCGCAGGGCGTAACCGGCCCTTTCCATCGCGTTTTGCAGCGCCGCCCGATAGCCGCACCCTTCGGGGTTCAGGATCCATCCGCCATCCGCAACGGCCGCGAGCGTCGCACGATTCGAAACCAGCGGACGCCTTTTGCTCTGCACGATGACGAGTTCCAGTGTCGCGACGTGTTGGCGCACGTAGTCATCGGTGGGTTGTCTGCCCTTCGGAGTCAGAATGGCGGCGACATCCAATCCACCTGCATCGAGCAGACGAAGCAGACCCGGACTCCAGTCCGATCTCAACGTCACTTCGAGTGCCGGGAATGCGTCCCTGAGCGCGGTCAGGGCGTCGAAGAGGACAATATCGGCGATACCCTGCGGCAAACCGAAGCGCAGCTTTCCCGAAGGATCGCCATCCTCACGGGTGACGTTCATCAGCCGGTCGAAGGCAGCGAGCAACGGAACGGCATGCTCGTGGATCCGATGCGCAAGCGCGGTTGCACGCGGCGGTTTGGAATTGCGGTCGAGAAGTGGTGCGCCCAGCACATCTTCCAGCCGCTGGATGCGCTTCGATACTGCGGACTGCGTGACGCACAGCTTTTGCGCGGCACGGGTCAAAGAGCTTTCCTCCACCACCGTAACGAAGGATTTCAATTCATCGATCATTATTCCATCCCGTCATTTAAGCCAGTCTGAATATTCGCTTTTGGAAAGCATGGATTGAGTCTAGCCTAGTGGGCATTATCACGCACTCTCACTTTGAGGCCACTATGCCGCTCGTCCGAATCGATCTTTCGAAAGCCGCGCCACCCGCCGTCGCTCAGGCCGTCAGCGACACCGTCTACGAGGCGATGACCTCGATCGCCAGTGTCCCTGCCAACGACAAATTTCAGATCGTCACCCGCCACGATGCTGACGAACTCATCTATCCCGCCGATGGCTATCTCGGCATCGCTTACTCTCCTTCGATTGTTTTCATCCAGATCACGTGGAACACCGGGCGTTCGATCGATGTGAAGAAGGCCTTCTATGCCGCCGTCGCTAACGGCATTTCAGCGAAGACGGGGCTGCGAAAGGAAGATGTCTGGATCAGCCTGGTCGAGGTCGCACGCGAAAACTGGTCGTTCGGCAACGGGGAAATGCAATACGCACCCGCCGACTAGCCCGGATCGCCGCTCGCAGCGCAGGGAGGAGAACATGAAGCCACTGGAGCAGTTGACCTTTCATTCGCTGGAATTGTGTTATGGCGCGCGCTGGAATAGGTCCGGCGTCGCGTGCTATTCGAGGTGAGATGATGAAGTTCGTCGCGCGCCCG
>NZ_FCOF02000120.1 GCF_001544755.2 Caballeronia catudaia | reverse complement strand
AGCCGGCTGGTGCTGCTTGCCAAGATGGAGGATGCTACCGCCGCCTCAGCTCTGGCGGGCTTCTCGGCCAAACTCAATTCGATTCCCGAACCCCTGCGCCAGAGCTTTACGTACGACCAGGGCAAGGAACTCACGCGGCATCAAGAACTCGCCGCCGCCACCGGCGTAAGCGTGTACTTCTGCGACCCGCACAGTCCCTGGCAACGCGGGACCTGCGAAAACACCAACGGATTGCTGCGACAGTACTTACCTAAGGGCACCGACCTCTCGGTCTACACTCAGGACGAGCTCGATGCCATCGCCGACAGCCTGAACAGCCGGCCGCGCGCAACCCACGCGTTCCATTCGCCATTCGAGGTTTTCGCTGCGACACTTGCCTCAGCGGGACAACCTCAAAACGCTAAACATTAACCCCCTCGTTGCACTTCGGTTTGAAACCGCCTAGCGATCCTGGCTCAGGATCAATCGAAAGACAACTCAGCAAATGCTGGGAAGATGCCACCTCAAAGCGTTCCCGCCGGGAAGACATATGCCGAGTGGACTGCGCTTTGGTGGCAATGGGCCGTGAAAAGGCCCATGAACAAGGGGCCACTGGACGGTCCCGCGAACAACCCTGCCTTTTGTGCGCTGGATCAATCGGGTGCGGTATGGTTTTTAGGCACGTCAACCTTCGGTTCGTCACCGCCAACGCAGGCTCGCCAGTGCAATGTACCCGCAGGAAAGTTCATTCTTTTTCCACTGGTCGCTGCTGAATGGTCCACTAACGAAGCGCTATATAACAAAGAAACCGGGGAGGCATTGTCCCAACGGCTCGGATGTGCCAGACACATCGTTGCAGTCATTGCTCGCATGCGCTGTGAATGTGTTGGCAAGCTTTAAGTCTCCGTTGACGTTGACGTTGACGGCTACGCTCGACGGACGGGACCTCGGCAATCTCTCTGCTTTTAAATTTGAAGTCGCCGACAAGTCTATTACGCTTACTCCGGATCCGTCGAACCTGATCATGATACCCGTCTCGCCCCCCAAATACCCGGCTTCCAACGTCCAGTTCGGCGCGGACGGCTATTTCGTTATGCTGGCACCGCTTGCAGTTGGGACCCACACGCTTGAATTCCAAGGCGGCTCGGCGGACCCGGGTTATTTCTTCGGCCGATTTACTTTAGTGGTTGGCCCGTAAGGCGTTTAATGTCGAGTGTGAAAAGTCAGCCTCGGTTGCCGCGTCTCGAAAGACCGTCGTCGCTCGCGCCGGTCTCGAATTTATAGATCCGTTGGCTTCGCGCCGATCGCCCGGCAGAGCGCTTGGAGAAATTCTGAACAGCCCGAGCACTTGTCATAGCGCGAGATTTTAAGTCCGCATGGGACGGACCGCAGGACCCGCACACCCGTCAACGGAGGCGGCCAAAAGTGAGGTGATTCGCCCGACGCGTGATGGTTGTGAACGACAAACAGGGCGCGGCAAAATCGCTGTTGTCGTTGCTCAGCTGGAACTTGTCTACACTGCCGAGGAGGCGACCCGGCGGCCAGAAGCTTTTCGTGCCGACATAGCGCTGCTCGACATCGCACTGCCCGGAATGAGCGGCTATAAGCTGCACCGCGCGCTACGTGCCATGTCGCAACTCAAGAAAACTCCCTTGGTAGCCGTCACGGGTCTACGGCCACGCCGAAGACCACCAGCAGCCCCGCGAAGCGGGATTTGACGATCATCTCGTAGAACCGATCGAGCTTTCAGCGCTTGAACGAAGTCTGATATGGTCTCAAAGACAAGATATCGCTAGTTTTCCTACCCATCAAAAAAAAAGCATCGGAGGCGTGAAGATGCCGCTTAACCGGTAATGCCGTTCAGTTAAGCGACTGAACGGCATTTGTTTTGGTGCGGGAAGTGGTTGTAAACGTTGCGCCGAGCTGTTAAGGAACCTCTGCATAACCCTACTTATAGTGGCGATAAGGAGTACTATTAGAGAACCAGCGACTTGGAGGAATCA
>NZ_FCOF02000102.1 GCF_001544755.2 Caballeronia catudaia | reverse complement strand
AGCCGATAAGTGTGGGCGCTTGATGGCGAGTGCGGTTTCAGTCTTTCGAGGCTGGAGCAATAGCAAAAGTAATCAAGAGTCTCACACGAAGTATAGAGGAAGGTTTTTCCATCTTTGGATGGAGTAAATCATCGTCAGTACGTTGAGTGAGCGACCGGTTTTGAAAGAAACCGAAAAACAGTAACAGGTTTGAACTGAAGAGTTTGATCCTGGCTCAGATTGAACGCTGGCGGCATGCCTTACACATGCAAGTCGAACGGCAGCACGGGGGCAACCCTGGTGGCGAGTGGCGAACGGGTGAGTAATACATCGGAACGTGTCCTGTAGTGGGGGATAGCCCGGCGAAAGCCGGATTAATACCGCATACGACCTGAGGGAGAAAGCGGGGGATCTTCGGACCTCGCGCTACAGGGGCGGCCGATGGCAGATTAGCTAGTTGGTGGGGTAAAGGCCTACCAAGGCGACGATCTGTAGCTGGTCTGAGAGGACGACCAGCCACACTGGGACTGAGACACGGCCCAGACTCCTACGGGAGGCAGCAGTGGGGAATTTTGGACAATGGGGGCAACCCTGATCCAGCAATGCCGCGTGTGTGAAGAAGGCCTTCGGGTTGTAAAGCACTTTTGTCCGGAAAGAAAACTTCGTCCCTAATATGGATGGAGGATGACGGTACCGGAAGAATAAGCACCGGCTAACTACGTGCCAGCAGCCGCGGTAATACGTAGGGTGCGAGCGTTAATCGGAATTACTGGGCGTAAAGCGTGCGCAGGCGGTCTGTTAAGACCGATGTGAAATCCCCGGGCTTAACCTGGGAACTGCATTGGTGACTGGCAGGCTTTGAGTGTGGCAGAGGGGGGTAGAATTCCACGTGTAGCAGTGAAATGCGTAGAGATGTGGAGGAATACCGATGGCGAAGGCAGCCCCCTGGGCCAACACTGACGCTCATGCACGAAAGCGTGGGGAGCAAACAGGATTAGATACCCTGGTAGTCCACGCCCTAAACGATGTCAACTAGTTGTTGGGGATTCATTTCCTTAGTAACGTAGCTAACGCGTGAAGTTGACCGCCTGGGGAGTACGGTCGCAAGATTAAAACTCAAAGGAATTGACGGGGACCCGCACAAGCGGTGGATGATGTGGATTAATTCGATGCAACGCGAAAAACCTTACCTACCCTTGACATGGTCGGAACCCTGCTGAAAGGTGGGGGTGCTCGAAAGAGAACCGGCGCACAGGTGCTGCATGGCTGTCGTCAGCTCGTGTCGTGAGATGTTGGGTTAAGTCCCGCAACGAGCGCAACCCTTGTCCTTAGTTGCTACGCAAGAGCACTCTAAGGAGACTGCCGGTGACAAACCGGAGGAAGGTGGGGATGACGTCAAGTCCTCATGGCCCTTATGGGTAGGGCTTCACACGTCATACAATGGTCGGAACAGAGGGTTGCCAAGCCGCGAGGTGGAGCCAATCCCAGAAAACCGATCGTAGTCCGGATCGCAGTCTGCAACTCGACTGCGTGAAGCTGGAATCGCTAGTAATCGCGGATCAGCATGCCGCGGTGAATACGTTCCCGGGTCTTGTACACACCGCCCGTCACACCATGGGAGTGGGTTTCACCAGAAGTAGGTAGCCTAACCGTAAGGAGGGCGCTTACCACGGTGGGATTCATGACTGGGGTGAAGTCGTAACAAGGTAGCCGTATCGGAAGGTGCGGCTGGATCACCTCCTTTCTCGAGCTTCGCACGCAAAATTAAGCGCTCACGCTTATCGGCTGTGGTTAAGACAGGCTATGGGTCTGTAGCTCAGTCGGTTAGAGCACCGTCTTGATAAGGCGGGGGTCGATGGTTCGAATCCATCCAGACCCACCAACGGTCAGGCGGGTCGGTCGGAGGATCGAGCAGACTCAAGGGACCAGGGGGATTAGCTCAGCTGGGAGAGCACCTGCTTTGCAAGCAGGGGGTCGTCGGTTCGATCCCGTCATCCTCCACCAAATCCTCAATGCACAGCGCTGAATCGGTGATTCAACGTTGCGCATTGGCGATTGATAGCCAGTTGATGTCGCGAGTAGAGAAACACGCTTGTCGGCTAAACGTTCTTTAACAATCTGGAAGAAGTAGTAAAGAGGCTATCTAAAAGCACTTAGAGATGGGTGTGAGTAAGGTAGTCAGGGTAGTGATTGTATCGAGTATGAAAAGGTGATCGAAAGATTGCTTTGGAATACGGCACAACGCGAATACTCAGCCTATGACGGGATGTCGAGAGACACACTCGTTATAGGGTCAAGCGAACAAGTGCATGTGGTGGATGCCTTGGCGATCACAGGCGATGAAGGACGCGGTAGCCTGCGAAAAGCGGAGGGGAGCTGGCAAACGAGCTTTGATCCTCCGATATCCGAATGGGGAAACCCGGCCCGAATGGGTCACCCACAACTGAATACATAGGTTGTGAGGAGCGAACGCGGTGAACTGAAACATCTAAGTAACCGCAGGAACAGAAATCAACCGAGATTCCCAAAGTAGTGGCGAGCGAAATGGGATCAGCCTGTACCTTTTATCTGATTTGTTAGTCGAACGCTCTGGAAAGTGCGGCCATAGCAGGTGATAGCCCTGTAGACGAAAACAGGTTGGAAGAACTAGGGGTACGAGAAGTAGGGCGGGACACGTGAAATCCTGTCTGAAGATGGGGGGACCATCCTCCAAGGCTAAATACTCGTGATCGACCGATAGTGAACCAGTACCGTGAGGGAAAGGCGAAAAGAACCCCGGGAGGGGAGTGAAATAGATCCTGAAACCGCATGCATACAAACAGTCGGAGCCTGGAAACGGGTGACGGCGTACCTTTTGTATAATGGGTCAGCGACTTACGTTCAGTAGCGAGCTTAACTGATTAAGGCAGGCGTAGCGAAAGCGAGTCCGAACAGGGCGATCAGTTGCTGGGCGTAGACCCGAAACCAAGTGATCTATCCATGGCCAGGTTGAAGGTGCGGTAACACGTACTGGAGGACCGAACCCACTAACGTTGAAAAGTTAGGGGATGAGCTGTGGATAGGGGTGAAAGGCTAAACAAACTTGGAAATAGCTGGTTCTCTCCGAAAACTATTTAGGTAGTGCCTCGTGTATCACCTTCGGGGGTAGAGCACTGTCATGGTTGTGGGGTCCATTGCGGATTACTACGCCATAGCAAACTCCGAATACCGAAGAGTGCAATCACGGGAGACAGACATCGGGTGCTAACGTCCGGTGTCAAGAGGGAAACAACCCAGACCGCCAGCTAAGGTCCCAAAGATTGGCTAAGTGGGAAACGAAGTGGGAAGGCTAAAACAGTCAGGAGGTTGGCTTAGAAGCAGCCACCCTTTAAAGAAAGCGTAATAGCTCACTGATCGAGTCGTCCTGCGCGGAAGATGTAACGGGGCTCAAGCCAGTCACCGAAGCTGCGGATGCACACGCAAGTGTGTGTGGTAGGAGAGCGTTCCGTAAGCCTGCGAAGGTGCGTTGAAAAGCGTGCTGGAGGTATCGGAAGTGCGAATGCTGACATGAGTAGCGATAAAGGGGGTGAAAAGCCCCCTCGCCGTAAGCCCAAGGTTTCCTACGCAACGTTCATCGGCGTAGGGTGAGTCGGCCCCTAAGGCGAGGCAGAAATGCGTAGCTGATGGGAAGCAGGTCAATATTCCTGCACCATTGTTAGATGCGATGGGGGGACGGATCGCGGAAGGTTGTCCGGGTGTTGGAAGTCCCGGTCGCTGCATTGGAGAAGGTGCTTAGGCAAATCCGGGCACGTAATTCAAGGGTGTGGCGCGAGCTCTCTAGGGAGCGAAGCAATTGGAAGTGGTTCCAAGAAAAGCCTCTAAGCTTCAGTCTAATAGTGACCGTACCGCAAACCGACACAGGTGGGCGAGATGAGTATTCTAAGGCGCTTGAGAGAACTCGGGAGAAGGAACTCGGCAAATTGGTACCGTAACTTCGGGATAAGGTACGCCCTTGTAGCTTGAACCCCCTGCGGGGTAAGGGTGAAAGGGTTGCAATAAACTGGTGGCTGCGACTGTTTAATAAAAACACAGCACTCTGCAAACACGAAAGTGGACGTATAGGGTGTGACGCCTGCCCGGTGCCGGAAGATTAAATGATGGGGTGCAAGCTCTTGATTGAAGTCCCGGTAAACGGCGGCCGTAACTATAACGGTCCTAAGGTAGCGAAATTCCTTGTCGGGTAAGTTCCGACCTGCACGAATGGCGTAACGATGGCCACACTGTCTCCTCCCGAGACTCAGCGAAGTTGAAGTGTTTGTGATGATGCAATCTCCCCGCGGCTAGACGGAAAGACCCCATGAACCTTTACTGTAGCTTTGCATTGGACTTTGAACCGATCTGTGTAGGATAGGTGGGAGGCTATGAAGCCAGGACGCTAGTCTTGGTGGAGCCGTCCTTGAAATACCACCCTGGTTTGTTTGAGGTTCTAACCTTGGTCCGTGATCCGGATCGGGGACAGTGCATGGTAGGCAGTTTGACTGGGGCGGTCTCCTCCCAAAGTGTAACGGAGGAGTACGAAGGTACGCTAGGTACGGTCGGAAATCGTGCTGATAGTGCAATGGCATAAGCGTGCTTAACTGCGAGACCGACAAGTCGAGCAGGTGCGAAAGCAGGTCATAGTGATCCGGTGGTTCTGTATGGAAGGGCCATCGCTCAACGGATAAAAGGTACTCTGGGGATAACAGGCTGATACCGCCCAAGAGTTCATATCGACGGCGGTGTTTGGCACCTCGATGTCGGCTCATCTCATCCTGGGGCTGTAGCCGGTCCCAAGGGTATGGCTGTTCGCCATTTAAAGAGGTACGTGAGCTGGGTTTAAAACGTCGTGAGACAGTTTGGTCCCTATCTGCCGTGGGCGTTGGATATTTGAAGGGGGCTGCTCCTAGTACGAGAGGACCGGAGTGGACGAACCTCTGGTGTACCGGTTGTCACGCCAGTGGCATCGCCGGGTAGCTATGTTCGGAAGAGATAACCGCTGAAAGCATCTAAGCGGGAAACTCGCCTTAAGATGAGATATCCCCGGGGCTTCGAGCCCCTTGAAGGGTCGTTCCAGACCAGGACGTTGATAGGTCAGGTGTGTAAGTGCAGTAATGCATTGAGCTAACTGATACTAATTGCCCGTAAGGCTTGATCCTATAACCAGTGTGTTTCGCGATGATCGTTAGTGCTTCAGCACTTACGAGCATCCCGCCCCCGTAGGGGGTAGCATGCGCACCGGTTGAGTGAGTCGTTGTGCAACAATCACCACCCGAATTCAATACTGCTTCTTCCCAGATTGGCTGTGGCGCGCAACCCGCGACACAGCAACAAGTCATGCCTGATGACCATAGCGAGTCGGTCCCACCCCTTCCCATCCCGAACAGGACCGTGAAACGACTCCACGCCGATGATAGTGCGGATACCCGTGTGAAAGTAGGTAATCGTCAGGCTCCTCATGCCCTAACGCC
>NZ_FCOF02000118.1 GCF_001544755.2 Caballeronia catudaia | reverse complement strand
GCGCAAATCGATCATCGCCGCATGTTGGAAACAAGCCGAGCTCTGGTGATGTCATGACTTACGTAAGTCTCAATAGATGGTCCAGGAAGGCACAGACCAGCGAGACGTCAAAGTCAGCAAAGTCGAGTGCCGATGGCGATTTGCTGGTTCGCGTCGCGGCGAAGCGAAGCAACAATCGCCATGTATCGCGATATGCCGAAATCGTACACGGGCTCGCGTGACGCTCCCGCAGGAGTCGGTCTGAGAAGAATGCTTGCAGGGTGATGGCCAGTGCGCTCATGCTTGTTCTCCCGGCGGACGCTCCAGACGCTCGGCCGCCTTAATGAGCAGTTCTGGAGCTGCTGACAGATACCAGTAACTCGTCGCCGGATTGACATGGCCAAGATAGGTTGAAAGCAGCGTGAGACGCTGCTGCGTGTCAGAACCGTCTCGATAGGCGTCAAGCAGCGTCCTCACGGCGAAGGCATGTCGAAGGTCATGGATTCGGGGGCGACAATGGCTGGTGCGCGGTACGATGCCTGCTTGACGGACCAATCGGTGGAAGGCCCAGTGAATATTGCAGTACAGGAGCCGGCTGCCAGTGGGGGAGATGAATAGCGCTGCGGTTCGTCCGGCGTAGGGCTCTCGGTTGCGGCGGGCGAGATACCGTTTCAATGCCGTCGCCGTCGTCGGATCCAAAGGAAGTTCTCGCGTTTTATTAAACTTCGCATCCCGGATAATCAAGGTTCCGCTACGCGCATCGAGGTCCTGCCGATTCAGTTTGATTGCCTCGCCGATTCGCATTCCGGTGACAGCGAGCAAACCAATCAAGGTCTGGTAAGTCGTCACTCGCAGCGGAGAACTGAGCGTGTCGGCTGCCTTAATCAGCGCGACGATCTCTTCGTCGCTATACAGATATGGACTCGCCCGATGTGGTCGCCATGGCAGCAAATCCGACGGTGGCACCTCGACGGCGTGATCGATGGCGTGCAGATAGTTGGTGAAACCCCGAACCGCAGACAGACGATAGGACCACCAATTGTTGCTGCCGTTCGTCGGCTGGCATGCCCACGTCAAGGCGTGTTGCGCGGTGATTGTCGGTGCTCCTGTGGACGCGAGAAAATCAATGAATTGATGCAGCAGCTTCTCCTGCCGCCGCAACTTGTAGCCCAGCGAGCGTCGCAGGCTCAGATACTCAGTCAAAGCATGACGTATTCGCTCATGTTGCGCTCCCGGGCCACGCACGGGCGAGCAGGCGCAGTCCCTCCCTGTCGACCTTTGCGTAGATGCCGTGGTCATCAGGCGACGATGGCGCAGTACTTGAGAGACTGCCGGAAGTGCAACGCCGGAGCACACCATCTGACTTGCAAGGGCTCTTTTGAAAATGAAGTGGGGTGTGCCAAGAACGCGAGCATCAATCGACCGATGTTTGCGGAGCTTTACCAAAGATGAAGGAAGGCCCTTCGGAGTCGGCTTGCAGGAGCAGGCTCCAAACCGCCACAAGCTGCGTGGGTAAATGTTATGGCGCGCGCAATATGAGAGGGAACAGGGGATGTTTGTCGCGCGGACGGCGAGAACGATGTTCTGAACTTTTCCGCGCGTAGCGCGCGACGCTGCAGGCGTAAAGAAGGCCGATGCACCTCTGGTATCGTGCGACGTTGTCCAGACCCCGCACGCTTTCCAGAACTGACCGGCCTATGCATCGTATCGTACACGCCCATCGCGCGCTGGAGCAACACCAGCGCGCCATCCTTTCCACGCTCGAATCCTACCGTCCGCCACGTTGTCCGCACTGTGGCGTCGCCAGCCTTTGGGGGCATGGCTCTTACGACCGCAAGGCTGATCGCAGCGCAGCCGGTGCCCTGAATCCCGTTCTGGTGCCACGCTTTCGCTGCACGGCGTGCTGCCGTACCTGTTCGCGCCTGCCGCTGTGCTTCTGCCCGCGCCGCTGGTACGGCTGGGCATTGCAGCAGCTGGTGCTCTCCCTGTGCATGTCCGGCATGTCGCTGCGCCGCATCGCCGC
>NZ_FCOF02000105.1 GCF_001544755.2 Caballeronia catudaia | reverse complement strand
GGCCACACGCGCGACAGCGCTTACGTCATTCGCACGGTCGGCGACGATCACACACCGAAGCGCTTTTTTGTGTGGGGTGCGAAAGCCATAGCGGGTATCGGTCATCTTGCCGATACGCTGATGGACCGGTCGATCGCGCTGGAGCTGCGCCGCAAGCTGCCGCATGAACAGGTGGACAAGCTGCGCCATGCGGAGCCGGGTCTGTTCGAACAACTGGCCGCAATGCTCGCGCGCTGGTCGGAGGACAACGGGGACGCCGTGAGAACCGCGCGCCCGGAGCTACCCGCCGCGCTGCACGACCGGGCGGCGGACAACTGGGAGCCGCTGCTTCAGATTGCGGAGACGGTCGGCGGTGTGTGGCCGGAAACGGCGCGACGTGCGGCGCTCGCGCTGTCGGGCGAAGCTGAGGCGTCGCAAAGCACCGGAACCGAGCTGCTGACGGATATCCATGAGGTGTTCGAAACGCAGAACGCGCAACGCATTTTCTCGGCCGATCTGCTGAACGCGCTACTGTCCGACGAGGAAAAACGCTGGGCGACGTGGCGCGGCGGACGACCGATGACGCTCAAGCAACTGTCCAGCCGCTTGAGCGAGTACGACATCAAGAGCGCGCAGATCCGCATAGGGTACGAATCGAAAAAGGGATTCTTGCGCAGTCAGGTCGACGACGCGTTCAACCGGTATTTGTCCTCTCCGGCTGCTCCCCCCGCTCCAAGCGAAACATCGAAACAACCCAATGCGGGCGCGGGTTTCGGTGTTTCGCATGATCCGAAACGTTTCGCTACCGAAAGGCCATCCGAAACGCTGGAACCCTTGCCAGATAAGGCTTGTTTCGATGTTTCGGATAGAAGCGAGAAAAGGGGCGAGAGGGGAAAGAGCGTGACCGACGACGAAGAGGAGGACGTATGACCGTAGCCGACGTGTTGAGCAAGGCGCAGGCGCTCGGCGTTCGTCTGCGTGTTGAAGGTGATCGAGTGAAAATGCGCGGCCCCGCCGCAGCGCTCGCGGCCATCAAGCCGGAAATCGCCGAGAACAAGGAAGAGATCATGGCGATCCTGAATGCGGCGGGCGGCGCGCTGATCGACCCGGACGGCGGCGCGTATCTCCCGTGGGGGCCGTATCTGTCATCTGCTGACGTGGTGCGGATGCGCGCCGAGCTGGCCGAAGCAATCGAGGACTTGGCGGACTGGGAGGACTGGATACCCGCCTACCGCGACGAAATTCTTTCGCGCGCGATGCGCGGCCCGCTGTCCGACCTGTTGCCGAATCTGGCGTACTTCGGTGAGCGCGTGCGCGAGCTGAACGCGGAGGCCGAAGCGCGGTTCCTGATGCGTCGCCGGTCATGGCGTGCGGGCGACGAACTGACGAACCGCGGCTATCCGGTCGGAGGCAGCCGTTCGACGCCCGTCCGCGCCGGAAAGGTGCGCCGATGACCAGGGCATGCTCCCCGTCCTTGCGGAGAGCCGCCGCCCTGCTCGCGCTCGCGGCGACCATCACGGCGGCGTGCCTGTCGATCGCCGCCGGCTGGCAACGCGGCGGCTGGCCAGCCGAGCGCGCGCTGTGGATCGTGCTCGGCGTGGTGCTGGTGGTTGCGGCGCACCTGTTGCCCGCGCTCTGCCGTGGCGCGCGCTGGCCGCTACGGTGCGTGGGCGCGGCGCTGTGGATCGGCTGCACGCTGTCCGCCTGCTACGGTCACGCGACGTTCTTCCTATTCGCGCAACAACACGCGGGCGAGCTGCGCGCCGCGCCGCTGCCCGATGCGTCGACCCTCACGACGCCGACGGCCGGCCGCTCCCTGACTCGCGTGACCGCGGAGCGCGCGGCGGTCGTCGCGCAACTCGTTACCGTGAAAACGGCCGCACGGCAGCGCGTATTGTCGGCGCGGCTAGAAGCGCTCGACGCGGAGGCCGGCGAGGTTCGGCGGCAGCAGGTCACGGACGATCGCACGGCGGCGCTGGAGGACCGCAAGCAAGCCGAACGCGAGGCAGCGCGCGCCGATCCAGCTACAACGCGCGTAGCGGCTCTGCTCGGCGTTCCTGTGGCGCGCGTGGATCTGCTCTCCGGTCTGTTGTTCGCGGCGGTGCTGGAGGGCGTGGCGTGCTTCTGTTGGCTGTTGGCGATAAGTCCGCGCGCGACAGTTACGGCGCGTGACTCGTTACCGGAGGCCGTGACTGCGCCCGTTACTGTGTCGGTACTGGCGCCAGTCACGCATGGAACCGCGCCGGCCACGGCGACGGCGGAGCATGTGAAGGATGGCCGCGCCGAGGACGCAGCGAGCGTGCAGGCAGCAATAGCGGCAGGACTGCTGCGCGGCACGGTGACCGATATCCGGCGCTTTCTCGGCTGCTCGCAGTCGCGCGCGGCGGCGCTCCGGCGGCAGATCTCGGAGGCCGAGACGTGCGGCAAGGTGTAACGGAACGGCTGTAACAGCGCGTGTAACAGCCGAAGAGTGTTATTGAAAGTTAGTACCGGATCAAGTGGCAACGTTGCCACTTGATCCGCGAAACCCTGCCGTTGCGCCGAGTTTTTACCGTCTATAAAAAGGGGCGACGGCGGAAAGAAACCGTCGCACGCTCGCCCACTGATACTCATCAATCTCGCCCCCGTCGCCCATCGCCTCGGAAGCTCGACAAGCTAAGAAATGCTCAGGCGCGCGCCGCTGATGAACATGGCTCGGTGCGTTGGAATTCGAGCGGAATTACGCGTTATTCGCAAACAACGCGCCGAGCCTTGCCAGATGAAGCCAAGCGCCGAATCGGGGCACCGGTTCGTGTGAGCTCCGGTTAATGATTTCGTATTCTGTGGAGACGTACATGCGCGGTGGAATGAGGATCAACGCGGGGCGACCGCGAACAAAGTCGCAGACGGGCCAGCTTCATTCGCTCGACGCGCGACGGCTGAGACGGGAAGACCTGCTACGTCCGGGGCTTCGGTTCGGCTGGCAGTGGACCGACGAGGACGGCAAGCCAACGGCACGAATCGACGTTCGCACGCACGAGCGCGCGCTTACCGTCGAATATTCGATCAACGGAACGCCTGTCGAGCAGCGCGTCGAGCTGCTGGAGACGCCCTGCAACTACGGCGGCGACCGCGTCTGGCTCGCGTGTCCGAACTGTCGGCAGCGCGTCGCACCGCTGTATCTCTCGCGACAAGTCGCTTGCCGGAAGTGTTTCCGGCTCGCTTATCCGTCACAGTCTGAAGATTTGATGGGCCGCATGTGGCGCAAGCAAGGGAAGGTCGAGAGGCGTTTGCGGTCAGGCAAGCGAATGACGAGCGCCACGCGCGATCGCCTGATAGACGAGCTGATGCGCGTCGAGGACGCTCGTGAAGCGGCATTCATCGCGGCGGCGCGGCGCCTGCTCGGCTTGTGACACGTACGCGCGCCGCCGTGTTCATCCGGTCAACGGTATTCGTCAATCTCGATCTCTACGCCCATTGCATCGGCGACTTTTCGAATGTCCTCCGGGATATCGGGCACACGATTCCCTTCGTAGTTATCCCAGTAGCAGAAGAACCGCATCTTTGCGTGCGTTCGCTCTGCAAGAGCAGGAAGGTCCGCGCGGGGCAAGTCCAGCAAGTTCAGCAAATAACGCAAGTGCGGCTCCAACCGATCACTCTGAACCGCTGACTCACTGGTAACGCTCCATTGCCCAAGTCGCCAAGGCGTTGCGGCGGTGCGCCCGGAAGGCATGATTCTCGGCTCTCCTTTCACGCCCGCGCGATCAGGCGTTACGCCGAAGTAGGTCGTCCAGAATTCAGGCCGCTCGACGTCTTGATAAATGGTGAACGAAGCATAGGCAAGCGATGATTCGATGGTCATATTCGTTGTTTCAAGGTGCATAGTTGTGCATGTTGTCGATCCAGATCTCTCGGAAATACACGCTTCCATCGTCGTGCCAGACAACGTTATCCGCGCCGCCAAGATCATTGGCATCCTTCATGACATGAATCATATTTCCAAATGTCTTTCGATCGTACCCGAGCATCTGAGCCGCATAGCCGGGGTTTTGCGTGCTGGCGGCAAGGTCCATTACATCGCCGCTCAGATCGTTCGGCACGTACTCGAACGGCTGCGCATCGCCGAGCAACGAGCCGCCATCGCCATCGGTGAAGCTCTTGAACATCGGCTCGCCGCCCCTGTCAGCGTCGGATGCCGTGCCTCCAAGCAGCGCACCTGCCGCCGCCTCTGCCACGCCGAGCCAATCGAAGCCACCATTACGGCCGTCGTCACCGCCCCCGACCGCGCTCGCTCCGGCGGATCGCGCAGCCTTTAGAAGCGCTTCCTGCTTCGACGGGTCATACGGACCGGACAAGATCGGCTCGCCGCCGCCGAAGGTACGCGATGACGGCGTCAACGAGTCACTTGGCGCGCGCAGGCCGTCTGCAAGTGTGGAAGTCTGGGAAGCGGCCGCAGGCATGTAACCGCCGCTCCAATCGTCGGTTCGATCGATGACGGGGATGACAAGGTCATCCTCTACCGCCTCCTTGACTGCTTCCTC
>NZ_FCOF02000113.1 GCF_001544755.2 Caballeronia catudaia | reverse complement strand
GGATTACCCATGTTTCTTTCCTCCTTGCGTGAGTTTTACATACTCAGCAAGGGATCCATTTTGCGGGGGCAAGCTCAAGGGGCTTTTAATCAGGCTTGAGGTCGCTATGCTTTCCGTGCTTCCAGCGATCCACGATGACAGTCGCAAACAAGCCCGCCTTGGTGAACGGATCGTCTGCGATAAATCGCTCTGCCTCGTCCCATCCCTCGGCCTCCAAAATGAGGAAGCTTCCGGTCATGTCTTCATCGCCAGTGCCTGATCCCGCGCCAAGCGTTGGTCCGCCGACCACGATGCTCGCCGCGTAAGGTCCAAGATATTCGAGATGCGCAGCATAGTTCGCAATTCGGATCGACAAACTGCCGGGCTTATCTTTGCGATAAATGAGAAATAGCATGTCTCTTCCTTGCTTCGTTTTGCTCCACGATGTCGCGGAACAATCAATCTGAAAAAAACCTGCCCCAACGTTTTCGCTGCGGCAAGCACCGCCGGCGTCGCGAAATCACCCGTATAACGTCCCGCGAACGGACGTCACTGCCCAAATTGTTCGCCGAGATGGCGTCTTCTACCGCCTGACGCCACGGTGCCTCGACTCTACGTATCACTTCGCCTCTTTGACGTAACCGCGTACGGGTTCGAGGAACTCCAGGGTGCGCGCGCGCTTGAGCAACACCGGCAGCGCAGCTTCGTATTCGCGCCGATATGGCGCGCTCAGGTGATGAGATTGGAAATGCTCGCGGCTACACGCCCACGTTTCATAGAGAACGAGCGTGTCCGGATCATCCGCTGACCGGTGCAGGTAGGTGTTGATGAAGTCGGGTTCCTCGGCCATCCTGTCAAGGACCGCGATAAGCTTGGTTTCGAGCTCTTCGCGATGCTCCGGCTTGCCCGGCAGATGAACGATGAACGAGGTTTTGTCACTCATGGTATTGCTCCTTGAAATCTGATGGCGCGCCTTTGGGTGTCCGTATAGGTGTATTCAGGCGGCAAAGTTGTACGTCTGCTCCGGCGGGCATCACAATACCGGCAGAGACGCCGCCGCACTTCTGGCGAGGTGGAAGCAGCGAATGGTCTGCCATTCACTCGTGGAGCCCCAAGCAACACCCCGTTTCGCGCAGTAATGGTTGAAACGCCGCAAAGGTCGCGTCTCCCGTACGACTACAGTACGCCGAAGTCCTAATGAGAAAAATGCGTCACAGGAAGAAGACATTTCCACTGACTGGACGAATCGGCCTGGCAAGGGGCGGTTCGTGGACGCAAAAGCCAAGGTACATCCCGATACGACTCGTTCGATTTTTTCGAACATCCTCGTCAAGAACCTTGAACGTCAAACGAGACGAAGGGATCCATATTTTCTCCACGCCTTGATCATCTTCGACCAAGCGTCACAGGAGACACACCGTGAATCGCTTCAACAGCTTTAACGCCACCCGAGTCGCCATCGTCTACCACAGCGGCTATGGCCATACGGCCAAACAGGCACAGTCAGTAGCACGCGGAGCAGACAGCGTCGACGGCGTCGAGAGTCTGCTAATCAGCGTCGATGAGATCGATCAACACTGGAGCACTCTGGAAGACGTCGACGGTATCATTTTCGGGGCACCCACCTACATGGGCAGCGCATCGGCGCAGTTCAAGGCATTCATGGATGCCACCTCGCATCATGTGTTCGCCAAGGGCGGCAAATGGGCCAACAAGGTGGCGGCGGGTTTTACCAACGCCGCTTCGCGTTCCGGCGACAAGCTCGCCACGCTGCAGCAGATCTCGATCTTCGCGGCCCAGCATGCCATGCACTGGGTCAATCTGGGCCTCCCGCCGGGCCACAACAACTCGAAGTCGACTGAGGACTCGTTGAATCGCCATGGTTTTTTTCTCGGCGCAGCGGCACAGTCGAACGCCGACGAGAGCTCCGACGTTGTTCCGCCCCTCGCGGACCTGCGTACGGCGGAACACCTGGGTGCACGCGTCGCCAAAGTGGCGCGACAACTAGCCGCGGGACGGCAGGCTCTGGCTGAGCTGAAAGAGGCGGCCTGAAATACTCGCGTGCTTTCGTATAGTCCGGTGCGTCGTGCAGAGTCACGACGCCGGCCTCACCGCCGCGGCGACGATACCTCGAGGCAGGGGCGCTGGCCGGTTGCTGTGCGACGCATCATGCTTCGAACCGGCACTTAACCAGCTGGAATGATCCTTTGTGCGCGAAGGCGATCGAACAAATCAGTGAAGGATTCTTCGGTTGACTGGTATTCGAGAAATCCCGCCTTGCGGCTCTTGCTCATGTCCGTCACCACCTCCGCCGGCCGGCCGAGATCGGCGTCGGTATGCCACCACGACGCAAGTTGATTAACATCGCTTTCGATCAGGCCGTGTCTGCGGGCGATGCTTTTCGACAGTGGGGCCGCGTCGGCAATCTGCTGTCCAAGCGGCCGCATGGTCCCATCAAAGTCTTCTGCCGGCACGCCGAAGTAGCCGGCAATGCGCGGCCACAGCCACTTCCAGCGGAACACATCGGCATTCATGAACCGCCCCGGAAATGTAGGAGACTTCGGATCTTGGCTGTAACGGGAGATTTGAAGCATGGAAAGCGAAGGCAAG
>NZ_FCOF02000115.1 GCF_001544755.2 Caballeronia catudaia | reverse complement strand
TAGGGCGCGATGCCCTTGTCAATCGATTCCTGATTCGCTACCGTCCATCCCCAAATAAGCGCATGACGCGCAGACGACTTCAACGCTTGCCTCTTTAGCGAGCTTCGATGGCACTGCTTATCAAGGGGAGGGCTATATAGATGGCCAACGTGCTGGACAACGGTATGGATCTCGTCGCCGGGAAATTAATCACCGGGCGGCAGGAATACGGCCTCGAGATTTACGGTGCGGAGGAGAAGGCGGCGGACTTCTCCGTCATGTCGTGCGAGGTGAAGGAAAGGATGGGAGAGCCGGTGGTCATCACACTGGTGCTGACTCATCCGGTTCGGCTCTCACGCAAGCATTTCCTGGGCAAGGACGCCCGGTTCTCGATGAGTCCGCTCGGCGGCCTGCCTCAGCACTTCTCCGGGTTCGTGGAGTCGTACACGACGCTCAAGACGACGGCGGATTTCACCAAATATCACATTATTCTGAAATCCCATCTCGCGCGATTGGGAGGGGTTAGTCGTTTTCGTATCTATCAACACCAAAGCGCGCCCGACATAATCGTTGGGAAACTGCGCGAGCACGGCATACCTGATCATTTGATCAGTGTCCGACTGCGTGGCGTTCACCCGCAACTTCAATTCCGCTTCCAATATGGGCAGACTGATCTGGCTTATGTCCAGATGCTCGCTCAGAAGGCGGGGATATACATCTATATCCACGAGACGGAGCACGGCGATCAGATCGTTCTCGGGGATGACATAGATCATTATATTTATGATCCCCGGCTCACTGTGCCTTATCGCGAGGCATCGGGCCTGAATGCCGGCCGCGAATCGATCTCCGAACTGTCGGTCCACGCGACAACGGTGCCGAAATCGTTTGTGGTGGCCGAATATAACCCCGAAAAATCCTACGAACGCTTTAAGGATGAAGCGAACGTCGCGCCCGAGGATTCGACAACGTATGGGACTCCGTACGTGTTTGGCACGGGACATAGCGATTTTGCCGGAGCGAAATGGGAAGCGCAACTGCGCCATGAAGAAGCGATCGCCTGGCAGGTCGTTCTCGAAGGCAAGAGCACCGAGCCGCAACTGCAAGTGGGACGCGTCTTCGAAACGGATGAAGAACTCGACGATGCGCCCGACGGGCTGGTCGTGATCGAAGTCACGCACACGGGCGCGCGTGACCAGGCTTACAGCAATTCGTTCAAGGCGATTCCGGCGGACAGGCGCTTCCGGTTAAAGCTCGAAACGAGCTCATGGCCCAAGGTGTCCGGTACGCTGAGCGCCCGTGTGACTTCGCCGGACCGCTATAAATATGCATTTTTGAACGCTGCCGGCTATTACACGGTGCGTTTCGATTTCGATTTCGACGGCTGGCCCAAGGGCGGCGAGAGCGTGCCGCTGCGCCTGGGTAAGCCCTTCGCGGGGGCGTTTCAGACCGGGTTCCACTTCCCGGCGCTGGACAACACGGAAGCCATTATCTCGTGTCGTGATGGCGACCCGGATAAGCCCGAAATTATTGGCTTCCATCACCACAGTCAGGCGGTGGATCTCGTCACGAGCGACCGCCGGTGGATCTCGCGAGGAACGATCCGCACGCAGAGCAACAACAAGCTTCGCTTCGAGGACTGGCAGGGTCAGGAAGGCATCAAGCTGAGCACCGAGCACTCGGGCAAGTCGCAACTGAATCTGGGTTATCTCGTCGATAACAAGCTGGAAAAGAGAGGTGAAGGATTCGAGCTGAGGTCCTCGGGTTATGGGGCCATTCGCTCAGGTAAGGGTGTCTATGTCACTGCGTACGATCAGCCGGCGGCATCGGGCAAGCAACTCGATATGCAGCAGACGGTCGCGCAACTCGAACAAGCGCTTGAACTCGCGAAGGCGCTGGCGGATTCAGCGCGAGCCGCGAAAGCCGCACCGGCGGACACGGATGCGCAGCAGGCAGTCATTCAGCAACTCGATGGGTTGAAAGACGCGGGACTGCTCGCGAGCGCACCGGCGTCGATCGGACTGGTTGCGGGTCGCGGCGTGCAGGTGGCCGCCAAGGAAAGCATCACGGCTGTGGCCGGGAATAACGCGGACGTTAGCGTGATGCGGCGCTTCACGGTGGCTGCGGGTGAACTGGTGTCCATATTCGCGCAGCGGCTTGGATTGAAGCTCTTCGCGGCCAAGGGGCCGGTCGAGATTCAGGCGCAGAG
>NZ_FCOF02000116.1 GCF_001544755.2 Caballeronia catudaia | reverse complement strand
CGTTGGCGTTGGCGTTGACGGTATCCATCACCAGCGCGCGCCCGGATGTTGACGCGCAAGGCTCTGCATTTCCGCCAGCAGATAGCCCATGTGCTCCGAGTGCTCGCCGAGCTTGCCCGTGCTCACGTGCTTCACTTCAGCGGGCGCTTGCAGCGTCGCTTCTTCCAATGCCGATGTCACCTGCTCGCGCCACGCCGCTTCGAAGTCGCTTGCGAGCGGCGCGATGCCGGCTTCGGCCACCGCGCGTTCGATGTCATCGGTCACGAAGAATTCACGCGTGTACGGCATCAGATAATCGAGCGCAGCCTGCATACGCCGATGCGATTCGTCCGTGCCATCGCCCAGGCGCACCAGCCAGTCGTGCGCGTGATGCAGGTGATAGCTTGTCTCCTTGATCGACTTCGCCGCGATCGCCGCGAGCTGCGTATCGCTTGACGCCTGCAGCGCCGTCCACACCTGCGCCATCAGCGCGGAGTACAGGAAGTTGCGCACGATCGTCACCGCGTAATCGCGTTGGGCGCGCGCCGTGCCCGCGAGCGGACCGAAGTGCGGCAACTCCGCGATCGTGTAGTTGGCGAACTCGCGCTCGCTGCGGAAGTACGCGTAATCGTCTTCGGTCTTGCTGGCGCCGTCGAGCGTGGCCGCATGTGTGTAGAGCAGCCGCGCCTGACCGATGAGATCGAGGCTGATGTTCGCCAGCGCGATGTCTTCTTCCAGCGCCGGGCCGTGGCTGCACCATTCGGCATTGCGCTGGCCGAGGATCAGGGCGTTATCGGCAAGACGCAAGACGTAAGCGAGATGTTGATGCGCGTGTGTCATGAATCGCGCCTCACATATGATTGATTTCATCGGGCAGCACGAAGAACGTCGGATGCCGATAAATCTTGTCGCCCGCCGGCTCGAACAGTTCGCCCTTGTCCGCCGGGTCCGATGCGGTGATCGCCGCCGACGGCACCACCCAGATGCTCACGCCTTCCTGACGCCGCGTGTAGACATCGCGCGCCATGCGCAACGCCGCGCCCGCATCCGGCGCGTGCAGACTGCCGCAGTGCTTGTGATCCAGTCCCTGCTTGCTGCGCACGAACACTTCCCAGATCGGCCATTCCTTGTTCATCTCTCTCGTCTCCTGATTACGCCGCTTCGCGATGCGCGCGCGCCTTCTGTTTCTCGGCATAGGCGAGCGCGGCTTCGCGCACCCATTCGCCCTCGTCGTGCGCCTTCACGCGCGTGGCGAGGCGCTCCTTGTTGCAGGGGCCGTCGCCGTTGACCACGCGCCAGAATTCTTCCCAGTCGATCTCGCCGTAGTCGTGCGCGTTGCGCGCGGCGTTCCACTTCAGATCCGGATCGGGCAGCGTGACGCCGAGAATCTTCGCCTGCTCGACGGTGGCATCGACGAACTTCTGACGCAGGTCGTCGTTGGAGATGCGCTTGATGCCCCACGCGAAGGACTGGCCGCTGTGGATCGAGTCCTTGTCGCTCGGGCCGAACATCATCAGCACCGGCCACCACCAGCGGTTCACCGCCTGCTGCACGAGGTCCTTTTGCGCCTGCGTGCCCTTCATCATCGCGAGCAGCGCGTCGAAGCCCTGGCGCTGATGAAACGACTCTTCCTTGCAGATGCGGATCATCGCGCGCGCATACGGGCCGTACGTGCAGCGGCACAGCGGAATCTGATTCATGATCGCGGCGCCATCGACCAGCCAGCCGATCACGCCGACATCGGCCCACGTGGGTGTCGGATAGTTGAAGATGCTCGAATACTTGGCCTTGCCCGCGTGCAGTGCCGCGACCAGCTGATCGCGCGAGACGCCGAGCGTTTCGGCCGCGCTATACAGATACAGACCGTGGCCGCCTTCGTCCTGCACCTTGGCGAGCAGGATCGCCTTGCGCTTGAGGCTCGGCGCGCGGCTGATCCAGTTGCCCTCCGGCTGCATGCCGATGATCTCCGAATGCGCGTGCTGCGAGATCTGGCGCACCAGCGTCTTGCGATACGCCTCGGGCATCCAGTCCTGCGCTTCGATCTTGCCGTCGGCTTGCATCACCGCGTCGAAGCGGGCTTGCTCGGGAGATACCGCGGATGGGGACGCCTCGGCTGCAGGCGT
>NZ_FCOF02000119.1 GCF_001544755.2 Caballeronia catudaia | reverse complement strand
TAGTTTAGGCAGTCGGTCGAAGTCGAAGGTTTCGAGCGTCTTGCCCATCGCAAAGCCGGCGCGGGCAAGACGCGCGCCAAGCTTCTTCTGCGCACGTCGTGCGACTTCGTCATGCAGCAGCATGGCAAGAAACTCGGTGTAGGCGAGTTGCCCATCGATGGCCTCCCGATTGCGCTGTTCGAGGGAGTCCAGGATGCCAGACAGTCGCAACTGCCTGAGGATGGTATTCAGTTCGGGACTTGGATTCATGGCGTTCAATGCAGTAGAAAGGACTGGAGATCGCGGCCGAAGCGGCCACCGTTCACGTAGGTGTCGGCCGGTTCCGTCGCCTTTGCCGTCGCTGCTGGCTGGCCGTCCAGTCCCTTGTCGAGAATGACCTTGACGGTGCGATACTTCGGGCTGGAGAACGTGAGTGCACGCTCGCAGGCGGCGTTCAGGCGGGCGTCGCCATGCTTCTCGCGTAGACGGACGAGACCCTGCGCGCCGCGCAGGTTCACGAGCACCTTGTCGTTGAACATCGCGAGGATCACTGCAAGGCAGGCTGGCCCAATCTCTCTAGCTTGGGCCAGACACCACTGCGGATCGTGCTCAAGCCACGCCTGCGCCTCGGGCGGCTGGTGATCCCGCACCGTATGCCGATCACCAGGCTTGCGTAGTCGCGGATGCGTCGCAACGAGTTCATGCCGGTGGAACGCCTGTACCACGGTATCGGTGACCTTCAACCACAGCTGCTTGCCAACAAGCGTGAACGGCACCGAGTACAGCGCGTTCTTGTAGACGATGTGGCCGTCCGTATGCACCTTGACCTCGCTCCACACGGCCAGCACCGGCGGCACGTCAGGCAGGCGTGCAAGCAGCGGGCGTTCGATGGCAAAGCGCGCAAGCGGCAGGTCGCGGGTCGTGCCGTGCACGCGAGTGCCGGCCTGCTGCGTGACCCAGTCGCGCAATTGCCGGTTCGCATCGGCCAGATCCCCGAACTCGCGTAGCGGTACGAAAGGTTTTTTTACGTATTTGACTCCAGATTCAACAATTCCTTTTTTAGCAGGGTCGTGCGGCGGACATGCGTCGATCCGGAATCCATATCCCTCAGCAAGCGCGGCATAGGAGCGCTGGACTGCAGGCTCATATCGGCACGCCGACGATCGCGCACTTCGCGTTATCGATGATGACCCGGCCGGGACAGCCGCCGAACCATTCGAAGGCGCGCCGATGGCAGGCCAGCCACGTCTCTACCGTCTGGTCGAGCACGATCTCGGCGTACTGGTGACGCGACCAGCAAAGCGTCATCACAAAGATCCACGTCTTGAGCGGAAGGCCGGATTCATGTGTGAGCACTGGGCCGGCGCCGAAGTCGACTTGTGCCGCGTCCGACGGAGGAAACTCTAGGATCGTCGTCGTGGTCCCCGGCTTGCGCTCGGCACCCAGACGACGCAGCATGCGCTTCACGGCGTCATAGCTGCCCGTGTAGCCGTGATTGCGCTGAAGGGCGGCGTGGATGGTGGTGCCCTGGACGCCCGCAGCCGACCAGTCGCGGATCTGTTCACGGAACGGCTCGGCCGTCGACACGCAGGTGTGCGGCAAGTGCGGCGAGCGTCCGAAAACGCCAGCGATCGTGGCGTCATCCGGCAACGGCTGTGTCGGATCCAGCCATCCGAGCCCCTCGGCTTCCCGGCGCACGGTCGTCAACTTCTTGCGTCCCATCAAGCCGCCGCGCGCGATGTCGCGGTCGGAATCGCCCTGCCGCATGCGGACAAGGACTTGGCGGTACTCGAACAATTCGAACCTCCGATTGGCCATGGACGCCCCGTTCAAATAGAACGGAGGGTACCGACTTGGAAAGTTCGAATCGCGTTCTCGCCCCGATGCTGCTGGCTCCTATGCGCCGCCCCTCGAGTGGCTCCAATACGCCGCACTTGCGGTGGCGCCATTACGCCGCCCATCAGGTGGCGCCTTTACGCCGCCCTCAGAATGGCTCCATAGTGCCGCCCC
>NZ_FCOF02000121.1 GCF_001544755.2 Caballeronia catudaia | reverse complement strand
GCTCACCTTCGTCGGCATTTCGCCTCCCTGTCGCGTTGAAAGGGCGAATAGGTAGCATGGCGAAGCAATCAACCGTTCACCCGCTCGGTATAAGCATCGCACGCGCAGGTTAGTGGTAGACGACGACCGGGCCATGTGGATAACTCGGCGGCGAATCGGCGACGGGCAAGCGCTTGCGAAATGGGCAAACTTCCCATCGCCCGCATAGCGCCGACACGCGGGCGTCTCCCGTAAAGCGGACAAAACTTATCCCCATGTCGACAGTTCGATAATTGGACGTTATGTTAAGTTGCGGAAGTTATCGCGATTTATCTACGCTTTAAGGGATAAATGGTATGCTCGAAGCCCCATTACTCTCACGCGCGCGCAAGGAAAAGCACGATGACGCCCGACGAATTCCAGAACGCCCTCTCGCAGCTCGGCTGGAAACAATCCGACTTCTGCCGCATGGCGGACGTGGACAAGAACACGCCAAGCCGCTGGCTCAAGGGGGCAACACCGATTCCCGGATGGGCGGCGCGTTTTCTCGCGATGGCGCTGCAAATTCGCACGCTGGCGGCGCTTATCGAGCCGTCGAAGGCTTGACCCTGCACGCCCGCCGAATTTCTTGAGTCCATCACGCGCGCGCGCACGCGAACCCCATCATTCCGAATTTTGCAAGTCCACCACGCACGCGCGAGGCGCACGCGAAACAGCGCAGAAATACCTCTTAAAACCTCAGGCGCGGGAACCAGAGCGGCCTGCCGCGTCCCGAATTTTCTTACGCCTCATACGCGCGCGCGAGGCGCACACTGTCCGCTGCGGCGCACGGTGCGCTGACACTGAACGGAGAAGCGAACAATGCTGGATGAACTCACAAGCACGCTCGCGCTTGCCACCGCCGGCCGCGCGACGATCAGCGCGCGCAGCATCGGCGATATCGTGCTGGACGTGGTGACCGACGAGGACCACCAGTCCGAGCTGCGCATTACGGAGAACCCGATCGAGAGCGGCGCGGCGAGCACTCGAAAAAATAGGACTTCACTGCGAGATCCGTTTCCGCGCGGATAAGTACGCATTCTTGCGCGGATAAATACGCATTATTCCGCGCATCGCATAGCGCTGTAACGCCCGCCGGATATGGCGTATAGCGACCTTACTCGCGAATTCCCGCGCAGATAAGTACGCACCTGCGCACCAAAGGCGCGAAGCGACAAAAGCGATTGTTGCCGCCGATGCGGGTAATTCGTGCCCGTGGTTACCACGATGGTTACCACGGTTTTGGCTGGTTCGCGCCGTGGTAACCACCACTGGTATCCAGAGCGGTATCCACGGTTTCCGCAAGTCGCGCGCGTTCGCGGTTCGCATTGAAACGACACGCTCAGAAATGCTCAGCGAAGCGCGACCTGTTGAGGAAGGTCGATGTTTGAATCGTGTCACCCGGCTGCCTGCTCGATCGGGATGATCTGCGCGCCCGCCTTGATGCGCTCCAGATAGTCCGCCCACGCCTGCATCATCGTGCGCCGCTCCTTGATGAACTTCGTTCGGTTGTAGGCCGAGCCGAGGTTATCGGGGACCGCGTGCGCGAGCTGGTGCTCGATGACTTCCGGTTTCTGCTCCAGCTCCTCATGCAAGATCGTGCGCGCCATCGCGCGGAAGCCGTGACCGGTTATCTCCGTGCGTGTGTCGTAGCCGAGCCGCCGGAGTGCGGCATTGATTGCCGCTTCGCTCATTGGGCGCTGCGCCGAACGCGCGCCGGGGAACACGAACCGACCGCTGCCGGTGAGAGCGTGCAAGGCGCGCAGAATCACGATGGCTTGCGCGGCGAGCGGGACAAGGTGTTGCGTCTTCGTTTTGCTGACGAGATACCGCCATTCGCCCTTGTCCAGATCGAATTGAGTCCACTCGGCCTGACGCAACTCGCCCGGACGAACGAAGAGCATCGGAGCGAGTTTCAA
>NZ_FCOF02000136.1 GCF_001544755.2 Caballeronia catudaia | reverse complement strand
TGTTTACCTCGATGAATCAACTGCACCGGGGCGATATCGGCATCAACCCCGCGAAACCCGAGGTCGGCCAGCACGGTCTTCGGCTTTGACACGCCCGGCAGATCCTGAAGCAAGATGGTTGTTTGTTCAAGTTGTCCGGCCAAGGTATGCCCGTCATAAGGGTTGCCTGCAAACGAGCGTGCACCGACGATAAGACCTTGCTTCTCCGTGATCGCGAGACTAACCTTTACGCCAAACTCATAGGGCTGGCGAGCCTTGCCTTTCGAGATGCACTCCACCTCTGGCGCGTGGAGCGCGTAGAGCTTGTGCTGATCCTTCGCACGCTGGCGGCAGATACGCCAGGCGCGCTCAAGCCAAATCCGCAAGGATGCCTGCTGCTCAGTAGAGGCGTTCGATAACTTTCTCTCGATGTCACGCAGCAATCGTCCGAGTATTGTGCGCTGACGCTTGAGCACCCGGCGCAGTCGCTTGAACTGTTTCGCATGTGCATAGCCACCGGCGCGGCGACGCAACTGCTTTCCCTCTCGCTCGTATGTTTGTTTTAGTGTCAATCCAGCGCGTTGCGCGAGCCTTGCGAGTTTGCCTCGTGCAACCTCCAGCAAACGGCTGTCAGTCGGATAGGCAATCGCTTTCTGTTGGACCGTCGTATCGACAATCACGCGCTCGAACTCGGCCGGCCTCGCCGCTTTCATTTGCACCGCTGCGGCAATTGTCGTCGCGAGTAACTCCTCGACACCGGCTTCGCCCAGCGCCTGCCGAAAGCGCACGAGGTTGGTCGGATCGCATGGCATGCGCGGTTGAAAATACTCCTCGCCGCAGAAGAACTGGAAGTACACGTCTTGTGCCCAGCGCTCACAAACCGAATCATCGCTTTCGTTGTACGCGTGCTTCAGGTAAAGCAGCCCGACCATCAGCCTGATCGACAGGCGCGGACGTCCCGCAGCGCTGAGGCCCGCACCGGCAAGTTTGGGTGCCGTGCCGAACAGATCAATCTCCGCGCTTATCCGGCCCTCGCGAGCACGTCGCTCGAAGATAGGCGTCAACGTCGCTTCTATCGACGTCCATGGCATCCGGTTAGCCAGGATCGCCAGCGCGTGCCGTAAATCGATCATCGCATC
>NZ_FCOF02000123.1 GCF_001544755.2 Caballeronia catudaia | reverse complement strand
AGAGGAACAAAATTGGTCGAGCGCACATAATCCGGTCGCGGCTGCTCGACCTGTTCAGGCTTGTTCTTCACCTGGTTGTAGACGACATAGGCCTGCCATCGATCGTCACCGGACAGGTTGTGACCCGAGGAATGCACGATGTTGGCGTCGAAAAACACGACTGTTCCCGGGCGGCCGACGATAGCCACGGCCCTGGGATGACTGGACAGAATATCGAGCATGGTCGGCTTGGGTACCACGTAGAAGCGGTAACCGGTTGCCTCATCGAACACCGGATCGAGTGAACCGAGCTTGTGGCTTCCCGGGATGAAGTAGAGACATCCGCCCATTTCGGTCGGCTCGTCGAGCATGACCAACGCGGTTGTCATCTGCGGCTCTTTCACGCCGTCGATATGCCAGGTGCCGAAGTCCTGATGCCATTGCCAGACGGAACCGTCGATAGCCGTCTTCAGATTGCACTTCGTGTGATAGACGTAGAGTTCGGGATCGTCGATCAGTTGTTGTGCCGGCTCGAGCAATCTGGGGGAGCGCACTGCGGAGTGAAAGACCGCCGATGCCGTCGGACTTTCTTTTTCGTGAACTTTGTAGATCGTCTTTGCGATGCCGCCCGTTTTTTCACGGACCAGATGGTCGGTGTCGATCTTCTGGATCCGGCGCAACTCGCTCTTCATATGCTCGACTTCTTCTTCCCTGAAAAGCTCCGGCAGAACAACGAACCCATCGCGCTCGTAGGCTTCCAACTGCGCCGCGGTAAGTTTCATGAGGGGTCTCCTGACTTGTTGGCCTGATGTCATGATCCTAAGACCCGTCTCGTCCAATGTAAAAGATATAATTAGTTGCGTATCGATACCAAAAAGGTTCCAAATGGAGCTGCGTCATCTTCGCTACTTTCTGACGGTGGCACGCACACTCAACTTCACGAAGGCAGCGGGTGAACTGCACATGGCGCAGCCGCCGTTGAGTCGGCAGATACGGGAACTGGAAGACGAACTCGGCGTAGCGCTTCTTGAGCGCCGGGGCAAACGGGTGTCTCTTTCATCGGCGGGCCAGATTTTCGAAGAACGGGCCAAACGGATTCTGGCCGAAACAAACGCCGCGATCGTGGATTCACAACGCGCCGCAAGAGGGGAAATCGGTCGGGTGGCGGTCGGGTTCTTCGAGCACATCGCGTACACACTGCTGCCACCGCTCTTGCGTGAATTCCAGCAGCGTTACCCCGAGGTGACGGTCGAACTTCGCTGGTTCTCGTCTGCTGAACAGATCAGCGCCCTGAACCGGGGGGACGTCGATCTGGCATTCGTCCGGTCTTTGCCGCTGGATACTCAACTGAACAGCGTCTTGTTGCTTCAGGAGCCGTTTTACGTTGCCATCGCGAAGGACAACCCTCTCGCAGCGAAACGGCAGATATCCATCAAGGACTGTATGCACCTGCGCGTCATCAATTACCGGAAAGATGTCGCGCCGGACTATCACGCCGCCATCAACCAGTTGTGCGCACTTGCCGGATTTTCTCCGTCCACGAGCTTTGAAATGGGGCAGATCTACGCTTCCCTTGGCCTCGTAAGCGCCGGGTTTGGTGTGACGCTCGTACCGGCGTCAGTTCAACGAACGCACATGGACAACGTCGTTTATCGTCCTCTGCGCGAACAGCACGCGAAGAGCGAGCTCTACCTCGCGTGGAAGGAACCCAATCCGCCCGCTGCGCTAGGCTCCTTTGTTCAACTAGCGCGCGAGATAGCTGCGCACGCACCGCGAAAAGCGAAGGACGAGTAAGCGCGAAGCGGTACGGCTTCAATGCGATGAACAGGTTATCGGCCACGAGCTGCCGCTTGTCCTGCT
>NZ_FCOF02000124.1 GCF_001544755.2 Caballeronia catudaia | reverse complement strand
ACCAGCCGCACGTGCGTTGGACGGTTGCAGCGGGAATGTCGACCACGCCTTCACCGCTGCAGCGCTCTGTTTGCCACTCTGTTCTGCGGTCCGCCCTGCGGGGCGTATCAGTTACCTAAGCGTCGTATAACGGGTACGTGCGTCGAATTTACTTCGTATTGTGCGCCGGTGCGTCAATGCAGCGAGCTACATAGCGCGAGACCGCACTTCTGCTTGTCTTAAGCCTTTCAGGATGGTCCGGATCTCGCGTGACGTCAAAAACCAAAAAACTTCTTATGTCAATCTTGACCCATCCGATCGTCACTTCGCCATCCAAATTATCAGGGTTGTTCGAAGCAACATATAAGCGCACGTTGTAGAAGCTTCCGTCCAAATCATCCAGCGCTGTCATAATTTTTTGCCTTTCGAACACAGCATGTCGAAGAGATGGAACGATCAATTCCTGTAGTTGATGGCCACAGCGATCGACGGGTTTAGCGAACACGTCTTGCGTCAACAAAGCAACACATAGAAGAATAACTTTCAATGCTTGGAGAAACATACGAGCCCCCTTATTTTAATGAGTTGACAATCTTGGGAGTAATCTGAGCAAGAGTTTGCCTATAAAGTTGCTGAGCTGCGGCGTCCGTAGAATACCAACGTGCATAGTTTCCGCCGTATGCCACGATATATTTTGCTTTGAACTCCATACCAATGGTGACCGACGACACTACGACGAACTCCTTTTTTTATTCGTGACTTGAGCATTGCCTCCGGCACCGCTAAGCCCAGCACCTTCGAATGCGCTCCAAACGCCAGTTGGCGGCTCGGTGTAGAACGACTCGCTCCAGCCGTAGAACGGTGGACCACCATGAACCTCCATTCCACCGGTCCCGCAGCGACGAAATTGCATCGATTGGAAATGGCGCGTCTCTGTCCGATACATTCGTTCAACGACTTCCGCGATCTCACGCCCATACTTATCCAAAATATGGCGTAGCGCTCGCTTCGCATCTTCCTCCGTAAAGTCGTTTTGTTCAGAATCACGAGACGGTCCAGTCTGCATAAAATTCCCCACAATCCCAATGGGATGCAAATGCCAAGCGATGGGTTCCTGTGGAAAGCCTTTGACCGCTTCCGCGACCTTATCCCACCACAGCAGCTTCTGAATCCGCTCCAGTTCACCTTGCCAGATGTACTGCCCATCGCCCATCAATGACGACAGCGCATCCCACTTGCTCATACTGCCGCCCCATTCGCTCTCGTAGCGCACCGAAACGTGCGACAGCGCGCTCGCCAGCCACCTCGTCTTCAGCGCCTCGCGCAATTCCTTGGCAGTGACTTTTCCGTTGTTGTCGCCTTGTAGGTCGACTGCTTTTTCGAGCTTCCCAATGAATTCTCCCTTATTGATCGAGGCTGCAACGACACTGAATTCCTCAGCCTCTCCATCGAATAGCTGATCGGTCACGAACAAAAAGCGCTTGAACATGTTCAGCGGCGTAATGCTCGAGCTATCAATCAACTCGAAGCCCGGCCATGACCATGGACTCTGCCACTCCGTATTCGGATGATCTTTCTCGCACAGCCAACCCCAAGAAGTGCGCCCATTCGCGTCGCCCACGGCCACGTTCCACCACTGCACGCCCGCGTCGTCCCGCGCCGCACCGCTTTGCATCTGCTCCAACGCTGCGCGCGGGATCACCTGCGCGAATGTCGTACC
>NZ_FCOF02000140.1 GCF_001544755.2 Caballeronia catudaia | reverse complement strand
ACGACACCACCCTGCGGGGTGCCCTTGTCCGGTTTCACTACGGTCCCGTCCGGCATTTGCACAGGCGCCTTGAGCCATCGCTCGATATACAGCAGCACCCACGCACAGTCCGTATGGCAGCGCACCGCTCGCATCATGAGTTCCCAATCAATACTGCCAAAGAAATTCTTGATGTCGAGGTCCAGCACCCAGTCATGGTTCCAGCATCGCTGCCGGGCCACATCGAGCGCCTGATGCGCTGACCGTCCGGGACGATACCCGTACGAATTGTTGTGGAACACCGGTTCCACTAGCGGTTCCAGATATCGCTTGACCACCGTCTGGGCGATGCGATCTGAAATCGTTGGTATTCCCAACGGTCTCGTTCCCGCACCCCCGTCCTTTGGTATGTCAACCCGCAAGACCGGCGGCGGAAGGTAGCTGCCAGACGACATCCGATTCCAGATTCGATACAGATTGTTCTTCAGATCTGCCTCGAATTCCGTCATCGACTGCTTGTCCACACCCGCCGCCCCGCGGTTGGCCGTCACCTGCTTATACGCCTCCCACACCTCTCGCTTGGAAATACAAAACGGCTTTGCGTTATTCACCCCGGTCCTCCTCTTTCAAGTTGCCGACGCGATAACGCCGGACGATGACGCCCCTTCGGTCCAGTCCCATTACAGGACCTTCAACCCTACTACGGGCGTCTCCGCCCCTGTGCCCCGCATCGGTACTCTCATCCTTGCGGAGGCCTTCCGCTTGGATTTCTCCCTTCGCATCGGGACGACAGGTTCCCAAGTTCCTTACCAAAGCCTGAATCAAAGTCACGCCGCCTTTATGCCGGATGCCGATGGGGCCGTCGGCAGGCATCGCCCCATCTTGTCCCGGAGCAAGTGGGCTCTCCGGTTTTGACATCAGTTCGTGAAATTATCGACACGTCATCAGCGGTTCACTTACGTTCGTCTCTTTGATTCTTACCTGACAGAGTAGATCCCTGCCTTTTCCAACAACGCTCACCACGAGGGCTCTTTAC
>NZ_FCOF02000128.1 GCF_001544755.2 Caballeronia catudaia | reverse complement strand
TGTCACGGCTAAATTGAAATGTCCGATGGCTGGCTCGTTAGAAATGTCCGGTTTTTCGGTTCAATCCCTTCATGCTTCCAGTCATTTCCCCACCGCGGCTGCCCGCGTTTTGGCGGTACTCAGCACCGCCGCATTGAACTGTTGCTGCGTCAATTCGCGCTGCGTTCGCGTGCCCACCTTGCGCTCTTTGGGCCGCGGAGCCAGCCCTTGGTTCGTTCGCGATGGCATGCCTGAAGCGCAGCGATCATCGCGCTGTGCCTGCAATACCTGGGCGACTTGCAATGCGTGCCCCAGGCGTTTGTTGTCGATCACGGCGCCCTGATCGATCTCCGAGAGCCGATCGTATTGCCGATAGGCGAGGGCCCTGCCATTGACCCGGATCTCGATGCGCCCGTCCGGATACTCGAACACGTCCAGATACTGATGAATCAACGCGCGATTCTCCGGCGTGTCGTCCAGCATATAAATCACCCGGTCATACTGCACCGTCAACACCTTGGTGACGCGGCGCGGCACCCGTGAGGTGAGAATCAGGTCGAGCGATTCATCCGCGCGCAACGGTCGATGTGCATCGAACGTGCTTCTTGGCGTCTTGCCGAAGCGGCCATTGAAGTCGGCGACGAAGTGGGGCGCATACGCATTGGCGGCTTCCTGGGTGTTGATGCCGCGCAACCTTAGCTCCTTCACCAAGCGGTCCTGCAAGGTCAGATTGGCCCGCTCGACACGCCCTTTGGCCTGGCTGCTGTTGGCGCACCAGGTATCGATGTTGAGCTCGTACAGAGCCCGCCCGAACTGCGTGACACCCTTGCCAGCGGTCTCGGCGTGCCCATTGCAATGGAACACCGCCGCCTTGTCGCTGTACAGCGCAACGGGCTTGCCATGCGCTTCGAGATACTTGCGCAGAGCCTCGAAGTAGCTGAAGGTGGATTCAGTCGCGGTGAAGTGCAGGGTCATCAGCCGGCCCGTCGCATCGTCGATGAACACCAGCAGCGTGCAGGCGGGTGCGCGATCCTCGAACCAGCGATGATCGCTGCCGTCGATCTGAATCAGTTCGCCCAGACACGCGCGGCGGTTGCGCGGCTGATGCACCCGCGGTGCGCGCTGCTGGCGTGGAATCCACAGACCCGCGTCGCGCATCCAGCGCCGCACCGTTTCCTTGCCCAGCTTGATGCCATGACATTCGTCGAGCTTCTCGCGTGCCAAGGTGGGCCTGAAATCGGCGTAGCGCTCACGCACCAGCGCCATCGCCCGCGCGCGCAGCTCGATCGGCAATTCGCGGTTGCTCGACTTGCCACGCTTGCCCGACACCAGACCGGCCGGCCCACACGCCTCATAGCGCCGGCACAATCGGCTGATCTGCCGCACACACAAGTCGAGTTGCTCGGCTGCCTGATAGCAGCACAATCGGCCTTCGACCACCGCCTCGATGACTTTGATCCGTTTCAGTTCGCGCATGCTTGTCGTGATCAGTCCACGTCCGTTCATAATCGGCTCCTCGACAACGCATCGCGCCAGCATGCGCCAGAGGGCTGAAATCGGACATTTCTAATGAGCTCAAATCGGACATTATTAAAAAGCCCTGACA
>NZ_FCOF02000129.1 GCF_001544755.2 Caballeronia catudaia | reverse complement strand
TCGCGCGCGGCTGCTTCGGACGGCTTGTTATTGTGCGTGACCGGCAAGCCGTCGACCTGCACGATGACGTCCGGCACGAGCGCAGCCGAGCCCTCGCGCGTGAGATCGCGGCGCACGCGCGCGGCGAGCGCCGCATTCAGTTGCGCGCCCGCCCGCAGCACGAGCAGGAGCACGATGCGCTGGCCCGCGTCGCCCGCGCTGGCGCCGGTCTGCGGCACGACCATCGCACGAAGAATCTCGGGAATCCCGCTCAGGATGCGATAGATCTCTCCCGGACTCACGTTGATGCCGCGCACGTTGAGCACGCCGTCGCTGCGGCCGTGCAGACGCGCCGAGCCTTCCGGCGAGAATTCGACGACATCGCCGTGCGTCCACACGCCTTCGTTCGCGGCGAAGTACGCCTTGTGAAAGCGCGAGCCGTCGTCGTCGCCGAAGAAGCCAAGCGGGCGCGACGGGAACGGATTCGTGCAGACGAGCTCGCCCGGCATGATCGTGCTCGCGCCCTGATCGAACGCCTGCACGTCGAGACCGAGGCTTTTGCACTGCGCTTCGCCCGCGAAGACGGGCAGATTCGGGTTGCCGAGCACGAAGCAGCCGATGATGTCCGTGCCGCCCGAAATCGATTGGAGCTGCAACGGCTTGACGTGATCGTGGACCCATTGGAACTGTGCGTCGTAGAGCACCGCGCCGGTGGACATCATCGCGCGCAGGGCGGAGAGATCGAGTTGCGCGGCCGGCTCGATGCCCGCATCCTCGCTCATCTTCAGATAGGCGGGACTCGTGCCGAAG
The DNA here is from genome assembly GCF_001544755.2 of Caballeronia catudaia. Taxonomy (GTDB): domain Bacteria; phylum Pseudomonadota; class Gammaproteobacteria; order Burkholderiales; family Burkholderiaceae; genus Caballeronia; species Caballeronia catudaia. The sequence continues at coordinate 713 of NZ_FCOF02000129.1, read as the reverse complement.
ACGGTCGCGCGCTCGTCGGCGATGAGGCGCCAGAGCGTATCGACGGCGGCGACGGGGCCGTCGTAAGTGATGATCTCGACGCCCGACGCGAGCACCGACAATTGCCAGTTCCACATCATCCACGAGCAGCTCGTGTGGAAGAAGAGCTTGTCGCCGGGGCCGAAGTCGCTGTGCAGCCGATGCTCCTTCACGTGTTCGAGCAGCGTGCCGCCCGCGCCGTGCACGATGCATTTCGGCTTGCCCGTCGTCCCCGACGAAAACATGATGAAGAGCGGATGATTGAACGGGAAGCGCTGCCATGAGAAGCGCGTCGCGTCGCCGCGCGTGATCAGCGAGCGCAACTCGTGCTGGCGCTGCGTGACGGAGCTCGGCAGTTCCGTTTCATCGAGGCACACGATGTCCGTCAGCGACGGCAACTGGGCCGCGACCGCGGCGACGTGCCCCGAGATGGAGCCGCCCGTGTCGAACGGACGTTGCGCCGTGTGCGCGAACAACATCGTCGGATCGAGCGGCGCGAAGCGGTCGAGGATGGCCTGCACACCGTTTTCCGGCGCGGCGGTGGACAGCGTTGCGCCGAGCGCGGCCACGGCGAGCGCGACCGTGATCGCGTCGCCGTCGTTGCGCATGATCGCGGCCACGCGGTCGCCGGACTTCAACCCGAGTTCGGAGAGTGTTTGCGCGAGGCGCACGACGCGCTCGCGCAGCTCGCCGCG
>NZ_FCOF02000135.1 GCF_001544755.2 Caballeronia catudaia | reverse complement strand
CAGCTTTTTTATCCGGCTCGGTCCGTCAATGGCAGAGGCGATGGGCGCACACTTTGTGCCCTCATCGAGAGCGCGGGAGCGAGTTCAACCTGCGGTGTCTTTTAAGCTTTGCATAGCGCCTTGCGCATCATCCATAAATTGCCCAACGCAAATAATGTGGTGATCTGCGCGGTGTTCTTCGCCAGCCCCCGGTATCGCGTTTTCAAATAACCAAACTGTCGCTTGAGAATTCGAAACGGATGTTCGACCTTTGCACGAATGCCGGCCTTCAGTCGTTCGATCTTGTCGTATATCGCATCGAGAGGATCCTTCAAGTTCAATTTCCTTCGCTTGCTGGGCCGCATCGCAACATGCCATCGAGCCGAGCCCGGTTGCTTACGTTTTTCGATGCCCTGGTATCCGGCGTCAGCGTAAACGTCCGTTTCTTCACCGTGCAACAGCGCAAGGGCCGTATTGATGTCGTGCTCGTTAGCCGCCGTGCCGATGACCGTGTGAACGAGGCCTGATTCTGCGTCCACGCCTATATGCGCCTTCATGCCGAAGTACCAGTTCCTGCCTTTCTGGGTCGACTGCATCTCCGGGTCACGTGTGCCCGAGCCGTTCTTGGTCGAACTGGGCGCTGCGATCAACGTAGCATCGACAGCTGAACCCGCCTTAAGCATCAATCCCTTTTCGTTCAATATTTCATTGACGACCGCAAGAATCTGCGCAGCGATGCCATGCGCTTCGAGCAGGTGCCGAAACCGCAAGATAGTCGTTTCGTCTGGAAGACGGGTCATCGCTCCATCGAGGCCTGCGAATTCGCGATACAGCGGGACATCATAGAGGGCTTCTTCCATCGCTGGATCCGACAGACCGAACCATTGTTGAAGGAAGTGAATTTGCAACATCGTCGCTACCGGAAAGGGCGGACGACCAGTCTTCCCCTTCGGGTAATGCGGTTCGATCAATGCAATCAGCCTCGACCATGGCACCACTCGCCTCATCTCGTCCAGAAAATCCCGCTTACGCGTGCGCTTGGTTGACAGGTCCAAGCCGAGATGAAGTTGCGTCATCGTGATTCCTCCAAGTCGCTGGTTCTCTAATAGTACTCCTTATCGCCACTATAAGTAGGGTTATGCAGAGGTTCCTTA
>NZ_FCOF02000137.1 GCF_001544755.2 Caballeronia catudaia | reverse complement strand
TACGGGACTTCGAAGTAACGGCCGGCCCACGAGACGGTGCCGTTACGACGCACCAGTCGGGAAATACGATGCAGGAACAGTTCATCGAGCTGAGCGGCAAGTGATCCAAGAAGGCGGATGCGTGGCAGGTCCTGCTGATACCGAGCGAGCGGAGTTTGACCAGCGAGCGAGGTATGGGGTCTACGATGGTAAATCTCCTCGACCCACGCCCACAGCCGGGCGTTGAGATCGGCGAGATCGCGAATGTGGGACCCGTCCAGTTCAGCGAGAAACTGCTCGCGTAGCGTTCTGTGCCACCGTTCCAGTTTCCCCTTCCCTTCGGGCGCATACGGGCGACAATAGACAAGACGGATTGACAGGCGCGCGCAGATGCCCTGGAGGGTAGAAGCACGATAAGCGGCGCCATTATCGACCACCAGGCGAACTGGAATGCCTCGACGAAGCAGCGCCTGTTTGAGGACGCCCTCGATCTCGAGCGCTGTCTCGGCCGGACAGAACGCGCAGTGCGCGATTAACCGCGAAGCGTCGTCCATCAGCGACACGAGATACGTCTTCGTTCGACGCCCACCGAACGACAGTGTGGGGCCGTGCATCACATCGCCGTACCAGATCGAGCCGGCGTGCTCGGCCTCAAAGCTGCGCTTCTCCTCCGGTACGACTTCGGCAGAGGCAATGCGCGAGAGCCCGTGAGCCTTGAGCAGGCGGTGCACGGCGCAGCGAGAGAGCGTGTCGTGCGGCACGAGCCCGGCGGCCTCAAGCAGCAATCGGATCTGACGGATTGAACGGCGCGGATTCTCCCGCTTGGCGGCCAGCACGGCACTCTGTATCGCGGCGGGCAACTTCGACTGGCCGGCGGTGGTGCGCGGTCGGTCAGAAAGGCCGGCGAGCCCATGACGCCGCCAAGCGTAGTACCACGCCTGCAGCGTCTTCTCGCTGATATAGCGCCGTCGTGAACCAGGTATTGCGTACTCCTGACGGGCTAGCTGGCGTACGATCAGCTGCAGTTCGCCGCGACCGAGGCGCTCGCGGCTGACGAGCGGCCCCAGTACCGACAGGCGAAACAGGGCTTTGGGATCGATGTCGTTCACGAAATCTCC
>NZ_FCOF02000138.1 GCF_001544755.2 Caballeronia catudaia | reverse complement strand
TATTGAGTTTTACTAAATCCATGACAACCGATTCTCGGCTTGAGCGTTATACGATCATCGCCTTGATGAGGGATGAGATTCATGGCCAAGATGGACGAAGCGACGCGCAAGCGAATGCGAGCCGGCCGCCTCATGCTGGCGGGCAAAACGCCAGCCGAAGCCGCCAAGGCCGTTGGCGTGGCGCGACAGACGGCATACACATGGAAGGCCCGTTTGGACGAAGGCGGCATTGAGGCGTTACGCGTCATGACCACGGGCCGGCCAGCGCAGTTGGATGCGGGCCAGTTGGAGGGCGTGCGCGTGGCGCTGCTGCAAGGTCCATTGACACACGGTTTCGGTACCGAGTTGTGGACACTCAAACGCGTACGGGCGCTCATCGAGCGACTGTACGGCATAACCTTCAGCGAGGTCCATGTTTGGCGACTGCTGGGCGCGCTGGGATTCAGTTCGCAAAAGCCGGAGCGCCGGGCCATCGAACGCAACGAGCAAGCTGTGCTGACTTGGAAGCGCAAAACTTGGCCTGCGCTCAAAAAAAGTGTGCCGCCGAACGAAGACTGATCGTGTTCATTGATGAATCGGGCCTCTCGGAGCGTCCCACGCGCGTGCGCACCTGGGCGCCCAAGGGATGTACGCCGGTCATCCAGTTTCACTTCAACTGGAAGCATGTTTCGGCCATCGCCGGCCTCACCCGCGCGAATTTCCTGTTTCGCTTGCACGATGGCGCGATCAAGAGCGCGCAGATCGTGGAATTCCTCAAGGCGCTGCGCACGCAGTTCAAGCGCAAGTTGTTGATCGTGTGGGACGGTGCAGCACAGCACAAAAGCCGCGTGGTGCGCGAATATCTCGACAGCACGGATGGAGCAATACAGATGGCACTGCTGCCCGGCTATGCCCCAGACCTCAATCCGGTCGAGTATTTGTGGGCCTGGCTTAAGCGGCACGCCCTGGCCAACTTCTGTCCTGACAACCTCGCTGAACTGAAGTACACCGCTCGCAATAAGCTCAAGAGCGGGCAGAAGCGCAAATCGATCATCGCCGCATGTTGGAAACAAGCCGAGCTCTGGTGATGTCATGACTTACGTAAGTCTCAATA
>NZ_FCOF02000142.1 GCF_001544755.2 Caballeronia catudaia | reverse complement strand
CGGCTCAAGACCGCGGACGAGGCGCTTGCGCTTCTGTTGCGCGACGTGCGCAAGTCGCCGCCCAAGCTGGCCACGGTGTTGAGAAGCGTGGCGCCCGACGCGCCGCAGGCATGGTTCGATGAGCAGATGCGTACGGCGCTGCGCGGCACGCCGTCGGCGTCGATCACGGATGGCGACCTCGCGAAGCTCTACGTCAAATACGGTGTCGACAAATTCAACCTCAACGATCGCGGATACATCGCGAGCGTGCATCCGCTCGAACTGTGGACGGTGAACCATCTGCGCGCGCATCCGCTCGCGACCCTGAACGATGTGCAGGAAGCGAGCCGCAATGCACGCGTCGCCGCCTATTCGTGGCTCTTCAAGACGCGCTATCGCGCGACGCAGGACAGGCGCATCAGGCGCATGGTCGAACTGCAGGCCTATGCTGAAATCGCGAAGTCGTGGCGCGCGCTCGGCTATCCGTTCTCGTCGGTGACGCCTTCCTATGCGACGGCGATCGGCGCGGCGGGCGACCGGCCCGAGGCGCTCGCGCAATTGATCGGCATCGTGGAGAACGGGGGCAGCGGGCTCGCCACGCAGCGCATCTCGACGCTCGAATTCGCGAAGGACACGCCGTACGAGACGCACTTCGTCCATGTGAGCGCGCCGCCGCAGCCGCTGGTCGCGCCTGAGATTGCGTCTGTCGTCCAGCAGCTTTTGCGCGATGTCGTTGCGGGCGGCACCGCGCAGCGCCTCGCCGGAGGCATGGCCTCGTCCGATGGCCGCTCGCTTGATGTATCCGGCAAGACGGGCACGGGCGATCAGCGCTTCAATGTGTACGCGCGCGGCCGGCGTCTCATCGAATCGCGCAAGGTGAACCGGAGCGCGACGTTCGTCTTCGTGATCGGCGAACGCTTCTTCGGCACGCTGACCGCCTACGTGCGCGAGCC
>NZ_FCOF02000143.1 GCF_001544755.2 Caballeronia catudaia | reverse complement strand
TTCCTGCATCGTATTTCCCGACTGGTGCGTCGTAACGGCACCGTCTCGTGGGCCGGCCGTTACTTCGAAGTCCCGTACGAACTCACCGGCCAGCGCGTCGTGCTCGTCGTCTCCCCGCACACCGCTACCGTAGTACGCGTCGAGAGCGACACCGGTCAGCTGCTTGGCGCGGCCACACCTCTTGATCTCGTCGCGAACACTCACCGTCGCCGGCAGCGACCCGCTGTCGCGCCGGCCACGGCGGCTATCAGCGCCGGGCCGAACCTCATCGAGCTCACGCATCAACGTCATTACCGGCTGGAGGACTGACTATGTACCGTCAACACTTCGGCCTGCGGCACGCGCCGCTGGACAAGGACTGCACCGAACTCTGGGACGACGGCGCACTCGCACGCCTGGCCGAACGCTTCCAGTGGCTGCTGACCAGTCCCGGCATCGGCCTGCTGACCGGTGAGCCCGGCGTGGGCAAGACCGCTGCGCTGCGCCATCTCACGCACGGCCTGAATCCGCATCGCTACCAGACGATCTACCTCGCCGAGACCGAGTTCGGCCGCATCGACCTGTACCGCTCGCTTGCGCGCTCGCTCGGCCTGGAGCCCAGCTACCGGCGCGCCGATCTCTGGCGCGAACTGAAACTGCGCATCACCGAGCTCGCCACCGGCAAACAGGTCTTGCCTTTATGGATCATCGATGAAGCTCAGAACCTCCCGCCCGAGTTCTTCCGTGACTTTCCCAGCTTTTTAAATTTCGCCTTCGATGCCCGCGACCTCATCACCGTGTGGCTGGTCGGTCATCCGCCGCTGGCCAGCATGCTCGAACGCACACCTTACGCCGCGCTCTACAGCCG
>NZ_FCOF02000146.1 GCF_001544755.2 Caballeronia catudaia | reverse complement strand
ACCGTGGCCAGCTTGGGCGGCGACTTGCGCACGTCGCGCAACAGAAGCGCAAGCGCCTCGTCCGCGGTCTTGAGCCGGTACTTCGCATAGAAGCGGCTCATGTACACGCGGCTCTCCGCGTCCGCGAAACGCGTCAGGTAGGCGTGGCGCACGGCGGGATCGTCGAGCCAGCCGGACGACGGCCCGGCCACCTTCACCATTTCGTAGTGGACGATATCGCGCATCAGGCGCACGAACACCAGATTCACCGAATGCTGGAAAGCGCGCTCGATGGTCAGCACGCGCGAGTTGTCGGTCGCCTCGAAGTTGTTGAAGCTCTGCGCGCCGCCGCCCGTGTAGAAGGTCTCGCCGGGGCTCGCGGAATATTTGCGCTCGACGGCGGCATCGAGCATCGCGGCGAGCGACCGGTCGGGCGTCTTCGCGAGATAGTCGAGCGCCCAGCGCGTGAGCGCATCCTGGCGGTCGGGCGTCACGGCATGCAACTGGGCCGCGCTCATCGAACCGAAGCGCGCATGCAGGTCCGCGACGATCTGCAGATAGGTGATGACCGTGCGCAGCTTGGCCGTCGAGCCGAGGTTGAGCCGTCCGCTGCGGCTGATATCGAAGGGCTGGTTGACGCTGTCGGTCTGCACGCGCACGAGGTTCGCGCCGCCGCGGCGCTCCATCAGCGTGAAGCTGTACGCAATCTTCGACGGATCGTCGTTCGGCCGCAGCATGTGATAGCCGATAAGCCCCGCATCGCGCGCGCCGTCGCGAGTGGCCGCATTCGC
>NZ_FCOF02000147.1 GCF_001544755.2 Caballeronia catudaia | reverse complement strand
TATCTCGTATAAGGTGTTGCAATGCCCGACAAAACTACTTCATACCAGCACCTTCAACCTGAAGAACGCCTCGCCATCGCAAGCCTACGACTGCAGGATGTGAGCATTCGGGCCATGGCCCGAATGCTCGGGCGCTCGCCGTCCACCGTGAGCCGTGAACTGACACGGAACAGTTCTCCTGCTGGCTACGCATCAGTGCCTGCTCAAGCGCTGTGCGCCTCCCGCCGTAGCGCTGGTCGCCGCCCCGCCAAGCTTTGCCCGCAAAGCGTTTGCTGGCGAGTCGTGCTCACCCTGCTCGAGTGGAAGTGGTCGCCCCAGCAGATATCGGGCACACTTAGGCGCATGTATCCGACCGATCCGACCCAGCACGTATCGCATGAAACCATCTACACGGCTATCTACGCTCAGCCGCGCGGCGAATTGCGCCGCCAGTTGATTGCCTGCCTGCGCCACGGCCACAGCACCCGTATGTCCCGCACGCGCGGTACAGACCGACGCGGGCAGATTCCCGACATGGTCAGTATCCACGTGCGCCCGCCCGAAATCGAAGACCGCCTGCTGCCCGGTCATTGGGAAGGCGACTTTATCAAGGGCGCCGGAAATCAATCCTCTGTTGGCGTGCTCGTCGAGCGCACCAGCCGCCTGGTGCTGCTTGCCAAGATGCAGGACGCAACCGCCGCCTCTGCTCTGGCGGGCTTCTCGGCCAAACTCAATTCGATTCCCGAACCCCTGCGCCAGAGCTTTACGTACGACCAGGGCAA
>NZ_FCOF02000149.1 GCF_001544755.2 Caballeronia catudaia | reverse complement strand
GCCTCAAGGGTTCGCTGCGCCGGGCTCACGCCCGCCCTTGACCCGCACAACCACCCACTCTGATTTCAAAAGAGGCAGAAAGGGCATGTTCTGGTGAGTTGCCAAAGGAGAGGCAGCCACATAAAGATAAGCGTCTGGGACAATGGGATCGGTATCCCTGCAGGTAGACAGGCGGATATCTTCAAAAGCTATGTACAGGTCGATAATCCCGAGCGGAATCGGGAAAAAGGGTTCGGCCTGGGTCTGTCCATTGTTCAGGGGCTGGCGAACCTTCTCGGTCACAAGCTCCACATCGAGTCGACACCAGGGCGGGGCTCGCGTTTTTCGGTTGCGGTCCCGTTCATGGGGCTTATACCGCCGGAGTTGCGGGAGGTTCAAACGGCCGAAGACGGCGACCCGGACCTGACCAATATGGTCGTGGCGATCATCGAGGACAATAGCGACCTAAGAGTCGAAATATCGATGCGCCTGATCGAGCGTGGCTGCTACGTCGTAGCCGGGGAATCATCGTCGGACGTCATCGAGCAATTGCGTAGTGAGGCTTTGGCAAGCGGTCCGCACCTCATCCTCTCCGACTACCGGCTCGAACACGAGGACGGTATTGCTGCGATTATGGCGGTCCGCTCTGCTACCAACATTTCGATCCCTGCAATCCTGTGGTCGGGGGACACCTC
>NZ_FCOF02000150.1 GCF_001544755.2 Caballeronia catudaia | reverse complement strand
TTGTCCAGATCGAATTGAGTCCACTCGGCCTGACGCAACTCGCCCGGACGAACGAAGAGCATCGGAGCGAGTTTCAACGCGCATTGGACTGGGAACGTGCCAGCGAACGCATCGGAGGCGCGCAGCATCTCGCCGACCTTGACCGGATCGGTGATCGAGGCGAAATGCGTTGTCGCGGGCGGCGGAATCGCGCCGATCAGATCGCGGGCAGGGTCCGTCTTGCAGTGACCTTCCTTGATGCCGTATCGAAACACGCGGCTTATCTCGCTGCGCACGCGATGCGCAGTGAAGCGCGCGCCGCGCTCGTCGATGCGTTTGAGCACGGCGAGGAGTTCGGGCGCGTCGATCGCGGTAATGGGCCGCGTGCCAAGCCACGGAAACACGTCGTTGTTGAAGCGCGCGAGCGTCTTGTTGTACTGGCCGATATCGACCAGAGCCTTGCGTTCGTCCATCCACGCGAGCGCCACCGCCTTGAACGAGTTCGACGCGGCGAGCAGGGCGGCGCGCTTGTCGTCTTTCTTCGCTTCGCCGGGGTCGATACCGTGCGCGAGTTTTTCGCGCGCGTCGTCGCGCTTCTTGCGCGCCGCCGCCAGTGATACGTCGGGATACACGCCGAGCGCGAGGCGCTTCTC
>NZ_FCOF02000151.1 GCF_001544755.2 Caballeronia catudaia | reverse complement strand
TAAACCGTTCGCACCTTCACGACCTTGCGACGGGCCGATACATCGACGAGAAGGTCTGCGTTCTGATGGTCGGCCAGACAGGCGTCGGCAAGTCGCATTTAGCGCAGGCGCTCGGGCACTGTGCCGCGCGCCAAGGTCGCGATGTGCTGTTTATCAACCAGACCGATCTGCTCAAGAAGCTGCATGCAGCGCGCGCCACTGATCTATACGAACGTAAGTTTCAGCAGTTCGTGCGTGTGCCACTGCTGATCGTTGACGACTTCGCGCTCAAACCTCTTCGTGCACCCCACGATGAGGACTTTCACGACCTGATCGCTGCAAGGTACGAGCGCGCAGCCTCGATCTTGACTTCAAATTTGGACTTCAGCGAATGGGGCGACGCCTTCCCCGACAACCGCGTTCTTGGAGCTGCAACGCTCGATCGCCTGCGCCACGGCGCCTATCGTGTCGTCATCGAGGGCGAGAGCTTCCGCAAGCCCAAACCGATGCCCGACAACGGCGAAAATGCGGTTGCCAAAAACGGCAAAAAACCGCAACCTTGAAACCGTTCGAATCCGCGTTTTACCCCGCTTCTGCTGGCGCCATTACGCCGCCCATCCCCGGCGTCATTACGCCGCCCCGTGACA
>NZ_FCOF02000154.1 GCF_001544755.2 Caballeronia catudaia | reverse complement strand
CGGCGAACGCTCTGTCGATCTGCGAGGTTCGCGGGTGGTACGGTATTCAGGCGGCCTTGCGCGAGACGCCCGCGTCGGCTTCGAGCACGTCCATCACGTCTTCCTCGCGCATGACGAGCAGTTCCTCGCCATCCACTTTGATGGTCTGGCCTGCATACTTGCCGCAAATCATCTGGTCACCGACCTTTAGCTGGAGCGCGCGCTGCGTTCCATCCTGCAGCAGTCGGCCATGTTGCCGACAGCAACGACTTCGCCTTGTTCGGGCTTTTCCGCGGCTGAATCGGGAATCACAATGCCCGAGGCGGTCGTACGCTGCTGCTCGATTCGCTTGACGATAACCCGGTCGTAGAGGGGACGAATCTGCATTTCCATCTCCTGAGCGATCAAAGGATCACGAAAAAGAGAATCCGGCTGCGCAGGCGCCCCGTGCGTTCGGAGTCGCCGCTGCACGGCCGTGCCGATGCCTGGCGGAATGCGAAATAATGGCGTGCGACGCGCCCTTCAAAAGGGCACGAAAAATGTGACTGTAACTAAACCCTTCAGCGTGTCAGGACGCGCCGGAC
>NZ_FCOF02000156.1 GCF_001544755.2 Caballeronia catudaia | reverse complement strand
AGTTCCGGCACGACCGTGAACAGATCGCCGACGAGACCGTAATCGGCCACGCTGAAAATCGGCGCTTCCGGGTCTTTGTTGATCGCGACGATGACCTTCGAGTCCTTCATGCCGGCCAAGTGTTGAATCGCGCCCGAGATGCCGACGGCCACGTACAACTGCGGCGCGACGATCTTGCCGGTCTGCCCAACTTGAAAATCGTTTGGCACATAGCCCGCATCGACCGCCGCGCGCGATGCGCCCAGCGCCGCGCCGAGTTTGTCCGCCAGCGGCTCCAGCGTCTTCGTGTAGTTCTCACCGCTGCCCAGACCGCGACCGCCCGACACGATGATGTGCGCGCTCGTCAGTTCCGGACGATCGAGCTTCGTGACTTCGCGGCTCACGAACTGCGAGATGCCGGCATCGGCTGCCGCTTCGATTTTTTCGACTGCTGCGCTGCCGCCTTCGGCTGCAACCGGATCGAATCCCGTCGATCGCACGGTGATGACCTTGATCGGATCG